>CAWELC010000007.1:0-653422 GCA_963809875.1 uncultured delta proteobacterium | reverse complement strand
CACGACAAACGCTTTGCTCCAGGAATTATCTATGGAAGCAGAAATGATGTCGAAATCGGCCCCAGACGCACAGGACGCGCCGGTGTTTTCGGCGGCGGACCTGCTGCGCTACCGCTGGCGGCGAGCCGGCCCGCCGGAGGTCCAACCGCCGGAGGCGGTGGTCCTGTGCTACCAGCCAGGGCTGCTCCGCTATGCCCGTTCCCGGTATGCTGCCCGGCGGGTGGAGGGATTTTTCGGCGAGCTGTATATCCTGAAGGCCGGCGGCGGGCGGGTTGGCGTCTCGGGGAATTTCGGGGTGGGCGCCCCGGCGGCGGTCCTGCAGCTGGAAGAGCTGGCCGCCTTTGGCGTGCGCCGGTTCCTATCGACCGGCCTGGCCGGCGGCCTGCAGGCTGAGTCCCGCCCGGGCGACTGGCTGGTATGCGCCCGGGCGCTGCGCGACGAGGGCACATCAGCGCATTACCTGCCACCCGGCCGGTGGGCCGATCCGCATGCCGGGCTGACCGCCCGCCTGCGGAACGCGCTGGACGCGACCGGTCTCTCGCCGGCCTGCGCGCCCACCTGGACGACCGATGCCCCCTACCGCGAGCTGCCCGGGCAGGTCGAGGCCTGCCGGAAGGAGGGCGTGCACGCGGTGGACATGGAAACCGCGGCCGTCTTCGCGGCGGGCGCTGCGCTGAACGTGGAGGTCGCCGCCGCGCTGGTCATCGCCGACCGGATCACGGCGGGCGGTTGGCAGCCGGCGGAGGACATGCAGCCGGTCATGCGCAGCCTGGAACGCCTGCTCGACGCCGCCCTCCGGATGCTGGCAGAACAGAACGGTGAGGAGGCGTTGCGGTGAACCCGGCGGTCGTGGTCAGCGCGTACAACCGTCCCCAGGCGCTCGCCCGCCTGCTGGGGTCCTTGCGGGAGGCAGCCTACCCCAAAGGCGTCCCGGTCCGGCTGGTGCTCTCGCTGGACGACTCTGACCAGCATCCCGAGGTGGCAGCGCTGGCAGAAAGCTTCCGCTGGGAGCACGGTCCCAAGCAGGTCCTGCGCCACACCCGCCGGCTGGGACCGGTCGGGCACTTTACCTTCTGCGGCAGCCTGAGCCAGGAATACGGCGCGATCGTCTTCCTGGAAGACGACCTGGTGGTATCGCCGGTCTATTATGCCTACGCCCGGCAGGCGCTGGCCTATTATGTTTCCGATCCGGCGATCGGCGGGCTGTGCCTGTACGCCCTGTGGTTCAACGGCTATACGCAAGAACCGTTCGAGCCCCTCTCGGATGAAACCGACGCCTTCTTCCTGCAGGTCCCTTATACCCAGGGACTGGCCTTCACCGCCGGGCAGTGGTCCGGGTTCCAGGAGTGGCGCAAAACCGCCCGCCCCCACCAGCCGGACCCGCGCCGGCTGCACGCAGCCTGGGCGCGCTTCCGCGCCGACGAGTGGTTCCCCTGGCTGGCCCGCTACCTGGTCGCTTCCGGGAAGTACTTTGTCTTCCCGCGCGTCTCGCTGGCAACCGGTTTTGGCGACGCCGGGACTCATTTTCCCCGCTCGACCGATTTCTTCCAGGCGCCGCTGCAGCGCGCGAAGCAGGCCTTCTGCTTCCAGCCGCTCGAGCGATCGGATGCGGTCTACGACTCGTTCTTCGAGCTGCTCCCCGAGCGCGCCCGCCGGCTGGCCCCGTCCCTGCGCGGTTATGACTTCACGGTCGACCTGTACGCAACCCGCGCGCCGGAGAACATCCCAACGCCTTATATCCTGACGGCGCGCAGGTGCCGGAACCCGGTGCTGTCCTTTGGCCGGGTCATGCGCCCGCTGGAGGCCAACCTGGAGCACGCCGTTCCCGGCCAGGACATCTGCCTCTGCCGGACGGAGGACGTGCGCTGGGACAGGCTGGCGGAGGTAGAGACGCGCCTGGGCAAGCTGAGATACTTCTCGCGCGGCCGGCGCGCCGGGCTCGGGCTGTCCCTGCTGGACAGGTTCTGGCGGAGAAGATAGGTTCGGACGCGGACGAGCACGGACATACCACGGAAAAGGAAAGGCAATCCGCTAAGGACGCTAAGCCATCTCCAAGGAAAATAGCAAAAATGTGACCAGCGGATAGATTTGCACGTCAAATCAGATGGTTATCAAAATGACGTATTATCGTTTGATAATTCCCTTCGCGCCTTCGCGTCCTTAGCGGTTTGTTTTTCCGGTTTTTTGTAGGCGATTTCAGGTATAATTCCCCCATCCAAGGTTTACACATGGGTTTACCACGGGGTTTACGAACACCCCTACCTGATCATCCGCGGGGAGACCATGACCACCAAAATCATCACCATCGCCAACCAGAAGGGCGGCATCGGCAAGACCACGACCGTGATCAACCTCGCTCACGGCCTGGCACAGAAGGGCAAGGCGGTCCTGGTGGTCGATTTCGACCCGCAAGGGCACGTCGCCGAGTTCCTGAACGTCGAGGGCAACGACGGCGCCTACAGCCTGCTGATGAACGAGCCGGCCACCCGGCAGGCCGTCGCCTTTATCAACAGCCACGTCGTCGAAAGCGGGCGCAAGAACCTGTGGATCCTGCCGGGCAGCATGAAGACCGCCCGGGCTCAGAACGAGATCAACGGCGAGCGGATCGACTTTGTCCGCAATGCGCTCGATGCGTTGATGATCCACAAGCCGGATTACATCCTGATCGACACCTCGCCCTCCGTCGGGGGCATCCAGGAGCGCGCCATCTGGGCGGCTGACTTCCTGCTCGTCCCCACCGCGACCGAGCACGCCTCGATCACCGGGGTGGTCAAGCTCTTCCAGGGGATCCAGGTGCTGTGCGATGAGAAGGACTGGAAGGGCAAGGTGCTCGGGCTCCTGCCCACCATGTTTGAAGAGACTGCCATCATCAGCCGGGAGTACCTGAAGCAGATCAAAGACGTGTTTGGCGAGCAGGTCCTGCCGCCCATCCACCGCGCCCAGCTCATCCTGCAGTGCACCGCCGAAGGGGTGACGATCTTCGAGAAAGACCCCGAACTCGCGGGCAGCCCAGGAATACCGGGCCCTGACCGAGTACGTGCTGAACGCCAACTGACCCGGGAGGCGCCCATGCGTCCGCTTCGAAACGCCCTGGAAGGCCTGAAAAAAACCGAGATCCTGGCTCCCCTGGCCCCGCAGCCTGCCACGGATAGTCCCGTACCGGCTTTTAAAGAAATCCCCGCGCCTGAGAAAATATCCGCACCGGTCGAGCCGGCCAGCTCTCCCGCCGATTCGATCCGGCGGAAAGACCATCGGGCGAAACGGCGCTCATCTGGCGCAGCATCCCGAAGGCCCTGCCGCGGAAAAAACCCAAGGACACCCGCAAGCGCGACCCGGTAGTCTCGTACCGCGGCATCCCGCCGGAGGTCATCGCCGAGCTGAAGCGGATCGCCGAGCGGGAATTGGGCGTCAGCATGGGGGTTCTCGCCCGGTTCTACTTCGAGCAAGGGCTCCAGGCGCACCAGGAGGGCCGGCTGCGCATGGTCAGCTCCTTTATCAATATGGGGTACAGCCTGTACCCCGGTTCTTGGGAAGAAGCGGGCAAGCTGCGCCGGCCCAAGCCCAAAAAAGGAAAGGAAGTCCAGCGGCCTAACCCGGTGGCTTTCCGCGGGCTGCCCCAGTCCCTGCGCGACCGGGTCTCGGCACTGGCCGACCAGCTGGGCGTGCCGGTTGGCGAGGTGGCGCGCAAGCTGATCGAATACGGGAACGAGCAGTACCAGCACGGCGCCCTGGCGGTAACGCTGTACCCGGTGGAGACTTCCAAGCGGACGCTGTTCCAGGAGGAGAAAGGCGGCCCGGACGTGCCGGTCCAGCCGCAGCGCGGCCGGCGCAGGTAGAAGGCGGGAGGATCCGATTGCCCGGGTAGGGCGGCAAGTCGAGGCGTTGCAGGACAGGCGAAAATTGGTAATCCCATTTGTAAACCACCGGGTTTACCAGCGGTTTACAAATGGTTTTCATCTGGGTTTACCAGTGGGTTTACCTGCAGGGCTCAGGAGAGCCTGCAAGCCCCGGTTTGAACTCGGCAGAGTTCCAAGATATCGAACGCGTAAATCGCCTCAATCCTGGCGCTTTTTCCCCCAATCCGAAAAGTTAATGTCTAGCTTGACCCCGCTTAATCAGACCAGCAAACTGGGTTGTGTTTGCTAACTCATTGTGGGTCGTCGTTGCGAGACCCGCGTGTCCTTCCGCGGGTCGTCCCACGGGGACTGGCTTCGCCGTGCGCTTCGCTCCGCGATGGCAATCTCAGACCGGTCCAATAGATCGCCACGGCGGGGGAGAACACCGCCTCGCGACCCTGGCACCGCCCGCCAGGGCAGGTGTGACTACTACTGACTATGAAAACACACACTAAGGTTTACCCATGGGTTTACCACTTGGTTTACCGCGTAAAATAATTGTGAAAGATGAAGGCATCGCTGGAAATGGTTTCAAGTCTTGGTGTGCGTGCGGTCTACCTCCGGATACGGTTCCAAGGTTATTCTAGGACGGGAAATCCATAATTGGGTAATCTTCCCTTGATCTTCAACAACTACCGGACGTTCGAACATAATTATGAGTCCGTGAAATCCGTGTTCATCCGTGTCCAATCAATCTCTCTGATCGTTTTCGATATGGGGTATCAAAAATAATCCATTTGCAATTAATTGCAAATGGATATTGGCTTTCTGGCTATATCCGATTCTATTATCTACTTTTCATTTCCTTTAATGCGGGCATCCAGCAGCGCGGTGAGCTCCTTGAGCATGTGGACCGTGTCCGCCGCGTGCCCCTGGGCGTAGATCTCGTTCGCCACCGTGTCCAGCGCGTTGCCCTGGGTGCGCCAGGACCGGTAGGCGGCGTTGTAAAACCGCCTGATCCCGCGCGCCGCCAGCAGGCCGGGGTCGATATGCGTTTTCGCGACCGGCTTGTGCGGCCCATTCGCTGCCGGTGGGGGTATGGATCCTTCGTCTTCCAGGCCGAAGCTGTTTTCCATACCTTCTCGGGCGGACCCGGCTACCTGGTCGAGCCAGTCCTCCGGTGGGAACCCGCTCAGGATGGCGGCCAGGGTCAGGTAGGGCAGCCTGGCGCGATCGGCGAGCTCGAGCGCCGCGGACGGCAGCCGGAGGATTTCAAGCAGCTGGTAGATCCGCCGCTGCTTGACCTTGACGATCGGCTCCAGATAAGCAACCAGCTCCTCGGTCAGGCGGATTTCCAAAGCCTGGCGGAAATACGCGTACGTATCTTCGCTGGCCGGCTGCGGCGGGAGCTTCCCGGCGCGCTCGAGGATCAGCCCGGCCACCCCGCGCGCCTGCCCGACGGCGGTCGGGGTTTCCAGGTGCAGGTTTTCCAGCAGCTGGCGGGCACGGCTGGGCCCCGGGACGATGACCACCCGGAGGAGGGGTTCTGGAAACACACCTCCACCTGCCGGCTGGTTCGCCGCCGTTTTTAGGACGGCCGCCCAGAATCGCCGCTCGCCTGTTTCGATGCGGAACCTGCCCGGTTCGTCATGCGCCCAGAGGATAGGCTGTGATCGGGTTGACCTGCCCGTCGCGCTCGAAGGTTTCGCCCATCGCGAGCAGGTCCCGGATTTCGCGCCCATGGCCTTCAGCCGCCTTCGCGGCATTGGCCAGCCACTCCCGGGCCGCCTGGTAGGCATCCAGCTCGCCGGCGTAGAAGCGAGCCCGGATCTCGGGCGGGAGCAAGGGATGGCGGGGCTGGTAGGGATCCGGCTCGAGCCGGCTGGGCGGCAGGAGCTCGACTGTTTCCGGATGGGGTGCCAGGGGGTTGAATCGCCGCGGGTATTGCTTCCGCCGATTCGGCCGGATTTGGGGTGGGAGCGGGCAGTCCGGGTGAACGGGTTGCGCTGGACGGGCCTGGTTTTGGGCATGGTTCCCCTCGAATGGTGCGGACAACCTGGTTTATGGAGGGAAGATTACCGGATGAGAAAGTCGAATTCTAAGGTTTTGCTCGATTATCAAGCGATATGCCTGCAGAATAGCGTCCTTCAAACGCTATTATAGTGGATTTTTGCTGCTTTTTACAGAAGAACTGTATAATTAGCTCGAGATGATGGTTTTTTGCGCCAGAATGGACGAAACAGTGGTATTAACCAGGATTCTTGCCGGTTATTCCAAATGGGCATTGATTAATGCGCCGGTTCATGCAATAATAGCGTGGGAAACCTGTGTATTGGAGCGACTATGAGCAACCTGACGACGGAATACCGCACCATTCGCCTGGAAGACCTCGGGTTGATCGACGATCCCTTTAAGCTGAACGCCGATCCGCGCTACCTGTACCTGGCAGAGGACCACCTGACCACGTACCGCCGCATGCAGTCGGTCATCAACAGCCGCAGGGGGTTGGCGGTCGTCACCGGGGCGCCGGGCGTGGGCAAGAGCTCGCTGGCCCGCCGCATCTTCGATCTTTATTACGGCAGCGACGATCAAATTGTAACCTATATCCCGCTGGCCGACTTCTCCTCGAAGATGGACGCGGCGCGCTCGATCTCTTCGGCCCTGCCCAAGCTGAATATCGCCCTCAAGCACTCCTACACGGCGCAGATCGAGGAGCTGCAGAATGGGATCGTCGACGCGTACCGGCAGAAAAAGAACATCGTCCTCCTGCTGGACGACGCCCAGCTGATGGCGCGCTCGGCGATGGTCACCCTGCACGCCCTGTACAACTTCGATTACGATCAAAAAGCCGTGCAGGTGCTGGTCTTTGGCCAGGACGAGGTCATGCAGCTGTTCAGCAAGTACCCCGCGCTGAACTCCCGCATCTACGTCCGCTCGAAGCTCGAGCCGCTCTCGCTGACCGGGGTGATCAAGATGATCAGCTTCCGGCTGCAGGTGGCGGGCCGTAAAGAGCCGCTGCTCGACGAGAGCGCCCTGACCCGCATCTACGAGCTGTCGAACGGGCTGCCGCGCGAAATCGTCCGGCTGTGCTCGCTGGCCACCGACTATATCCTCGATAACAACCTGACCCTGATCACGGAGACGGCGATCAAGGCCGTAGAGCCCGAATATGCCAGCCGAAGAGAATAAACGCTCCAAGCGCTCCTACTCGTGGCTGGAGCTGTACGAGGCGAAGACCTCCGACCAGCCCATCCGCACCACGAGCGAACGGCCGCGGGGCCGGCCGCCGCGCGTCCTGGCGGCGAAAAAGCGCTCGGTTTACCTGACCTCCGGCGAGGAAGAGGCGATCAACCGCTGGCAGTCGATCTTTTCTGAGCTGTTCGGCCGGAAGGTGGCGCTCGGCGAAACCGCCGGGATCCTGGCGCGGATCTGCGCGGACCGCTTCGACATCCTGTCCGACGGCGAGTCAACCGGCGAGCATGCCGGAATTGATCGATCTGCTGGTCGGGGCCGAGAGCGCCCGGAAGCGGAGCCGGTCCAAGGACCGCGGGGAATAAGATGGGTATTATTGGATCCTTTAATTCGAGTATTATTTGGAGACTTTTATTCAGTCGATTTGATGTATCCAATAATTCGAATTTGAGGATCGAGTCCAGGAGGAACGAGCAGGGGTTGAGACGGTAAGGAATATTCTGGAACTTTAAAGCGTAACTCCCCACAAGGTTGGCTGCCGGCGGGGGAGTGCGCAAACGAAGATCCTTCTGACGCTCTTATTGTAGAGGATTTAAGGGCGAAAGTCAAGGAGTATGGGTTTGCGCCTCTTTCCCGGCCCAGCAGTGGGGGTAGGAGTACTGCAGGGTGGGAGCGATTCAAGGGACAATTCGAGCGGAACGAGCACCGGGGAGCTGGCTGGGAGCAATCCAGGCCGGGCAGTCGGTGCTGGCATTTCCTTCCCTTCACAATTAATGCGCATAGCTTTTCTGTTCATCCTGTAGCTCAGGCCCTAAGCCCCAGAGGTTTTATCTGGGGTGTGGCCGTCCATTTGATCCGCTCCATCGGACGCCCACATAGAAACCATCTGGGACTTAGGGCTGAGCTACATAAATCGCTTCAGTTCGGGATACGAGAATGAGATTGAATTCGTCATTCCTGAATTCACAAGAATATTGGTATGCTCGCAGCGAGCGACTGAAGTCGCTACTGCCAGGGAGACCAGCTTTCCTGTCTTGGCTGATGGCGGCGGTGCGGATCACCCCCCAGGGCGCCTGGCAGGCTGCCGTCGACCAGCTCCAGGTGGAGATGCCGAAGGCCGCTTTCCAGACCTGGGTGCGCAGCGCGGAATTCGTCTCCTACGAGCAGGGAGTATTTACCCTGTCCGTGCAGAACCAGTATCACCGCGACTGGCTCGAGTCGCGCCTGACCAGCCTCGCATCCCGGCTTCTGATGGGGATCCTGGACGAACCCGTCTCGGTCCGGTTTGTTGTGAACGAGGACGGCAGGCTCAGGCAGCCGCCTGCTGCAGGGACAGCGCCGGTCTGACACCGTCCGCGTCACCGTCCGACACCGGACGGCACACTCCGAGGATGAGCGCCCCGCTGCCTGAGAAGATGTCGCGGCAGCGCGGGAGTGCAGGGATTCCGGCCGAGCAGGTCCTGATCTTTGAGGACCTGCCTCGCCTGCTGACCACCGCCATCACCGAACCCGAACGGGCTGTCTATTTCCCGCGCTACTGGCTGCGCTTCCTGCCGCTGGTCGGATCGACCCTCTTCTGGCTGGCGGTGGCCATCTGGCAGGCGCGCTTTTTGGCTACCAGCCCGAACCGGCGCAGCGCCTCCTTCACCGCGACCGAGGGGCAGATCCGCGCCTGGGTGCCGTGGATGAGCCGGGCTACCTTCTGGCGGCAGATCGCCGATCCCAGGCTGGCCTGGCTGGGGATCGAGCGGGCCGGTCACGGCCCGGCGGAGCTCAACCCGGCGACCGGCAAGCGCAAGCAGCCGCCCAACCGCTACCGCATTCTGCCGGATATCCCGCTGACGCCGGTGGACGCCGGTGCGCTCGCGGCTTACCTCCAGAAGCGCGCGATCCAGGCGGACCCGGTCGCGGCGCTGCGCCAGGCGGTCGCCGCCGACCCGCGCGAGATCCTGGCGGAACCGGACGCCGGCAGCGAGGTGGAATTCCAGCGAGGCGCGCCCCGGACGCTGACCATCCAGTCCGTGCTCGGCCAGATCGTGGAGACAGTCCGCGCTGGAGGCGAGCGCGCGCAAGGAGTTCGACGAGCTGACCGGTCAGCTCTACCACCGCCTGACGGCGCCGCCCCGCAAGGTGGAGGTGAGCTGGTACTTCCTCCAGCACGCGCTGCCCGTCCTGGGCCCGGAGGCGGGCGCATTTGTCACGCTGATGCGCAGCCAGGGCTTTTACAACCGCCAGTCGGGGGAGGACCGGGACCAGTTCTGGGTCGAGGGCGGATTTGCCGAGATCGCCCGCTGGATGGGGGTGCCTGAAAAGACCGCCCGGGGATGGCTTCCCCCGACGGCGAACTCGGGGCGCCCCCGCCGGCCGGAAGTTGAGCTTTCGCGGGGCGCCGCGATCGAACGGGCCCGTCTCGAGCGGGTGCAGGCCTACGCGGGCGAGTTCGTCCAGGCGGTTCGGGTCCGCCCGAACCCGGATTCAAGCGCTTCTCTCGAATTCCGGGTGGTCAACGACCACGATCCGCTGGCCCCGGCCGACCGCGCGCTCTACGATGCCGCCCGCGAGGTCCTGATCGCGTGCGACCGGAAGGGGATCTTGCCCCAGCTGGAAGCCTGGCTCGCGGGGCTCAACCTGGACGAAACGGCGGATGGGAATTCCGTTTTTGAGACTCTCATGGCTTCCGAATATCCGTTTTTGAGACTTCTCAGGCCAGGAGATTTCCGTTTTTGAGACTCTCATGGACGCCTTAAAATCCGCGTTTGAGACTCTGAAACCGGCTTCATTTCCGTTTTTGAGACTCATTAAAATACTTAAAACCAGTACCCAGAATCCAAATACTTCAAAAACAACCAGTACGTCCCCGGCCGCGGCAATCCCATTGGGTGAGCCGGTGGTGGCGGAGCTCGACAGCCTCACCTCGCTTCTCGAACATAACCGGGCAGATCCCAAAAAAGTGCAAAAACTGGTCAAAGACGGCTGCCAGGCCTGGCAGTTCATCTCCTGGCTGATATACTGCGCCAGCCCGGCCGGGAAAGGGGTGGAAAATCCGGTCGGTTTTGCCCTGCGCAAGCTGGAAGCCCGCCCCACGGAGGGCGCAGGCGGCGCCTGCGATCGCCTGGCGCAGCGTCCACAGGAGCTGGTCGAGCTGGTCCGGCGGGCGCTCCGGCGGGAGTGGGCCGGGGACGAGGACTGGCTGCAGGCGATGGCGGGGGTCGAGGAGCTAAAAGTCCGCCGGCTGGCCGAGCAGCTCGGGATTTGAATCCACGAAGGGAAATAGGACACGGACTAGCACGGATGAACACGGATGATTTAATATATATACGTGTACGTCCGTGTTTGTCCGTCGTCCATACCCGTGCTTGCTTCATCGTACCGTCAGCGTCCCATTTCCTCCGCCGGCTCTCAACTCTCAATTCCCTACTCTCGTTTCCCTTTCTACAACCCCCAGAACAAGACCATCCCCACCAGCAGCATCGCGAAGCTCAGGATGGTCAGCAGCCAGCCGGCGCGGAAGAAGTCCGCGAAGGTGTAATTGGCCGGGGCGACCATCAGGATATTGACCGGGTGGGCCAGCGGCGTCAGGAACGAAGCCGAGCAGCCGATCGCAGTCGCAACCGCGATGGCCTGCGGGCTGGCCCCCAGGCTGATGGCCGCGCTGATGGCGATTGGACCGGTGACCAGGGCTGCCACCTGCCCGCCCATCACCTGGGTCAGCAGCGCGGTGAGCAGGTACGCGCCGGCTGCCAGGCCCAGCGGCCCAAACGGAGCGACCAGGTCGAGCATCTGCTTCCCGAGCAGGCCAGCCAGGCCGGTCTGGACCATGGCCAGGCTCACGGCGTACATCCCGGCGATCAGGAAAACGGCCGGCCACTCGATGGAGCGGTAAGCCTCTTCGGGGGCTATGACGCCGGAGACGAGCAGGATGAGCGCCCCGGCCAGCATCGCCAGATAAACCGGGATCCCGGCCAGGGAGGCGGCGATCGCAGCCAGGATGACGGCGGCAGTCAGGGCTGCCTGGCGCCGGTCGACGGGCTGGTCGGCCGGATCGGGCTCCAGGACGATGAAATCAGGATCGCGCTGGAGGTCTCGCAGGCGGGCGCGCGGGCCGACCACCAGGAGAAAATCGCCCATGGTCAGCCGGTGATCGGCAACGTCGGTGCGGTAGCTGCGTTCGTGCCGGCGCAGGGCGACGGCAGTAAAACCGAAGCGCGTGCGGAAGCGGATCTCTTTAAGGCACTGGCCCTCGACCCGCGAATGGGGCGCGAGCAGGACTTCGATGAGCGTGGCCCCGCGGGCGCTGATCGGCGCCTCGGCGCCGCGGCCGATGCGCAGCCCCTGTTCTTCAAGCCGGTACACCCGCTCCTCGCGCCCTACCAGGAGGAGGGCATCCCCGGGCTGGACGACCTGGCCGGGGGAAGGCGAGAAGGTGGCCTGGTCCCCGCGCAGGAGGGCGGCGACGGCAACCCCGAGCTTTTCCCCGATGCCCGCCTGGGAGAGGGATTTGCCGGCCAGCGGCGAGCCTGGCTGCACCCGGCCTTCCCAGAGCCGCTCGCCCAGCCGGTAGAGGTCTTCAAGCTCGCGGCCGCTGGGCCGGTCTGGATAAACGCCGGTGGCCGGGGTCCGGTTGGGAAGCAGGCGCGGACCGAACAGGGCCAGGAAGGCGATCCCGGCGATCGCGATCAGCCCGCCGGTGGGGGTGAAATCCAGGATGCCGAGCGGCGCCTGGGGCGGGCTGGCAGTGGTGAGCAGGTTGCTGACGATGATATTGGCGGTGGTGAAGTAGGTAGCCGCCCCGCCCAGCAGGCTGCCGTAGGCAACCGGGATGAGCAGCTTGCTCGGCCGGATGCCGGTCCGGCGTGAAGCTTCGATGGCGCCGGGCAGCAGCAGCGCGCCGGCCGCCAGGTTGTTCATGAACAGGGAAAGGAGGGCCGTCGTCCCGGCAAACAGGGCAATCAGGCGCGTTTCAGACTTCCCACCGGCTTTTACGATCTGCCGGGCGATCCAGCGGGTAGCGCCGCTCTGGTCCAGCCCGCGGGTCAGGATGAAGAGGCCCAGCAGGGTGATGACGACGGGCTGCCCGAACCCCGAGATGGCCCGGGAGGCATCGCCAGGGGAGTTCGCCGGGCCGAGAACGGCAAACCCGGCGAACTGGGCCAACCCGAGCAGGACCGCCATCCCGAGCGCGGCGAAATCAATCCGCAGCCGGTTGAAAGCGGCCAGCAGGAGGGGCAGGGCGAGGACCAGGAGGACAAAAACCTGAATGGGCGACATGCTCAGGTGATCCGGACGGCGGTGGATGCTGTCATTATACTTCCGAACCGGCGGCGATGTCATTGAGCGCGGCTTCGACCGCCCCGGCTGCCGTGAATGCCGCGGCTGAAATCCAGCGTCGGCTTCACGCCGAGCCCTGGCAGCTTGAGCGACCGCTACAGGTGAGGGTGGTCCTGCGCCTCCGGTTCGGCGAGAGGTCGTCCCTAGACGAACAGCGCGAATATGATGGTTTCCTGGGAAACCTCGAAATCGATGGCAAAGTCGGGGGCAACCAGGACAGTTCCGCCGTCCGGGAGCAGGGCGTCGCGGTCATTCGATGCCGTCCTCGCGCTGGACGGCGCCCAGTTCGGCCCGATGAGCGGCTCGATAAACCTGGCCAGCGGGGACCTGAAATGGCAGCGCCCGTAAGCGGCAGACAGGGTTCCGAGGCGAGGGTCCAGGCCAGCGCTGACCCCCAGGCCGGCAATCACAATGGAGAACTCACCGCGGGAAACCGGCGCCGCCGCCGGCTCCAGCCGTCCGCTGTTCCGGCGCCCGTCTTCCTGGCCGCCCACCACCCGGTCGCCACTTTGGTGAGAGCGGTGACCAGGCCCAGCAGGACTATTCCCAGGAACGGAGGCAGGCTGAGGTCGATCTGCAAGCCGAAGAACACCGAAAAAAACACCGGCGAACAGGTCGCGCAGCGGGCTGAGAATCCGGTGGGTCCGTTCGACAATGGGGCCGGAGATGGCGATGCCAACCCGGAAGGCTCCGACGGCGGCGGATACCTGCAGCTGCTGGGAAATGCCCGCAACCAGCAGGATAAAGCCAAACACGCTTAACCAAACGACCTCGTCGTTCTGGTTTACAGCTGCTGCTGATCCCCTTCCAAACCGCAGGGCGACGAAAAGCACAACCGCAACCGTAAGAGCGCGACCAGGATCAACACCAGGGCCTGCCCAGACCCCTTGCCCGATCAGCAGGACGGAGATGAGCGGCAGGTAGAGCGCCATCGCCAGGTCTTCGATGACAAGCACGAGAGGCGCGGTGTTGGGATTATCCAGCCGCTTGAGCTCGGACAGGACCCTGGCGATAATGCCGGAGGAAGAAATGTACGTAACGCCGCCCAGGAGGAGGGCGAGGCGGTCCCCATCCGAGCAGGAACCCGGCGATCAGCCCCGGGGTAAAGTTCAGGACAAAGTCCAGCAGGCCGGCGGGGAGCCCGGTGCGCAGGTTAGCGGTAAGTTCCTCCGCCGTGTGTTCGAGTCCAAGCATGAATGGAGGAGGATCACGCCGATTTCGGCGCCAACGTGGATGAACTCTTCGCTAAAGTTGAGGGGGAGAATCCGCCGTTGCCAAAAGCGAGCCCGGCGATCAGGTAGAGGGGGATGGCAGACAGCCCGAAACGGTTGGCCAGGCGCGCCAGGATGGCCAGGCCGATGACGGCTCGCCAGCTGGATAAAGATGAGGGAGATCGGGTTCGCTAAAGGCATGAGTGGCGAAAATACCCACTAAAGGCGCGAAGATTCCACAAAGGACACGAAGATAAATCGTTGATAGAGTCTGAACGTGAGGTCATACACACTTTATCAGTTTGAACCATATTTTCAATTTTATCCTTCGTTTCTTCGTGGTTATTTGCTGTTGTATAATAGTGGATAATTACGATTGATATTATCAGAAATTCATGACTTGCTCAGCAGCTCCAGATTACAGGTGCGTGCGATGGAAGAACAGATTGAGATCAATCACAGCAACGTCCCCATCCGGTTGTTCAAATCTGATTCCTGGAATTTTTACCCACGTCCACCCGGTGACCATTGCGCTGATCTGGCTCCCTTTTTCGCTGTACATGCTTTGGTGGGGGTATCTGCAACGCCGGCGAAGGCCCGCCTGGTCTACCTGCCAGCAGATTCTGATCGGGTTGTTCGTGTGGACCTTCATGGAGTACAACATCCACCGGTTCTTCTTCCACTTCTGCCCACGCACCGCCTGGCAGGAACGGGTTGTCTTCCTCTTCCACGGCGTTCACCATGCCCAGCCGCGGATGAAGACGCGCCTGGTGATGCCGCCGGCAGCCAGCATCCCGATGGGCGCCAGCTTCTTATTCCTGTTAACCTGCTGGTCGGGCGGCTGCTAGGACAGCCGCATTGGGTCGGGCCGCTGGCGAGCGGGTTCACGCTCGGATACCTGACGTATGACCTGATGCATTACGCCACCCACCATTTCCCGATGCGCTGGGGGGTCTTCCGGTCTCTCAAGCGCCATCACATGCATCACTACAAGACCCCCAACCAGCGCTTCGGGGTCAGCTCGCCGCTTTGGGATTCGGTGTGGGACGCTGCCGAAAGATGAGGAGAGATAGATGTCGCAACCCGTTCCAGGTCGAAGACCGGTGGCACTCGCTGCTCGAAGAGGGCAAGACGACGGAAGACCGGCAGCGCTCGCGAAGATGTGCCCTACTCCGACCAGCTCGCTGCAGGATCTGCAATGTGCCCTTTGCCGGGCTCAGCGGCCAGCTCATGCGTGCCCTGGAAAAGGTCCATCCAGATATTTTTAACCCGCACCTGTGCAACGCCTGCGATACGTTTATGCGGTCGAAATGCGGCGGCATGGAGATCCGGCTTTCGATGCTGTTTGCGGATATCCGCGGGTCGACCAGCCTGGCGGAGCACATGAACCCGACCGAATTCAGGCATCTCATCGACCGGTTTGTGACGGCGATGGATGTTTTTCACGAAACAGAGCGATTATTGACAAACTGGCCGGAGACCAGGTGAGTCGGTATATCTTCCGGGCTGGGTCCGGGCACGCGCGTGGCGGTCCAGGTCGAAGCTCTCTTGCGGGCGACCGGGCACGGGGACCCGGGCGGTACCATCAAATCCGTGTAGGGATTGGCGTGCATACCGGGGAAGCCTTGGGGCGGTGGGGGCGGGCGGGATTGTGGACGTGACTGCGTTGGGGGATGCGGTAAATATAGACCCGGCTGACCTCCCCGAGCCGGCGGGCGGGGAGGGCAGATTTTAATGAGCAGAAACACATCTGGAAGCGGGGCTCGGTTTGGGTGACCTTGCGCGGCCGAGCTGAGCTCAAAGGGCGCAAGCAGCCCGTCTCCGTGTCAGTAAGCCGCCGTCCTGAGTACCGGTGGGCCAAATCGGGGAATCGTCCCCCGTTCGGGTTCTATCGAATTTCGGAATTGCTCCTACAATGGATAAAAGATAGGGAGATTCCTAGCTGTTCAGGCAGGAACCGGGGGAGTAAACTGTGAGAGTAGATCTGCCTGTTGGTACTTTATCTCAAATGCATCTTGGGCGAGCCGGAGTAGATAATGGTCTTACCGGTAGAAATTTCTGTTGTTCTGGCCGATGATAATTTGGGAATCCGGAAGGGGATTGGGCGATATTGCTCCCGCTGCCGAAATCCATCTCGTCGCCGAGGCCGCGACCGCAGGATGGGCGATCCAGCAGGTCAAGCGGACCCTGCCGGGTCCTACGTTGCTGGATATCTCGATGCCGGATATGGACGGGATGAATGCTGCCCGGGTAGTGGTTTCCATTCATCCCCAGGTGCATATCGTGATGTTGAGTGCGTTTCACAGACGATCACCAGCTCATGAGCGAGGTTTGTAAGTGCGGCTGCGCGGGGTACGTGCTAAAGGACCAGGCTCCCCAAATCCTGGCGGAGACGATCCGCCATGTCGCCGGCACCTCGCAGAGATCACTTCAGAGGCTGCAGTGATCTATAGCGCCTCACCTATCTCTCATTATTTTCTGTAGGGGCGACCCAGCAGGTAGCCCTTTGTTTTCTATTGTGTATATCCCCGCTGGCATGAATGGTAGGGGGTGACCTGGCTACTTGTGCATTGCTCCGGCCGGAGGACCAGGTGGATCATAGGAAAATGCCGTGGAAAGGACCGATTTTGAGGGGTGTGCGCGTGCGAAGCACGCGCACACCCTGCCGAATGGGATGATCCATCACGGGCAAATCCTTGTGAGCCGACCAGGTGAAAGCGCAATATATAGTAATCGGATTATAATTAGTGGAATAAACATTTCAATCCTGGAGTTTGCTTCTTGACTTACCGGTTTACCAATCAAGACAATCCAAAAAGGACCATCCAGGATAGACCCAGCCTGGTCTGGAATCCTGGATATCGCTGAAGAACAGGGCTGGAACCCACTCGGAACCCGTCATCCCGAGTGGTGGTTGTTCCCAGGCAGAAGTGGAAACAGCGGGACCGGCCTCGAGTTCCGCGAGATGCTGGCGGGAAGCTATATCGGGGAAGAGATCCGGCTGGTATTAATTGAAGATGCCTTTGAACCTGGCGGATGCGCTGGCGAGGTCCAGCCAGGAATATGAGCCGGAATGGACGCGTTTTGAAACTGCAGGGGAGGATACTTGCGGGCAGGCCGTTGCAAACCCAGCCTGGGAGCCATCCTGCTGGTGGAAGAGTTTCTGCCGGCTGGGCGCTTTTTCGATCGAAAAGGAGTGACCCATCCGGTACAGGTACGAACCTCCGGTTACCCGGAGGTTTCGTTTTTAACGGGCAGGGAAGGAAATCGCTCGCCTGGTTCTCAGGTTCTTTGATCCAAAGCATATACCTTTCATATTTGTTAACACATTCAATATATGACAAATGTCCATACCCGATAAGCGATTCTCTGCTAGAATCGGTTTAGTAATAAAGGAGATAGAAAGGAGTAATAAGACAGTAATAGTCATATAGTAATACCCAAACAGGAATGGAACTTCAGGGGGTGCTGATTTCAAAAATCTGCCTCAACGGCCGGATCAACAATCCATATTTGGCGCGGGCTGATCGCCAGCGCCAGCCAACCGGGTGTCGGACAAATGCCGGCGAACCCGGTTCCGGCCCACCATTACATAATGGAGAAAACACCGATGAAGAAGCATGGCATTCCGTTTAAGTCGTCTCTGGTTTGATATTAAACACCCTGGTCACCGCCCTGGTGCCCGTCTTCTCTGCGAAAGCGGCGGGGAGCGCAACCTTAACCCTGTAGCAGACGCTTATGTGAACAGCGCTTCCAGTGGGAGCAACTTCGGGAGCAATATCAGCATCCGGGTAGACGCCGACCCCACCATGGTGAGCTATCTGCGTTTCAAAGTGCAGGGATTGAACGGCGCAGCCGTCCAGTCGGCGCAGCTGCGCGTGTACGCCAACAGCTCGTCCGGCGCCGGTTATGCTGTCAAAACCGTGGGCAGACACGGGCTGGTCGGAAGGCGGCATCACCTTCAGCAACCGGCCCGCGATGGGCTCTGCCCTGGGAAGGCGAGCAATTTTGGCGGTGGCAGCTGGACATCCGTCGACGTCAGCGGGTACATTAAGGGGGAGGGCGTTTTCAGCCTGGGGCTGGAGAGCCTGACCGCCACGGCTACCAACCTGGCTGCCCGCGAATCCGGAAACCCGCCGCAGCTGGTGCTGACGCTGGGCACTGCCGCGGCCCCGACCCAGCCGCCCGCTCCTCAGCCAACGGCTACCCAGCCCCCCGCTGCCCAGCCGACGAGCGCCCCAACTCAACCCGCGGCGCCCACGGCAGCACCCACCAAGGCTCCTACCCAGCCTCCTGCGCCAACGGCAGCTCCCACCAGGGCGCCGACCGCGGCTCCTACCGCTTCCACCCAGCCGCCTGCCAGCGGAAATCCGATGCCGCTGGGCGTGGGCGGCAGCTGGAGCCTCAAGTGGGCCGACGAGTTCAACGGCTCTTCCCTCGACCTGAACAAGTGGGAGCCCAACTGGCTGGCCGGCAACAACACCACCATCACCAAGCCGGTCAACGGGGCGGAGAAGTCCTGCTACGATCCGCACCAGGCCTCGGTCGCGAATGGCTCGCTAAAGCTCAGTGCGGTAGCCCGCTCCTGCCGGGCCTCCAACGGCACCACCTACCCCTACGCCTCCGGCCTGGTCAACACTCACCGCTCCTACACCTTCTCCTACGGGTATATGGAAGCCCGGGTCTGGCTGGATGGCTCCGCGACCGTCAAGAACTGGCCGGCCTTCTGGGCCGACGGCACCGGCACCTGGCCCACCACCGGCGAGATCGATGTAATGGAAGGGCTGGGCGGCAAGCCCGCCTGGCACTACCATTGGGGTTCGAGCGGCTCCCCCCAGCAGAGCGGGGGTTACCCGACCATGACTACCAGGACTGGCTGGCACACCTTTGGGGCCGACTGGGCCCCCGGCGCCATCAAGTTCTACTATGACGGCAAGTACGTCGGGCAGGCCACCTCGGGCGTGGTAAGCTCAAGGATGTACCTGATCCTCAACCTGGGGGTGTCGGAGAGCATCGCCCCGCCCATCCAGGTGCCCTCCGACCTTCCTGGTTGACTACGTCCGCGTCTGGCAGCACTAGACGCTCCGATCCATCCTGAATCCTTGAGCCGCCCGGAAGGTCACCTTCCGGGCGGCTGATTTCTGAAAAATATAGAGAACGTAAATTCCCCAGCGTTTGCTGCAGCTACACGGCAGGGTCGAGAGAGAGGCGGGTGATTGGGGCTTATGCCAGCGCCAATCGGCGTAGAACAGGCCAGATATCAGCAGCAGGGGCATAGAAAACAGAAGCAGATTACCCCAATCCTGGCCCGGGATAACAAACCGCAGGAAGTAAAGGCCGGCGAGCAGAAAGGCAATATACCCGATCCTGGGCCACCGCCAGGCGAATACCAGTACCAAAATGAGGCCGATGGACGGCAGGCTGTGCATGATGAACGCCCCAAGCAGTTCGAGGGGGGCACCTTGCATTTCAAACACGTCGAGGGAGAACAAGCTCACAAAGAAGATGATCACGATGGCAGCGATGCGCGGGGCCCAATGGATGACCTTCGCCAAACGGGTGCTGAGCTCACCAGTCTGGCTGTACTCGCTCCAGGCGCGGATGAGGATATAGACCGACCCATACATAAGCACCAGGGGGAGCGAAAGGATGAGGGCGTTTAGCGCCATCATCCATAGGACAGGCTCAGGATTTGCTCTCCATTCGCCATAGCTGAACGCGCCCAGGGAGAGTAGATACAGACTGACCACAAGGATGAGGAGAAGCCGGTTGAACCGCGAACGATTGGTGGCCATGATGAAACCCTCCTTATCGGACGCCATTTCAAGGATCGAATGAGAACATCGATAAATCACTATAACAATAATATATTGACAGGTCAACGGCCTATCCTGGTCCCGGGTGCTATTTTCGTTCTGGGGCAACGGCCTGCCTGCCGGCGGGACAGGCCGCCGCAGGGTCCCGCGTTAGCGCCCCGCTGGGACACCTGCGCCGCACCGCACACCTGCCCTGGCGGGCGGTGCCAGGGGGTGCGGTGAGGAAGGATCTAAACTTAGCGGGGCGGCGGGCCGACGGCCCGAACGGGGGGTTGGCGAATATCGCCCCAGAACGAACAAGCACCGTTTGTCAAGGCCCTATTGAAGATAAATAAGATATAGATTATAATAATTAAGAGTAAGCCAGTTGAATTTCTATCCTGAGAGAGATCGTGCGTTCACGACGGATTTCAGGGGGTAACAAACAGCATTCGTGAGCTTCATCGCTGCGTAATATTTATCCCCAACGCGATTTTTCCCACCGAGATCAGGGGCACTGCGGTGGAATACCTCCTTCCACCGGGAGGGACTCCGGAGGTTTTCGGCGCGGCAGGCAGTCTGCTTCAAAACGATCATAGACCTGTTCAAGCTTGTTCGTCCGGTCCATGCAGGGATAACGGCGAGCTGATGCAAAGGCGGTGGCAATGAGTAGACCTATCCAGGTACTTTTAGCAGAAGATTTTCCAGCGGTCCGGATCGGCATCCATGATATCCTGTCCCAGGCCGAAGGCATCCAGGTGATGGGTGAGGCTTCGGATGGTGAGCAGGCACTCGAGCTCGCTCAAGAATTGAACCCGGATGTGATCATCCTCGATCTGGGGCTGCCCCGGGTGGACGGGGTCGGGGTTGCCCGGAAGATCCGGGCGGCTGATTTGCCCATCCGGATCCTGGCGCTTTCGATTTACGCCGATCCCGCGCTGGTCCGTTCGCTGGTGGAGATCGGCGTCGATGGGTACCTGATGAAAGAGGAAGCGCCGGAGCTGATTGTCGAAGCCGTGCGGGGAATTGTAAACGGCGAGCAGGGATGGTACAGCCACAAGGTGATCTCGACCCTGGCGGGTACGATCCGCGGAAAGGACACCCCCCAGCTGACTTTAACGCCGCGGGAACAGGATGTCATCCGCCTGGTTTCCCAGGGGAAAACAAACCAGGAGATCGCCTACAGCCTCGGTGTCAGTGAAAGCACCATCGAGAAGAATATGCGGAACATATGCAAGAAGCTCGAGGCCGATTCGCGGACAGAGGCAGCGGTCCGCGCTGTGCGCGAGCACCTGATCTAAGAAAATGCTTAACCGCGAAGGGCGCGAAAGGCGCAAAGATAACTGGATTGAACGGTTTCCGCCAGTAGGTTCACTCGGAATTATTCCGATTCCTTGAATTGTATACAATACGTATACAAACTCAATTTTACCTTTGCGCCTTTGCGTCTTTGCGGTTTGTATTTTGTGTTGGGCTGCTTTATGGGGAGGTTTGCGCCGGGAAGCTCAAGGTGCAGCCGTCCGGTTTATCTTTCAAGTTATTGCAGCTGCCGATCCGCTCCCCCAAATAATATACATCCAGCTTGCTCGGCCAGAATGGATCATCGCCCGACCATCTGAACGGGCTGTGGGCCTGGTTGCAGTGCAGGTCTCCCACCTTGCCGGCTTCCTTGCTGTCGCTGAGGACGAGCAGGCAGTCTTCCTTTTCTAGCGTGGTTGCCGCCCATACTTGCCCCCGGATCTCCCGCGAACCGCTCTTCAACTGCAGGTCGCCAAGGTGGAGCTCGACCGGTCCCTTGTTGACCACCAGCAGGCTCTCCGTCCTGCGCGGGACATAGAACAAGACGCTGTGCAGACAGCGGGGTGGGGGTCAGCGATGGGGTGGGGGTATCCGTTGGGGTCGGGGTGGAGGTCGCGGTGGATGTTGCGGTGGGAGTTGGGGTCTCGGTCGCCGTCGGCTGCGCAGTGGGGGTGTCGGTGGGCGTGGGCTGCGCAGGGAGGTCTCGGTGAGGGTCGGGGGAAGGACGGCCAGCGCCGGCGTCAGGCTGGCGGGCAGCCGGGTCCCGAGCGAAAAGCGTGGTTGGGGTGCGGGTCTGCGGCACCCCGGTCAATGGCGCTGAAGGCTGCCCTGGCGCCCAAAACGGCGGCTCCCAGCAGGACCAGGACCACGAGAACCGCCGCGGCAATCGCACAGCGCCCGCCGCCCCTGGCTGCCGCGGGTTGGGCCGGCTGGGGCACGGGGACAGCCTGCGGGAAATATGGATCCTGGGGGCCGGTAGGGCCGGCCGGGGTTTGCGCCTGGACGGGAAGGGTGGCCGGCCGGAGCGGATTGAGCGGGGCCGTCTCCGGGCTCACCGTTGAGACCTCGACTGCTTTTACCGCCTTGACGGGCTGCGTCTCGGGGAGTTCTTCGTCCAGGGCCTTCGCCAGGTCGCGGATGAAGGCGCGCCCGGTGGCGTAGCGTTCCTGAGGGGACTTGCGCAGGGCCTTCAGCAGGACGGCTGCCACGGATGGGCCCAGGTCGGGGTTGAACTGCTGGGGAGAGGGCGGTTCCTGGTGGATCAGCTGGTAAACCAGCGCAGTCGGGGAAGGGTCGTCAAATGGCAGCGCCCCGGCGAGCATCTCGTAGCACATCACCCCCAGGGAATAGATGTCCGATTGGGGGACGGCCTGGGAAGAGCTGCGCGCCTGTTCGGGGGCAATGTAGTGCGGGCTGCCGAAGACCTCGCCCATCGTCCCCTGCGAAAGATCCATCGCCAGGCCGAAATCGGTCAGGACGACCCGGCCATCGTCGGCAAGGATGACGTTGGCAGGCTTGACATCCCGGTGGATGACGCCGTTTTGGTGGGCGTAATCCAGTGCGTCGGCGACCGAACGACCGATGCGCAGGATTTCACTGACCGGGAGCTGCTCTCCGGCGGATTTGCGCTGCTGCAGGACTTTCTCCAGGTCGCGCCCCGGGATGTACTCCATGACGAAGTACATCAGCCCATCCTCTTCGCCAGCATAATAGACCTGCAGGATGGCGGGATGCCGCCAGGACAGCCACCAGGCTGGCCTCCCGGAGAAAGCGGGTTTTGTAGGTGGGGTTGTCGCGATAGCGCTCGTCGATCACCTTGATGGCGACCGGGCGCTGCAGCTTGCAGTCCCAGCCGTAGTAGACAAGGGCCATCCCGCCGCGCCCAAGGATCTGGTCGAAGCGATAATTGGCGATCTGCTTACCGATCAGGGGATCGATGACCATCGTTCCGGATTATCCCACACTCTAAAGGAGTCAACAAGACGAGCAAAAATGGGAGAGGCGAAGAACCTGGGGGAAAAATCGCTCAGGAATTGGGTACAATTCGGGGAAAGCGTTCTGGAAGCTTGTCCGCTGAAAAGAGAGAATTTGGGTCATTGGGACCGGCTGTGCCGTCCGTGATGGATCAAGCTTTCCACAGGACGGCACAGCCGGTCCCAAGAGCCGGGAATTTTATCGATTATAATCGGTAAATTCATACCAAAATGGTCTAATCATGGAAGAGACACTCAACGATTTCAGGCCAGGAGGCCCACCGGGCCCTGCCAGCGGGGTGCAGCGCGGCGAATTCACGGCTGCCGGACCGCGGCGCAAGCAGAACGAGGACGCTTCGGCGCTGCCGCGGCCCGGTGATGACGAACAGCGCCTGGGGACTTTGCTGGTGGTCGCGGATGGGGTGGGCGGCGTGGAAGGCGGGGCCGCAGCCAGCCGGGAGGCCGTTCAGTACCTGCAGGCGCTGTATTACGCCGGGACCGGGCCAGACCACCCGCCCGACCGGCTGCGAGCCTGCATCGAAGCGGTTAATGCGATCAATCGGGTAAGCCGGCAAACGCGTGGGGCCGGGCAAGGCTACCTGACGACGATCGTGGCAGCCGTGGCATGCCAGGACCAGATCTGGGTTGCCAATGTCGGGGACAGCCGGGCATACCTGATCCGGGCCGGCGTGGGTGACCGGCGCCAGCTGACCGAAGACCACAGCGAGGTGACGCGCAGTTCGAAGCTGCTCCCGGCGGGAGCGCCGGAAGCCGGCCGGGCCGGCGTGATCCACCGCGCCATTGGGCTGGCCGACGCCTGCCAGGTGGACGTCTACCGGTATACCTGGGAACCGGGCGACCGGCTTGTGCTGTGCACGGACGGGCTGGCGCGCCTGCCGGATGAGGAGATGGCCCGGATCGTGCTGGGCCAGCCTGCGCAGGAGGCGGCCAGGCAGCTGGTCGAGCGGGCGCTGGAGGTGGATGGGAGCGACAACTGCACGGCAGTGGTTGCCGTCCGGGGCGAGGTTCCTGCCTTGCGGCCTTTTCCATACGCGAGGGACGTGAAGGATCCCTTCCCAGGAAGCCTGGCCGGCCTGCTGCTGGGGCTGGCAGGGACCGCCCTCCTGGTGAACCTGTTGATGTTCCACCGGGGCTGGGTGGAACTGCAAATGGGGAAGGAACGTCGTTAATGAGAGACAACCCATATTGCCGCCTTCCCGATTTGGGTTATCCTGGGTCACCCCTCACCCCAACCCTCCCCCGTTGGGGGAGGGAGAAGCCGGTTTACCCTCTCCCAACGGGAGAGGGAGGGTGAGGGGCCAGTCTCCATCAACCAATACGAATGCAGCCAAGAGAGTCACAGATGAGAGGGATGAAGACCTGAGGCGGTAATGGACAAACCAATTTCACCATTCCTGTTTGCCCTGCTGGCGATTGGCCTGTTCCTGCTGGCCTGGGCGGGCACCATCGTCCTTGTCTACTGGGACACGCGCCGGCGCGGGCTGGGTGGGCTGGCGCGCTGGGCGTGCATCGCGCTGCCGGCGATTTTTCCCCTGGTCGGCTTCCTGGCTTATTGGACCGGGCTGTTCATCTACCGGTTCCTGGGCTCCATCCCGGCCGAATTGCCCCAGGTGAACCAGCGTTTTACCCAGGAGATGCACCTCCAGCCCAGGAAAACGCCGCGGACCACCATCCCGGCGGCCGAAACCTTGAAAGGGACGATCCCGGTGGCGGTAGCCGGTCCGGAAATGCCGGCAATTCCGGCTCAGCCGGTGCGGACCCGGCCCGTTTACCGCGCGGTGGTCATCGCCGGTCCGCGGACCGGCGATGGGTTCCCGCTGAACCCCCTCCCGGCGGTGGTCGGGCGCAGCGCGACCGCTAATATCTCGCTGGCGGCCGATATGTCCATCTCGCGCCAGCATGCCGAGTTTTACGACGAGCAGGGCACGCTGCGCATCCGGGACCTGAACAGCACGCACGGGACCCTGGTCAACGGGTTCTCCATCCAGGATAAGAGCCTCGATCCGGGCGACCGCATCCAGATCGGTTCAACCGTCCTGCTGATCCAGGAAGCGGAGGGCTAGGCGGCATGCAGCAGAACCCATCCGACCCCTGGCGAATTACCCTCGTGAAGAACCGCTTCCTGTGGATGACCGACCCGATCCGGCCGGCGGACATGAGCGACAGGCTGCGCGGGATCATGCTCGCGAAGGAAAACCTGATCGAGGACGCCCAATACCGCAAGATGGTCCCCAACCGGTTCGTGGTCGAGGTGAGCGAGCAGAACTACGCGCGCTATTACCAGCCGATCGAGCCGCGCATCCTGCAGCAGTGGCGGGAACGGCTCCTGGAGGACCTGGAAACCGCCAACAGCCGGCTGGGGCGGCGGGAGTACAGCTTTGCCGGGCGGGTGGAGATCCAGATCCGGCCGGCCCAGAACCTGGCGCCCAACCAGGCGCGGGTGTACAGCCAGCATGCGCGGACCGCCGGGCAGGCCTTCCCCCAGGAGATGCTGCTGCCGGCCTGCCTGGAGCTGGTCCATGGCATCTCTCCCGTACCTGTGGCGCAGACACAGGTGGGCGGGAAACGCTGGCGGCTGCACCGCGGGACGGTGACGATCGGGCGAGACGAGAACAACGATGTGTTCCTCGACCTGGAGGAGACCCAGGAGCGCCGGCTGGTCAGCGGCCGGCATGCCTACCTGCGCTGTGACGAGCGGGAATGCTGGCTGTTCGACGGCAGCCCGGATGGTAAGGCCTCCATTAACGGGACGTTTGTCAATTCCCGGCCGGTGCCTTCCAGCGGACGGCTGCTCGCGGACGGCGACACGATCCTGCTGGCGGCTCTCGACCCGGGCAATCCGCGTCCGGACATGCCGGGTACCGTCACGCTGGTTTTCCGGCAGGAGTGCCCGGCATGAATGACCTGGGCTGGAACCTGGCCTTGTTTGCCTCGAAGTGGCTGCTGATCGCCCTCATCTTCGGGGTGCTGCTGGTGCTGCTCTTTTCGGTGCGGCGGGAGCTGTCTGTGCGCCTGGGGAAAGGACAGCCCAAAGCAGCCGCCGCCACCGGCAGGCTGCGGGTGGTCAACCCCGGCCAGGATCCGCGGCTCTTTGCCGGGGCGGTCTTGAACCTGCGGGCAGATACCTGCCTGGGAGCGGCGCCGGACAGCGACCTGCTGATTACTGACCCATTTATCTCCGCGCACCATGCCCGGCTGACCTGGGATGGGGCGACCTGGTGGGTAGAGGACCTGGAAAGCCGCAATGGGACCTTTGTGGGGGGCAATCCCTGCCTGAGCCACACCCCCCAGCCGCTCCGCCCGGGGATCCCCCTGCAGGTGGGTGATGTGACGTTCGTGCTGGTGGAGGCTGAAGGATGACCCTCCTGCCAATGAAAGCTATTAATGGAAAACTACGGACCTGGCAGGTATCGGGAAAGGGACGCGGACGACCCCGTCTGCGCGGGGCCGGCTTTACCCTCTCCCAACGGGAGAGGGGAGGGTGAGGGGCTGTGCCCGTATCTCCAGCGAGATGGTGTACGGCAAAGCCAGTGCCGGAGAGGAATGTTTTGGGTGCGGGGCAGATCCGGCGGGTCGGGGTAATCGGTCAGCCAGAATGCCCGCTTTGCACGATCAGTCAACTTCCATCCCCGGGACAGCTGCCCATCACCGTGAATGAGCATGGCCGGCGTAACCCCTCACCCTGCCTCTCCCGTTGGGAGAGGAGAAAGACCGACCCGTCTGCGCGGGGCCGCTCCCAGCACCCCGTCCAGGCCGTCGACCCAGCGGGGCCCTTCGGCGGCCTGCGGCCGCGAAGCGTGGGCAGGTGCACGGGGTCTTCGGCTGGCACGGAATCACACGGAAAAGACGAATTGGGATGAACAAAACTCCAATCATGCTTTTTTTACAGAAATATCCGTGTTTTCCGTGCCGAAGGTCCGCGTCCCAATCAAGTCTGGCAGTGGGCTAGAAGGAAACATTGAAACATATTAAAGGAAACGGGGTGATGCGGTTCCTGCGCCGGGGGCAGACACCGGTGCGTTTTTACGAGGGGATCTGCCTGGCCCTGGTCCTGCTGGTGGCGCTGCTCGGGTTCGTCTCTGCTACGGCGGCTGCCCAGGTGCGCCAGGGGAACAATCCGGGTGGGGAGATCGCCGGAGCGCTGCTTTTCCCGGTGGTGGCGGTCCTGGCGTTTATATTTGTGCACCTGGTCCTGCGGATGCGCGGGCTTGAAATAGAAGAAACCCTCGTGCCGGTGGTGGCGCTGCTGGCGGTGATTGGCCTGGTGATGATCTGGCGGCTGCGCGGTCCGGCCGGCACGCTGCAGCAGGTGCGCAGCCTGCTCATTGGCCTGGGCGCCGTGGCGGCGCTGAGCGCCCGGCCGGTTTGGGTGGATGCGATCCGCCGCTGGGCGGTGCCGGTCAGCCTGGCCGGCCTGGCGCTATCCTTTTTGACGGCGTTTTTCGGGGTGCAGGATGAGAGCGGGGCGCGGCTGGCGCTCAAGCTGGGCCCGCTCCCCTCGATCCAGACGACGGAGTTCATCAAGGTGGCGCTGATCATCTTCCTGGCCTGGTTTGCCGATAAAGAGGTCCGCGCGGTCGAGGGGCGCTCGCGGCTGGTGCTGGGATGGCTGCGCCTGCCGCCGCTGCGCTACTTCCTCCCGGGGGCCGTCTTTATCGCCATGGCGACGCTGGCGCTGGCCCTGATGTCCGATTACGGGGCGGTGCTCATCCTGTTAATCCTCTTCCTCGGGATCCTGTACAGCGCCTTTGAGACGCGCATTTTTGTCACCCTGGCCGGCCTGGGGGCGGCCATGGCCGTACCCGTCGGGCTGGTCCTGTCGCTTGTCTGGAGCTTCCCGGACGCGATGCGCTACCGGTTCCTGGCGTTCCTGGACCCGTGGAGCAGCCAGCCGGTGATCATCAACGGCCAGCCCCTGGGGATCACCATCTCGGAAGGGCCGGGGTACCAGATCCAGCAGGCGATTTACGCGATCGCGGCGGGCGGGATCACCGGAAAGGGATTGGGCTTTGGCTCGCCGGGGTTCATCCCGCTGGCCCACTCGGACTTCATCTTCGCCAGCATCCTGGAAGAGCTGGGCGCGGTCACCGGGCTGGCGGTCCTGGCGCTGTACGGCGTCCTGCTGATGCGCATCTTCCGGGCCGCGGCGCTGCTGCCGCCCGGCCAGATCTTCGAGCGCATCCTGGTCACCGGCATCGGCATCCACCTGGTCACCCAGGTCCTGGTCATGGTGGGAGGCACGCTCAACCTGCTCCCGCTGACCGGCGTGACCCTGCCGTTTTTGAGCCAGGGAGGCACGGCGTTAATGGTGAATTTGATCGAGGTTGGGGTGGTGCTGAGCCTGCTGCAGCGGGTGGAGGTGCGCCCGGTATGACCCTCGAGAAGCGGATCTCCGTCTTGGCCAACCTGGCCATCCTGCTGCTGGCAATTTTCGGGCTGCGTGTAGTCTACTGGCAGCTCATCCGGGCCGGGGAGATCCTGCCGGCCTGGCTGAGCCCGCTGCTGACCGCCTCGACCCCCTGGGAGAATGCGGCGGCGAAAGCGCCGGGATGGCGTTCACCGACCTGAACGACCTGCCGCAGCCCCTGCTGCAGCGGTCGGCGGCCTTCCTGGACCGGGTGACCCGCGGATCGATCTACGACCGGGACGGGCGGCTGCTCGCCAGCGACCGGGTGGAGGAGACGGGGCAGCGGACCCGGTTCTATGCGGAGCCGGCCCTGGCTCACGTGATCGGTTACACTTCCCGGTACCGGACGGGACTGAGCGGTCTGGAGCTTTCCTACAATGACACCCTGCTGGGGATCGACCGGATCGATTCGCGGGTCGGGGAGCTGCTCCACCAGCCGATCGCGGGCAGCAGCCTGGTGCTGACGATCGACAGCGCGCTGCAGCGCTCGGCGGACCGGGCGCTGGAAGGGAAGGCGGGCGCGGTTGTCATCCTGGACGGGAAGAGCGGGGCCGTCCTGGCGATGGCCAGCTCGCCGCGCTTCGACCCGAACAAGATCCTGGAGGAAGGGTATGCGGCCGGACTGGCGGCCAGCTGCGGGGACAACCCGGCCTGCCGGGCTCCCTTCCTCAACCGGGCCACCCAGGCGCTCTACACCCCCGGGTCGACCTTCAAGACCTTGACCCTGATCGCGGGTCTCGAGTCCGGGCAGGTGAAGCCGGATACGGTCTTTGATTTCGGCGAACCGCTGACCGGGCCTGGCGGGCCTTATTATGTCTACCGGGTGAACGGCGGGGGCGTCATCCCCGATTACAACCACCGCGAGCAGAAGCTGGACCTGCAGAGATCGTACAGCCTGTCGGCGAATGCGGCCTTCGCGCGCATCGGGGACGAGATGCCGGCCGAAGTGCTGGTCGAGACTGCGCGGCGCTTCGGGTTCAGCCCGGCGGACGGGCAGGGACCGCCGGTGGAGGTCGAGTTCGAGCGTTTCCCAGCTGGCGCAAGACGTGAGCGACCTGACCGGCGACAACATGCTGAGGGCTTCGACGGCGATCGGGCAGGGAGAGCTGCTCTCAACCCCCCTGACCATTGCCCGGGTGGTGCTGGCGGTCGTCAACGGTGGAAACCTGCCGGAGCCGTACCTGGTCGAGCGGGTCCAGGATCCGCAGGGACGCGTGGTGCAGATCGCCCCCAGCCGGCGGTTGACCCGCGGGCTGATGAAAGCGGAGACCGCGCAGACCGTCCGCCAGATGATGATCTCGGTGGTAAAGACCGGGACGGGGCAGAGCGCGGCGGTCCCCGGCCTGGAGGTGGGCGGCAAGACCGGGACGGCCCAGGTGGGCGGGTCGGACCAGCCGCACGCCTGGTTCAGCGGCTTCGCCAAAGGCAAGGACCGGTCGGTGGTGATCGTGGTGGTGATCGAAAATGGGGGAGAGGGCTCGAAGGCAGCCGCTCCAATCTTCGCCCAGCTTGCCAAGGAAGCTCTTCAGTAAGAACCCGAATCCACTAACCCACAGGGCGCAAGCGGGGACGCGAAGGGAAATCGGACACAGACGAGCACGGATGTACACGGAGGATTAATACTAAAAGAAAATCCGCGCTCGTCCGTGCCCATCCATGCCACCACAGCACCCCGCGCAAGACGAGGCCGTCTTCTCCCTCTCCCGACGGGAGAGGGTAAAACCGGTTCATTCCACCAAATCTTCGCGCCTTCGCGTCTTTGCGGTCAGATTTTACCCGGCAGCGCCGCTCGCCCCGCCCATCCACGCTCGTCCGTGTCCTATCTTCCTTCGTGTCCCCGCTTGCGCCCTGTGGGTTAGTGGATGATGTTCTTTAGACCTGTTCGACCAGGCCTTTGAGCCGGTCCAGCTCGGACTTGATCGAGCCGAACTGTTCCTGGGCGTCCTTGAGCTTGCCGCTCTCGGCGCGGACGAAGCGCGAATAAGGGGCAATCGCCTCGCGGATCTGCTCCTGGCTGCGGCCGGCTTCCCGCTCGAAGGTGGCGCTCAGGGATTTGATCAGGCGGGCGCGCAGGTCGGCGATCTTCTGGCTCAGCTCCCGCTTGGCGATCCTCCGCCGGGCCGGGATGATGAACAGGCCCAGGGCAGCGATGATCCCCGCCGATACGATCCCGGTGACGTCCACGGCGGCGGTCGTCGCCAGGACGGTGACGAGCGCGCCGACGCCCAGCGCGCCTGCCTCGATGGCGAGCGAGGTCGCCACGGTGACCTGGGCGTCTTCGGCGATTTTCTTGGCTTCCTGGTTCTTGTCAAAGGTATCGACCACCCGGCGGGCTTCCCGGCCGACCGAATCCATCATGCGTTCCCGGTCGTAATTGAAGCTGCCGATGCCGGTGTCGCCGACCAGGCGGTCCTGGTGCTCCTTGCGCCGCTCGGCGATGTGCTGGATCACGCCCTGCCACTGGCGCAGCTCGGACTCGACCATCCAATCGATGATCTCGTTGACCTTCCGCTCGATGCGCTCGGGGATATCGCCGACCACTTCGTGTTCGAATTCCTGCTGGACCCGGTCCTTGCCGATCAGGTCAAAGATGCGCGCCAGGCGGAAGGTATCGTCGAAAAAGGTATCGCCGCGCTGCTCGAGCTCGAAGAGGGCGTTCTCGACATCCGAGATGCGGAAGCGGAAATCGCGTTTCAGGTCTTCGTCGAACAGGGCCAGCTGCGCGTCGACGTCGGAAAGCATGTGGAAATCCTTCTCGAGCATCTGCTGGCGGCTGCCGATCACCTCCAGGTAGCGGTTGGCCAGGCTCAGGCCGGTTCCGAGCGGGCTGAGCAGCTTGAGCTGCAGGCGGCCTTTCTCGTCCAGCCGGTCGTGGATGTAGCTTTCCAGGGCCTCGAACCCGCTTTGAGCCCACAGTTCGGACTGGCCCTGTTTCGACTGGAGGGCCTGGCGGGCGCTGACCAGGAAGACGTCCGGGGTGACGCCGAGCAGCGCGCGGGCGTTCTCGGTGACGAAATGAGCCACCTCCTGCCGGTCGGCCTCGGTCTGCAGGATGTCGACCTTGTTGATCACCAGGACGACTTTCTTGCCCCAATCGCGGATCTGGGTCAGGAAGAGGCGCTCGCTCTCGGTGAACGGCCGGTCGGCGGAGGTGATGAACAGGACCAGGTCGGAGCGGGGGATGAACTGGGAGGTGATCAGCTCGTGCTCGCGGATGATGGCATTGGTCCCCGGGGTGTCGACGATGCTGATATCGGAGAGCAGGTCGGCGGGGAGGGTGAGGACGTGCTGGTGCGGGTTGACGACGGTGCGGTCCTGGGCTTCGCCGTAGCGCAGGACCTGGATCTGGGTGGTGGTGGGGGTGACGCCTTCGGTGAGCAGCCGCTGCCCGAGCAGGGCGTTGATAAAGGCGCTCTTTCCCGCGTTGAACTCGCCGACCACCACCAGCAGGAAGAGCTGGTCCAGCTGCTCGATCGAGCTGCCCAGGGTGTCGCTGTCCTCGGGCAGGGCGCCAAACTGGACGAGGGCGACGCGCAAATCGTTGAGGATCTTGCGCTCGTCTCGGAGAAGATTTTCTTGCTGTTCGGTTAATATTTGCATAATATCTATTCCTTATATCCGAATTATAGCATTTGAGAAGCGTAAGGTGGGTGGAGGGGCGTAAACCAACCCGGTCTCCAATGCTAGGACCGCCCTGTTCTCTCCTCCATCCATCCTTTGTAGGGGCGGGTCTCCGACCCGCCCTTACCAGCAAATGCCCTCTGGACGGGCATCTTCACTGCTCACACCGGCCCTTCGTCATCTCTTCCGTAGGGGCGACCCACGGGTCGCCCCTACAGGAGCCCACCGGGTGCCGGATTGACCCATAAGGCGGTTGCAGGGGCGGGTCTCAGACCCGCCCCTACGATGCACGGCGCGATCCCCAAAATTGAGACGGAAAATCGCATCATTGAACCCGGTGGGGTGAACGATTTGCCCTGAACCGGCAAAACCGGTAATATTAGGGAACTTAGTGGAGGCATTGTCCATGCGCCGGTCTGTCCTGTTCTTTGCTCTGCTTGCCCTGCTCATCAGCGGGTGCGCGGTCGCGGCCCCGGGTCCGGGCCACGCGCCCGAGCCAACCACGGCCCCGCCGGTCGTCCAGGTGGAAACACCCGCGCCGCCGGTATCAACCCCGACTCTGGTCGCGACCTCAACCCTGCCTGATCCCACCGCGACCGCGACGCAGGTCCCAACCGCGACCGTCACGCCCACGCCGACCCCGTTCCCCATGGCGATCCAGGCGATGCGAGCGCGGACTTACCCGGGGAGCGACATCGTCCTCGAAGACGAGCTGGACCCCGGGGCGACCTACCGGCGCTATTATGCCTCGTACCTGTCGGACGGGCTGAAGATCTACGGGCTGCTGACCGTCCCCAATGGGGACATGCCGGAGGGCGGCTGGCCGGCGATCGTCTTCAACCACGGGTTTATCCCGCCGAGGGTGTACCGGACGACCGAGCGCTATATCGCCTACGTGGACCGGCTGGCGCGGGCCGGGTACATCGTCTTCCGGATCGACTACCGGGGCCACGACCGCTCGGAGGGCATCGCGGCCGGCGCCTACGGCGACCCCGGCTACACGGATGACGTGCTCAACGCGGTGGCGGCGCTGCAGCGTTTCCCCCAGGTAAACCCGCAGAAGATCGGGATGTGGGGGCATTCGATGGGCGGCTTTCTGACGCTGCGAGCGATGGTCATCTCGCGGGAGATCAAAGCCGGGGTGATCTGGGCCGGGGTGGTGGGCTCGTATTCCGACATGTATTACCGCTGGCGGCGGCGCGGTCCGACCCCGACCCCCGCCCCAGGGACCCGCCGCTGGCGCACCGAGTGGGTCGAGCGCTACGGCACGCCCGATCAAAACCCGGACTTCTGGAACTCGGTCTCCTCGAATGCCTTCCTGGCGGACCTCTCCGGCCCGGTGCAGCTGCACCACAGCCTGGCGGACAGCGAGGTGCCGTCCGAGTTTTCGGTGCAGCTGGCGGAGGAAATCCAGGCTGCCGGGGGATCCGTCGAGCTGTTTACCTATGAGGGCGACGACCACAACCTGGGGAATCAATTCACGCTGACGATGAACCGGACGATCGCGTTTTTCGACGGCTTGCTGAAATAGACTGGGGTCAGAGGACTAAATACCATCCTTACGGCTTGCCTTGGCCGTAAGGATTTTGTAATTATTTCTTCCTTTGGCTGTAAGGGTTATCGGATAGGATGTTGGAAGAGCTTCCGAAGTTTTGTAGCTCAGGCCCTTGTGGCCGTCCACTGTGATCAGCTCCATCAGACGCCCACACGGTGCTGGCGACGGATGACGCTTCGCAGTGCAAGCCTAGCACAGGGGCTTCAACGCTACAGAAGTAGGAGAAACGAATGACCTGGAAGAAAATTTGCGGGCTGGTGACAGCCGCCGGGATGCTGGTGGCCGGGTGCGCTCCCGCGGCGGCCAAGGCTCCCGGAGAGAGCATGCCTGCCCGGACGGACGCGTCCCCGGCCGCCCCTCAGGAGACGGCCGCTCCGACCGGCGTCCCGGCCTCCGAGGCCTCGAAGCCTCCGAGGCTTCCGAGTACCCCGACCTGGGGCCGGCGCCCGAGCTGGAAAACACGGTCTGGCTGAACACGGATGGGCCGCTGCGCCTGGCCGACCTGCGCGGAAAGGTTGTCCTGCTGGACATGTGGACGTTCGGCTGCATCAACTGCCAGCACGTCATCCCCGCGCTGCGCGGCTGGCACGAGAAGTACGCCGGCCAGGGGCTGGTGGTCATCGGCAATCATTTCCCCGAGTTCAGCTACGAGCAGGAGCTGGACAACCTCAAGGAGGCCATCCGCCGGCTGGACGTGCCCTACCCGGTGGCGCAGGATAACGACGGGAAGACCTGGGAGGCTTACAACAACCATTACTGGCCGGCGGCCTACCTGATCGACAAGCGCGGGCACATCCGCTACGTGCACGTCGGCGAAGGGGCGTACGAGGAGACCGAGGCTGCCATCCGGGCGCTTCTGGCTGAAACCGGGTAAAAAACCGAACCGCGAAGGACGCGAAGGCGCAAAGAAAAACTGGAGATAAGATAAAGAGTGAAAACAAGCATAAATAGGATAAACTATATATAAAAAATTTTATTATCTTGACAGAATTAGCGAAATTTGCGGATGAGAAGTATTTAAGATCCGTGATGAATGAGAACGAGAGGGAGTATGGGAAAGAAATCCTTTAAATCTGGCATTCCGTCCTCCGAGATTACCCCCGAGGGACTGTATTTTTCGCGGCGGAACTTTATCAAGGCGGCCGGCGTCGCCGGGGTCGCCGGTCTGCTGGCAGCCTGCGCCCCACGCCAGGCTGTGACCCCGGCGGGTCAAGCGGCTCCGGCCGGTACGCAGGCGCCGGTGAAAGCCCTGACCGACGAACTGGGCGACCCGGCCAACACCTACCAGGACATCACCCATTACAACAACTATTACGAGTTTACCGATGATAAAGAGCTGGTCTCCCAGCTGGCCGAGGGCTTTAAACCTCCCCCTGGACGGTGGAGGTGAGCGGCCTGGTCCAAAAGCCGCAGACGTTCGGGATCGAAGACCTGGAGAAGAAGTTCTCCCCCGAAGAGCGGGTCTACCGGCTGCGCTGCGTGGAAGGCTGGTCCCTGGTCATCCCCTGGACGGGCTTTCCCCTGGCCAAACTGCTCAAGGCGGTCGAGCCGACCGGGGACGCCAAATACGTGCAGTTCATGACCATCCCCGAGTCGGACCAGATGCCCGGGCTGAAAGACAACTTTTACCCCTGGCCGTACATCGAGGGGCTCCGCCTGGACGAAGCCATGAACGACCTGGCGCTGCTGGTGACCGGTTTATACGGGAAGCCGCTTCCCCCGCAGGATGGCGCGCCCATCCGCCTGGCGGTGCCGTGGAAGTACGGGTTCAAGTCGGCCAAGTCGCTGGTGAAGATCGAGCTGGTGGCCGACCAGCCGAATAACTTCTGGCACATGATCGCTCCGGACGAGTACGGCTTCTACTCCAACGTCAACCCGGACGTGCCGCACCCGCGCTGGTCGCAGTCGACCGAGCGGCGGATCGGCGAGACCGGCCGGCGCAAGACGCTCCCGTTCAACGGGTACGGCGAGCAGGTCGCCGGGCTGTACGCCGGGATGGACCTGCGCGCAAACTATTGAGGCCTCATGAGAACCGGTTTCAAAAAGTGGTTCCCGCGCTTCCTGCGGATCGGCACGCATATCGGCGCGCTGGCCCCGCTGGCCGTCCTGGTCTGGGATTATTATACGGACAACCTGACGGTCAACCCGATCCAGGCGGCGGAGCAGCGCACCGGGCTGATCGCGCTGACCCTCCTGCTGCTGTCGCTGGCCTGCACCCCGCTCAACATCCTGTTCGGCGGCTTTGCGTCGCAGGCGATCAAGCGCCGCCGGGCGCTGGGGCTGTACGCCTTTATGTATGCCGGCATCCACCTGACCCTGTTCGTCTGGGTCGACTACGGGCTGGATTGGAGCCTGATCGGCCAGACGCTGCTCGAAAAGCGCTATATCTTCGTCGGGATGGGCGCGTTCCTGGCGCTGCTGCCGCTGGCGGTGACCTCCTTCCGCTGGTGGATGAAGCGGATGGGCAAGAACTGGATCCGGCTGCACCGGCTGGTATACCTGGCCGGCGGGCTGGTGATCGTCCATTTCGCCTGGGTGGTGAAGGGGAACGTGCTGCAGTTCCACGGCGACGTCCGCCGGGTGCTGCTGTACGGCGCGATCCTGATCCTGCTCTTTGTCGTGCGGATCCCACCGGTGCGGCGGGCGATCGTAAACGCAAGATTAAGTGGGACACGGACGAGCACGGATAGCCGCGGAGGGCTGCGGAGGGAAAAACCGGTCCACGAAGTTTATGAAGGTAAGGTCCTGATGGGATCAAAGGAAAAAGACAAAGAAGAAATAATTTCTATGCAGAGGTGAGGTTGCCGTTGGTTTTTTGCCACCTTTCTTTGTGTGTTTAGTGGATTGATTGGTTTCGTGTCCTTGGTGGATGGGATGAATTGCTAGATGAATGAGAATCAGATCCTGGTGGTGGAAGATGAGCCCAGCGTGGGCGAGGTGGTCAGCCTGTACCTGCGGCGGGCCGGCTATGCGGTGAGCGTCGTCCGGGATGGAAAGGCGGCGCTCGAAGCGCTGGAGCGGCAGCTCCCCATGCTGGTCGTCCTGGACCTGATGCTGCCGGGGGCGGATGGGTGGGAGATCATCCGCCGGCTGCGCGAGCGCAGCGACGTGCCCATCATCCTGCTGACCGCCCGCAAGGAAGAGACCGACCGGATCGCCGGGCTGGAGATGGGCGCGGACGATTACGTGATCAAGCCGTTCAGCCCGCAGGAGCTGGTCAGCCGGGTGCGGGCGGTGCTGCGCCGGGCACGCGGGGGCGCCCAGGACCTGGGGGCTGAGGCGCCCCTGGACCTGGGCGACCTGCGCATCGACCCGCGCACGCGGCTGGTCGCCGTCGGCGGCGAAGAACGGACGCTGACCGCCAAGGAGTTCGACCTGCTGTGGCTGCTGGCCCGCCATCCCCGCCAGGTGTTCACCCGCGACCAGCTGCTCGAGCGCGTCTGGGGGCTGGCCGAGTACATCGACCCGGGCACGGTCACGGTGCACATCCGCCGGCTGCGCGAGAAAATCGAAGACGATCCCGCCAACCCGCGCCACCTGCTGACGGTGTGGGGGGTGGGCTACAAGCTTGAACTGTGAGAGGGGCGATGGAATCCATCCAAAAACCGGCCGGGGTGAGCCTGGCGCGCTTCCTGCTCGGGGTGGTGCTGGCGTTTGCGGCGGCGCTGGGGCTGTTCTACCTGCTGATGCGCCCGCCGCTGCGCGATTTCTCGGCGATGACCGCCATGATGGCGGCGACCGCGCTGGTCTCGGTGGTCGCCGCGTATGCTGCCTACCGCATGGGCTGGATCAGCCGGACGCCCAGCCTGCGCTGGACGCTGATGGGCGGGTATGCGCTCTCGGGACTGCTGGTCTTCCTCAATGTCTGGTCGATCGCGCGGATGATGTTTGCCAGCGAGCACGACCTGCTCCTGGCGACGGTGCTGCTGGTATTTGCCACCGGGATCGCCATGTCGCTGGGCTACTTTTTATCCGCCGCGCTGACAGACCGCATCTGCCAGCTGGAGGACGCCGCCCAGGCGATCGCCCAGGGCCGCCTGGACGCGCGCGTGCCGGCGGGAGGGCAGGATGAGATGGCCCGGCTGGGGCTGGCGTTCAACGAGATGGCGGGCCAGCTGCAGGCGGCCGAGAAGAAGCAGAAAGAGCTGGATACCCTGCGCCGCGACCTGATCGCCTGGGTCGGGCACGACCTGCGCACGCCGCTGACCTCCATCCGCGCCATCCTCGAGGCGCTGGCGACGGGATGGTGGAAGACCCGGCGACGGCGGAGCGCTACCTGCGCACCGCGCAGCAGGACGTGCGGTCCCTGTCCCAGCTGATCGACGACCTGTTCGAGATGGCCCAGATGGACGCCGGCGGGCTGCGGCTGGAGCGGCGACCAAACGCGATCGCCGACCTGGTCTCGGATACGATCGAGAGCTTCTCGGCGGTCGCCGCGCAGCACGGGGTCCGGCTGGAGGGCCGGGTGGAGGCAGGCACCGACCCGGTGGTGATGGACGCCCAGCAGATCGGCCGGGTGCTGTCCAACCTGGTCGGGAACGCCCTGCGCCATACGCCCCCCGGCGGCTGGGTCGAGATCCACGCCGGGCGGGAAGGGGGAGAGGTGCGCGTCGAGGTGGCCGATTCCGGCGAGGGGATCCAGCCGGAGGACCTGCCGCACGTGTTCGACCAGTTCTACCGGGGCGAGAAGTCGCGCAACCGGGCCACGGGAGGCGCGGGCCTGGGGCTGGCGATCGCCCGGGGGATCGTCGAGGCGCACGGCGGGCAAATCTGGGTGGAGAGCGAGCCGGGAAAGGGCTCGCGTTTTGTCTTCACCATCCCGGCGGAAAAAAACTGATCCACGAAGATCACGAAGAAATATATAAATGGCTCATTGGGACCGGGGTAGGAAATACCGATTTTAGTGTGTGAGCGTGCAGCACGCTCACAACACCAAAAGGGGATCCACGATTCCCAATGACATATAAATAGTTGATCACGTAGATTTCGCATTTACTTCGTGTTCTTAGTGGATAAAGTTCTTAATAGGTTTCCCGGGCGGGATACTCCCCATACCCTCCGCCCAGGAAACGTGCTATAAAAAAAGTAAGTGGGGAAGTAGAACTCGAAAGCTGGCCAGACCAGGGCTGGAGTCCCGCCCGTTTCGCTTCCCTGTCACAACAGCCATAAAGAATAGCGGTACGATTTTAGGAGGACCATGTTCACCGGTAAAAAACCATGGACCGGGGCCGCAGCGGGTCTGGTCTTGATCCTTTCCATGTTAGCCTGCAGTTTCAGTACGTCAAACAGCGCCGTACCAACGGCGCGCCCATCCACCAATAACACCAACTTGCCGACCGCGATCCCGACCAGCGCCGGGGTGCCGGCGGCCGGGCCATCCCCGGCGGCTGTGGGGACCAGCGCGGTCGCAGCGCCGACCGCTCCCGCCGCCGTCCCCGTCACCGGCGGCAACTTCATCACCTCCGTCCGCGAGGTCGCCAGCCGGGTGAAACCAGCGGTCGTGCAGATCACCAACCTGCAGGTGCAGGTTGGCAACTTCAACCAGCCGTTTACCGTACCGGCCGGGGTCGGTTCCGGGGTGATTTACGACAGCAGGGCCACATCATCACCAACAACCACGTGATCGAGGGGGCCGAACGGCTGCAGGCCTCGCTGCCGGATGGGCGCTCGTTCCCGGCCAAACTGATCGGGGCGGACCCGCAGACCGACCTGGCGGTGATCCAGATCAGCGGGGATAACCTGCCGGTCGCCGAGCTGGGCGATTCGAACCAGCTGCAGGTGGGGGACTGGATGGTGGCCATCGGCAATGCGCTGGCCCTGCCGGGCGGGCCGACGGTGAGCGCCGGCGTGGTCAGCGCGCTGGGACGCTCGGTACAGGAGCCGGGCGGCTCGAGCGGCGAATCTGGGCCCTTCTTATTTGACCTGATCCAGACCGACGCGGCGATCAACCCGGGGAATTCCGGCGGGGCGCTGGTCAACCTGGCCGGGCAGGTGATCGGGATCAATACCCTGGTCGCCGGGCAGGCCGAGCCGGGCGTGCCGGCCCAGGGGATCGGGTTCGCCATCGCCATGGCGACCGCAAAACCGATCGCGGACCAGATCGTGTCCACCGGGCGGGTCGTGCATCCCTACCTGGGCGTCCGCTATGAACCGCTCAACCCGGCGGTCGCTGCCCAGCTGGGGATCAAGCAGACCCAGGGCGTGCTGGTCGGGCAGGTGGTTCCCGGGTCGCCGGCGGACCAGGCCGGGCTGCAGGAGAACGACGTGATCACGGCGATCGACGGGCAGCCCCTGAAGGAGGAATCTGACCTGGCGATGATGCTGAACCGGCACAAGCCGGGCGACACCGTCACGCTGAATATCTTGCGCGGAGACCAGGAAGCGAGCGTCCAGGTCACCCTGGGTGAGGTGCCCCAGTAAAGTTCGTTCGTTGGATCGTTAGGCAGTAAATTGAAACACCTCGGATCTTGAACACTACCGAGGAAGCTACCCGTGAATGAGATGTGTGCCTTCTTCGGGATCTCGCGAGCTGCCTACTATGCCTGGCGCAAACGGATGGATCAGCCCGATCCGGACGCCGAGCGCAAGCAGCTGGATCGAGGAAGCCTATGCGGCCTCCAAAAAGACGCTATGGCTACCGGCGGATCGGGCTGTGGTTGCGCCAGAAGCGGGCGGTGATCGATCAATCACAAGGCCGTTTTGCGGCTGATGAACCGACTGGGCATCCATTCGGTGGCCCGCCGGCGCAAAGTCGTACACCAAAATGAGCCAGTTGGAGACCTACCACCGCTACGAGAACGTGCTCAACCGCGATTTTGCCGCCACCCGGCCCAATCAGAAGTGGGTCACGGATGTCACCTACATCGCCACCCAGCAGGGCTGGGCTTACCTGTCCACCATCAAAGACCTGTTTGGCGGTTTTATCGTGGCCCATGCGCTGAGCCTCTCCAACTCGGTCGCGCTTGGTCACCCGAACCCTGCAAGCTGGCCCAGGACAAAGAAAAGGTCACTGATGGACTGATCCTCCACAGTGACCAAGGGCATCAATACACCTCGCACGCGTATCATGTCCTTACCCAACAGTATAACATCACCCCCTCCATGTCGCGCCGGGGAAACTATTATTCGGGGTGTTTTCTTTTTCCCTGACAGTATTAAGAAATGGGACGCGGACGAGCACGGAAAACACGGATTTTTCTGTAGAAGAAGCAAGATCGGTAGTATTATTCTTTATCCCATTTCGTCTTTTCCGCGTGATTCCGTGCTCATCCGCGTCCCAGTCCAAAAGTGTCAGGGGGCTAATCGCTTCTAGTCGGACCTGGTCCGGGGGGTGGTCATCAGGATGGCGGCCTGGCCGGCAGCCACTGGCAAGATGGATTGATCAAACACTGGGGGAAAACCCTTCATCCGCGAAGGAACGCGAAAGGGCCGGCCAAACGACAGATCCTGACCTCCAAGCAGTCATTTCCTGCTTCCTTAGCGATACGAATGACCGCCTCTTGCCCGCTTCCAGGAGAGCAACTATAATTTTCCTGGTTCTCCCGCTTCTGGATGGGGTTCTAATCTACCAACAATGGATCCGGACATTGCCGGAATGAGACGATAGGCGAGCATTTTCATGACGATCAACACTATTTTCCCTGGTCATTGCGGATAAAATATATCCGATACAGGTATGAAGCAAATCGCCAAATGAACAAATGGGCAAAACCGGTCGGCGAATTGCCCGAATTTCAGGATAGAATCGAATAATATCGTCGACTAGAAATACTACGCCATCTCAGGGTTCCGGCATTATTCGCGTAATTCGCGGTTGAAAGACTTTTCCGGGTCTTTGGAATAGAAAACACAGCGGTCCCATGGACATTCGAAAATTCCGCCAGGATTTCCCAATCCTGCAGGACGGGCCGGGCAAGAAGCCGGTCATCTACTTCGACACAGCCTGCCAGAGCCTGCGGCCCAGGCAGGTGATCGAGGCCATCAGCCGCTATTACCTGGAAGAACCGGCCTGCAGCGGGCGCAGCATGCACCAGCTGGCAGCCGCCGTCACCCGCGACGTGGACCAGGTCCGGACCTCCCTGGCGAAGTTCTTCAACGCCGCCAGAAAAGAAGAGATCGTCTTTACCCGCAACACCACCGAAGGGATCAACCTGGTCGCCCATTCGCTCGGCCTGCAGAGCGGGGACGTGGTCCTGATCTCGGATAAGGAGCATAACTCCAACCTGATCCCCTGGCAGACGCTGGCCAAAAAGCAGGGGATCCAGGTCAGGATCCTGCCCTCCCGCCCGGACAACACCTTCGACCTGGCCGCCTTCGATGCGGCCGCTGGACGGGCGAGGTGAAACTGGTCTCCCTCGGGTACACCTCCAACCTGGACGGCGTCAGCATCCCGGCTGCGGAGATCATTAAGAAGGCCCACCAGAAGGGCGCGCTGGTGCTGCTCGACGCGGCCCAGACCGCGCCGCACCGCAAGATCAACCTCAAGGCGCTGGACGTCGACTTCCTGGCGCTTTCAGCCCACAAGATGCTCGGTCCCTCGGGGATGGGCGTGCTGTACGGCAAGTACGCGCTGCTCGAGCAGATGGAGCCCTTCCTGGTCGGCGGGGACACGGTGGCCCTCTCGACCTACACCTCCTGCCAGTTCCTGCCAGCCGCCCGAAAAGTTCGAGGCCGGGCTGCAGGATTATGCCGGGATCCTGGGGATGGGCGCCGCCGTCAAATACCTGCAGGACGTCGGCTTTGACGCCATCCAGAAGCAGGAAACCCTGCTGAACGAGTGCATCACGGATGGAATCCGGGATATCCAGGGGCTGAAGATGATCGGTCCGGCCGACCCGAAGCTGCGCGGCGGGATTGTCACCTTCTACATCGATGGCATCGACTCGCACCGCGATCGCCCTGATGCTCGACCAGATGGCGGGGATCATGGTCCGCTCGGGCCAGCACTGCGTGCACTCCTGGTTCCATGCCCACCAGATCCAGGGATCGGTGCGCGCCTCGCTCTACTTCTATAACACGCTCGAAGAAGCCGAGCTGTTCGTCCAACAACCTGAAGAAAATCAGAAAGGTGCTCTAAACCCGCATGTTCTGCATCGTCGCGTTCGTCGTCCTGTCCATCCTGGGGATTTTCAGCGCCTCCAACCGCGTCCTGGCCCGCGAAGCGCTGGACTGCGTCCTGCGCCGGGTCACCCTGCGCCCCTGCAACACCGGTTTCGATGAAAAGATGAAGGCCAAGCTGCTCGGGGTGCGTGATCACCCGCTCCGAGGGGGCCGCGATGGTCCTCAACAAGAACTTTGAGCTTTTCTCGTGGACCTTCTTCGTGCTGCATGCTGGCCAGCAGCATCTGGTCGGCGCGCGGGGTGTACCTGTTTTACACGACCGGCAGCTGCAACGGGGTAAACTCGTCCGCTTTCTGCGTGTTCGATCCGACCGGGACAGAACAACGAGATCTCCGCGGTGGAAAAATGCACCGCCAAGCCTGAGGGGGAGGCCAGGCTGACCCTGGAAAATGTCGACACAAGCCTGTTCCCGGTGCTCAACCCATCCGCATCCAAGAACATCGTCATGGTCGGCTCTTACCACTGCGATTTCACCCGCAAGGCGTACCCCATGATCCGCCGGCTGGCAGCTCACTACAACGTGGGGCTGACCTTCCTGGACTACCCGGTGAAGGAGAAAACGAACTATTTCTCCCAGCTGAGCTACACCGTCTACCGGCTCGCGCCCGAGAAGTACTGGGAGTTCAACGACCTGATGTTTGCCGGGGACAAGAACCAGCTGGATGACCCGGCCTATATCGAGCAGCTCCTGACGGGGTTGGGCCTGGACGCGAAGACGATCCTATCGGTGGCCAAAGACCCGCTGACCGAGAAGGCGATAAAGGAGCAGCAGCTGGCTGAGGTGGAGAAGACCGGCTTTTATGGAACCCCAACGATCTTTATCCAGGGGAGCTCGTTCGTCGGTCCCAAGCCGTACCGGGTGTACGCGATCGCGCTGGAGGGGCTGCTGTACTGGCTGAGGTAGGTTTCCACGAAGTACACGAAGGGAATCCGCTAAGAGCGCGAAGCAAAGTAGGGTGGGTGGAGGGGCGTAAGCAACTCAGGTCGGCCAATTATCATGTACGCCCCGCAACCCACCACCCTCCAGCCGGCCCGAAGGTGGTGGGTTACGGGGCATGCAATCGTGACTTCCATACCGGCATCCGGGATGCCCCTCCACCCACCCTACTCGCAGGAAAACGAATCCACAGAGAGCACGAAGTAGGAAAACATAAGACCCGGCGGGCGGTGAAAGCCTACCGGGTCTCTATTATGCGGTTTTCCTCGTGGCTCGTCAGCAAAGTAGAGTGGGTGGAGGGGCGATAGGCTTGATCGGTAGACCTCGAGCCGGGTGCGCCCCGCAACCCACCCTTTTGGTAGCTTATGGACTGATTGGAGGGCTTATGCGGGGGAAAGCTAAACCTGGACTTAATTCGCAGGATGGGTTTTTCCAGGAACACGGAGGATAACCCAGCCGCCGCAAAGGTCAGGAGACTTCCGGCGGCGAGGAGGTATGGGTTCCAGGGTAAGCCTGCCCCGTCCAGGATCATCCCTATTGGCGCGTGCCACAGGTAAAGCCCGTATGAAATCCCGCCGGTAATAACCAATGGGGAAAATTCTAATACCTTGCGGACAGCACGCGAAGGATAGGTGGTTAACCGGCTGATCAAGATCAATGTAGCGATTGACACTCCCAGGTTACCATATAGCGGAACGAAATCTTGGGTCAGGCGGGTATCAATGCTGACCCAGATGAAGAAAAGCACGGAAAGCAATGTTGCCAGGGGTAAGCAGCGCCTGACCCAGGTAAAGCTCGGAAGCAGACCAAACACCGTGGCAAGGCCAAATGCAGATCCCAGCAGTAAACCATCGGCGTGCATATCCGTGCCCATGTAGACCCGGTACCAGTCGTGATACGAATTCCACGCAATGATTCGATAAACAGCGGAGGCCATTCCCAGGGCTCCCGTGATTAAAACGATCCATCTTGGCGGCAAGCGCAGTCTTAGCATTAAAAACAGGAATACCGGCCAGAACAGGTAATACTGTTCTTCAACAGACAAAGACCAGGCATGATCGAGAAGGCCGCCGACGGGCTGCAGATGTAAGGCCATGATCCAGTTTGTAAAATAAAACAGGGTCGATACAAGGTAAGCTTTTGAAGCTATCGCACCGATAACCAGCAGCAACAGAAGCAAGGCCGGGTAAAGCCTGAGCACCCTGCGCATATAGAAATTACCCAGCTGAATATTCCCGAAACGCTGCCACTCCTGGGCGAGTAGAACTGTAATGAGAAAGCCGCTCAGCGCGAAGAAGACGTCCACGCCAAGTAAGCCTGCTCGTCCTAAAGGGAGGTGGAAATGAAATGCAATCACCCACAAGACGGCAAAGCCCCGGATGCCATCCAAGGAAGGCTGATATCCGAGGTGAAATTGCGTGTGCTGTAATGGAATGGGCTGCTTGATCATTCCGACCATAGGTTGAGGGATGGTTCTATTATAAACGGTCTTTGGACTGGCCTCTTGTCAGGTGACAGGGATGGAATATGAAAAAATAAGACCCGGCGGGCGGTGAAAGCGCCTACCGGGTCCCTTTTATGCGGTTTTCCGGATGGCTCGTCAGAAAACAAACGGTCAAGAAACGGTATTACCACACAAACGGGATGAGCCGGTAGTTCACCTTCTTCCTGTACTCTGCGTAGCCATCCAATTCATTCACCAGCATTTTTTCTTCACCCAGGATCCGGCCCACCAATACGATCGCGGCGATCACACTAATGATTAAGCCGGCAATCGAGCCCAGCAGCAGGGGCGCTCCGAACATCATTAACAGGACGCCAAGATACAGAGGGTGTCTCACAAAGCCGTACACCCCAGTGGAAATGACCCGTTGCTTGCGGTCCGCCTGGATTCTGACCAGCGTAGAAAGGTATGTATTTTCAGCGGTCGCGCGATAGATGAAAAACAACGCGGGGATTAAAGCCAGGGCTCCGATAACCTTCAACCAGACCGGAAAGACCGGCGACCAGCCGAACCTGCTTGCATCTAATGGCATGATGATCAGCCAGATTACCGCCATGATATAAGCACCGGTGAGCACATACTTATCCCAGGGCTTCTGGTTATCCGAGCCGGGAGCTTTCGACCTTTCGGCCAGCAGTGCGGGATCCATCAGGTACAGATAAACCATATTCGATAAAACCATCGCATCGAACCAGAGGCTGAAAATCCACCCTTCCAGCCAACGCCAATCTCCGGCAAGGATCATAATAAGGGCGGGACCGAACAATGCTGTAATTAAACAACTGAAGATAAACCGGCCTGTCGTGGTTTTCTTGCTTTCCGCTGCCATCATAATCTTCTCCTTTTTATTTTGTTCCAAGTTCTGGCTGGACTGCTACCAGCCACTCATCGAACGCACCCGGTTCGAAGACCTGCAGAGAACCCTCCGGAGCCCCGAGGATCCGTTCGATCGTGTCGAGATAGGCAACCAGGATGGTTTGTAATTCTCGGAGGGTTTCCTGGTTCAGGGCTGGGGAAAGCAGCAGCCCGATGATCGTATCGGTGAGGCTCAGGGCGACACCCGCGACGATTACGGCAGCTTGCGAGGGGAAACGCGTCGTGAAAACCCCTTCGTGGATGCCCTGGCGGATCATTGGCTCGATGAAACGCGGCAGATGCCTGATAGAACTCGGTGGTCATTTTGTGGCGGATGACCGCGTTTTCGTCGGTATACCACATGCGCATGATGCTCACGATCAGCTCCTTTTGCATGGTTTTCCACCGGGCGGATGCCTCAAAAAAGCGGCGAAATTTTTCGATGGCAGGCAGATCCGGGTCCTGCACGATGGGAAGCATTGCCTGCTCGGCCTCCTTCCCCATGCGGTCGACCAGGGCCTCGAGCAGGGCTTGTTTCGAGTCGAAATAGTGATAAAAAGCTCCCCGGGAGATCTGGAGCCCGTCCAGGATATCCTGGATGGACATCTGGGAATACCCCTTTGAATACACCAGGCTCGAGGCGATGTCGAGGATCTGGTTGCGTTTTGCGTTGTATTCGTCTTCTTTGACAATCCGGGCCATATCAACTCCCAAAATAAATAAACCGACAGACGGTCTATTTATTATAGAAATATACGTCCGAAATCGCAGGTTGTCAACCCTGGAACAAAGCACAGCAGGTCTCATAATAGGGTTTTCAAGAATGCTGGGCTAGGGATATTCCTGGTTGCTTCTACCGTGTTCTCCGGTATGATGTATAAAATGGGGAAATAAACATGAGGAAGAAGCATGACGATCGATATCGATGAAGCAAAAGTTAAGCGAAATGAGTTCGGGCTGTGGGCCGGCTGGACCCTGGCCACGGCGCTGGGATTGGTCCTCGGCTATTTACCGCTCGCGCTCGTTGTCGGCCCTTTAGACCTGGGCATCGCCCGCGTGCTGGTACCGATCTTTTCGGGGATTCTGCTCGGCCTGGCGCAGTGGCTGGTGCTGCGATCTTACGTGATCGGCTCTCAGGATTGGATTCTCAACCAGGTCGGCGGTTGGGTGGTCGGGTATGCGCTCGGGTTGTTTGTCGTCCAGGCGCTGTCCAGGACGGCAGTTGGCGCGCTGATCGGATTTATCACGTTTGGAATTATTGTCGCTCTGTTCCAGTGGCCGGTGCTGCGCCGGGAAATCCCCCACGTCGGCGCCTGGATCCTGGCCAATGTCCTCGGCTGGACGCTGGGGGCCTATCTCAGCCAGCTGGCGGCGGGAGCTTTTTTCCAGAATACCTTGCCCAATACCGTCACCAGCGTGCTGGTGACGGTGGGGATTACCGGGCTGGTGGCAGGCGCCATCACCGCGGTCGCGCTGATCTGGATCGTCCGCCAGCCGGACCGGGTGGTTTCGGGGTAGAGGGGGGTGAGAACGATGTATAACCGAGGGTTATCCAGGACGCGCGGCGGCGGCTGCGGCAGCCGGTTGATCATCGCTGCGGCGATCGCGATTGTCTCCATCATCACGTATGTCAGCTCCCAATCGACCAACCCGGTCACGAAAGAGGTCCAGCACATCAGCATGACGCCCGACCAGGAGATTGCGATGGGCCTGCAGGCTGCGCCTGAGATGGCCGACCAGTTTGGAGGGCTGGATCAAAATCAGAGCGACCAGGCGCGGGTGAAGCAGATCGGGATGAGCATCGTCCAGCAGACGCCGGCGCAAAGCACGCCGTACCAGTTTGATTACCACCTGCTGGCGGACACGGAAACGGTGAACGCGTTTGCCCTGCCCGGGGGGCAGGTCTTCATCACCCGCGCGCTGTACGACCGGCTGCAAACAGATGGCGAGCTAGCCGGGGTGCTGGGCCACGAAACCGGGCATGTCGTCGGGCGCCACTCCGCCGAGCAGATTGCCAAGGCCCAGCTGACCCAGGGGCTGACCGGCGCGGCGCTGATCGCGGCTTGCGACCCGAACAGCCCGAACGGCTGCGTGGCTGCCTCCCAGATGGCTGCGCTGGTCGGGCAGCTGATCAACATGAGGTACAGCCGGCAGGACGAGATCGAAGCGGATTGGCTGGGCGTGTGCTTTATGGGCGAATCGGGCTACGATCCGCAGGAGATGGTGCGGGTGATGGAGGTGCTGGCGTCGCTCAGCCAGGGACAGAACCCGCCTGAGTTCTTAAGCACCCACCCCGACCCGGGCAACCGGATCGTTCAGATCCAGCAGGATATCCAGCAGATGGACCAATGCCCGAGGTGATTATCCGGCAGCGATAGCATGTAATGATCGTAGGGGCGGGTCTGCAGACCCGCCCCTACCTGAATATGCCCCTACCTGTGTGCGGCCCTGGATTATGCCATATATCATTCGCCTGTTGAAGCCGGGGTAGGAAAATAATCCCCTGACCGGGTGATTTGCGTTTCTTGGATCCCCATTATACTGGACTAATAGAGGTAGAAATCTCTTTATATGTGACGATGTTACCACGAGGGGGACCATGAAACTGTCCAAAGTTGTCTTGTTATCGGTATTTATCACGGCCGTCATCCTGGTCGTCATCGGGGGGGTCACCGCGACCGCCTTCGCAAATTCGCGGGCAAGCAAGAACACCAGCAGCGCACCGGCAAACCCTGACGCCACCGTCCAGGCTTACCAGGAGCGCGAGGCCCAGTACGACCAGCTGATCTGGCAGGCAAACCAGCAGCTCGACAAGGCTAACACGCAGATCCAGGCTTTGCAGGACCAGGTAAACCGCCTGAACCAGGCGCCCACCAGCCAGCCGGCTGCGGCAGCCAGCGTTTCGGTCTCACAGGCGGCTGAGATCGCCCGGCAGGCTGCTGGGCCGGACCAGCTTGCGCAAAAAGACCCCGACCTCGTCCAGTTCCAGGGGAAGGCAGCCTACGAGGTGTCTTTTGAAAAAGGCATCATCTATGTCGACGCGCAGACCGGCGAGGTGCTTTATAACGGGACCGTACCGCAGCAGATCACCGCGGAGCAGGCCGGCCAGATTGTCTCGGATTACCTGCACAACACGAAAATATTGAGCATCGACCAGGTCACCATCGGGAACGCCCCGCGCTACCGGGTGGTTTTCCGGAACGGGACGCTGGCCTGGGTGGACCTGACCGGGCAGATCACCGATATCCAGCTGCCCTCGTACGGGAGCTCGCAGGTTCAGGCCTCGGCTCCTTCGGCTCCGAGCCCATCGGGTGGGAGCTATCACGACGACGATCACTTTGAAACCGACTAGGAGGGAACCCCATGCAGCCTCCCCGCAGCCAGCCCCGTAAAGGGCCCAAGTTCCTGGAAATTAAAATTCTGATCGGCACGCTGGCCATTGCCGTCACCATCGGGTTGTGGAACCTGTTCTCGAACAACGCTTTTGCGCCGGCAAAGGTCGCCCCATCGCCTCAGTCCGCGACGCCGCCTCAACCGCTGGCCGGCGTCGCAGAAGGTTTCCCCGTGCTGCCCACGCTGGTCCCACTGTACCAGGTGTCCAGCCTTCCCGACCCGGCGGGGCAGCCGGTTGGGCAGCCCGCGGCTGCCCTCCAACCGGCGGGGCAGCCGGCAGCCCTGCGGGAGGTCGCGGTGCCGACCCAGGTGATCGTTCAGAAATTCAAGCCGGTGGTGAGCGGCGGGTTCACCAGCCAGCCAGCCAGCGGCGGATCCGGAGGCGGCAGCCCGGCCCCGGTGACCCAAACGATCTCGTCCCGGCCGTGATCAAAACCGAATTCAGGGCGATGGGCTGCCGGATGGCAGCCTTTCTGGACAGCGGCAGCCCCCGGGCCGTCGAGGCGCTGAAACAGGTCCCGGCCTGGTTCGAGGAGTGGGAGCAGGCGCTCAGCCGGTTCCGCCCGGACAGCGACTTGAACCGGTTGAACGCAGCGGCGGGGACCTCCGTCCGGGTCGGGCAGGCGCTGTGGGAGGTCGTGGCTGCCTCGCTGGAGACCGCCCGCTGGACGGGCGGGCTGGTCGTGCCCACGGTCCTGAAATCGCTCGAGCAGGAGGGCTACGACCGGAGCTTCGATTTGATCCAATCCGGGCAGGCGGAACGCATGTCGCCCGGCCTCCAGCGACCCGGGGTACAACTGCAAGCGGCCGGGAAGGGTGGCGGAAAATCGGCCTGGATGAGCGCCGCCGCGAGATTTTCCTCCCGGATGGGGTCAGCCTGGACCTGGGCGGGGTCGCCAAGGGATGGGCCGCCCACCAGGCCATGCAGCGTCTGGCCGCGGTCGGACCGGCGCTGGTAGATGCGGGCGGGGATATCGCCGTTAGCGGCCTCCAGGCGGATGGCACGCCCTGGCCGGTGGCTGTCGCTGACCCGCTGCGCCTGCAAGATCGCCTGGAGCTGCTCGGGCTCGGAAGCTGCGGGGTTGCCACCTCGGGGACGGATTACCGCCGCTGGCTCAAGGACGGCAAGTGGAAGCACCATATCATCGATCCGCGCACCGGGGAATCGGCTGAGACCGACCTGGTCAGCGTGACCGCCATCGGGCCGGACGTGCTCCAGGCCGAGGCTGCCGCCAAGACCGTCCTGATCCTGGGCAGCCGGGCCGGCCTGGAGTGGCTGGAAGATCACCCTCCGCTGTCCGGGCTGCTGGTGCTGCAGCATGGGCGCGTGCTCTACAGCAGCGGCCTGGACGAGTTTGTATGGAGAGAATATGCCGGCACAGAATACACGGCCTGGTGATATTGTCGAGGACCTCGAGTCTCGCGTGCCTTTCCAGGAGCTGATCTTCATGATCCTGCTGGTGATGGCGGGGGTGCTGTTTGCGCTCAACCTCGTGCCGCTGTGGCTGCCGGGTCTGAGCGCTTCGACCGCGGGCAGCGCGCCCAAGGTGTACTGGTTCCTGTCGCGGGGCAGCGCGATCGCCGCCTACTGGCTGCTCTGGCTTTCGATGGCGATGGGGATCATGATCACCAACAAAATGGCCCAGATCTGGCCGGGGATCCCTCCGGCGTACGAGATCCACCAGTACACCAGCCTGCTGGGACTGTGCATCGCCCTGTTCCACGCCCTGATCCTGATGGGGGACAGCTACATCAAGTACAAGCTGGTCGAGGTGCTCCTGCCCTTTGCCAGCGCCGGCTACCGGCCTACCTGGGTCGGGTTTGGCCAGCTCGCATTTTACGCCTGGGCTGCCGTCAACCTCAGCTTTTATGTCCGCAAGCAGATCGGGAAAAAAGCCTGGCGGCTGGTCCACTTGATCAGCTACCTCAGCTTCTTCGCCGTGATGGTCCACGGCATCTTCAGCGGGACCGACACGGGGGCGGGCTGGGCGCAGTACCTGTACTGGCTGAGCGGAGCCAGCCTGCTGTTTTTGACGGTATACCGGATCGTGGCGGTCCGCCTCGCGCCGCCCGTCCAGGCGAAGAAAGCCGCCCGTCCCCCTGCTCCCACAAGCTAATAAGCAAGAAAACACGAAGAAGCGACTGAAGTCGCTACTACCAAAACCAATCTTGTAGTAGCGACTTCAGTCGCTCCGTTGCAAAGATAGACAAACCACCCAATCCTCTGTAGCTCAGGCCCTTGTGGCCGTCCGATGAAGCTGATTACTTGGACGCCCACACGCCCAGCTAAACACCATCTGGGGCTTAGGGGCTGAGCTACAGGAGGTCGGGTAGGGTTTTGACCTTTGCTACAGAGCGGTTTCAGCCGCTTTTTTGATAAGGGTGATTTTCAGCCTGCTCCGGGCGCCAGGGAGCGAGGCGCGGCACCCACATGGGCACGTTCTTCCGGTACGTGAGGTACTCCTGTCCAAAGCGCTCCACCAGGCCGGGTTCTTCGAGGAGCTTGAAGTAGACCGTGTTGATCAGGAAAAAGATCAGCGCCCAGGTTCCGATCGCCCGCGAACCCAAGAGGACCGCCTCGCCCACCAGGATAAACAAAACGCCGGAGATCATCGGGTTGCGCGTGTGCCCGTAGACGCCCTGGGTCACCAGCCGGCGGGTCGGGTCCCAGGGCGCCAGCGTGCCCTTGCCGATCGTAAACGAACATGCGGATGGTCGTCACCAGCAAGACCATCCCGATGGAGAAGAAAAGTATCCCGAGCGGGATCTGGACGTAGGGAAGCGGGAGGTTGACACTCAGCCCAAAGGGGTTGAACTGAACGACCAGGTAACAGGGAATAATCCCGGCAGCGGTGAGCGGGAGGATGAACGAGAGCAGCTGCCGGGCGATCTTCAACGCGTCACCCCTGCAGGATCGCCTCGATTGCCCGGTCGACGGGTACGGGGAGCGGCTCGACCGTGTGGTGGTCCAGCAGGGCGAGCGTGGCCTCGCGCAGGGTGGCGTTCAGGTCTTTCGATCCCTTCCGGGCCCAGACGTCCAACCGCTGGCGGTTGAACAGGCCCGGGCTCCACAGCTCGCGCCAGTGCTCCATGGTATGGTCGTGGGTCAGGAAATTGCCCCCAGGTCCAATTTCTTTGAGGACATCGATGGCGAGCGTTTCCTCGTCGATGCGGATCCCCGCGGCGAACCGCCGGTTCATCGCGATGATCTCATTCGTCAGGACCATCATCTCCGGCGAATGGGTCAGGCCGCTCTCCAGGTAGCCCACGTCGTGATTGAGGTTGGTCCTCGCCAGGAAGGCCACCAGGACCGAGAACTGGGCATCCACTGCCGCCTGCCCGTCCACGACCTTGCTGTCGCTGTGGGCGGCGTAGCCCCATACAGGCAGGTGGTAGAAACGGCCCATCTCGGCTGCCATGACCCGCGCCAGCTGGAACTCGGGCGCGCCGTACACGCTGACCATCGTCTTCATGTCCATGTGGTGGACGCCGTGACCGTACAGGAAGGGCGCGCCGGGATTTTTCAACTGGTGCAGGACCAGCCCGCTGAGCATCTCGGCATTTCCCAGGGCGACCGCGCCGGCCAGGGTCACCGGGGCCGTGCCGCCCATCATCGGGGCGGGGGAATGGGTCACCGGCATGGCGCAGCTGGCGGCAAACAGCAGCTTGCCGACGGCGTCGCGCGAATGGCGCAGGGGGGTGCTGGGTTCGGAATAGAGCAGGATGTTCGGATGGTGCGACAGCTGATCCGAGCCGCCCGCGGCGGCGGCTGCCATCGCTTCGATGGCCTTCAGGTCTTCCAGGTCGCCGCATACCACGACGATCGGCTTGGTCGTGTTGCGCAGCATCGCCGCGAACTGGTGGCGGAAATAGCGCTCGGTGGGCACGTCGCGCGGGATCCCCATGGACATGACAAAATCGATCTCGGGCAGCCCATCGCAGACCCGCACGCAGTCGGCCAGGTCCTGGACGGTGAAATCCCGCCGCTCGCCGGTGCGCGGATCCAGGTAATGCAGGGTATCTGACCCCGAACCGAAATAGACCGCCTCTCCGTCGAGATTCAATGCGGGCTGGTCCGTGCCCCGCCGGTACAGGGAAAACCGGTCCGGGGCGGTCTGCAGCGCCTGGTCGACCAGCCGGGCGGGATCTTGACCAGGTTGTCCGAGACGACCGCGCCGGCATTTCGCAGCAGCGCCAGGGCCTCATCGTGGTGGAAGACGACCCCGATCTGTTCCAGGATCTCGCAGGATGCCTGGTGGATGCGCTCGCAGTCTGCGCGATCGAGCATTTTCAGTTCCGGGCGGGGGGAGGATGTTTTCATAAGATTCCTTTACTGCTGGTTGATCTGGTGTTAGAACAATCCGCGAATTTCGCGAATTTCACGAAGCGTTTGGGAAATAACCGGTTCATACCCACCTGAAGAATAATCCCTTAGAAGGCTAAGTGTACCTCGCTTATTTGTCAACTTGACCGAATTTCCGTTCAGGACAAGCCCACTTCGTTATATCAATCCCTCTGTTTCTTCCTTCGTGTTATTCGCGAAATTAGTGGATGCTTTTTCGTGTCCTTCGTGGATCGCCGCAAGGACGCGCTCCGGGGTGGCGGGCAGGCGGCGCAGGCGCGCGCCGGCTGCGCGGGACAGGGCATTGATCACGGCGGGCGCCGTGGGCATGATCGCCGCCTCCCCCAGGCCCTTGGCTCCCAGCGGGCCGTAAAAGCTGGGCACTTCGACCAGGACCACCTCGATCTCCGGGACGTCGCCGACCATCGGCAGGATGTAATCCGTGAAGCCGGTGGTAACGCCCGGGATGTACTCCTCGGTGAGGGCGGTCCCGATGCCCATCAGCGCGGCGCCCTGGATCTGGCCGACGGCGCCGGGGGGATTGATCGCCCGGCCGACATCCTGGGCTGCGGCCAGGCGCCTGACCTGGGCCTGGCCCGTCTCCAGGTCGACCACCACCTGGGCAGCCTGGGCGCCGGTCACGAAGATGGGAAGGTAGTCCGGCCGTGTCTCGGGGGGGAAGACCGGCGAGAGGTCGAAAATCCCGGTGTAGCGGCGCGGCCTGCCCAGCCGGTCCAGCTCGCGGGCGACTTGATCCAGGGGGACTGCCTGGCCCGGGTTGTGTTTCGACCGGACCTGGCCGGCGGCGATGGCCAGCGATTCCGCCGGGCAGCCGAGCAGCCCGGCAGCGGCTGCCAGGATGGCCTCGCTCAGGCGCTGGAGGGCCGAGCGGACCGAGCTGCCGACAAAGTAGGTCGCCCGGGAGCCGCCCTGGATGTAGCTGTCGAAGGTCAGGGCGGTATCCGCGTTGACCAGCTCGATGCAGGCGCATGGAACGCCCAGCGCGTCAGCCGCCAGCTGGGTCATTACCGTGCCGATCCCCTGGCCGTAGTCCGGGGCCGAGCAGTACACGATGAAGTGGCCGTCGGGAGCGAGCTCCGCCTGGGTGCGGATGCACAGCGGGCCGGACTTGCCGAAGCGGTACCAGGACCCCGCCAGGCCCACGCCCATGCGCAGGCAGCCCCCGGCCTCCCGAGGTTGAAGTCAGCCGCTTCGGCCTGGTACTCCGCGAAGTGCGGGCGGATGGCTTCGAGCACCTGCGCATAGCCAAGTAGATTCGCCGGCCGGGTAGCCCAGGAAGCTGGGAGCATCCTGCGGGAGAGCGTTTTTCAAGCGGAATTCGAGCGGGTCGGCATCCAGGGACTGGCACAGCTCGTCCAGGCAGCATTCGAGGGCGAAAGCCGCCTGCGGGGCGCCGTACCCGCGAAACTGGCCGCACTTCGGGCCGTTCGTGTAGATCGCCCGGGCGGACGCATCGACCGCCTGCCACAGGTAGGGCCCGCCGGAGGCCATCAGGGCGTAGTCGGGGATCCAGTAGCCGGCGCTGTCGTACCCGCCGGTGTTCGCGTCGACGTCGGACGGACACGCCGGTCAGGCGCCCGCTATCATCTGCGCCGATCCGGTACTGGACGGTATATGGATGGCGCTTCGGGGTGGCATCGAAAACCTCTCGCCGGGAGTAGGCCAGGCGGACGGGGCGCTGCACCAGGTAGGCTGCCAGCCCGGTCGCTACCAGCGGCCAGGGATCCTGCCGGTTGCCGAACGAGCCGCCGGTCGGCGGAACGATCACGCGGACCTGGGAGGGGTCGATCCCCAGGGCCTGGGCGATAAAGCCCTGCTGCCAGTGCGGCTCGTGGGTGCCGGCGATCACGGTAATCCGCCCGCCGGCGTCAATGTAGCCCAGGGCAGAGTCGCGCTCCAGCGCGCAGTGCTCCTGGAAGGTGGTCTCGTACACGGCCTCGAGGACAGCGGGCGAAGCTGCCAGCGCGGCGCCTGCATTGCCCCAGCTCACCTGGTTCTGGTTGAGCAGGTTCCCCTGCGGGGTGATCTGGATCGCGCCGGGCCTCAGCGCCTCCCGGGGGTCGAAGGTCCGGGGGAGCAGCTCGTAATCGGCGGCGATCCGGCGGGCCGCCGCCTCGGCCTGGGGCTGCGGTCTCGGCGATCACGAGCGCGATCGGGGCGCCTTTCTGCCGGAGGGTATCGCCAACCGGCGTCAGGAGCGGCTCCTGGCGGCTGTACCCGTCCAGCCCGTTGTGACCGGGGATGTCCGCGGCGGTGAGGATGCGCACGACGCCCGGCATGCGGGCCGCGTCCGCCGTATCCAGCGCCAGCAGGCGGGCATGGTGGTGCGGGCTGCGCAGGACCTGGACCGCGAGCAGGCCTTCCATGGCCAGGTCTTCGACGTAGCGGGTCTGCCCGGTGACTTTGCCGGCCGAATCGCTCCGGACGGCGCTGCCGCCGACGGCATGGTTCCCAGGGTTAGGAGTTGGAAGAACGGTCATGGAGTGAAGGCAATCATTAAGCTTACCGCAAAGACGCGAAGGCGCGAAGAAGAAGGGTGAAGAAAATGGGACACGGACGAGCACAGATTTGCGGCACAGGTTGCATACAAAAAAACGAATTACCTGCCGTCGATTTCCTTCCCCCCATTTTCGCCGCCAGTACCTCGGCTCTCGGGCAGCCACCCTCGGCCGGCGAAAATGGGGGGATTGAGGGGGGTCGCCCTTCGCGTCCTTGGCGGATAAATATTTGACACGGGAATTATAACCCTCCGCTGGCTGGGTGGGGATATCCCTACTATGGCAGATGGCCGGGTTCCCTTATAATGGGACGGAAAGGAGAATGCGATGAAAAAGGTACGAACAGTATTCTTTTTCCTGGGCAGCCTCTTTCTCCCCTTCGCTGCCAGCTTTACCCCTCCAACCGCCAGCACCGCGCAGCCCCTGGTCCAGGTGCCGGCGTATACCGCCTATTACGGGAGCGCCCCAACCGCCGGGATGATGGTCCTGGCTTACTGGGATGCGCACGGGTATCCCGACCTGATCCCTGGGGATGCCGCTCAGCAGACCCAGGCGATTGACGACCTGATCGCCTCGCCGGAGCACATCGCCGACTACTACCAGCCGGTGGATACGCCCGCCCAGCTGCTGCCGGACCGCTCCGAGATCGACTGGCAGAGCGCCCACCCGGATAACTCCCTGGCCGACGTGGTGAACGCCTCGCGCTCGGCGCTGGCCAACCCGGCCGGGTACACGTGGGAAGCCCATCTCTGGAACGGGCTGGCCGATTGGTCGCTCGCGCACGGCGGACCGCAGTTCGCCGGGGGGTACGGCCATTTCTACGACGAGCGGCTGGACATCCTGGACGGGCACGTCCCCATCGACGAGATTTTCTCCCGGGTGCGCGCCAGCCTGGACCAGGGTGCTCCGGTGATCGGGGTAACCAATACCCACCCGGGCATCGGCTCGGACGATTACGTGGTCGTCACCGGGTACGAGGCGGGCAGCCCGCCGCGGCTGGCCTACCTCGACCCCAAGGACCCGGCCCACGCCGTGCACTGGCGCAGTTTCGTCCCGGCCGGGAACGGGGATGGGTTCTGGATGGTCCTCTATTTCCGGCCTGCAGAGGGATAAAGCCAACCGCGAAGGCGCGACACAGTCCTGGCGGTCAAAGTCAAGAGTAATATCGGAAATCACAAGCAAGTACTTAAACTTATAGACGAATTTAAGTATCTTGCCATCTTAATTTCGTATTAATTTAGTACATCTCGAATATCTCTTATAGCGTCTTGCGTCTTCGCGGTGGAACTATTCTGACTACCTGACTGTATAACTAACTCAACTACAGATCTTGCATCGCTTACATCCTTTGCTGGAAAGCTGGAGACTGGTATACCAGGTCGCCCTGGACGATGGCTGCCTGGACGTTCAACCCGGCGTCGAACAGGATGACGTCCGCATCCATGCCCGGCCGGAGCGCGCCTTTGCGATCGGAGATCCCCAGCGCCGCGGCCGGGAGGTGGTCGCCATCCTCAGCGCCTGGTTGATCGTCAGCCCGGTCAAACGCATGGCATTGAGGACCGCCCGGTTGAGGGTCAGCGTGCTGCCCGCCAGCCCGCCGGCCTGCGTCCGGGCAACGCCTTCCCGGACGGTTACGATTTGCTTGCCAAGGTCATACTCGCCGTCAGACAGCCCGGCGGCCCGGATCGCGTCGGTCACCAGCAGGGTGCGCTCGACGCCCTTGGCCCGCACGATCAGGCCGATCACCGCCGGGTGCACGTGCACCCCATCGGCGATGACCTCGCAGAAGATCCGGTCGTCGACCAGCACGGCGCCAACCGTGCCCGGCTCGCGGTGGTGCAGGCCTTTCATCCCGTTGAAGGTGTGGGTGGACTGGGTCAGGCCGGCCTCCGCCGCCTGCTGGACCTGGTCGTAGCCGGCATCCGTATGGCCGGCGGAGAAGCGAACGCCGCGGCGGACGCCGGCCCGGATGCATTCCAGCGCCCCCGGGAGCTCCGGGGCAACCGTGACCAGGCGGACAACATCCGTCTCGAACCAGCGCCGGTATTCAACGGGATCCGGGTTGCGGACCCACTGCTCGGGCTGTGCGCCGCGGTGCAGCGGGTTCAGGTACGGCCCTTCCAGGTGGACGCCCAGCAGCCGGGCTCCGCCCGTGCCGCCCGGCGCGGCCCCGTTCCGGGCGGCGTTTTCGACCGCCGCCCAGACGGCTTCCGGGGACTGCGAGATGGTGGTCGCCAGGAAGGCGGTGACCCCGTGCTCCACGAAGAACCCTGCCATGGACCGGAGCGCTTCAGGCGTGGCGTCCATCGTGTCGCTGCCGAGGCCGCCGTGAACGTGCAGATCGATCAGCCCCGGCGCGACCATCAGGCCAGGCGCGGAAATCACCCGGGTGTCCGCCGGGTTCTCGGCGACCTGCCGGGCGGGTTCGACCGCCGCCACCCGGCCGGCCTCGATCATCAAGACGCTGTCCTCCAGGGTCTGGTCGGGCGTGAGGATCTGCCCGCCGCGGATCCAGATGCGCACTTGTGTCCTCCTATGGTTTATACGATCTTAATAGATTTTAATTTTCCCGATCATTAATGTCAAATTAATATACTGTGTGTTTCCGGTCATTATTGTGGCTTCTCCATTTGATCAATATCTGAATTTACCCTTGAACCGGGCAGGGATCGATCTTACAATTGATCTACCTGTTCTCTTGTGGAAAACAATGGATCAACATTTAGCAATCTCCTCGCCGGACCTGCCGCGACCGGACCCTGCCGAACCCGGCCCTGTGGTGCTGCGCCTGGATCGCCTGGTCAGGCGCTACGGGACGCTGACCGCAGTTGACCGGCTCTCGCTGGATATCTGCGCCGGGGAGATCTTTGGCTTGTTAGGCCCGAACGGGGCCGGCAAAACGACGACCATCCAGATGATCTGCGGCCTGCTCCAGCCGGATAGCGGTCAGGTGCTCTTCCACGGCCAGCCGGTGCGCAGTCGCTCTGACCTGCTCCGCGCGCGGATGGGCGTCTGCCCGCAGAGCCTGCTGTTATGGGGTACGCTCACCTGCCTGGAGCAGCTCGAGTTCATCGGCGAGATGTACAATGTCCCCCGCAGGACTGCCCGGCAGCGCGGACTGGAGCTGCTGGAAACGATGGGTCTGGCGGAGAAGCGCAATGCCCTGGCGCGCACCCTCTCCGGTGGGATGCAGCGCCGGCTCAACCTGATCCTGGCGCTGGTGCACGATCCGGAAATCCTCGTCCTGGATGAGCCTGAGGCCGGTCTCGACCCGCAAAGCCGGGTGATGGTGCGCGATTATATTCGCGGACTGGCGCGAAAAAAGACGATCCTGCTGACGACCCACAACATGGACGAGGCCGACCGGGTCGTGGACAGGGTCGCGATCGTCGACCACGGGCGCCTCCTGGCGCTGGATACCCCCGAGGCGCTCAAGCGGCGGGTGGGAGATGGCGATGTGCTGGAGATCGAGGTCAGGCCCGGGCACGGGCTCAGGCCTGGAGGCGGCTCAATCTGCGGCGGCCCGGGTCGCGCCCGGCGTGCGCATAGCCGGGTCGGGCCTGGTCGTGCAGGCGCGCGGCGTGGTGGAAAGTCTCCCGGCGATCCTGGATGCGCTCCGGCAGGCCGGCTGCGCGGTGGGTGAGGTCCGCCTGCGCGAAAACACGCTGGAGGACGTCTTTATTGCCCTGACAGGGCGGGGGCTGCGCGAATGAGGCTGTGGAGCGTGTTTCGCAAGAGCATGCGGGAGCAGCTGCGCGGCGTCTGGTCGCTGGTCCTGGTGCTGATCTGCGCGCCGCTGATGATCCTGATCTACTGGCTCTTCCTGGGCGGGAGCGGCTCGACCGCCTTTGACCTGCTCGTCTTGAACCAGGACCGGGGCGCCGCCCGCCCGGACGGGACGACCTACGACGGGGCGGGAGAGGTCATCGCCAGCCTGAACCAGATAGCCTACCCGGATGGGCAGCCGATTCTCCGCGTGAAGCTGGCTGCTTCGCAGGAGGCGGGAGAAGCGGCGATCAAGAACCGTACGGCGGCTGCCATGCTCGTCATCCCGCCGGATTTTTCCGAGGCGGTCGAGCGGCGGCTTCCAGAACGGCCTGCCACGGTGACGCTGGTCGGGGATCTGGCCGCGCCGGCTTACGCGCTGGTAGCCGCGCTGTCCAGCGCCGGGGTGGATGGATACGTCCGGGCGATGGTGGACCAGCCCATGCCCATCCAGATTACCGAGATGGCGCTGGGCGGCTCGGCGGCGCGCACCGAGTTCGAGAGCTACATCCCGGGGCTGCTGATGTTTTCGGTGATCCTGCTCGTTTTCCAGGCGGCGATGACCGTCGCCCGGGAAATGGAGGCCGGGACGCTGCGCCGGCTGCAAATGACGCGCATGACCGCCTTCGATCTGCTGGGTGGCATCAGCCTGACCCAGGTGCTGATCGGGGTGGTCTCCATCCTCCTGACTTTCTGGGTGGCAACGGTGCTGGGCTTCCACAGCCAGGGGCCGCTGTGGGTCGCCATCCTGGTCTCGATTGTCACCAGCCTGGCGGTGGTGGGGGTGAGCCTGCTGATCGCCTGCTTTGCGCGCTCGGTCAGCGACGCGTTTATCTATGCCAATTTCCCGCTCATGCTGATGATGTTCTTCAGTGGGGTGATCCTGCCGCTGCCCAGGCCGGTCTGGTTCACGCTGGGGAGCCACGGGGTCAGCCCGTTCGATATCCTGCCGACCACGCATGCGGTGGTCGCGCTCAACAAGGTGCTCGTCCTCGGCGCCGGCCTGGGCGAGGTGACCTACGAAATGGCTGCGCTTCTGCTGCTGTCGCTGCTCTATTTTGGGGCAGGGGTTTGCCTCTTCCAGCGGACGAGGATGCGGACGGGGTAGCCGGCTTTAGCAGGTATAAAAATCCATCCGCGAATTTCCGCGAATTATGCGAATTTCACGAAAAGATGAGATGGAGGTTTCTTCCATACAGGGTCCCTGTATGATGAGAAAATTTCATTCCCATCCAATTTTCGTGAAATTCGCAAAATTCGCTGCAAATTCGCGGATGGATTTCCTAACTTCGTAGTGTGCCTTAAACCGTCCCCATCAGCGCGAACAGCTCCACCATGCCCGCCTGGTCAAGCAGCCAGCGGTTGGGATCGTCTCGCCGGGTCCGCCCGCTCGGATCGGGACCGAACAGCCCATCCGCCCCGCGGGCATTCCCCCAGGCATGCTCCAGGTACTCCCGGACCACTTCTACCGCCGCTCCGCCGGAGCCCGGATCGACCGCCTCCAGCGCCAGGTAACCGCGCAGCAGGATCGCGTTGAACCAGGGCGTCGCCGGAAACAGCCTGGGCTGATCCGGGCCCAGCCGGGGAGCGAAGAAATCGCTGCTGGCTCCGGCGAGGGCGCGGGCTTCCTGGAGGTATTTCGCCTCTCCGGTGATCGCATACAGCAGCGCGTTGGCGTGGATGACGGTCCCGGTGTTGTAGGTGAACGTCCGCTGGTCGACCACCGTTCCGGTGCCGGCCTGGGTCAGGTTGTCCCAGTACGGGCCGCCGCCCGGGGGTCGCAGCCCCCTCAGCCAGTCGAGGATCCTCAGCGCCCAGTCGAGGCAGCTGGCGTCTCCCGTCTCCTGGTGCATCAGCAGCGCCAGGACGGCAGCGGGCGCGTTCGAGCAGGTGTTCTTCGTCCCACCGTCCCCCTGCCGCCAGTAGATCCCTCCACCCATCGCCTCCGACCACCCGCTCAACGCAAACCGCAGCGCCGCATCCGCCCCGGACAGGTACGCCGGGTCCCCGAGCAGCCGGTAGGCTCGCAGCAGCTCCAGCCCCACCCATTCATTGTCGTCATAGTACTTCTGCCCGCCTCCCTCGGCGCGCAGGTAAGAATCGTACCCGGGTGGTTCGCTCCCGGGATCCAGGTACTCCTCCAGCCCGGACAGCGCAGCCGCGCAGGGAGGTTTCGTACGCGGCCCGCTTCCCCGGCAGCGCAGCCAGCGCGTTCACCGCGCCGACCAGCCCCACATACGACCACAGGTCGGCGTAAGGCCGCTCCCCGGGTGGATTTTCGACGTGATTGTAAAAGCGGCCGCTGCCGGGGACGGCAAACCGGCCCAGGAGGCGATCGAAGGTGGTTTCCGCCCGGACCGCCCATTCCGACGGTTCAGGCTTGTTTTGAACACCCATAGCGGGTATTTTATCTTCTAACCCGGGAAAAAACCGGCGGAAAGACAGGCTTAACAGCCCGCCTGTGACCGCCAGACCGCCCTTCAAGAAATCGCGCCGGGAGAACAGCCGGAGAGCCATCATCCACCTCGCATACAGGCCAGAGTGTTAGGATCGATGCGGAACCCGCGACCGGTGAACGGCCCCGTCTGCGCGGGGCCCGAGCGGCGACACCCTGCGGTGCCGGCGGCGCTCCGGCAGCAGTCCGGTTTTATGATGATCGATCTATGGGGCGGCGATTTCTCTTTGTATCTTGTAAAACGAGTGTGGAACTGGCGCTAGTATACCCTATTTCGCCACAATTTCCATATTTCCCCTCTCGCTTTCCATCCCTGGTTTTGCCCATGAAATCATTAATACGAGAGCCTCCGCGAATTTCGCGAATTATGTTCGAGGAATTCGTGAAATTCGCGGACGTCTTTCGGACGATCCGGAGGGTGCCGGGCTGAAGATCGCACCAGGACCGGGCAAAATCCTAACCTTGTGCTTTAATAGGGGTAGTATTTGGGTCGACAAACACCATTTATCTCTGGCGTTTTCAGCATGGAACCAGGACCAGGAGGAACCAGATGGACACGAAAATCCCTGAATTTACCCTGACAGGCCGGGTGGCCCTCGTCACCGGCGCCGCCCGCGGGATCGGAAGAGCCTGCGCGCTGGCGCTCGCCCAGGCCGGCGCGGATCTCATCCTGGGGCTGCGCGACCGGTCCACCGGCCAGGAGCTCGCCAGCCAGATCCAGGATCTCGGCCGGCAGGTCCTCCCTGTCCAGATGGACGTTTCCCGCATGGAGGAGATCGCCTCCGCGGTCGACCAGGGCCTCCAGCGCTTCGACCGGATCGACATCCTGGTCAACAACGCCGGGATCGGAGCCCCTAACCTGGCCGAGAATGTGAATGAAAAGGATTTCGACGAGACCCTGGCCGTCAACCTCAAGGGGACGTTCTTCACCGCCCAGGCGGTCGGCAGGGCGATGATCCGCCAGCGCTCCGGCCGGATCATCAACCTGAGCTCCCAGGCCGGCTTCGTCGCGCTGCGCACCGAATCGATCTACTGCATGACCAAGGCGGCTATCGCTCACCTGACCAAGTGCCTGGCCCTGGAATGGGCTCCCTACAACATCACCGTGAACGCCGTCGCTCCAACGTACATCGAGACCCCCGGCACCCAGCCGGACCTGGAGAACCCGGAATTCCGCGCCTCCGTGCTCAACCGCATCCCCCTCGGCCGGATCGGCGACCCGATGGAAGTCGCCGCCCCGGTGGTGTTCCTGGCCTCCCCGGCCGCCTCGCTGATCACCGGCGCCACCCTCCTGGTCGACGGAGGCTGGACGGTGCAGTAAGCGGCTGGCGCCCACCGGGGGTTATCGGAATTTCTGCTGTACCAGATCGGAAAAACTGCGCAGATCGGCGGTATTCACGATCCGATACGGCCCAGTAATCCATGCCGGACTGGCTCCAATGGTAGACATTGTAGCCATGATACGTCGAGGCCTGCAGGCCAGCCACCGGATCCGTGGACGGCCAGATAAACAGGTTGATATCATGCTTGTTCCGCCGGTAAACCAGCGCCGCAACCGGGTGATCGTCGATATAATCCAGGCGACCCCCGACCAGCGGGAATCCCTCGGCTGCCAGGTCTTCTACGGGCGGGGAGAAATCGAGCTTCCCATTAAACCAGGGCTTGACCGTGTGCTGGTCCGTCGAGGCGACATCGGTCAGGTGCCCTGCCATTAAGGAGCGCACGTGGGCAGACTGGACCTCTGCGGTGAGCTGGTTCTCCGGCCGCGGGATGAACCGGCCGCCGGCTATTCCCGCTGCCAGGACCAGGACCATAACTACCAGGGCCGCGGCGGCAGCCTGCCACCAGGAAAACTGGGACCAGACCGGCCGCTTCCCGTTTGCCTTACGAACCGCAGAACGCACCCGCTGGCCAAGGCCAGAAGGGACCGGGTAAACCAGATCGGCTTGATACTCCGCGATCGCAGACAGCATCTTCAGCTGCCCGGCATACTCTTGGGCGCATGCGCTGCAGGTCTTCAGGTGCTCTTCAACCTCCAGCGCAAGGGCCAGGTCTAATTCGCCGTCGAGATAGCCGTGCATTAATAATCTGACCCGGTTACAGTCCATTTGAGCCTTCTTCATTGCCTAATCTGACCAGGCACCGTTTCAACTGCTGGCGGGCGCGAGCCAGCCGCGACATGACCGTCCCGATCGGAATACTGGCGACCAGGGCGATTTCTTTGTAAGACAGCCCTTCCAATTCACGCATTACGATTAATTCCCGAAATTCTAACGGCAGTGCTTCCAAAGCCTTGCGCAGCAGCTGCTGGTCGATGTGCAGCTGGAGGGCGGTTTCCGGGTTGTGGGTTTCAGTATCGCTGTCATTGATCTCCTCATCGAGCTCTACCGATAAGTCCTTGAACCCGGTTCTGGCGCAGCCAGGTATAACAGGTATTCCGCACGATCTTGAGCAGCCACGACCGGCTGTTGCCTCCCTGGAATCCATCAAAATACTGGTAAGCCCGCAGGGTCGCTTCCTGGACCATATCCTCTGCATCCTGGTCATTGCTTGTGATCCAGCGGGCCAGGTTGTACGCTGCCCCGATGTGGGGAAGGATCGTTTGTTCGAACTGGAGAAGGTTGCTGCTTTCCTTCGACATGATCATCCATGCCTGATAGGACTCATTTCTATGCCATTTTATTCCATTTCCAATAAATATTGATAATTTTGGGAATATTAGTCGACGTGCTGTGGTCTTATAGCTATGTACCAGGCAGTAAAAACAAATTTTGAACACAGGGAACTGTGAAGAAAGGATTGGATTTCCAAATGAATAAGAAAAGACTGTTTTCGATTTTCCGGATGGCCGTCGCCGCTTTAATCGGCATGGCTTTTCTCCTCGCGGCTTGCAGCGGGTACCCGGGCTCAGCGCCTGCCTCCGCGGTGAGCATGCCGGTTACCGGCGCCTCCGCGCCCACGCCCGCAGGGACGGCAGCTCCGCCTGCTCAGTCTCAGCCCAAGCCGAAAGCTTACATCGGCGTCTTTAAAGACAACACCGTGCAGGTGCTGGATACTGGGACGAACCAGATAGTAGCCACCATCCCTGTCCCGGCTGGACCGCACGGCCTGGTCGTCACCCCGGATGGCCGGCGGGTGTATGTCAGCAGCGACGGAGATTCTAAGGTGAGCGTGATCGATACGAGCACGGACAAGGTGGTGGATACGATCGAGGTCGGGAAAACCCCACACGGGCTGGCCCTTGCCCCGGATGGGCAGCTGCTGCTCGTCGCGGGCTTCGGGACCAGCCAGGTCGTCATCGTCGACACCCACACCGATGCGATCATTGGCCAGGTCCCCGTTCCGAGCCCGCACAATATCGCCATCAGCCCGGACGGCCAGATCGCTTATGTGGCCGCCCAAAAGCAGGGCGCTGCCGGGCTGGCGATCATCGACATCATCAAGCAGTCCCAGGTTGGCAGCCTTCCCCTCGACAAAACGCCTCGGGCGCTGAACTTCAGCCCGGATGGAAAATCGCTGTATTTCACCCAGGCTGGCGTTGACGCGGTCCAGGTACTCGATCCGGTGGAGAACCAGGTCATCGCTCAGATCCCGGTCGGGGCTTCGCCGCACCACCCGCTTTTCACCCCGGACGGCCAAACCGCATTGGTCGTCAGCCAGGGACCCGGCCAGCTTTCGATCATCGACCCGAAGACAAAGACCGTCAGCAAGACAGTCGCGGTCGGCAAGATGCCGCACTGGATCGCGGTCAGCTCCCAGGGGACGACCGCATGGGTGACCAATGAAGCTTCGAATGACGTCTCCGTCGTCGATCTGGCAACCGGCAAAGTCACCGCCACGATCCCGGTCGGGAATGCCCCGCGCAAGATTGTGGTCCAGCCGCAGGCGCCGGCCTCAGCCGGAGAACAGGCTCCCGCCGCGGTCTCGATCACCGGGATGGCCTTCTCGCCTTCATCCATCACCTTGAAAGCCGGGCAGAAGCTCACCTGGACCAACCAGGATGCGATCGCCCATACCGTCACCAGCGACCAGGGGTTGTGGAACTCCGGAACGATCGACCCTGGAAAAAGCTTCAGCCTGACGCTGACCCAACCCGGCCAGTATGCTTATCACTGTTCGATCCACCCCTTTATGCAGGGAACGATCACCGTCACCCCATAAACCCGGGCACTGGACCGATTGCCTGATACCCTCCTGATCCACCCGCACGCCGCCAGGATCCTGGCGGCGTGCGCGGCGTTCCTCAGCTTCGTGCGCCCATTGGGTCATTGGGACCGGCTCTGCCGTCCGTGAAAGGATATTCTTATTGACCACGGCGATTTCAATTGAGCCCGCCCATTGTGAAATCAATGATGGGGGACTGGGCTATAATAAATCGGATAAGGATAGTCCAAATGGATCGAACTGATTTGGATGAGGAGAACCAGCAGCGCAGCCGCGAGCTGAGCATCCTCAACGCGATTGCCCAGGCTCTCAACCGTGAGGTCGACCTCGACCAGGCCCTCCAGGCCACCCTGGGCCAGGCCGCCGAGCTGCTCGGACTGCATACCGGCTGGATCTGGCTGCTCGACGAGGACACCGGCGATTTGTACCTGGCGGCTGCCCTCAACCTCCCGCCGGCCCTCGCCCGCCATCCCCGCCGGATGAGCGGAACCTGCTACTGCCTGGATACTTTCCGGGCCGGCGACCTGGAGGGGGCAGCCAACGTCAACGTGGTCACCTGCAGCCGGCTGCAGTGGCTCTCGGATGGGACGCGCGGCCTGAAGTACCATGCCAGCATCCCGCTCTATGCCCAGGAGAAGAAGCTGGGGGTGCTCAACGTCGCCAGCCCCGACTGGCGCGAGCTTTCCCCGCAGGACCTGCGCCTGCTCTACACCATCGGCGACATGCTCAGCATTGCCATCGAGCGCGCCCGCCTGTTTGCCCGCAGCGCCCAGATGGGGGCCATCGAGGAGCGCAACCGGCTGGCGCGGGAGATCCACGATACCCTGGCGCAGGGCTTCGCCGGGATTTCGCTCCAGCTGGAGGCCGCCGAGGCGCTGCTCGAGACCGGCGCCGGCCCGCAGTCACAGGCGGACCGGGTCCGCGGGGCCATTCGCCAGGCGCTCTCGCTGGCCCAGGCCAACCTGGAAGAGGCCCGCCGGTCAGTTCTCGACCTGCGCGCGGCCCCGCTCGAAGGGCGCACCCTGGCGGACGCTCTCGACAAGCTGGCCGCGGAGTACAACGCCCGGTCGAAAACCAGCCTCCACTTTGAAACCGTCGGGGGGAACCGCCGCCTGCCGGTCCGCATCGAGGCGGGATTGTACCGGGTCGCCCAGGAGACCCTGGCAAACATCTTCCAGCACGCCGGGGCGCGGAACGCCAGCCTCAGGCTGGAGTTCACCCCCGCCCAGGTGCGCCTGGTCACCACCGATGATGGGCAGGGGTTCGACCCGGCCCACATCCCCTCCGGGCGCTATGGGCTGCTCGGACTGCGCGAGCGGGTCAAGCTGCTCCAGGGGGAGGTGCGCATCGAAAGTGACCCTGCCAGCGGGACGCGGGTCGAGGTCACCATCCCCATCGTCCCGCGCGCGATGGGCGTCGGGCAGGAAACCTGACATGCCCGCTGAACCGGCTATCCGCATCCTGGTCGCCGACGACCACCCGGTCGTGCGAGACGGGCTGGTCGCCATCTTGAGCACCCAGCCGGATTTCACGGTCGCCGGAGAAGCCGGGTCCGGGCCCGAAGCCGTCCGCCTGGCGCTCGACCTCCGCCCGGACGTGCTCCTCCTGGACCTGGAGATGCCCGGCCTGGACGGGACGGAGGTGCTTTCCCGCCTGCGGGAAGCCCAGGTCCCCATCAAAACCCTTGTCTTCACCGCCTACGATACCGACGAGCGCATCCTCACCGCCATCCGGCTGGGCGCGCAGGGATACATCCTGAAAGGTGCCCCGCGCGAGGAGGTCTTCAACGCGGTGCGGGTCATCGCGGCGGGCGGTTCGCTGCTCGAGCCGGTCGTCGCCATGAAGCTCATCCAGCGGGCAAGCGCGGGCGCTCACGTAGGCGAGCCTTATGAGCCCGTGGAGCCGCTGACCACCCGGGAAATCGAGGTGCTGTCCGGCCTGGCGGAGGGCAAGACGAATAAAGAAATCGCCCTTGAGCTGTTCATCTCCGAGCGGACGGTGAAGTTCCACGTCAGCGCCATCCTCGCCAAGCTGTCCGCCTCCAACCGGACCGAGGCGGTCAAAAAAGCGGTCCAGCTCAAGCTGGTCCAGCTGTGAACTGTCCGAAAGTACAGGGGAAATCTGGCCTTTCGCTGGATGCGTCCGGCCCACGTATCGTGTAATGTTATGGTGAATGAAAATCTCACCGCAAAGGCGCGAAGGGATATCGGACACTGACGAGCACGGATCAACACGGAGGAATTGATTTATAAAAAAGAAAATCCGTGCCCGTCCGTGTCAATCCGTGTCCTACTTTTCTTATGCGACTTTGCGGTTGGATTTCTTGAAAGGAAAATTTGATGGAACAGAGATCTGAAAGGCAGGCTGCGCTGATCACCGGGGCCTCGCGGGGGCTGGGCCTGGCACTGGCCCGGGAATTGGCCAGCCGGGGTTGGGCGCTGGTGATCGATGCCCGCCGCGAGCAGCCCCTGTTTGCCGCCCGTGAGGCGCTCGCGCCTCTCACCCGGGTCGAGGCGATTCCCGGCGATATCACCGATCCGCGCCACCGGGCGGACCTGGCAGCGGCTGCGGCCCGGCTGGGCGGTCTGGACGCCGTCGTCAACAACGCCGGGATCCTCGGCCCGAGCCCGCTCCCCGCGCTGCTCGACTATCCCCTGGAGCAGCTGGAGGCGGTGCTGCGGGCCAATACGGTCGCCCAATTGGGAATCCTGCAGGCCGTCCGGCCTCAGCTGAAACCGGGCGCTCGCATTCTCAATATCACGAGCGACGCGGCCGTGACCCCCTACCCCGGGTGGGGCGGCTACGGGGCGGCCAAGGCAGCCCTGGAGCAGATCTCAGCCGTCCTGGCGGTCGAAGCGCCCGAGTGGCGCGTCTATACCGTCGACCCGGGCGATATGCGCACCCAGATGCAGCAGGAAGCCTCCCCGGGAGAGGATATCTCCGACCGGCCGCTGCCTGAAGCCAGCCTCCCCGGGCTGCTGGCGCTGCTCGAAGGACGCCTCCCCAGCGGGCGCTATTCCGCCCGCGATCTCGTCCCGTCCGCGCCTGGGCAGGACTAAGGCCTGGAAAATCATCCGCGAATTTCGCCAATTTCACGAATTGGGTCAGGAAATTTCCTTTTCCCCACAGCGAAATTCGCGAAATTAGTGGATCGCATTTGAATTTTACCGGTAGCTGTTAATGGAACTTCAAACCAATTTCTCACTTGAACCTGATTATCAAGTCCTGGACAGCCTACAGGACCAGCCCGCCTTTACCTTCGAGCTGCCGCCTGAGCTGGAAGCGCACGAACCGCCGGAAGCCCGCGGTCTCAGCCGGGATGGGGTCCGCCTGATGGTCACCTTCCGCTCGGACTCTGCGCAAGCATAAGACAGTGCACGCCTGCTTCCGCGACCTGCCCGAGTTCCTCCAGGCCGGCGATGTCCTGGTCGTCAACACCAGCGCGACCATTAACGCGGCGGTCATGGCCTGGCGTCCGGACGGCTCGCTGGTCGAAGCGCACTTCTCGACCCGCCTCCCTTCCGGGCAGTGGCTGGTCGAGCTGCGCCAGCCGGCCGAGAACGGCACGGAACCCCTCTTCACCGCCCAGACCGGCGAAAGCCTGGTCCTGGCCGGTCACGCCCGGCTGAGGCTGGCCGCCCCGTACCGCAGCGGAGCAGGTCCGGCTGGATCGGGCTCCGGGGTGCGCGTGCGCCTGTGGTACGCGGAATTCCACTCCCACCTGCCCGTCGAGCGCTACCTGGAGCATTACGGTTTCCCGATCCGCTACAAGCATGTGCGCGGCGAATGGCCGCTGTCAGATTACCAGACCGTTTATGCGGATGAACCCGGCTCGGCGGAGATGCCTTCGGCAGGCCGGGCCTTTACCCGGCGCATCCTCGACCGGCTGGAGGCGAAAGGGGTGCGGGTTGCCCGGCTGGTGCTGCATACCGGGGTCGCCAGCCTGGAAAGCCACGAACCACCCCACGAGGAGTACTACCGGGTGCCGGAGGAGACCGCCCGGCTCGTTAACCTGGCCCACGCGGAGGGCCGGCGGGTGATCGCGGTCGGGACGACCGTCATCCGCGCGCTGGAGACGGCCGCGGCCCCGGATGGTACTGTCCACGCCGGCGAGGGCTGGACCGGGCTGCTGATTACCCCGTTTCCATCAAATATTTCAAAAGAACGGGGTCACCCCGCAGCGCGGGCTGCGCGCCGTCGACGGCCTGCTGACCGGGTTCCACGACCCGCGCTCGACCCACCTGCTGATGCTCGCGGCGCTGGTCCACCCGGACGATCTGCGGCGGGCCTACGCCGAGGCGCTGCGCGAGCGCTACCTGTGGCACGAATTCGGCGACCTGCACCTGATCTTGCCGGGAAGAACGGAACCACAGAGACCTCCGGCAGAGAAAAACCGGAGATCACAGATAAAGAAAAATACGGTAAGACTGCAGTTTTACTTTTTCGATCAGATCAGCCGGCTGGCAGGTCTTCGGGAACGAGGTGGAGATCCGCGCCCAATGTTACAACCCCTCCCGCCTCCCCCATTTTGAAGTACAAAAATAGGGGAGGTGAAAAAAGTTGATCTCTGGTTCAACACCTCCCCCAAAATGTTTTTTACCCCGACGAGAACCCCCATGCGCCCTGCCTGTCGCTCAGGACCCCGTTTATCTTCCCCAACGGGGACGTCTACGCGTGCTGCGGGGAGGCGGCCAACATCGAGGGGGCCCATCCCCTCTTTTTGGGAAACCTCAATGAGACGAGGCTTTCCGAGCTGGTCGCCAAATATGAGACCGACCCGACTCTCGCGGCGATCTACTCCGTCGGCCCGCGGGCGATGTGGGACAAATCTGGCGCGTCCGCCGAGACGTTGAGGGACGAGCTGCTGCTGCGCTCCCCCTGCGGCACGTGCAGATTGCTGTTCGAAAAGGGCGAGATACCGGGGCACTAAGGACCTCACGTAACGATATCGAGGGTGTTGCCGCGTTCCTCGGTCCCGCACCCTTCATGGCCCGTCGTCAGCCGGATACCGGCAACCTTCCTTCATGCCCTCCTTCATGATGTCCGACATTTTTTCCTTGACACGCTACCTCTCGTTTCATATACTATGGGTAACATATGTTGGGTAGTGACACCCCACGAAGCAGGCTTCGCGGGGGCCCCGTCAGAAGAGAAGAAAGCAGGGTGGGGTGGCACGGGCGAACCGACAGGTTGCCCGTGGAGGGCGAGACGGACACGACAAGTCGTGTCCCTACAGGTTATAAATAGTCTACCTGTTTGAACTTGTAGGGGCGGCATTAATGCCGCCCTTCCTCAATAACCTGTCATTGCGAGGAGGCGTAGCCGACGAAGCAATCCCCTGACTGTCACCGGATACCACGCCCGTCATTGCGAGGAGGCCCCGAAGGGGCCGACGTGGCAATCTCGGACCGGAAAGCAGGAGTAACCATGTTTTTGTGGATACCGCCGTCCGAGATCGCCACGGGGCCTTCGGCCCCTCGCGATGACAACTCTTTGGATATGGGACTTAGTCAGCGGTCTGGGACGGCATATTGAGCCGCCCATCTTCTCCTCTCATTGCGTGGGCTTGTGCGCCTGATCGGGGCCCCCGCGAAAACGAAGTTTTCGTGGGGTGATGCCGGGGTCCCCAAAAAGCCTGCTTTTGGGGGTGTCATTCGGGCGGCATGAATGCCGCCCCTACGGGTAGTCGGACAATTCCGGTGACAAAATTCGCTGGGGTGGCACGGACAACCCCGTTGTCCGTGGGGCGCATGATTCATCACCCCGAAAATCTCTCGGGGGAGGGTACCTTTTTCTCCCGGGCGGAGGTATCAGTTATGGTGGAAGGATTGACCAGGCGGCAGAAAGAGGCGCTGGATTTCGTGGCCGCCTATACCGAGCGGCACGGCTACCCGCCGACCGTCCGGGAGCTGGCGTCGGCCCTCGGGATCTCCGGGCCCAAGGGGGCAAAGCAGTTCTTGGACGCGCTGGCCTCCAAGGGCTACATCCAGCGCGAGCCCGAAAACGCCCGCGCCATCCGGGTGGTCGAGGGGGCGGCGACGAGACCTCCCGGGATCCCGGTGGCCGGGCGGGTCGCGGCGGGCCGCCCCGTCACCGCCGTGGAGGACCTCGAGGGCTACTTCTCTCTTTCCGGCGTGGCCGGCGCGCGCGGCCGATCAGACCTCTTCTTCCTGAAGGTACGGGGGGACAGCATGATCGGGGCCCACATCGCCCCGGGCGACCTGGTGCTGGTCCGGCCCCAGCAAACCGCCGAAAACGGGGACATCGTCGTGGCCATGATCGATGGGGAGGCCACCGTGAAGCGCTACCGGGAGGACGCCGACGGCGTGACGCTCTTTCCGGAAAACCCCGACATGGAGCCGATCGTGTTCGTCGGGGCGGCGGCGGCGCTCCTTTCTATCGTCGGCAAGGTCATCGGGGTCGTCCGCGACCTCGAGGGGGGCCTGGTGATGCCGGAATAGGCCACCCGGGGCCGCCCAAGGAATCGAAGATTTTTTGGTGTTTCGACAGGGAGGGGTGGTTCTATTCACCGTCATTGCGAGGGGCCGAAGGCCCCGTGGCAATCCCCTGACTGTCACCGTATACTCCTGACCCTACTTCTTCTCTCTCAGTCGGGGCCCCCGCGAAGCCTGCTTGCGGGGTGACACCGGACACGACATGTCGTGTCCCTACGGGCTTTCGGACGATTCCGGTAAAAAACGCGTAGGGCCGGCCCCGTGCGACGGTCCGGGAGCGGGCCGCATGTATGCGGCCCCTACGGGTGCTCCCGGATTCATGGATATAACCGTAGGGGCGGCATATATGCCGCCCGTCCTTTCGCTCTCCTTGGGTGGGAGTAGCGGGCTTGATCGGGGCCCCCGCGAAAACGAAGTTTTCATGGGGTGATGCCGGGGCCCCCAAAAGGCCTGCCTTTTGGAGCGACAGCTATGATTACCGTCATCGATGAACAGATAAAGGTAGGGGCCGTCTTCGGCGGCGGCAAGGTCCAGCCGAAATGGTTTTTCTGGCGCGGGAGGAAATATACCGTCGAGCGCGTGACCCACACCTGGAAGGACGCGGAGGGCCGGGAGACGCGCCACCACTTTGCCGTCACCGACGGCGCGACGCTGTTCGAGCTCTGCTACATGGAGCGGGCGATGAACTGGTACCTGACGGCGATCCAGGCGGAGTGACACACTGCCGTCATTGCGAGGAGCACCGACGCTACCGCAGCAATTATCAACAGGGGATCACGGTGGCACCTGCGAATTGCGTAGGCGTTGCCGGTGGTTTAATCGAAACGGTAACACGACATCGGTTACGAGTGTGCCATCGGGTACGTAGCCATTCCCCGTACATTCAAGGGACTGACACGGAGCTTGTCGGTGTGCCCGCGATGACGGTTGAATTACGGAACGACTTTTCTCCTATCGGACGTCCCCGTAATCGAAGATTTCGCGAAAAACCCGCACCGGTGACATGTATGGCCCTCATCCCCCCCACCCATTCCTTTATCGCCCCGCGGCGGATGGCCCGCATGCCGGGGCCGCGCGCTATCCTGCATATCGACATGGACGCGTTTTTCGCCTCCATCGAGCAGGCCACCAACCCCTCCCTCGTCGGAAAGCCCATCGCCGTGGTCGGCAGCAAGAAGCGCACCGTCATCGTCACCTCCTCCTACGAGGCGCGAAAACTCGGCGTCAAGACCGGCATGACCGCGACCGAGGGCAAGCGCGCCTGCCCCGAGCTGATCCTGGTGCCCGGCAACAACCGGAGGTACATCGACGCCTCGGTCAGGATCCTGGCGATCCTGCGCGACTACAGCCCCGACGTGGAGGTCTTTTCCATCGACGAGGCCTTTGTGGACGTGACCGGGTCGCTCAGGCTCTTCGGGGGGGCCGACCGCATCGCCCGGGAGATCAAGCGGCGCATCGCCGACGACCTCCACATCACCTGCTCGGTGGGGGTGGCCCCCAACAAGCTCGTGGCAAAGCTCGTCTCGGGGTTCGTAAAGCCCGACGGGCTGACCATCGTGACCGAGCCGGAGATCGCCCCCCTCATGGAGCCGATGCCCATCGAGGAGATCTGCGGGATCGGCTCGCGGCTGGGAAAGACCCTCAAGGGGCTGGGGATCACCACCTGCGGCGAGCTCGGCCGCTACCCCGTTTCGGTCCTCAAGGATAAGTTCGGCGTCGTGGGTGAGCGGCTCCACTGGATGGGCCTGGGCGTGGACGAAACCCCCATCGTCCCCCTCGGGCAGGAGGACGCCGCCAAGAGCATCGGCCATTCCATGACCTTTCCCTACGACGTGGATGACGAGGCGGGCATCCACCGCTACCTGCTCTTGCTTTCGGCCAAGGTCGGAAGGAGGCTGCAGGAAGGCGCACTGCTCGGGCAGGACGGTCCAGCTCTACGTCCGCTTTGCGGACTTTTCCGGGGTCGGCAGGCGCCACACCCTGCCCAAGCCGATCCGTCTGGATCTGGACGTCTACCACGCCGCGGCACACGTCCTTTCGACCCTCGAGATCACCATGCCCGTGAGGCTGTTGGGCGTGAGCATGACCAACCTGATCTATTCCGGAAGCCAGGTGCCGTTGTTTACCGGCGAGCGGCGGGAGTTCCTGCTGGCGAGCGCCGTCGACGACATCAAGGACCGCTACGGCGACGATATCCTGTCGGCGGCGTCGGCCTCCGACTGGCCGAAGGAGGCGGGCGTCATCTCGCCGGCCTGGCGGCCGGCGGGCTCACGGAGGGTGGACCCGAAGTAGCGCCGGAGCGCATCCTACTTCTTCGGCTGCCCGACGATCTTCTCCCCCCCGATATAGGTGATCCGGGTCCCGGTGGGGATCTCCCGTCTTATGGATCATCTCGTCGATCCGCTCGCGGACCTCCGTCTCGTGGAGGCCGACGGCCCCGGCGATCTCTTTGGTGATGACGTGGTTCTGCTCGTCCACCATTTGCGCGATGAGCCCCGTCATCATCCGCAGCTTCTTGAGATACCTGAATCCCGCCGCCGACACCAGGACGCCCAGGAGCGCGATGGCAAGACACCCGACAGGCAAGAGAGGGTCGGCCGAGAGCCCGGCGGCGATATCCGGGGAGTCGTGGAATTTCACCAGCGGCACCGCGATCGCAAAGACCACAAGGACGATTCCGCCGATAATCCGATTGAGCGCGTCACCTTTCACCGCGAGTCTCCATAAGAGGTATTGACCGTCGCGTCATACTCCCCCCCACCGTTGCGTCCCGCGACATTCCATCCACCGCCATCCCATTCTAATAGACCAATGGATAAATTTCAACAGATTAACGAAACCTGTTGACGTGCCGACACAAAAAATGATATAGTTCATCAAACGATTGATTAACGCTTTCCCACGGTTTTCCCATGTCCGAAGAGAAGAGAGAGATTATCCTGAAGGCGGCAACCCGGGCGTTTGCCCAGAAGGGGTTTGCGGCCGTCGGCATCCGGGAGATCGCCCGGGAGGCGGGTCTCAACTCCGCCACCCTCTACCACTACTTCTCGAACAAGGAAGGCATCTACGCCACGGTCCTCGAGCGGACCTTTGACCAGCTGGTGGCGATACTCCATGAGATATCGTCATTGGACATGGAGCCCGAAAAGCTCCTCCGGTTTGCCATCGACCGGTATATCGATTTCATCAGGGACAACCGGGACGTCCTCAAGATACTCATCCACGAGCTCAACCTCGAGACGGACATCGTCGCCGACGTCTCGACGAGGTTTTACGGCAAATTCTTCAAGATCGCCGAAGAGATGCTTGCCGCCCGCAAGGCCGATAAGGGCGTCAGGCAGATCGAACCGAAACACCTCTTGATCTCGGGTATCGGGCTGTGCGTCATCTACTTCGTGATCGCCCCCCTCTTCGACCTGCTGGAGGGAAAGGATCAGCTTTCGCCCGAGATGCTGGCCGAGTGGAAGGAGGCCGTCTCGGACCTGATGCTCTACGGCATCATGGAACGCTGACGCGCCCTCAATCGTCGCCACGGAATCATATAGATACAGCCCGGTTCGGGCCGATCGGGGCCGACGTATCGTGCCGATCGATCATCTCGAAATAAAAAGGGAGCGGGTTTTACCCGCTCCCTCAGTTTCATATCGCTCTGCCTGGACCATGCGGCCCGGCTGTCTCCTCCGTCCTTTTCCTAACCCGTCTTCTCCAGCGCCTTCAGCTGCGCCTTGGCAAGGTCGTAGGTCTTCTTGGCGTTCCGGTATTCTTCCGTGTTCTTCTCGGCCGTCTTGAGGATCTCCTCGGACTTTTGGGCGTTGAGCTCCTCCTGCACCTTGTCGATATCCCGCGCCCTGATGCACTGGTCGGCAAGCACGATGACCTTCTTGTCGGTCACCTCGACGTACCCGCCGGTCACCACGAGGATATGCTCACTCTTCATGGTCGTGTCGACGTAGCGGACCTCTCCGATCTTCATCTGCGTGATGAGCGGCACGTGGTTGGGCAGGACGCCGAATTCCCCCTCGGCCCCCGGGCAGACGGCTTTTTCCACCTCATCACTGATGACGAGTCGATCGGGTGTGACGATCTCGAGGGTAAATCCCATGCGCGTGACTCCTTTGTCGGCTCCGTCCTATGCCGTCAGTCCCTTGGCCTTTTCGACGACTTCTTCGATGCCGCCCACCATGTAGAATGCCTGTTCCGGGAGGGCGTCGTGCTTTCCTTCCACTATCTCTCTAAAACCGCGGATATTCTCTTCCAGCGCCACATATTTCCCGGGCGTTCCGGTAAACTCCTGCGCGACGAAGAAGGGCTGTGAGAGGAAGCGCTGGATCTTGCGCGCCCGGGACACGACGAGCTTGTCCTCCTCGGAAAGCTCATCCATGCCGAGGATCGCGATGATGTCCTGAAGGTCCTTATACTTCTGGAGGACGAGCTGCACATCGCGGGCGACCTTGTAGTGGTCTTCGCCGACCACCTGCGGGTCGAGAATCCGCGACGTGGAATCGAGCGGGTCGACTGCCGGGTAGATCCCCAGCTCGGATATCTGGCGCGAAAGGACGGTGGTGGCGTCCAGGTGCGCGAAGGTCGTGGCCGGGGCCGGGTCGGTCAGGTCGTCGGCCGGCACGTAGATGGCCTGCACCGAGGTGATGGACCCTTTGGTCGTGGAGGTGATCCGCTCCTGGAGCTCGCCCATTTCGGTGGACAGGGTCGGCTGGTAGCCGACGGCCGACGGCATCCGGCCCAGCAGAGCCGAGACCTCGCTGCCGGCCTGGGTGAATCGGAAGATGTTGTCGATGAACAGGAGAACGTCCTGTCCTTCGACGTCGCGGAAATATTCGGCGACGGTCAGCCCCGAAAGCCCGACCCGGGCGCGCGCTCCCGGCGGCTCGTTCATCTGGCCGTAGACGAGAGCGGTCTTTTCGATGACCTTGCTCTCCTTCATCTCGAGCCAGAGGTCGTTTCCCTCACGGGTCCGCTCGCCGACGCCGGCAAAGATCGAGAACCCGCCGTGCTGGGTGGCGATGTTACGGATCAGCTCCATGATGAAGACGGTCTTGCCGACACCGGCGCCGCCGAAGAGCCCGATCTTGCCGCCGCGGGAGTAGGGGGCCAGCAGGTCGACGACCTTGATCCCCGTTTCAAACGCCTCTACCGTCACGTTCTGATCCACGAACTCGGGCTGGGCGCGGTGGATCGGCCACCGCTCGGTGTGCTCGATCTTTCCCATCTCGTCCACGGGCTCGCCGACGACGTTCATGATCCGTCCGAGGGTCCCCTTGCCCACCGGGACGGTGATGTGATCTCCGGTGTCCACTCCCTTCATCCCGCGCACGAGCCCGTCGGTGGTATCCATGGCCACGCAGCGGACGACATTGTCACCCAGGTGCTGGGCAACCTCGACGATCAGGTTCCCCTCTTTTTCGCTGATGGTGGGGTTGGATATCCTGATCGCGTTGTAGATCTCCGGGAGCATCGTGGGGAAATATATATCCACAACAGGGCCGATAACCTGAATAATCCTGCCTTCGTTCATCTTTAAACTGAGCCCTCCTTCATGTGTGCGCTAGAGTATTCCGTTTTCGCTATCGATAATGCGCAATCGCGCTCAAAATATACGGACTTTCTTTACCCGTTTCGCGGCTCTCATCCGCTCGTTTCGTCTTGCCGCCGGCCGGGCTACAGCGCCTCGGCCCCGGCGATGATCTCCATCAGTTCCTTGGTGATAGTCTCCTGACGGGCACGGTTATACTTGAGAGTGAGCTTCTTGATCATATCCCCGGCGTTGGAGGTTGCGCTGTCCATCGCCGTCATGCGCGCGCCAAGCTCGGACGCCTCGGATTCGAGCAGCGCCCGGAAGATCTGCACTTCGAGGTTCTTCTTGATGATATCCTCGAGTATGTCCTCGTCGGACGGCTCAAATACGTAACCGGGGACGACCGTTCCCTCGGCCACCTCCATCGGGGTGATGGGCAGCAGCCTGTCAAAGACGAGCTCCTGGCTTATGGTCGTCTTGAACCGGTTGTAAATGATGTAGACCTCATCGACGTTCGCCGAAAGGAAGAGCTCCCGAATGTTATCGGCGATCGACCGCGCCAGCTCGTAGTTGATCCCGCCGGATATCCCCAAATACTCCCGTTGGATCGTGATCGGCCGAATCTTGAAATAGTCGTATCCTTTCTTGCCGATCATGGTAAAGACCATTTCCGAGAATCGCGAACGGTTCTGCCGGATAAACTGCTCTGTCGTCTTGATGATGTTCTGGTTGAACGCGCCGCACAGTCCGCGGTCGGACGTGACCACGACCAGGGCGATGTTCTTAACCTCGCGGCGCATCAAGAGCGGGTGCGCCTTCTGGTGCGTTCTCAGCGCGAGGCTCGCCAGCACGTCGGCCATCTTCTGGGCGTAGGGTCGAGCCTTTTCGATGCGTTCCTGGGCCTTCTTCAGCTTGGCCGCGGCCACCATCTTCATGGCGCTCGTGATCTGCTGGGTATTCTTGACGGACTGTATCCGCTTGCGTATTTCCTTCAGGTTTGCCATGCCCGTCCCTTGCCGTTATATAACGAAGTGCTCCTTGAAGTCCCCGAGCGCCTTGGTGACCTGCCGCTCGAGATCGGCGGAGATGTTTCCTTTTTGCTTTATCTCTTCCAGAACATGGGCGTATTTCGACTCGAAGAACGTATAGAGCTCCTGTTCGTATTTTCTGAGGGCCCCCTCGGGGTAACCGTCCACGAAGCCGCGGGTCGCGGCGTAGATGATCAGGACCTGCTTTTCCACCGGTAGCGGCTGGTACTGCGGTTGCTTGAGGATCTCTACCAGTCGACTGCCCCGGGCAAGCTGGGCCTGGGTCGCCTTATCGAGATCGGAGCCGAACTGGGCAAAGGCGGCCATTTCGCGATACTGGGCCAGGTCCAGCCGCAGAGAGCCCGCGACCTGCTTCATGCCCTTAATCTGCGCTTTGCCGCCGACCCTCGAGACCGACAGACCCACGTTGATGGCGGGCCGAACGCCCGAGTAGAAGAGATCCGACTCGAGGAAGATCTGCCCGTCCGTGATGGAGATGACGTTTGTGGGGATATAAGCCGACACGTCGCCCGCCTGGGTTTCGATAATCGGCAGTGCCGTCAGCGATCCGCCGCCTTTTTCCTCCGAGAGCTTGGCAGCCCGTTCCAGGAGGCGAGAGTGGAGATAGAAGACGTCGCCGGGGTACGCCTCACGTCCCGGGGGCCTGCGCAGGAGGAGCGAAAGCTGGCGGTAGGCCACCGCGTGCTTGCTGAGATCGTCGTAGATGAGCAGGGCGTGCTTGGCGTTGTCGCGGAAATATTCCCCGATGGTGACGCCGGCGTAAGGGGCGATATACTGGAGCGGCGCGGGCTCCGCGGCGGAGGCCGCCACGACGATGGACTTTTCCATCGCCCCGAACTTGTTGAGGGTGTCAACCACCCGCGCCACGGTCGAGCGTTTCTGGCCGATGGCCACGTAGATCGAGACGACGTCGGTCTCCCGCTGGTTGATGATCGTGTCCAGCGCGATGGAGGTCTTCCCGGTCTGACGGTCGCCGATGATGAGCTCCCGCTGGCCTCTCCCGATCGGGGTCATCGAGTCGATGGCCTTGATACCCGTCTGGAGGGGCTCCTTGACCGGCTGCCGATAGACGATACCGGGGGCCTTCACCTCGATGGGCCGAAACTCCTTGGTCTCGATGGGCCCCTTGCCGTCGATGGGCTGGCCCAGGGCGTTGACGACGCGGCCGAGCAGCGCATCCCCGACGGGCACCTCCGCAATACGGCCCGTCCGTTTGACGACGTCGCCCTCCTTGATGTGCCAGTCCTCGCCGAAGATGGCCGAGCCGACGTTATCCTCTTCGAGGTTCAGGACCATCCCGTAGATCTCACCGGGGAACTCGAGCAGCTCCCCGGCCATCGCCTTCTCAAGGCCGTATATGCGCGCGATACCGTCGCCCACATAGAGGATGGTTCCCGTCTCGCTGATTTCGAGGCGCTTCTCGTATTCCTTGATCTGTTTCTTGAGTATACTGCTTATCTCTTCGGCCCTGATTTCCATTTCAGCTTATATGCCCCTTCTTGAGGTTATCACGAATAGTCGTCAACTGCGTCTTTATACTCCCGTCGAATACGAGACCCCCGACGTAAGCCACCGCACCGCCGATGAGGGAAGGATCGACCGAGGTCTCCAGAACGATATCCCTCTTAAGCGAGCCGGACAATCGTTTCGTGACCTCCGCGATCTCCGCGTCGGACAGCGGGCCGGCGCTCACCAGCCGGGCCTTCATCTTCCCCTCGAGATCATCCAGCATCCGGCCGTACGCCCGCGCGATATCGCCGATGAGCACCAGCCGATCCTTGTCCATCAGCAGCCGGATGAAGTTGTCGATAAGGGGAAGATATTTTGTCTTCTGGAGGACGGCGTCGAGCGCCGAGCGCCTGAGCTTGGCATCGCCGGCGGGCCCGGTGAAGAGCCCCCACAACTGCTCATTTTCCTTGATCAGAATGCCGAACGATTCGACCTCACGCCCGCAGCGCGCCTGCTGTTTATCTTCCAGGGCGAGTTCGATCAGCGCCCGTGCGTATTTCTTGGCGATGGTCTCGTGTATCATTTTGCTTCCGATGTCTTCTCAATAAAGTCCCGGGTGATCTTCTTCTGATCGTCCTGCTTGATATTGTTGGTGAGCAGCTCCTCGGCCATCGATACCGCCAGGTCAACCGCCTCCGCCCTCAGCGTAAAGCGGGCCTTCTTTACCTCCTGGACCGCAGTCTGTTCGGCCTGCTTCTTAATCTTGTCGGCTTCCCGTTCCGCATTCTTGATGATACGGTCGCGCTCTCGCTGGCCTTCATTGACGAACGAGAAGTGAATCTCCTCGATCTCTTCCTTGGCTTTCTTCAGCATGACGCCGACTTCTTCGTATTTCTTCTGTGCTTCCTGACGGGCCGCCACCGCTTCATCGAGAGCTTCCTGGATCGCCTTTTTCCGGTCGGAGAAAAATGTGACGGCGCGTCGGGTAAGGGCGACGTGCAGGATAATAATGAGTACCGAGAAGTTGGCGATCCGCCAGGCCAGGTCTTCCATCCGCGCGGGTTCTACCGGTAACGGGAGGGAGATCGTACCCTGCGCGACGAGGGTAACGACAACAGCCCACCCGATGGCGAGGCAGGAGACGACGATCATGACGATGAGGACAAGGGAAATCTTTCCCTTTAATAGCGTAGGAGCCATATGTCTATATCGCCCTCCCCAGCACCTTTTCGGCAATCCCCACCGAGAGGGCCTTGATCTCCTGTTTCATTACCACCGACGCGTCACGGGATTCTTTTCCGATCCTCTGTTTCATCTCTTCCACGGTTGTGCGGGCCTGCTCACGGGCGGTCTTGATGATCTCGTTTTCCCGCTCGAGCCCTTCCATCCTGATCTTTTCCTTCTCCCTGCCGGCGGCGATTCGGGCCTCGCTCAGATCCCGCTCATACTGCTGGATGTTCTCGTCGGTTTCGGCCGACAGGCGCTTGGCTTCTTCCTCCGATCCCTCGACCCGCACTCTCCGCTCCTCCAGGATCTTTAACGTCGGCCTGACGAGCACCCAGTTGAGAATTGCGATGAGAATAAGGAAGTTGATTACCTGGATAAAGAATGTCCCGTCTACATTGAGCACTTGAACACCACCCCGAATTCGTGTCGCCTATGTCATGATCCACCCCGGCCCCCGCACGTTGCGCGCGGTCGGCCGAGCCCCCTTCACGCTTCCCGCTTCCTTTCTCTCGCCCCCCCGTCCCACGTGCTCGGCCTTGCCGAGCGTTCGGTCGTTTCGGTCATTTCAGCCATTTCAATCATTTCAGTCATTCAGTCAAATGAATGATTATTCATTCAACCACCGTGGAATTTACCATAGGCCCTTTTTCCTGTCAAGCGAAAAAAAAGAAAAATCCCGTACGATCGTAAGGGATTTTTCTCGCCTTGCTGATTCAGGGCTATGGACGCAGCGGGCGCGCTGCGCGCCTGGCCGTCGTTACCCGACGGAGGCTGCCGGCATTCTCGGCCGGCTGTAATCGGTTAGTTAAGCGTTCCTCCGTTCGCCTTTTTTTCGACGACCTTGATCAGGGAATGGCTGATATCTTTGTCCGCGGCGGTAAACTTCGTCGTGGACAGCATCGTCTTGATATCCTCCATGCGGCAGTTGCCCTCAAAGATCCCGCCGTCTTCGATGATGAAGGTTGGGGTCTCCAGGTTGCCGTAGAAGCGGCCGGTAGGGGCCAGGATGAGCTTGTTGGCGGCCCGCACATTGCCCCGCACGATCCCGTCGATGATGATGGTGTCGACCTCTATTTCACCTTCCACGTAACCGTTGTTGCCGACGATAAGGACATCCTTGGCGAAGATCTGTCCCTTCAGTTTCCCCTCGACCCGAACCGTGCCGGTAAACGTGAGCTTGCCCTGAAACTCGGTCCCGACTCCCAGGAACGCGTTGAGATCCGCCGTCCTGTCAAAGTGCTCCGGCGCCTTGCCGCCGATCATTTTCAATCTTCCAAACATCGTGTCACCTTTATTGTTGGTTTAGAACCCGGACCCCGAAGGACCCGGGGATAAGAGACGGTAAATAACCGATGACCCGCACGCCTCTTACGGGCGCAGGATCTCGGCGAGCCGATCCAGCTCCTGCTCCGAATAGTACTCGATCACGATCGATCCGCCCGCCCCCTTGGGGACGATCCTGACCTTCGTGCCGAGGGTACGGGTCAGGTCCTCCTCGATATCAAGGATTGCCGTATCGACTTCCTGTTTTTCTTTTCCCGGACCTTCCCCTTCCTTGATGCGTTTCACCAGGGCCTCGGCCTCGCGAACGGATATTCCCTTGGTGATGAATTTCTCCCGGGCTATCAGGATCTGGCGTTCGTCGGCCAGGGCCAGAAGCGCCCTTCCGTGACCGGGGGTCAGGACCCCGGCCGCCAGATCTCTTCGCACGATCTCCGGCAGCGCCAGAAGGCGCAGGCTATTGGTGATGGTGGTCCGATCTCTCCCCACCTTCTGGGCCATCTCTTCCTGGGTCAGAGAGAACTCCTCAATAAGACGCTGGTACGCCTGCGCCTCCTCGATAGGGTTAAGGTTTTCCCGCTGGATATTCTCGATCAGCGCCAGCTCGAGCGCCTCCCCGTCGGTGACGTCCCGAATGACCGCGGGGACCGAGGACAGGCCCGCCAGCTTGGCCGCGCGCAGCCTTCGCTCGCCGGCTATGAGCTCATATCCCTCGTCCGTCTCACGGACAATCAGCGGCTGGATGATCCCCTTTTCCCTGATGGAGCCGGCCAACTCCTCGATCTTGCCGTCGTCGAAATCCCTTCGGGGCTGAAAGCGATTGGGGGATATCTCGTCGATGGTGATGCTGACGAGGCTTCCTCCACCCCCGTCCGTCGTAACGGCGGCATCCGGTATCAGCGCGGACAGTCCCTTCCCGAGTACTTTTCTCTTGCTCATGTGACCTCCCGCTCAATAACCTCATGGGCCAGATCGAGATAACTCTTGGCCCCTTTGGAGTCAATGTCGTAGAGGATGATGGGAAGTCCGAAGCTCGAGCACTCCGAGAGGCGGACGTTGCGCGGTATAACGGTCGAGAAGACCTGATTCTTGAAGTGTTTGGTCACCTCTTCCTGAACCTGATGAGAGAGGTTGTTGCGCATATCAAACATAGTCAGGAGTATCCCCTCGATCGCAAGAGACTTGTTGAGATTCTTCTTAATGATGCCGATGGTCGAGAGGAGCTGGCCGAGCCCTTCCATGGCGAAGTATTCGCACTGCAGCGGAACAATGACGCTGTGCGCGCAGGTCAGGGCATTGACTGTCAAGAGGCCTAAGGAAGGCGGACAATCGACGAGTATATAGGAAAATCGATCCATGACCTCTTCGACGGCCTTCTTGAGCTTCGTTTCCCGGGCCAGCGCCCCGATTAGCTCCACCTCCGCGCCGATAAGGTCGGTGTTTGACGGAGCCAGCGTCAGAAACGGGAGCTGTTTCTGGGGTCTGACCAGTATCTTTGACAGCGGTATCTGTTCGATGATGACCTGGTAGATGCTCTGCTTGATACTATTCTTATCCACCCCCAATCCGCTGCCCGCGTTGGCCTGGGGATCAATGTCGATGACGAGGGTGGGTTTTTCGGCGGCCGCCAGCGAGGCCGATAGGTTGACGGCGGTGGTGGTTTTTCCGACCCCACCCTTCTGGTTCGCAATACAGATGATCTTTGCCGTCATCGCCTATCTGCCCTTCACAAAAACCTTGTGCACTATATCACACCTATTTTTCATAAAAAAGGGGAAAATGAGTCCGATTTTCAAAAACCCCCCTGTTTTTGGCAGCCACCATCCCGGAGTGTTTCACGTGAAACGGGTCGTCCCGAAAAAGCCATCATTTGTCCGGTTGGCCGTAGAATGTCCCCTATCCGTGCGGCGCGTGGCACGCGGCGGGGCCACGCGACGTTCATCCGGGCCTGAATAGGGGTTCTTTATCCCCCTCACCGGCTATCGACGGCACGCTCAGTCTGGTTTAGAGTGAGGTGTTTCACGTGAAACATTTTACTCGTGAGTCGCGGGTGGGATTCCCGTTTCGCGGAGCAGCATCTATTTGCCGATGCAGAAACGTGAAAAGATCACGGAAAGGATCTCGTCGGTTGTCACTTCGCCCGTTATCTCCCCGAGGGCCGAAAGCGCCCGCCGTATATCCAGGGCGATGAACTCCGGGGGAACGTCTTTTGCCGCCCCCTCCAGCGCTTCCCCCAACGATCCGGAGGCAGACAGAAGGGCCGCGCAGTGTCTCGCGTTGGTGATAAGCTCGTCATCCCTTCCACGGGCCGTGCCGCCCGTAATCAGGCGGTGGGCGGCGTCTTTCAGCTCGTCAATCCCGCTACCCTCCAGGGCGGACGTGAAGACGACCGGAACCGAGAGATCGGGCGGACACACGGGATCGCCGCTCATCAGATCGACCTTGTTCATCACTACTACCAGGGGTCTGCCGGCGGCCGCGGCCGCGGCGATCACGTCCCGCTCCTCCTTTCCGATCCCGACGGTCGCCTCACCGACCAGGAGCGTCAGATCGGCTGTAGCAAGGGCCTCTCTTGTACGCCGCACTCCTTCCCGTTCGACGAGCCCCACGGCCTCGCGGAGACCGCAGGTATCCACAATCCTTGCGGGAACGCCGCCGAGATCCATGATGTCTTCAATGGTATCGGTGGTCGTTCCCGGTTGGGGCGCGACAATCGCCCGCGGCCGTGCGAGGAGACGATTCAAAAGGCTTGATTTACCCACGTTGGGCCGTCCGGCGATGACCAGCCGCGCCCCCTCGCGGTAGGGCCTCCCCACGCGGTATGTGCCGAGCAGCTGCCGGACGGAGGCCAGGCACGCTGTTAGCCCGCGGGTGATCGCCCCCATATCGAGGGGGTCAACGTCGTGATCGGAAAAGTCGACGGCGGCCTCGGCCTCGGCCAGGAGGGAAACGAGGGAGTCCCGCACCCCGAAAAGCGTTTCGGAGAGCGTCCCCATCAGGTGGCGGGAAAATATGGAGAGGCCGCCGGCCGTTTTGGCCGAGATGAGGTCCGCGACCGCCTCGGCCTGGACCAGATCGATCTTCCCGTTCATAAAGGCGCGCCGCGTGAACTCTCCCCTGTCGGCCGGACGTGCACCAAGGGATATCGCCGCCGACACGATGGAGCCCAGGAGAATTGGTGATCCGTGGCAGTGGAGCTCGACGACATCTTCGCCCGTATACGAGTGGGGAGCCCGCATCAGGACGAAAAGGGCGCGGTCAGATTCGATCCCGGTGTACTTTCCCGTCTCCGGCGCTCCTCCGGGGCCGGCCTTTTCGGGGAGAATCGCCCCGATTTCCGCCCGGTCGTCGGGCAAGATGATCGTCCCGATGTAGAGACGATGGGACTCGATCCGGCCGGGCTCTTTGAGGAAAGAAAAGAGTCCGCGCCCATATCCGAGAGCCGCGGGCCCGGAGATCCGGACAATGCCGATTCCACCCTCTCCCGGGGGCGTCGCGACAGCGACGACGGTATCCGTGAGGGGGGGGGCAGCTGTGGTATCTCTCTTTTCCTGATTCATGGCACCACGCAAAAAAGGCCCCTGCGCGTCACGAGGGGCCTTCGGAGGCTTAGGGGTATCCAACCCTATCCCCTCTTAACGGGGTAGACGACCACCTTGCGCTTGTCGCCCTCCCCATGGCTCTCGGTGCGCAACTCCCTGTCGGACTTAAGGGCCAGGTGAAAGAGCCGGCGCTCGCTGGAGTCCATCGGCTGGGCCGCCACGGGCTTGCCGGACCGTTTGGCCTTCTTGGCGATGCTCTGGGCCATTCGTACGATAGCCTGTTCCCGTTTGCGCCGATACCCCTCACAGTCGAGGATCACCCTGACCTTTCTGGTCTGATCCCGCTGCATATAGCGGTTGACAATATACTGGAGCGCGTCCAGCGTCTGGCCCCGTCTGCCGATAACCAGCCCGTCCCTGTCCCCGTCGATGGTGAGGATGAGGCCGTCGGCGGTCTCCTTGGTCGTAATGCGGGCGTTGATCCCCATACGAGAGAGGATTTCCTGCAGAAACCGGTCGGCATCCTGGGGGGAGCGGCCGATATCCCGCCGCCAAGCCTTGATGGTGATCTTCTTTTTCTTAAAGAGCCCGAGGATGCCCCCGATATCCGAGTCGATAACCCGGTACTCGAGGCCGTTACGATCGACGTCAAGCTGCCCGGAGGCGGCCGTCAGTGCGTCTTCGAGGTCGTTTCCCTCGACGATGATTTCGGTTTGGGTTGAATCGGCCATAGGAGAATCCTAATCCTTCACGAATTTGTTCATATAGAGCTGCTGGGCGATTGACAGAAGGTTGCTCACAAAGAAGTAGAGCACGAGCCCCGCCGGCAGGTTGAGAAATATCACCGTGAAGATGACGGGCATGAAGAGCATGATCTTCTGCTGCGTGGGGTCCATGCTCGTCGGGGTCAGCTTTTGCTGAACGAAATACGACGCACCCATAATGATCGGGGTGACGTAGTAGGGATCCATCTCCGCCAGGTCCTTGATCCAGAAAATGAAAGGGGACTGTCTGAGCTGTATGGCCACATAAAGCGCCTTATAGAGGGCGATGAAAATCGGCAGCTGCAACAGAAGCGGCAGACACCCTCCCAGCGGATTGATCTTATGAGTCTGGTACAGGCGCATGACCTCCTGATTCATCTTCTCCTTATCGTTCTTGTACTTTTCCCTCAGTTCCATCATCAGTGGCTGGATCTTCTGCATCTCCTTCATCGACTTCATTGATTTATAGGTGAAGGGATACAGAACGATCCGCACCACGACCGTCAGCAGGATGATCGCAACGCCGTAATTCTTGAAAATGGAATAGAAAAAGGTCAGCAACCAGACCAGGGGAATCGACAGAAAGCCGAAGAAACCGTAGTCGATGGCCGACGACAGTGAATACCCCACCCGATCCATAATGTCGGCCTCTTTGGGGCCGAAGTACATGGTCATGTCTTTCTTGACCTGGCCTCCGGCGGGAAAAGACACGTCGGACAGGGTGACGGTCCCCGTGGCCAGACTATCGCTCGAACGGACAATCTCGACTTCCGATCCCTTCAGGCTATCGGTTATGAGGCCCGTCAGGAAGTATTTCGTATCAAATCCAAACCAGGTGGCCGTACCGGGTATCTTTTCCGGCTTATCCACCTTAACGCCCTTGGACGAGCCCTTCTTGAGGGATTTGTCGACATAGACGAGATAGTTTGAGGGATACTCGTAGCTCCCGAATATGCTCCACGATTTCTTGGAGACATCCACATAGTCAAAAATGGATACGCTCATGTCTCCGGCCGTGTTCTGATCGGTGAGGTTGGTGACGATAACGTCAAATCCGACGGTATATTTATCCGGATAAAAGGTGTAGATCTTTTCAACCCTGAACTGTTTTCCCGTGTAGGTGAGGGTAAGCGCTTTTTTTTCCTGCCCGCCAACCACGATCTTGTCTTCCGATGGGCAGCTATAGACGACGTCATCGGTGAAGCTGCCGACAGACGTGTCGAAGTTAAGCCGAGGAGAGAGCATCGATGCTTCTTTACTGACGAGATCCACGGGAGGGGAGTCTTCTTTGATGGTGTCTTTATATTGTGAAAGCGTGAAGTGGGCGATCCTTCCTCCCGCGGTGTCGATCGTGGCGGTATAGAGCGGGCCCTCTACGACGATCTCTCTGGGCGCCGTTGTCCCTTCCGGAACGGCCGGCGTCTGTTTCTCAACGACGGCGATCTCTTCCTTGAGAGGCGTGGTCGCGGGTGAGGGGGTAACTTCCTCAACCTTTCCCTGCGGTGTCTTGACCGCCTCTTCGCCCGGCTTTGGCGCCGGTTTGGCCAGGAAGAGCTGCCAAACGACCAGCACCAGGAAAGAAAGGGCGATGGCCAATACTGTTTTCTTATCCATATAGCGAGTGCCTCCGAATACTCTATGAGTTTACTGTTTCATTGACGGTGCTATGCCGTCCCTTTATCCGTCCGACTTTCCGTTCGGGACCGCCCGGCTGTTCCGTTCGGCTCCCGATAACGCGACAGGAGAGAGAGAATCCGACCGCGAAATTCGTCGAGGGTTGGGGAGTCGGGCACTCTTCTCACGACAACCAGAAGGTCTATCGATCGAGGGAGGAAATCCCGGTTGAGGCGAAAAGTCTCCCTGATAAGTCGCTTCATTCTGTTACGCACTACGGCGCCTCCAACCCGCTTGGGCACCGCGATTCCCAGGCGGGGAAAGCCGAGGTCGGTGGGCTGCACAACCAGCAGGAGGATGTCGTCGGTAAATCGGACCCCGCCCTTCTTGAGCCGTTCAAAGTCACTCTTACTCCTGATACGGTCCCTCTTGGTGAAGGTCTGTTTTTCCACCAATGCCTTTCGGGCCGGTCCATCCCCTGTTTACGGTGTGGGGAGAACCGCGATCGGCCTTCCCGGGGATCGGCAGCATGAGCGCTGACGACCCGCTCAGGATGTCATGCCGCGCGCGATCGTCCCATTAGCGGGAAGGGCCGGTTTGATAAGACTCAGGCCCTTTCATCAAGAAGGGCATCCCCCTGGTGACTGATGAGAAAAGCAAGAGGAGAGAAAAGACGAGGCGAGAAGGGGGGGATAAAACCGGCGGGCACGGGCAACCTCCGGGAATCCTGTCTGCCCGGCGCTCATCAATTCACTGAGTCGATGAGTGCGCGTCCGGTGAAGAAAGGCTCGCCCACAGGACCATATAATTTCCCGGGATATCCCGACGAGTGTTCCGGTTATGCGGAAAGTTTCTTTCTCCCCTTAGCCCTTCTGCGACGAATGACGTTCCGGCCGTTAGCCGTGCTCATTCTTTTCAGGAACCCGTGGGTTCTCTTTCGTTTCAGCCTGCTCGGTTGATAGGTCCTTTTCATGGCTCAATTCCTCTATCCGCGTTCACCGGCAAAATCGGTGAGCTTATTCTCGGGCGAGTCCCGCGTAAAGTTTCTAAAAAACGTAAAGCTTTAATAAAACATGAAATATCGGGTTTGTCAAGAAATATAAAGAGCGGCAGGAGGAATAATCTCTGCAATTTGTGCGATTGCTCGCCCGGCCCCAGCGGCCGCGCGCCTCTCGCCGCCGACCCCCTCGCCGGGTGCGGATCTCCTGTAGGACGGCCGCGTCAGAGGAGGGTTTCCCGGACATATCGCACGGCGTTTCTGAAGACCATGAGCCCCATTCCCTCCTCGGGTACGCCTCCTCTTGTCCACGTCGGGTGCTGGGTCCGAAAGAGGTACCCCTCCGGGTGGGGCATCAGGGCCATGACCCGGCCCGTCTGGTCGCTGATCCCCGCGACCGAAGAGATGGAACCGTTGGGGTTGAGGGGATAGGACATGGTGGGCGCATACGTATCGTCGACGTATCGGAAGGTGATGAGGTTATTGGCCTCCATGTCCGAGAGCACCCCCTGGGGCGCCACGAACTTCCCTTCTCCGTGGCGGACCGGAAGCATGATCCGGGTGATCCCCCGGGTGAAGACCGACGGTGATTTCGGATCGGCGGCAAGCCGCACCCAGCGATCCTCGAACCGGCCCGAGTCGTTGTTTGTGATCGTGACCGATTGTGTCCCGTACGTACCGTCGAGAGCCGGCAGAAGCCCGATCTTGACCATCAGCTGAAACCCGTTGCAGATGCCCAGGACCAGCTTCTTCCGGTCCACAAATCGGAGGAGCACGTCCAGCAGCCGCTCGCCCGATTTCGCTACCCTGGCGAACTTCATCCGGTTTGCCATCGCCTTGGCCGCGCCGAGGTCGTCACCGTCCAGGAATCCCCCCGCCAGCGCCAGTATCTGGTAGTCGTCGAGCTTCACCTCGCCGGCCACGATTCGGCTGATATGCACGATGTCGGAGACCTCGGCCCCCGCAAGCTTGAACGCGAAAGACGTCTCGATCTCGCAGTTGGTGCCGTTGCCGGATATGGTGATAGCGCGTACCTGGGTTAGCATAGTATCTCAGTTAGCGAAATGGGATGTCATCCGTTTTCCCGGACGTCGCGGGCGCTTGGCCGGCGGCTTCCAGGGCCCTGTGTCTTTCGGCGCGACGGCCCCGTTATCAAAACATGAGCGGGCGCCGCCATGCCTCCCACATATCGTTGAGCGCACAATCGATCACGACTTTTCCCGAAAGCCCCCGCACGACCAGGCGCCTTTCTTCCGTTACCCGGCCGACCCGGGCGCAGACGGTTCCGGCCATCGCCTTCTCGAACGCCTCGGCGTCCTGGGGCCTCACGGTCACCACGAAGCGGCCGGCCGACTCCGAAAAGAGGAGAAAATCGTCCCGATCGACCCCTTCGCACGCGACGTTGCCGAGCTCGATTTCCATCCCCAGGTCGCCGGCAAGAGCACTCTCGGCCAGAGCCGTCCCCAGCCCGGCGTCGGAAAGGTCATGGACGGAAGCGGCAAGCCCGTTATGTATGGCCCGGGCCAGCGCCCGGTAGCGCCTCAGGTTAGTGGCGATATCCACGACCGGGACCGTATTGCCGACCAATCCCCGGCAAGCCAGGTATTCCGATCCCCCCAGCTCCGCTTTCGTCAACCCCAGGAGATACACGAGGTCTCCCGGGCGCTTGGCGTCCATGGTGACGGCGCGCCTCACGTCGGCCATCTTTCCGATGACTGAAAAGAGGATCGTCGGGGGGATCGATATCTTCGTGTCGCCGATCTGATAGTCGTTCTTCATGCTGTCCTTTCCCGAGATCAGGGGGACTCCGTAGGCGGTGGTGATGTCGTAGAGCCCGCGGTTCGCGCGGACCAGCTGGGCGAGCTTGTAATCGCCGTCCGGGGTCTTTTCCGAGGTGACCGGATCGCACCAGCAGAAGTTGTCAAGCCCCGCCAGATAGTCCACGTCCCCGCCGACGGCCACGGCGTTCCGGACCGCCTCGTCCACGGCGTTTGTCGCCATATGGTAGGTGTCGATGTCGGAATATTTCGGACAGATTCCGTGGGCAATCACCACGCCTTCGTCCCGGTCGAGGATCGGCCGGATGACGGCGGCGTCCGAGGGACCGATTCCCCCGATGCCCACAAGCGGCTTGATAACGCTGGTGGCCTGCACTTCGTGGTCATACTGGCGCACCACGGACTCCTTGCTGGCCACGTTCAGGCGCGAGAGCATCGCCAGCAGCTCCCGTTTCAGGTCCGCCGGGGGCGCGAAATCGGGCTCAGGATGAACGGGTCGTCTCCACCGGGCCGAGAGGCACATGGACGGGTTTTCCTCGTGGAGAAACTCCATGTCGAGATAGGCGACCGTCTTTCCTTCGAACTGGACGTGAAAGCGCCCTGTCTGGGTGAATTCACCCAGCAGTGTCGCCTCGACATCCATCTGACGGGCGAGCGCCATGAACTCGTCGATATGATCCGGGGGCACCGCCAGCGTCATCCTCTCCTGGGCCTCCGAGAGGAGTATCTCCCAGGGGCGCAGTCCCTCGTACTTGAGGGGCGCCCGATCGAGATAGAGGACGCATCCCCCGGTGTCCCGGGCCATCTCGCCCACGGACGACGAAAGCCCCCCCGCCCCGTTGTCGGTGATCGAGTTGTAGAGCCCCCGGTCGCGGGCGACCAGCAGCATATCGGTCATCCGCTTCTGGGTGATCGGGTCCCCGATCTGCACCGCGGTGGCCGGCGATCCCTCGTGCAGCTCCTCGGACGAAAAGGTCGCGCCGTGGATCCCGTCCTTGCCGATGCGCCCGCCGGTCATGACGATGAGGTCGCCGGGCAGCGCCCGCTTCTCGTGGGAGGGCTTGCCGTTAATCGTCTTGGGCATGATCCCGCCCGTGCCGCAGTAGACCAGCGGCTTTCCGAGGAAGCGGTCGTCGAACACGATAGAGCCGTTGACCGTGGGTATGCCGCTCTTGTTTCCGCCGTGCTCCACCCCCTCTCGGACGCCCTCGTAGACCCTTTTGGGGTGCAGCAGACGCGGGGGGATCTCACCGGCAAAGAAGGGGTTCGCGAAGCAAAAGACATCCGTGTTGAAGATCAGCCGGGAGCCCAGCCCGGTCCCGAACGGGTCACGGTTCACCCCGACAATTCCGGTCAGCGCACCCCCGTAGGGGTCCAGCGCGGAGGGGCTGTTGTGGGTTTCCACCTTGAAAACAAGGTTGTAGTCGTCGTCAAACGAGATGACCCCCGCGTTATCCTTGAAGACCGAGAGACAGAAGTCGCCCGTGCCCTTGGCCTTCCTGACGGAGTCGGTCGCCCCCTTAATGTAGGTGTCAAAGAGGCTCTCGATCCTCTCGGACTTTCCGCTGCCGTCCTCGTAGTCGATGACGGCGTTGAATATCTTGTGCTTGCAGTGCTCGGACCAGGTCTGGGCGATAATCTCGAGCTCCACGTCGGTGATCCTCACGCCGAGGCCGACCCCGCCGCGGTGGGGCTGGGCCGCTTCCCGGGCGATATAGTCCTTGATCGCCTTCATCTCGGCAAGCGACAACGCCAGCACCCCCTCCCGGCTGATCCGCATCAGCTCGTCGTCTCCGACCGAAAGATCGATCTCGGTCACGGTGCGATCGTGGCTGCCGGATACCTTCGGGACGGAAGGGGCGATCCCGCCCGCGGCGACAAAGGCTTTTCTGTCCAGGATGACAAACCGCTGAATAAGGGGGTTTCCCAAAAGCCCCGTGGCGATTCGCTCGATTTCGGGGCGGTCAATTGGAGCCGAGATAAGATACTGGAGCGAGGCATAGACCTTCTGTTCGGGAGAGAGCCGGTCCGGGTAGATGAGGGAGATTCCCTCTCGGGCGGTCCTTCCGACGTTATCGGTAACGCCCGGGAGGAAGCCGACCTCGACGGCGTAATCGAACTCCTCGGCGCCTGCCAGGGGCAGATCGACGGTGGCGTGTTGGATGATCGGGTCGACCAGGAGGTTGGCGGCGATGTTGGAAAGCTCATCGGGAGCGAGCCGGGCGTCCACCGTGTAGACGGAAATGACCCGGACCCGCGACACGTCGATCTTCAGGTCTTCCCGTATGCGCCGCGCCGTCTTCTCGCCGTGGGCGTCGCGCACGTCAGGCAGCAACCCCACCTCTATCCGGTGTGCCATTGGCTATTTCTTCTTCGCTTTTGAGAGTGCTTCGATGGCCTCATCCTTTCCGGGCAGCGTATCCGGCATGAGGATGAGAAATTCATTGAGTCCCGAAATCCCTCCCACGGCCCTGATCCCGGCCAGCGGGACGAGATCGACGCCGATGATCTCGGACGCGTCGGCGGCCTCCGGGTACTGATTTCCAAGGACATCGGGATCGGTGGATGAGAGATCTCCGTATTCGGTCCTGAAAGCCTCCCAGAGCTCCGCCGCGACGACGCCGGCGTATGCCCGGGGATCGTCCTGAGAGACGTCGCGGAAGTAGTTCTCAAAATAGGGGCGTTCGAAGTAGATGAGCTGTCGCCGGGCGAGAATTTTGAGCGCTTCAGATTTGCCGCCAAAACCGTTCGGAAGATCACTCACGGCGGCAAAAAGGGCCACATCTCCGCCGTGATGCTGTATGACGGCAAGCGATACAAAATCGAGACCCGTCAGCTCGGCGATCGCGGCCGGCACCCGAAAGACGCCCCGGTTATTCTCGTCGTCGGCAATAGGGCCGTACGTGAACGTTCGGGCCTCGCCCTTGGCGGCGATCAGCGCCTCGGCCGTCAGCGCGAGGTTCTTGTTGGCTGTGGCAACGAGGTCGGCGGCCGACGCCGAGGCAGGGCAGTAGCCGCCCCCGACGATCGATGCCGCCAGTACGATCAGAATAATTCGAGCGAGTCTCACCACTACTTCCTTCCCTGCATCGTTTAGGAAGGATATCAGGGATCGCCTCAAGAGTCAACAAAAAGAAACGTCGCCGGGGGTGTTGCGGGAGATGCCGGCGTTATTCTCTATATTTCCTTTCGTTAATATAGAATCCGGACTATTTTGCCGTTTTAACTACTTGCGCACGGACGGCCTATTGAGATATACTCTAGCCGTGCCGCTCATAACGAGATCGTCTCGGCAGGTACACCGGTATATTCACGTTCCTATTTCGACAGATAAAGGAGAACGATATGGACTGGCAGGAAGACTACAAGAAGAAACTCGTAACCGCCGAAAAGGCCGTCTCCGTCATCAAGTCCGGCGACCGGATCGGGATGGCCGGCGGGTCAAGCCAACCGATTGACGTCGTCAACGCGTTATGCAAGAGAAAGGACGAGCTCAAGGACGTAACCCTGACCTCCGGCATTTCCATATATCCCTATGAGCTCTTCAAGCCAGAATTCAAGGGGCATATCAACTTCGTGTCGCTCTTCGTCGGTCCGATGGAGCGAGCCTTCCTGCGGGTCGGCAACGTCGAGCCGATGTCCTTCCACTTCTCCCTGGCCGACCAGGTCTCGGTCGCCGTCGATCCCAACGTCTTCATCTGCGAGGTCTCTCAGCCGGATGAGCGCGGCTACATGAGTTTCGGCCCGGTAGGCGTTTACAATAACGACATCTGCTGCAAGCGGGCCAAGACCATCATCGTCCAGGTCAACAAGGAGACCCCCCGCGTCCACGGAAGCCAAGCGGTCATCCATGTGAGCAAGGTTACCCATATCGTCGAAAACGACCACCCGCTTCCGGTGATCCCGGAGATACCCATTAGCGATGTGGAGCGCGAGATCGCCGCCCGTATCGCCGAGCGGATCCCGGATGGGGCCACTATCCAGTGCGGAATCGGGGCCGTGTCCGACGCGGTGGTAAAATTGCTGGACAGTAAGAAGGACCTGGGCGTACACACCGAGATGTTCACCAACGGCATGATGCACCTGGCCAAGAAGGGGGTCATCACAGGAGCCAGAAAGACCTTCCATATCGAGAAGATCCTCTGCGGTTTTTCCATCGGGGATAAGGAGCTCTATGATTTTATGGACGAGAATCCAATCTTCGAGTTCCAGCCGATCTACGAGGTCAACAACGTCGTTAATATCGCCAAGAACGACAACATGGTGGCTATCAACAACATCATGACCGCCGACCTGACCGGCCAATGCGCGTCGGAGTCGATCGGCCATGCCATGTACAGCGGGACGGGTGGTCAGCTCGACTTCACCCGGGGCGCCAACGCTGCGAAGGGGGGGATGGCGTTTCTCGCCACCGCCTCAACCGCCGAGACCAAGACGGGCAGGATCTCCAAGATCGTGTCATCCTTCAAGCCGGGGACGATCGTGACGACCCCCCGGTCCGACGTGCGCTATATCGTGACCGAATGGGGCGTGGCCGACCTCTGGCTCAAGAGCGTGCCCAAGCGCGTCCGCGAGATGCTCAAGATCGCCCACCCGGATTTTCGCGATCAGCTCGAAAAGGAGGCCACCGAGGCGGGGCTCTTGTCGTAGCGACGGGTAAAGCTCGTCCCGCGGGGTGACGTGGTTTTCGGTTGACCTTTCTTCGGAAGAACACCGCGGGGAGGCAAGAGTTGCCCGCGAGGGATAGACAAAAAAAAGGCCGGCGTTTGCCGGCCTTACTGCTCGTGTAGTGTCGAGCTACAGCCCGGGTTACCAGCCCCTCATCATGCCGCCGCCCCATCCACGGCCGTAACCACCCATCATACCGCCGCCGTAGCCGGGACCGTACCCCCCATAGCCACCCATCATACCGCCGTAGCCGGAACCGTACCCATAGCCGCCACCGTAGCCGCCGTTGTAGGGACACAGGCCGGGGCCGTAAAAGGAATACGGGTACTGATCGAGCTGCTCCTTGGTCAGCACGCTCCGGGACTTATTCCGATAATCCAGCGTGACGTCATAGCGCTTGTTCTGAAGCGTGACGATCTCGTTTTCGGCCCTATCGATCGCGGCGGAATCGGGCTTCGCGGCGATCATCAGCTTTTTCAGATCGAGATTCTTCTGCGCAATCTGAGAGTCGATGGCCTGGATATCGGACAGGTATTTAATCTCGAGATCGCTCAGCTTCTTCTGCTGATCCGTGGTAAGACTGGGGCCCGACGCGCCGTAGCCTGGGTTCTCCTGCTGCGCCCACGCGAACGCCCCGATCAGGAGCACCGCAGCCGATGCCAATAAGATATACTTTCTCATCTGTTCCTCCCACACTCTTGTCTAACTCCATGAGCACGCCCAAACATGCTCTTTCCCCTTTCCGGGGATTCACCTGCCGTCTTTTACTGCCGATTCCACTCGCACAGGCTCCCCGGCTAGTTCTATTGCAGGATGCCGCTCATATTCATATTAATAGCATTATATGATAAAAGTAATCATGAGACCGATGAATGTCAACTTACGGCGTCCAGAGCCGCCTCCAACCGGCGCTTGGCCTCGGCCCCGATTTCGTCGAGTTTCGGGTTCGCCGCCATTTCCATGCCCGCCTTCGGGTCAAACATGGCGACCCGGACACGCCCGTCGTCTATCTGATAGATGACGACATTACACGGGAGCAACAGCCCGATATCGGTCTCGACCGTCAAAGCCCGATGGGCCAGCTGTGGATTGCAGGCGCCGAGGATAACATAGGGTACAAAATCGACGTCGAGCTTCTTTTTCATCGTCGCCTTCACGTCGATTTCCGTCAACACGCCAAACCCCTGCTCCTTGAGCGCCTGTTCCACCTTCGGCCGCACCGTTTCCAGCGTCCCTTTAACCGTCTTGCCAAAACTATATCCGCTCATCATTCGTCCCCTTATTCTTTATTGATGTATTGATGCAACAAAATATCCGTGTCAAAATTTCAGCGGCCGTCATTTCTTCAGCCGCAGCAACCGGGCGTTTATGGCGACGATGACCGTGGAAAGCGACATGAAGGCCGCCCCCAACGCGGGGGTAAGGATGATCCCGTACGAATAGAGGACCCCTGCCGCCAGCGGGATAGCAACGGCGTTGTAGCCGGTGGCCCACGCCAGGTTCTGCACCATTTTCGCGTACGTTGAGCGTCCCAGGCCGATGACCGCCGCCACGTCCAGCGGGTTTGAGCGAACCAGGATGATGTCGGCGGTCTCGATGGCGACGTCCGTGCCGGCCCCCACCGCAATACCCACGTCGGCCTGAGCGAGCGCCGGCGCGTCGTTGACGCCGTCGCCCGTCATGGCAACGATCAGATTGCGGGACTGGACCTCTTTGACCTTCTTGGCCTTGTCACCCGGGAGGACCTCGGCGAAGTATTCATCCAGCCCGAGCTTCTCGGACACCCAGCCGGCGACTTCTTTTTTATCCCCGGTGAGCATCATGCACTCGATCCCCATGCCCTTTAAGATCGCTATCGCCCGCTCCGATTCCGGCCGTATCACGTCGGCCAGCGCCACGGCCCCCCTGACTTTTCCGTCTATGATGACGAACACCACGCTCTTGCCCTGCCGTGTCAGCCGATCTATCTGTTCGTTGTTGACCTCGATCCGGCGCTCTGCGAGATGACCCGGGCTCACTACCTCCACCTTCTTTCCCTTGACCCGCCCCTCAATGCCCCGTCCCGGCATGGGACGTAAATCCATCAACGGGCAGCGTCGACTTAGCCGAGGACATGAATCCTCTTGCGATCGGGTGCTCGGAATGCGCCTCGACCGAGGCGGCGTAGGTGAGGATTTCGTCCTGCTTCATGTCTTTATCCAAGGCGATGATATCGGTCACGCCGAATTTACCTTCGGTGAGCGTCCCCGTCTTGTCAAAGATGACCGCCTGGATCCTTCGCGCGTTCTCGAAGGCCGTCCGGTCCCTGATCATGAACCCGTTTTTTGCCGCGAGCGCGGTGGACACCGCGACGACCAGCGGAACCGCAAGGCCGAGCGCGTGGGGGCAGCAGATAACCATCACCGTCACCGCACGCTCAATGGCAAACGCAAAATCCTTTCCGGTGGCAAAGAGCCACACAAAGAGCGTGGCGGCTCCCAGGGTCAGGGCGATGATCGTCAGCCACATCGCGGCGCGATTTGCCAGGTCCTGCGTTTTCGACTTGCTCTCCTGGGCCTCCTTCACCAGCTCGATCACCTGTGAGAGAAACGAGTCTTTGCCGGTCTTGCCCACCTGGACGGTAAGAGAACCCTCGCCGTTTATCGAGCCGCCGATGACGTGAGCGCCGACGCCCTTTTGCACCGGCATCGATTCGCCGGTCAGGAGCGATTCGTCCACCGAGGACTTTCCGTCGATCACGACGCCGTCGGCGGGGATCTTCTCGCCCGGCTTTACGAGAACCTTATCCCCGACCGCGAGCTGCGCCAGCGGAACGTCCGTCACGGTGCCGCCGTTCACGATTTTGTGGGCGTCCGACGGCATGAGCTTTGCCATCTCCTCCAGCGCCCGGGATGCCCCCATGACCGATTTCATCTCGATATAGTGGCCCAGGAGCATGATATCGATCAGGGTGGCCAGCTCCCAGAAGAAGGGCATGCCGACAAGGCCGAAGACCACCACCGAGCTGTAGACGAAAGCGGTCGTGATGGCGACGGCGATCAGCGTCATCATCCCGGGCCTTTTGGATTTCAGTTCCTCGAAGATCCCTTTGAGAAACGGATATCCGCCGTAGAAATAGACGACGGCCGAAAAGACAAAGAGGAGGTATGAGTCCCCGGGAAATCGAAACCTGTCGCCGAGGCCCAGGAAGTGCTGTATCGTCGGGGAGAGGAGAAGGATCGGTACGGTAAGCACGAGAGAAACCCAGAAACGCCGTTTGAAATCGGCAAGCATCATCGAGTGGTGGTCGTGGTGGGGACCGGCCATTTTCATTTCATGTTTTTCGGTCCCCATCGGCGGCATTGTGCCCATCTGGCCGTGTTCATGATGCATCATGGCCTCATGATTCTTGGTGTCCATAGGCACTGGCTCCTTCTATGAAATTGCACTGGTACTTCAAATCATTATATCATTGAATTTCAGGCACGAATTATATACTTTCCATGACCTGAGCATGGCCGTTTGTCAATTTCATCTAATCGAACGAGACTCACTCGGCTGAAAGAGACTGCTGTAAGAGTAGTTTTGGAGAGCTTGTTGCGAGAACTCATGTTCCGGGCAGCGGTCGGTCGATGATCTCCTGTTCAGCCCCACACGTAGTTGCCGATGACACGCCCTTGCCCTACGAGGTACGTTCCTTCTTGCCCGGCACGGCCTCGATCATCTGGAGGATCCCCCCGGGGCCCTCGCGGCGGCTGATGATCTCAAACCCCGCTTTTTCGACGTTGGAGACGGTCTTTCGGTTGATGTGCGCCCCGGTGAGCCGGGAGAAGACGGGATCGAAAAGGTCGAAGAGAAATCCGAGGAGGCGCGACCGGGTTGGCCGCACGTGCTCCATCAGGTAAATCTTCCCGCCGTTTTTCACGACCCGTTTTACTTCACGCAGGCCCTTGACGGGGTCCGGCACCGAGCAGAAGACGAAGGTGGCCAGCGCCGCGTCAAATGAGCCGTCGGGAAAGGGCAGGGCCTGGGCATCGGCAACCCTCAGGTCCGCCCCTTTCTTGAGGTTTTGGTTTTTCAGACGGGCGGATTTGAGCATCTTGTCGCTGATGTCGATGCCGGTGAGGTGCTGGCCCGTGTAGTAGGGGAGGTTCTTGCCGGTCCCCACGCCGATCTCGATGATCGTCTTGGGATTGTCGGCGTTGACTTTCTCGAAGAACCTCCGGCGCAGGCCGCCGAACATCATGCGCTCCATCGGCGACTCATAGAGCTCATAGAAGCGGCTGTTGCGGTCGTAGCGCCTTTTGACCTTTTCGGTGGTGTCCATCGGCAGGTCGCTCCCCTATCGAAACACTCACGATAGACGTAACGGTTCAGAGAACGCGGGCTTGTCCGCTATTTCTTCTCTTCCAGCGTCTTTTTGATCTTCGTGAATTGTTCATGGGTGATCTCGCCCGATGCGAGGCGCTTTTTCAGAATATCGAGGGGAGTTCTAGCATCGGAGCTCGAGGAGTTCCTTCTGCCGGCGGTGAAGTGCCAGATTGCCCAGATGACCACGGCGATAATAGCGAGCCAGAAGATGCCGCTCAGGATCAGGCCGAAGGGGCCGCCCCCCATCATGCCAAAGGGGCCGTACCCATATCCCCCCATCATGCCGGACCCGCGGCCGCCGTAAGGGCCGCTCCCCCACCCACCACAGCCGGTGAGGCCGAGGAGACTTCCGCTTAAAATGGTCAGTAATGCCCTCATTATCTTTCTCCTTATGAGGATCGGCTTGACCCGGCTCTTCTTTCTACGAGCCCATGGTCTTCCTGATCCTGTTATATTCCTCCTCGGTTATCTTCCCCTCGGCGAGCCGCTTCTTCAGGATATCCTGGGGCGACTCATTTTTACCCGAGAAGCCGAACTTGCTCAGGTCGATATCGCCCCGCTGGTAGGCCCTGTAAACGAAATACGCGATGACGATAATAACCAGTCAAAAGCAAAAATCCCATTCGTTCCTCCATTCGTCCTCACGGTGTCAAAGACGAGAAAACGTGCGTCTTGCTCCGTCAATAGGACTTTAATTAAATGCTATCGCCGAAACCCCCATCTGTCAACAGCAGGCAAGAAAAACTCCAAACAAGGAAACGGCATTCGCGTTACCCATAATAGTGGGAGATGAGGCCCTCCCCGTCTTAGTGTGCGGTCGCATGGACTAACGTCTTCAGCTCGAGCGCCTCTTTGGCATCCCTGCACAAATTCCTCAGGCACCATCGGCTGTACGGCGTAGTGATCTGTCAAGAGAACTCTCAGGAAGGGGGGGTATCGGTGTACCGGGGAAACGCCATCATCGCCGGAGAAGGGAAGGAAGAAGCCCTCTCAGAATATGCACGATTAAGATGATTCACCGCGTCGCGTTCTTCGGTGAGCTAAATCTCTTAGGCCATGAAAGGGCGGGAATAAACCGTTATGCTGTCGCTGACCTTGCCCTAATCTCCCCTCGGCAGGTTGAACGTGTGGATGATGAATTCCTCGACCTCCCGGGCGGTACTCATCGAAAGGGCCTCCCGGGCTGCCCGGACGGCATCCTCCCTGCGTATGGAGACAATGATCTCCTTGATTCTCAGCAGGTGCCTCGGCTCCATCGAGAGGATGTTGATTCCCATGCCGAGCAGGAGGATTGCCGACACGGGATCGGAGGCCATCTCTCCGCAGACGTTCACTTCTTTTCCCGTCGTCTTTCCCGCTTTGGCCGTCATGTCGATGAGCTTGAGCACCGCCGGGTTATAGGGCCGGTAGAGATCCGAGACCAGGCGGTTACCCCGGTCGACCGCCAGTGTATACTGAATCAGGTCGTTGGTCCCAATGCTGGCAAAGTCGACCTCATTCAGAAAGTGTTCGGCCATGAGCGCCGACGAGGGGACTTCGATCATTATGCCCAGCTGCGGCTCGACGAGCGGTTTGATCCCCTGCCGGCCGACCTCTTCCCGAACCTGCCGGTATATCGTGGTAATCTTCGCCATTTCGTCGAGGGTCGTCACCATGGGGAAAAGGATCTTTACGCGCCCGAACGCCGACGCCCGCAGGATTGCGCGAAGCTGCGTGACGAAGATCTCCTGATAGCGCAGTGAAAAGCGGATGGACCTGAGCCCCAGGAAGGGGTTAGCCTCCCGGTTGAGTATATCCTGGGTCAGGACTTTATCGCCCCCAAGGTCGAGCGTCCTGATGGTAACGGGGCGCGCCTCCATTTCCGCGATCACCTCTCGATAGAGCCGGTACTGCTCATCTTCGGCGATGAAGTGCTCCCCCATCAGGAAGGGGATCTCCGTTCGGAAGAGGCCGATTCCCACGGCCCCGTACCGCTTGGCCTGCCCGACGTCCTCAAACCTGCTTATATTGGCCATGAGGGTGACCGGCTCGTGGTCGGTTGTCTCCGATGGGAGGTCGATGAGGGCCTCCATCCGATCCTGGAACTCCCTGGCCCGGGCGATTCTTTCGTTATATGCCTCCTGATCTTCGGGATCGGGATTGACCAGGACGTCGCCCGTCGTGCCGTCGATGATGAGAAAGTCGCGGTTGGAGATAAGCGATGAGGCCTTCTCCACGCCCATAACCGCGGGGATCCCGGAGGAGCGCGCCATGATGGCGGCGTGAGAGTTCGTCCCGCCCATCTCTGCGATAAGCCCCAGGACCTGGCCGGCCGGGAACAGGGTCATGTCCGAGGGGAGGAATTCCCGGGCCGTGAGGATAACGGTGTCATACAGGATGATGCAGTGCGGGTTTTTCTTGACCAGAAGGTGAATGATCTGCCGGTGTATGTCCCTGATGTCCTGGTGCCTCTTTCTGATCTCCTCTTCGTGAGGCCCGGGAGCGACGTCGAGAAAGTCCTTGAGGCTCTTCTGAAGGACCGACTCCACGTTGACGAGCTCTCTCTTTATGGCCGCGGGGATCGTCTTTTTGAAGAGGGTTCCGGACAGCAGCGCGGTCTGCGCATCGAAGATGCCCGCCTCGGTCGTCCCGAGCTTTTCGGTGACGATCCTGGCCGACTCCTTCAGGTGGGATCCGACGGACTCGATGGCCTCGAAATAGCGCTTGATCTCGTCGGGCACCTCCTCTTTCTGTATGGGGTAGACGGTTATGTCTTCGAGCTCGTTGTGATAGATCTCCGCGGTTCCCATGGCGATGCCGGGGGAAACGCCGATCCCTTTCAACGCGATCTGCTTGTGGGCCCTCTCTCGTACCATGATTTCCACTTACCTGCCACGAAGGTCGGCGATTGACGGCTCCCTACGGCCGTACCGGGATAAGGAAGAAATTCATAAAGTCCAACAAAAGGTTTATTATATAGCGAAAACGGCGATTTTTCATTAAAAATCCACCCAAAAAGCGTCGGTCTGCCCCTTTTCTCCGGCAAAAAAAATGGGGAAGGCCAAAGACCTTCCCCATTGAACGGGCTTGCCTGAGTTATTTGTGAATCTCCCTCAGCTTGACTTTGTCCACCTTGCCTGTTCCGAGCAATGGGATCTTATCGATAGATGTGATCTGCTTGGGAACCTTGAAATCGGCCAAATGCTCCCGGCAGTGCCTGAGCAGCTCTTTTTCTTGCACGGCGACCCCGTCCCGATGAACGACGAAGGCCAGGAGCACCTCGCCGCGTTTCTCGTCCGGGGCGCCGATCACCGCCGCTTCCAGTATATCCGGATGTCGAAGCAGGACGTTTTCCACTTCCGCCGGGAAGACATTCAGCCCGCCCGTGATGACGATGTCCTTGCTGCGGCCCATGTGGTAAAGATAGCCCTCTTTATCGATCAAACCCAGGTCCCCGGTCGAGAACCACCCGTCCCTGATGACCTTGGCCGTCTCCTCGGGCTGGTTATAGTAGCCCTTCATGATCATCGGGCCGCGGGCGATGATGTCTCCGGCCGTATCGGGCGGGAGCTCCTTTCCGTTCTCGTCCACGATCTTGATCTCGGCGCCCCTGACCGGCAGCCCCACGGAGCCGAGCTTCCGCTTGGCGTCCTTGGCGGGGAGGAAGGTGAGGATCGGTGACGTCTCGGTCAACCCATATCCCTGGATTGTCGCCGCATGGGGGAACTTCTCCTGGTAGGTCTCCAGCAGCGTCTTGGGTACGGTCATCCCCATCATGGCCATGAGCTTGAGGCTCTTCAGATTGTAGGTGCCCAGATTGGGATCGACAAGCAGCATCTGAAAGATCGGCGGCACGCCGTGAAAAAAGGTCACCCGTTCCTTCTCGACCGTCTTCCAGACGACGTCGGGCCGCCAACCCGGGAATATCACCAGGGTGCACCTCTCATAGAGCAGGAGATTGACCAGGATCGGTCCCGAGATATGGGACATCGGCAGGATCACCCCGAGGGGAAGGTCCGGGCCGAGAATCTCGGGGTAGGTTTCGCGCATTGCCACCGGGAACAGGTCAAGCTGCCTGGCCACGAGCATCACGCCCTTGGGCCTGCCGGTGCTGCCGGAGGTGTAGAGGTACAGCACCTCGTCCTCCGCATCGATGGTCACGGCAGGGGATTTCTTTCCCGCCGTTGAAATGATCTTCCGATAGTCGGCCCGCTCCACCAGCGACACTCCGTCGACAAAGAAGATATCCTTCACGAACTCTTCTTTCGCAAGGCCTCCCCCCATGGCAGTCGTGCTGAACAGGTAGGTAGGCCGGCAGTCCTTCACTATCCCCGCGACCTCTTCCGGTTTGAGGCGGAAATCAAGGGGGACGAGGATAGCTCCGATTGAGAGGACGGCCAGATAGACGTCGATAAATTCGGGAATGTTGGGCAGATAGGCGACAACCTTGGTCCCCTTGCCGGCTCCACGCTCGGCAAGAAAAGATGCCAGCGCGCCTACCCGATTCAAGAGCTCGGCATACGTTATTCGGGTTTCCTCAAAAACAACAGCGGTTCGGGAGCCCGATTCCAGAGCCGCCTTCTCCAGATACTCTCGTACATTCATATCCTTATACTCCTTACAGAACAGAACAGATAATAACCAACTTTTAATATCAATCTTTTACTAAAATAAGTTACCTATGTCAACCTTATTATGCCCGCGCCCCTCAACCTTAATAATTTATAATAATCCCGGGTGATTGGGCGTACCGTCGACGAGCCATCCCCGTTTAGAGCCGAGACTCGGGTCTTGACAAATATCCCCGACGTTGTTAGTTTTAAATAGGAAGGGGCATACGAAACGAGAGATTTATCGGCCCCGGTTCAGGAGGTGTTTTGCTATGACAAAAGACTACGTCCATCCCCGCCTCAACGAAGAAGTGACGGCCATCGGCGGACATTATGTATCCGAAAAGGACGAACGGATCGCGGTAAACGGCCGCGAGATCCTCTATATCCTGGGCTACTCGGTGGTGGACACCTCCTGCTGCGGAGTGGGCGGGGGGAGGTTCGCGGTGGTGCCGGGCTGGCTGGTTCGCTATAAATACCGCACCGATGACACAGGTCTTCCGGTATCCGAAGTCACGCCCGTGGAGGATGACGGGGAAATCCGGCGCACGATCACCGGGATGATCGAGAAAAAGGAGACGTACTGTTCGGTCCGCTTCCTTTCGTAGCCTCCGGATCGCCGAGAGCGCGGCCCAGGAATCGGCTTGTGCTTCTCTTCGGTAATATGTTATAATTACCGCATCTCAAAGAGGCCAAAGCTAATCCTGCACGGGGGATCGGATACCATGAAAGCCGAGATAATCAAGAACGGCAAAAATATCGGGGAGATCTCCTTTGTCGATGGATCGCTTTCCATCAAATGCGACGACGCCCTCCTGAAGGATCGGATCTATCTCCATCTTACCAGCCCGGAGGTAAAGGAGGAAGAGGAGATCAGAAAGCTCGACGCCGTCAAGGGGAGCGAGCCGGGCACTCTCCAATACTTCAAGGCGACCCTGGAATTCATCGACGAGATGGAAAAGGAGGTCGAGTTCAAGTACCTGGGGTGAGGGCCCTTCCTTACCGGGTAAGATAATTCACCTGTCAAACCAGGAATATGCGTTCCCGTCAAAAAGCGGCTTCATATCTTATATGTGCCGCTTTTCCCGTTTAGAGCGTCAGTCTTCGCGCCCTCCCGCCGAACGGCCGGGCATACAAGAGTTCATCCGTCGTCACCTGGCCCGATCCAGAAACCGGGTCGTCGCCGTCGCCGGGTTATACGTGAGCAGGCTCACCCCGACCATCAGGATAAGGCTTGCCGTGATACTCACGATGATCGGCTCGATCCACGTCGGAAGATTGCCCGAGAGCTTAATCCCGTAGAGGCCCACCACCAGGACCGAGGCGACGATCGACGATACGATCGCCCCTTGGCGGGTGGCCTTTTTCCAGAAGATGGCCGCCATCGTCGGCACAAAAGCCCCTGAGACAAAAATGGCAAAGGCAAGCAGCAGGACGTCAAAGATCCCTTTCATGTTGAGAGCAAACACAACACCCAAAACGCCGATCACCAGGACAAAGGACCGGGCTATCGTCAAGAGCCGCTTGTCCGGTATCTCGGGCCGATAGGCCCGAACGATGTCGTGGGCAAACGTAGTGCCGGAGATAAGCAGCGCCGTCGAAGCGGTGGACATCATAACCGCCATGAGCGCCGCCAGCAGAAAGCCCTTGAGCCCCACCGGCATGAATGCCACGATCTCCGCGGGGATGGCGGCATCGACCCCTCCCGCACGCGCGGCAAGGTTGGGGAAGAGGTAGGCCGCCATGATCCCCAGAAACACCGCGATGAAACTCCAGTAAATATAGATCCCGCCGGTGACGAACATGCTCTTTTTGATCCGGGTCGTGTCCCTGGCCGCCGAGGCGCGCTGCCAGAGAGAAGGATCGATGAGGCAAAACGGGATGTCGATTAAGAAGATCGAGATTATATAGGGAAGCGTCAGCCCGTCCCAGAAGTTCCCGGGCGTTGGCTGCATCAGATCCCAAGCCCGCGCCGGACCTCCCACCTCGTGCGTCACGAATATCGGCAGCAGGATCGCCACGCCGACTATCATGATGATCGTCTGGAAGAGATCGGTATACGCCACCGCCAATAACCCCCCCATGATCGTGTAGACGACCATGATGATACCCGCCCAGAGGATTCCTTCCGTGTAGGTTATCCCCATGTTTCCGAAGATCGCCTGGACCGCCAGTCCCGTGGCGATCAGCTGACCTCCGAAGAGAGCCACAACCGCAAAGATCATCACGAGAGCGACGATGACGCGCATTTTGCTGCCGTACCTGAGCACCAGCGCGTCCGGGATCGTCCAGATTTCCATCTTCCTGATGATCGGCGCGATGAAGCCGAAAATAAAGAGCCCGATCCCATAGGCAAGGGTGGCAAAAAAGAGCGCGATTCCCACTTCATAGGCCTTGCCCGCCTTGCCGACTGTGGAAGCGGCGCCGATGGCCGTCCCGATGAGGGCGCCCAGGAGCGCCGGATAGCCGAGCCTCCGCCCGGCGATGGTATAGTCCTCGGTCCCCTTGATCCGCTTGCTTGTCGCGTAGCCGATGAGGAGCAGGACTATGAAATAGAGGATGACGACGGCGATATCATAAGATGATCCCATAGACTATCCCCCCTTTTTGATTGACGACTCGCAGATAGTATATATGCACCCCCCTGCCGTCTCGCTGATAAACGGGCCCCATAAAGTCCGGTCGGTGCAGCCGGTATGCCCTGCTGCCAAGCTCCCTATCCTTGCCGAAGACCCCGAACTCAACGCCTCAAGATATACCCGTCTCCCGGTGGACCCGGTTTTCTGATGAGATCAGGATCGGTGGCCGACAGCCGTCCGATGATGTCCCAGAAGGCCGCCGCCGTAGGCACCAGCTGGTCCGTCGCGATTTTTTCCCACGTATCTTCCGCGCCGTTCCAGTAGGGCGGGGGCGAGATGAAGCTGATCACCGGCAGGCCCGCCCTGTTATATGCCGAGGCGTCGGTCGGCACCCCGAGCGGCGTATTGGTCGGCATGATAATCGTCCGCCGCAGGTCGCCGGCGATCACCGCGTCCCTGGCGATCCCGACGAGGGGGCCGGCATCGGTGACAAACAGGGCCCGGGCCTGGATATCGCCGGTGGGCACGAGCACGCCTTGCTCATCCTGGATATATTCCCTGGCCAGGTGCTCTATGTGGAGGTCGGCGACAAGGTTTCTAATGAGATCGTCCCGGTGCCGGTCGATATGCCCCCGGGAGCCGAGGACGAACAGGCATTCGGCCGCCTCCAGGACGAAGGCAAGCGTCAGGGGCGGCTTTTCGTCGGCGTACGAGCGGGCGGCCCGGCGCGCCAGCTCCAGTACCACGGCTACCCCCGCGGCGTCTTCGGTGGCGCCCGGCCACATGGAGTCGTGATGGGACGTCACCTGGATTACCCGTCCGGAGCGCCCGGGGATGATCCCCACGATATTGTGCATCCGGGCGCGACTGGACTCTCCGGTAAGAACGAGGGTCGCCTCCGCGGCCCCCTTTTTCAATAACGATATCAGCCGCATCCCGTCCGATTTCCTCAGGCCAATCCCCGGGATCGGGCCGCACGCGCCCGTCAAGGCGTTGCCCCCCTCAAAGCAGAGATAGGCGGTGATATCGAGGGGATAGACGCCGATAAACCCGACGGCTCCCCCGTCGACGGCCGCCTGATAGACCCGTTGCTCCTCCTCCGTCACCCAGGACATCACCTGTCCCTTACCCGCGAGCGTTTCACCGGGGTCGTGGAGATAGTAACCGACCGACCTCAACAGCTCATACTCGAGATAGCCGTGGGAATAGGAGACCAGCGCGATCTTTCCCGCAAGGTCGCTTGCTTCGAAATCCGCGGGAGAGCCCGACCCGAGATCGACGATCGGGGCGCTGACGCCGGCTTGGGCCGGTAAACGAGGTGTAGACGATGGCCTCGGCGGGGAAGCTCGACGATCCTGCCTCCCCCTGGGCGGTGAGGTATGCCCGATGGGCGCTCCACCGGACGAAATCGACCGGCTCGAGGCTGACGTCCTGAATACCGAACCCTTTCATGAGCCCGAAAAGGTACCTCTCCGCCTGCGCGCCCGCCTCGCTCCCGGGCCTCCTGGCCCCGAGGTCGTAGAGATCCCTCGCCCATGAGAGCATACGATCGAGGTCGAATGTATCTGCCATTGTTTCTCCCCGGAGATTGTTAAGAGGGAAGGCTCTCCAAGAAATCTATCGGGCCGGCACCCAATCTGACGACCCGGGGCGGTCTGGTCATGAACGAGACGACGGTGGAGGCGCTCCCCGCGACCCGGCCCGCGTCAAGCAACAGGTCGACCTCACGGCCGAAAACCCGCTTGATCTCGGCGGGATCCGTCTGCGGCGGCTCACCCGTCCGATTGACGCTCGTGGTGATGACCGGGCCGCCGAATGCCCTGGCGACCGCCAGGGCCACGGGATGATCCGGGACACGCACACCCAGCCCCCGCCCCTTGCCGATGACCCCATCGGGGAGCCTCACCTTTGAGGGAAATACGAATGTGTAGGGACCGGGCAGGCGTTTCAGCGCCCCGGCATAGCGCGATGTCGACCGTTACAAGAGACACGAGATCCTCGATACCGGAAAGCATCACCGAAAAGACGAGACCCCGGGACCTCCCCTTGATCTCCCGGAGCCGCCGCACCGCGTCCCCGCTGCGCGCGTCAACGCCAAACCCGTAGAGGGTGTCGGTGGGGCAGACGATAACCCCGCCCTCGGCGAAGGACCAGCGACGGCCTCCGATACCCCCGTCCGGGTCTCTTTCGATATATCGATGACCTTCACGGATCCCTCCTGGTCAGACGATTGTCCAGGAGGTGTACCGGATCGACGTTGGCCATGGCCTTCAACATGCTCTTCTTGGTCCGCGGATATACTCGCTCCATCTGAGCGATCAGCTCTTTCATCCGCCTGCGGTTAGTCGACCCGCGCTCGGAAAACGGGCACTTGGCCATAATGGGAAAATTCATCGCCCGGGCGTAGCGGGAGGTGAGGCGCTCCTCGGTCAGGCACCAGGGGACGAATCACCGTGTTCTTCCCGTCCTCGGTGACGAACTTGGGGCCCATCGCCCGAAGCTGCCCCACGAAAAAGAGGTTCATGAGCAGGCTCTCCATCAGGTCTTCCTGATGGTGGCCGAGGGCGATCTTGGTGATATCACCCCTCCTCGCCCCTGGCGTAGAGCGCCCCCCGGCGCATCCGGGAGCAGAAGTAGCAGGGATTATCCTTGGGAGAGGTCTTGCGGGGGATGAGGCCGAAGATATCGGTCCTGATAATCTCGTATTCGAAGCCGTGGAGGGCCAGATATGCTTCCATGGGGGAGGTGTCATGGCCGGGATAGCCCGCGTCGACATGCACGGCCAAGACCCGGTACGAGACGGGGGCCTTTTCGGAGAGCCGTCTCAGGGTAAAAAGGAGAGACCAGCTGTCTTTGCCGCCGGAAAGCGCCACCATGATCCGGTCGCCGGAGCCGATCATGTCGTATCGGGCAATCGCCTTTCCAACCCTGCCGTCCAGGATACGCTCGATGCTGCCGATTGTCGTCACCGCTGTCCCGCCTTTTCCTGTCATGGTATCGTCCGTGTCTCGATTTGTCAAAAGAAAAACGGGAAGCGCCTTGCGTGGACTGCTGGAAAATAGGTGTTGACGGGCAAAAGAGGGGATGCTACCATTTAATCGAAATAGGCAGGATATCCGCGTCTCAACCTTTGCGTGTAAGAAAGGACCGAATGATTCAAACCTGAAGGGAAGGCATGACGTACAACAGACGCCCCGTCTTTGCCGCCGGCCCGTCCCGGCCGCCCGAGCAGTTCAACAGGGGACAACGGCCGAGAACATTGCCGCTCCTGGTCTCCTGCGCGCTCATTGTCCTTCTGATCTGCCTCACACCGGCCGGCTGCCGGCCTTCCACCGGCACGCTGGAGCGTCTCTTCTCGGCGCTGCCCAAGCGCAGCTATGATTCCATCGAATGCTCGAATTTTCTTGCGACACGGGAGTTGTTGGGTCTGGCGGCGGTTAATCATCGGTCATCCGCGCAAGACAAACTCGCCTATTTCACCCGCATGACTCCATTTACCTTCTCGACCGAGGAATATTCGTTTCTCGTATCGGACAAGACGCCCCTCGGCTTTGACCCGAGCGACTTTTATGTCACCGTGGTGGCCAGGACCGCTTCCTATTCGGTGACGGTGGTCTCGGGAGATTTCGACGAGGATGCGATCCGCCCGCGCCTGCTGGAAGCCGGCTATCGATCCGAGGTCTACCGCGGCCGCACCGTCTATTCCCTGCCGTGGTCAGACGCCCCTGCGGCGGGGGGACTCTCTCTGACGTTTGCCAACCTCACCTTCGTCCAGGACGATATCATTGCGTCGGCCCCTACCGAAGACCTCGTGAAGGACTACCTGGACCGCATCGAGGTCGGCACGCTGGCCGATGATCGGATCATCATGGAGCTGGTCGAGGAGCTCCAGGGTGAATCGTCCTTCTACATCTCCCGGGGCGTGAGGTCAGACGAGCTTTACGGTGAGGATTCCCTCTTTATCCGGAGCCCCGAGGATTGGGGGTTCCCCGACTACCGCCTCTCTCCCTATACCTATTTCGCCTTTGGTATCGCGCCCGCCGCCGACCTGAGGCACCAGCGGATAACGCTTCTGCTGCTCTATCCCGACGAAAGGTCTGCGAAAGACGATGTCAAGCCGCTCGCACGGGGACTGAAGGAGGGCAGGAGCCTGTCCCGGCTCGTCCCGTTTTCCGGGCTCTTTACCGTCACGAGCGTGACCGCTCGGGGAGCCGTCCTTGCGGCGACATTGGAATCCACGGATGACTTCGACGTGAAACTCCTGATACGGCTCAAAGACCTGCCGTTCCTCGTATACTGAAAGGGTCTTTCTCGTACCGGCAACATTCCTTGAAATCAAGCCTAAGATCGTCGTCAGCCGCCGCGGGAGCATTTCGCCGTCTCCAACGAGGGAACGGCGATTCCCCCGTCCGCACGTGTGCCTTTCCCGTAATCGGGCGCCTCAGCGCCGTCCCGCAAACACCTGAGAGACCGGCAGCACCGTAAACAGGAGGATCATCGCCCCCGCACCGTAGAAGAGATAATCGTATCCGAGCCCGTCCATCGCCTGCGACAGACAAAAAGGCCCGAGCATTCCCCCGGCGTAGAACGCCGCCGACAACAGCGAGGCGGCCCGCGGATAGTGAGGCTCGGTCAGCTCATCGCCGACGATGGCCATTCCCACCGGATATATCGAATTGACCGCGCCGCCGCTGACAAACGTCAGCAAGGCGAGCATGATAAAGGACGGAAAAGACGGCACCACGAAAAAGAATACCCCGCATACCAGAGAGGCCAGCACTATAAAACGCATCTTGCCGAAGCTATCCGCAAACTTCACGAGCGGATAGAGGAGCAGTATCCCCCCCAGGTCAAAAGACGTCACGACTATCCCCATCTGGAAGGAACGAAGCCCGACTGACTTCAGATAGAGGGCGATCAGAGACAGGGTCCCCTCGAGGACGAACCCGAAGAGGAATGACGCCCCGAGGGGGACGAGAATCAGAATCATCGGAAAGGCGATCCCCGCGGGACGTTCAGGGATCGGGATCGTGGGGACGAGGAACAAGACCGCCCCCAGCGAGAAGAGAGATACGAGCGCCGCCAGGATATAGGGGAGGTGTTCGGCAATCGCAAAGAGGGGAAAACCGACCATCGGCCCCGTGGCCGCCCCCACCGAAAGAGAAATCATGTAGATCCCCATCACCCGGGACCTTTTTTCCCGCGGGCTTTGGGCGATCAGGGTCGCCTCGGTGGCCACAAAGATGAAACCGAGGGCTATCCCGTTTAAGGCCCTGAAGATAAAGAAGGAGGGAATATCGGCCGCCGTGGCATAGAGCCCGATGGTGATCCCGCACAGGAGGAGCGAGCCGGCCAGGAGCCGCTTATTGCCCACGGCAAAGATCGCCGCGGGGGAGGCTACCGAGGCCAGGAAAGAAGCCAGCGCCTGCAGAAGGGTGCTGGTCCCCACGACGCTCGCCGAGGCACCCGCCGCCTCCATCGAGAGCGAAAGCAGTGGGAGCGTCAGGCCCAGGGAGAGGCCCAGCACGCCCATCGACAGGTAGATGGGAAAGAAGACCGATCGTTCTTTTGGGTACATGGAAAGCAGTTATATCAATTTGGAGAGCCGTCGGCAAGAGAAAGCGAGACGCGCGGGTGAAAACCAGCCTGAGGGACGCACGTTTCGAGTCCCCGAAGGTGCGGGCCCCCGCGCCTTGGCGGCGCCGGGTCAAACCGATGAGATGGATGGAGAAACGTCACGCGGGGACGGCGTCCCGATTTCCCGATAGGACCTCGCGCCGGTTCATTCGTGCGCAAACGAGTCAAGACGAGAACGCCCGGGGGCAAACGGGTTCGTCCCCGGGCGTCGATTCCACTATTTGACCGTGAAGGTTACCGAGGCGATTTCCTTGCCGTTGTTGTCGGTGTCATGCATCCTGAGGTCATAGATGCCCGGCTCCGAGGGCGCGGAGAAGACCAGGGTCCCCGAGGTCATCCCATTGAGGTACTGGTACGCGAGGTCATACGTATCATTCTGTGCCTCATCCCCGTGGGGGATATTGGAGGGGATGATTCCCACCCACGCGTTCGTAGGCAGTCCCGCCGGGGCGGAGAAGGTAACGGAAATCGTCTCACCGGGTGCGTAGTCGCTCTTGTCGGTAGCCAGCGAAGGGCCGGCCGGCGCCGAAGGCCCGCACGACGAGATAAGCAGGGCGATGGACAATAGTGCTGTAATCAAAACGGTAAGGGCGAGCTTCTTGGACATTTCTTGGATAACCTCCTGATAGTGTTCTGTATCTATATGTATCTAATATCCGATCATCTGTCAATTTATTTTATTATGTAAAAATGTTACTCGCGGTAATTTGATCGAGGCCACCGCACGGTAAGGCGTCGATCAATAAAAACTGTTTACAACCGGGGGGAAACGTATTATAAGGGAATGGTCACCGCCCGCCACTGGGAACGTCGAGGAGAGAGGGGACGTGGACTATCCGAAAAAATATGAAACCAACCTCACCACGAAAGACGGGAGGAATCTCTTTCTGCGCCCGGTATTGCCCACCGACGCCAAGCTGGTAACCGACTTCTATAATAACCTCTCCGAACGCACGAAGTACCTGAGATTTTTCATCCCGAAGAAAGAGGCGCGTACCGATCGGGTCCAGAAGTTCACCACCGTCGACTATGAAAAATCGATGGTTATCGTGGCGCTTTTGGAGGGCGTGATGGTAGGGGCTGCTCGATACGATTGGGACGACAACGAGAAGTGCCTCGAGCTGGCGGAAACCGTCCGGGACGACTGGCAGGGCAAGGGCCTGGGCACATCGCTGTTTCGGTATATCATAAAGATCGCCAAGGAAAACGGATATACCGAGATGACCGCCCTCATTCTCGATGAAAACAAGAACGCTTTCAATATCATCAAGAAGATGATAGCCGGCGACCTGAAGATATCATACGAGGGAAACCTGATCAGGGTGACCTTTGCGCTCTAGTCCGAACGTGAAAGATCCTGAAAATCTGCGAGCGTCTTTCGGGCCGATAGGCAGCGACCTGCCGCCGAAACCGGAACGATCGTCACCGAGTCCATCTGGCGCGTCGGACCTCCCCCTCGGCCGGGAAGCATCCTCAGCGTCACTGTATCGAAGACGGTTACAGACGAGTTCTTTACTAAAGCTCGTGCTTTACCAACTATATATTTTTAATTTTTATACTCTCAGGAGGACAAGAATGGTGCAAAAGGCGACGCAGAAGAAAGCAACGAAAAAGACCCTCGACAAGCCCTGGTTTAAATTCTATCCCCCCGGGGTCCCCCAGACCATCGACTACAAGAAGATCCCCTTGCCCGAGGCGTTTCACAAGACTGTCCAGGAATTCCCCAACAATAAAGCCCTGACGTATATGGGTAAGGTGATCAGTTTCAAAGAGCTGGGGGATATGGTCGATCGCTTCGCGACCGCGATGGCGGCCCTTGGGGTCAAGAAGGGGAGCCGGGTGGCCACGCTGCTTCCCAATATCCCGCAGATGGTAATCGCCTATTACGGCGCGATGACCGCCGGGGCGGGGCTCGTCCTGAACAACCCTCTCTACACCGACCGGGAGCTTGAGCATCAGCTCAATGACTCCGAATCGGAGTACCTCGTGACGCTGGACCTCCTGGCGCCGAGGATGATCGCGCTCAAGCCGAAGACGAAGGTCAAGAAGATCATCATCTGCCACATCAACGACTACCTCCCCTTCCCGAAGAAGCAGCTCTTCCCCCACGTCAAGAAGGGAATGTTCGTGAAGATCGCGCCTGCTCCGGATATCTACGAGTTTGTCGACCTTATCAAGTCCCACAAGCCTAACCCGCCGAAGGTCAATATCGGCTTCGAAGACCTGGCCACGTTCCAGTATACGGGGGGGACTACCGGCGTGTCGAAAGGCGTCATGCTGACCCAGTCCAACCTTTCGTGCAACATTCAGCAAATCCGGTCCTGGTTTCCCAGCTTCGAAAGGGGAAAGGAGATCGAGCTGGGCATCCTCCCGTTCTTTCACTCCTTTGGAATGACCGCCGTCATGAACCTCTCGATGTGGATGGGCTGGAACGTCATTCTGGTCCCCCGGCCGGAGCCGTTGGCGATCCTCGAGGCCATTAACGCGTACAAGCCGACTTTCATGGCGGCGGTACCGACGATGTTCGTGGGCATGCTCAGGCACCCTGATATTAAAAAGTACAACATATCCTCCCTCAAAGGGTGTTTCTCGGGCGCGGCGCCGCTCGCCATGGAGACGATCAAGGAGTTCGAGGCAACCACCGGGTCCCAGATCTGCGAGGCGTACGGCCTCTCGGAGACTTCTCCCGCCGCCACGATCAACCCCTTTGGGGGCAAGACAAAGGTCGGCAGCATCGGCCTGCCGATTCCTGATACCGATGTGAAGATCGTCGATCTGGACACGGGAAAGAAAGAGATGAAGATCGGAGAGCCCGGAGAGGTCATCATCAAGGGACCCCAGGTCACGAAGGGTTACTACAAGAAGCCGGAGGAGACCAAGCTCGCCATTCGCGACGGCTGGCTCTATACGGGCGATATCGGCGTGATGGACGAGGAAGGCTACATCTTCATCGTCGACCGCAAGAAGGACATGATTATCGCCGGCGGCTATAACATCTACCCGCGCGATATAGACGAGGTCCTCTTCGAGCACCCGAAGGTCGCCGAGGGCTGCGCCATCGGCGTGCCCGATCCTTACCGTGGAGAGACCGTCAAGGTCTTCGTCGTCCTCAAGGAAGGCCAGACCGCCACGGCAGACGAGATCATCGCCTTCTGCAAGCAGAAGTTGGCCGCCTACAAGGTGCCCAGGATCGTCGAGTTCATCCCGTCTCTCCCCAAAAGCGCCGTCGGCAAGATCCTCAGAAAGGAGCTGCGGCAGATGGAGATGGATAAGATGGCAAAGGAAAAGAAATAACTGAACACGCGCTAACCCCGCGGGAAGACCGAGGTCTTCCCGCGGGTCTCTCCCCGCATTGGACGGGTTCGTCCGGTCTGCCCGAGATGATATGAACGTCGTGCGTCGGCCGCGCTTCATTCGCTTTAAGCCCCTTGGCCTGATTCCTCCCTTTTTACCCCGCGCTCGACCCGTACGTCGGAGCAAAAAAGACGTTGCTTTTTCTGCAATTTGGAATACAATACGCACGGATTTTCTCGTTTTGCTACATAAAGGAGGTTCTCGATGGCAAAAGACCCGAAGGTCGAAAAGAAGAAACAAACCGCACAGTCCGCGAAAGCGGATACCGCCAAGATGCCGTGGCACAATTCATACGCGCCGGGAGTCCCCCGGAGCATCGATTATGAGAAGATCACCCTGCCGGAGGCATTTCGCCGCACCGTCAAGGAATTTCCGAATCATCCGGCCCTCAATTTCATGGGAAAGATCATCACCTATAAGGAGCTGGGGGTTCTGGTTGATCGGTTCGCCACGGCCCTGGCCGGTATGGGGGTCAAGAAGGGGACGAAGGTGGCAACGCTCCTTCCCAACCTCCCTCAGATGGTCATCGCCTACTACGGCGCCATGACGGTCGGGGCGACGCTCGTCCTCAATAACCCGCTGTATACCGACCACGAGCTCGAGCACCAGCTCAACGATTCGGAATCGGAATACCTCATCTCGCTGGATCTTCTTGCCCCGAGGATGATCGCCCTCAAGCCCAAGACGAAGGTCAAGAAGATCATCTTCTGCCACATCAACGACTATCTCGGCTTTCCGAAGAAGCAGCTCTTCCCGCACGTCAGGAAGGGGATGTTCGTTAAGATCGAGGAGACGGCCGACGTCCTGGATTTTGTCGGCCTCATCAAGAAATCCAAGCCCGCTCCTCCGATAGCCAAGCTCACGTTCGAAGACCTGGCGACCCTGCAGTATACCGGCGGGACCACGGGCGTATCCAAGGGCGTCATGCTCACCCACGGAAACCTGTCCAAGAACGTCCAGCAGATCGGCAAGTGGTTCCCCGCGTTTGTCAAGGGTAAAGAGATCGCTATGGGGGCGCTCCCCTTCTTCCACTCCTTCGGCATGACCACGGTCATGAACATGTCGATGTACAACGGGTATAGCATCATCGTCATCCCCCGGCCCGATCCGCAGGTGCTCCTCGAATCGACGAGCGCCTACAAACCCACGTTCGTGCCGCTCGTGCCGACCCTGTTTGTGGGAATGCTGCGCCATCCCGACCTGAAAAAATTCAACCTGAGCTCCATCAAGGGGTGCTTCTCCGGAGCGGCGCCGCTGGCCCTGGAGACGATCAAGGAATTCGAGAAGGTAACCGGCTCCCAGATCTGCGAGGGTTACGGACTCTCGGAAACCTCCCCCGTGGCTACCATCAACCCGTTCGGCGGAAAGACAAAGGTCGGATCGATCGGCCTTCCTGTTCCTGATACCCAGCTCAAGATCGTGGACATCGATACCGGCAAGAAGGAGATGAAGGTGGGAGAGCCGGGCGAGATCCTCATCAAAGGCCCCCAGGTCACCCAGGGCTACTATAAGAAGCCCGAAGAAACGAAGGCCTCCATCAAAGACGGCTGGCTCTATACCGGCGATATCGGCACGATGGACGAGCAGGGCTATTTCTTCATCGTCGACCGCAAGAAAGATATGATCATCGCCGGCGGATACAATATCTACCCGCGCGACATCGATGAGGTCCTCTTCCAGCACCCGAAGGTCGCCGAGGGCTGCGCCATCGGCGTACCCGATCCGTATCGCGGCGAGACGGTCAAGGTTTTCGTCGTCCTCAAGGAAGGGCAAACCGCCACGGCAGACGAGATCATAGCCTTCTGCAAGCAGAAATTGGCCGCCTATAAGGTGCCCAAGATCGTCGAGTTTGTCCCGAGCCTTCCCAAGAGCGCCGTGGGCAAAATTCTGAGAAAGGAGCTCCGGCAGATGGAGCTTGACAAGATGAAGAAGTAACGACCCTTTTTCATCTCCTGTCCAGGTAAGTCGGGGCGCGGGCATAACCGCGCCCCTTTTTTTCGGAGTTGGCGAGCTGCCTCTTCTTTTCCCGGCCGGTCGAAAAAGGCTTCACTTTTTTTCAACGATGGACTACAATAACAGCGGAAAAATGAACGTGCGGATCGTGCCGTACGCGGCAATCGTCATCCTTATCCTTTCCGCAGGCGCCTCGTCGTGCCGGGCCAGATTCCCTGAAGGGACCGTCCTGATGTACGGAACGGTTAGCACCAGGGCGATCACGATCACGGCGGGGACCTCGGGAGAGGTGAAACGGATCACCAAGGGACCCGGGGATCGGGTGAATAAGGGGGAGCTGCTGCTGCGGCTGGACCCCTCCGATTCCGCCCAGGAGCTGACCAGGGCCAAGGAGCGCCTTGCCGATGCCACGGAGCAGGAAAGAAACGCCAAAACGGAGCTCGATCGGACGGAGGGGGAGGTCTCCTATTCCAGGGGCAGGTATCTGACCTTCGCCTATCTCTTAAAGAAGGGAGCCGTGGCCACCAAAGAGGTGGAACGGCTTAAAGACGAGTGGGCGTTCGCCGAGCTCCAGTACAAGAAGGCGGCCATCTACTACGAGCGAGCAAAGACCGAGCTCGATGAGGCTCGGGCCGACCTCGCCGGGACCGAAGAGGAGTACGGCTCGGTCTTTGTCCTCTCTCCCGCTGACGGGTTCCTCACGCGGCTCACGACGTGGGAAGGGGGCTACCTTCTCAGGGGCGATAACGCCCTGGTGATCGCCCCCGCGGGCGAGATCTACTTTACGGGCCGGCTCGACGCCGAAGCCCCCGTCTCCCTCGGTGATGAGGCCGACGTCCTGCCGCTGGCGCTCCCCACGGGTAGAGTCAAGGGGTATGTCGCCGCGCTGGCCGATCGGAACGACAAGGGGTCCCGCTGGCGGGTCGTGACCGTGCGGCTCTTCCCGGATTCGAGAAAGGACGTTATAAACATAGGAAGGCCCGCGCTGGGGGCTGTATATACGGGCCCGTGACGGCCCGCGTGAGGCCGGTGCCCCGGGGACGGTAATTCGGTTTTTCCCCTGATTCCGAAGGCCGCTCTCGCGGTTTCGCCCGGCGAAAAGCCTTTTCGATAAAAACGCCATCTTGTTCATATTTTCCGGCCGCGGCGGCACGTGCCCCGGGCCGGCCGGCATTGATTAATTGGGAGGTAGTATGGAACTGATTGGATTCGGCCTCGTCCTCTTTTTCATCGGCCTGTTTGTGGCGGCCACCGTCATCTCCGCTTTCTTTATATGGATCGGCGCCAAAATCGCGGGTATTTCCGACGCCACATTCGGCAAGGCCTTCTGGGCGGCCATCGTTACGAGCTTTACCGTCTGGGCGCTGACCGGCATCGCGTCGGCGGCCTTCGGCTTCGGCTCCATCGCCGGGTGGCTGCTGGGTGTCCTGATTACGCTCTTGATCCTCAAGTGGATCTACAAGACCACCTGGGGCAAGTCGTTTCTGACCTGGCTCTTCTGCGGGATCGCCCAGGTTATGGTGCTCCTGATCGCCGTCGTCCTCGCGGCGCTCGGCGTCGTGGTCCTCTTTCTCTAATGAGGCGTGCCGTCGGGAGGCGGCCCCACCCGATTTGCCCTCACCGGTCATCGGATGCCTCCTGCGCGCGACACCTATGAAACCGATGGCCCTTTTCCCGGAGGCCGCAGCCCGCGGCGTCATGGGGATACTTTTCGACATCGACGATACGTTCACGCTGGCCGGCAGGATTCCGGCCGCATCCTTTGCGGCTCTCTGGGACCTTTCGGCGGCCGGGCTTCTTTGCGTTCCCATTACGGGGCGGCCCGCCGGTTGGTGTGACCACATCGCCCGAATGTGGCCGGTGACCGGGGTCGTTGGGGAAAACGGCGCGCTGGCCTTTTACTATGACAAGAGCGAAAGGCGTCTCAGGCAGCGTTTCTTCTTCCCCCCGGACGAGGCCGGAAAAGCCCGCGATCGACTCATGGACGCCGCCGACGAGGTGTTGCGCAGCGTCCCGGGGACGGCGCTGGCCTCCGACCAGCCCTATCGCCTCTTTGACGTCGCCGTTGACTTCACGGAGGATGTCGCGCCCCTGCCGCCGTCTGCGGTCGCCAAGATCTGCGACATCTTCCGGGGCCGCGGCCTCACCTGCAAGGTCAGCTCGATCCACGTCAATGCCTGGTTCGGGGACTACGACAAGCTCACGATGACCAGGATTTTCGCGCGGGAGGTATTGGGAATTGACCTTGACGAAAAACGGGATCGGTTCATTTTCTTCGGCGACTCGCCGAACGACGAGCCGATGTTCGACTTCTTTCCCCTCAGCGTGGGGGTGGCAAACGTCCGCGACTTTCTGGACCGGATGAAGACCCACCCCGCCTACGTGACCGAGAACGCGGGAGGCAATGGGTTTGCGGAGGGGGCGCGCGTCATCATGCAAAAGAGAGGAGCCGTCTCGTAGCACTCATTACGGACTATTTTTGTCGTTCTCGGAAACGAAACGGCCGAAACGCCCGTCACCCCACCCGGGAGACGCGCAGGACACACCGGCCGACCCGCCGTGGCACGTTAAACATTATTGGGAGCAGAGCCCATGTGGATCGAAAAGTTTTCCCCCACCTCATACCGATCGATACTCAAGTGGGGTGACCCCAAGGCCTTCCACCACCCGGACGATCGGCTCGTCGGCTTCATAAAGAAGACCTTCGGGGTTACCGACACCGATCTGGCAAACCTTCGCCTGACCGGCACCGACGAGGTAAAGCTCACAAGAAAGCCGAGACTCCCCGACGCCGAGATAAAAAAGATCGTCGCCGTCGTCGGCAAAGGGAACGTCGATGACTCCGTCTACGAACGGGCCCGTCACGCCGTCGGATATACGTATCTGGACGCGATGCGCCTCCGGATGGGCCAGATACCGCATCCGCCGGATATCGTCGTCTATCCGCGGAGCGAGGCCGACGTCGTCAAGCTCGTGGAGCTGTGCGCCAAGCGGAAGATCCCCATCACGCCCTTCGGCGGGAGGTCCTCGGTCACCTTCGGTGTCGAGCCGATGAAGGGCGGCATCTCGCTGGACCTGACCCGGCACATGAGCAGGGTCCTCGAAATCGACGAGACGAGCTTCACCGTGAGGGTCCAGCCCGGCATCTTCGGCCCTGCCTTCGAGAAGATCCTCAATGACTATCGGAGCGATCGAATCAGGACCGGTTTTACGTGCGGACACTTCCCGCAGTCGTTCGAGTATTCATGCGTGGGGGGCTGGGTCATGACCCGGGGCGCGGGCGGGCAGTCCACCGGTTACGGTAAGATCGAGCACATGGTCATCTGCATGCGGGTGGTGACACCCAAAGGCATCGTCGTGACCAAGAAATTCCCCGCGGACGCCCTGGGCCCCGACATCGACCAGATCCTCATGGGCAGCGAAGGCGCCTACGGGGTCATGACCGAATGCACCATGAAGATATGGCCCTACCGTCCCAAGAACCGAAAGATGTTCTCCTGGTTCTTCAAGGACTGGGACGAGGGGCTTGCCGCCATGCGGGAGATCATGCAGGGGGAGTTCGGCTTCCCCTCGATGCTGAGGCTCTCGGACGCCGAGGAGACCGACATCGCCATGAAGCTGCAGGGGATGGAAGGGACGGCGGTGGATAAATTCCTGTCTCTGCTCGGCTATAAGCCGGGAAAGCGGGTGCTGCTTCTGGGCTCGACCGAGGGCGATAAGGACCACGGCAAGCTGATCGTCAGGAAGGCGAGGAAGATCGCCCGCAAGCGCTCGGGATTCCCGCTGGGGGCCATCGCCGTCAAGGGCTACTGGAAGCGCCGCTACAACGACCCCTACATGCGTGAAGATCTGATGGATATCGGCATCATCTCGGATACTCTGGAGACCGCGTGTTCCTGGGACAACATCCGGCACGTCTGGCAGGAGGTGCGCCGGGTCATCAAGAAACGGCCCAAGACGGTGTTGATGGTCCACGCCTCCCACGCGTACCCCAACGGGGCCAATCTCTATTTTATTTTTCTGTCGCCGGCCAAACGCGGAAAGGAGATCGAGGACTACACCCGGTTCCAGCATGCCATCATCGACGCGATCGTGAAGGCCGGCGGAAGCCTCTCCCACCACCACGGGATCGGAAAGCTCTTTGCCCCCTGGTACGAGGACCAGATCGGTGCCGTGGCCTTCGGGATGCTCAAGGCGATCAAGGAATACCTCGACCCGGGTTATATTCTCAATCCGGGCGGGACGCTGGGGCTGGATTCCGGAAAGGGGAAGAAATAGGTGACACGCTTACTATCTGCATAGAGGAGGATAACCATGGCTCGGGTCAAATACTTCCTGGTCTTGTGTATGGCTGTTTTGTTCCTGGCGCCGACCGGCGCGTTCGGGATAGACGAGGCCAAAGTACCTACCCAGGACGAGATCACCGGATGGGTGGACACGATCTGCATCCCCGAAAACCGGAGGCCGGGGGAGGCGGGAGACGTCAAGGCGGAGGACTATATCTATCAGAAATTCACCGAATTCGGCCTGAAGAACGTGAAGAAGGAGCCCGTCGATCTCACGCTCTGGCGGGCGGAGTCCTGGTCGCTAACGGCGGCCGACCGGGAAGTGCCTTCGTTTTACGTCCTCAATTGCGGCTTCACGCCGAAAGAGGGGATAGCCGCGGATATGGTCTACCTCAAAAACGGCACGGTAGAGGACTTCAAGATAAACGACGTGAAGGGGAAGATCGCCGTGATTGACCTGGACTTCGGGATACTTCCGGTTCTCCCCCTGATACTCCTGGCGTCCTATTACGTCTACGATCCGGGGCACACCTTCCTCTGGTGGGACTGGCAGCCCGCCACCTGGGTGAGAGAGAACTGGGACGCCCAGCCCGAGGTCAAAGGCGTCCAAAACACGAAGAACGCCTATAACCTGGCGATAGCCAACGGGGCGGTGGGAGTCGTCTGGATACTGAAGGAGCAGCCCACGAACATCAATTCCTACTACTCCCCCTACGAGGGCATCATGACGGAGCTTCCGGCCCTCTACGTGGGAAAGTATGACGGGCAGAAACTGAAGGAGCGGCTGCAGGCCGAAACCGTGAAGGGGAAGATGGTCCTCGTGGGGACGAAAAGTCCGGGCGTCATGCATAACGTGTACGGGGTCCTGCCGGGCAAATCCAAGGAAAGCTTCCTCATCACCACGCACCACGATGCCCCCTTCAAGGGATACATTGAAGACGGCACGGGGGTGGCGACCCTCCTGAGCCTCGCAAAATACTTCTCCCAGGTCCCCGAGGGCGAGCGGGAAAAGACCCTTATCTTTATGGCCTCCGGGGGTCACTTCTACGGCTCCAAGGGCATGGAGACATGGGTCAGTAGTCACAAAGAGGATTACGTCAAGGATATCGTTCTCAACGTCAATATGGAGCATATCGCGGCAAAGGAATTTGTGGAAAACAAACATGGCGACTACGAGGACTCGGGCAAGATGCAGACGCGGGGTCTGTTTATCTTCAACAACAACCAGTATAAGAAGGCGATCCGGGAGGCGCTGAACGACAGCGGGCTGGCGCGGACCGTCGTCGTCGCAATCACCGCCCTCGGTGAGGACCCTCCGGGCGAGGGCATATATACCAACAGGGCCGGCATCCCCATCATCCACTACATCAGCGGGCCGACCTATCTGTTGGTCGATGCGGACACGAGGGACAAGGTAAACTTCGATGAGCTGGTCCCGGCCGCAAAGACCTTTATCGAGGTCATCGAGAAGCTCGCGCCTCTGTCCAGAGATGAGCTCACGAAGAAAGAGAAGGAGGAATAAGAAATGAAAGGCAGAAAAGTGGTGAGCTTTTCCATCTCGCTGTTTTCCCCGATCCTCCCCATCGCGACTATCCTGGTCTTCGACAGGATCGAGCAGGCGTTGGCGGTGCTGATCGTCTGCGCCGTTATCCTGTGCGTGGTGATCTGGTCGATGGTCATGCTGCTGAAAGCAAAAGAAAAATCACCCGGCATGAAGATCATCGGGACGATCTGCGGGGTGCTGGGCGTCGTGGTGACGGGAGCCATCGGGCTGGTCGCCGGATGGACGCTTACGAAGATATAGAATGGTGGGATAGACATTTACGGGGGAACTTCACGGAAGTTCCCCCGTTCTTATCGCTCTGCACGCGGCCTGTCTCATCCACGCTTGTCTTTACTTCAATTCGAACGTGATCCGAAATCGACACTCGTCGGCCCCTCTCATTCTGCACGTCTCCTCTTTGCAGGACGCCGCCGAGACCTCCCGCATCACGCCCGCCACCTGTTGGACCAAACCGCGAACGTAACTGCACGACGATTTGGTGAACTCCGACAGGCCCTGGCCCCCCTCCACGATTTCCCAGCATTCGTTACACTCCCCAAAATGCATGATGACCTCGTTTTGATCCAGGTGAAACTCCAGCGTTTTTTCGGGGTCGTCCTTGCTTCCGGTCACGTAGCCGAAATAGGCAAACTTGATCTTCTCTTTGGGATCCAGATCCATCGCGATGAGGTCCTGGAATTCGGGGACATGGTCCACGACGACCTTGGCCGTCTCGATTCCGGCGCGATACATGATGGTGTCGTACCCCTTATCCCCCATGATCTCCCGCACGCCCTTAAAAAAACTCGTGATGATCGAGTTCGGCGTCACTATCGCCTCGAGGCTATAGCCGGGTGGATTGGTGATGAAGTCCTGCAGACCGGCATAGCGGAGTATTGAATTCTTGCCGTTTTCACCGATAATGTCGGCCATCGTATCGATGCAGGAACGGAACCCGAGTTCGGAGATGCCCTTGACTTCTGCCACGATAGACTCCTTTCCTTGATCCTTTCGGCGCACCTCGACCGTCGTTCAATTCGAACCGAACACCCTGAAGAACGTGAGTTGGATTATTCTATCCTGTACTAGTAGCTTCCTCGAGCATCTTACCAGTTTTCCTTACCCTGTCAATAGAGTATGTGATTATCCGTGTCAGGTTCTAACATTCCGACGCATGAACGGTAGACGTCACTGATTTAATTCACCGATGCCGCGTTTGAGCGCACGGCCCGTCAATGCTCGCCTTATTCCTATTTCCCCTCGAACTTCGCCTGCCGCTTCTGGAGCTTTGCCATGACCCCCTCTTTGGCGTCCTCGGTGTTGCAGACCAGCGTCTGGCCGATCGACTCCAGCTCCAGGAACGTGCGCGTATCCAGGTGCCGGCCGCACCTGACGAGCTTCTTGACCAGCCCCACGGCCAGGGGGGCATTCCTGCCGATCTCGTGGGCAAGCGTGAGCGCACCCTCCATCGCGTCGTCGGCCACCCGGTTGACCAGGCCGATTGCCCTGGCTTCGTGGGCGTCGATGGTGCCCGCCGTCATGATCAGCTCCTTGGCAAACGAGGGCCCCACAAGGGCGGTGAGCCGGGCGATCCCGCCGGTATCCGGGATAAAGCCGACGGCCGTCTCCTGGATGCCGATCTTCGTCCCCGCCTGGGCGACACGGAAATCGCCGGCAAGCACCAGCTCGAGCGCCGCACCGAAACAGTAGCCGTGGATCGCGAATATGACCGGTTTTTCCACGTCCTCGATCAGGTTCATGATCTCCTGGCCTTCCCGTATCTTCATACGCACAAACGGCTGTGTCCCCCCGACGATCCCCATCCCGGCCAGGAAGTTAAAATCCATGCCGGATGAAAACCCTTTTCCCGCGCCCCGTACAATGATGGCCCTCACTTGCGGGTCACTGAATATCCCCAGGAGGGCGTCCCGGATACCGTAGTAGACGTCCTGGTTGATGGCGTTTCGCTTTTCGTCCCGGTTGATCGTGATGATGCAGTTATGTCCCTCTTTCTCGGTCAGGATGATTGACGACGACATGGTCTCTCCTTTCCCGCACATCGCGGAAACGACGACAGGCGGATTTCAGAAGTAACAAGGATTCGGGTCGATGGTAAGCGCCACTATACCGTCGGGTCGGATATTTGTCAACGTCGCGCTCGGAAAAGCTCACCACAGAGACACAAAGCCACAAAGGTGAAATACTCTCCCGGGCCTTTCTCAGACCTGTTTTACTCTTCTGAGTATTGGCGCTCATCCGTCATTGAGGAGCGTCCCGCCAAGCCGCAGAAGCGTAGCGACGTGGCGGGATGCGGCGATCTCGGGCGTTGTAACTGCTCGTAATCACGTTGTTATGTGAATCGTTATCCGAGATCGCCACGCCCCCTTCGGAGGCTCGCGATGACATCCTATATGGTATCCGATTTTATCAACATCTCCTCTTTGTGCCTGAGTGCCTGAGTGGTGAATCCTTCCTGAGCTGTCATTCCAGCAATGAGAGTTGCCCCTTCCTTCCACCCCTCTCCGCGGGAAATCCCCAGCCCCGCGGTACACAGTCCTCCGGTCATGTCCGGGTTCTTGCACGAACAGATCGAAAGCGTCACCCCGTGTCGGTCCGCCGCCTCGCGCGCCCGATCATATCCGCGCCGCCGGACCTCGCCGGGGACGAGCTTGGTCATCGTGGAGGAGCCCACCGTCCTGTATCCGGCGCCCCGGAACATCCCCCCGATCAGCTCGGACGAAAGAGTGTCCAGCTCCCGTCTCACCTGGGCCTCGACGGCGGGCCGGAGGTGGAGATAGCTGATCATCGCACGCCGCACCCCCCGGGCCGCCAGCTCACGAAACAGGGACTCAAACGCGGCCTTGCCATCCGTGACGAACGGGATCACCGGGTCGATTCTCGCCTCCGGGATGACGCCCGCCGCCGCGAGCCGCTCGATGTTCGCCAGCCGTTCGGCCGGCGTGGCGGCGAAGGGCTCGAATCGCTGCCGATACGCAGGATCTATGCAGACAATCCCGATCCGGGCAAAGACAAGGCCGGGATGGGCGCGGACGATCTCCACGAAGCGCTGCGGCAGGAGTCCCTTGGTGAGCAACGAGACCGGTATGCCTCGCTCGAGCAGGATCTCCATGAGCTTGACCGAGACCCGGGTAATGTCGGGGTGAGGCTGGAATGAATCGGAGGCGGTGTTGAAAAGGACGACCGGGGGCCGCTCTCTCCTTCTTTTCAGTTCTTCCGTGAGCTTATGCGCGAGGTTGGAAAAGAGGACAACGCGGCCGGAGCCCGGCGCGCCGGGGTAGCCGCGGGCATAGCAGTAGATACACCCCAGCAGGCAGCCGACGGTAACGTTCACCGAGGGGATGCCCTTGAGGCACCCGAACGTGCCCTTCCTGAGGATCGGGGTCTTTCTTTCCCGGGATGAGACGGAGAATTCCACTGTTCCGGTGATGCGGCGCCCATGAATGGGGGCGGCCCGCTTTGCCCCCGATGCGCGAGGGGAAAACAACGAGTAGGTCAAAAGGGGTCTTTTATCTCTTGTTCAAGGGCTATAAGCTCGGGGAACCGTCGGCTCCCACGGTTTCGACCGCTAAAAAGCGGGCATCGATGAGAAAAGGATATCCCGCGACGAATTGACCGTCAGCTGCCGATCGCTGGAATCGTCCGGACTACCGGCTCGGGCTCTCCTTGTCCTTTTCCCTGTTGTAGTACAGGAGGTTCTTGAAGTCCTCCTGGCAGGTCGTCAGGTCGTCCTGCAGCTTCTTTACTTCCTTTTCGAGTTCCGTCACCTTGGTCTGCAGCTCCTGATTCTCCTTGGTCCTTTGTTCCAGGAGCTCCTTGGTGCTCGGACCGCACCCCGAGAGCAGCGCAAAGCCAGCCACAAAGAAAACCACGACAGCAACTGAAACAGCCCTTTTCATGAAAGACTCCTCACAAAACGTATTTAAGAATAAATATCTCTTTCCGGCGATAAAGTCAACTTTTTATTGACTTGGTGCTACTCTCAAGTTATGATTTGATACATGGAAAATCGTCTTCGTCTACTGCTGATTTCGCTTCTGCTTCTCGCCGGAATCTTCCTTTTCTCATTCGTTGAGCTCCCCGCCTATCGGTATGAAGGCGCCTCACGCTGTTCTTTCTGCCACTCCGGTATTGAAATCGGCGATCAGTACGACATATGGTTCTCATCGGCCCACAGGCGGGCGCTCACCGACCTCTCCTCCGAGAAAGGAACCGCCATCGCCCGGGGCAGGGGAGTCAAGAAACCCGCGAGCGATCCCGCGTGTCTTTCCTGCCACCTGACCGGATATGATGCCACCTTCTATCTCCTCGGCCCCCTGTATCAGCGACAGGACGGCGTCAGCTGCGAAGGCTGCCACGGACCGGGGGGAGGGTTCGCCTTCTTCTCGATCATGCATGACGAGAAAAAAGCGGTCTCAAAGGGTCTCATCGTGAACCCCATCAACGGCTGTGTCCGGTGCCATGATGGGAAGGCCCATACGATGCCGCCCTTTGACCCTGAACAGGCCATGAAAAAGATCGCTCATCCCATCCCGGGCCGCGACACGCAGCGATAGCGAGCCGACGTTCGCCCGGCAACTTCAGTATAAGAAACGATAGCAATGGTCACGAAACAGGATATTAAGAAATTACTCAGGAGAAAGGAGATCTCCATCCCGGTCGGCTTTATCGTCGCCGGTTTGATAGCGGCCGCCATCTGGCTGATCTATACGTACGGCACGGTATTTACCGACAACGCCAAGATCGACGCCGACATCATCTATATCTCCAGCGACACGGCGGGTGTCGTCGCGACCCTTCCGAAGTCGGAGTTCGACGAGGTGCTTGTCGGCGAGACCGTAGCCAAGATCGATCCTCTCCTGGGCCCCGCCGAACGGCTCAAGTCGTCCGACAACCTGTCGGCCTTTTCGACGCTTGCCGGAATGAGGCGCGAAATCGAAAATCTGAGCGACGAGCTGATTCTCGCGGAAAAGAACTACCTGCGCGAAAAGGCGCTCTATGAATCCGGCGGCATATCCAAGATGGAGTTCGACGGTACCCAGACCTCGCTCGAAGTCCTCCGCTCCCAGGTCGAATCGGCAAAAAACCTCTATGACATGGCCAAGGGCATCCTCGATATCAGTGAAGCCGATACGCCCTACATACCGCTGAAGTCCCCTATCAACGGGAGATACGCCAAGAAGCTGGTGGACATGGGCGAGATCATTAGCCCCGGCCAGCCCGTGTGCGCCGTGGTGGATCTGAAGAAGATCTGGGTCCTGGCCAGGCTCAATGAGGATGAGCTCTACGACGTGAAGATCGGACAGCCGGTCAAGATCACGGTCGATAACTATCCCGGAGAGGTGTTCACGGGCAAGGTTTTTGAGATCGGGGTCGCCGCGACGGCGCTCTTTTCCGTCATTCCCCAGGACAACCCCTCGGGTAATTTCATCAAGGTCACCCAGACCGTGCCGATCAAGATATCTATCGACTCCCGCGGGTTCGTCCTTCGGCCGGGGACAAACGCGGAAGTCAGAATCTATACGAAGTGACCGAAAGGACACAAAAGCCTACCCCCGGCAACGGGAACGATTCCTTCTATAAGTGGGAAGTCCTGGCCATCGCCATTCTCGGCTCATTCATGGCCATCCTGGACAGCTCCATCGTCAACGTCGCCCTTCCTCACCTCATGGTCACCTTCTCGGCCAACGTGGAACGGATCGAATGGGTCTCGACGGGATATCTGCTGGCCTTTTCCATCTCGATGCCCGTGACCACCTGGTTGAGGGATGCCATCGGACTCAGGAACGCCTTCGCCCTGGCCCTCGTCCTATTCGTCGCCGGTTCCATCCTCTGCGGCCTGGCGTGGAGCCTCGATTCCCTTATCTTCTTTCGGGTCATCCAGGCCTTCGGCGGCGGTGCGCTCATGCCGACGGGCCTGACCATGGTGAGCGAGGTCTTCCCGCCCCATCAGCGCGGGATGGCGCTCGGCTTCTGGGGCGCAGGGGCGACGATCGCCCCCGCCATCGGCCCCACCGTCGGCGGCTACCTCGTCGACTTTGTCGATTGGCGCGCCATCTTCTACATCAACGTCCCCATCGGCGCCATTGTGACGGCCATGACGCTCGTATTGATCAAACAGAGCGTCGGCCACAGAGGAAGATACCGGTTCGACTTCCTCGGGTTTTTCTTCCTCTCGGTGGCCCTTGCGGGACTCCTCATCGGTGTTACACAGGGCGAGCGGGAGGGGTGGACGTCGACATACATTCTTTCCCTCTTCGCGGCGTCTTACTTCGGATTCCTGATCTTCCTCATCGTCGAGTCGACGGTCGAACACCCGATCATCAACCTTCAGATCTTCAAGAACCGCAATTTTTCGGTTGCGTGTATCCTCGGGACGGTACGATCCATTGCGCTTTTTTCCTCCGTTTTCCTCATGCCGCTCTTCCTCCAGAACCTCCTGGGCTATACCGCCTTTAGAACGGGACTCATCCTGATGCCTTCGGCTCTCGCGGTCGCGGTCTCGATGCCGCTGGCCGGCAACCTCACCGACCGCATCGGCCCCAAGGTCCCCTACGTCATCGGCAGCATCATCACCGCCTACTCCTTCTACATCTATAGCGAGCTTTCCCCCAATTCGAGCACCGATTTCATGCTCTATGGCCTTATCCTGCGGGGGTTCGGCATGGGCTTTTTGATGGCCCCCATAACGGTCGCTGCCATGAACGCGGTAACGCAAAAGATGATGAGCCTCGCTTCGGGCCTCCTCAACCTCATCATGCAGGTCAGCGCGGCCTTTGGGATCGCGATCTTCGCGTCCTTCCTTACTCGCAGGCAGGCGTTTCACCAGTTGACATATTACAGCTATTTCACACCGGACAACGTACCCATGAGCCTGTTGATGGCAAAAGTGAAGACGGCTCTCGCCCTCACGGGGGGCACCGCAACCGATATCATCAACCACGCCAATTTTATCGTCCTTTCCTACCTTGGGGAATGGGCGTCGTCCAACGCCTTTGACGACTGCTTTCTCGTCTCCTCGATACTCATCTTCGCGTGTACCCCCATCGTCCTCTTTCTCGAGGACATCTATCCGCAGAAGGGGCTCTTCGGCCACTTCAAATCCGCGGGTAAGCTCACCGGCGAGCATTTCACGGCCAAGCCAGGGGTGGAGTAGACCCTCTGGCCGCCGGGCCCAGCGCCCCGCCTTCCCGGCCGACCGGACGATCGTGGACACCCATCCCCGGCACGGGCCGCATGCCCACCTCGTGTCACGTCCGGCCGCACAATAAAAAACCCGAAGACCGGATTCGGTCTTCGGGTGTAACTTCACTGTATCTATTTTCGGCCCGCTCCGGCTGAGCCTTGCGAGCCCGGCGAAAATCAGCGGGTCTTCCCCTGCAGGTAATCGACCATCGGTCCGGTCACCAGGGGCACCACGTCCCCGATCATGTGGGGCATGAGGTTATCCATGACTTTCGGCATAAGCTCCGGCATCTGCGCAAGCATATAGTCGGGCATCGGGATCTTGTCGGCCACCCGCGAGAGCATCGTCGGCATGACCTTGGGCATCATCATCGGAAGCAGGATCGGGAAAAGCAGTGGGAACATCGGCTTCATGAGATTGAGAGCCCCGGGGACCTTTCCCATCACCCGCATCATCGGCCCCATGCCCAGCGGCATGGCGTCGACCAATTCCTTGAACATCGTGCCCATGAGATCCGCAAATCCCTGGGGGGTCATCAGGACGATCATCGCCTCAAAGACCGCCCATTGCCTCTTCACCTCCGGGTTCGGATCCGGGAAATTAAGTCCGAACGCCTCCAGCGAGTAGCGCGCCAGGTCCACCACTTTCACGGGGAGTTTCTTCTTGTCGGCCGAGACCCTCAGCTGGAATTCACAGCAGGGGCACAGCGCCAGAATCTTTTCGGCGCCGACCTCCAGCGCCTCATCGATGCGGGTCTTGCCGATCTCCGCCGCAATCGGCGGATCCTTGATGAGGGTCAGCACGCTCCCGCAGCAATGGGCCTCGTTTCGGTTGAACGGCATCTCCACGAAATCAGCGTTGGGATTGGCTTTGATCAGGTCGCGCGGCTCTTCATAGACGCCCGAGACGCGCCCGATATGGCACGAATCGTGCCAGGTGACTTTCTCTTTCTTCGTGCCGTTCTTGGGGAAGGTAAACGTACCCTTCCGTATCTGGTCGGAGACGATCTCGCTGTAGTGCTTGGCCGTGATATCGAAATCGACACCCAGCTTCTTGGCCCACTCGGGGTAGGCGTGCCGCCACATCATGTCGCATGCCGGGCATGAGCTGACCACCGTATCGGCGCCGGCGGCCTTCACGGCGGCGATGTTCTTTTTCATCGTCTCGGCAAAGACGTCCCACTTGCCGGCCACCAGCATCGGCGTCCCGCAGCAGTTCTCCTTGTTGCCGACGGTGACAAAATCGACCCCCGCCTTGTCCAGGAGCCTGACGGCCGCAATCGCGATATCCTGCTCGACGTAGCTGGCGGTACATCCGGCAAAATAGACCGTCTTGGCCTTCTTCCCGGGTCCGTGTTTTTCTTCGAGATCTTTGGGGAACCAGTCCCATCGATTCTTTCGATACCCCGCCCAGATGTCTCCCTCCTTGGTAAGGGCCGCGGCCATCATCTCAAACGGCGGGAACGTCATCTTCTTCTCTTCGTGGATCAGCTTGCCGCGCAGCTTCATCCAGGACGGCTCGATCGGCAGCGCCGCCGAGCAGCGCAGGTTACAGAGCTCGCAGGTGGTGCAGACCAGGAACGTGTCCACAACGGCCTGGTTCCACTCCTCGCGGCCTTCCATATACTCCCGGAGCCAGTACCACTTCCCGCGGGGAGACTGGCTCTCCCACCCGCGGCCATAGAACTGGTCACACTCCTCGACGCAGTAGCCGCACTGGGAGCACCCGTAGGCGTACCACGCCACGTCCGCGGGGATATCCCGGACGGGTTTGGTCGGCCGCTCGCCGATCTTGGTGATGACGTAGTTGCCGAACGGTCTTCCTAACGGCTCCAGGAATTTCGCGGCACCCATAACGGTCCCCAAAAAGCCGTTATTCAGAACCTTGTGCGGATTGAGGATGCCCCTCGGGTCGATGCCCTTTTTGAATTCCTTGATTCGCTGGACCCGCTGTCCGCCCAGGACCTGCTTTGCCTTCTTGGCGAAGTAGAGGCCCGTAGCGTAAGCCCGTCCCCCATGCTTCTCGGCGATATTAATGACGGTCATCGCCAGCGTGAAGACGAGATTGTAGGAGAACTTCCTCTGATCGGCCGGGATGAAGCCCAGGATAACCACTTCCGGAGTTCCATTCTTGCCCTGCTGTACGACGACGCCTTCCTTTACGATCGGCTGATTTACCTTGTGCTCGATTTCCTCCATGAACGCGCCGAGCTCGGTCAGAGGGATGACGATCTCCGTCGGTATGAGGCTGGGCCCCAGCCTTTTGACGACCATCAGCTTGAATCGGTTCTTCCACTCGTGGTGGGCGACCTTCTCGCTGAGGATTTCGGCCTCGCACGGCTTTATCAGCTGGGCGATCTTTTTGCTCACGACGCCGGCGTCTTTTTCTCGATACGCGATCGTAATGATATACGACGCCGGCAGAAGCACCCGCTCCTCGGCCGGGTGGCCGTGCTGCTCGATGAGGGGAGAACGGTTCTTGAGCTCGGCCATCCGCGGATTGATGAACATGAGCGACCAGATAGGCAGTTTCTCGGTTATCATCGACTGGATGAGCGTCTGCGTGTTAAGGGCGTCAGGGCAGCCTATCGCCACAATCGAGAGCTTCTCGTCGGCCATCGCCTTGATCGTGATCGTGGAGATCAGTCCGGTAATGCCCTCTGCCTCGGATATCAGCTCGATGTCCTTACCGGAAAACTCCTTGACCGTCCCGTCCGGCAGCACTACCCGCGCCGAAAGGACGTTGTCGACAAACCAGCCCGACTCAAACGACCCGATGCCGGTGCCGCCCTGGGCAAGCCATCCGCCGACCGTGGAGCCGGGGTAGCTCGAGGGATAGAGGTTGACCGTAAGGCCCTCTTTCTTCAGCGCCCGGTCGATCTTTTCCCAGACGATCCCCGCCTGGGCGGTCACCGTCTTTTTGGTCTTGTCGATAGAGATGACCTTGTTCATGCGGAAGAAATCTACGACAACCCCGCCTTTTACCGGCAGCACGCCTCCATAACCGGACGAGGCCTTCCCCCGCGGCGTGAGCGGTATCCTGTTGGTATCGGCCCACCGCACGAGGGCGATCAGCTCCTCTTCAGTCTCCGGCTGCACGACCGCCTCGGGTATCGTCGAGCCGATAATCGGCTTCATGATCATCGGCATAGCGGCGATATCATGTCCATAGAGCTTGCGCTCCATCCTGTCAAAGGTCACGCGGCCGCCGAACTTCCCCTCCAAGAACGACCGCTCCCCTCTATTCAATGCTGCCATATACCCTCCGTGGCTTGATTTTATGTTTGGATGAAGACGAAAGAAAAGAATTGAGAGAAATACATTACCAAATTAGTATAATATTATTCACCCCCTTTTGTCAAACACATTTTTATATAAGATGAGCCGCGCCCCCGTACGATTCATAAACGGCGCCCATTTTTAGAGGTGGCGGGGACTTTTTAATAATGACGAGAGAAGAAAAGAAAAAGTCCCCATATCTTCTATTATACACCGTAAAAGGGAACTTTTTTCTTGACAATATTATGAGCATATGCCCATAATAGACATGCTTATATGAATGGCGCTGCTATGCCCAGACCGCAATGCATAAGAACCGTCGGAGGTTCCCCAGATTACATTCTCTTCAAGCCGGCCGGGATCCCCGTGTCGAGGCTCGAGGAGGTGGTGCTGACCGTCGACGAGTTTGAGGCCATCCGTCTTGCCGACCGGGAAGGCCTCTACCATGATGAAGCCGCCGGTATGATGAACGTATCACGCCAGACCTTCGGCAGGATCATTCAATCTGCGCGGGAGAAAACGGCGTCCGCTCTGGTGGAGGGAAAGGCATTACGTATCGGGGGAGGCAACATCCACATGACCGAAAAGAGGAAATTTCAGTGTGACGACTGCGGTCACGAGTGGGAAATGCCCTTTGGAACGGGCAGGCCCTCGTCATGCCCGCACTGCGGGGGAAACGCTATTCACCGGTTCGAGAATTCGCAAGGGTCCGTTGGAAGAGGGCGCGGCCCCCGCGGCAGCGGTTGCGCCCGATCACAGTCAAAAGTATAGTCGGCGGACACCACAGGTCATTTGAGACGCAACAAGGAGGTTCTTACCATGAAAATCGCGGTAGCGATATCCGACGGCGGCGCTGTTTCTTCCCATTTCGGGAGGAGCACCGGATTCGTCGTCTTTGACATTGAGGACAATAAGGTCGTAGGCAGGCAGGATCGAACCAACACGTTCACCGCGCACGCCAACGGACAGTGCGACGGGGCGGGACACCATCACGACGATTCCCATGGACACGGAGCTATCGTCAATGCCCTTTCCGATTGTTCGGTCGTGCTGTGCGGTGGAATGGGACGACGCGCCGCCGACGAGCTTTCCGCAAACGGCATTCGTCCGCTTGTAATCGAGGGTCCGCTGACTGCTGAAGACGCCGTCACGGCCTACCTCTCCGGGCATCTGAGGGCGGCCGGGTCTTTCTGCGCCTGCTCCCATCACTGACACTATGTCGGGGGAGCGCCGGTCATTACGGCGTTCCCCCACGCTTCTTCTTAAGCCCTTGTGCCTTCGGATGCGAGTCCCGCCGATCGGCCTTATGAGGAATGATAGCGTCTTCTTCATTTCATCACGCTCGATAGTGCAACTTTTCAAGTCCCTCACCGCCCAGAGGCACTTCTTCCGTTCAGTAAGAACGGCGCCTCTCTCACACCGCGGGTGTCTGTCCCGTGACCTTGTCGATATTCACGATTCTCTTTACATAGGATAAATCTTGAGCTATAATAGCAGATTGATTTAACCAGATGTCGGTGGACGTTCATGGCGGAGACGCACATTCGGGTGAAGGGCGCCCGGGAACATAATCTCAAGGATATCGAAGTTATCATCCCCCGGGATAAACTCGTTGTCATTACCGGGCTTTCCGGCTCGGGAAAATCCACGCTCGCGTTTGATACGATTTATGCCGAGGGCCAGCGCCGCTACGTGGAGTCGCTGTCAGCCTACGCCCGCCAGTTCCTCGAGCAGATGGACAAGCCGGACGTCGATTTCATCGAGGGGCTTTCCCCGGCGATATCCATCGAACAGAAGAATACCAGCAAGAACCCCCGCTCCACCGTGGGGACGGTTACCGAGATCTACGACTACCTGAGGCTCCTCTTCGCCCGCGTGGGACATCCTTTCTGCTACAACTGCGGCCGCGAGATTACCGCTGTAACCGTCCAGAGCATTGTCGATCACGTGCTGGAGCTTGAGATCGGCACAAAGTTCTCTGTTCTGGCCCCGGTCGTCAAGGGAAGAAAGGGCGAATACAAGCGGGAGCTCGAATCATTCCGCCGCTCCGGCTACCTCCGGGTCCGGGTGGACGGCATCATGTACACGCTGGACGAAGAAATTACGCTGGACAAGAACAAGAAGCACGACATCGAGGTGGTCATCGACCGTCTCGTCATGAAAGAGGCCCTCGGCCACCGGCTCACCGACTCCGTCGAGACCGCGCTCAGGCTCTCGGACGGCTTTGTCTCCATCGCCGTGGAAGACGGGGAGGAGCTCCCCTTCTCCGAAAAATTCGCCTGCAACGTCTGCGGGATCAGCTATCCCGAGATCTCTCCACGGCTCTTTTCCTTCAACAACCCCCACGGCGCATGTCCCCAGTGCGGCGGCCTCGGGACCACGATGTACCTCGACCCGGACCTCATCGTCCCGAACCGGACGCTTTCGCTCCGGGAGGGGGCCATCGTCCCGTGGGAGAAGAAGAGCTCGGTTTACCATTTCCAGATGCTGGACGCGCTGGTAAACCACTACAACTTCGATATCTACACCCCCTTTGAAAAGCTCCCCGCCAAGATCCAGAGCGTCATCCTCTACGGATCGGGAGAGGAAAAGATCGACTTCTATTTCGAGCGGGACGGCCGCAAATTCTTCTATCCCCGTCCTTTCGAGGGGGTCATCGAGAACCTCAACCGCCGTTACGCCGAGACCGATTCGGAGGCAATCCGCGAGGAGATCGCCCGCTTCATGAACGTCCGCTCGTGCCCCGTCTGCAACGGCGCACGGCTCCGCAAGGAGAGCCTCCACATAAAGATCAACGATACGAATATCTACGACTACACCATGATGTCGGTGAGAGAGCTCCTGTCCGCCTTCGAGAACCTCACACTCTCCGCACAGGAGGAGTTCATCGCAAGCCGCGTCAAGAAAGAGATAATCGAGCGGCTGGGGTTTCTCGTGGACGTGGGGCTTGACTATCTCTCGCTCTCCCGCACGGCGGCCACGCTCTCGGGGGGCGAGGGGCAGCGCATCCGGCTCGCAACGCAGATCGGGTCCCGGCTCATGGGCGTGCTCTACATCCTGGACGAGCCGAGCATCGGCCTGCACCAGAAGGATAACCAGAAGCTCCTGAAAACCCTCATGAACCTGCGAGAGCTCGGCAATACCGTGCTCGTCGTTGAGCATGACGAGGAGACGATCAAGGCGGCCGACTATGTCATTGACATGGGCCTGGGGGCCGGCGTCTCCGGGGGCCGCATCGTCTTTTCGGGCACCCCCGAGGAGATCCTGACCGACGAACATTCCATGACCGGCAAATATCTTTCGGGCAGGCTCGCCATCCCGGTTCCCCCGGAGCGCAAAAAATCAAAGGGCATCCTTTCGGTCATCGGCGCCCGGGAAAACAACCTCAAATCGATCACCGTCGACTTTCCGCTGGGCATCTTCACCTGCGTCACCGGCGTATCGGGCTCGGGGAAATCATCGCTCGTCGTGGACACACTGTTTCTTGCCCTGAACCAGGCGCTCTATCGCTCCAAGGAGAAGGCGGGAAAGCACGACCGGATCACGGGCATTTCGCTGATCGACAAGGTCATCGACATAGACCAGTCCCCGATCGGCCGCACGCCGCGCTCCAACCCGGCGACCTATACCGGCCTCTTTTCTCATATCCGCGACCTCTTTACGCAGCTGCCCGAATCCAAGATCCGGGGCTACCGAGCCCGGCCGCTACAGCTTCAACGTTAAGGGAGGACGATGCGAGACGTGCCAGGGCGACGGCATCATCAAGATCGAGATGCACTTTCTGCCGGACGTCTACGTCACCTGTGACTCGTGCAGCGGCAAGCGCTACAACCGCGAGACCCTCGAGATCACCTACAAGAGCAAGAACATCGCCGACGTGCTGGAGATGACGGTAGATCAGGCGATGGAGTTCTTCACCAGCCATCCGCAGATCATGGCAAAGCTCTTGACCCTGCACGACGTGGGTCTGGGCTACATAGAGCTGGGCCAGGCGGCCACGACGCTCTCCGGCGGCGAGGCTCAGCGCATCAAGCTCTCCCGGGAGCTTTCCAAACGGAGCACCGGAAAGACCCTCTACATCCTCGACGAGCCGACAACCGGGCTCCACTTCGCCGACATCGCAAACCTCCTCAAGGTCCTTTTCCGCCTGCGCGACGAGGGCAACACCATCATCGTCATCGAGCACAACCCCGACATGATCAAGAGCGCCGACTGGATCGTCGACCTGGGTCCCGATGGGGGAGACAGGGGAGGGGAGGTGGTGGCCGTCGGCACTCCGGAGGAGGTGGCGTCGGTCGATCACTCCTACACCGGGCAGGTGCTGCGCGGCATCCTGGATCGCGAGCGCACGAGACGCGCGGCCACCGGATAGGTCTCCGATAAACTTCCCCACAAAAAGAGCCGGAAAAACCTCACTGCCCTATTTCCCGCTGCAATAGTATCCGGCCTTGGTCGTCATTATAGGCAGGGGGCCGCGACCGAGATAACTCGAAAATTGCGGGAACCGCCCCTGTCTTCCTTTAGAATGGAGTGCCCGATGGAAAGTCCGATGAGTAGTCTCCACTTTCGCCTCATGGCGGCCAAGTTCTGGTTCAGGTATCGTTCCGGGCTGCCGGCCGAGGCCATCGCCGAGGCTGGAATACGCCCCGGCGATACCGTCCTCGATTTCGGATCCGGCCCCGGGGGGTTCTCGGTCGAGGCCGCCCGCACCGTCGGGCAAAAGGGAAAGGTCTTCGCTCTGGACATCCTGCCGCTGGCGGCTGCATACGCCGCCCGCCGGGCCAGGCGGGCGGGCGTGACCAATATCCAAACCGTAACCTCGGATCGGGAAACCGGCCTTGCCGATAAAAGCGTCAATGTGGTCCTCCTCTACGATATTTTCCACCATCTGCCCGACCCGAAACCGATCCTGGCGGAGCTCCACCGCGTCCTCATGGACGACGGGGTTCTTTCGGTCTCCGACCACCACCTGACCGGCGAGCGGATTATCTCCGGCATCACCGCATCCGGACTCTTTCGGTTCGAAGAGAAAGGGAAAAGGACCTACACCTTCGCGAAGGCGGGAAAACGGGGCCGTATGGCGGTCCGGGCGGCCTGAGGGGCCGAAACGAAGCGGGAGGCGACGTGGCCGAAGATAAGGATAGAGAGCGCGATACCGGCGGCGCAGGCGAATCGGAAGAGTTCGGGGAGCTCATTAAATACACCGGCGCGGGGTTCGCGGGGGGGCTCGCCCTTGGCGCCATCCTGGATTATTTCGGGTTTTCGACCAGCGGGTTCGGCCAGGCGCTCGTGCGGACGCTTTCAGGCGAGGGCGAGAGCATCCTCGAGGGGATCTTCGCCTTCAAGAAACGGATTACGAACGCGGCCGGCTCGATGGCCCAGGCCTACGGGTGGGGGAAGCTTGTCGGGATGGCGTTTCCGTGGATCGTGGACGGGCTGAGCAGGCTTGCGGGAGTGGACGTCTACGGAATCGAGGGCTTCTATATCCCCTATTTCTATGCCCTTTCCGACCAGATCGGGGGAAACGTCTCGGGGTTTATCTTCCTGTACCGAAAAGAAGAGGGGCTTTCCGGGACGCTGGCCGCCTATTTCCGCCACCCCGTCATGCTCACCAGCCTGCTGGTGATCCTGCTTGTGCCCGCGGGGCTGTTGGTCGCGCGCGTTGCCGGCTTTTCCCCCACCACCCAGGTCACGACGGCGCTCGAGACCATCGCGGCCAACTTCTGCTGGCTCCCGCCGCTGGTGGGGTGGGTGAGGGAAAGAAGGGAAAGGAAGAATACGTCGTCCTGAGGTTTAGGGGACCCGGTTAAACTTATGCGGCGTAACGAATCGATTCCCGACGACGATAAACCGCCAGGGCAGGTCGGCGGACGTGCCCGCGTAATCGACGTTGATGCGCGGCGTCGCGCGGATCTCGAACGTCTCCGACAAATCCCGTCCGATAATAAACAGCTCATCCCCGCAGAGATCCGTCCCGGTCAGGGACGTGTCCAGCGCGAAGGCCTTGCAGAGCTTTGACGGGCCGTTTGTCAGGCGTCGGAAGTCGCTGTCGGGGGTTCCGGGAAGACCTCTTCTCTGCGCCATGATACTAATGCCGTCTGTCGGCTCCACCGCGCGGATCAGCACCGCCTGCGGCATGTCGACCTTGGCCGTCACCACGTTGAGGCAATAATACATACCGTAGATCTGATAGATATAGGCGTGGCCCGCCGGGCCGAACATCACCGCGTTCCGTTTCGTTACCTTGCCCCCGTAGCTGTGAGCGGCAGCGTCATCGGGGCCGACGTAGGCCTCGGTCTCCACGATCTTCCCGACGACTCTTCCGTCGCCGGAAATATGGACGAGGTATTTTCCCAGCAGCTCCCGGGCGACCAGCAGCGTGTCCCGTCTCGTAGAAATCCCGCGTTAATTTCCCGGCAGCCATAACCACGATTTCCGCCCCCGTTTGACCGGGCTGAGCGCGAGGCATCGGCTTATTCTGACGGTACCTCACTATACGGCGTACGGACTTCGACTGAGGCCGCGAGCTGTGCAAAGACGGGCACGACATGTCGTGCCCCCACCGACATGATAATGATACGTTGCCCGATCAACCAACGAATGTCTCGATTAGGGCGTCCCGGCAAGCGCCTGCCGCAAATCCTCAATGATATCATCGCTGTCCTCGATGCCGACGGAAAATCGGAAGATCCCGTCGCCCATGAGGCGCGTGTACTTTTCTTTCTGGGCGTCGTTCATCACCACCATGTCCGAGAAGAAGAAGAGTGTCGGCAGGTAGAATATCAGGCTCTGGTCATGGCCCAGCGAGACCGCGTGGGTGACGAGCCTGAGGCGCTCGATGAAGGCAAAATGCTCCATCAGCTCGGCATTCAGGTTGAACGTCATCATCCCGGAAGGGGCGCTCATCTGCCGCATCGCCAGGTCGTGCTCGGGAAACGTCTTCAGCCCGGGATAGCGGACCGACTTCACCTTCGGGTGGGACGCCAGGAACTCTGCCACCTTCTGCGCGTTTTCGGAATGACGGGCCATCCGGATCGGCAGCGTCACCGAGCCGCGCAGGATCAGCCACGCGTTAAAGGGGGAAATGCAGGCCCCGAGGTGGACGATGCCCCGCTCCCGGATCTCCGTGAGGATCGCCCTCGGCCCGATCACCGCGCCCCCGAGTGCGTCGCCGTGGCCGTTGATGTATTTGGTGGTGCTGTGGATCACGAGGTCGGCCCCCAGCGAAAGCGGGTTCTGGGTGGTGAGCCCCGACCAGGTGGAATCCACCACGAGCAGGGCGCCTGCCTCATGGGCCAGCCTGGCGATGGCCGCGATGTCCGAGATCACCACGATCGGGTTTCCCGGAGTCTCCACGAACACCACCTTGGTGTTGGGCCGGATGGCGGCCTTGACCTCGGAGAGATCAGACGAGTCGACCATCGATGCCTGGACCCCGAAGCGCACCAGGTGCGTGGAAACCAGCTTCTGGGTGCCGGTGTAGCAGATCTCGGAGCAGACGATGTGGTCGCCCGCGGAAAGGAGGGCGAACAGGGTTGCCGCGATCGCCCCCATGCCGCTGGCGGAAACGACGCAGTCTTCGCCTCCCTCGAGCTCGGCCAGGCGCTCCTCGAGGTGGCGGGCCGTGGGGTTGTGCTCGCGCGTGTAGGCGAATTTATCCAACTGCTCCCACGAGAGGGTCTTTACCAGCTCTTCCACGTCGGTGGGCAGCTCGTAAGAGTTTGCCATGTGGATGGGCCGGCGGATGGCCTTCGTCTCGGGGTCCGTGCCCTCACCCGCGTGGACGCACCGGGTGTCTATCTTCCAGCTCGGGTTGTCTTTCTCTCTCACCGCATCCTCCGTGTATGACGCCTATCGTTATAACAAAAAAAAGCCGCGGCGACAATTTTTTTATAAAAGCGGCCGTTTTGCTGTGATATAATTTTCACAAGACATCGTTACACACCTATACGTGAGGACGGATATGACCATTATCGAATTTATCATCCTTTTGATTATCGCCGCGGTATGCGGCTCCGTGGGCATGGCGCTGACCGGGTTTAACAACAAGGGGTGCCTCGCCTCGACGGCGGTGGGCTTCATCGGCGCCATCATCGGCACCTGGATTGCCCGAAGGTTCGGCCTGCCGGAACTTTTCAACATCAATCTCGGCGGGGCGCACTTCCCGATCATCTGGTCGATCATCGGGGCGGTGATCTTCTCGCTGCCGCTGAGCCTGCTGTTCGGGAGGAGGGGTTAGGGGATTTTTTCAAAACCGGTCACTATTCGTTAGTGTCGGACGGCGGGAATCAACCTGCTGCCGATTGGACCCGTTGTCGAGAGGCGAATGGTAGACATGGCGGGGCGTCGCGATGACCGTTAATTTCTGAGTTCACGATAGGCCTATTAGGGCAGCCTATTGAGCCTATTGGGGCGACCCGCTAACGAGGCCTGAAGTACCCATAGTCTATCTTCCACCACACCCCGTCGATATCCTCCATCTCGGCCAGATCCCCGTCCGCAACCCGGTTTCGGTCCTCCAGGTCCCTGGCCCCCCACAGCAGCTTCAAGAACCTCTGGTGGTGGTGGTGGAAGCGCTGATTGGCGTATTCCCGGGCCTGCTCGGTGTAGAGCAGGAAGGGCCAGTCGCTGCCCTGCATCAACAGCAGTTCGCGCCCCATCTGTTTGAGGATACGGACCCCCCGCTCGTCCGGCACGTAGCCCGCCGCCTCGATTCCCCCCAGGACCTCTTCCATATGGCGGCAGCAGTCGTTGATCAAGGGCCAGATCCAGCCGTGCGCAGGGCTTCTTCCAGACGGTGAAATCGCCGTTTTCCCCCCAGCTTGACCGTTCCATGCTGATCGTCGGAAACGAGTCCCGGTTTTGCCGCACGTAGTCCCCGAGCCGCATGGGCGCAACCCCCTTCTTCTTGGCCAGGGCACGCAGGACCTCTTCGAGAAACGCGGGCCCCTCGTGCCACCAGTGGCCGAAAAGCTCCGTGTCGTAGGGAGCGACGATCACGGGAGACTCGACACCCGCCGCGGCCGCCCGCTTGCTTTCTGCGGAAAGCAGCCTCACGAAGTGGGCCGCGTCCCGCTTGACGCGCGCCGCCGCCTTTTCGGGATTGTAGATCCCCTTCTTTTCTTTGCCGGTTACCCGGTTGTAGCGCAGGCCCGTCTCCGGGTCCTGCCAGTTAAACTCGAGGTAGTCGACGGCGGACGGGTAGCCCACCTCGGACGACCAGACCTGCCTGCCCGTGGCCCCGTTTCTCCCAAAGACATTCACCCCCGACGGCAGGAGGTATCCCCGCTCGGTCGTCGGTGCGCCGCAGTTTTTCAGGTCCTCGATCACTGCCGCGCCCTTAATGCCCACGTCCTCGACGATGAACCACTCGACGCCGAAATCGCCCAGCCACTCGTCGATACCTCTCCTACTCTTTCCGTTGGAACTCTCGGCCGGGCGGTACGCGCACTCCGGCAGCCAAAAACCCTGGGGCCTCTTCCCGAAATATTGCTCGCAGGTCTCTACCCCGACCCTGACCTGGGCGTAGACGGCGCTGTCGTACCCCAGCAGGGGGAGAAAGCCGTGGGTTGCCGCCGACGTGACCACCTCGACAACCCCCTCATCCTGAAGCCACCTGAGCGTCCCCAGGACGTCCTGATGGAAATCTTTGACGTATGCGCGGACGTTGTCCTCAAACAGCAAGAGCCAATACTCGGCCACGCGCCGCCGCGCCTCGTCCTCTTTAAAGCGCTCGAGGTCATGCTGCGCCCGGACGATCTTGTCGCCCATATATTCCAGGAAGCGCGCCTTCATGTAGCCGTCGGCAAGCTGGAGGGCCAGGATAGGCACCACACCGACGGCAATCCCGGGCCGGATGCCTTCGAGAACGAGCCTCCTCAACACCTTCAGCAGCGGTATGTAGCACTCGTTCATCGCCTCAAAGAGCCACTCCTCCCCCGCCGGCCAGACGCCGGACTTTTTGCAGTAGGGGATGTGGGAATGGAGCATGAGGCAGAATGCGCCGGACATATCGGTTTCCTCCCCGTCGTTTTTCCCTTCCACTATATCAGAAAAAGCCCTCCCCGGGCAAACAAAACGAGCGCCGATCCGACCCGGCGCCCCTGCTGCGCTATATCGGACGCGAGCGCTCCGCAGGGAGCCGGCACAATTCCGTCTTCGGCCGGGAAGTTAAGTAAAAAGTTAATGGTTACAATATGTTTCATGTGAAACACGCGATCTGCTTTTTTTTACTTTCCCCTTTACATCGGATGCCGACTCCTCTATAGTTTCAAAAACCCCCGGCGAGAACCCCGATGAAGGCACGGCTCGAAGTCCTCTCATCCGACGAGATACAGGCAATCCACGAGACGACCCTTGAAATCCTTTCCCGGGTCGGGATGCGCATGGAGCTCAGGAGGGCCCGGGAGCGCGCGGCCGATTTCGGGTGTGCCGTCGACGAACAGACGAAAATCGTCCGCTTCCCTCCCGGGGCCGTGGCCCGCGCCCTTAAGACGGTTCCCGCCGGGTTTACGCTCTTCGGCGCCGACCCCGCCTACCAAATGCCCATCGAGCCCGAGAGCCGCTGGTTTGCCCCCAACGGGGCACCGACGATCGTCCTTTCCCACGGCGCCCGCTCTCCCCGGCAGGCCACCCTCGCCGACCTCTTCGAGCACCTGGTCCTGGCCGAGCACCTCGGCAACATAGACGCCCTCAACATGCCGCTTTGGCCCGGCGACATCCCCATGACGACGATCCACACGGAATCGATGCTCGCCTGGGTCACGAACTGCCGAAAGCCCTTTTCCATGGCGGGCTACGGCGTCATGGCCACCACCGACATGATCCGGATGCTCGAGATCATAGCCGGAGACACCGAAGCCCTCGCCGACCGTCCCCCCTTCATCGGCATCGTCAACGCCACCAGCCCCCTGGTGACCGACCGGCTCCAGCTCGAGGGCCTCATGCTCTTTTGCGAGCACGGCATACCCGTCGTGGTGGGCCCCCAGGCGATGGCCGGCACCACCGCCCCGGTGACGCTTTCGGGCCTCCTTGCCCAGCACAACGCCGAAAACCTCGCGCTCATCGCGCTCTCGCAGATGGTGCGCCCCGGGGCCCCGGTCTTCATGGGGTCGGCATCCACCGTCTCTGACATGGCCACCGGGGCAATCGCCGTGGGCGCACCCGAGACCGGCCTTATCACCGCGGCCTCGGCGGCGCTGGCGCGCTTCTACGGCATCCCCTCCCGGGGTATCGGGGCGATGACCGACGCCAAGGAGCTCTCGGCCCAGTGCTTCGTCGAGCGGACGGCTTCGATCCTCGCGGCGGCGCTGGGCGGTGTCTCGTTTCAGATCGCCGCCGGCACCCTCGAATCGATCGGCTGCGCCTCCGCAGAGCTGTTGGTGATCGATGACGAGATGATCGGGATGGTAAAGAGGATGGTTTCGGGGATAGATCCCGGCGGCCTTGAGGGGGCCCTCGACCTGATCGCCGAGATCGGCCCCGGCGGGAGCTTCCTCACCCACCCCCACACCCAGCGACGGTTTCGGACGGAGCTTTTCATGCCGCGCCTGTTTGACCGGCAGCCGCGGGAAAGCTGGGAAAAACACGGAGCTATCGATACGGTCGACCGGGCGCACGAGACGGCACGGAAGATCCTGGCCGGCCACGTCGCTCGGGACGTGGACCCGAAGATGCGCGAGGAGCTTGAGCGCTATCACGAGACGGTGAAGAAGAGGACAATCGAGGAATTTTACGGGGAGGAATGGGAATAGTCACCCCGAGACTCTCCGAGCTTCTTGGGGCCCCGACAGGAGACGGAGAAAAGCAACCGGTCCTCATAACTGAGACCGCACTATGTTTACCCTAACCACACGCTGAGGGGATTACTATGAAACGCGTCCCCCTTTCCATCAAGCTCTCCTATGCATCCGGCGAGATCGCCGTCGGCTTCTCGCAGACGGTCATCGCGATCCTGTTTCTCTTCTACCTCACCGACGTCGCGCACCTTCCGGCGATCCTGGCGGGCCTGGTGATCTACATCGGGGTCTTCTGGGACGCCGTCTCCGACCCGATCATGGGGATGATCTCCGACCACACGAAGACACGCCTCGGGAGGCGGCGGGTCTATTTCCTGATCGCGTCCGTCCCCTACGGACTCTCCTTCTTCCTCTGCTTTGCCCTGCCGCCGACCGAAAACACCGCGCTCCTCTTTTGCCTGGCGACGGCCGCCTACCTCTTCCACACGACGGCCACCACGGTCTACCTCGTCCCCTACCGGACGCTCACGGCCGAGTTGACCGACGACTACGATGCACGGACCAACATCGTCGGCTGGCTCATGGCCTTTAATATCGCGGCGGCGCTGGTCGCCGCCGCGTTCGCCCTTCCGCTGATCCGGGCCTTCGGCGGCGAGCACACCGGCTACCGGGCGATGGGGCTTATCTTCGGCGCGGTGATGGCGATCTCGGGGATCGCGTCGTTCATCGGGACCCGGGAGGACGCGCGCTTCATCCCCCATGAGAAGCGCCTCACCTTCGCGAAGTCGCTGAAGACCGCCGTTGGTAACAAGCCCTTCATGGCGATCGCCTGGGTCTTCGTCTTCGCCTGGGTGGGGGTGGCCTTCGTCCAGACGTCGCTCATGTATTACATGAAATATTGTCTCTTCATCGACCGGTGGGCCGACTATATCTTTTTTCTCCTCTACCTGGCGTCGTTTGCCTTTATACCTCTCTGGGTGAAGGTATCCGACCGCTATGGAAAGAAGCGGGCCTTCTACGCGGGGATGGCCGTCATGATCCCCTGCCTGATCGTCCTGTCACTGCTCCCGGAGTCCATGGCCTGGCTTTCCTTTGCGCTGGCCTTTGCGGCCGGCATCGGCGCATCGTCGGTTTCGGTCATCACGATCTCGGTGATACCTGACGTGATCGAATATGACGAGCTCACCGTGGGTATCCGGAGGGAGGGATTTCTCTACGCGCTGATCTTTTTCGCCTACAAGGTGGCCGTGGCGTGCGCGATCTTCTTCACGGGGCTCTTCCTTGACCTTTCGGGCTACGTGGAAAACGTCATCCCGCAGAAGGAATCCGCGCTCCTGGCCATCCGACTGTTGGTGGGCGTCGTGCCGACACTGATGGTGCTTGCCGCCGTCTGGTTTATGACGACCTACCCCATCACCAAAGAGATGCACGAACAGATAAAGGGGAAGCTAAGGGGAGAGGGGCCGGTCTCCTGAGGACACGGTCCCCGCACAGGCAGCCCTTCCCGAGGGAGGGTACGCGAGGTCCGCGCGAGCACACCCTCCAATGATGCCCGGGCGCGTCGCCTTGATAATCCGCCCGACCGACCCGCAGTCCCGTCGGCCGGATCTACTTAAGCCGGGATCGTCTCTTTTGTCCTGACCTCGACCAGGCTGATGGCCTCGGCCGGACAGACCGGCGCGCAGAGGCCGCAGCCCATGCATTTTTCGGGGTTTACGAGCGCGGTCCCGTCCTCCATGGTCAGCGCGCCGAAGAAGCAGCGTTCGATGCACGACTCGCAGCCCGTGCAGGTGTCTATGTCGACCTCGGCCTCGAAGCGGCTGGGCGCCAGGATCTTGACGCCCGCGCTCACGAAGACCGGCATCGTCTGGCAGCAGTCGCTGCAGCAGTTGCAGATGAAGTTCTGCCTCGTGTTGCTATTCATGATTACGTGGACCAGCCCCGCCTCGTCGCACCGCCTGATGAGGGCCTTGGCCTCGTCCTTGGTCAGCTCCGTTCCCGTCCCGCGCTCCAGCGCATATTCGGCCGACCGCCCCACCTGCACGCAGACCTTGAGCTCGTGGCCGCATTTTCCGTCGATCGTGCGGCACGTGCAGTCGGTGACCGCCACGCGGTTGGTCCCGTCGATGATGTTCATCACGTCGTCAACGGTCTGTATCTGGCCCTCGGCCTTGATGGACTGGCCGATCGGCACGACCCGGGTGAAGGGGTCCTTGACGAATTTCTCGATTACCCGGGCATAGTCGAACCACTCCACGTCCATATACTTCTTCCAGAGCCGGTGATACTCTTTTGGCGCCTCCGGCCAGAGGATGGTGGCGTCGTGGAACTGCACGATATCCTTGCACATCTTATAGACGACCTTTCCGTCTTTCCTGGCCTTGAACATGAGGCCCTTGTGGAAGAGGTCTTCCAGCTGTTTTTCCGTGAGCGCCGCGTCTTTTCCGAGCTTGGCCGCCAGCTCCTCGGCCGTGCCGGGGGTTGCCAGCATCAGTTTCGCGTCGTCTTCGGTCGCGATGAACCTGAAGAGCTCGGGGATGATCTTTGAGCCGGTCGTCATGATCCGGTCGGACAATTGTTCAAAGAGGTCTTTTCCTGATGTCGATGTCATATCGGTTCTCCCGCAGGTTTAGCTTGTGTCGTGAAGGGATGCTCACACCCTTTTGTACTCCATGCGGGTCGGCTTGTCAAGAGAGGGGATGGAAATAGGCACAAAAAAAGGGGGGCTTTACAGCCCCCCGTCTCATACGCTTCTTCAGCCGTTAGAAGAGCCGGCTGATGATCCCCGGGAAGTTCACGAGGAGCGGAGCGATGACCAGCGACACGACGCTCATCAGCTTGATGAGGATGTTCATGGCCGGTCCGGAAGTATCTTTACAGGGATCGCCGACGGTGTCGCCGACGACGGCCGCCTTGTGGGTGTCCGAGCCCTTACCGCCGAAGATGCCGCCTTCGATCGCCTTCTTGGCGTTATCCCAGATGGCGCCGGCGTTGGCCAGGAAGAGGGCCATCAGGACGCCGGTTACCGTGGCGCCGACGAGCATTCCGGCCAGCGCCTCTTTACCGAGGACAAAGCCCACGAACGGCGGCATGACCACGGCCGAAAGCCCGGGTACGATCATGTACTTCAGCGAGGCCTTCGTCGCGATATCCACGCACTTGGACGGATCGGGTTTCCCCTTACCTGTCATGATGCCGGGGATCTCGCGGAACTGACGCCGGATCTCCTCGACCATGTGGAAGGCGGCCTTGCCGACGGCCGTCATGGTGCGGCTTGTGATGAAGAACGGAATGAACGCGCCGATAAAGACCCCCACCAGGACCAGCGGATTGGTCAGGTCGATGATGGTCATCTTGGAGGCCTGGGTAAACGCGGTGAAGAGCGCCAGGGCCGTCAGGCCCGCCGAGCCGATGGCAAATCCCTTGCCGAGGGCCGCGGTCGTGTTGCCGAGGGCGTCCAGGTTGTCGGTGATCTTTCTGACGTCCTTGCCCAGTCCCGCCATTTCGGTGATCCCGCCGGCGTTGTCGGCGGCCGGCCCGTAGGCATCCACGCTCATGGTGATACCGACGGTGCCCAGCATCCCGACAGCGGAGATACCGATGCCGTAGATGCCCGCGAACTTATAGGCAACCAGCATCGCAATGCCCAGGATGATCACCGGGATGATCGCCGACTCAAAGCCGAGGGCCAGTCCGCTGATGATGTTGGTGGCCGGGCCGGTCTTGGAGGCCTCTGCCACCCGCTGAACCGGGACGTTCTTGGTGAACCAGGTGTTATCGGAGGTGTACCACTCCACCACCAGTCCGATCAAGACGCCGGCGGCCGTCCCCGAGAGGATGGCCCAAAACGACCCGATAGAGCCGAAGGCCTGGCAGAGGAAGTAGTTAACCACGAGGAAGACCACGGCCGCAAAGATCGTCGAGTACCGAAGGCCGGCCGCGGGTCCGCCTTTGCGGAACAGCTTGATGGCCCAGATGCCGAGAAGCGACGAGAGGAGCCCGAGGGTAACGGAGACGAGCGGGAGCGCGATGAGGCTCACCCTGATGGTATCAGCCGTCGCATCCGTGATCTCGACGCCCGGGTTCATGGCCGCAGACAGCGTCGTGAGGCTTGCCGTCGCCGCGATGGCGATGGTGGCGATAACCGCCCCCACGTAGGACTCGAAGATATCGGCGCCCATGCCGGCGATGTCGCCGACGTTGTCGCCGACGTTATCGGCGATGACGCCGGGGTTGCGGGGGTCATCCTCGGGGATGCCCGCCTCGACCTTGCCGACGAGGTCCGCGCCGACGTCGGCGCTCTTGGTGAAGATACCGCCGCCCACACGGGCAAAGAGCGCGATGGAGCTTGCGCCCATGGCATACCCGTTGATGTACAGGGCGGTGGCAGGATTCTGACCGAACAGGATAAAGTAAATACCCACACCCACCAGCCCGAGGCTCGCCACGGAAAGGCCCATGACCGTACCGCCCAGGAACGAAAGGGTGAAGGCCGACTCAAGGCCCTTCTTGGCCGCCGCCTGAGACGTCCGGACGTTGGCGCGGGTGGCGGCCTTCATGCCGAAGAACCCGGCCAGCATAGACGAGATGCCGCCCGATACGTAACAGATGGAGGTGTTCCACGTCTTATCGACGAAGAACCCCAGCAGGAGAACCACTATCACGATGAATATCGCGATGATGGAATACTCCCGCCTCAGAAAGACCATCGCGCCGTCGTGGATCTGCTGCGCCAGATCGCGCATCAGCTCGGTGCCGTCATCCTGCTTCTTGATGAACAGGTAAATGAACAGGGCCACCAGAAGGCCCAATGCACCGAAGACAGGCGCCGAAAATGCCCATTCATAACTCATAGCATCCTCCAGAATTGAACCGTGAAGCAACTACCCGTTGAATTCGTTCATTGCAAACTCAACGCCATTAGTCAGTATAGACGCGAGGGCTTCATGCGCCCTCTGAATCGTCTCGCTCTATCACATGCCGCTCCTCACCGGAAAACGGCTTCAGTACGTAGTCAACCGCGTCGTCATCCTCCGGGGGCCTGCCGATCCCGATCCGGACCCGGACAAAATCCTGTGTCCCCAGCTCTTCGATGATCGAGCGAATCCCGCGATGCCCGCCGTCCCCCCCGTGGGGCCTGATCCGGATCCTGCCCGGATCGAGGTCCATATCGTCGTGGACGACGATGATGTCGGCGGGACCGAGCTTATAGAATGACGCAACCCGGGCGACCGAACGTCCCGAGAGGTTCATATACGTCTGCGGGAGCGCCGCGATGACCCCTTCTCCCTCCCAGTGTCCCGTACCCGTCCGCGCGTCAAAACGCCTCCCCGCGATCTTGATGCCCGATTCCTTCGCCCACGAGGAGACGACCATTCGTCCGACGTTGTGCCTGGTCTTCTCGTATTCTGTTCCCGGGTTTCCCAGACCGAAGACGGCCTTCATGCTGCACGCCTCTTTTCCGGCGTTACGTCCCTGCCCAGAGCCGCATGGTCCCACCGTGGCCGCCGCCGCTCATTTTCCGTTTCAACGATACCGGCCGTCTTATTCGGCCTTCTCCTCCGGCTTTTCCTCGGCTTCCGCCGCCTCGGCCTCCTCGGTCACCTCTTTGCCCCGTTTGGGCAGGATCACCGAAACCACCGCATAGTTAACGGTCGTATCCACCGAGCATGCCTTGGGGAGACGGATGTCTCTGACATGAATGGAATCGCCAACGTCAAGGCCGGAGATGTCCACGTCGATAAACTGCGGGATATCCGTCGGGAAACAATTGACCTCGAGCTTCCTGACGGGCTCGTCGACAATTCCGCCCTCTTTCGTGCCGATGGCCTTGCCGATGAAGTGGATCGGGACCTCGACGGTAATCTGCTTGGAAAGGTCCACCTTCATGAAATCGACATGGAGAAAATCGTATGTGACGGGATCCGTTTGAAGCTCCCGGACGAGGACGACATTGCCCGAGAGTTTCTCGGCGTCATTGACCCCGACGATCGAGAATACCGGCAAAGACCCCTCGTGGGACCGGACCGCCTTCCTGATCTCGGCCGGGTCCACCTGAACTTTGATCGTCTCTTCTCCCGGTCCGTAGATTACCCCCGGAAGCTTATTGTCCCGCCGGAGCCGCCGGGCGGCGCCCTTTCCCGAGACTGTCCTTAGCTCGACATTAAGCTGCGCAATTTCCATAGCTCTTCACCTTTTACTACACAAGGGTGCGGCCCCTCTCGCTTTTTCGAGGGGAGCCGAACCCTTTGCCTGTCGGCATCCGTTAGATAAACAGCTCGCTAACCGAACCTCGTTGATATACCCGCTTGATTGCCTCGCCCAGCAGGTGCGAGACCGAAAGCACCGTGACCTTTCCCGATTTTTCCGCCTCTTTGGACAGGGGAATGGTGTTGGTGACCACCAGCTCTTTGATCGAAGAGTCGGTGATACGCCGGACCGCTTCTCCTGAGAGGACCGCATGGGTCGCCGCCGCGTAGACCGCTTTGGCGCCGTTGCCGAGAAGGGCGTCTACCGCCTTGACGAGGGTGCCGGCGGTATCCACCATATCGTCGAGGATCACGGTGTTCTTGCCTTCGACCTCGCCGATAATGTTCATCACCTGAGCGACGTTCGGGCCGGGCCGCCGCTTGTCGATAATGGCAAGCCCCATCTGCAGACGCTGGGCATACGCCCGGGCCCTCTCCACGCCCCCGGCATCGGGGGATACGATGACCGCGTCGCTTCCGAACTTCTTTCTGAGGTAATCGATCATCACCGGCGATGAGAAAAGATGGTCCACCGGTATATTAAAGAAGCCCTGGATCTGGCCCGCGTGCAGCTCCATGGATATAACCCGGTGGGCCCCCGCCGCCTCGAGAAGATCGGCCACGAGCTTTGCCGATATGGGGGCGCGGGGAAAGACCTTGCGGTCCTGGCGCGCATATCCATAGTAGGGAATGACTGCGGTGATCTCCTCGGACGATGCGCGCTTGAGGGCGTCGATCATCACGAGGAGCTCCATAAGGTTATTGTTTACCGGCGGGCATGTAGACTGGATCACGAAAACCTGCATACCACGCACGCTCTCGTGTATCTCTACAGAGATCTCGCTGTCCGAGAAAAGGGAAATCTGCGCCTTGCCCAGGGGAATCTTCAGGAAATCGCATATTTCCCGAGCCATCCGGGGATTGGAGGACCCGGCAAAGACCTTTATCCTATCCACTTAGTATCTCGTTTTTTCCATATTGGCTGGGGTGGGAGGATTCGAACCTCCGGATGCGGGATCCAAAGTCCCGTGACTTACCGCTTGTCGACACCCCACTGTATTCAATATACCGTTTGCCGGCCTCCCCGGCTCCATCGGTCACCACCAATTTTATCGGCCTTCTTCTACTGCTCTTCCATAACGCTGGGTCTCGCACCGTCGGCGATCCTTGACAGCTCTTTCTCGTATTCTCTGAGCACTACGTCTTCGATTCGCTCCCGCGTTTCGTTGTTCAGCGGATGGGCGGTATCTCTGAAGGTGCCGTCTTTCCGTTTCTTGCTGGGCATCGCCACAAAGAGCCCATTGTTTCCGTCGATGATCTTCAAATCTCTGATGATAAAACAGTCGTCGAAGGTTATCGTAGCATATGCTTTCAGTCTCTCCTCGTTTACCGGGAATACCCTAACCTCAGTAATATCCATCGATGCCTCCATTGTATATAATTAGTCGAAGAGATTCTTTGCTACATACGCGCTCCACACCGGATGGTTACACAATTGACCCTTTGCACGACGGGCTCCCGCTTCATCGGCAAATACGCCGAAGACCGCCGAGCCGCTCCCTGAAAGCATCGCCCGCAGCGCGCCGAGCTCGGTCAGCCTGACTTTAATATCCGTTATCTCGCCCAGCAGCGTTTCGGCCACCGGCTCAAAGTCGTTGAACATGCAATCGACAAGACTATCGATTGTACCAATAAACTTAGGAATAATAATATTCTTTTTCTCTCTTGTCAATACTAAATCAATCTTTTCGTAGGCCTCCCGCGTCGAAATTCCACCCGCCGGTTTCACGATTACCAACCATGCTTCCGCAATGCCCTCGACCCGTTCGAGTAGTTCTCCCTTGCCGGTGGCCACCGCAGGCGACCCGAAGAGGAAAAAGGGGACATCGGATCCAACCTGGATTCCCAGATCTATGAGCTCGGGCCGGCTCAGACCCAGGCTCAGCAGCTCGTTGAGCCGCGCCATGACCGCGGCGGCATTGGAGCTGGCCCCTCCCAGGCCCGACTGCACCGGAATACGTTTCTTTATCCGGACATCGACGCCCACCTGTCTTTGTGATTTTTCAAGGAGCAGCCTGACCGCCCGGTAGACACTGTTGCCGGGGCCCGACGGGACCTCGGGATCGTCACTACTGACCGAGATTCCCCGACCACCGACAGTCACGGTGATCTCGTCAAACAGGCTTACCCGGCACATGACGTTGATCAGATTGTGAAAGCCGTCCGGACGTCGTCCTGTTACCCGCAGGAAGTAATTGACCTTGGCCTCGCTTGAAAACGAAATCGATTCAGGCACCGCAGGCCTCACGGATGCGCGACCAGAGGATATCCCTGCCCGCCCTCGTCTTGGCCGAGAAAAGCACGATTTCGTCCTGAGGCACCTCGAGGATTGCGGCTATATTCTTGAGGCGACTGCTCACGGCGCTTTTCCTTTCCCGATCGGACTTTGTCGCAACGAACAGGACCCGAATCGAATGGACAGACAGCCATGAGGCAAGGTTCAGCTCCTCCTGCTCGGGTCCCCGCCTGATATCGACGATGATAACGGCCGCTCGAATTGTCGTCGAAGTCGTGAAATAGGCTTCGACCAGGGGACGCCATTTTTCCCGCTCCTCCTTGGAGACCTTCGCGTACCCATAACCGGGAAGGTCCACGAAGATAACGGCGTCGTTCACAACGAAGAAATTAACAACCCGGGTCTTGCCCGGAACCGACGAGGTCTTGGCGAGTCCCTTTCGCTCCACGAGGCAATTTATCAGCGAGGATTTGCCGACATTGGAGCGCCCGGCAAACGCGATCTGAGGAAGCGGGCCTCCGGGGAAGCCGGACGCGCCGCTGGCGCTTTTGATGAATTCTGCCTTGATAATCTTCATGACGGCCGTTGGTACCCGGCTGCATCCACCGAAACAGTGCCTTGCCGGCCAAGTGATGAGCTAGCCGCTCTTGTCGACTCCGGGACACGCGAGCTCTTTGAGGATCACCTCGGCCAACGAATCCCGGTTTTCCCGGGTCACCTCAAACAGCCGCGCGTCGGGTCTCTGCTTTATTCCCTCAATGAACGGGTTGCCGTGCCTCGCGATAGTGGCGATGACCGTAGACCCGCCCGCAAAGGCCCGCTCCACCGCCCGGACGAAGCGCTCGGACACGGTCTCCATCTTGCCGATTTCATCGATAATAACGAAATCAGCCTCCACCGTTATCGCCCCAACCGCCACGTTGTCTATAGACTCGGACAGGACACGGTACTTGCCCACCCGGTGAGATCCTCCGCCCCCGACCTCGGCAAGCGGCGCCGTTGCCCCGTCCAGCGTCTCGATCAGGAATCCCCTTCTTATCCCCCCTCTCGGACCTCCCGAGTGAAGAAACCGCTTTTCGTCCCGGGGAGTTTTTCTATGAGGGAGGTTATCAGGGTAGTCTTTCCCACCCCGGGCAGACCCGTGATGAGGATATGGCGTCTCTTGGTTGCCGAGTCACTGCGCATCACAGACCGCGACAAACAGGTAGATGGCCCGTCTATCGATGCCATTAGCCCGCAAGGGCTACCTGTTGAAGATAGCCCCGCAAGGGCTACCTGTTGAAGATAGCCCGAGAAGGTTACCCGTTGAAGGCCTGTCGAAGGTTTTAACGGCGGCGGGGTGTTTTCGGGACGGCAAGCCGCACCGGAGCCGTATATCCGATACCAAAAGATTCCTGGCATGAGCGGAAAAATAAAACGGGGGGCCTTGGGTGCAGTCGCCCATAAGAAGCCCCTCGTTTTGAAACGCTGGGAAAAGACCGCCGCTGTATCCTTATCTGCCCCGCCTACGTCTATGGCGCATCTTTGCGCGAAGCTTTTTATATTTATGCTTTCGCATCTTCTTTCTGCGCTTCTTGATCACGCTGCCCAACGGTATCACCTCATTTCTCTAGTATTATAAAATCTAATTTTATATCAGATCGGCGGCAGGATAGCAAGTATTTTCGTCTTTTTTATCCTATTATCGCATAAAAATAGCCGATTTTTTTCGCCTTTACGGCACTACGTTCTCCTGAAATCGGAAGCGGGACGGTGAGACGGACAAAAGGGAGACGATCCTTCACGGATTGTCTGCCGATCATTTATGCTCCCTTTGCTGTTATAATGGTATTGTCTCTATCGGGCAGGCGATACGGCTGCACCCGATATCATGAGAGGACATTGAACGTGAAGCTGAAAATCTCGGTGATTATCCCGGCCTATGACGAGGAGGCATACCTCGGCGCGTGCCTTGAGAGCCTGAAGAAACAGACCCTTGCTGATTTTGAGCTGATTGTCGTGGACAACAACAGCGTGGACGCGACCGTGCGGATCGCCCACTCGTATACGGCTACGGTACTTTCCTGTTCCAAGCAGGGCATATCGTCTGCCAGGAATTTCGGCGCCGCCTACGCGACCGGGGATATATTCTGCTTCATGGACGCCGACGGCGTTGTCTCCGCCCGTTGGATAGAGAAGGTCGCATCCGCGTTCGGAGGACGAAAGAGGATCGATGCCCTCTCCGGGTTCAACTTATTCGGTGGCACGACCATCTCGAAGATCATCCTCTACAATGTTTATAATATAATCGTATTCGTTTCTCTGTTCATCGGCAATCATATCGGCCGTCCTTTCGTTGCCGGAAACAACATGGCAATCACGAGACGGCTTTTCTTCAGGTCCGGGGGCTTTCCCGAATTTGTGGGAGAGGACGTGAAATTATCGAAGGCAATGAGGGTCCACAAGCCATCGGTTGCTTTTGACCCCACGATGATCATAGTCTATTCGACGCGGCGGTTTGAAAAAAACGGGTTCTTCGAGACCCTCTATCTCTGGGCCAAATCGGTATGGGAAGAAACGCCCGAATCAACGTATCGAGAGGACTTCTGATCTTTGTGGCCGGCTCGATCTCGGCCTTTCCCCCCCATGGGGGGACACGGCGTATCTGGAAAGAACGCCGGATGAATCGGCCAATCATGCCATGCATCTATAAGATTGACAGGAATCACGCTTTCTGGTAAAAAAGGTGTGATTTCCTTAGATCCGATCGATTGAAGCAACTGGAGTAACGATATGGAACAACAACTAAGGGTAAAAACGATTCCTTCTCCGGGTCGTAAAAGGAGAATAACGGAATCGCTCATGACCACCGAGATCGACGGCCTGACAATCACGACAAAGGTAAGCGGGTCAGGGCCTCCGCTCGTCTTCTACCACGGCTGGATCGGTAACGAGGACACATTTGGGATGTGTCACGAGGCATTCGCCCGCCACTTTACCGTCTATCGTCCCGCGTGGCCCGGCTACGGCGGAAGCACTCCGCTGCCCCACTTCTCTTTCGAAGATTTTATCGAGCTGGGCAGGAAATATATCGAGAAACTGGGTCTCGGCAAAATTACGCTCGTCGGTAACTGCCTGGGCGGCAATATCGCTATGGAGGTAGTCGCTCGCTACCCCGAGCTGGTCGAGCGTCTGATACTCATTGAAGTGCATGCCTACTTTCCGAAATATCTCTATCCTCTGTTGATACCGAGGCTCAATAAGCTCATCTATCAGATCGTCTTCAAGACCGGCACCGGCTTCAATTTTCTCAATTCTTTCCTTCCCCTTCAGCAGTCCAACGGCAATAACGGCTGGCTGTATACCTGGGAGGGGTTCGAGCGTACCAGGATAGACAGCGCCCTTGATTTCTTATCGGCCATCCACCGGTTTTCCAAGGGGAAATTCGCCTTCTACCGCGATAACTATCGGACCGATGTCCCGGTATTATACGTGGAGGGGGGCAGATCATTCGGACCGATCGGGGAGTTCGGAAAGCTGGTCCCCATCTATTTCAAGAACCTGACGATCGTCTCGATCCCGGAGAGCCTCCATAACCCGGTTGTCGAAAAGCCCGAGATCTTTAACGAGCGGGTACTGAGGGCGCTGGGTCTGGAGGAATAGGGCAGCCGCCACAGCTTCAAACGAGCACGAGCTATGGGGTATGGGCCGGCGTCAGGGGATTATCCGCAACCCTTTCGCGTGCCCATCTTCTTTCGACAGAGCGTTGCCGCGCGGTAGAGATCCGGGCTCTCGGGGTATCTCCTGAAGGGACACCGTTTTCGTCCCGATCGACACCGGGTTATACATCCGGATTTCCTGCTTGGCCTTGCCTAACGCAATCTCCGACGCGTCCACGGAAAAATATCCGCACGAGCATGAGAGGGGTCATGCCCTCTATCCTCCGGTATTGACGGGATTGCCCGACGTCTTTGCCGATTTCCCCCATTGTGCAGATATTCCGGCCGGACAGATAGCAGCAAAAAACCCGATCAGTGATGACCGGGTTTTTCTCCAGGAAACGCTCGGCAGAGCGCCGCCGGGCTCGACCCCTTCACATTTTGTGCCTCGGACCCTGTGCGACGCCGATTTTCTTCACTGCCGCACGGGCTTCGGCCCGATCCCTAATGCGTCAGACCCTTGTAGAGCTCGTGGAGCTCCCTGATTTTTTCGGTGTATTCCAGGTCGAGCTTGTATCCCTTCTCCTTGACAAAAGCCAGGGCAAGCGGCGGGGGGGCCAGGGCCGATCCGTAAATGCTGAGGTAGTCGGCCGAGGGCGATATGTTGAGGATCACCACGTTATCGACCTCGTTCTTACTCATGATTGCCCCGCCGAGGTAGGGGGTGTAATTATCCCTTGCCCAGGAGAAAACCGCTTCCCGCTCCTTTTCATCCTCGGGCGGCGCCAGCACACACTTAAAGAAGGCTCCCGCGTCGTCGTCTGAGATCGCCTTGAACACCGCCTCCTGACAATCTTCAGGTGTCCGATATCCGCAGCCGGAGACCATCGCGATCACCAGCAGCACAACTAACCCAATCAGAGATCTTTTCATGTTATCCTCAAATAGATCCGGCGATACTAAAACACACGCCTATTAAACAGTGTGCCTCCCGGTATGTCAAGAAAAAACCAACCGACGGCCCCTTGACTTTGCCGCTAAATTTGTTTACATTAGTATCAAAATGGTGTTATGATATTGATCAATACATTCAGCTGCTCACAGGAGGTGTTCGCCATGGCCCTGATCAGGTGGGATCCGTTCCATGATCTGCTCACGCTGCAGGACAGGATGGATCGACTCTTCCACGACAGCACGACTCAAAATAGGGGATACGACCAATCCCTGGCCCCGGGATTTTGGTCTCCGGCCGTCGATATTTATGAGACCGACGAGGCCGTTATCCTGAAGGCGGAGCTTGCGGGAATGAACAAGAGTGACGTCGTGATCGAAATCAAAGACTCAACCCTGATTCTCAAGGGCGAACGTAAGTTCGAAAAAGACGTCAAAGAAGAGAACTACCACCGGATAGAGCGATCTTACGGCGCTTTTTCCCGATCGTTTTCACTACCTCATACCGTCGACCAGACGAAAGTATCCGCCACGTTCAAAGACGGGCTCCTGGAAATTAAGATTCCAAAGGTGAAAGAAGCCCGTCCCAAGCAGATTGAGATCAAAGAGAATTAAACATTTTCTCATATCCCTACGGGTAACAGTTAAAATTCCCTAGATGGCAAAGAAGGACTACTATGAGGCGCTGGGGCTTTCCCACGGCGCCTCACCCGAAGAAATCAAGAAGGCTTATCGAAGACTCGCCCGAAAATACCATCCCGACATGAACCCCGGAGATCCTTCAGCCGAGGAGAAGTTCAAAGCGATATCCGAGGCCTATGAAGTTCTGACCGACCCCGAAAAAAAGAAGATGTATGACCAGTTCGGAGATGCGGCCTTCTCTCCGGGAGGCGGACCGGGGGCGAGGAGTTGGACGTGGAAGGGCGGCGAAAACCCCTTCGAGGGGTTTGACTTTTCCGGAGGCGGGGGAGAGCAGTTCGGCTCGTTTTCCGACGTCTTCTCGGAGCTCTTCGGAGCGCGTCGCACGACCACCCGCCGACCGCGCTCGGGCGAGGACCTCTCCTATACCATGGAGATCGACTTCATGGAGGCCGTCAAGGGGACTTCAAAGACCATCAGCCTTCGTACCGAGACGGGAACCGAGCAGCTGACCGTGACCATTCCCTCCGGCGTCAACGATGGGTCCCGGATCAGGCTCAGGGGCAAGGGGGGCCCCGGGATCGCCGGCGGACCTCAGGGGGACCTCTACATCATTACGCGTGTCAGGCCGCACCCCTACTTTTCCCGCTCGCAGGACGACATCTACGTCGACGTCCCCGTTACCATCACCGAGGCGGCCCTCGGGGCCCAGGTGACTATCCCCACGGTGGACGGGCCCACGCGCCTTACCGTCCCCGAAGGCACTCAGGGGGGGCAGAAGCTTCGTCTGCGCGGTAAGGGGTCGCCCCACCTCAAGGGCAGCGGGCGGGGCGACATGTACGCCGTGATCAAGATCGTCGTCCCGAAAAAGATATCCGATTCGAGCAAGAAGCTCCTGCGCGACTTCGACGGACAGAACCCGTTCAACCCCCGGGCGGCGCTCGGATGGTGACGCGCCGCCCCATGAAGATTCAATCCTCGCGGGCCGGTGAGGCGGAAGGATAGGAAATCCCGATCCTTTCGCGTTTTCAGACCTATCCACGACGCCCGCCTTCAGGGAGACGCCATGGATCCCAAAGACAAAGACAAGAGCCGGGACGATCGAGAGGACAAAGGCTTTGCCGTCCACGACAAGCGCAAAGTCGGAAAGGAAACCGCCCCGGGCAACGAACCCGAGTCCGCAGGCGCGCCTGATGAGCAGCCGGCGACGGACCGGGAGCGCCCCGAGGCGACATCCTCCGCGCCCGAATCCGAAGGGCCCGCACCGGACGGCCGGCAGACCGAGGGACCGCGTCCCGAGCCCGAAAGCGGCCCGCGAGGCGGCGAGCGCGCCTACGTCCCGCTGACCTTCACCTCGTTTATGATGTCGCTTTCCACCTCGGCCCTCATCTACCTGGGTCAGGTGCCCGACCCGATATCGGGAAAGAACGCCACCGATCTGGTCGGCGCCCGCCAGACCATCGATCTCATCTCTCTGCTCAGGGAAAAGACGAAGGGAAACCTCACCCCCGACGAGGAGTCCTTTCTCGACAGCATTCTCTATGACCTCAGGATGCTGTTCGTAAAGGCCAACACCTAGGCCGATCCGCACCGCTCACCCAGGCGCGTGCCCCCGCCCGGTCTAAAGGGACACAACGGGATAGCACAACCCCCGTCTCTTTCGGTACGGGCCCGGTCTCGATAAAGCCCTCCAGGAGCACGGGGAGATCCCCCACTGTCTTGCCCCTGCCGTGACACCGGATCGTCGACGCCCCGACTCCCCGCCGCCATATGACACCCCGTGCCCGGGTGTCAAGAGTGTCCAGGCCATGCCGCCGACGACCGCCCGCGGGAGCGGCCCCCGGACGGCCTCTGCCGCCTCTCCCGGCGGTCTCAGGAACCTTTTCCGCCCGGGGATGTCAAACCCATTAAAACCCGGAGGTAACTCATGAAACGTTCCATCGTACTGTTTCTGACCGCAATATTCCTGATGTGCCTGTTTACTGCCGCTGCCCCACTCCTTGCCGGAGAGAAAGCGCCGCGGATGGACGTGGTCTTTCTGGTGGATACCACCGGATCGATGGGCGATGAGATCGACGTCGTCAAGAAGAGCCTGGTCGACATGATCGCCGAGATCGAGGGGGGAACGCCCCGGCCCGATGTCCGTTTCGGGCTGGTGATCTATCGCGACCGGGGGGACGAATACGTAACCCGGCTCCTGAAGCTTACCGATGATACCGACGCGATCATCAAGGAGGTCAACAGCATCGAGGCCTCCGGGGGCGGTGACGAGCCCGAGAGCGTCAACGAGGCGTTGCACGTCACCATCCAGAATATGAACTGGGATCGGGACGTCAATACCGAAAAGACGATCTTTCTCATCGGCGACGCGCCCCCGAACGTCTATGAAAACGACTATACGTGGCAAAATGAGACCAAGGATGCGCTGAAGAAAGAAATCATAATCAACACGATCGGAGCCAGCGGCCTGTCCGCGGAAGGCGTCGACACCTTCACGAAGATCGCCAAGGGCACCGAGGGGACGTTTCAGTACCTCACCTACAAGGGAGAGTACGTGAGCGACTCCGGCAAGACCGAGACGGTCATGATGGCCGGCGGCGACTACTACACCATGGATAAGGAAAAAGACGAGGCCTTCTGGAAGCTGGGCGCGGGGCGCGCCGAGGAGAAGGGCCTTGCCTCCAAGGTACCGGCACCGTCGGTTGCCGGCGACGAGACGGGCGTTGCGGGTCCGGGGAGGGGATCCGGCACCGATGTTGCCGTCTTAGACAATAACCTGGACTCGATCCTCGTATCGGGTATGAAACAGAAGATGATCGAAAAGGGCGTCACCTACGGCACGCCCATCGACCATGAGGTCTTCTACACGGGGATGACCGACTACATGCTGGACGACCGGGAGTTCACGGCGACGTCAGCCGACGAGCTCAAGAAGATCGCCGAGGAGCTCGGCATCGACTACAAGAAGCTGCCCGCCGTCGATTTCAAGAAGAAGTCGATCATCGGCATCGCGGCCAGCGGTAACAGGGGATTTGCCGGCCTGGCCGCCAAGGACGTGACCCTGGATGACGGCACGATATCGGTCACGCTGGCCGGGATGCCCGGCAAGATCGCCGCGCGCCCGGTGATCATACTGGTGGTGCCCAGGCAGGAGACGCTGGTGGCCGAGTGGTACTTTGTCGAATAGACTCTCCCCATTGGGGATGTGATGATACCCCACGAACACTACCTCCAACGAATCGGGCGGCCAAAGGCCGCCCGAGCTTTTTAAGAAGAAAACGGCTGGCGTAATCGGACGGCAAAGCCCGACGCCGTATCCCTGAAGGGCCCGATTGCGCTCCGACGTGCTTCCCCCCTCGAAATCACGCCTCGGAGTGATTCTGGAGGCATGAGCCGCCGCGCCGTTTCGTGCCCTACCCCGTTCACCGATTGACGCGCCGATCGCCGCTCCGCCCATGCCCGAAAATAATAAAGGACCTGCGCCCCTGCGCAGGTCCCTGATTTCATCCGATGAAGGAGACCGGGTTTTTAGCGGCCGCAGCGCCACGGCTACGATTGTGCCGCGCGCTCCCTACTTTGTTGTCCCTTCCCCCGTATTCCCATTTGTCTCCGGCGCCGTCTCCTTTTTCTTGTCCGGACTCTTGATGATGATGCCGTCCGATTTTTCCTTACCGCCGACCTCGGTGGGGCCGCCGTTATCGCCCTCGGTAAGTTCTCCCCCGGCTGCGCCCATGTCTGTGAGATCCTCCGTGCGCGCGGGGGACGCCTTCTTTTCGATGATGTTCTTGATCCCCTCGATCCTGAGCGCCACCATCTTGGGGTTCGGGTAGACGGGCAGCAGCTCCTCATAGGCCTTCATCGCATCGGCCAGCTCACCCTTTTCTTCGAGCGCCGCGGCCGAATAGAACCTCGCCTCCATCACGAGGGGCGACTTGGGGTATTCGTCGACCAGCTTTGTGTAGTATTCGAGCGCCTTGTCGACCTTTGAGCCCCCTTCCACGAAATAGGTGTTGGCGATATCAAAATAGATCTCCGGCTTGAGCTTGGTGTGCCGGTAGCTGTCCAGCAGGATCAGGTATTCGAGCCTGGCCTGGTCGAAGTCCCGCATGTAGTAGTAGCATCTCGCGAGTTTGTACTGGTACTGGTCGATATCTTCGTGGCCGGGGTAGTTCTCGATAAGCTTTCTGAGCTCCAGGATCGCCTGCCCGTAATTATTCAACTTATTCATGTAGATATCGACGATATCGGCCTGGGATTCGAATGCCAGATCGTCATCGGGATAGTAGTAGACGAGGTACGCGAAGTCCTCCACGGCATCGGAGTAGCGTTTCAGGTACAGATAGTTGATCGTGCCCGACCGGAAGAGGGCCCTCGACGCGTAGTCGGAGCGCGGGTTGAGGATGGCGATATTGCGAAACATCCCGGCGGCTTCCTCGTAATGCTCCTTTTCGCAGAGCTTCTCGGCCCGCTCGAAGTCGTCTTTGATCGGATCCTTCGCACAGGACAAAAGAGCCGCCAGAAGCGAAATCCCCAGGAGTGTGATGATCGCCCTACGCATTGCCGTTTTCCTCCTCCTTTTCCGCTAATACCGCGATGCTGACAAGCCGCTCGCCGGCATCCAGGTTCATCAGGCGCACCCCCTGGGTGTTTCTCCCGATGACCGAGATGGACGAGCCTTTGAGCCTCAGGAATTTGCCTTTGTCCGAGATCATGATGACCTCGTCATCGGTGGAGATGCTCCGGATGCCGATGAGCTTTCCCGTCTTTTCGGTGGTCCGAAGCGCGATGACTCCCTTTCCGCCCCGCTTGAACGACGGATACTCCTCCTCCTTGGTCTGCTTACCGAATCCCTTTTCCGTGGCGGTAAGGATGCTGCACCCCTCGGTAACGAGCGCCATCCCCACGACCCGGTCTTTCCCGGAAAGCGTGACCGCCTTGACCCCCTGAGCAGACCTTCCCATGGGCCTGACCTGTTCCTCCGAGAAGCGGACTGCATTGCCGTTTTGGGTCACCAGCACGATCTCGCGTCCCGCGTCGACGGTCTTTGCCGTTACCAGCCGGTCATCCTCGGAAAGCCCCATGGCGACGATCCCCGTGTGTCGGGCGTTGGCAAACTCCGAGGCGGCGCTTTTCTTGATCATCCCGCGCTCGGTCAACAGAATGACATGGGGCTGGCCGCCGACGTCCGATACGACGATCATCGAGGCCAGTTTTTCATCCGGCTGCATCTGGACGAGGTTGGCCACCGACCTCCCCTTGCTGACCCGCGCCGCCTGGGGAATCTCATGGACCCTCAGCCCGTATGCCCGACCCCGGTCGGAGAAGATCAGAACGTGGTCGTGGGTCTGTCCGATAAAGAGGTTCTCGATGAAGTCGCCCTCGGCCATATCCATGCCCGACATTCCCTTGCCTCCCCGCTGCTGCGATCGGTATTGGGACAGCGGCGTCCGTTTTATGTAGCCGTTGTGGGAGACGGTTACCACCATGTCCTCCTGGGCCACGAGGTCCTCCAGGGTAAGCTCCTTGGTCTCGGAGACTATCTCGGTCCTGCGCTCGTCGGCAAATTCTTCCTTTATCTCGATCAGCTCGCCGATGATTACCTTGATGAGCTCCTTCTCGTCGGACAGGATCTTCCTCAATGTCTCGATGAGGGCCAGGACCTCCTCGTACTCCTTGATGATCTTTTCCATCTCAAGGGACGTGAGGCGGCCAAGCCGCATGTCGAGAATGGCCTGGGCCTGGATATCGGAAAACTCGAACCGAGCGATCATGCGCTCCTTGGCCTCGGGCTGGGTCTTGGATGCTTTGATGATGCTGATGATCTCATCGATGTTCTGGAGCGCCTTTACCAGGCCCTCGAGGATATGGGCCCGCTCGAGGGCTTTTTCGAGGTCGAACTTCGTCCGCCTGGTCACCACCTCACGCCGGTGGTAGATGAAATAGAGCAGCGCCTCCTTGAGGGTGAGGACGCGCGGTCTGCCGGCGACGATGGCAAGCATGATCACACCGAAGGTTGTCTCCATCGGCGTGAGGCTGTAGAGACGGTTGAGTATGATGGGCGGCAGGGCCTCCTTTTTGAGCTCAATAAGAATGCGCATTCCCTCCCTATCCGATTCGTCCCTCAAGTCGCTGATGCCCTCGATCTTCTTGTTTCTCACGAGGTCCGCTATCCGCTCAATCAGTTTGGTCTTATTGACGTTGTAGGGTATCTCCGTGACGATAATGGCGGTTTTTCCGGTTCTGGGCTGCGTCTCGATCTTGGCCCGGGCCCTCAGCACGATCCTGCCGCGCCCTTTTTCGTAGGCCTCCTTGATACCGGCCGTCCCGTAGATAAATCCGCGGGTTGGAAAGTCGGGCCCCGGGACGATCTTCATGAGCTCCTTTACGGTTATGTTGGGGTTCTTGATGATCGCGATGATGGCGTCTGTGAGCTCGCCCAGGTTGTGGGGTGGGATGTTGGTCGCCATGCCCACGGCAATCCCCGAGGAGCCGTTGAGCAGCAGATTGGGAAAGCGCGCGGGAAGGATCGTCGGCTCCTCTCTGGTTTCGTCATAGTTGGGGATAAAGTCGACGGTGTTCTTTTCGATGTCGTCCAGGAGGTGCTTGGTTAGTCTTGCCATGCGCACCTCGGTGTACCGCATGGCCGCCGGCGGGTCGCCGTCAACCGACCCGAAGTTTCCCTGTCCGTCAACGAGCAGATGCCTCATGTTGAAGTCCTGCGCCATTCTGGCCAGGGCATCATAGACCGCTACATCACCGTGAGGGTGGTATTTACCGATGACATCCCCGACAACTCGGGCCGATTTCTTGTGGGGCTCATCGTGGAAGTTTTTAAGGTCATACATGGCAAACAAGATACGGCGATGCACCGGTTTGAGCCCGTCACGGACCTCCGGAATCGCGCGCCCGATGATGACGCTCATCGAATAGTCGATATACGAGCGCCGCATCTCGTCTTCTATGTTAATGGTCGTCGTATGCGACCTTACCTCATCCATTCCTGGTTCTCCTCACGTAAATGCAAAGGGGCCCCTCCATTGATTTGTTCGGCCCCCCCGTCACACGGTTTGTGTCGCGAATACATCCGCTTGGACTGCGGCACAGTGCCGCGTGCGCGCCGACGTTATCGTTCAGCGACGCGCCTGCAATCGGTCAGTCGGCCGGTATGTATCGTGGCGAGCCGATCGGCTGTATCGTTCCGCTGATGGGAGGAATAAATCCATAGATCGCAACGGGTTACCGAGCCCGGCCGAGCCTATATGTCAAGATTCTTCACGTCCAGGGCGTGCTTTTCGATGAATTGGCGCCGCGGTTCCACCTCGTCGCCCATCAGGATCGTGAATATCTCGTCGGCTTCCACAGAGTCTTCTATGTTGACCTGCAGGAGCGTTCTTTTATCCGGATCCATGGTTGTTTCCCAGAGCTGATCGGGATTCATTTCACCCAGACCCTTGTAGCGCTGGATCGACTGGCCCCGTTTCCCGTGATCAAAGAGAAATGCGACCACCTCGGCGTATGTTGAGAGACTCATCTCCTTCTGTCCGTTCACCAGCAGATAGGGGGCCTCCCCCATGTCTTTGAGCTCACCCATGAGTCTGCGCAGTTCGGTGAATTCCGGCGATGAGACGAACTCGGTATCCAGGACCGATTCCCTGACCGACCCGTTGCGCTTGGTATGGCAGACGACTTTGGCCCCTTCATGCTCCGTGTCGTCCTCAATCTGAAACTCCACGCTCCCGAAGGTGGGGGCAATGTTCTTCAAATAGGTCTCAATATTGCTGAGTATATTGGAGAGCTCTTTCTGTTTCTTCTTCTTGAGCGATTCCGGCGTCAGTTTATCTTCGAGGACAAACGAGCGCAACAGCTCCTTGTCCATCTTTCTTTTGTCTATATGTTCGAGGATACGCTCGAAACGCATGATCTTTTTGGCCAGCCCGATCAGCTTCTTGCCCGATATCGATCCCCCGGTCTTTGGTTTCAGTTTCGTATCTTCCACTCCCAGGGTGAGCAGGAAGTCCTCAAACTGGGCTTCATCCTTTATGTAGTGTTCGTTCTTTCCTTTCTTGATCCGAAAGAGGGGCGGTTGGGCGATGTAGAGGTAGCCCCGCTCCACGAGCTCGGTCATATGCCGGTAGAAGAAGGTCAGCAGCAGTGTCCTGATGTGCGAGCCGTCGACGTCCGCGTCTGTCATGATGATGATCTTGTGATAGCGGAGCTTGGCGATATCGAAATCCTGTGAGCCGATCCCGGCGCCGAGGGCTGTTATGAGGATCTTGATCTCCTCGCTTGAAAGCATCTTGTCGAAGCGTGCCTTCTCCACGTTGAGGATCTTGCCTCTAAGGGGAAGGATGGCCTGGTTTCGCCGGTCCCGGCCGCCCTTGGCCGACCCACCGGCGCTCTCCCCCTCGACGAGGTAGATCTCACTCAGCGCCGGCGACGTCTCCTGGCAGTCGGCGAGCTTGCCCGGCAGCGACAGACCCTCCAGCGCGCCCTTGCGTCGGGTCAGCTCTTTGGCCTTCTTGGCCGCCTCCCGAGCCTGGGCCGCCTCGACCCCCTTCTTGATGACCTTCCTGGCCATCGCGGGGTTTTCCTCGAAATAGGCGGCCAGTCCCTCGTTTATCATTGCCTCGACGATCCCCTTGACCTCGGAGTTTCCGAGCTTTCCTTTGGTCTGTCCCTCGAATTGGGGATTCTTAAGCTTGATGGAGAGGACCGCCGTCAGCCCTTCCCGGACATCGTCTCCGGTGAGATTTTCCTTGAGCCCTTTCAAGAGCGCGTTGGCCTGGGCGTAGGTATTTATCGAGCGCGTCAGCGCGGACCGGAAGCCGATCACGTGGGTACCGCCCTCACGGGTGTTGATGTTATTGACGAACGAGAAGAGCGATTCTTTATAGGAGTCGTTATACTGAATTGCGCACTCCAGGAGAACCCCTTCTTTCTCCGTCTCGAAATAGATCGGCTTGGGATACAACGGATTTCTGTTTCGGTTGAGGTGCTCCACGAACGAGAGTATCCCGCCTTTATAGGTAAACTCGTGTTCCCGGCCGTCCCGCTCGTCCACGATATATATCTTGATGCCCTTGGTGAGAAAGGCCAGCTCTCTCAGCCGCTCGGAGAGGATGTCGAACGAGAAGTCGGTCTCCTCGAAGATCTCGGGGTCGGGCTTGAACTTGATGGTCGTCCCGGTCCGTTTTGTGGTGCCGGTAACTTCGAGCTTACCGGTCGGTTTCCCTTTGTGGTATTTCTGGGAGTAGACTTTCCCGTCCCGGCGGATCTCCATATCGAGCTCCATCGAGAGGGCATTGACAACGCTCACCCCAACCCCGTGCAACCCCCCTGAGTAACGGTAGGCCTCGTTGTCGAACTTACCGCCCGAGTGGAGCATCGTCATGACCACTTCGGCCGCCGGCCGTTTCTGGGTCTTGTGCATGTCCACCGGGATACCACGGCCGTTGTCGGTAACGGTGACCGAGTTATCGATATGTATAGTGACGTCCACCCTCGTGCAGTATCCCGCCAGGGCCTCATCGATGGAGTTGTCCACGACCTCAAAGACGAGGTGATGAAGCCCCGGGCTCCCCGTGGAGCCGATATACATGGCGGGTCTTTTTCTGACGGCCTCAAAGCCGTCCAGGACTTTTATCTTATCAGCGTTGTAATCGCCCATTCACACTCACCTTGAGACGAAATAGTTCATCCAACGATAAACGTTTCAGTATACCATGAATTTTAATGTCGTGGAACTATATTTTCATCGGCATGATGATGAAGAAGTAGCCCTTTTCCTTCGTGGGTCGAATCTCGCCCGGGCTCGATTCGTCCAGCAGCCTGATGAAGACCTCCTGGTCGTCCATAGCGTTGAGTATGTCCAGAAGATACGTGGAGTTGAAACCGATGGTTATTTCAGGACCCTCGTATTGAACGGTCATTTCCTCCCGGGCCGTACCCATGTCCGGGCTCTCGGAAGCGAGCTCCATCGACGACGGGCTGATATGGAACTTCACCATTTTGACCCGCTCATAGGAGAGGATGGAGACCCGCCTGATCGTCTTGATGAAATCCTCGCGGGAAACGGTGATGACCTTATCGTTGCCGGCGGGAATTACCTGACGGTAGTCGGGAAACCTCCCGTCAACCAGCCGCATCACCAGTGTAAGCCGATCACGCTTGACCATCAGGTTGTTGCCTTCAAGCCGCATCCCCACGGGTTCGTCGCTCTCATCGAGGATCTTGCTCAGCTCGGAGAGGCCCTTTTTCGGCACGATGACGCCCTGGGCGGCGGGAATCGGGATGTCGCCCTCATAGTCTGAATCCACGAGCGATAACCGGTGACCGTCAGTGGCCACCATCCGGATCCTCTTGGTCTTGCCCTCCTCGACGATCTCCACGAATACGCCCGAGAGGTTATAGCGCATGTCCTCCTGAGAAACGGCGAATATCGTCTTTTCGATCATCCCTTTGAGGAGATCCGGATTCATGTTCCACTGGCTGTCTCCCGCGGGAATGGGAACCTCGGGGAAATCCTCCGGCGCCAATCCCACCAGGTTGAAGACCGATCTTCCGGCCGAGATCTCGAGCCAGTTATTTTCCTTCTTTCGAAAGTGTATGACCGTCCCTTCCGGGATCTGCCTGACCACCTCATAGAGGGTCTTGGCATCCACCGTGACGCCGCCCGGGGCAATACCCTCACATTCGTACGTCGCGCTGACGCCTACTTCCAGATCCGTCGCCTCAATTGTCAGATTGTTAGCGGCAAGCTTCAGTAGGACATTGGAAAGTATTTGAATAGTATTTTTCTTTTCGACGATGCTCTGGGTCCTGGCCAGACCCTTGAGCATATCGTCCTTATCTATCTTCCATTCCATTCATGCACTCCTTTGAGGTGTTCTATCTATACTGTTATATATATAAAAAATAGTAGTAGTATGTCCTGTTGACCGGTGATAGAGATAGGTAAGTATATATCAAAACTCCACTTTTCGGTATAAAAAAAATCGTGGATAACCGGTGCATAAAACCGCTTTTTTACTCCGGACGCTGCATCAACACCCTATCCACAACGATATACCTTACTTTTCCCCACAGCTATCCTCTCAGCTTGATCTGGTTTTCGATGGCAAAAACGTTATTCTTGAATTCCGGATCTTCGGTAATCTTCCGCTCGATCTTCTTGACCGCGTGGATGACCGTCGAATGGTCTTTGCCGCCGAATTTCTGTCCGATCTCCGGGTAGGACGCCTTGCTGATCTTCTTGGCGAGGTACATGGCTATCTGCCTCGGTTCCGCCAGGGCCTTGATTCGGCTTTGTGATTTGAGGTCCGACACCTTGATCTTGAAAAATTTCGCAACGGCCTTCTGAATCCCGTCGATGCTCTCGGGGTGGTCTCGATCCCGGATGAAGTGCTTGAGCGCGGAGCGGGCGAAATCGAGCGTGATTTCCTTTCCGTCCAGCGAGGCCTCGGCCATGAGCCGGGTGAGCAGCCCCTCGAGCTCCCGGATGTTGGGCTTATTGTCGACGATCGTGGCAATGAAAAAAGCGACGTCATCCGAGAGATCCGTCGAGAAGTTCTTTTCCGCCTTGGTCTTGAGGATGGCCGCCATGTGCTCGAGATCCGGGTAGTCGATGTCGGCGATCAATCCCCATTCGAAGCGGGACCGAAGACGCTCCTCCAGCCCCGCGATCTCCTTGGTGATCTTATCGCTCGTCAGGACGATCTGCTTCTGGTTCTCGTACAGGGTGTTGAAGGTGTGGAAGAATTCCTCCTGGGTTTGTTTCTTGCCCGCGATAAACTGGATGTCGTCCACGAGCAGCACGTCTATGTTCCTGAACTTCTTCCTGAACTCGTCCATCTTTTCGTAGCGGATGGATTTGACCAGCTCGTTGACGAACTCTTCCGAGGTAATGTAATAGACCGCGGCGTCCGGATAGCGATTGATGATGCCCAGTCCCACCGCGTTGAGCAGGTGGGTCTTGCCCAGTCCCACGCCGCCGTAGATGAAGAGGGGATTGTATTCCCGGGCGGGGTTCTCCACGACCTTTTCACAGGCCGCCTTGGCAAACTCGTTGGACGGACCCTTTACGAAGCTTTCGAGGGTGTAGTTGGGGTTGAGCCTCTGGCGCAGCGCCTTGACGTGCGGGGGCTGGTTCTTCGCTTTCGTCTGTTCGGACGGCTGGGAAGCCGATTCATGGGAGTCGGCAACCGAGAAGTCCACGACGTAGTCCTGGTTCGTTCCCTTTTTCAGGCATTCGACGATCATGTCAAGATAATGCTCGGCGATCCAGTCACGGATGAATTTATTGGGAACCTCAATAACGGCGTGGTTTGCCGAAATATCTTTGCATATCAAGGGCTTGAACCAGAGGTCGTAGGTCTTCTCACCGACCTTGCCCCTGATGCTCTCGGTGGTCTTTGTCCAGATGGGGTCCATAATCTACTCGATGCGTTTTTTTACAGGAATATCAACAGGTTATTTTCACACCCCGTGTGGAAAAATCAAAAATCCATAAGAAAACAGGAATTTAGACCAAAAAAAGGCTGAGTTATCCACAAAATTGCTAACAGGTGTGGAAAACTCAACCCTTTTTTCATGAAAAAGAGACACGAATTCCGGGACAGTGTTACAGAGCTACATCTCATTGCCCAAAATGGATTGCTGTTTGAAAAAGAAGACCGGACTACGAAAAGGAAACATCGATCATGTGTTTGTATTAAACCAGAAGGGCGTCCGGTTGTCAAGGGTAATTTCAAAAAAAGCGTCGGGAATATACGGGTGGGCGATAAAACGGACCCGGGCGGGCTGCCGCGCGTGTCCCTTCCAGGCCCTGCCGAAGCCACAGTCCGTCGAGCGCCCCGGCCCCGTCCGTCCCACCGACAATATCCTTGACAACGCCCGAGGGGCGACCATACAATAAAGGGATCAGTGTTTGAGAGGGGGCAGGTTGTGGATGAAAAGCGGACGGTCGTCATCCGCGCGGGCGCGCTCGAGCTGACCGCCGAGATCTACGGGAACGAGACGGGCGATAGGATCCTGGCCATCCTTCCGGTCACCTCTCCCGCAAATCGCTGGGGAGACGAGATCTACTTTTCCATCCCCCTCTCTCTCCCCCGGGCCCCGGACGCCCGGGACGTCGTTTATGTGGGAGAGCTCGGCTATTGGCCGAATGGTAATTCGTTCTGCATTTTTTTCGGCAAGACGCCGATGAGCCGGGGAGACGAAATCCGGGCGGCCTCTCCGGTCAACATCTTCGGCCGGGTCATGGACGATCCCACGCTCCTCGCATCGGTTAACGACGGCCAGGAGATTACCGTGGAGAGACGATAACACGCAGCGCAGAAAGCGCAGCGATAACATACCTGACAGGCATATCGGGTTCCGAGACGAACGCCCGAATATGTGAGCGAGACAATCCATGTCGACGATCATCGACGCCCACGTCCATATCATGCCGTCCGATAGAATCGCCGGCCTTCTGCGCTGGATCAGGAAGGCCTTTCCCGAACACCCGGTGGATCCGGCCATCGATGAGGCGGGGATCGTCTCTGATCTTGCCGGTCGGGAAATCCGGTTCTTTTTCAACTACGTCTATCCTCTGAAGGCCGATCAGACCGAGGCGCTCAATGAATTTAATGACGAGCTCGGGCGGCGGCTCCCCCACGCCGCTGTTTTCGGCTCGCTTCACCTGGAGACACCCGACAAGGAAGCGGTGGTGCGACGCTGCATCCAGGGTTATCGTTTTGTCGGTCTCAAGTTTCACCCCTTCGTCCAGCGCTTCGACCCGGCCGATGAGCGGATGTTTCCCGTCTACGAGCTGCTCGAGCAATATGCCAGGCCGGTGGTGCTGCATACGGGATTTGAGGAATTCTACCGGATGAAGATGCCGCCCTCCGATATCGAGCGCATCCTCCGGCGATTCCCCCGACTGGTGCTGGTCCTCTCCCACTGCCTCTTCCCCCATTTTCGGGAGGTGCGCGCCCTCATGGAGGAGTATAGCGGCGTCTGGCTGGACGCCACCAATGTCTTCGGCGCCCTGAGATACATCGAGCGTGCCGGAGCTTCTGCGCCTCACCACGGTCAGGCACGTGTCTCGGAGCTCTTTCGGGCCCTCGTCACTGATTTCCCGAAGAGGACCCTCTTCGGCTCCGATCACCCCGTGGGGATGGGGAGCCTCGAGACAATCTACAACGATCTCTTTGCCTTCGGGCTCCCGGACGAGGTTTCCCGGGCGATCCTGTGGGATAATCCGCTGGCGTTCATCGATCGTTTCGCCCCCGAGATCGGACGACGCTGGAATTTATTGATTGAGGAAAGCTCAAAGCCCTGCGGGAATCGGTCACACAATGGAGGCTGAGAAAGGCTCCATGTTACATTAACGAGATTCCGAGAGATTCGGCCGAGTTCCGCCCGGCGGAAGAAACTCAATAGGATGGCCAAGCGATGAGTGATAAGCTGCCTCGGGGAGACCGGTTTACGATAGCGTTGGCCGCCGGACTTATTATCCTATCGGCGATCCTCTATTTCGTCCATTATCTGCTTTTCCATGACGCCCACCATATCTTTCTCTATCTGGTCGGCGATATTGCTTTCCTGCCGGTCGAAGTGCTCCTCGTGACCATCATCATCGATCGGCTGCTGGCCAGGCGGGAGAAAGAGGCGATGATGACCAAGATGAACATGGTCATCGGGATATTCTTCAGCGAGGTGGGAATAAGGCTGCTTCGTGATATCGCCCGCGCCGACAGGAACATCCAGGGCATTGCGCGGGACGCGCTGGTCAAAAACGATTGGACGGCCAGGGGGGTTGTCGCGATGAAAAGAGCGCTGGCCACCTATCAGCCGGATCTGGAGGCGGAGGGATTCGAGCTCGCCGGGATGAAGGATTTCCTCCTGAGCCAGCGGGATTTTCTTTTGAGGCTCCTGGAAAATCCCAACCTCCTCGAACACGAGCGCTTTACCGACCTCCTCTGGGCGGTCTTCCACCTGATGGACGAGCTTTCTTACCGGGAGGAGTTCAGGGGGTTACCCGCCAGCGACTTTGCGCACGTGGCCGGCGACGTGAGGCGTGCCTACCTTACCGGGATGCTCCAGTGGGTCGACTACATGAAGCACCTCAACGATCAGTACCCCTATCTCTTCTCTTTGGCGATGCGGTCAAACCCGTTTGACCCGAACGCATCGGTCATCGTCAGGTCATAGCCGGCCGTGCCGTCGCCGGACGGGGGAGTGGGCGGATCGGCAAATCGACACCTGTCCGTCCCGACCGACCAGGACCGTTCTAGAGGCGTCCGAAGGCGGCTCCGGCGGCCCGGACCGTCTCCCTGATATCATCATCGCTGTGGGCCGCCGAGACGAAAAGTGCCTCAAAGGGGGAAGGGGCCAGGTAGATCCCGCGCTCAATCATCTCGTGAAACCAGCTCACGAAGAGGTCGGCTCTCGTCGCCTTGGCTTGGGCAAAGCTCCTGACGGGTCCCTCTGAAAAGAAGAATGACAGCATGGTCCCGACGGCGCCTGCCCAGAGCGGGACGCCGGCGGCTCTCGCCGCGTTGATGACCCCCTCCCTCAGAGCGTCCGCCTTTGCCGCGATTGTCTCAAAGACGCCCGGTCGTGAGAGGACCGAAAGCGTCGCTATCCCGGCGGCCACGGCCACGGGATTGCCGGAGAGCGTCCCCGCCTGGTAAACCGGGCCCGATGGGGCCAGCCGCTCCATCACCTGCCTTCGTCCCGCGACGGCCGCCAGCGGAAATCCTCCCCCCACGACCTTGCCCAATAGCGTAATGTCCGGATCGAGCCCCCACAGGGTCTGGGCCCCACCCAGGTCCGCGCGGAAGCCGCTCATCACCTCGTCGAAGATGACAAGGGCACCGTGGGAGCGGGCCGTTGAGATAAGTCCCTTCAGGAAATCATCGTCAGGCGGCACCACCCCCATGTTGCCCGGCACGGGCTCCACAATGACCGCCGCAATCTCGCTGCCCCTTCGCTCGAAGGTCTCGTCGAGGGCCGCCATGTCGTTGAAAGGAACGGTGAGGGTATCGGCCGCCGTCGCCGGCGTCACGCCGGGAGTAGCCGGGATGCCGAGGGTGGCGATCCCGGAGCCGGCCTCTGCCAGCAGGGAGTCACAATGACCGTGGTAGCATCCGGCGAATTTTACGATCTTGTCCCGCCCCGTGCAGCCCCGGGCCAGTCTAATGGCGGTCATGGCCGCCTCGGTCCCGGAGGAGACGAGCCTGACCATCTCCATCTTCGGGAAAAAGGAAAGAATCATTTCGGCAAGCGTTACTTCCCGCTCCGTCGGGGCCCCGAATGAGGAACCGCCCCGCAATGCCTCCGTTGCCGCCGCCACGACCTCCTCGTGGGCATGGCCGAGGATGAGCGGCCCCCATGAGAGGACATAGTCGATGTATCGATTTGAATCGACGTCAAAGATATACGCCCCCGCGCCGCGGGCGATAAACGGCGGGATCCCTCCCACCGACTTGTAGGCGCGCACGGGGCTGTTAACACCGCCGGGGATGATACGCTGTGCCCGCTCGAAGAGGGCCTGCGACCTTTTCATCGTCTTTTCCATCGGGCATCCTGCTTGGGTTTTTCGTCCCTCTCGAGCCCGCCGCATCGGCGCGGGGCCGGGTTACTCTTCCCCGAGATAGTCGGGGCTCGTCTTCTTGAACTCACGAACGGAGGCAAAGACGGCATACGAGTCCAGACCCGTCTCTTCTTTGATTGCGTTGATAACCGACGAGAGCGTCCGCTCGTCCGGGGCATGCAGCATGGTAAAGAGGCGATACGGAAAACCGGGAGGAGGTGTGCGGAGGTAGCAGTGACTGACCGCATCAAATCGGGCCATGATCTCACCGACCTCATCCGCCCGGTCGCCGGGAACCTCCCAGGCCACCATGGCGTTGGCCTTCATGCCGCTCTTCGTGTGGACGAGCACGGCCCCGAACCGCCGCACGATTCCTTCGCGCACAGCAGAGCGAAGGGTGAGGATGAATTGTTCCGGATCCACCCCGACCGCACCGGCCCACCCGTCAAAAGGCAACGGAGACAGAGGAAGATCGCCCGAGGCCGCGCGCAGGATTCGTCTGGTCTTCTCATCCATGACTCGATTATGGTTCAGGGTAGTCGCGTTGTCAAGGGCAAAGGGAGCGGCCGGCGGCCCGCATGGCTATCGATCGGTCGCACGCCGTATCCGGCATCGGATTATGCCGGCTGCCGTACGCGGCGGGCAAAAACTTATTTTTATTGACTTGATAGTACAAAACGAGTAAAATTAACAATTTAAAAGCAATGAAATATCCGGATCGAGAAGGCTGCGACGATGCGTCAGGATTTGATTGTCTGATTGAGGCACAGGGTGGAGGGTGGGTATAGACCGCCGGTCGCGCCGGCACTCCGCCCGGCATATCCAACGGAGCGCCAACGGGAGAGCGGCCTGGTGGAGGGAGGATCCGAGTCGCCGAATGCGGCGCGGCCTCTTCTTTCGGGTCCGGCGGGACATCCGGCTCGGGATTCATCGTGGGCCGGTAGTTGAGCGGGGCGTGGGTCTGAGCGGGGAAGGAGGAACGGAGGATGGAAAACAAAAAGATAGAGTATTTCAAGACACTCTTGGAGGCACGGCTGCAGGAGCTCCTTACTGAAGCCGACAGCACCGTACTGGACATGACCGATTCCAAGGAGTATTTCCCGGACCCGACGGATCGGGCGTCCCACGAGTCGGATCGCAACTTCGTGCTTCGGATACGGGATCGGGAGAGAAAACTGATCCTGAAGATCAAGGAAGCCCTTGCCCGTATCGAAGACGGGACCTTCGGGGTATGTGAGGAATGCGGCGAAGAGATCGGGGAAGAGCGTCTGCGGGTCAGGCCGGTTACCACATTGTGCATCCACTGCAAGACCGAGTCGGAGAAGAAGGAAAAGAGGATCGGTACATAATATGGACGAACAAAACCCGAACAAGACGACGGTTGGAGACGGTTTCTTCGGCGACCTCGAATTTCATAACTACCTCGGCCCCGGCAACGTCCTCGAGGGGAAAATATCTTTTGAGGGAAGGACCCTCCTTTTCGGTTCGTCGGTCTCGGGAGATATCTTGGGACTCGGAACGGACGCCGAAATCTACGTCGGCCCCAACACCCGCATTGAGGGTGACGTCCGGGGAGACCATGTTGTCTTCGGTGGCGTGATAAACGGCACGATCCATTCGCCGAGGCTTGCTATCATAAAGGAAGGGGTTGTAAAGGGTGAGATTACCACCACCCGGAGGCTCTCGATCGAGCGGGGAGCCAAAGTATCGGCGCGGATTACGATGAAAAAGGCGCTGAAATCAAACGAGAAATAATAGTCTTCTGCGAACGATAAAGCGCGCACCGTCAGCGCATTCGACGGCGCGTGCGACAAACCAGTGACGCAGTAAAACGGCCGCCCCACAAAAGGCGGCCGTTTCTATCTTTTCGAGGGATAGCGACGATCGTCGTCTCGGACGAGGATTCCCCGGCTTGCCGCACGGTAACCTCACGGGCGGCTCGATCGGGTCTGAAGGGTCGACAGGGACAACAAACCCCCGGAAACGCTCAACGTTACCCGGGGGCTTGATCGTGAGGCGTCGGTTTCCTGCTCGCCTATACTCCGAACAGCTTCGCGAACGGGTTCGCGTACAGCAGTATCAGCGCGATAACGAGGGCGTAAATCGCCAGAGACTCGATCATGGCAAGGCCGATCATCATGGTCGTCAGGAGTCTCCCATAGGTATCCGGGTTTCTAGCGGCGCCTTCCAGCGCCCCGCGGACGGCCGAGCCCATGCCGACGCCGGTCCCGCAGGCTCCCAGGCCGATAGCAAGGCCCGCCCCGAGCACCGACAGCGCGAAATAGAGCGTGTAGTTGGGATCGAGGGCACCCCCCGGCGCCGGGGCTCCCGCCTCGGTTCCTTCCTCGGTCACGGCCGGCGCAGTTGTCTCCGTTTCCGCCTGGGCCAGCACGACGGCCGCGGTCATTAAAAGGAACAATAGGACAAAAATTATCACAAACGACTTTTTACCCATCAAAAGATCTCCTTTCTTTCAGGTTGGCGTATGCGTTAGTGAGCTTCCTCCATTGCGCCGCTGATATAGAGCATGGTCAGGAGGACGAAGACAAAGGTCTGGAGCACGCTCGTGAGGATCATCAGCAGCAGGAAGGGAAGCGGTATGAGGTACGGGACGAGCACCAAGAGGATGAAGAAGACCAGGTCCTCGCCCCGGATATTGCCGAAGAGCCGGACCGACAACGACAGTGGTCGGGAGAGGTGGCTAATGATCTCAACGGGGATGAATAGGGGGGTCAGCCACCAGACCGGGCCCATGAAGGTCTTGACATACTTGAAGCCGTGGGCCCTGACCCCGATGATATGGGTCAGTATGAAGACCACGACCGCCATCGCGGCATTGGTGTTGAGATTGGACGTCGGTGAGTTAAAACCGGGGATGATGCCGACGATGTTGGCGGTGAAGATAAAAAAAGCCTCGGCCACCAAGAGCGGGATGAAGGGCTTTCCCTTGTCACCCATGATGTCCTTAATGAGGTTATTCAGGCCCAGCATCACCAGCTCGATGACGTTTTGTACCGGATTGGGCACGATCGTAGCTTTTCGCATGGCAAGATACGAAAGGCCGATCAGAAAAATCATGATGAGCCAGGTGTAGGTGATATGGGGCGCATACCCCAACCCGGGTATGTGAAAAAAGTCGAGCAGGAGAATCGGGTGTTCCATCTATCCGTTGACTCCTCTATCCGTGATGAATATCGCCAGTCCGACGATCAGGCTGTTGACCACCACTACCGACGCACCGACGAGGATGCCGATGGGGTCTGCGAAGCCGCCTCTCAAGGCGAGAAAGATCACGATGCCGGAAAATACCAGCCTGACGTAAAAGGCAAAAAGCGTCTGGGGCGTCCCATTCTTTACGCCCCGTTCGGCGGCGGCCGAAAGAACGGATCGAAGGGATTTGTAGAGACCGTAATGGTTGATGACCGCGACGATCCCTCCCACGAAGACCCCCAGCGCGAAGGTGTAGGACCTGATCAGGACGCCTAGGACGATCAACAACAGGAGCATGGTCAGGCTGCCCGCCTCGATGAGCTCCCGGGCATACGATTCAATTATCTTACTGGTCCCCTTTTCGGTCCTTTTTGTCGTCCGAGATTCCATAGTGCTTGATAAACCAAAAAATATTGCGAAAACCGGCTACGATGCCCAATCCCAGGAATATCAGTGTAAACCAGGGCCGTGTTCCCAGCTTGCCGTCCAGGAAGACACCGAAGGCCAGGCCGATGAAAACGGCCAGGACCATCGATAGCCCCGTGCTGCTCAGGAAGAAGAGCTGCCTGACGAACCTTTTCTTTTCGTCTTCCACCGACCCCTCCGGAATGCCGTTCCGTCAGCGGGCGACGCCTCCCCCCCTTCTTGCCACCCATAAGATTTCCGCCCGTAAGAACCCCGCCCGGACCGCGGCTTGCCCTTCGGGCCGTCACCCATGCGGTCAGATTCGGATTTTCATCCCTCCACCCTCTCCCGCATGAATGAGTGCTCATTCAAAACGGGACTATAGCACAGGGCCGTAAATATTGTCAAGAAAAATGAGGAGATGAAGTACGCGCAGGAGAGACGCGGAAGCGTTTACCGGGTGAAAAAATCCTGTATTTTTCCCGGATTCAGTGATACTATTGGGCGTTATACGTCTGCAGGCGGGGATTGGGGGGGATTGGCGCCCGACGAAAAGGGGCGGGGGTGGGGCCTTGGGGGCTCCGGCGGAAAGGCGGATTTACGTCGCACCGGAACGGGCCGCATGGCGCGATGGGCCGCCGTGAACGGGTGTTCGGCCGGAAGATGGGGACACCGAGACGCGGTTTCTTTCCCATTCGATCAGCCTGCAGCCATTCGACACGACCGGCCGGATAGATGCGGATATCCGGCCTTCCGTGCCGAAAGGTCGCACCAACGGTTTAACCGCAGCAGTGAGCCCAATGAACGTATGCCGTACCTGAAAGGAAATCTTCACGTCCACACGAACCAGTCCGACGGGCATTTCAGTCCCCGAAGGATGGCCGAGTTCTACGAAGAGCTGGGTTTTGACTTCATCGCCGTCACCGACCACGAATATCTCCTCAAGCCGGCCTACAAGAAGATTTTTCCCCTCGAAGTCGAGGGGATCATGGTATTTGAGGGAATCGAGCTGGAGCCGAAATTCCTCTACTATCATCACGTTCTGGAGATCAAGGGGGATCTTGAGACCCTCTACGTCCTCTGCCACCCGGACCAGTACCGGCTGCCCATCGCGGAGGTAAACCGGCGCATCGGGATCTTCAATAGTGAGGGGCCCGGGCCGCTTGACGCGATGGAAGTGACCTGCAGCGGTTTCTATACGGCGGCCTATGACACACCGGAGATCCCCATCGTCAAGATCGCCACGGATGACGCCCATGACGAGCACTCGTGCGGTAAGACCTGGATCGAGGTGAACTGCGATCGCGACAAGGATTCAATCATTCGGGCGATCCGCGCGGGCGACGTTCAGATCGGGCTTTTGAGCGGGAAGAGGAAGATCGCAGGAGGGAAGTAATCCTGCGGTCCTGAGCTCACTATTCGGAAGAGCGCGGCCCGCAATTGGGCCACCCCTGCATCTCTATCGTATGCGGCGTGCGATTGTCATCCGGTAATGATCATCCGCGTCTGAATTACCAACGCCATGAGCTTGCCGCCCTCGGTCTTAACCTCTGTTTGCCAGACCATGGTTTTCTTGCCGAGATGAACGGGCGTCGATCGGCCGATCAGTCGCGATCCCACCGCGGCCGCGCCCAGGAAGTTCGTCTTTGACTCGATGGTCGTGGTGCGAGCACCTTGGGGAAGGGGCTGTTCGGGCGTCACGACTTTTCTTCGCGTGCCTTGTCGATCGGAACGACCTTTGCCCCTTTCTTTTCGTGAAATAGTGTCTGGAGCTTCATGGCCTTTTCGGCCTCGGCGATGAAGTCGTCCGAGGAAAGGGCGCCGTCAAGCTCCGCAATCCCGACCCGCAGCTCCACTCCGCCGAGCCTGCGGGACACACGCTCCCGGATGCGACCGACCACAGTGACGGCCTCGCCCTTCTCGGCATTGGGAAGGATCACGGCGAATTCATCCCCTCCGTAGCGGCACGGGATATCCAGGTCTTTTCGAATACAGCGCCGGATGATCGTCCCGAGCTCCTTGAGCAGCTCGTCACCCCGCTTGCGCCCGTTGGCATCGTTGAATGATGAAAAATCCTCCACGTCCATGAGCAGAAGGACAGAGCGGGTAGGGAATCCTTTTTGCCCGCTTGATCTCGTCCTCGATGGACTTGAAGAAATGGCGCTGCGCAAAAAGCCCGGTGAGCTGGTCGGTCTGAGACATGGTCCAGACCTTTTCCTTCATCTGGATTCGCTCGGATATGTCCCGGGCGATGCCCATGCTCCCGATCACGGCGTTTCCCTTATAGATCGGCGAGGCATTGATCTCGAAGGTGGCCGTGTTTCCGTCCTTCCGGATCCAGAGCACCTGGATCCCCTCGACGTTCATGCCGCCGAGGACCCGGGCCATCCAATGAACGGCCGAGTGGGTGTCGGTTTGGGTGGCATAGTCGGAAAGTGGCTTGCCTATGAGCTCGTCGGCCTTCCATCCGGTAAGCCTCATAATGGCCGGCGAGATGTAACTGACGGCGCCGTTGGGGTCGGTTTCATAAATGATGTCAAAGCTGCGCTCGGCGATTCCACGAAAACGGAGTTCACTCTCGGCCAGCTTCTTTTCGGCCTGGACACGATCCGTGACTTCCCGGAAGTTCCAGACCCGGCCCGCGTAGGTGCCGTCTTTGGTAAGCGGATTGGTGTGCCGCTCGAAGATCTTTCCGTCCTTGGTGGTGAGGATATCAAAGGAGGGCCGTGTAGTCTGGGTGAGCTCCCGGGCCTTGGACAGGAATGAAGCGGCGTCTTCGAGCTGTTCATGGAGGAATGCAAGGAGGTGATCGTCGCTGTTCGTCGCCAGGATATCCCCCGGGATGCGCCACAACTCGGCAAACCGCGCGTTCTTGTGGGTGACTTCACCGTTTTCATTGACTACAAAGATCCCATCGCTCGTCGATTCGATCGTGGCGCGAAAAAGCTTTTCGTTTTCCCTGAGCGACTCTTCGGCCCGGCGTTTTTCCTCGATCTCCCGTTTGAGCTGCTCATTAATGCTGACCAGATCCGAGGTGCGTTCCTTGACCTTCTCCTCCAGGAGGTCGTGCGCCCTTTTGAGGGCCTCCTGCGCCCTTTTGCGCTCAACGGCGTAGCGCAGCGACCGGATCAGCAGGGGCGGGCGCATCTCCGTCTTGAAGAGATAGTCCTGCGCGCCCTCCTTTACGGCGGTCATGGCCAGGCCCTCGTCTTCACGGCCGGTCAGCACCACAATCGGCATCTCCGGAACTACGCCCTTGATCCTGAGGAAGGTGTCGATCCCTTCACTGTCGGGCAGCGTCAGGTCCAGCAGGACCACGTCGATCGTCTTTTCGGCTAATACAGATATACCTTCCATGAGGAGCTGTGCGTGAGAGACGATGATATCTACTCCCTTGACGCTTTTGGTCATCTCGGTGATAAGCTTGGCATACCCGCGGTCGTCTTCGATAAGGAGGATTTCGATGGTTCTTTCTTTCATGTTGACGGTCCGTACATAGGAGAAAAACTATACTACCTGTAGCAATTGTTAGCAGAAATGCCTAATCATGAGTTGATTATTGCAGTGTTAAATAATATGTCGTTAAGCTCGTATGTGTCAAGGGGGACTAATTAACCCCCTTCGTCGGCTTGGTCCATCCGGTCACCGCACGAACGCCTACTCCACCGACCTGTTTGATTTGGGCCAATGATAAGGACCCCCGATTCCGGGCATCTCCGGCAAAACGCCTTCCTTGCGCGCAGATAAAAAAGGGCAATATGGCCGATGCCATATTGCCCCAGGTAAACTGACTGCTACTTTATCCCTTCTCGAACCATTCTATATCCGTGATGGCGGCCGATCGCTCGTCGGCCCATTTCGGTTTCACACGGTCGCCCTGCTTGATGTCGGTCCCTTTGACCCGGTGCAGGAGCTTGGTGTCCGCGCCGTCGAGCTTGATGAGCGCCATCGTAAAAGGAGCCTTCATCATTTTCTCGCACTTTTCCATGAAGTACGGCTCGTCGTAATGGACGACGGTGAATTCCTCCACCACCCCTCCGGGTCCCACGGGGATCAGCTCGGTGATCTTGGCAAAATCCCGCTCGCATCGGGAGCGCGGCGGCATGAAGATCTTTCCGCAGCGCGGGCAGCGGGAGGCCAGTATCTTCTTTTCGTCCCTGAGCGCAATGAGGGCCTTGGAAAGAAAGAGCCCGGCATAGTAGCGGTAGGGCATACTGACGAGGCCCCGCTTGCCGCCGCAATATTTCTTATCGACCGGTAGTTTTTCTGGTGTGTACATCGCATTCCTCCCTTATTCGTCGGCCAAAACCCAGCCCTTGAGATCGGACGGGCGGCCTTCCCTTTTTTCCGCCCACACGGGCGTAACCTTCTTGCCCGGTTTGATCTTGTCGGGATCGTGCTCGAGGCAGAAATGGAAAAAGCCCGCTCCGTTCGGAAATACTATGAACAGTGAGGTATAGGGGACAGGCCGCATCTCGCCGGTCAGGGGATTGATGGTGGGAAAATGTACCACGTCGAAGGTGACGATATGGGCATAGTCCTCCATCCTGACCCACTCGGCCATATCTACCATGCACTTGGGGCACAGGACCCTGGGCGGGAAGATGACATTGTAGCACTTGCCGCAACGGGTGCCCCAGAGCTCTTTGTCTTTGAGTTTTTCGAGGAAGTAGCCCATGATGGGCCCTTTGGCGAAGGTCCCGGGGATCCCCATCTCGTAGCGAATCTCGACGAGTTCCCGTCCCTCTTTATCGGTCTTGGTAGCCATAGCGTACTCCTTTCTCCGTTAGTGGTTGGGCTTATCCTTCCCCAGCAGGTGCAGCACCGTCCAGAAGGTGCCGCCGAAGCCCGAGGCCAGGGCCAGGTTGATATCCCTGGGGACCTGGTGGTCATCCGCGTCCCCCCTGATCTGGAGGGCCGCCTCGGCCACCCGGATCATGGCGGTGGCGCCGATGGGGTTGGTGGAGACCACGCCCCCGGACGGGTTGACGGGGAACTTGCCGTCGATGGCAAAATCGCCGTTGAGGACCATATCGATCTGCTCGCCGTTTTCCATGAAGAGGAACTTGCCCAGCCAGTCCAGCGCCCACCAGCTGGACGGGTCGTACATCTCGAAGACGCCGATCTGCTTGAGCGGGTTGACGATGCCGTTTCGGGTGTAGAGGACGCGCGCCGCCTCCCCGTGCGTGTTGAGGTCATCGATGTGGGCGAAGTCGAAGAACTCCTGCCGGTGGACCGTGACGTGGTCGTGCATCCAGACCTTCTTCTGAGGCAGCTTCTTTGCCATCTCTTCCGAGGCAAAGAGCATCGCGCAGGCGCCGTTGGATTCGGGGCACATGTGCAAGAGCCTCAGCGGCCATGCCAGCACGCGGGACTCCAAAACGTCCTTTCTGGTGATATCGAGCCTGAGGTGCGCCTTGAAGTTCTTTCGCGCGTTGGTCGCCATAAGGACGCGAAGCTCCGCGGCGGCCTGTTCGGCCTTCTGGCCGTATTTGTTCATCATGATGACGCCGGTAGTCCCGGTGATGGCACCGGTCTGGACCTCGCGGTCCCACAGGGGGCAGGACATGTTGGTGATACCGGTGGTGGTCATCCCCTCTTCCTGCTTCTCGAAACCGATGGCCAGAACCAGGTCGTGCATCCCGGAGGCCACCAGGTGGTCCGCCGCAGATACCAGCGTGGCGCCGGTGGTGCCGCCGGTGGTGATGCGGTAGCCCGCCTTGCCGTAGCCTCCGTCGGCGATCACGTGCCACATATCCGGCTGGTGAATGCCCTCAAAGAGCTCCATGTTTCCGTGAACGATGGCGTCTATATCGGAAAGATCGACCATCGAGTCGGCCAATACTTCCTCCACCGCCTCGGACACGAGCTCGGCCATGTTGATATCTTCCCGGTGTCCCCGGTGCCTGGTCTGACCGACCCCGGCGATGGCTACGTTTCTTGATTTTTTCATTTTCTCCCTCCCTCATCGTTGGCGAGGATCAAAACGGCGTGGAACTGGCCGGCGGGTCCCGCAACGCCGTGGGCAAGCGCCCGCTTGGCCCCCTTGACCTGGTGCTTGCCGGCCTCATTGCGCAGCTGCAGGAAGCATTCGGTCGCTCGGACGGCGCCCGACAAGAGGAGCGGGTTGCCGCAGAGCTGCCCGCCGGAGGGGTTGACCGGGAGCTGTTCCCTTCATGTCGGTTTCACTCTTTTCAAAAAGCTCCATTCCTTTTCCCTGCTCGGCCCATCCGAGACCCTCATACCAGAGGGGCTCCTGATAGCCGGCCTGGACGCTGATCTCGGCCACGTCCAGCTCCTTGACGGGACTGGTGATGCCGGCCAGCCGGTAAGCGGATCCGGCGGCCCGCTCTAGGCTCATCGATTCCCAGAGGTTGCGGTCCCCCAGGAAGTAGGAGTCGTAACAGTTGCCGTAACCGGTGATCCAGACGGGCTTGTCGGTGAGCGCCCGGGCCTTGGTCTCCTCGGCCAGGATCATGCAGACGGCCCCGTCGCTGACGGGATAGAGGTCGAGCTCCTTGATGGGCGACGAAATCGGCTTTGACTTCATGACGTCGGCCACGGAAAAGTCTCCGGTGCGAAGGGCAAGGGGATTGTTCTTCCCGTTTTTGGCCGCGCGCACGGAGACGGCGGCGACCCGCTCCTCGGAGATACCCCACTTTTTCAGATACGAGTCGGCCTGAAGTCCGAGGGCCTTGGTATAGTCCATGCCGAGGAACCGGGAGTAGTACGGCTCAAAGGCGTGGAAAGTGGGGATGTTTCGCGAGTCGACCTGAGACTCCTTGGCGTGGGCCAGGACAATGACGATGTCGTAGTGACCGGAGGCGATGCCGGCGGCCGCGTACAGCACCGCCATAGCGCCGTCCGTCGCCACCTTCTCTTCTCCACCCCACCTGCCGGCGCCGACGAGGTCCCCCATCGGACCGTCGGAGATGGTTCGCTGGTCGAAGAAGTCATCGGAGCAGGTAATGGCGAAATCGATTCCCCTGCCGGGGACGAAGACCAAACCCGTCTCTGCAATACACTTCTTTACCAGGGGCCAGCACATCTCCTGAAAGCGCTCGTCGGCCTTATTCCCTTCGAATTTCGTCTGATGGGCGCTGACGATGGCTACATTTCGAAGCATATACATACCTCCCCTAGGTTTTGGATGAGAAAAACCATTGTATGAGAAGACTTCTGTCGTTGACGACAGGCCGATGCCAGAGAGGGTATTTCCACCGGCCCGTCGCGCCCCCTTATTAGCATAGATTGACCAATCAGTCAAGAATTAAAACCCAAGCCCTACATAATTTTGTATTTTTTTATTGACATCCCGTCTGAGGTCGTATATGAATCAACCTGTAATCCCAATAACACGTCGGATACCTCCGATACCACGTAGTCACAAATCGCCCCTTTTAGGTCGAGACGATTTTCTTAATATAAACCCCACTACGATACTGCACATCCTATGAAACACTGTCATAAGTGTGGAGAGCCGATCATCTCCAACTACATCTCGATTCGCGACGTCTGCGCCTCGTGCGGGACCGACCTGCACACCTGCCTCAATTGCACCTTCTACGATCGGGGAAGCTACAACGAATGCCGTGAACCCCAGAGCGAATGGGAGGGGCGAAAAGGATCGAAACAACTTCTGCGATTTCTTTCGGTTCAAAGTGGCGCGCAGGACCGCGAACTCCGGGGGAGAGACGGACGTGGCAAAGGCCAGGCTCGAGGCCCTTTTTAAGAAGTAGGCCGCAAGCCCCCTCATTTCTCCGGGTTACGGCCGTGCCCGCACCGCCCGGGCCGCCGGATTTCCCTTTTTCTTCCCTCCGATCGAGAGTATCCTATGAAGGCCCTCTATTTTGACTCGGATATGAAGCGGATCGTATTGACGAAGGCGCTTTCCCTTGTCTACAAAAACGCCCCTCTCTCTCGCGTGTCGCCGGTCAGATACGCCGACGTCGATGAGCCGGATCTTCCCGGCCCCAACTGGGTGAAAGTGAGAAACAGGATGTGCGGCCTGTGCGGGTCGGACATCCATTTTATGTTCCTGGAGATCGACCCGAAAACGGCCCCGGCGGCCGTACCGCCGATCAAGCGCAAATTCCTCGGCCACGAGCTGGTGGGGGAAGTGGTGGAATCGGGCGGCGGCGCGCCGGAGTTTGTCGCGGGCGACCGCGTCATACTCCGGATCGACTGGCCGAGCTGTTACCAGAAGGAGGCCCAGCCGATGTGCCGGCAATGCCGGCGGGGAAACTACCTCCTCTGCGAAGACCCCGGCTGGGACGGCGCCCCCAATAACCAGGGGGGCGGCTTTTCACCTTACATGGTGGTCCACAAAAGCCAGCTGGTCAAGATAGGGCCCGACATCCCGGATCACGACGCGATCCTTATCGAGCCGGTCGCCTGCTCGGTCCGGGCGGCCCTCAAACGACCGCCCGCCGCGGGGGAGCGAGTGCTCGTGCTGGGAGCGGGTACCATCGGCTTGACGACGATCATGGTGCTTCGGGCGATTTCACCGGACGCCGAAGTATGGGTCGTCGCCCGCTATCCGCACCAGGCTGAAATAGCCCGGCGGTTGGGCGCTTTCGGGGTCATCTCGGGCCCGGACACCTATCGAAAGGTCGCCGAGGTGACCGGGGGCAGATACGTTCGGGGGATGTTCAGGAACGAAATGGTCATCGGGGGCTTTGACGTGATCTATGACACCGTCGGAAACGATCGGAGTATCACGGACGCCCTGCGCTGGGCCCGGGCCGAGGGGACGGTGGTGGTCGTCGGCATAAACTTCATGCCCAAGCGCCTCGACTACACCCCCATCTGGTATCAGGAGGTAACGCTGGTCGGCATCGACTGCCATGGGCAGGAGATGTTCCGGGGCACCTCCATGACCTCTTTTGACGCGGCGCTCACGTTATATCGCGAGGGTAAGCTCGATTTTTCACGCCTCATTACCCACACGCTGCCCATGGACGACTTCAGGCAGGCGGTCTCGATCTTTTTCGACAAGAAAGGGCACAAAGCCATAAAAGTCGCCCTCACCCACCAGGGGCACTAGACGCATCTGCCCGGTCGGGCCTTTTTGCCTTTTTCGGCGGCGCGGGAACGGGCGACCCCTTCGGAAACGCGTTGCCGAGAACTTCGTCGTGCTCCCCGTTCCGCCGAAAATAGTGGAACGTCGATAGACAGAAATATCCGTCCCCTCCTCAGTACCGATCCTCACTCGGGAAATCATACCCCTTGAAACCGTACATCCGATAGACCAGGAAGATCTTGCGCATGATCGTCTTATTGCTGCCTTCCTTATAGATGATCACCCGCTCGGGGGGATCGACGCGGGAAAATTCCGCGGCGATTTCAGGAATCAGCGACTCGGGGCACTTAAGCGAGTTACACCGATAGACATAGATCGCGTCTTTGCCGATGAGAGACGATTTCTCCGGCGGCCAGTAGTCGTACTGGCTCTTTCGGCGCCAGAAGCGCAGCGTCGTCACGTTCGGGTGGCCGGGCACGTAGAAGGCAAGCTCGGAGGCCTCACCGTATTCGAGGGTGAAGATGAAGACTTTATCCTTTCCCCCCATTTCCCGGTAGATCTCGCCCACCCGACTGCCGAGTGTGTCCCATCCCCTGAGGCCGTTGGTGGGGTCGCGATCGGGATCGGCTATAAGCCCCTTGGGGGATAGCTTCCAGATGACGGAGGCGTTGTAGGCCAGCAGCGTCATCAGGACGAGAAAGAAAATGGTCACTGCGGTGTAGATCCAAAACCGGCGCCGCCTTTTTCCGGAGATCCGTCCCATCAGGCCGTCGACGAAACCACCGAAAACGATGAAGGGGCCGATGTAGCCCAGGGTCGGCCAATTGGCCTCGGCGCGCCCCCTCAACGCCATGAGCGAGATGAGGATGAAGATTGGGGCCGAAGTGTAGAAGATCATCCGGGAGAATTCATCGTGTTCCTTAAACCCGCGCTTGATGATGAGCCAGTAAACGTACGCGAGAGGGATCAGGATGAACGGCGTGACGATGCCCATCTGGCCGCCGATGAACTCGAAGAATTTGGCGGGATTGAACCCTTCCTCGAAGCTCACCCCTCCCAGCCCAAAGGCGTGCTTGAACATCGCCCAGTCATGGCCCGCGTTCCACCAGAGGACGGGGACCGACATCGCCAGCGCCGTCACGATGCCGAGATAAAAGTAGGGACTGGTGAGCCACTTGCGGGCGCCGGGCGAGGCGCAGACGTAGAGCACCACCATGAACGAGTAAAACCAGAACATGATATGGGTGAGGAGCCCCAGGCCCAAGAGAAACCCGACTGCGAGCCAAAGGGGACCATAGTCGGTCGTGATGATCTTGTACAGGACGTAGATCAACAGGGGATAGATGATGATCATCGGGGCGTAGTAGGTGATGATGATTGCGCCGGCGGAGCTGGACGGAATGAGATTGAAGATCAGAGCGGTGATAAACCCCGCCCGGGGTGATTTGAAGACGTCCCGGGTGATAAGGTAAAAGAGGATGGTGGTCACGGCGTAGCAGACCACGGCACCCATCCTGACCCCCAGCTGCGTGTCGCCGAAGATCGACGTGAACGCCGCGATGATATAGGCGACCATGGGGCCCTGGTCGAAATAGGAGAGCCCGAGGTGCCTCGACCAGTCCCAGAAATAGGTCTCGTCCTGGAGGAGGACAAGCGGCCCGTACTGGACGTAAAGAATCCTGATTGCGGTGAAAACGGCGATGGTGATGATCAGGGCCGCGGCGTAGATCCGTTCGGTCCTGAGGCGGACGGCATCGTTCATGGAAACACCTTTACTATTGTGTAGGATACGGGAAAATTGACGCGGGACGCCTGCTGCCCCGCGTGACGGCCATTAAAGCATATCGCGGTAAATAAATCAATCGGTAGAGTACGACTCGGGAGGCCGCACGGCAGTGAAAGAGCGTCGGGAAAAAGAAAAAGGGATACAGTCGGGGAGAAATATGATATACTAGCTCTTTTTATCGGGGCAGTGGGCGCACCCTCTGGGATAGAGTGCGGCTCTTTTTTCTGCCGGTACGGATTAAAAAGGAGGATCAATGATCGAGCGGACGCTTTCAATCATCAAGCCCGACGGGGTAAAAAAGAAGATCATCGGCGACATCATCAGGAACTTCGAGGAGAACGGCCTGAAAGTCGCGGCGATGAAGATGCTGCATATGGACAAACGCCAGGCCCAGGGGTTCTATATCGTGCATAAGGAAAAGCCTTTTTACGGCAGTCTCACCGACTTCATGAGCTCGGGGCCCTGCGTCGTGATGATCCTGGAGGGCGAGGGCGCCATTCTAAAAAACCGGGAGATCATGGGCGCGACCGATCCCGCGAAGGCTGCCGCGGGGACCATCCGCAAGAAATACGGGAGCTCCGTGGAGGTAAACACGGTGCACGGGTCCGATGCGCCCGAGACGGCTGCCGCAGAGATCGCCTATTTCTTCTCGGATATCGAGAAGTTCAGGTATTGATCATCGTGACGGTCGACGCCGGGATGACGTGGCAGGGAGGAGGAGTTTCGTGCCGGGCCACAATGAGGGTAGCGTGAGACGTGAGCTGGTGGGGATGCTCCCCGGGGAGATGGAGGAGTTCGTCGTTTCCCTCGGGGGAAAGCCCTTTCGTGCGCGCCAGATCGCCTCATGGATCTATAAGAAAGGCGTTGGCGATATCGAGGAAATGACCGACCTCTCCCGGTCGTTCCGCCTTCTCCTTGCCGAAAACGCCCGCCTTACCCTTCCTCACGTCGGAAAGGTATCGACTGCCGGGGACGGCGCGGTAAAATTCCTCCTGGTGCTTTCGGACGGCGCGACCGTCGAGTCAGTGATCATCCCCGATGAGGACAGGACGACGCTGTGCGTCTCGAGCCAGGCCGGCTGCGCGCTCGGCTGCGCGTTCTGCATGACAGGCTCGCGTGGGCTGACCAGGAACCTCGCGGCCGGAGAGATCATCGGACAGGTGCAGGTCGCCGCCAATCACCTCAGGGAGCGCGGCGGCGCGCTCACCAATATCGTCTTCATGGGGATGGGCGAGCCGCTGCTCAACTACGAGCGAGCTCCGGCGGGCGCTGACGATCATCCTGTCTGATTGGGGCCTTTCCTTTTCATGGCGGCACGTGACCGTCTCGACGGCGGGCATCCCCGACGTGATCGTCCGGCTCGGCGGCGAAGTCCTGGTTAACCTTGCCGTTTCGCTCAACGCCGCCGACGACCAAACGCGCAGCCTCATCATGCCGATCAATAAGAAATATCCGCTGGCGACCCTCATGGAAGCGCTGCGCGCCTACCCTCTTAAGCGTGGCAGGCGTATCACCCTCGAGTACGTGCTGCTGGCGGGGGTCAACGACACCGACGACCACGCCCGGGCGCTGGTCAGGCTCGTGAAAGGCATTCCCGTCAAGATCAACCTCATACCCTTTAATCCCTATGACGGCGCGTCCTTTTCCCGTCCGGACGACGATCGGACCCTTCGATTCCAGTCTATCCTGATAGACGCCCATCTCAACGCGATTATCAGGAAGAGCAAGGGAGGCGACAATCAACGCCGCCTGCGGCCAGCTCGCAGCCGCCTCTCTCGCCGCCGAAAAGTAATCCGGCCCGAAAAGGGAAGTTGCAGGCCCCATGGATTCGAGTGTCCAATCGAGGCCGCCTGTCGCGATCGGCTACGCGGCCGGAGTCAGTGCTATTGCGTCCAATTCTTTCCAGGCGCCCTCAATCTCTTTCCAATCCAGGATGTCCTTTTTGTTGTCCTTGATCTTATGGGCAAAGGCGCAATACGGGTCTCCCATCGCCCGGCAGCGCACCTCTCTGGTTTCGACAAATTTGCCCGAAAGCTTATTGACCACGCCGTTGTAAAACCCATCCATGTAGCTCATGAGCCAGTCACAGATTGGCTTTGCCTTCCCGCTTACACCGTCCGATTCGTAGGTATTGGATATTTTCACCAGAAACAGATAGTTACCGTCGGCATCCTTTTCCGAGAAATACCCGGGAATAGGACCAACCGGCGTATTTGAAAGTCCCCAGATAGATCCGTTCGTCCTGCTGGTTAACGAGCTCGTCTATAGTCTTCCACCGGTAGTTTTCGATGGCCTGCTCGGCCATGGTCATTCCCGCCCGTTTGGTCGCTTCCCGGAGGATGGCTTTCGTCCCGTTTTCGGTCAGGGTCTCGTAGAGCGCCTCTCTGAAGCTTCGGATGAACGAAACAGGCAGGACGCGCCAGTGCGTCGTTCCGAAGAAGTCCAGGGTCCTGCTTTTCCCGTCCCACGAAATCGAATCGGGAATGACGCTATGCTCGATATCTATCGGGACAATCAGGCTATCCACGAATGCGCCGGCGCTCTCGACACTGACTTTTTCCAGGAATTCATTTGGCGCTCCGCATTTTTCGAGGACTTTTCTGAATACCATAAGAACGGGCACGCTTCCCATCACCTTATTCATTTCTTCGACGAACGAGAAGATGAAATCGTACCGTTTGAGAAGGAGTCGATGATGCGCCTTCTCATTGTGCAGGATAATGGTGCCGTCGTTCACATTCCATTCGACGGTGTTTTGATGATCCATTGTGTTCCCTCCTTTCCTTATATGGACGTGCTAAAATTATTGGGGGCACCCGGGGGGCAGATGACGCCGGTAGTGCCAATCCCGTTTTATTCTCATCCCGGGTGACCGCCGACGATCCGCGCATCGTCGAGCACCGGGCTTCATGTACGGCTGCCGTTTACCCTGCAGTCGGCGCCCTTCGTAAGATTGTCCCGAATCACGAGGCAGGCGCGCCATTGTAGAGCAATCGTCGTGCCACAAAGCGATTACCATCTAAATAAATAGTGTAATAATATCAATGAACTACACGGACGAAAAAGAGGTGATATGGGGTCGCGAAGGCAATGTTCCACTTATGGAACGTATCCAGCGATTGGATGGCATGGCATTTGAGGGAGGCTCCGGCACAGGGGTGTCGGAAGGGAAATTCAGCTGAAACTGCCTATGGTTAGCGGCGATTATGCCGAAAGAGCGGTTTGAAGAGTAATCGAGGGGTGTTCCATATATGGAACAACCGGGCACGGGCTTGTTCCGCTTATGAAACACGGGCCGGTACCAAGAGAGGCCGACCATCCGTGAGGCGCGCCTCTCGGATCGACCCGCCGTTTTCTACAGGAGATGGTATTTCCTCATCTTCCTCCAGAGGCTGGTCCTGCCGATATTCAGGGCCCGCGCGGCCTCACCCCGGTCACCCCCGTGACGGGCAAGCGTGCTTCTGATGAGCTCCTTCTCGGAATCCATGACGTGATTCCGCAGAATGGGGGTACCCTTCGGCTCCGGCCGCCCGCCTGTGAGTTCTTTTGGCAGATGCTCCATGGAGATGGTGCCCTGCCGGCAGAGCACCGCGGCATGCTCGATAATATTCTCCAGCTCACGGATATTACCCGGAAAGTCGTATTCCATAAGAAGCTCCAAGACGTCCCCGGACACCGCTGATATATTCCTTTCAAGCCGCCCCGAGAATTTCCTGAGGAAATGGTCGATCAACAGAGGAATGTCTTCCCTCCGTTCTCGCAGCTCCGGCAGGCTGATCTTGAGGACATTGAGTCGGTAAAAGAGATCCTCCCGGAATGTCCCTTCCTTTACCTCCTCGAATATGCTGCGGTTGGACGAGGCAATGATCCGGGCGTTGGTCCGTACCGTTGCGACAGCCCCGAGGGGCTCATACTCCCGCTCCTCGATAACCCTCAGCAGTTTAACCTGGAGGGATTTCGGCAGCTCCGCGATTTCATCCAGAAAGAGCGTCCCCCCCTCCGCCAGGGCGAAACGCCCGGGTTTATCGGTCAGCGCATTGGTGAACGCCCCCTTGACATACCCGAAAAGCTCGGACTCCAGGAGCGTCTCGGGTATTGCGGAGCAGTTGACCGCGATGAACGGCCCGATCTTCTGGGGCGAGAGGTTGTGAATCGCCCGGGCGAAGAGCTCCTTGCCGGTGCCGCTCCTGCCTTCGATGAGCACGTTGCTCCCGCTTTCGGATATGTAGGGGAGCGTGGAAAATATCTCCCTGATCCGGTGGTTCTTGCTGATGATGTCCTCATAGGTGTAGCTTGACTCAATTTCCTTCTTCAGCTCTTCCATGGCCGTCAGGTCGCGAAAGATCACCACTCCCCCCATGTTTACCCCGTCGCGGTTTCTCAGCGCAGTTGCGGAAAGAGAGAGGGGAATCTTCTGTCCCTCGGCCCCGATAAGGGTCGTCTTTCTCTGAACGATCTCCTCGTTGGACTCGAAGATTTTCTTCATGACGCAGTCGTCGCCGCAGGTATCCAAATGGACTATGTCGCAGCAATTCTTGCCGATAGATTTCTCCCGGGTTATCCCGAGGATTTCCTCGGCGGCCGAGTTGACGTACGTGATCTTAAGGCCGCTGTCCACGGTGAAAACCCCGTCGTTGATGCCGTCCAGCGTGAGATCGACGAACCGTTTCCTCTCGGTTATGTCTCTGATGATGCCCTGAAATCCCCGGCCGTTTCCCGCATGGTCGTTTGTTTCAGTTGCCGTTATCAGACAGTCGATCGTCGCTCGGTTCTTTCTCCGAGCGTCAGCTCAAAGTCCTTCACGAAACCGTCTTTGGCCATGATCTCATGGAATCGACGGACGTCGCCCGGGTCGTCGCAGGTATTTTCAAGTTTCAGCGCCAGCAGCTCGTCTCTCGAATAGTCGAGGAGGTATTCCCCGGCGGGGTTGATATCGATAAAGCGACCCTCCCCGTTACAGATAAAGATGACCTCTTTTGACGTCTTAAAAAGATTGCCGAATCTTTCTTCAGATTTACGGAGCTCTTCCTGGATCCTTTTTCGTTCGGTAACGTCCCTTCCAATCCCGTGGGCCTCCACGACCTTATCACCTTCCCATATCAGCTTCTCTCGGAGTTCCAGCGTGATGCGGGACCGGTTTCTGTTTATGAAGGAGAGCTCAAATGTCCCGACGTCCTCCCCCGCCAGCTGCTTTTTGAATAGAGATTCGGCCAGAGGGAGATCCTCCGGGACGATGAACTCCGTGAAACGTCTTCCGATTATCTGTTCTTTCGCATACCCGAAAGATCGCTCCAACGCGTCGTTTAATAACAGGACGAATCCTCTTCCGTCGGTAACATATACGATATCCTCGATGTTTTCTATGAGCTCACGGTGCTTGCGCTCGGACTCCCGAAGGTTCTCCTGAAACCGCTTTCGTTCGGTAATATCTCGTGCGATGAGGTACAGAGTGCCCTGTTCTTCGTGAAGCACGCTGCCTGCACTCAGCTCGACCGGAACCGGGCTCCCGTCCCGTCGAACGAATGCCGTCTCGGTCAGCCGCTGGGAAGATCCGGCGGCCCCTTTCAGGAGGTCACCGTACGACATGTCCTGATCCGGCGCGAGCAAAGAGGCGAAGGGAAGCCCCACGAGACCCTCCTCGTTTTCGGCGCCGATCATGCGGTGCATGGCGGGATTTGCCAGGATGACGTTCTGTTTCGAATCAACGATAATGATGCCGTCCGGCGAGAGGTCGAGGAGACGCTCAAACTTTGTGCGCTCGGACAGGAGCGTGCGATAACGGTTGAGGCGGGTGATGCTCCTGATTCGCGCATCCAACTCCTCCAGGTCAAACGGTTTTGATATAAAATCATCCGCTCCGGCCTGGATCCCGAGAAGCCGCGATTGGCGATCGTTGAGGGCCGTAACGATGATAATCGGGAGCTCTTTCGTGCGGGGGTCGCGCCGCAGGCGGCGGCATACCTCAAACCCGTCCATCCCCGGCATCATGATATCCAACAGCACGAGATCCGGGATGTGCCTATACGCGCTCTCGAGGGCGTCTGCTCCGTTTGCCGCAAACAGCAGGAGATAGTCGGGGCCGGCTAAGAGAGAGGAAAACAAATCACGGATGTTTTGTTCGTCGTCGACGACCAGGATCGTGCTTGATCTGCGCATCGATTCACCATCTCCAGAAGCGGTACCGCCCCCCCCGAATGAGGGTACGGGCATCTCGCTGCCGACACACAGAAGGCCGGTAAATCGTTCTCTTTTGGCTCTCGGAGGAAACGCCGGTAGTGCGGGTCACGTGGCGGTGCTTCCGGCGCGGGGCAGGGCAGGGACCCGATTACGGGCGTAAGCGTAGTACAAATCCCGTGAAAAGTCAACAGCTCCCTTCGGTTGGCGCGGCCCCAATCGACGTGAAGCCGGGCGAAATCGACGGTCTATCGGCGCCCGCTCTCCCCCTTTGGCAGAGCCGGGACGCTTGGACGCGAGGAACGCAGAGAAAATAAGAATTGAAATCCTGAAAAAAATCGGTTATAATTAAATGGTTTTATTGGATATATACCCCTTTATCATTTGCTTTCATGAGGAATATCGTGAGACTTCTGGTCGTCGAAGATGAGGCGAAGGTAGCCTCGTTTATCAAACGGGGGCTCGAGGAGGAATCATACGCCGTGGACGTGGCCGTTGACGGTGAGGAAGCAGTGTCGATGGTGGACGTCTATGACTATGACATGATACTCCTGGATATCATGTTGCCCAAGCTGGACGGACTCGATGTTCTTGCCCACATTCGAAAAACGAGAAAGAGCGTCCCGGTGATCCTGCTGACCGCCAAGGATATGGTGGATGACAAGGTGAAGGGCCTGGACATGGGCGCCGACGACTATGTCACGAAGCCCTTTTCCTTCGACGAGCTCCTCGCAAGGATCCGCGCGCTCCTCAGACGCGGAAAGTCCGACGAAAGCCTCAAGCTTGTCGTTGACGACCTGGAGCTCGATCCGGTCACCCATAAGGTGACGCGGCAGGGCAACGATATCTCGCTGACCACCAAGGAGTATTCGCTGCTCGAGTATTTCATGAGAAACCCCGGACGAATTCTTACGCGGACGATGATCTCAGAACATGTCTGGAGCATAAAATTCGACACATTTACCAATGTCATCGACGTCTATATCAATTATCTCCGAAATAAGATTGATAAGGACTATCCGAAGAAGCTGTTGCACACCGTCCGGGGAGTGGGTTATATGCTGAAGGATTAGCCGATGTTTTTTGTGACGATACGCGCCAAGCTTGTCTGCTACTTTACGCTCGTGCTGGCGTTGATCCTTGTTACATTTTCGATGCTTCTCTATTTCACGTTGTCCCGCGCGCTTTATGACAGCGTAGATAAAAAGCTTATCACCATCGCCGAGATCACTGCCGACTCCTCAACCCGGGTCGCCGAGGATTCCGAGGGGTGGAACGACTACCTCGAGAAATTCTTCGGCTTCAGGCCCACGGCGAAATATATCCAGATCCTCGACAAGTCGGGGAACGTCGACTATGACGCGGACAAGAGCCTTCCCAAGAGACTGCCCATTACCGCAGAAACCGTCAAAAAGGCGGAGGCGGGTGAGACCGTCTTCGAAACCCTCTACGGGCTGGATAAATACCCGATCCGGATGATCAGCTACCCGGTTATAAAGAATAACAAGCTCATCAACCTGGTTCAGGTGGGAAGCTCTCTCGAATATGTCGAGGAGACCTTGCGGAGGCTCTTCTTCATTATCATCCTCACGGTTCCGACCGTTATCCTCTGTTCGAGCGTGGGCGGCTATTTTCTGGCCAAGGCCGCCCTCGGACCCGTGGCCGAGATAACGGACGCGGCGCGGCGGATCGGCGCCAAGGACCTCTCCCAGCGGATACCGGTCAGAAACAAAAAAGACGAGATGGGCAGGCTTGCCGCCACCTTCAACGAGATGCTTGAGCGGATAGAAAAGTCGTTTGCCCAGATCCGCCAATTTTCAGCCGATGCGTCCCATGAGCTGAGGACGCCGCTGACCATCCTCAAGGGCGAAACGGAATGGGCGTTGAGGACGGGCCGCAACGTGAACGACTACAAGGAAATACTCAACAGCAGTCTTGAGGAGATCAATCACATGAGTCGGATCGTGGAAGACCTCCTCATACTGTCTCGCTCCGACATCGGAGAAGCACCGATAGGCATGGAGCCCGTGGAGCTTTCCGCCGTTATCTCAGACGTGTACGATATGGGTACGACGCTGGCCGAGTCGCGCAAACAGAAACTGGAGCTTGACGTGCGACAGCTCAACGGAATCAAGATCATGGGAAACGAGCTCAGGCTCCGACAGCTCTTCCTGAACCTTATCGACAACGGCATCAAATATACCAAAGACGGCGGCCGCATCCACATAGATGCCTCAGTCCAACCCGACAGCGTCGAAGTCAGGGTCACCGATAACGGTATGGGTATCGCGCCGGAAGATCAAACCAAGATCTTCGACCGCTTCTATCGGGTGGACAAGAACCGATCGAGAAAGGAAGGAGGCACCGGGCTGGGACTCGCGATCTGCCGCTTCATCACCGAGGCCCATCACGGTACGATTACCGTTTCGAGTACCCCCGGCATGGGAAGCACTTTTACCGTCGTACTGCCGAGAATCGTAAGCAAAAACTAGAATGAGTTATAAGGGCAAATTAATCCCTGACTCATCGAGTTTTAATCGGTCCAATGGATAATTCAATGAATAACAGATTGGAGGTTTTGCCCATGAAGTCGGAATACAGGCGCCATTCGTCATCGTCAATCATGATAGTGCGCGTCCTCATGATGTGTATCGTCTTGACGGCGGTCCTTGCGATCAACGCAACGGCCTGGGCGGAAGTCGCGTCCCCGGGAGGCGTGATTGAGCCGAAATATATCACCATACCGGACTTCTCGGAGCTGGCAAAGGTCCTCACCCCCGCGGTCGTGAACATCAGCACGAAGATGACGGTGGGCGGGGGCGGTGGTCTCCCGCCGGGTTTCTCCGCCCCGTTCGGCAATGAACCCTTCGGCGATTTTTTCAACCGGTACTTCGGGGAAATGCCGCGCACTTTTGAGACCCAGAGCCTCGGCTCGGGATTCATCATCAGCTCGGACGGCTATATCCTGACCAACAACCACGTCGTGGAGAACGCGACCGAGATCACCGTTATTCTCCATAACGAGAAGACCTACGCCGCCAAGGTGATCGGGACCGATTCCAAGACGGATTTGGCCCTCATCAAGATCGATGCCAAGGGGCTTCCTACGGTGAAACTGGGCGATTCGGACAGCCTCAAAGTCGGGGAATGGGTTATGGCCATCGGTAACCCCTTCGGTCTTGCGGAAACGGTAACCGCCGGTATCGTGAGCGCCAAGGGGAGGGTCATCGGCTCCGGTCCGTACGACGATTTCATCCAGACCGATGCATCCATCAACCCGGGCAACTCCGGAGGCCCCCTCTTCAATATCGAGGGGGAAGTGGTGGGCATCAATACCGCCATCATCGAACAGGGACAGGGCCTGGGGTTTGCCATTCCGATTAACATTGCCAGGGACCTCCTCTCGCAGCTCAAAAGGGGCGAGGTTGTCCGCGGCTGGCTCGGCGTCGTGATCCAGGAAGTCACCCCCGAGCTCGCCAAGTCCTTCGGTCTCAAGGAGCCGACAGGCGCCCTTGTGTCGGACATCGAGGCGGGAAGTCCCGCCGATAAGGCAGGCATCAAGAAGGGAGACATCATCCTCAAGTTCAACGGTAAAGAGATCACCAAGATGAGGGAGCTCCCCAACATAGTCGCGATGACCCCGGTCGGCGAGACGGTCACGGTCACGATCCTTCGGGACGGAAAGACCAGAGACGTCAGCCTGAAGGTTGCAAAGATGCCCGGAGAGGGGACGGTCGGAACCGCTCCGCCCACGAAACCCGGACCGGGGGCGCATAGCGAGCTCGGCCTTGCGGTCGAGGCCATCACCCCCACCATCGCGCAGTACCTGGGGCTGCCGGATACCGACGGCGTCATCGTCACCGCGGTGGAGCCGGGCACGTTCGCCGAGCGGGCGGGGATGATGAAGGGTGACGTCATCCGCGAGGTAAACCGTAAGAAGATCAAGAACCTGGCCGAGTTCAACGCGGAGATGGCAGGAAGCGCAAAGACCGGCCGCTACCTCTTCCTGATCCTTCGCAGCGGCAACACGATCTTCATCGCGATCAACAAATAGGGAGCGCGCAGAACTCCGCGATCGCTTTTAAATGCTCAATGAAAGGGGCAACCGGCAAAACCGGTTGCCCCTCTTTTTAGGGCGGATCTTGAGGCCGGCTTGCGCGGCCTCTTACGTGGGTATCAGTATCATCTTTTACTTTGTCAGCCCATCCCTTATCTCGATCACCCGCTTCTTCAGCACCGGGTGCACCACCTCGGGCGCGATCTCCGCCAGCGGCTCGAGCACGAATCGGCGCTCGTGCATCCGCGGATGGGGAATCGTGAGGTCCGGATCGTCGACGACCCGGTCCCCGAACAGGAGGATATCGATATCGATGACGCGCGGACCGAACCGAAACGTCTCTGTGCGCCCTATCTCGTGCTCGATCCGCTTGATCTCCTCGAGCAGCTCCCGGGGTCCGCGCGACGTCCGGATCTCCGCCACGGCGTTGATGAAGTCGCGCTGGTCCTCGTATCCCACGGGCCTGGTTTCGATAAGCGACGACATGCCCACGACCCGGACCCCGGCGGTCTCCTCGAGGAGGCGGCGCGCCCTCGTGATGTTAGCGGCCCGGTCGCCGATGTTCGATCCGATGCCCAGGAAAACCCGTTCCATAGCTTCCTTATACCATGCCCGTCTTCTCTCCGCAAGGAGACCGGGGTCCCGGTAAATACGGCGCGATATCGGGGGCCGCATTCGCGGCGCTCTCTCTCCGGCCCTCTCAAAAGGGTTCCGGCGCCGGATACATATTGACATATCCACTTCTTTGCATATATGATAATAACAGTACATTGTTCGGGAGGTACACATGAAGGTTCTTGTCGTCTTTTACTCGATGTACGGCCATATCTACCGGATGGCTGAGGCCGAGGCAGAGGGGGTGCGGAAAGTCCCCGGTGCCGTAGCCGAGCTGCGCCGGGTTCCCGAGACGCTGTCTGAGGACGTCCTGGAGAAAATGGGGGCTACCCAGGCCCAGAAATCGCTGTCGGGCGTGCCCGTCTGCGCGGTCGACGAGCTTGCCGAGGCCGACGCGATTATCTTCGGGACGCCCACCCGGTTCGGCAATATGTGCGGGCAGATGCGCCAGTTTCTGGACGCCACCGGCGGGCTCTGGTCGAAAGGGGCGCTGGTGGGCAAGGTCGCGGGCGTCTTTACCTCATCGGCAACGCAGCACGGCGGGCAGGAAACGACTATCGTCAGCTTTCACATGACGCTCCTTCACCACGGTATGGTGCTCGCCGGTCTCCCATACACTTTTGAAGGGCAGAGCCGGATGGACGAAATAACGGGAGGGTCGCCGTATGGCGCATCCACGATCGTCGGTCAGGGGGGGAAACGGATGCCCACGGAAAACGAGCTTGCGGGCGCCCGCTATCAGGGTGAATACGTCGCCAAGCTCGCGGCCAAATTGGTCAAATAGCAGGAGTTCCTCACGCGCCGCGGCCCGGCTCCGTCAGAAACGTGCACGAACCCACGGGGGTGCGTTCGAGGGTCTCGCCTCGGGTTTGCAGAACTCGAGGTCATCCGCTTGCATTCCCCTATCCTCTCAGGCGATCGGCCTGTCGCAACTGTGCTGAACGACCCGCTCCCGGAGATCGGTAAGGGTCTCCGGCACCTCTCCGCAAGAAACATACAGAGACCGGCCTTTCCTCTTGGATGCAGTCCCCCGCGGACGTCCAACTCCCAGGCGGCGAACGCGGCAGTCGTCGACCCAAAGGCATTGTTGCTCCTTGTCTCGGAGCAGTTTGAGGGCTTCTTCTTGCATTTTTATTGCATAACCAAATTTAATTGATATAATTAAACTAACCCGTGTACGAGCGGGATATGGTTCCCTTCTTAAGTGATACGGACGATGAAGCATCCCCCGGAAGAATTTCAGTCGCTGCTGGGCTACTCGGAAAAATACGGGGTGCACCTCGGACCTTACGATGACGGTCGATTCTCTTTCTCCACCAGGCTCGCCCTTTCGCTCGGGATGACCCTCGGGGTCGGCCTCGTCACTTCGGGCTACACGCTGTCCCGCGTCGGCTTTATCGGGGATGATATCAACAAAGAAATGCTGTCCCGAAAGCAGGGAATTATATACGCCCACTGGCACCGCTACGCCCAGTATTACTACTTCTGGGTACGGCACCGACGGCACGTCATGATGATCAGCCAGAGGGAGGGCGGCGAATACGGTGCCCGCTGCATGGCGCAGGTGGGAGTTTTGGCCGTTCGGGGCTCCGCTTCATCGCTATCCCGCACCGGCAAAATCCGCGACAAGAAGGGGAGAGAGGCGCTGGCCGCAATGGTGGGGCTGGTTCGGGACGAGGGTTTTCATGCCGGGCTTACCGTGGATGGACCCAAGGGTCCCGCCCTGTCGCTCAAGAGGGGAGCGGTGGCGCTTGCGAGGGAAACGGGATCTCCGATCCTCGTCCTGACGGCTGCCGCCCGCCCGCACGCCCGTCTCTTCAGCTGGGACAGGATGTGGGTGCCCATCCCGTTTTCCCGGATCGTATACTTCTTCACCGGGCCATTCTATGTCCCCGGGAACGCGGGAGAGCGGGAACTCGAGGAGATACGCGCCGGCCTCGAGGCGCATATGCGGGATATTGCCGATACCGCCGAGCACTATTTTACTGAAAAGAAGGTCAGGGAACGTTTCCCTGATCCGGTGTGGGAACTATCTTAGGGACTGCCCATGCGCCCCTCCTGAGAGAATCACTGCTAATTATATTAGTGTTGACTTATCCGCCTGCCAGGACATAGACTTGTCGGCGGGGTCGGAGATGTTCGCCCGTCGGTTCATGCGCGGCCCTTCCAAAAGGAGGCTCTGTTCTCATGGATATGAAGCGATATAAGACGCCCGTCGCGCTCCTGTCGGTGGCCTCGAACGCGATGCTCGTCCTGCTCAAGCTGATTATCGGAATCGCCATCGGATCGGTTTCGGTCATCTCCGAGGCAATCCATTCGGCCGTGGATCTCGTGGCGGCCCTTATCGCGCTCTTTTCGGTAAGGACGTCGGCAAAGCCCCCAGACCCCGGGCATCCATACGGACACGGGAAGGTGGAGAATATCTCGGGGACCATCGAGTCAATCCTCATCTTCTTTGCGGCCGGCTTCATTATCAACGAAGCGCTGCATAAGCTGAGAGACCCGCAGCCGCTGGAAACGGTGGGGTGGGGCGTTGCCGTGATGTTCTTCTCGTCGGTCGTGAATATCGTTGTCTCCCGGCTCCTCTTCATCGTCGGGCATGCGACCGAGTCGGTGGCGCTGGAGGCGGACGCCTGGCACCTGCGCACGGACGTCTATACCTCGGCCGGTGTCCTCTCGGCGCTCCTCATTATTTGGGGCGGAGCGTGGCTCCGGCCGGACGCAAACCTCAGCTGGATCGATCCGGTTGCGGCCATAGCCGTTGCGCTCCTCATAATCCGGGCGGCCTACGGGATGATCGTAAAGTCTGCACGGGACATCCTGGACGCGAGCCTGCCGAAATACGAGTTGTCGCAGCTGCGCACCATCATCTTCGATCAGTCTTCGGCCGTGGTCGGGTTTCATGACCTGAAGACCCGAAAGGCGGGCTCCACCCGGTTCGTCGAGTTTCACCTGTTGGTCGATCCGGAGATGTCGGTTGTTGACTCCCACAGGATTACGCAGGTCATCGGAAGCGACATACGGCGGCTTTTTCCGGATACCCACGTAACGATCCACATAGAGCCGTGCGACAAGACGTGTCCCCCCAAATGTATCAATAACTGCTTCCTGAGAGAAAAGGGAGGAGTGGTCCCCGGGCGGGCGGAGAGTTGACGGAAACGACAGAAACGATATAGAAGTACGTATCCGTGCCCGCCAATTTGCCTTCGAGCGTCTTTCGGGTCGGGGGGCGTTTCGGGGAAATCGACGCTGGAAGAAAGGAATCCGGTCTCTTATGGATCTCAAACGGTACAAGACCTCGATCGCCCTGCTTGCGGTGACGTCCAATGCCACCCTCACGGCGCTCAAAGTGATCGTCGGTGTTATGATCGGTTCGGTCTCGATCATTTCCGAGGCGATCCACTCCGCCGTCGATCTCGTATCGTCTCTCATCGCCTTTGTATCGGTGCGAAAGGCGTCCCAACCCCCCGACGAAACCCACACATTCGGACACGGCAAGCTTGAGAACGTATCGGGGACGATCGAGGCGTTCCTGATATTCTTTGCCGCAGGGTGGATCATCGCCGAGGCCGTACACAAGCTTCGATCTCCCACCGAGGTTTCGTCGATCGGTTGGGGAATCGGGCTCATGGCCTGTTCCGCCCTGACAAACCTCATCGTCTCTCACATCGAATTTGCCGTCGCCAGGGCGGCCGATTCAGTAGCCCTTGAGGCGGATGCCTGGCATCTGCGGACCGATGTCTATACCTCGGCGGGGGTCCTCTTCGGGCTCCTGGTCATCTGGGTCGGCGGAAAAGTCCGGCCCGACGTAAACCTCGCCTGGGTTGACGCGGCGGCAGCCATCGCCGTGGCGCTCCTCATCATCAGAACCTCCTACCAGCTGGTCGTCAAATCCGCGCGGGACCTGTTCGATTTCAGCCTTCCGGCCGAGGAAGTCGCCAGGATTCGTGATCTTATCCGCCGCAACTCCCCCCCCGTGATCTCGTTTCACGAGCTCCGTACCCGGAAGGCCGGTTCAACCCGCTACATAGAGGCTCACGTAATGGCCGACCGCACGATATCCCTTGAGGAAGCACACCGCCTATCGCGGACGGTCAGAGACGAGATTCGATCCGCATTTCCTGACACCCATGTGACGATTCATGTCGATCCGTGCGATGAGACGTGTCTTGACGACTGTGTCGAAAACTGCCGGAACCCGGCAAGGAAAACCCCGCGCACTAATAAAGCGCCTCGATAACAAGGCGGCACTCCCGGGGAAACTGAAAGAGACTATCGGGCCTTTATCGGCCGATTGTATCGCCAGACAGGTGATTTTTAATAAAAACGCTAAAAAACACTTGATATTTTTGAGTTTTAAGTTTATATAGTTAAAAACGAAGTACATAGAAGAGAAGATTGGACCCTATGAAGACATGGATCGGCCTCATAATTTCCGACGAGACGCTCAAGAACACCGTCCAAACCCTCCTCAAGGTCACTAACGACCTCCAGGTGGTCGGCATCTATTCCGACGTCAGGGAGGCGGCCGTCGATCTGAAGAAGAAGGGTGACGTCAAAATCATCCTCGGACTCGGCGGGAAAGATCACCCGATCAGCGAGCTCAAGACGATACAGCTCTCGGGACCGTATCCGGTGCTCGGGGTCGGCGGGCTGATCGAAGCGACACCGCTCCTCTTTGATGCATTCCGGCTCGGCATGATTGACTTCATCCCCTTTTCGCCCGAAGACATCGAGAACCCGACGGATTCTTTGCTGAAGAGGATTACCGAGTCGGTCCGGATGCTCTCGCTGGTCAACACCGAGAGGGTCGCGAGGGTGAGCCTCAAAGCCTTCGGGGAGGCCGAAAAGAACCTGCAGCGGGAACAGGCCGCCTACTACGTGGTCCTCGGGGTACCCCGGGGCGGGGTAAACGGCGCGATCAAACTGCTGTCGCAGCTGCCCCGGCGGAAAGACGCCGCCATCGTCATGTCTCTCCCGCTCCCCCGGACGAGTCTCGGACCGTTCATAGACGACATGACCGCCCATACCCAGTGGTCGATGAGGGCCGCCGTTGAGGATGAGCGGGTCTATGGAGGCACGTGCTACCTCTTCTCATCCTTTGATCCTCATACGGTGGAGGGATCAATCGACGGCGAATGCCGGATCATCTCCCGGCACGAAAACGTCAGCCCGATCGATTCTCTCATGGAGGGTCTGGCAGGATCGTTTGCGGGAACGGTACTCGGCGTGCTCATGGAAGGGATTGGAGGCGACGGGATAACCGGGCTTTCCTCCATCAGGTCCCGGGGAGGCACGACGCTGACAATAAAAGACGGGGGCGGTGTTCTCACCGAGGCGGCCTCGGGTGCATCACAGCAAGGGGTGGGGGATTTCCTGGTCGATATCGACGATCTGCCGAAGGTCCTGGCCACCTTCATGGGTGAGATGCCTGACATCACCAATATCAATCGGCTGCTCGGCTCCCAGTAGCCGACGAGGAGTGTCCCATGTCTCTGATCGCTGAACTTGAGGACATGAGCTCTCAAGGATGTCCCCACGGTTCATGAACAACATCACAAAGGCGCTGGACAACGCCATCGAGGAAACTACCGGTTCCCGAATATCGAGCACCTGAAGGCATCGGTCTCCGATTTCATGGAGGCGGTAAAGATCATGGGGCTCGATGAGCTCAAATCGAAGCTTGAGCAGATCGACCGGATTCTTGACACGCCGGGATCGATGCCCGATAACCTCCTCCGATTCAAGAAGGAGCTGGGTGCGCTGGCCGACAGTATCCCGGCGGGAGATCGGGAGTTTGCTAAAGAAGAAGGATCCTCCCACCTCCTACATGGATGTGTCCGTCGATCAGGCGGTAATCGACGCCTTCACGGCGATCCCGGGCGTTAACGAGGACCGGGCGCTCACCCTCTATTTTTCCGGCTTTACGACGATGGATGACCTCAAGGGCGCGTCGGTCGCAAAGCTCTTCGGGGTGCAGGGGATGACGCTGGCGGTGGCCAAGAAGATCGCCGACCACTTCAATCCCAACAGGCTCGTCAGGCTCGAAACCCTCGCCAGGGACGAAGAGGCCCCGCCAAAGGGCGCGCTGTCGTTCGTCGGAAAGGCCCTCGCCCGTACGAGACGCCGATTCGACGTAACCGACGAGATCGAGCCGGGCGAAGACCCGGAGCTCCTGGACCTCTTTCATCGAACAGCTCATGGGTTACATCGAGGGCGCATCCACGATCGTGCAGAATCTCTCCTCCCCGGGCTTTCCCTCGGAAATCCTGCGTACACCTGGAGGAGATCACCCTGGGGCTGGTAAAGGCCGCCCGTTACATGGGATATGAGCATATCCAGTCGATGGCCGAGCGCATCGAGACGACGGTCAATGACGTCATCTCCGGTGACGATCGGCTCACGCGGGAGACCCTCATCTTCCTGAACGATTCGATCAGCAGCTGTCGGACTGGCTGCGAAAACCTAAGAGAAGGCTCCGACAAGCTCAGGAGACAACGACGGACAAAGAGCCGGGATGCGGCGTGAACAGCCGGGACAGCGCCATTTCCCTCGAATACAATATCCTCTCCATGGCCCAACTACCTGGGGGAGCTCCACGACCTGTACAAGGATATGCATAACCTCCTGAGGAGGGTCGCCGAGCAGGGGAGCTTTTCCAAGGAGGATATCGACCGGTTGAGAAAGAACACGAGCCGGCTGGACCAGATGGCCGGATCTATCTCGGATCTCGTGGAAACCCTGGCATAACGGAGGGCGCGGGCCAAAGGGCCCATACGCACCCCCTGCCGGCTCGTGCGGGAGGTGATTCAGTAATCGGCAATCGGCGAGCGGGAGACAACCTATGGCAAAAGTGATCGCCGTGGTCAGTCAAAAGGGCGGCGTGGGCAAGACCACCACCGCGGTGAACCTTGCCGCGAGCATCGCGGCGCTCGAGGCCCGGGCGCTGGTCGTCGGGATAGACCCGCAGTGCGGGGTATCGGTCTCCTTCGGCAAGGACGGGAAGAACGTCGCCTACGGGGTCTACAACATGATCTACCACGATATCCCGACGTCGGAGGCGATCCTCAACACCGACATAAAGTATCTGGACGTGATCGTCAACAACACCGCCAACCCGGAAGAAGAGGATCAGCTCGCGCAGGCGCTGCGCAAAGAGCGGTTCAAGCTCAAGGACAAGCTTGCCGAGATCGACAAATTCTACGACTATCATCATGCTCGACTGCCCGCCGGCCCTCAACTCCCTGACGATCTCGAGCATGATCGCGGCAAACTCGATCCTGGTGCCGGTCCAGGGGGAGTTCTTCTCGATGGACAGCCTCGGCAAGCTCCTTCGCGCGGCCCGGGAAGTGGCCAAGCGCTACAACCCGTCGCTTTACATCGAGGGGTTCCTCCTGACCATGGTGGACTACCGCACCAACCTCGGCAAGAAGATCAGCGACAACCTCAAGCGGGCGATGGGAGACAAGGTCTTTGTCACGTCCATCCCGCGGACGATCCGCCTGGCCGAGGCCCCGCTCATGAAAAAGCCGATCATCCTCTTTGACATCAACAACGTCGGCTCCAAGGCCTATCTCAGGCTGGCCCAGGAGATCATGACGAAATAGACGGGCGCTTGCCCGACGAACTTAAACCCGCCCAATAAAAAAATCCCCCTCTCGAAAGAGAAGGGGATTTTTTAGCTTGAGATGGGGAGGGTAGCCCCTCTCCAGTCTACTGCGCCTTAGAAGAAGATGTAGTCCCGGGCGTTTCCGAGGGTGCCGGTCGTCCCCCAGTAGAAGTTGGAATAATAACCCGGATGGCCCATAGAGAAGGGGCTGGTGTTGTACAGGCTGGGTGTCCCGGTAACGGTGTTGGCGCCGCCGTACGCGCCGTTGTTAAAGTCCACGTAGCTGCCGTTGCCGGGCGTCGCGGCATTTCTCCTGTAGAGCATGAACCCGAGGGCCGCCACGTTGGAATTGAGCGTCACGGTGTTGCCGCTGATGATGGTCGGCGCACCGGCGGCCCCGTTATACCCGATCAAGTTACGGGCGGCGATAAGCCCGCCGACCGCCCCGTAGCCGAAGCTGCCGGTGCCCCCCGTCACGGCAATCGTATTGTTGTATATCAGGGCATACACGTTGTCGCCGTAGCTCTGCCCGCGCCACGTGTCGTAGTTGATGGCAAACCCGAAGGCTTCTCTGGCTGGCGACGTGTTTACATTGGTGACCGTCAGGCTGTTGTTGTACATCAGAAACGGCGAGGCCTGGGTTCCCACGTCGGTATAGGCCCGGAGATACACGCCGGTCGGATAGAAGTAAGGAGAGGAGGCGGTTCGCATGCCAGAGACGCTCATGGTGTTGCCATAGACGGCCCCGGTGAGTGCGCCTCCGGACTCTATGGAGATGCCCCGCGCCAGCCCGTAGGTGGCGCTGACGGTCATGCCGGTAATCCCGTAGATATCGGCGTCGATGTTGCCGGAGTTATAGGTTCGCAACCAGATCCCGTGGCTTTCCATGCCGTTGCCTCCTCCGGTCGCGATGATCGTGGGTACCGAGATGTCGGCGTCTATGTTGCCCGAAGAGGTGGTAGAGGTATCGAACCTGATCCCGAAAGCGCTGCCGCCTGACGTGCTAATCCTGCCGCCGGAAATGTGCGCGGTAATATTGCCGTACGCGGTTCCATAGATGCCCCTGGCCCAGAAGCTCGACGTGTTGGCGACCGTGACGTCGTTGCCCGTAAGGGTCGCGTCGATAATTCCGTTGGCCGCAGAAAGGTATATCCCCGTTGCGTACGTGTCAGCGCCTGATCCGCTGGTATTGGTGCCGGTCACGTTGAGCGTCAGGTTCGAGATGTCGGCGTTTATGACGCTTCCCGTTCCGGTCGTCCCGAGATAGATACCCTCCGCCCGGCGCCCCGTCGAGGTGATGCTGCCGCCCGAGATCAGCGCGGTGATGCCAAGGTATCCGTTCGCATTGATGCCCCGTGACCGGGTGTTCGTCGTCCCGATGGCCGTGATGTTCGTATCGGTGACGGTCATGTCGATCGCATCGTTGAGGGACTGAAGGATTATTCCGGTGGCGTAGAAGCCCGTCCCGGCAGTATAGGTGCCGGTCGCACTGATCGTCGGCACCGAGATGTCGACGTCCAGGATGCCGCTGTAATTAAAGAGCTCGATACCATCCGCGCCGCGGCCCGACGCGCTGATGCTGCCGCCCGAAACGGACGCGGTGAGGTCGTAGCCGGCGCCCCCGGCGATCCCGTATGCTATCGAGTTCGGGGCGTTCACGGTGATGGCGGTATCGGTGACGGCCAGGTCGATATCCCCGTTGCCCGCTTCCAGGTAGATCCCGTCCGCCTCATTGTTGGTGCCGGTAGCGCTGATTGTCGGCACGGATATCTCGGCGTCTACGTCTGCGAGGTCCGAGACCAGACCGATACCCAGGGAAGCTAGGCCCGTGGAGATTATGCTGCCGCCGGTTATCGTGGCGGCCAGGTCCTCCCTGGTCTCGGCGACGATGCCGTCCGCCCACGCAACCTCGGTCCCGGAGAGGTCGGACCCGTCGGCTATGATGGTGTTGCCGGTGATACCCCCGCCGTTTGAGATCAACGCGTAGAGGTTCCCGGCACGTGAGTAGATGTCGATCCCGCAGGCGTACCCATATGCGCCCGTCGCGCGGACGCCCGCCCCGCCGAGGTTGTTGTTGGAGATCAACAGGTCGCCGCCTCCGAGACCGGTGATGTCATACGTTTCCGAGATGGGATGGCCGTCGGTGATCAGCTGTATCCCGTATACGCCGTCCGTGGTTCCCGCGCCCGATATCCCCCCGGAGAGGTCATTGCCGGTAATGCTCGCGTAGATGCTCCTCCCGGCGCTCAGGCCGATCCCGTAGGAGTCTCCCGCGCCCGAGACCGTGACGAGCGGGTTATCGTGGATATCGGCCGTGATGGACCCCCCGGGCGTATCGAGGTCGATGCCCCACGCGCCGACGGCCGCGCCGTTAACGGTGATGCTGTTGCTCCCGATCTCAAAGCCGTAGTCGCCCGTGCCGAAGATCGCCCCGATCCCGTACGCGTAGCCCGTGTTGTCAACCGCCACCGTGACCGTATTTGACGTGATTGTGGTGCCGGTAATCGGCCCGCAGTTGGAAAAGAGGATGCCCGCGGCCAGCGTCCCCATGGTGTCGTCAACGGAGATGATGTTGTCCGATATCACCGTCCCCGTGACGGTCGGCACCGTGTTGAAGTAGATGCCGTAGCCCCCGCCGTTGCTGCTGGCAGTGATCGTGTTTCGAGAGATGGAGCTGATGGAGCCGCCTCCCGCGTAGATGCCGGACCGGGTCGGAGTAAGGCCGTCGGCGCCGCCGCCGATGAAGTTATCGGTGATGGCCGCCGACCCGGAATAGACCCCGATGCTCCAGTAGTTGCCGGTGAAATAATTGTGATGGATGTTCGCGTTGGCCCCGTTCACCGTTATCCCGTTTGAGCCGGCGTAGGTAGTCCCGAAGACGTCGATGGCGCCGCCGGAAAGGATCAGCTCGTCTGCCACCGTGGGGTAGCCGGACATCTGGTTGGTGATGATGCCGAAGGTCGGGTGGGGCTGGCCGGAGCCCCAGATCATGAGGCTGGCCAGGCTCGCGGTCCCGCCGCCGGCCGTATGCGTGTCGCTGTCGTTGATGATGTGGATCGCGGTGATTCCCGCGTAGGCGCCCCCGGAATTGATGGCGGTCATGGCGGCATCGATGCTGGCAAACGGGTGCTCGAAGGTGCCGTCCGGCGTGCCGGGGATGTTCTCGGCGTCCTCGCTGACGAAGACCACGCCCTCGACCATCGTATCCGTCCCGGCGCTGCCGGTGCCCACCCGCACGACGCGGATATCCACGTCGCGCCGGACCGGCTCGACCATACGCTCCTTCATGTCGCGGCTTCCCGTCAGGCGCTTGCCCAGCCCCTCAAACGGGTTCTTGCCGGCGAAGAGGCTCTCGACGGAAAACGGCACCTCGAACGCCACCTCGCCGAAGTGGTCCCCCTGGGTGGTACGGTCCTTCCGGTACTCGTAGCTGAGGCGGACAAAATCGGTCGGGATTAACTCGAGGCGCGCCGAGACGCCGTCGATCGTCCCGATGTGACTGCCGCGGTAGTGGTAGCCCCCGACGTAAACCCAGGTCTCCACGTAGTCCGATACGACCGGGACGCGGAAGCCCACCTCGCCGTCAAACCCCTCCGGGGCCTCCTCGACGGTTTCACCGCCGGCGCCACCGCCGCCCGTCCAGATGCCGCCGGTGCGGAAGAAATAGCCGGTGCCGCCTCCGCCGCCGCCGGCATAGCCGACGACCCTTGGGTCGGTCAGGGGGATGTAATAGTTGAAACGCGCGGTCAGGGCGAGATATTTATTAAACTCGGCCATCGCCTCGGCGCCCACGCCGATCTGGTCCCAGTAGGTGCCCCACCCCGTTCGGCGCGTGTCGTAAAAGACGTTGCCGCCCACGATCACTTTATCGGCAAACAGAAGCCGCCGATAGCCGATGCCGAGGTTGGCCTCTAACCCGTCCAGGTCATCCGGGGTGAGCTTGGGGTTGAAGAAGAGGATGTTCTTATCGTCCCGGTAGAGCGGGACGAGGAAGTCCATGATAAAGAGGGTCCTGTCATCCGTGCCGAAGCGGACCCCCGGTCGAAAATAGATCGTCCAGTCTTCGCCGTTGTCTGCGGCGTATCCCGAAACGGGGAAGACGGCCGCCAGCGTGCAGGCGACCAGCGTGATGATAAGACCTCGTTTGACGCTCATCGTATATACTCCTCTGGATTGCCAGGTTTAGAACGTAGTATAGTGAGATATTTTTAAGCAATGACCGTGCCATATTAGGCATATTTATATAGTTAATATTTTCTATGATATCAATATGTTCACCGAGCTTCAGGCCGGTCATGAACGAAGCGCGGAGGATTAGTTGCAGGAATGTAACGTTTCGTTGCACTGGTGTCTCAAATCAGGTCAGGTGTTGCGAGGCTTTTCGAGCGGGGAGGAAAAGACGCGGCTATGCAAACAGAAAGGGGGCCGGCGCCTTCGGTACCGCTCCCTTCTATCCGGCAGGCGGCGAACACCCTCGAATAAAAAATCGGCGAAAAAAAGGGGGGGCAATTTGCCCCCCCGGTGATTGTGCCGTTGGTTCCGTTAGAACGCGAAGGATTCGATCGGGATCTCCATGATCGACAGGTCCTTGCTCTTGATGGCGGTCGCGTAGCTGTCGACGCGCGGCAGGACGTTGAAGATAAAGTACTTGGCGGCGGCGAGCTTACCCACGTAGTAGGCGGCGTCGGCGTTGTCTTTGGTGAATGCTGCCCATTTGCCCCAGTCGGACGGGTCGGCGCCGGCGGTCTTTGCAAGCGCGTCGAGCTTGTCCTTGGCGATGGACGCCTGCCAGACCAGCATGTAGGCCGATACGACGTGGGCCATCAGGTTAAGGAACGGATAGGCGTTGCCCACGGGGACCAGGAAGTTGCCTTCTTTTCCGCACTGGACGAAGAAGGAGGCCATCTCGGCCAGGAGGTCCACCGACGCCTTGAAGGGGTCCAGGAGGTCCTTGATCTTGGCGTTGCCCGACTGTGCGGTGATGAAGCCGTACATGTCGCCCATGAGTGCCATGAAGTTCTTGCCGCCCTTCTGGCCGAGCTTCCTGCCCACCAGGTCCAGCGACTGGATCCCGTTGGTGCCCTCGTAGATCGCGGCGATCTTGACGTCGCGCAGTATCTGCTCCACCGGGTATTCCCGGGTGTAGCCGTACCCGCCGTGTACCTGGATGGCCTGGTCGGCCACCCAGAAGCCGACGTCCGATCCCCACGACTTGATTATCGGGGTCATGATCTCGAGGATGCCGTGCCACTTCTCCCGCTCTTCCTCGGTTTTTCCGGAGACCGCGTAATCCTCGCACCGGGCGGTGTAGTAGAGCATGGCGCGGAGGCTCTCGGTGTGCGACTTCATCCAGAGCAGCATGCGGCGCACGTCCGGGTGGTTTATGATGGGCACCCGCGGCGCCTCGGGGTTCCTGAAGTTGGCCAGGTCCGAGCCCTGGAGGCGCTCCTTGGCGTACTTGACCGAATAGAGGTAGGCGCGGGAGGCGGCGGCCAGCCCCTGCATTCCCACGCCGATACGCGCCTCGTTCATGAGGACGAACATGATCATCATGCCCTGATTCTCTTCTCCGAGGAGCTCGGCGTAGCATTTGCCGTTATCTCCGAAATTCATGAGGCAGGTGGCCGACCCGTTAATCCCCATCTTGTGCTCGATGCCGCCGATGTTGTAGTCGTTGCGCTCCCCGAGGGTCCCGTCTTCCTTGACCCGAAACTTGGGAACGATGAATATCGAGATGCCCTTGGTGCCGGCGGGGGCGCCCTCGATCCGGGCGAGCACGGCGTGGACGATATTCTCGGTCAGGTCGTGGTCACCGCCGGTGATGAAGATCTTCGTCCCCGTGACGGAGTAGGTGCCGTCGGAGTTCTTCTTGGCCGACGTCTTGAGCGACCCGACGTCGGAGCCCGCGCCCGGCTCGGTGAGGACCATGGTGCCCGCCCACTGTCCGGCGAACATCTTTTCCATGTAGAGCTTTTTCTGACGGTCCGTCCCGAAATTTGCGATCAGGTGGGCGGCGCCCTCGGTCAGGCCGGTATATGAGAGGAAGGGGAAGTTGCAGTTAAAGTATTCCTTTGCCGCGGAGTTGAGAAGCAACGGCAGCCCCTGGCCGCCCACTTCGGGGGGGTGTGAGAGGCTGACCCATCCGCCCTCTGCGTAGAGCTTGAACGCGTTGTGGAAGACCTTGGGAACGTATGACATTGCCGTTCTCCAACCGGCACCCTTCCTTGTCGGCCTCGGGAACCGCGGGCTCGAGCACGTCTACGGTGAGCTTACGCGCCTCTTCGAGGACCATGTCGTACAGTTCCTTGGAGTGTTCGGTATATCGGGAAAGCTCGGTCAGCTTATCAAGCCCCAGCTGTTCATAGAGGACGAACTTCTGGTCCCGTTCGTCTATCACATAGTTACTCATCTGTTCCTCCTTTGGATATCCGACTGATATCTATAAAAGGTTAGTATTAGTCACCTACCGGATACCCTACAGAATTTCGTTTCAGTTGTCAATAATTCTGTGAATGTTTTAGGAAAAAAGCGGGACGGTGCCGCCCCTGCAAAACGGGGATAAGGAAGGGTTCGGCGGCAATCCGATACGCGAAAGGTTCGGTGACGAGAGAGGTTTCCGGTACCGGCGTCAGCTCCGGCCGGCGGAGTGCTTTCGGGCCTCTTGCCGGCCCGGCCCCCGGTAAGACCCCGTCTTCACGGGGCGACGTCCATCTCCATGAAACAGAGGTTGTGATGCATGCGCCAGACGACGTCGGGGCGCCGGCCGACCTCGGAAAAACCGGCCTTCAGATAAAAGTCGAACGCCCGGGAGAGATCCCGAACGGTCACGAGGCGCACCCGGGTAAACCCCGCATCCTTCGCGAAGGCGAGCGCGCGCTCGAGAAGCAGCCGCCCCAGCCCGATCCCCCGGGCGTCCCGGTGGACGACGAGCCATCGAATGAAAGCGGTGCCGCCGCCGACGTCGATGAGAATCATGACACCGACAACCCTGGTGCGGGAAAGGCAGACCAGGAAAAGGTCCCGGCGATTCATGTGGTCGGTGAGGATTTCTTTGAGCGTGTAGGCGGCGTCCACCAGGAAGGCGCGATCCCACTTCATCTCGTCTATAAAGACCTCCCGCATCAGCGAGAGGACCCGGTTTGCGTCCCCATCCCGGTAACGGCGCACCGCCAGATCCGTGCCCTGGATCGCCGGCTGTTCTTCTAACGGGAGTTTACTCACGGTGTTCCTTTCCTCAAGTCCGCAGGGGAATCCGGCGCAATGCCCTTTACATTTGCCAACCGATAGTATATCATATCAGTATGGCTATTGGACACATCATTCTGACGTCGATGGATATCATCGTAGGCGGGACAGATACCCGCCTTCCGATTATCTGCACCCTGGTGGAGGAGGGCGACTCCCTCATGCTCTTTGACACCGGCTACTGGGGAAGCCAAGACCTGGTGGCGGGGCTTTCCCGACTGCAGGTTACCCCCCGCGACGTGACGCACGTCTTCCTCACGCACTTCCATGGGGACCACGCCGGAGGCTCCGGGCTCTTCGGAGACGCGGTAAAGGTCGCCAGCAGACGGGAATACGATTTTTCTCGGCACTGGCTCAAGGGTTTTGTCGACGCTCCCGATCCATTCCACTATATAAAGGATTGTTTCCCCTACCTGTCGGACCTGATCCTCCGGGAACGGTCCGATATGCTGCTGGATCACTCCCGGTATGTCCCGCGATACTGGTGGGACGATGTCATGGAGGGATACGTCTGGATCGAGGACCGGCCGGAGCTGCCGGCCTGCGTAACGGCCCTTTCCACGCCCGGCCACACCCCGTACCACACATCCTACCTCATACAGGGGAATCGGGAGGCCGTGCTGGTGGCCGGCGACGCGATGAGCCGGAGGGGGGCGGGAGGCGACGGGTCGCTCCTGGATGAGCCGCATTTGGACCTGGCCGCGTATAAGAAGAGCGTGGACAGCATCCGATCGGTGACGGCCTTCGTCATCCCGGCCCACGACCGGCCGTTTCTTCAGGGCGGATGCTCCCTCAGGGCGGGCAAACGCGTCGAGTTTTGAGACAGCTTACCGTAACAATCGTATGCCGATGATTTCCCCGCACCCCATCCGGTAAACCTCGCATCTTAAATCCCCCGGAAAAAAGAGCCAGGAGAGTCTGCCGAGTCCTGTTCCGCTATGGGTAAGGGCGACGCTTGGGCTTTCTCCCACAAGAATCATATTCGTCGACCGAGGTAATGCCCGCGGCGCGGCAGCCGCGAGCTCTCGGAGCAGGTCGCCGTCCCATCAGAACTCCACTAGTGACTGAATGTCCACTCAATATAATGAATGACCATTCATTATTTACTTGAAAGCCGAAGGATTGCCTGATATAGTCGCCTGTACCGCACTACTACTGAAAGGAGTTACATACGATGGACTGGAAGGAAGACTACAAACGGAAACTGGTGTCGGCCGATCAGGCGGTAAAACACATCAGGTCGGGGGATGTGATCGCCATGGGCGGCGGGCCGAGCGCGCCCCCCGATATCGTCGCGGCGCTATGCGGGCGCTACCGGGAGCTCGAAAACGTTACCCTGATTACCGGAATTACCATGCACCTCTTTGATCTCTTCAAGCCGGAGTACCGGGGCCATATAAACTTCAAGACGCTCTTTATGGGCCCTCTGGAGCGGATGGTCTTTAAGCAGAAGGGAAACGTCGACCCCATATCATACCACCTGTCTCAGACGGACCAGCTCGTCTATCGCGAAGGAATAAGCGTCTATTTCGGGGAGGTGAGCGCGCCCAACGACAAGGGGTTCATGAGCCTGGGGCCCATCGGGGTCTATAACGGCTGGCTTGCGGCAAAACATGCCGATCGGGTCATCGTCCAGGTCAACAAGGAGACCCCGTTTTTGCACGGCCAGCTCACGACGCTTCACGTCAGCGAAGTGGACTGGATCGTCGAGAAGGACCACCCGCTTCCGGTCCTCCCGGAGATTCCGGTTTCGGAAGAGGACAAGAAGATCGGCGCCCTCGTAGCCGAGCGCGTACCGGATGGCGCCACCATACAATTCGGGATCGGCGGCACCTCCAACGTGGTCGGGCTGCACCTGAAAGACAAAAAGGATCTCGGCGCCCATACGGAAATGCTGACCGACTCGATGATGGAGCTTTTCGAGCAGGGAGTCCTCACCGGCAGGAGAAAGACATTCCACCCCGGCAAGATCGTCTGCGGCTTTTCCGTCGGCACCAAGAAGCTCTACGATTTCATGGACAATAACCCCATCTGCGAGTTCGCGCCGATTCACTACACCAACAGCGTCGACAATATCGCGAAAAACGACAACATGGTCTCCATCAACAACACCCTGACCGTGGACCTCACGGGACAGTGCGCCTCGGAATCCCTCGGGCATTCGATGTACAGCGGCACGGGCGGCCAGGTGGACTTCGTTCGCGGGGCCGCGAAATCCAGGGGCGGCATGTCGTTCATGACGCTCCCCTCGACGTCGATGACGAAAAACGGAAGGATTTCCCGGATCGTCTCGCAATTTCTTCCGGGGACCGTCGTCACGACCCCCCGGTCGGACGTGCAGTACATCGTGACCGAGTGGGGAATCGCGGACATGAAGCTGAAAAGCATCCAGTCCCGGATCAAGGAGATGCTCACAATCGCCCACCCGGACTACAGGGACCAGCTCAAACACGAGGCCGAGGAGGCGGGGCTGTTGTTCTGATTGCCTTAAAACGCGAACCGATTCACACGAAAAAGGGGGAACTGTTCCCCCTTTTATAGTATACTGGTCGGAAAAGCAGGATGGGCAACATGGGTACAATGAGACCGATCGAGTGGGCGATACTGGGCCTGCTATCCGTCGTCTGGGGATGCTCCTTTTTCCTTATCGAAATAGCCCTGCGGGGTTTTCACCCCTTTACCGTCGTCTTTCTTCGGGTAACGGTGGCCGCGATGGCACTGCTCTGTGTGGGGTACCTGAGCGGCCTGCGGCTGTCCTCAAACCCAGGCACGTGGGTGCGCTATCTGATATTGGGCGCGCTCAATAACGCCATCCCGTTTTCCCTGATCGTATGGGGACAGACGCGGATCGAGAGCGGCAGCGCCGCCATCTTTAACGCAACGACCCCCATCTTTGCCGGTGTTCTGGCGCACTTCTTTACGAAGGATGAGAAGCTTACGACAAATAAGCTCATCGGAATGATTATAGGATTTCTGGGCGTCTATCTGATGCTGAAGCCGGAGCTCATAAACGGAATTTCCTGGCGCGGCTTCGGCGAGGTCGCCGTTCTTGGTGCCGCGCTGATGTACGCCCTGGCGGGGATCTTCGCCAAGCGGTTCAAGGAAGAATCGCCGCTTTCCACCGCAACGGGTATGCTCATCTGTTCGAGCGTCCTCATGCTCCCGCTGGCGCTGATCGTCGATTCACCCTGGCTGGCGCGCCCCTCGCTTGAGGCCGTCGGGGCGGTAGCGGCGCTGGCCCTGGTGGGCACGGCCCTGGCGTATGTCCTTTTTTTCCGAGTGCTGGCGGCTGCCGGCGCGACGAACGTGCTGCTCGTCACCTTTCTCGTCCCGATCGGGGCGGTCCTCCTGGGCGTTACCATCCTCAAGGAGACGATCCGGTGGGAAGAGCTGGCGGGGATGGGGATGATCTTCCTCGGTTTGATCAGTATCGACGGAAGATTGCCTGCGTATCTTGGCCGGAAAATCGCATCCGGGAAAACGGGGCGTCCCCAATCCCCGACGCGAGCATCGATCAACCTGAATCGTAACGGAAGACGTTCCGAGAGACAAATAATCCCCCGGCAGGAAACCTCCTGCCGGGGGATTGCTTATTTACCGAAGGTACGGGAGTGCGCCCGTAGGCGCACCCTCCTACGAACTTGACGGCTTGGGGAGCTTGGGGATGAGCCAGGAGAGGAACGCCCTCTCGCTGCGGGTCTGAAGCAGCACGGTGCCCGGGCCCGTCAGCTCCACCACGAGCCCCTCGCCGGAGAAGAGGGTGCTCTTGATCCCCCCGATGGTCTTGACCTGGTAGCTTATGCCCTCGTCGAAGGCCACCAGGTGCGTCGTATCGACGATATACTTCTGCCCCCTTTCGAGCTTCAGCTCATGGATAGCCCCATAGCTCGAGAGGATCAGCTGGCCTGTGCCGGATATCCTGAGCATGAAGAGGCCCTCGCCGGAAAAGAAGGTCTTTGCCCCGCCCCATTTCGTATCCATGGTAATGGTGTCCGCGCCCGCCAAAAACGAGCCCGACTGGACCAGCATCGTGCCGCCGCTCATAGGGACCACCATGATGTCTCCCGGGAGCACCGGCGCCAGCGTGATCTCGCCGCCCTGGGCCGAAGCGGTGTAGGTGTTGAGAAAGAAGCTCTCGCCGCCCAGTACCGTACGGGCCAGCGAGGACAACAGCCCCCCGCGGGCCTGGGTCTCCACGGAAAGGTCGGCGGACATCGAGACCATCGCGCCGGCCTCGGTCCTGATCTTCTCGCTGGGGGAAAGCGTCACCTTTGCCAGGGAATAGGAGGGACGGTAGAGGATTTCGGTCTGCATGGAACGGCTCCTTTCAAATCCGGCTCGTGTCGCTTCAAGGCGGGGAGCTACTTAACCCCCCACGCCTCGAGGTTCTTGTTGGCAAGCTTAATGGCCGCCTGCCTCGGGGTAATCTTGCTCTTCTTGCTCTCTTCGACCGTGTAGCGCACCCCGTTCCTGATCCGCTTGGAGAACTCCTCGAAGACCTTCTCCACCGGGCACTGGCCCGTCAGCACCAGGCCGAAGCCCGCCGCGGCCCCGGCGTTGGCGATAAAGTCAGGAATGATGGGCGTCCCCTTCTTGGTCAGGATCTCCTGGGCCTTGGGCGTGATCGGGATATTGGCGCCTTCGAGGATCAGCTTCGCGGTTACCGTACTAACGTTCTTCTCGTTGATGGAGCCGGCCACCGCCGCGGGCACGATGATCTGGGCATCGACCTTGAGCCACCCCTCCCGGTCGTCTTTCTTGAAGGGGAAATCGAGCTTGCCACGGTCGATGGTTCCGTGCTGGTCCTTGGCGGCGATCAGTTTTTCGACGTCCAGCCCGTCCTTATTGATGATTGTTCCCTCGATGTCGGCGACCGCGATAACCTTAGCGCCTCGCCTGGCAAGGTTCCTGGCGGTGATGCTGCCGACGGTCCCGAAACCCTGAACGGCGACCGTGGCCCCCGAGAGCTGCAGGGAGAGGAGCTGCGCCGCTTCATCGGCCGCCTCGGCGATGCCGTAGCCGGTGATGATCTCCTCGAAGCTCTCGCCCCCGAGCTTGGAGAATTCCACGTTCTCGGGGAGGTTCAGCTGGATGCCGCGCTCCTTGGCCTTTTTCTTGGCCATCTCGATGGGGTTGACGCCCGCGGCTTTGTTGATGATCGTCACGTCGTCGGCATTGGTGCCCATATCCTCACCGATGGTGTAGATCGTGGAAAGGAGCGGCATCGCCATTGTGCCGAAGGCCGCGTCGGCCTCTTTCTTCTTCGGTGAGCGGGGATCGAACACGATGCCCGACTTGGCGCCGCCTACCTGGACGCCCATAGCCGCGAATTTATAGGTCATCGTCCGGGCCAGCTGGGCCACTTCGTCCATGGTGACGTTCGGGGTCATCCTCACGCCGCCCCCGCATACCCCTCCGATAAGCCGATGCACCACGATAAACGCCCTGGTCCCCGTATCGGGGTCGTAGAGCGTCACCTCCAGCCGATTCTTTTCGTCAACTGCCATCTCTCTTCTCCTTGGGTGTTGATTATATCCTGCCTGTCGGATGCTGCGTGGTTGCCGCAGGGCCCCCGACAGGTTTCTGTTGTGTTATCCGCATGCGGCGCCGGATCGGGATCGAAGTCGAGAGCCCGGTGATGCGCGCCCGGCTCCCAACCCGAGCCGGTCGTCCGCATCACCATTTCGATGCGCTCCGGACGCCTGCCCCCTAAACGGCGCCGATGGCGTCGATCCGTGTCCGTCCGGGCTTCCATCGGCTCATTGAGTCCGCGACGCAGAGACTAACGCGGCCGATCTTGCCCGGTCGACAATGGGGCGGGAACCGTGCTCAGCCGATCTGTTCAACCAGGTAGTTCTGTATCCCCATCTGCTTGATCTGATCAAGCTGCCCCTCGATCCAGTCGATATGCTCCTCCTCATCGAGCAGGATCGACTGAAGGAGGTCCCGGGTGCCGTTGTCTCCCACTTCGACGGCCAGCCGTATGCTCTCGTTGTAGTTCTTTATCGCCGTATCCTCGGCGGTGTGGTCGCTCGCGTGCATCTTGGGGACGTCGGCCCCGATAAATACCTTGTTCAGGTTGCTGACGACCGGAACTCCTTCCAGGAAGAGAATACGGGCAATCAGCTTTTCGGCATGCTTCATCTCGTTGACGGCGCGCTTCTCGATCGCCTCGTCCAGCTTCTTGTATCTCCAGTTGTCGCACATTTCGGCATGGACCATGTACTGGTTGATGGCGGTGAGCTCCTCGGCCAGGCGAGCGTTCAACTGCTCGATGATCTTCTCGTTTCCTTTCATGGATACCCTCCTCTGCGGATTTGATTTCGAACCGGAACAGAGTCTCGGAGTTGGTGTTATCGCGGATGTAGTACCAGTCTACCACACATCCGGCACCCGTCAAGACGTTGTTCGGCCCAAACGCATCCGAATCGAGGAAAAGTAGTATGATACAGCGGCAATACGTGTATCGGCCGGCCTCGGCGATCCGGCCGGCTTCCGGTCAAAAAGCCGAAGCCTATGCGGCCGCAGGCTCACTGATGCCCGGACGCAGCCGGGTCGCCCGGAGCCGTCTCCCGGCGCTCGTTCTTCTTGTTCTTACCGCGCTTCCCTGTCGAGGCTGCGGTATTGAACCGCCTCGGCAAGGTGCTTTGTCGTGATAGAGGGCTCTCCGGCGAGGTCCGCGATCGTGCGGGAGACCTTGATGATCCGGGAATAGGCGCGGGCCGAGAGCTTGAGCGTCTGCATCACCCTCTCGAGAAACCTCCCGCAATCCTCAGACAGAACGGCGAAGCGCTCGAGGTCCCGGTTGGGCATCCGGGCATTGAAGTAGTAGGAGCGGCCGGCGAAGCGCTCAAACTGGACGAGCCGGGCCCGGTTGACGCGCTCCCGGACCGCCTCCGAACTCTCGGAAGGCCGCTCGGTCAGCTCCTTGTACTTGAGGGCGGGGACCTCGATATGGATGTCGATCCGGTCCATCAGGGGGCCGGATATACGCGAGCGGTATCGCCGGATTTCCAGCGGCCCGCAGGTGCACGGCTTGTTCTGGTCACCCAGGTAGCCGCAGGGACACGGATTCATGGCGGCCACCAGCATGAACCGCGAGGGGTAGGTAATGCTCATCAGCGCCCGTGATATGGTGACCCTGCCGTCCTCCAGTGGCTGGCGCAGGACCTCGAGGGCGTTCTTCTTGAACTCGGGCATCTCGTCCATGAACAGGACGCCGTTATGCGCAAGGCTCACCTCCCCCGGGTTGGGGATCGTCCCCCCGCCGATAAGCCCGGCATCCGAGATCGTGTGGTGCGGGGCGCGAAAGGGCCTGACGGCCACGAGCGCCTTCCCGTCCATCTTTCCGGCCACCGAATGGATCTTCGTGGTCTCGATGGCCTCCTCAAAGCTCATCTCCGGCAGGATCGTCACGATCCGCTGGGCGAGCATCGTCTTTCCCGAGCCCGGGGGGCCCATCATGATAAGGTTGTGGCCGCCGGCCGAGGCGACCTCGAGGGCGCGTTTTGCGTGGCTCTGCCCCCGCACGTCAACGAAATCGAGGTCGTACTGCTTATGGGCCGTAAAGATCGCCTGGCGGTCTACCTGTCGCGGGGGGATATCGGCCTCACCCCGCAGGAAGGAGACCGCCTGCGAAAGAGATGACAGCGGTATGATGTCGATGCCGTCCACGACGGCGGCCTCTCCGGCGTTGGCGTCCGGCACGAGGACGGCGGCAAACCCCTTGTCGCGCGCCGCCACCGCCATCGGGAGCACGCCGCGGACAGGCTTGAGTCTCCCGTCCAGCGAGAGCTCCCCCACCAGCATGTAGCTCTCGAGCGTTTTTCTCGGGATGAGGTTTGAGGCGGCCAGGATCGCGACGGCCATCGGCAGGTCGAAAGCCGAGCCCTCCTTCTTGATGTCGGCGGGGGCGAGGTTTACGGTAATTCGGCGGGACGGAAAATCGAAGCCGGAGTTCTTGACGGCGGCCCGGACCCGCTCCTTGCTCTCCTTTACCGCGGCGTCCGGCAGGCCCACCGTGTTGAGCATCGGCAGCCCCAGCGCGAGATCGACCTCCACGTCGACGACGTAGGCGTCGATACCCAAAACGGCCGCACTTTTGACCAAAGAGAGCATAGGCGGAGATTAGAAACTACCGGCCATGTGTAGAAAGGCCTTGATCTTGTCGTTTGTCTCCCGAAGGCGGCGGGAAAGGGTGCGCACGAAGGCCCAGAGCATCTTGTAGGCGATCTCCTTGTCAAAAAAGAGGAGCTCGTCGAAGTCCTTTTTTGAGATAACCAGAAATTCGGAGTTCTCGTGCACGATGACGTCGGCCGAACGCGGCGACTCGTCGATGAGGGCCATCTCACCAAAATAGTCGCCTTTCGTGAGGATAGTGAGCGCCTCTTCTCCGGCGCCGCTGATCACCTGTGAAATCCGCACTGCGCCGGAGATGATCACGTAGAACTTGTCGCCCTTGTCCCCCTCGTGAAAGAGAAAGGTTCCCTCGGGCTGTTTTTCGGTGACCAGTATCCGGGATATCTTGGAAAGCTCTTCGTCGGTCAGGTCTTCGAAGAGGTAGATTCCCTTGAGAATGGTGGGTTCCATGCGGCGCCTCCCGATACGGTACCAGATATAACAGACCTCGCCGATAAATTCAATGAAAAAGAGCGCCGGCCTCCTGCGGCATCCGCACGGGACTCAGGGAAGACGGCCGGGACTTCGGCAGATGAGAGGCAGCGGCCCGGCCATGCCGAAAGCAGGATGAGGCATGCGGGCGATCGGCCGGGGTTCCCGCCTTTGCGTTGATCTATAATAGTCTTTACACTTTTTTTGACGTCTGTTATAGTGAGAATATGGGCGAGGCTGAAGATATACAGCTGCTGGAGGCGAGGCTCAATGAACTCCGGGTCGCCTACGAAAAATACTTCGCGGGGGTGGAGAAGCTTGAGCCGGCCAGATTACGCGAAGAGGTGCAGCGGATAGTGCGCAAGGTCGGCACCTACCACATCACCAACACCGGCCTCAAGTTCAAGCGTGATACCATTATCGCCCAGTTCAATACCCTCACCCAGCACTGGAACCGTATCCTCAAGCAGATAGAGGACGGGACCTATCAGCGCGACATCTTCAGGATGCGACTCAAGGACAAAGAGCGCGGCGTTCCCGTCCCGCCGACACCGGGACCCGGGGCACGCCGGGCGACACCCCCGTCCGAGCAGTCGGAGAAGGCGGGTGTCGGGGGTAAAGCGGCATCGGCCAAATCCCCTGCCCCCGGCGCGCCGGGGTCCGCTCCCGGGAAAGCCGCCGCCCCGCAACCCGGCGAGTTCGACTCTGTCTACCGGAGCCTGGTGGCGGCAAAGAAAAGGCTGGGCGAGCCGACCGACAACATCAGCTACAATGCGCTGGAATGGAGCCTGAAGAAGGAAGCCGAGGCGATCAAGAAGAAGTTCAAGGCCTCCCGGGTCGACTTCACGGTGGAGGTCAAGGACGGAAAGCCGGTCATCAAGGCCGTGCCGGTAAAATAGTCCCACGTGACTTGTTTTTGAGGCATATGGAGATCGCGGACGGCGTCTTTACCTATCGTGGGAGGCTCGGCGACAAGATCAGGCCCGGCGCCGGCTCCTCCACCGTTACGGTGGTCAGGGGCAACTCTCTCGTGATGATCGACACCGGGGTCGTCCCCGGAGGCGCGTTTGACGATCTCGTCTCCCGCATGAGGGGGGACGGCCTTGACCCCCGCAACGTCCGCCTGGTCCTCTTCACCCACTCCCACTGGGACCACCTCAACGCCGCGTCAAAAATTATCTCTCGTTCGGGCGCGGGGAGTGCCGCCGCCCGAAGAGAAGCCCCTTTCATCGAGGATTACGGGAGAAATTTTAACGCCTTCATCCCGGACTTCGGCCAATTCGCGAAGGAAATCTTCCCGTTCCCGCTTGCTCTGGCGCGACTGCTCATCCGCTATGCCTGGGGACGCCAGCCCGTCTTGACCGTCACACGAAGACTTGAGGACGGCGACAAGATCGACGAGGGCAGAGAGATCCGGGCGATCGCGCTGCCGGGGCACACCGACGGCCATATGGGGTTCTTCATCCCGGACGCCCGTGTCCTGGTCACGGGGGACCTGGTCGATTTCGAGAATTCCCAGGGGATGGATTTGAACAATCCCCGATCGAGCTATGAGTCGGCCCTCGAATCCATAAAGCGGGCCATAGATATCAAGCCCGATATCCTGATCCCGGGGCACGGCGAGCCGCTGGTCGGCGCGAAACGGGTCCACGAGATGCTGCAGCAGGCGCTGGCCGGAGGGCTCGAGTATCCCGCACTGATCGGAGAGGTGATGACCGAAAGCCCCCTTCGGCTCAAGGAGATACTGCGGGCCGTATTTCCCGACACTCCCTTTTCCACCGAGGCGATGAGGATGATGCTGGTGCTCATCGTCCTTCTCACTATGGAAAAGAGGGGCGAGGTCGAAGAGGGTCCGAAAGAATGGAAGGCCCGCCTGGGTGCAGGGGGAGGAAGAAGTAATAACGTTGAACAGAGAATTACGGTGACACTATGCCTTATTAATCAAGTGCGGTATCACCGTATTTCGCCGAAACTCATTTCGTCATTGCGAGAGCGTCTGCGACCGTGGCAATCTCGGACGTCGTAAACTTTCGATAATTACGTTATGATGCATATCCATATCCGAGATCGCCACGGGGCTTATCACCCCACGAAGCAGGCTTCGTGGGGGCCCCGATAGAGGAGGCCCCTCGCGATGACATACTGCTTGGTATCTTGTTTCGTGATCGAGCTCCCGGATAAATCGGTTCTAAAAGTTGTAAGTAAATACGGGCTATATTCAATGACCAGAAATTCTACCCTCCAACAACAGTCTCTTCTCCCAATCGGCCGACAGGGCCCTCTTTGAGCGGGCCGCGTCGTGTGCCATCGAGTATATGGAGGGCGCGCGCGACCGCGCGGTCACCCCGACCACCGACGCGGTCGACGGGCTTGCCGTTTTCGACGAGCCGCTCCCGGACTCCCCGTGCGACCCGGAACAGATCGTGCGGCTATTACATACGCACGGGTCCCCCGCCACGGTGGCGACCACCGGCGGGAGGTACTTCGGGTTTGTGAACGGGGGCGCGGTACCGGCGGCGGTGGCCGCCAGATGGCTTTCCGACGCCTGGGACCAGAACGCCGCGCTCTTCGTGATGTCGCCCATAGCCGCCCAGCTTGAGGCCGTCTGCGAGAAATGGCTCGTCGACCTCTTTGGGCTGCCGGCGGGCAGTGCCATGGGGCTTGTCGGCGGCACGTCGGCGGCTACGCTCGCCGGGCTTGCCGCCGGGCGAAACCAGATACTGAAGCGGGCGGGCTGGGACGTGAATAGCCGGGGGCTTTTTGACGCGCCGAAGATCCGCGTCGTCCTGGGAGAGCAGGCCCACGCCACCGTGTTCAAGGCCCTGGCGCTGCTGGGCCTGGGCAACGATCGGGTTGAGCGCGTCGGAGTGGACGCCCAGGGACGCATGATCGCGCGGGAGGTTCCGGAACTCGACGACCGCACCCTGGTTATCGTCCAGGCGGGGAACGTCAATTCGGGGGCGTTCGATCCGATCGACGAGATATGCGACCGGGCGTCCCACGCGGGTGCGTGGGTGCACGTCGACGGCGCGTTCGGGCTCTGGGCCGCCGGGTCCCGGAACAAGCGCTCTCTCACGCACGGCATAGAGAAGGCGGACTCCTGGTCCGTCGACGCCCACAAGACGCTCAACGCCCCCTACGACTGCGGCATCGTCCTGTGCGCCGACCGGGAGGCCCTGGTGGCGGCGATGCAGGCATCAGGATCATATATCCAGTACGGGCAATACGGAAAAAGGCGGGACGGGATGCTCACGACGCCGGACATGTCGCGCCGGGCCCGGGCCGTGGAGCTCTGGGCGACGCTCAAGGCCCTGGGGAGGGTCGGTGTGGAGGAGCTGGTCGACGGGCTGTGCGCGCGGGCCGAGCAGTTTGCCGACCGATTGCGGGCCGAACGATTCCGTGTCCTGAATGACGTCGTCTTCAACCAGGTGCTGGTTTGCTGCGAAACGCCCCAGGAGACCACCGCGACGCTCGAGAAGATCCAGCACTCCGGGGAGTGCTGGTGCGGTCCGACGTCCTGGGGCGGCGCGCCGGCCATCAGGATCAGCGTCTGCTCCTGGGCGACCACCGAGGCCGACGTCGATCGATCGGTCGCCGCCTTCGTACGGGCCCGGGCCCAGGCCGAATGAACATGAAGGGTGAGGATCGACGAAAGACGAGACGGTTCGTGCGGCCCGGGATAGTCGTGGGGATACTCTGCCGACCGCGCGAAAAAGAAGAGGCGAGAAAGGAGGTAACACATGGCGCCTTTAACGGGAATTCAGTTGGCTCAAGAGATCCGGAAGAATATAGAGGAGCTGAGGAAGGTATGCGAAGGGGTTGATGAGAAGACCGCCTCGCGCGCCCCCTCGGGACGATGGTCTCCCAAAGAGGTCCTTTCCCACCTGCGGGGAGCCGAAGGGTCCAGCCACCTGGCGATGTTTCAGGCCTTTTTGCAGGAGGATACTCCTACAATAGATTTGGAGGCCGGCAATCCGTTCTTCTCGGAAAAGCGCTCGCAGATGACCTTTGCCCAACTCCTCTCGGAGGTCGAAAAAGAGTACGACGACGTATCCCGGTTTGTGGAGGGGCTGTCAGGGGAACAGCTTGAGCGCAAGGCACGCGTTCCCATGCTCAAAGACTCGCCGCTGGGGGAATACCCGACACTGGGGGGCCTGATCGTCGGGGTGGGAACGTATCATCTTCAGTTTCACACGAACCATTTACGCGAGATCTTAGAGGCGCTTTCGGCCTCGTAGAAAGGCCGATTCGCGGCGTCGCCTTCATTACCGCCGCCGCGTCAGCCCGCGATTTGGCCGCTGTGCGGGCGAGCGAGTCCCGGGTGCCGGGCTCGGGAGCACGCACATCCTTTGAGTAACCGGGACCGCATTGACGGTTGATCGAGCGCTGTCACCCAAGAAAACCCACCCGGCCCCCGTCTTTTTTCTTGACACAGCCTCGTCTCATCTATATGATATGACTGATCGTCAGTCATATTCGAAATGGAACAGACATGCGCGTCACGAAGGAACCCGAGGTAAGAAAGTCCGAGCTGATCGAAACGGCCGAGCGCCTCTTCCTCGAGAAGGGGTACGAACAGACAGCCGTGGGCGATATCGTCCGGGCCGTCAAAGTCGCCCAGGGGACCTTCTATTACCACTTCAAATCGAAGGAAGACATCCTCGGCGCGATCCTTGCCAAAAACCTACAGGCGGTGGGGCGAATATTCTCCGAGATCATCGTCCGCAATGACCTCACGCCCCCCGAAAAACTCACCGAGGTGATCGGGGCGGCCCTTGATACCGTTACCGAAAAGCAGGAGCTGATCGAGAGCCTCCACCGCGAGGGCAACGCGCTGCTGCACGACAAGATGAAGCGGATGACGATCGAGGGGATGGTCCCGCTCATGGCCCGGCTGATAGAGGAGGGGAAAAAAAGCGGCGACTTTGACGTGCCCCATCCCCGGGAGGCGGGAGAGCTGCTGCTTGCCGCCGTGGCCTATTCCTTCGACCACCCGACGCTCCTTGCCGACGCCGGCCATCGGGCGCGTATGAAAGCGGCGCTGGAAAGCGCCCTGCCGCGGATACTCGGCATGAAGGGGGGGACGATCCGGGTGAGACTCTAACTTTTTTTTGCGCTCATATATGACTGATCGTCAGTCATTATCTGGATATTAACCGGAGGCCGCGTATGAGAACCAACGAACAAAAGATCCTGAACAATTCGTGCTACGGCAACTACCGGGAGACCGTGATCGACTCCGCGGGAACCCGGATCGCCCTTTCGGTCTACGAATCAAGAAAGACCGACCCCTCGGTCGTCTTTCTTCCCGGCACGATGACGCACCCGCTCCTCTACGACGAGTTCCTGGGCGGGATCGCCTCACGAGGGTTCAACGTCGTGGGCGTCCATTACGTCTCCCACGGTAAGAGCCCGCGCGAAAAGAAGCTCTACACGATCTCCGACATGCTGGCAAATGCGCACGACGCCGTGACCTTCTGCCTTAAGCGGTTCAACGGGGTCGTCGGCGTCCTCGGCTCATCCCAGGGAGGTCTGTTGGCACTGCTGGCGGCCGGCGTGGATCACCGGATCAGGGCGGTCTTCGCTCAGAACATTATATTTCCATCGCTCTCCCAAACGCTGGCCGTAACGATTTTTCCACTCTGGCTCGGATCGATCTACGGGCTCGTGCGAGCTCTCATGCGCATCGGCTTCCGGTTGCTCCCGCGGGTTCAGATGCCGCTCGGCGGCTACCTCGATATCGACCGGATAACGACGGATACGGAAATCCAGCGGCGGGTCTTGACCGATCCCATCGGCCTGACGTCCTACCCGTTCTATTTCATGAGGTCGCTCTTTTTTGTCGACACCTCCCCGATCACGGACGGCAGCATCGCGTGCCCCGTCGTGGTGATCGCGTCGCGTGGGCGACAGGCTCTTCTCTAAAGAGTATCAGGCGCTGGCCTACGAAAAGGTCGTTGCGCCGAAAAAGGAGATCCTGTGGCTTGACGAAAAGTGCCATCTGATCATGGTCGAGGACGCAAGCGTGGAGAGGGTGACGGGGCCGATCGCCGATATGATGGGCCACTATCTGAAATCACCGGGAGAGAAGGGAGCACAGAGATAGGTGCTGATTCTCCGGGGAGTCCGGGGGGAGTCCGGGTAAGGGGGAGGCCGCTCACGGTCATCCGAGCATGCCGGCGGCGCCCCTCGATCTATCCGCCATCGTCCAGCGGGTCCCAATAGGTCCCGATGGGTCCCTATGGGTCTCTACGGGAGCTTGATTACCCGCCCCTTCCAGTTGACCCCCTGCCTGCTTATCGAGACCGAGATCGCCTTTCCGATCATGCCGATCCAAACGGCGGCGCCGAGCGGGAAGAAGAGCACCTCCGAGAGGGAAAGGCCGTAACGGCTCATCGCGGCCATGAACATTACCATTCCGAGGCCGACCTGAACGAGCGGTAATCCCACCGAGAGGAGCTTCGCGCCGGTCGCCAGGGCCGCGATGACTTTAACGACCGGGATGACGAACAACATCGCGTAGACGAGGATCATGAGCACGGCCCCCACTACCGAGTGGTGAGCCAGGGTATAGAGGAAGCGGGTGAACCCATCCCAGAGGTCGGGCGGGCCGCCGTAGAGCCTGGCCCGGGCGATCCCGGAACCCGACAGAAGGCTGATCTTTCCCCCCTTCTGCTTGAGAAGCTTTGCCATATCGGGGCCCTCCCGCAACGTCTCGCTCGCACCGCTGTGGCCGCCGATCTTCTTATACGCGTTGCGCTCGACCATCATGCACTGCCCGTTGGCGTAAGCGGCCATTGCCTCCCAGGGCCAATCCATGGCGTACGCGGGGAAAAAGAGAAAGAGGTGAAAATACTTGAAGGGCCCCAGCAGACCCTCCCAAAACCCCTGCTTCAGTTGCGTCGGGAGTATCGAGAGTATCCCGGCCCCGCTCTTTTTGGCCGCGGTTACCAGATACGAGAGGGCCCTGCGGTCCAGGATCACGTCCGCGTCCAGAAACAGGAGGTATTCGCCCCGCGATACCTGGGCGGCCTGATACTGGGCGTAGGTCTTGCCGAACCAGTGGGGGGCGACGGGCCTGCCGCGGAAGACCCGCAGCCGCTGAGTTGTTGGCCGCGATGTTCTGGGCGATCTGCACGGTGGAATCCGTGGAGGAGTCGTCCACGACGATGACCTCATACTTGGGATGATCCTGGGTGAGGGCACCGCGCAGACACGCGCCGATGTTCTTGGCCTCGTTGCGGGCGGGGATGAGCACGGAGACCGAGGGGAGCGTATCCCGGCGCATCGACTCGATCGGCTCCTTGACGACTACGCGATTGGCGATGATATTGATGAACAGGACGATCAGGATGAACAGGATAACGATATCGTATCCGCTCATAACGACCCACCCCCTTTTCTTCTATTAACATGAAATAATAGCGTAATCTCGGGGGGGAGGTCAACCATTTTTATCGGCCCCGTCCCCGGGGTGGGGATGCGGTCCTGAGGTCCGAAGACGCGTACGCGCCCGTGACCGGAATGAAATTCCGTGCCCGTCCCGACGGCCCGCAATGTCCCGACGATCCTACAGCTTCAGGAGCTGTGCGGCGTTCTCGCCGAGGATCATCTGAACGTCCTTCTCACTGATCCGGGTGCGCTCGGGCGCCTTGACGGCAAGGTCCCTGACGGCCTGGACATACTTCGGCTCCGGCAGCACCGGCCAGAGATAAGGGTTGTCCGTCCCGAAGAGGACCCGCTCCGGGCCGAAGTGGGCCACCGCGTGATTGACCGCTTCGGCAAAATCGAGCCAGCGGTCCCGGGCGGTCGTCTGCCAGGCGGCGATGTCGGTGTAGAGGTTGGGACGGTTCAGCCCCAGCGAGAAGAGGATGTCCCGATATCCGTAGGCCATGTGGGCGGCGATTACGTTGACCTCCGGGAAACGCAGCAGAATCTCGTCCAGATACATCGGGTCGCAATATTTACTGGAGGTGGGCGGGACACTCGGCCCGGAATGGATGAGGACCGGGACGTCGTTCCGGGCGGCGATCTCGACGAGCGCGAGGGTCTCCTTTGATTCGGGATTGAAGCCGGAGCCGGGATGGAGCTTGAGCCCCTTGGCGCCCCACTCCTGGATGCTTTTCTTGACGAAGTCTTTCGCGTTGGGTCTGCGAGGGTCCATCGTGACAAACGGGATCACCTTTTTCGGGAAGCGCCGTGCTATCTCGAAAACGGCTTTGTTCTGCTCCTCGATGGGGATCTTCGGGCTCGCCCACCATGAGGCCCGTGTCGAAGGCAAAGAGGACGGTCATATCGATGCCGGCCTCCTCCATGGCGGCGATGTGCTTTTCGCCGGTCGTATCGAAGTAGACGGGCACGATGTTATTGATGACCATGTCGATATCGGCCTGAACCCCCATGCGCTTGAGGATGGGAAGGGCCATTCGAGCAAACCCCTTCCAATAGTTGTCCGAAAAATATCCCCTGTCCAAAGGATGCCGGTGAATGTCGATGATCATGGGTGCCTCCTGAAAGCGGATGAGACGGTTTGGGTACCGAAAACCGGGGCGACAGCGGGCGGGAGAATCGCGGGCGGAGCGGCTCGGAGGCAGAGGAAGGGCGACGTCTAACCGACGGCGCCGAACGACATGCCCCCCGGTATTTCGGCCGTTACGTGATCGCGCTGCCTTGATGGTAGTGTCGGTGACCTCGATTGTCAAGACAAATAAAAGGTGTTTTTTTGTTGTCAAGGAACTCCATCCGATGTATATTTATACGAATATCATGGCACGTGAGAGCCAAAACAATACTGCGTGGCGATACTATGTGACGGGAGACGTACCGCACACGGGGTTATAGTGACATTCTGCGCCGGTAAAATTCTGATGGGTCAGGGTCTTATGGGCGTCATGGGCGGTGCGGGCCAGGATCGGCAGGAGGGATAGCATTCAATGAGCACGATAATTGCCACGGGGCTGACAAAAGACTACGGTAGGGTGCGTGCGCTGGTCGGGGTCGATCTGGCCGTCAAAGAGGGCGAGGTCTTCGGCTTTCTGGGTCCCAACGGCGCCGGAAAGACGACGTTCATCAAGATCATGCTTGGGCTGGTCTTTCCCACTGCGGGAGGGATCGAGGTCTTCGGGAGCCCGGCGGGCGATACGGCCGCCAGAAAGAAGATCGGTTACCTCCCGGAAAATATGCGGCTGCAGGGCTTCCTGAAAGGCCGCGAGTTTCTCGATTTTTCGGGTAAGCTCTATGGCCTCTCCCACGAAGTGCGTAAAGAGCGGACGGGGCGCTATCTGGAGCTGCTGGGTCTATAGGACGCCGCTGACCGCCCGCTGCGCGAATACTCCAAGGGGATGCTCCAGCGTATCGGGATCGCCCAGGCGCTCATCCATAACCCGGACATGTTGCTTCTGGACGAGCCGACCTCGGGGCTCGACCCCATCGGCACCAAAGAGATCAGGGACATCATCCTCGCCGAGAAGTGGCGGGGCAAGACGATCTTCATCAATTCACACCTCCTTTCGGAGGTAGAACGAACCTGTGACCGGGTGGCGATCCTCAACCACGGCAAAGTCGTCAAGGTGGGCAAGCTTGACGCCCTCTCGAGCAGACGGGCGACAATCCAGGTGGAGGTCATCGAAAAGAGCGAGAAGCTTCACGAAGGACTGAAGCGGGTAGCCGAGGAAGTGCGGGTGAAGGATAATACCTACATTGTCACCCCGAAAGACGACCAGACCATGGCCCATATCCCCGGTATCATCGTGGAAGCGGGGGCCAGAATGGTCTCCATCAAAGAGGATCGGGAATCGCTGGAGGATATCTTCCTCGGTGCGATCAAACAGGAGGTCAAGAAGTGAGGCAGATACTGGCGATTGCGGGCAACACCATCAAGGAGGGGCTCCGCAATAAGATGTTTTATATCCTCCTGGGCGTCGCGCTGCTCTTCGTCCTGATGGGCCGCGCCTGCATGGGCGGGTCAATGAACATCCAGAACAGCGAGCTTTCGCCCGAACAGATGGTCTCTTTAGGGACGACCGTCGGGTTTTTCATCATCACTTTCTGGGGCTTGACGCTTGCCGGCCTCCTGTCCACGGGGGCGATCCTGTCCGACATAGAGACCGGTGTCATCACCACCTTTATCTCCAAGCCGATATCCCGTTTCGAATACCTTCTCGGAAAATTCGTCGGCGTGTTTGCCGTCGTCCTTCTCAACGTTGTCGTCCTGGCCATTGGATTTTCGATCCTTGCCTTCCTGAAGGCGGGCATCTTTCCCTTCTCGCTCTTTGCGGGACTGGGCGTATTCGTCCCTGAACATCGTGCTCTTGATCTCCTTTATCTTTTTGCTTTCACTGGTCACTTCCCGCGTCATCGCCATGGTCTTTGGGATCCTGGCATACCTCCTTTCAACGGCCTTCGATATCTTGTTTTACTTTGACGGGATCAGGGAGAAGATAGTCAACTCCGCCTCCGCCTTAACGAAGATAATCCTGGAGATCATCTATTTTGCGATTCCCCAGTGGGGATCGACCCACTTCTATGCCGCGTCCTTTTTATCCGAGACCTTCTCCAAGTCGGTAATGTCCTTTTGGCCCGTCGTTCACACGCTCCTCTACATCTGTCTTATCTGGATAATGACGGTATTTGTCTTTTCCAAGAAGGAATTTTAGCCCGGAACATTCAATAATCCGAAAGCCGCATATGTCAAGTCTCGACACGAAACCCTTATTCGTCGGCAACCTTACCGAGACGCCCTTTCCAAAACTCCTCAACGAAATCTGTTCGATGGGCATCAGCGGAACCCTCTCCGTGGAGCGGGGGAGGGCCAAGAAGGACGTCATCTTCGACCACGGGAGGCCGGCCAGGGTAACCTCTAACCTCCTCCAGGAAGTCCTCGGCAGATACCTTGTCTCCATCGGCAAGATCAGTGAGGAGCAATATAACGAAAGCGTTAACTTCGCCTTCAAATCTCACCGGCTTCACGGTGACGTACTTGTCGAGCGCGGCCTTCTGACCGACGAGGAGCTTGGAACGTATCTCCATCAGCAGTCTTACGAAAGGCTGCTCAATCTCTTCAAATGGATGGAAGGAGAGTATCGTTTCTTCAGGAAAGACTTCATGTCGGTCAGGAGTGACTTAACGTCGATGCAGCCCGAGCTCATTGTCCTAATGGGCATCAGACGTCACTACGGCCTGGAGCGCCTTGCCTCGCTGATCGAGCCGTACAACGATGACTACCTCTATCCCGGGTCCAAGAGATCCTCCTTCCTTTCGGACGTCGACCTCGGCGACGACGAGCGCTGGCTGCTGGACCTGGCCGACGGGACGAAGACCGTCAAGGAAATCATCGAGATTTCCCCCCTTGAATTTATCGATTCCTATCGGCTGATCTACGGGGCGATAGTCACCGACGTCCTCTCGGTGAAAGAAATCGGGGGACAGGAATCGGTCGGGATCGAAACGCAGGGCCGTGAGAGAGAGGCAGCGGCCGAGATCCTGGCGACCTATCACGAGATGATGACGAGGAATTACTTCGAGATCTTCGATGTTGACGCCGATGCGTCGGCTGCCGACGTTAAGCGCGCATATGTGAGGCTCGCCAAAGAGTACCATCCCGACTCCCTTGGTCCCAATATTCCGCCGCTTGTGGTGGAAACGGCAAATCATATCTTTGACCTGGTGGCCAAGGCCTATAGGGTTCTCTCCGACCAGGACGAGAGGCGCGAGTATATCCGCTCGCTTACCGAGCCCAGTGGTCAGGTGAACATCGAGAAAACGCACGATATCATGAACGCGGAGCTCCAGTTCCAGAAAGGGAAGGTATTTCTGAAGAAGCGCGACTTTAAGAACGCGCGGGAGTCTTTCGAGTGGGCGACCAGGCTGGTTCCGGAAGAGGGTGAGTATCTGGCCTATTTAGGATGGACCCTCTTTCTCGCGGCCGAAGATAAGCAGGGCGACGAGGCCCTGGCGGCGATACGGCAGCTGAAGAAGGCCGCCGCACTGAACCCCTCTCTCGAGACGACCCAGCTCTTCCTGGGGGCCGTCTACAAGGGGCAGAGCCTCAGGGATATTGCGGCGCTCTATTTCAAGAAGGCCCTCGAAATCAATCCCGAGTCGGTCGAGGCCAGGCGGGAGCTTTCCGCCCTCGGGATACGAGGACCGCGCTAAGAATTCGGCGGGCCCTTTGCGGCCCCCGGGAGAAAGCGGAGGTTTCCAATGGTTCAGAAGGTCAAGCTGATATGGCTCGATGGGAAGCTTATCCCATGGGAAGACGCCAACGTCCACATCCTGACGCATACCCTGCATTATGGGCTCGGCGTTTTCGAGGGGATCCGCTGCTATAAGACCCACGATAACCGTTCGGCGATCTTTCGACTCTCCGAGCATATCCACCGCCTCTTTGATTCGGCCGACATCTGCCTTATGACGATCCCGTTTTCCGAGGACGAGATATCCGGCGCAATCATAGAGACGCTGACGTCAAACAAGATGCAGGAAGGGTACATCAGGCCGCTGGTCTTTATCGGGGATGAGGCGATGGGGCTGCATCCCCAAAAAAACCCTGTCCGGGTGGCCATTATCACCTGGCCCTGGGGCGCCTACCTCGGAGAGGACGGCCTGACAAAAGGGATTCGGGTCAAGATATCATCGTTTGCGAGACATCACGTCAATGTCAGCATGACCAAAGCCAAGATATGCGGCAACTACGTCAATTCGATCCTCGCCAAGCTCGAGGTAACCCGGGCGGGTTATGACGAGGCCCTCATGCTGGATACCGACGGGTACGTGGCGGAGGCGAGCGGCGAAAATATCTTCATCGTCACCCACGACGTGATAAGGACCACTCCCCTCACCTCGGTACTTGCCGGAATTACCAGGGATTCGATCATCGCCATCGCGCGGACACTGGGATATACCGTCGTTGAAGAGCGCTTTTCCCGTGACGAGCTCTATACCTGCGATGAGGCCTTCCTGACCGGGACGGCGGCGGAGATCACGCCGATCAGGGAGGTGGATGACCGCCCCGTGGGGAAGGTGCGGCCCGGTCCCATCACCAAGCGCCTGCAGGAGGCCTTCTTTTCCGTCGTCAAGGGCAACGACAGCCGGTTCGAGAGGTGGCTGACCTATCTCTAGCTGCCCGGCGGAAGACACGGATAAAAAGGGGGGCATCCCGGTACACCGTACGGACCCTCCTTTTTTAGTCCCGCCTGGACGGAGTCTATCGTGGATGAATTCGATTTCGGGCCGCTTCATTTCATCGCCGGGGATAACCGGGGGCGATACCCCTACTGCCACTCGATCTATATCGAGGGCAAACGGCGCATCATCATCGACCCGTCCTCCAACGAGGCACGACTCACCGCGCTGCGGGACGGCGCCGGAATCGATGAAGTCTGGCTCTCCCACTACCACGAGGACCACTTCCTGTTTCTCGGGCTCTTCGCCCAACAGCCGCTGGCGATGTCGGCGGCCGACGCGCCGGCCCTCGAGTCGATGAAGAGCTTCCTCGACTATTACGATATTGCCGATCAGGGTGATCGGACGGCGTGGGAAGAGATCATGAACTCCTATTTCCATTTTCAGCCCCGAAAGGCCGATCGGCTCTTTTACGGCGATGAAATCGTCGATCTGGGGGGGGTGACGGTGGAGGTGCTTCAGACGCCGGGACATACCGCCGGCCATCTCTCATTTTTCGTCCGAGAGCCGGGGGTCCTCATTATCGGCGATTACGATCTGTCCCCCTTTCCCTATTACGGGGACCGCGATTCCGATATCGACCGGACCATCGACTCCATCGGCCGTCTCCGCTCGATCCCTGCGCGGGTCTGGATATCTCCGCACGACAACGGAATATACCGGGAGGATCCGGGCGACCGCTGGGATGAATTTCTTGGCGGTGATCGAACAGAGGGAGGCGCGCCTCCTCGATCTCCTGGCGGAGCCCAGGACAATGGATGATATCGTGGAGGCCCGAATCGTCTACAAGAAGGTCCGTGAACCAAAGCTTTTCTATGACTTCGGCGAGATGAGCACGATGAGAAAACACCTGGCCAGGCTCATTAAAAGGGGCATGGTAACGCAGGACGGAGACTATTATCGATTGACGTGAAGCGAGTCGCGCCGACCGTGCCGAAAGGGCGCTAACGGTGCCGTCGTAAACCGGCGCGCATCGCGCCGGCACGTTACGGGGACTTCATGTCGCCCGCAACCCCGAAGCGGGATACTCCTGCCCGCATACACTACGCCTCTTTATAACCCTTCTTCACGTTATTCATCACACGCATCAGGTGCTCGGTCATTGCTATCCGCGCGCCCTCGGCGTCTCTGGAGGCAAGGGCGCCGACGACTTTTTCGTGGTCCGAGATCATCTCCTGGCGGTTGCCGGGGACAAGGGTGGAATAGGCCATGGCAAGGACTGAGCGATAAAAGAGGGGGAGCATTACCGAAAGGAGCGTGGGGCTTCCCGATGCCTCGGCAATGAGCTGATGGAAAGCGATGTCGGTCTCGGAGCCGTCGCCGAGCTTCTTGCTCTTGAAAACGGTGTGAAGCTCCTTAATGTCGTTGATGAAACGGTCGTGCCGAACCTTCTTCTTGGCCGCCATCTCAGCCCCAAGGGGCTCCAGCGTCATGCGGACCATGAGGATATCGAGGATCTCTTCGGGAGTGATGCGGGATACGAACGCCCCCCGCCTGGGGACGACATTGACCAGACCGTAGTTGACCAGGAGATTCATTGCCTCCCTGAGCGGAGTGCGGGATATTCCGAGTGCTTCGGATATCTTCTCCTCGGGTATCTTCTCTCCCGGCTTGATGCTTCCCGAGAGGATCGCGTCTTTTACCGTGTCAGCGACACGCTGCTTGAGGCTCAAGTCCTCGATCTTATATAGCATTATTACCCCCTTCGAATATTACATAGTACATATTGTATTTTATATACAAAACGCCTTGCTCTCGTTATGGCCGTTTCGGTCATCTTATCCGGTCATCGGACTCCTGTATATCCCCGGATTTCTTTCACTGGTGCGGCTGGAACGGTAAGAAGAGCCCATATATCACCCGCTCAATTCCATCGCGCACGCCGCCGAGGGCAGGCACCCTGGCTGGTCCCCCTCTTTGAAGCATCGGCCATGGGTAAAACGTGTAGTCTGTACTATAGAGCAAAAGAAGACAAAAAAAAGGGGGTTTACTTAACCCCCTTTTCCCCGGTCGATATGTTTCAACTATATGGAATAGCTTACGATTTATACCCGATTTATACGTTCCGTCGTGCGGACGAGATAATTATTATTTCTTTTTTTTCAGCTACTATATCGAATAACGGGTATCTTGAGGAAAGCGACGCCTTCTTCCTTAAGCTGCTGTTCCTCCTCCTGGGTAGTGGTTCCCCGGATATTTCTCTTTTCCGCCTCGCCGTAGTGGATCTTGACGGCCTCATCGGTAAATCTCCGCCCCACGTCTTCGAAGTGCTTCTCGATATATTGCTGCATACGCACTATCATGGCAAGCTGAGGCTCCGTTTCCGCGGGCTTTTCCTGTGGTTTCTGTTTGCTCCCGATGGCAAAGGTGGAAGGGATCCGCTCGACGCGCGTGCTCGCGCAATAGGGGCAGTCAATCAGGCCGCGCGACCGCTGATCCTCAAAGGAGGAGCTGTTGTTGAACCATCCCTCGAAGGTATGTCCGTTTTCACACGTAATATCGTAGGCGATCATGTTTCCCTTTTCGGTTATGTCTTATGTATACAATACTAATACTGAATGAAGACGATGTCAATAGATGCCGGTCAATGAGCGAAGCCGCCGTCCGTGGGGCGGGAGACAACGGTCATCCCCTTGCCCCTCGTTTTTGCCTCATAGAGGGCTCGATCCGCCCGTTCGAAGAGAGATACGGGCTCGCTCGTTTGGCCCTGTTGGTCGTGAGCGGTAGTCGCCACACCGCAGCTGGTCGAGATAAAGAAGGTGTTGTCCTCACGTGAAAACTCGCGCTCCCCCAGAGCACGCCTCATCCGTTCCGCAACAGCAAACGCCCGATCCTCATCCGTACCGGGTAGAACCGCTACGAATTCCTCGCCCCCGTAACGAGCTATCAGCCCTTTTCTTCCAAGGGCGCCCTTCAGGACATGGGCCGCCTCCTTGAGCACCTCATCACCGAAGATATGGCCGAAGGAGTCGTTGATCGTTTTAAAATTGTCCAGGTCGACGATCACCAGGGAAAGAGGGGCATTCTTCTTCCCCGCCTTTCTGACTTCCCTGCTGAGGTAGTCCCAGAAGTACGCGGCGTTCTTCAGGCCGGTCAGGTCGTCGGTGGACGTTATTTCCTTGAAGCGCAGCTTCAGGGACCGGATCTGGTCCTTGAATTCCTTGATCTTGACCGCGGAATTTACCCGCGCCAGGAGCTCGTCTGCGTTAAACGGCTTGGTAATGTAATCGACGGCCCCAGCCTCGAGACCTGCCTTGATATCGGCGGTGGAGGCCCTGACGGTCAGGATAATCACCGGTATTCCGGTGGTCTCCGACGTCTTATTGAGGATGCGGCACGCATCGATGCCGTCCATGCCGGGCATAACGATATCGATGATAATCAGATCCGGCCGGGTTCGACGGGCGACCGCGATCCCCTCCTTCGCGCCCTGCGCTTCGATGGGATGATAGCCGGCAGGCTGAAGGACATCCTTGACCATTTCGCGGATGACCCGCGAATCATCGATTATCAGGATCGTTTTCATTTTTGCCAACCCGTCTCATTTATAACATAAAGGGAGGATGCGTCAACAAATAAATCATCCCAAAACAGTCGCAATTTGGGTACGGACGGCCGTGGTATTGCCGGCTCTCGATAGTCATGCCCATCGGTCCGCGCCGCTGCCATGCGATTGGCGCCCATAACCGACATGACCCGGCCGACCGGGCCCGGTTTGTCGATAAAAACGGGTGGGATTAAGCACCTCTTTAATAAAATGCTTGACAAGAAAAACAAAAAATGATTAAATAACACTTTTTGAAGATTCGAAGAGTCACTACCTTTTTGTCAGGGAAGGGCCCGATATGTACGCAGTCATAAAGACCGGGGGAAAGCAATACCGAGTGACCCCGGGAGACACGATTGAGGTTGAAAAACTTCAGGGCGAGGTGGGCGATGCGGTGGCGATCACCGAAGTGCTCATGATCAACTCCGATAAGGGGGCGGTCATCGGCGCCCCGACCGTCAAGGGGGCCGAGGTAACCGGCACCATCACCGGTCAGGATAAGGGGAAGAAGATCACGATCCAGAAATTCAAGCGGCGCGGCGGGTACAAGAAAAGACTCGGACACCGTCAGTTGCTGACCCGAATCAAAATCGACGGGATAAAGGGGTAAGGGAGACAACCATGGCGCATAAAAAGGGACAGGGAAGCTCCAAGAACGGCCGCGACAGTATCGGTCGTCGCCTCGGTGTCAAACGCTACGCGGGACAGATCGTCCGTGCCGGAAACATCATCGTCCGCCAGCGCGGGTCGAAGATCCATCCCGGAGCAAAACGTCGGCATGGGCAGGGACCATACCCTCTTTGCCCTCATCGACGGCGTGGTAGACGTTCAAGACGAAGGCGGACGGCAAGAAGCACGTAAGCATCATGCCGACGCGATCCTGACCCCGCGGGCGATCTAAAACCGCGAGACGGAGTGGCGGTCATCTCGCGGTGAGTTGGTCGGTGATACCCCGGTGAGCGCAGATGAGCGGGAGACACGGTCTACCATCAGTCCCAAAAGACCTTCGGGTCTTATATATATATGAAAAGGGCAGGTTTTTCGCCTGCCCTTTTCCTTTTTGAGGAGTGGGGATGAAATTCATTGACGAGGCGGTCATCCAGATAACTGCGAGCCGCCGGCGGCAACGGGTGCGTCAGCTTCCACCGCGAAAAGTATGTCCCGCGAGGGGGGCCGGACGGCGGTGACGGCGGCGACGCGGGTGGTGTTTCGTTCGTCGGCAATCCCCACATGACGACGCTGCTTGACTACAAATACAGGAAGCACTGGGCCTCCGGGAAGGGAGAAAACGGCTCCGGCAACAACCGGCACGGGAAGAACGGGAGCGATCTGATCATCCCCGTTCCTCTCGGAACGGAGATCATCGACGACGAGACCGGAAACGCTCCTTGCCGATATAACCACCGCCGACAAGCCCGTGCGAATCATGGACCCGGCCAGGGGAGGACGGGGCAACGCGCATTTTGTCGGCTCCACCAACCAGACGCCGCGCGAGGCCGAGAAGCGGCGGCCCCGGCCCGGACGATTCATATCCGCCTCTCTCTCAAGGTCATGGCGGAAGTGGGAATCATCGGCTATCCGAACGCGGGAAAGTCGACACTGATCGCGCGGATATCCCGCGCCCGGCCCAAGATAGCGGACTATCCTTTCACGACACTCACCCCGAATCTCGGCATGGTACGGTTTTCCGACGACCTGAGCTTTGTCGTTGCCGACATCCCCGGCATCATAGAGGGGGCACACGAGGGCGTGGGGCTCGGGATCCGGTTCCTGAAACACGTGGAGCGGACGCGCCTGCTGATCCACCTGGTCGACTGTGATCCGGAAAATGGGAGAAACCCGTATGACGATTATGTGACGCTAAACCGCGAGCTTTCCTCGTACAGCGCGCGGTTGAGTGAAAAACCCCAGATCGTGGCCGCGAGTAAGATCGACATCCCGGGTGCGCGAGAGAAGCTTGCCCTCCTGGCCGAAGCGATGAAGGGGTTATCTATTGACATTTTTCCCATTTCTGCTATGAATGGGGAGGGGGTCCGAGAGCTGGTCGCCCGTACGGCCAACCGGCTCGGGGCGCTCCGGCTCTCGGAGCCGCACGGTCAAGACCCATCCCCCGAATAGACCGCAGCGGACGGAGGACTGCACAATTCGCGAGAACTATATTAAAGGTACCAGGCGGGTCGTCATCAAGATCGGAAGCGGCGTCCTGACCGCACAGGACGGCCTTGATTTTTCCATCATCGACAGGATCGTCTCTCAAATCGCCGGCCTCAGACAGCGAGGGATAGAAGTCATCGTGGTCTCCTCGGGCGCCATCGCGGCGGGCGTGCCGCGGATGGGCCTTGCGAAAAAGCCAACCTCCATCTCCCTGCTTCAGGCGGCCGCCTCCGTCGGCCAGACCTCCCTGATGAGGGCCTACGAGCGCTCCTTCGAGCGCTTCTCGATCGTCGTCGGTCAGATGCTCCTGACTCACGAGGATCTGAAAAACCGGCACCGTTTCATCAACGCGCGCAACACGATCTTATCGCTTATCGACCTGGGCATCATTCCCATCATCAACGAAAACGACACCGTCGCGACGGCCGAGATCAGGCTCAGCGATAACGACAACCTCGCCGCACAGATCCTCAACCTCTGCGCCGCCGATCTCCTGGTGATCCTGACGGACACCGAGGGGCTCTGCGACAGGGACCCGCGGCTCTTCCCCGAGGCGAAGATTATCCCGCTGGTCAAAAACATCACCAAGAGCATCAAGGAATGCGCTCAGGACACCTCGGGGTCGGTGGGCAGGGGGGGAATGAGGTCCAAGGTGGAAGCCGCGGAGATGGCGGCCTTCATGGGAGTCCCGACGATCATCGTGGGCGGCAGGGTCCCCGACAGCATTACGAGGGTATTTGCGGGGGAGCCCATCGGCACCCTCTTCCTTCCCAAAGAGGAGGGATTGACCAGCCGCAAGCACTGGATCGCCTATACCCTCAAGGCCAAGGGGAGCATCACCGTCGATACGGGCGCCGTCGTGGCGCTTTCGAAGGGCGGCAAGAGTCTGTTGCCCAAGGGGATCACGGAGGTGGCGGGAGATTTTCATATCGGCGATTCCATATCGGTCGTGGGGCCGGACGGCGCGGAATTTGCCCGGGGACTGGTGAACTACAGCGCGAAGGAGCTGACCAGGATCAAGGGTCTCAATAGCAGGGACATAGAAGCTGTCCTCGGGTTTAAATATTCCGACGAGGCTATCCACCGGGACAACCTCGTCCTCTTCTAGGCGCGGGTTCGGGCGGAATCGCCGTGCCAAACGGGTAAGGTGAGTGATGTCGGTCAAAGAGGACGTCCTCCGGGTGGCCCAGGCCGCCCGGGACGCATCGCGGCGGCTGGCCAAGACAGGCGCCGCTGAAAAAAACGCCGCGCTCCACGGCATGGCCGAGGGCCTCGAAAAGGGGCGCGACCGTCTGAAGCGCGAAAACGAGAAGGATCTTGCCGCGGCCCGGAAAAAGGGGCTGTCGGCAGCCCTCATCGACCGCCTGACGCTGAGCGACAAGGTCATCGATACGATGGCCGCGGGCCTCAGGGAGGTGGCGGCGCTGCCGGATCCGGTGGGTGAGATCACCGGGATGTGGCGCCGGCCCAACGGCCTGCTTGTCGGCAGGCAGCGTATCCCGCTGGGGGTCGTCGGGATCATCTATGAGGCCCGCCCAAACGTCACTGCGGACGCCGCCGGCCTCTGCCTCAAGAGCGGCAACGGCGTCGTGCTCCGGGGGGGGTCCGAGGCGATCTTCTCGAACATCGCCGTGGCCGAGGTGCTCACCCGGGCCGTTGAACACAGCGGCATCCCGGGAGGAGCCATCGGGATGATCACGACCACGGACCGCCAGGCCGTCGACGAGCTGCTGAAGCTCGAAGACTATATCGACGTGATCATACCCCGTGGCGGAGAGGAGCTGATACGCAAGGTCGTCCAGAACTCGCGGATTCCGGTCATCAAGCACTATAAGGGGGTCTGCCACGTCTTTGTGGACGAGTCGGCCGATCGGGACATGGCGCTTTCGATTATCCTCAACGCCAAGACGCAGCGGCCGGCCGTCTGCAACGCCGCAGAGACGCTTCTCGTTCACCGGTCGATTGCGGCCGAGTGGCTTCCGGCGGCGGCGGCCGCCCTCATCGATCGGGGTGTCGAGCTGAGGGGCTGCCCCGAGACGAAGAGGCTCGTGCCCCAGGCGAAAGAAGCCGCCGAGGAGGACTGGCACGCCGAGTATCTTGACCTCATCCTTGCCGTGCGGGTGGTCTCCGATATTGATGAGGCGATCGGCCATATCGAGCGATATGGGTCGCTGCATACCGAATCGATCGTCACGCGGGATATCACCAATGCCCGGAGGTTCGTCGATGAGGTGAACTCTTCATGCGTCTTTGTCAACGCGTCAACCAGATTTTCGGATGGATTCGAGCTGGGGCTGGGGGCGGAGATCGGCATCTCCACGACAAAGCTGCATGCCTTCGGCCCGATGGGGCTTGTTGAGCTGACCACCACCAAGTTCATCGGTTTCGGCGACGGACAGATCCGTTCGTAGCGGGATAGGATATGAAGAACCTTTCGGGTATACGTCGGCTCGGAATCGTAGGGGGAACCTTTAATCCGATCCACGTAGGCCACCTTCGGAGCGCCGAGGAAGTACGCGAAGCCTTCGATCTTCAACGGGTCGTTTTCATCGTCTCGGCGGTCCCTCCCCACAAGGCACCGGAGGGGATCATAGAGGCCGCACACCGATATGAAATGGTGCGGCGCGCCGTGAGGGACAACCCCGGCTTCGATGCCTCCAGCATCGAGATAGACCGGAGGGGTGCGTCCTATACCGTCGATACCCTGTCCTATTTCCGCCGCCGGCTCGGCGCGGACGCCGATATCTTTTTCATCCTTGGGCTTGACGCCTTTTCGGAGATCGCCACGTGGCGCGACTACAACCGTCTCTTTGAGCTTGCCCATTTCGTGGTGACCGACCGTCCGACCCCGCAGAACATGGAGCCGGATTGTTTCATGCCTCCCGAGATTTCGGGACTCTTTTCGCGCGGCGGGGGAAACAGTTTCGTCACACGGGAGCGGGATGCGTCTTTTCTTTCACAACATCACCGGGCTGGACATTTCCGCCACTCAGATCCGGCGCCTGGTGGGCGAGGGAAAATCGATTCGCTACCTCGTCCCCGCGGCGGTGAGTCGCTATATCCAGCAGAAAGGTCTTTACCGCTGAAGAACAAGAGCCACATCGGGTCCGGATGCCTTCGTTCGGGCTATCCTGGACAGAAAGGTCAAGGACCTGGTCGTCCTTGACGTCAGGAACTTCTCGAGCTTTACCGACTATATCATCATTATGACCGGCACCTCCGATCTGCACGTCATCAGGACGGCGCAGCATATCGAGGAGACGTTGTCCGGACAGGGAACCCGCCCGATCGGTGTCGAGGGAACGGCCGAGGGGAGATGGGTACTTATGGACTACGGCGATGTAATCGTCCATATCTTCCTTGAGGCGATCCGGCTTTTCTACGACATCGAGGGGCTCTGGCACGACGTGCCCAAGACGCGCTACGACGAGCGGGGGAAAGTCGCCGGAGACAAGACTGTCCCGTAACCGGCGGGATGATCCTTGGGTGGTTTATTGTGGCATCCGTAACGGAGAGATGATATAGTCAAGCCGCACGAGTGAAACGGCCGACTACCGTTTCTTTTTTTGTCACGTTTCATGAGGCGACCTCACTATCAAGTCGCAACCGGTGGCCGATATGGCGGATAAGCGAATAATCCTTATCGTTATGGACGGCTGGGGTATCAGAGCGGATACCGATTTCAACGCCGTGGCCCAGGCGAACACCCCCACGATCGACAGGCTCCGCAGCCACTACCCATCCACCACCCTTTCGGCCAGCGGCCTTGCCGTCGGGCTGCCCGAAGGACAGATGGGTAACAGCGAGGTGGGGCATCTCAACCTCGGGGCCGGCAGAGTCGTTTACCAGGAATATACGAGGATCAACACGGCCATTGCAGACGGGAGTTTCTCCTCCAACGGGTCGCTCCGGTCTTTTTTCGATACGGTACACAAAGGCGGCGGAGCGCTCCATATTATGGGCCTATTGTCCGATGGGGGAGTGCACAGCCACATCGAACATATCTTCGCGGCGCTTCGGGCCGCTCACGAATATGGGGTCAAACGCCTCTTCTTCCACGCCTTTCTTGACGGACGAGATACCCCGCCCACGAGCGGGGCGGGCTATATGGAACAGCTGGTCGCCTTCCTCGGAGAACTCGGTGCGGGAAGAGTAGCAAGCCTTCAGGGGCGCTTTTTCGGGATGGATCGAGACAAGCGGTGGGAGCGGGTAAAGAAGGGGTACGATGCGATCGTGCTCGGACAGGGTCAGGCAGCCTCTGACCCCGTGGCGGCTGTTCGTGCGGCCTACGCCCGGGGCGAGACGGACGAATTCGTCGTCCCCACGGTAATCGTCGAAGACGGAAAGCCCATCGGGGCCGTCGACGATGGAGACGGTGTCTTCTTCGCCAATTTCAGGGCCGACCGCGCGCGGGAGATAACGCAGGGCGATGACCTTTTCCGACTTCGACGGGTTTGTCCGGGAGAGGGTGCCGCGGCTCTCCGGATTTCTCACCATGACCCGCTACGACGAGACCTTCTCGATTCCTGTCGTCTTCGGCCCTCAGACGCTGGACAATATCCTGGGCGAGCTCGTCGCCGACTGGAAGAAGCCTCAGCTGAGGATCGCGGAGACCGAGAAATACGCCCACGTAACCTTCTTCTTTTCAGGCGGCCGGGAAACGCCCTTTGCCCTGGAGGACCGGGTGCTCATCCCCTCTCCCAAAGACGTACCCACCTACGATCTGAAGCCCGAGATGAGCGCTCCGCGCGGTGACCGATCGGGTCGTCTCGCTCATCGCCGAGGAGAAATATGGACTGGTTGTCCTCAACTTCGCCAATCCCGACATGGTGGGGCACACCGGCGTTATGGAGGCGACCGTACGGGCCGTGGAAACGGTGGACGGTTGCGTCGCCCGGGTCGTTGACGCCGCAGCGAAGGCGGGTTACGCCGTCCTCATTACCGCCGATCACGGAAACGCGGAAGAGATGTGGGACTATACAAACAACGAGCCGCACACGGCGCACACCACAAATCCGGTTCCGCTGATACTCGTCGACGACGATTTGAAGGGCCGGACCCTGAATGAGGGGATTCTCGCCGACGTCGCGCCGACGATCCTGGCAATCATGGGACGCGAAAAGCCCCCCCAGATGACGGGAAGATCGCTGATAAAATAAGACCCCATCGGGCAAACCCGACGTTTCCGGGACATAATCATGGAGGCGGGGGGGTCGGCGGGTCGTGAACCAATAAGAGAGTCGCCATCACGAGTTGATGGAAAGGAAATAGACCCCCGTTACCGTCTTTCGGGTGAGGCGAGTCGATCGTGCCCGTGATCGGAACGGGGGCTCCCGTAAAGTGGAAATATCGACACTCTTATTAAGGAAACGACTGTGGGCCGACGGGAGAATTCGACGGACGCTCTGCTATCGGAGGTAGCCAGGCTCACCGACGGGCTGTCTCGGGCTGCTGAGGAAAATAGCCGCCTCTTAAAGATCAACCGGATACTGCTGGACGCGATGCCGGATGCCGCCGATATCGTCAATGAGGCGTACGATATCCTTTTTCAGAACAAGGCCTCGATCCGGATGTTTGGGCAGGCCGGTTCCCGCAAATGCTACGAGTTTTATCATAACGGCCATTGTCCCTGCCCGTGGTGCAGTGCAGTCGAGTGCATCAGAGAGCGCAGGAGCTTTACCAGGGAAGCCGCGCTTGATAACGGCACCGCTCTGGAGATCAACTCCATCCCCATCCCCATGCCCGACGGATCGATCGCCAGCCTTGAGATAGTCCGTGATATTTCCCAGAGGAAGAAGACGCAGGCCGAGGCCAGGGAACAGACGAGAAAACTTGAGATACTCAACCGCATTATCCTTTCGGCCAACCGCGCCGAAGCCCTTCACATCCCTCCTTGACGACGTCCTGAAGGTCGTCCTCGATCACATGGATTTTCCCGCGGGCGTCATCTATCTGCTGAGTGAAGGCTCGGACGCAGCCGAGGTCGTCGTGAGCAGGGGGCTGCCCGATGAATTCCTTGCCGACCTGCACGCCGTGAAGGTATCGGAAAGCCCGTACGATATCGTCTTCGAGAGAAAGACCATCTTTATCTGCGACGATAGCAGAGCCGATGATACGCCCTGGACGCACGTCCCCTCAGTCGAATCATACGCCAGCATCCCGCTCCTCTCCCAGGACACGGCGATCGGGGCCTTGAACGTCGCCAGTACGAAGAAAGGGTTCTTCACCGAGGAGATCAGGGAGATCCTCTCCTCGATCGGCAGAGAGGTGGGAACGGTCGTCGCAAGGATGCGGGCGGAGGAGGAGCTCAAGGAACGGGAAGAGACGTGGAGGAGCCTCTTCGAGAATTCCATCGAGGCGGTCTTTACCGTGGACCTCAACGGCATGGTCACGACGGCCAACTCCGCCCTCGTCGACATGTCCGGCTATACGAGGAAGGAGGTTATCGGGTCAAGCTATATAAAGTTCTGCTCCCTCGATAAGGCCGAGGAAATCTTCAAGACCTATAACGCCCTCTATAAGACGGGCATCCCCATAGATAATTTCTGCTACGATATGTACCGGAAAGACGGAACCGCGCGGAAGGTGGAGGGATACGTGACGGTGCTCAGACGTCGGGGCAGGATTGTCGGCTTCCAGGGGACGCTCAGGGACATTAGCGAACGAGTGCGCGCCGAGGAGGCCCTTGCCGGGGAAAAAGAGCGGCTGGCCGTGACGCTGAGAAGCATCGGCGATGGGGTCATCACCACGGACACAGAGGGCAACGTCGTCCTGATAAACCGGGCCGCCGAGTTCTTAACCGGCTACTATCAGCAGGAGGCACAGGGGAAACCGCTTTCGGACGTCTTTCGAATTATTAACGGAAGAACCCGGCAGCCGTGTGAGGATCCAGCAAAGAGGATTATCGACAGCGCCGGAATGATCGAAATCGAGAGTGACACCATCCTCATCGCAAAGAATGGAAAAGAGCGAATGATCGCCCACAGCGGATCGCCCATCAAGGAGAAAGACAGCGCTATCGTCGGCGTTGTCCTCGTGTTTCGGGACGTGACCGAAAAGATGCGCATCGACGATGAGCTGAGAAAAGCGCAGAAGCTCGAATCCCTTGGTACCCTCGCCGGCGGCATTGCCCATGATTACAATAACATCCTGACGGCGATTATCGCAAATATATCGCTGGCAAAGACCTATACCCAGAAGGGGGACAAGATCTATGATCGCCTTGAGAAAATGGAAAAAGCGGCGATCATGGCGGGACGCCTTAATCATCAGCTCCTCACCTTCTCCCGGGGCGGGGCCCCCATCAAGGAGACACTGGTTGTGTCCGAGCTCATCAGGGATTCGGTCACGTTTGCCCTCGGCGGCAGCAACGTGACATGCGAGTTTCAGATCGACGATGATCTCAAGCCGGTCGACGCGGATGTGGGGCAGATCAGCCAGGTCTATAATAATATTGTCATCAATGCGCAACAGGCCATGCCCGAGGGCGGGGCGCTGACCGTGTGCGCCAACAACGTCACCATTTCCGACGAAGATACTCTGCCGATATCGAGCGGGGACTACGTCCTGCTCTCTATCACCGACGAGGGTCAGGGAATTCCCCCGGAAAACGTTGAAAAAATCTTCGACCCCTTCTTCACGACGAAAGAGAAGGGAACCGGCCTGGGCCTCTCGATCTCATACTCCATTGTCAAGAACCATGACGGATACATCGGGGTACGATCGAAGGTGGGAGTGGGGACTACCTTTCTTATCTATCTCCCGGTCTCCGCTGCGCGCTATATCCAGAGGGACCCGGACCTGTCAAGGCACGGCGTCGGCAAGGGAAGGGTTCTGGTGATGGACGACGAAGAGGCCATCCGAGACGTTGCTTTGACGATGCTCGTGGGGCTTGGCTACGAGGCGGATACGGCCCGGGAAGGCCGGGAGGCCCTTGACAAATTCATCGGGGCCCTCGGGATCAAAAGGCCGTTTGACCTGGTCATCATGGATCTGACGATTAAGGGCGGCATGGGGGGGCTGGAAACCCTCGGGCGTCTGCGGGAGATCGATCCTTTCGTCAAGGCCGTCGTATCCAGCGGCTACTCCAACGATCCGGTTATGGCCGATTTCAGGACTCACGGGTTTGCCGGTGTGCTCATCAAGCCGTACAGGGTAGGTAACCTGGCCGAGGTGGTCGAGGCGGTTCTGTCGAAAGAACGTTCCTGAAAGATCGTTCCTGGAGGGGAACGTGACGGATTGTGGTTTCGTGGGAGCGCTGAGACGGCTGTCGGTCGGTTGATCGGCTAGTACCGGGCGTATCGGTCGAGGTATCCCCGAATGTAGGCGACGGCCCGGTCCTTCGGCTCGTAGATCCCGAAGTGCCCCTCGCAGAGGATATCGGGCGCGAGCTCAATGAGCCGCTCCATGGATCGCCGCCACTGCTCTATGTCGGAATCGAACGCCGCCATGAACGGGCCGTGAACGTCCTGGGCAAACAGGATCCTTCGGCCCCGCAGATCGATGTAGGGCGAGATGGAACCGGGCGTGTGGCCGGGGGTATGGAGGAGCACAATGACGTCGTTTCCGACCGTGAGGCGATACTCTTCATCCGCAAAGGTTACATCTACCGGGGTCGGGGGGAACGAGACTCCGTACATCTCGGCCGCCGTGGCGCGGCCGTCTCCGGTTCTGAGGGCGGGCGCGTCCAGCTCATGCATGACGAGCCGGGCGCCGAAGCGCTCCCTGAGGTGAGGGGCACCCCCTACGTGGTCGATGTGGTTATGGGTGAGGATGACCGTCTTGACGTCGGCGGGATCCACGCCGGCGGCCCTGATATTTTCTACAAGCTCTTCGATGGACCGGCCGGCGCCGGTGTCGATAAGGACAGGCTCGGCCAGCGCCAGCAGAAAGGCCGCCGCGTCGGCACCGTCGGTAACGTCGCCGCCGGCCACCTGATACACGCCGTCGGCAATCCTCAGATCATCAGAATCGTCACGCCGCATAGCTTCTGTCGCCCCATTTGAATCTTCAACGGATTGCTGATCGGCACCCGGGCCGGGTCAGTGAGTCGCCCGCGCAAGTACCGGATAGTCCCTGAGTATATCCTCGACCCCCTTGATGAAGATGTCAAGGCTGTCGTGCGTGAGGTCCATTTCGGCCGTGGTCCCGGCGACGCCGTCGTCGGTGAACAGGTTGACCTCGATACGGGCAAGCAGGTCCTGTTCGCCCGGCTCCGGAACCTGAACGCCGATGGAAACCACCGGCTCGCGAAACGACGATTCCACGGCGTTGAGGTGCCCAAGGGCAAAGCTCCTGAGCTCCAGCAAAAACCCCTCGAGCTCGTCCACCCGGATACAGGGGTCGACGATTTCTACCGAAAGACCGGGCATTACCAGAGAGACGGTAAAGAGGACCCAGTTGCCGTCCCAGTAGTCATTGATGTCAGGGAATTCCCTCCCGACCGCCTGGAGGAGAAAGAACGACTTGCGATCCTTGAAACCGAGACGCGCGGACGGAGGTTTTTGTGTCATGATTTCGTTTCCGGAGGGTTAAGACAACGGGGGGCTCGAAAAGCCCCCCGTTTTCGGTTCAGTGATGATTATCTATTACGCCTTTTTTGCCGGAGCCGGTCCTGCCGTAAACGCCTTGGTGCAGGCCATGCCGAACAGGGTCGAGAAGACGACCATGAGGTAGAACAGTGCAAGGACATAGATGAGCCATCCGAGGATCGGGATCATCATGATCACACCCAAAATGATGGCTGCGCCGATGCCGACCACGACTACCAGGATGTATTCGCCGATGACCTTGAAGATCTTCGCGATGATTTCCCCAAATTTGAAAATCGAGCCGAAGTCCTCGTTATTCTTGGCGTAGACGGCCAAGACCATAGGCAGCATCAGCTCGGCTACCAGGGCCAGGACACCGCCGACGAGTGCGAAGAGGCCGCCGATGGCATAGAGCCCGACCGACGATGTGCCCATGGCGCTGTTAACGGCCGCCTTCGAGAAGGCGCCGACGCCGATAAAAAGGAGCACCATCGGAATGACGAGATAGATGAGCGCGATAACGAAAACCAGAAGGCCTTGCATGAAGTAACCGCCCCAATCGTCCCATTCGGGAAGGGCGGGCTCTTCATTGTTGAGGGATTTCTTGAAGACTTTGTAAGCGTACCCCACCGAAAAGAAATTGACGATTGGGATAATCCCCAGTACCGTCCCGATGAGGAGCTTGACCACCCAGTTCTGGTCATCGAACGGAAACTTAAAACCCTTGGCAATATCTAAAGCCATAGTTTACCTCCTTCTTTAATTAAGTGTTTTAAGTATATCATCTTTTTTCTTAGTGTCAAAGTATAATATAACGGACGCGAGGGGTGGTGACCCGTATCACGTTTTGGACCGATCCCCCGAACCGGGGGGCTTTCCGTTCGGCACGGCGATATGCGATGGAGACCCGACGTGCGATGGGAGACCCCCCTTCGGCCTCGTCGCAATTACGATATTAAATATAGTATACCGTTTTCTATTATAGAAAGAAAGAATAATAAAGTTCTCTCAACGAAAAACTCTCTTCCCACGGGGTAGGGCGATCGTGAGCGATCGCGGTCCGACGCCGCTGCCTCGAATGCGACGCACGTCATGCCGCGGAGTGAATGGAGTTCGGGTGCGAGCGGCTTAGCGGGCGGTTCGTTTTTTCAGCGATTGCTCCTTGTTTCCTGCCCGCCGCTGTGCTATAGATTCTCTATGTCTCATCCGGCAAAAAGAAAGGGTATCTCACGGGGGGTACTGTTCGTTATCGAGGGGATCGATGGGTCGGGTAAGACCACCCAGGCCCAACGGCTTGCCCACTCCCTCATGCATGAGGGATACGACGTTGCTTCGCTGAGGGAGCCGACCGACGGACAATGGGGGAAAAGGATCAGGGAGGCGGCCCACGCCAACGAGAGACGCGAGGACCCGGGACAGGAGTATCGGCTCTTCCTGCTGGACCGAAAGGAAAACGTCGAAAAAAACATCGGGCCCGCACTGGCGTCCCGGCGGGTGGTAATCCTCGATCGATACTATTTCTCGACGATGGCCTATCAGGGCGCCCGGGGGATCGATCCGGAGCGAATACGGACGGAAAACGAGGCCTTTGCGCCGGTGCCCGATCGGGTCTTCTTCATCTCGATCACGGTGTCCGAGGGCCTGCTGCGCATCTCACAGGACCGCGGCGCCTTCACCTCGTTCGAGAAGGAAGAATACCTGAACCGGGTCAAGGATGTCTTCGACACGCACGTGGTGTGTCTCCCTTACGTTGTGTCGGTGGACGGGATGCGGGGACAGGACGCCGTCTTCAATATGATCTCGGAGCGCGCCGTCGAGTTCCTCAACACGCTCGCGTCATAGGGGCGTCGCTTCGGCCGGGGCAAAAAAACGGGCGACGATATCAAGATCGTCGCCCGCTTGCGTTTGGTGGATCTCCCGTGCGGGATTATTTGCCGCCCGCGGTTGCCCCGGATGGGGTGTCGCCTTCGAACGCCCCGGCGCATGCCGACCCGAAGAGCCCGTAGTAGAAGAGGTACTTGAGATAAAACGAGAAGATCAGGGCAAAGAGCATTCCCAGGTACGGTATGACGCAGAGGACAAAGAAGGCAAAGAAGACGCATATCATCAGAACGATCGCGATGAAGTAGTCGTCCAGGATCCGAAAGATATTGGGAACGATCTCCCAGATCCTGAAGGCGGCCCCGAACCGCTCGTTGTTCTTCGCGTAGACGGCCAGGGCCATCGGGAAGAGGACGGCGGCCACGAATGCCAGCACGATTCCTATGCCGATCAGCACGATCGATGGGATGAGGACTCCGGGCGGGAAATAGCCGCTTTTGTCCTTGAACACGAAGGCGACGATCAAGATCACCGTCCCCGTGCCCATAAGCGCCAGGGGAATCAGGAAGTAAAGCAGGCGCAGGACGAAGATCATCAGGCCCTGGGTGAAGATATCACCCCAGTCGTCCCATTCCGGCGTCGTGAGGGGCTTACGATCCAGCCCCGCCTTAAATATCCGATAGGCGTACCCGGAACAGAAGAAATTGACGATCGGCAGGATCGACAGCGCGATCCCGATGATCATCTTGACCGGCCACTCCTTGTCCTTTGTCGGATACATAAAGATTTCTTTGACGTCCATGTTCCTCTCCCTTCCGTTGCCGTGAAAGGCGCACCTTGCCGGGCATGATGGTTGCCGGACTCAGCGTGAGACGTGAGTCGGGCGCGCCGTTGTTACTTCTTGCCGGGCTTTGCCTTGAACTGGTCCCTGAGCTGGTACTTGAGCACCTTGCCCGAGACGTTTCGCGGCAGGGCCTCGATGACCTCCAGTTTTCGGGGGATCTTGTAGTCGGCAAGTCTTGTCTTGAGGAATTCCCTCAGCTCATCCAGGGTAATCGTTTCGTTGGGGCGCGTCACCACTACCGCCGTGACCGTCTCGCCCCAGGTCGGGTGCGGCACGCCGATGATGACCGCGTCGGCCACCTTGGGATTCTCGAAGATGGCGTCCTCCACCTCCTTGCTGTAGACATTCTCGCCGCCGGTGATGATCATGTCTTTCTTGCGGTCCACCAGCGTGATATATCCCTCGTCGTCCATCATCCCGAGGTCTCCCGAATGGACCCAGCCGTCCTTGATGGTGGCCTTGGTGGCCTCGGGGTTCTTGTAGTAGCCCTTCATGGCCATTTCGCCCTTGATGACCAGCTCGCCCACTACGCCGGGCTTGGTGACACTGTTTTCCTTCTCGTCCACGAGCCGGCACTCCATATTGGGGACGTACTTACCGCCGGCCCCGGCCTTCCTGATCTGATCCTCGGGAAGCAGCGCGATGCCGCCCGGGCCGGCCTCGGTGAATCCGCACAGGCAGAAGAAGGTGGTCGACTTGAACTTATCCATCATCTGCTTGACGGCTTCCGCGGCCATGGGCGCGGCGCCGTACCCGTAGAACCGGATGCGGGAAAGATCGTACTTTTCGAAGTCCGGGACGCCCATCAGCATGCTGTACATGATCGGGGCGCCGAAGAACTGCGTGATCTTCTCGTTCTGGAGGAGATCCAGCACCTTGTCCGGCGGCCAGAACTCCTTGTTGACGACGTGCGTCACGCCGAGGTAGGTGCCGGGATTGAGGTAGAGGTTGAGCTCGGCCGAATGGAAGAGCGGCGCGGCGTGGAGTATCCGGTCTCTGGGGTTTATGCCGATGAGGCTTGCCATGCTGGTCGTCAGGATCATGTGCGCGTGGTGGACGAAGAGCGCCCCCTTGGGCCTGCCGGTGGTGCCGGAGGTGTAGATGATCTCGCTTTCGTCGAACTCATCAACCTTTACCGCCGGCTCGTCCTTCTTTCCCGAATCGAGGATCTGCTCGAAAACATCAAATCCGTCAAATCTCCCCGGTCCCGCGGAATAGTAGTTCTTGACCTTCTTGAGGCGGTCCTTCATGGGGCGGACGGCCGGCTCAAAGACGTCGTCGAAGATGACGGCGACCGAGTCCGAGTTGTCGAAGATGTATTCCGCCTCGGGCGGAGCCAGCCGGAAGTTGACCGGGACGGCCACGCCGCCGGCCTTGACCACCCCGTAGAAGGCGAAGACGAAGAGGTCGGAGTTGAACATCCAGAGGGATACCTTGTCCCCCTTCTTGAGGCCGGCCTTGAGCAGGGTGTTGGAGACGGCGTTAACCCGCTCGTTGACCTGTTTCCAGTTGAGGCGTTTGCCCTCGTAGACGAGCGCCTCCTTCTCCGGGATCATCCGGGCGTTCCGTGCGACGAGACCTCCTAGATCCATATGAGACCTCCATGATATGAGTTAAAAGGGAAGGTTATGTGTGGAAAGTAGTACCTTTGTATCAAATTATTCACCGGTAGTCAAAGCTTCTTTTGCCTGGACGGTCGGTTTTATAAAACCGGGGGATGAATATTTACGCATTTGGTGTTATATTTAAATAAGGAGTCTACTCTCTGAACGAGAGACCGAGCGTGAGCGATAAGAGAGTCTTGGGTTTGAGGAACGAGCCATGATTAAGGATATGTCTATTATGTTCACGTGCCCGAAATGCGGGGAGGAAAATGTGTTCAAAGCCGGCATTCCCCAGCGCAACAATATAGTCTCCTGCCCATCGTGCGGAAAACCGATCGTGATCGGGGATGAATTCTTTGAAGAGTTCGAGAGGATCATGGACGGGCTGGGCGAATCCATTGAGCATTTCGCACAGGAGTGAAACGGCTCACGGCGAACACGAACGGGTACGCCTCCCGTAGCCCCACCCGGTGGCTCTTACTGCCCGGACGTCCCCGACAAATAAAAAAAGGACCTTGTCCCCTAGCCCCCGCACCCCATTGCCTCCCCCCTCCCGTACCATCCCGCGCATCGCCGTCTTCCGAGATTGCCCCCTGTGGAACCATCAGCGCAGGGCCTCCATCTTTGACAAAACGGGCTTGTCCTGCTACCATGACAGAGGCATTCTTAACCAGTCTCTATGAAAGACAGTATGGAAACAAAGAAGTCCGAAGTCTTCCTCGTCTCAACGGGACCGCAGAAGATCGAAGTCATCAAGGTCATCCGGGCATATACCGACCTCGGGTTGAAGGAGGCCAAGGGTCTGGCGGAGTCGGCCCCGTGTGTGGTCTGGTCCGACGTGCCAGCAGACGTCGCGGAAAATATGAAGCGGGACCTGGAGCTTGCCGGGGCGACCGCCCAGGTCAGGGGGGATTCGGACTTCGGCCGGGCCCCGAAGGATTCCGGCAAAGAGCCGGGCTGTGAGGTGATCATCAACGACCCGGGGCCGAACAATATTGAGGTCATCAAGATAGTCCGCAACTATACGGGCCTGGGGCTGAAGGAGGCCAAGGGGCTGGTCGAGTCCGCGCCGGGCGCGGTTTGCCCCGGCCTCAGCGAGCAGGCCGCCGAGGAGATGATGCGGGAACTGGAGCGGGTCGGCGCGACTGCCCAGGTGACGGGGGATACGGTCTTCGGCTGGGCCGCAAACCGTTTAGAGAATAAGCCGGGCTACGCCGTGATCCTGCTCGATCCGGGACCGGAGAAGATAGAGGTCATCAAGGTGATCAGGAACTACACGGACCTCGGGCTGAAAGAGGCCAAGGAGCTGGCGGAGTCCACCCCGGGGGAGGTCTGCTCCGGGGTCAGCGAGGACGTCGCCCGGAAGATGAAGCGGGACCTCGAGCATGTCGGCGCGACGGCCGAGGTCAGGAGCTCCTGAAAAGATCTAGAGAAAAGGGGCGGAATCCTTCGCCCCTTTTATTTCTCAGCCCTCCCCTCCCAGGGGAGAAGTCAGTACAAGACCCCTATCAGACTAGCCGGTAGTTTCAATGCTAAAGATTCCAATAATATGGTTGTCATTAATTATACCTATTAATATTTATAGTAGTATACCCAATATCTCATTGATCATAAATTTTCCTTGACAACATGTCACGTTTGTAATAAAGAACATTATAGAATTCTCATTAGACATGGGAACTTTGACACTTCTCTTTTTTGAGGTCGGTTTACTTCTCACCCTATCGTTCGACTTGATTGCACTTTTTGGCTTGTCGCCCCTTTGATCGGGCTATTCGCTTAACTAAAAGGGGGATTCTGTGAATAAGAGGCTCAGGCTGTTTTTAACCCTCGCCACGGCTTCAATTGCCTTTGTGGTCGCCGGTTCCATTCTTAACTGGGCAGTAAATGATCAAGGCGAAGGCATCCGACAGCAGATCTATATCCGAGGCGATGTCGGCCTCTTTCTCGTCGTCCCGGTGTTTTTAATATCGCTTTTCCCTGCGGTCAGAGGCGACTACCGGGCGATCCTGGTTATTCTCGGGCTGCTCAGTTATCCGATTTACGTTATGTACAGGGAGATGGCGTTTGCCGATAAACACCTCTTTATACTTTTCTTTATCGCATCTGCCTCGTGCGCCTTCTACGGGATAGTCACGGGTGCGGCCATAGTGAGAAAGAAGGCGCCGGCCATCCGCGAACGGCGCGATTGGCTGGCAGGAGGGATCGTATTCTATTCCGTCTATTTCCTTTTTTTGTATATCTCCGGATATATCATTGGTGCCGGTTCAATCATTTACCCAACGGTGGAGCGTGATAGTGAACTGGGTCACCTCGTATACAGTTACGCGTTTCTTCACTTATACACTTCCTATTTTTTCATTGCAGCCGGAATCCTGTTTCCATTTATTATCTATGCGGTCGTACTAGTACTTAAGAAACGTGGTCACGGCTTCATTCTTGCGCTCGTTGTGATCATTTCATCATTAATGCTGCCACTTTCTGTTTCGACTTACCGCGACTTCGATTCGCTTATTCGGCTTATCGTCATTTCGTCGTGTACACTTTTTTCCACTATTCTTACTATTTCCTTACTCCGGGTATTACCGAAAGGGGACACGGGTCAACGGAATGGACACGGAACGAAATACTAAAAGGGCGCTTATACTCTCGGGTATCGCGGCAGCCTCGTTGTTTTCCTGGTCGCTCGTTCTTGTCATCAGTGATTTCTTTGCGTATGATATCGTTCGTGATTTAATCGAAGGCGATTTTCTCCACGGGCTTTTAGTCCTCATCAGCAATGCACACTATTCGGGAGGCTTCAATGCTGAATTCGCCTCCCTTCTCGCCGTCCCAGTATTTCTTACCGTAATTCTTCTAGCCGCCAAGGGGGGGCTCAGGGCCCGTCTCGTATGGCTCGGGTTTGTCGCGTTTTTTCTCCATTTGAATTACCTTGCCTTGGGCCGTTTTGATGAATACGACCGTTTTCCATTCCTGATTCCGTTCGCGCTTCTTCTCTTCTCTCTGGCTTTCGGTCTCCAGGCGTTGCCGACGGAAAAGTTAGAGGAACGATTCGCAAGTAGCGGTCCCAGAAAGACCATATCGGCCTTTCTATTACTGGAAATTGTGTTGATTGTTATGCCGATCGTTTTTGGCATCGCGACCGGTTCGGGGTTTGTCAGATATGAGAAAGAAATTACGGCGATACACTTCGTGAACTTCCCTCGCTTCTTCTGGACGGATGCATCATTGCAGCTGTGCGTTTTGGCCCCTTTATATATAATCGCGGCCGTCCAGCTACTCAGGCGAAAAACGTGGGGATACGTGCTTGCCGCGGTGTTGCTGGTGAAGGATGCGCTCCCGATTTTCTTCGTTACGCCAAGTTATGGATCGAATGCCATACTCCCGTTTCCACGCACTTTTTACGCTACCCCTGCGAAACCTATTTCTACCGCGCGCTTATGATGAAGTAGGTACCGTTGCGATGGGGAAGGCTTTTTTTGAGACAAAGATTATTACGTTTCCGGTACTGACACTCGCTGCGATTGTACTCTCATTCGTATACCTGAAGAGCCTAAGGGATGACTAAAAGGGACATTACTTCCTTTTCAAGGGAGATACAAAATGATTAGGGCGATGGGATTAGAGGAATTACGGGGACACGTACCTAATTCCTGCACTGTTCTGTATATGCTGAAGGAAACGAATTAGGTACGTGTCCCCGTAATTCGATCGTCACGCTCACCCTACGCCCTTCCCTCCCACTCCTCCCTCAATATCCCGTACATCACCATGTCCCGAAACTCGCCCCCGCGAAAGACGTGCCGGCGCAGCACGCCCTCCTGCCGCATCCCGATCTTCTCCAGCACGCGGCCGGAGGCCGGGTTGTCCGAGAACCGGGAGGCCGAGATCCGGTTAAGCCCCAGCGTCTCAAACCCCCAGCCCGACGACGGCCGTCGCCGCCTCCGTCGCGTATCCCTTGCCCCAGAAGTCGCGCCCCAGCCAGTAGCCCAGCTCGGCCCGCCTATGCTCGGGGAAGATCTCCAGGCCGCAGGCCCCCACCAGTGATCCATTCTCCCTTCCCGTGATCGCAAAGACCGCCCCGGTCCCCGCCCGGGACTCCTCCTCCTGGGCCGTGAGCCACGCGCGGGCGTGGGCGTCGGTGTAGGGGTAGGGTATCCTCAGGGTATTGCGCGATATCTCGGGGTCGTCGGCCAGCCGCACAATGGCCGGCACGTCGTCTTGGGAAAACGCCCGGAGGACCAGTCGCCCGGTGATAATGGGTTGATCTGCTTGCCATGGTCGGACTCGCTCACGGCCTTGTAGAGTGCGGGGAGCCTCCACTACAGTATCCGACGGATCGCGTGCCGTGTCAAAGGGAATATCGAGGATCACCTGTCACCGGCGACGTCCGATCCTTCGGGGCGTGCGCGCCGTGCAAAAAAGTGATGTCTTTAGGATAAAAAGGCGCACTTTTCTATTGACAGCACTGTTAATACCTTTCATAATACTAAACATTGTTTACTCTATGAGATTACGTGTCACGCTACATAGGATATTGTTTTTACCTTGAACGGCGTTAACAGCATACGGCTACCGGTCAAAATGTGTCATAGGGGCGTCATAGTACGAGCTGCCCGGGTCGGCGCCGGGCACCATCGACCCGGGACTCATCGATCTCCTGCCGCCCCGACCTTCCAACACGCCGGTGCCGTCCCCGAGCCCTTGAGGAGGTGAGCCATGGTTGCCCAGAAGGATATCCTCTTTACCTGCTCCTACCTTCCGGAGGAGATCGTAACCGCGGCGGGATTTCGTCCCGTGCGCGCCGTCGCCCGCGCCCGCCCGTCGGACGCCGACACGGCCATCCACCCGACGACCTGCCCCTACATCAGGGCGATCTACTCGGCGGCGGCCCGCGGCGACTGGTCGGGAGCGGCCGCGATGGTGGTCGTCAATTCCTGCGACGGTATGAGAAGGCTCTATGACGCCCTGGAGGCCTCGGACGCCGGTCCGCCGGTACTCTTTCTGGACGTGCCCATAAACGCGACGAGGCCGCCGTCGATCTCTTCGCCGACAGACCTTGAGCGCCTCGCGCGGCAGCCTCGAAGAGGAGCTCGGCGGGACCCCGGTGACGCCCCCCGCCCTCGAGCGGGCCATCGCGAAGAAGAACGCGCTGCGCCGAAAGATGGCGGACGTCTTGGCCCTGCAAACGAACGGCACTCTTTCCGGGACGACCGTCTTTTCCCTGCTAACGGACGCGGCTGCGGGTGACGCGCACGGCATCTCCGAGCGGATCGACGGACTCACGGCCGTGCCGGGCTGGGGGGCGGGGGCAAAGACCGGCAAACGCATCGTCGTCTCCGCCAACGTTCTAGACCGGCCCGACCTCGTGGAGATGATCGAGGGGGCGGGCGGCTCGGTCGTCGCCCTGGATAGTTGCACGGGCGTGCGCCACTGGGAGGGGCTCGTCGCCGAGGGCTCGCCCGACCCGCTCCAGGCCATAGCCCGGCGCTACCTGACGCGCCCGCCCTGTTCCCGGATGGAGGGGATCGGCGAGCGGATCGACTGGCTGGTGAAACTGGCCCAAACATCCCGTGCGGACGGGGTGGTCCTGACCTCGGTGAAATATTGCGACTCCTGGCTCTACGACCAGCCGCTGCTGACCGAACAGCCTTCAGGGCGCGGGGATAGGGGTGCTCTCTCTCGAAAACGACTACGAATGGTCGGGGGCGGGCCAGATGAGGACGCGCGTCGAGGCATTCCTGGAAACCCTGCGCCAAGGAGGAAAGAAATGCTAAAAATGATGCTTACCGAGATGAAACGCCAGGCAAGCCGGGCGCTGGCGGAAACCGGGGACGCCCGGGCCCTCTGGTTCGCGAAATGGGCGGACCTCTTTCTGGGGGCATACGAGGGCGACCGGCCGGTCGTCTATACGTCGTTTTACGCCTTCCCCATGGAGATCCTCCATTCCTGCGACATCGCCCCCTTTGACTTCGAGCTGGGGGCCTCCATGCTGCTCACGCTTGAAAACGGGGTCGATCTCATCGTCGAGGCGGAAGATCGGGGCTATTCACCCGATATCTGCTCGTTTCATCGGGCGTCGATGGCCTCCTACTACCGGGACTATTTCCCGAAACCCGATCTGCTGCTGACGACTTCCTTTTATTGCGCCGGCAAGGCGCGGACCAGCGAGATCCTCTCGCACCTCTTTGCCGCGCCCGGCTGCCTGCTGTCGGTCCCCCAGGAGATCACCACCGAATCGGTCCGATACGTCGCGGCGCAGCTCAGGGAGATCGCCGGCAAGGTCGCCGCGCTTACCGGCAACGCCGTTTGACGAGGAAAGACTGCGCCAGGCCGTCAGGAACTCCAACCGCGCGCGTGCCTCCCACCTGGCGTTCCTGGACCTGCTCACCCACCGTCCCGCCCCGTGGGGGGGAAACCAGCTGGTCAACTACTCGATCTTTTCGCGGATGTTCGACGGGTCGCCGCTCCTTGCCGATATCCACGAGGCGTTCGTCGGTAAGCTCCGGGAGCGGATCGAGGCAGGCAAGCTCAGGCCCGAGAAGCGTCGCGCCTTCTGGTATGCCTGGGTTCCCACCTACAAGAACTCGGTCTTTGAGACGCTCGCCCAAAACGAGATATCGGTGCCCGTCTGTGAGACCTTCCTGGTCCACTGGGACGAGATCGACGAGAAAAACCCCTTCGAAGGGCTTGCCCTCAGATGCCTGAAGGACCCGTTTGTCGGCGGCGTTCGGCGCAGGACGGATCTCTTGGATGACGTCGTCGACCGATTCGGGATCGACGGGGCGATCCTCTTTGCCACGCCCGCCTGCCGGCATTCGAAAGGGAACTGGTCGATCATGAAAGATGCCTGCACGCAGCGCGGCATCCCGCTGTTGGTGCTCGATATGGACATCGCCGACCCGAGGATCTACGCCGAGGAGCAGACCCGCACCCGTATCGAGGCATTCGTGGAAACCATGGGTTGAGGAGAGACCGATGCTGAAAATGATCCTTTCGGAGATGAAGAGACGGGCCCAGGCCGTGCCGGCCGAAAGACGCGACGCCGGGGTCCGGTGGAACGGGGCATGGGCCGATTTCTTCCTGGAGGCCTTCGAAGGCGGAAAACCGGTCGTCTACACGTCCTTCTACTCGTTTCCCATGGAGATCCTTGCCGCCTGCGGCGTGGCCCCCTTTGATTTCGAGCTTGGCTCCTCGATGCTCGGGTTCCTCGACGTCAACGGCGATCTCCTGGTCGAGGCGGAGTCCCGGGGGTTCTCGACGGACCTCTGTTCGGTACATCGAGCGTCCATTGGTGCCTGCCTGCGGGGTCATTTCCCGAAGCCTGACTTTCTGGTCACCACGTCTTTCTACTGCGGAGGCAAGGCCAAGACCAACGAGATCTTATCCCGAATGTCCGGCGCGCCCGCCTTTCTCCTCTCGGTGCCCCAGGAGATCAGCCGGGAATCGGTGGGCTACGTCCAAAGACAGCTGCGCGAGGTCGCCGATCGGATCGCCGGACTCACCGGCCGTCCGTTTGACGAGGATCGGCTCAAGGAGGCGGTCCGGCATTCCAACCGGGCGCGTGCGGCGCAGCTCGAGCTTCTCTCCCTGCTGGCTCATCGCCCCGCTCCCTGGGGAGGGGACCAGCTCTTCAACTACTCGTTCTTCTCTCACATGTATGACGGGTCTCCAAAGCTCGCCGATATCCACGGGGGATTTATCGGCAAGCTCCGACAGCGGATCGACGGCAATAAACTCCGTCCGGAGCGCCACCGACTCTTCTGGTACGCCTGGGCGCCGGCGTATAGAAACACGATCTTCGAAACGCTCAAACGGCACGAGGTATCGGTGCCGGTCTGCGAGACCTTCCTGGTCCACTGGGACCAGATCGACGAGCAAAATCCCTTCGAGGGTCTGGCCCTCAAGTGCCTCACCAATCCGTTTATCGGCCGGGTACAGCGGAGGATCGACCTCCTGGACGAGGTCGTCGAGCGATTCGGGATCGATGGGGCGATCCTCCTGGCCACCCCCGCCTGCCGGCACTCGAAGGGAAACGGGGCGATCATGAAGGAGGCTGTGCACGGCACGGCATTCCCTTCTTAGTGCTCGACGTGGATATGGCCGATCCGAGGATCTACGCCGAGGAGCAGACCCGCACGCGACTGGAGGGATTCATCGAGCTGTTGAACTCCCGGCGGTAAACGGAAATATCTATTGGAGGATGGTATGAAGACGGTTGAGGGGAGCCAGCTCAAGGAGCTTCTCATCAAGAATTGGATGACCCACGACGCCATGTGGCTCTATAACTGCGTGCAGGAATTCGGCATGGAAAAGACCAACGTCGTCAACAAGGCGGCGGTGCGCTCGATGGGGGCGATCGAAGGCAAGCGGCTGAAGAAGGCCCTCGGTGTCGAGCGGATAGAGACGTTCGAGGAGTTTAGGGAATTTTTCATGGGGGCGATGGAGACCGTGCTTGCCGATTTCATGAAGTCGTCGTTTGCGTTTCCGGGGCACAACCGGGTGCACGGGGAGTGGAAGAGCTGCTTTGCCTATGAAGGCCTGACGAAATACGGGATGATCGACCGGTATCAGTGCGGCATCATGGACCGGGTCGAGGGATGGTTCGACGGCCTCGGGATCGCCTATAGCGTCACGCCCAAGGTCGATGGATGCATGATGCACACGGAGGGCCGCTGCTATCGGGATTATACGTTCGAGTTCCCACGTTAGTATTAAAACGGAGGAAAAGACCATGGAAATCACGCAGGAGATCTGGGACATGATGCAGAAACACCTCGGCTACACGGACGAGGAAATGAAGCTCTTCAGGGCCGACCCCAAAAACGAGCATGTCATGAAGCTCGCCCCGGCCCTCATGAACAAGACGATCGTCTTTGAGGTGGTCAAATCCCAGGGCTGCAACAGCCAGCACAAGGTCGGAGACAGGTTCTGTTTTGACGGGGCCGGAAACCTCCTGCCGAAGCTCTCCCCGAAACGGATGTGCGTCTACGCCCTCAACTGCATGGCTGCCCCAACCTTTGCCATGAACGAGCTCTTCTACGCGGGGATCGACCCCAACGAGATGCGGTTCAAACGGGCCTCCTGCTTCGACGTGGGCGTGCGATGCGGCGGGTGGGGACAGATCGTCATGGAGATGCGCGTTGAGGATCGAAAAAAATGATATAATATTCTGACTGCTCCATATTTTGGACGTATTGAGGGGAGGTTTCCATGGCCAACTATCTTGTAGACGAACGGGACCAGAAGTTTGTCCTCTTCGAGCAATTCAGGATGGACGAGCTGACGAAATTCCCGAAGTACGCGGACTTCTCGCGGGAGATATTCGACATGATCCTCAAGGAGGCCAAGAAGTTCGCGGTGGAGGTTCTCGAGCCGACTGTCGAGGCGGGTGAGAAGGAGGGGTGTACGCTGAAAGACGGACAGGTCTACGTGCCGCCCTCTTACCACGAGGCCTACCGCCTCTTCAAGGAAGGGGGATGGATCTCGATGGCGCAGAGCCCGGAGGTGGGGGGGCAGGGAATGCCCTATACCCTCTACGTGGCAACCCGGGAATATTTTAACTGCAACTGCGCCTTCAACGCCTATCCAGGTCTTGCAGAGGGGGCGGCCCACCTGATCGCCACGTTCGGCTCGGAAAAGCAGAAGTCGAAATACCTCCAGAAGCTCCTTTCGGGCGAGTGGGGAGGGACCATGGTCCTCACCGAGCCCAATGCCGGCTCGGACGTGGGGGCGCTGACCACCACGGCCAAGAAGAACCCCGACGGCTCCTATTCCATCACCGGCACGAAGATCTTCATTACCGGCGGAGACCAGGACCTCACCGAAAATATTGTCCACCCGGTTCTGGCACGTATCGAGGGGGCCCCTGCCGGCACCAAGGGGATATCGCTGTTCCTCGTGACCAAGTACCTCGTCAACGAAGACGGGAGCCTGGGTCCTCGAAACGACTATACAATCGACGCCCTCGAAAAAAAGATGGGATTCAAGGGCTCGTCCACCTGCCTCATGAATTTCGGTGACAACGGGAAGTGCTACGGCGAGCTTCTGGGGGAGGAGCACCAGGGTATGCGCATCATGTTCGTCATGATGAACGAGGCGCGCATCGCCGTGGGCATCATGGGCCTTGCGGCGGCCTCGCGCGCATACCTATATTCCGTCAAGTACGCCAGGCAGCGGCTCCAAGGGGCAAGCCTGGCTAACTTCCGAGACCCGACGGCCCCGCGGGTGCCCATCATCAACCAGCCGGACGTCCGCCGGATGCTCCTCTGGATGAAGTCGACCGTCGAAGGGCTGAGATCTCTGATCTACTATGCCGCCTACTGCGAAGACCGGTCGCGGGCTGCCGAGACGGAAGAAGAGCGGGAGAAGTGGCACGGGTTCGTGGAGCTGCTGACCCCGGTGGTCAAATCCTATGGCTCGGATACGGGGTTTTTCGTCGCTAATCAGGGCGTCCAGGTCTACGGGGGATACGGATATATCTCCGATTTCCCGATGGAGCAGATCCTCAGGGACTCCCGGATCGCCCCGCTCTTCGAGGGGACCAACGGCATCCAGGCGCTCGATCTCGTGGCACGAAAGCTCGGTCAGAAGAAGGGTAAATATTTTACGGACTTTATCGACGAGATGAGACGGGTGGTCGCCGAGAACGTCCCCGATGGGAAGCTCACCGATCTCGTCGGGAAGCTCAAAACGGCCATCGGGCTCCTGTCGGAGGTGAGCGGCTTTTTCGCCCAATGCTCGGTCGAAGGGAAGTTCCTCATCCCGATCGGAAACGCCTACCCGTTCCTCAACTTCATGGCGATTATCGTTTCGTCCTGGATGCTCGTCTGGCAGGCAGCGATCGCCCAGAAGAAGCTGGACGCGCTGGCGGCCGAAAAAGGGGTCGATCCAAGCGACTGGGAGAAATGGGCCGGGTTTCTCGCCAATAATCCGGACGCTTCCTTTTACGCGGGAAAGGTCACGACGGCCAAGTACTATCTGAACCATGTTCTACCGGAGGCTGACGCCATCGCCCGGGCCATCAGGTCGGAGGATATGTCGATTATGGAGATGGCCGAAAGCTCGTTTGCCTCATGAGCGGTGTTGCCCGGCCCGGCCGTTTAGACGGCGTGCGACCCACGGGGACCTGCCCGATCGGACCAATTGGATCGGTCGGAGAAGGCCTGGGGCCCGGGTTTTGTTTGACAAAGAGAATAATGTTTACTATGATATCCAAAGTTTACCCGGGAGGCAACCGTTTGCTCTTCGCATGGGCGGGGGTCCCTGTCGGGGGCCGCACATGGCCCATACCGGATTGACGGATGCGGAGCCGATCGAATAGCGCTCGGGGGGGTTATGAGTTAATGGCGGGTCTCACCTTCGATGACCTCAAGGAGCAGGAGCGCGAGGCTCGCAAGGAGCTGATCGTCCGGGTTACCCAGGCGTTGCTTTCCGAGAAGAACTTCAAAGGCGTCACCATTCGGGACATCGCCGAGCGCGTGGGGGTGAGCCCCGCGACCCTCTACCGCTATTACGAGAGCCTGGACGAGATATTCCTTGCGGTCTTCTATCTCGGGACGCGCGAGATCGCCGACCTCATCAGGGAACAGTGCACGGAAAAGAACGGGTGTAGTATCAGGCGGCTGGCCGAGGTCTATATCAGCTACCTCAATAACAACCTTTCCTACTTTCAGATGATGAGCCTTTTCGCCCCCCGGGGGATGATATCGGTCCCGGACGGAAAGATCATCAACCCGGCCATGAAGGAGCTGCTGGAGCTCATCGAGACGGTCATCGAAAAGGCGGGGTATAACGGCGACAGGAAGCTGATGTCCCACGCCCTTTTTTCGGCCCTCAACGGGATCATGACAACCTACGCGCAGAATCCGGGCATGAGCCTGGAGGAGATCAGGAACTATACGAAAATCCTGGCAGGTTTCATCGCGGACTTCTTCGAGATGGGGGCAAAACGGGGGTACTATTAGACACGCCGGTTAAACTCACGGTCTGTTGTGTCTATCCCGAGTTATCCGCTGCTACTGGAAAGAATCACCTCGGGCGTGCAACGATAAACGCCATGGGTATCGTCTCCCGGATCGTTTCGTTTCTCTCGATCACAAATCCCGACTCTTCTATCAGCTTCGAGAGCCGCTCCTGGGTGAACCGCTGGTATGCGGGAAACCCCGTCAGCGCCATGAGCCGGGAGATGACCTGGGATTTCAGGTTCTGACCGTGACAGAGGGTCGGCGTTACGAGTCTGCCGGAGGGCTTGAGCACGCGCCGCATCTCGGCTAATGCTCGTCCGGGGTCCTGCATGTTGTGCAGGGCGTTGGCGCATACGACCGCGTCGAATGTGCCGTCACCGAAGGGGAGCGCGTAGGCATCATCGACGGAACAGACGACGTTTGTCACCCCCTGCGTTTTGGCCTTTTCTTCGGCCTGGGCGATCATCTCGGGCGTTATATCTACCGCGTACACCTTTTGCGCCTTGGCGGCCATCTTGAGGGTTATCACGCCGGTCCCTGCGGCGACCTCCAGCACGACCCAGTTTCGCTCTATCTCCCCGATGATTTTCTCGATCAGAACATCATAGCTCGTCACGTGCCGGTTCATAAAGCTATCGTAACGTGGGGCAAACCTCGCCCAGAACTTCCTCTCATTTTCCACTCTCTTGTCAGGCATATCAACCTCACTTACGCTCCCGCGGGTGAACGATCGGCACGATCCGACCGTTCGTGGGCGCGGGCGATAACCCCGTAACGGGACCTGCTTACTTCGAGCCCTTGAAGGCGCTCCAGACGGGCTGCAACTCGTACACCGTGATTTCCTTGCTCTTACCGCTTATGGCAACGGGACCAATCGTCCGGTACTCGAATTCGTCCCTGGTTTCCTCATAGGTTTGGGCCCCCACCAGGATCTGGCCCTCTTCGGACAGATCCTCAAGTCGGGACGCGACATTGACCGTGTCTCCCATCACGGTGAACTCCCGCTTCTTTAGACCCCCCACCATTCCGCCAACGACAGCCCCGGTATTGATGCCGATATGAAGGTCCATGGGGACGGAAAGCCGCTTTTCGACGTTGAAATTGTAGAGGCTCCTTCTCATGTCGATGGCGGCGCGTACTGCCCTCTTCGGGGCATCCGGCGCATGCTGCGGGCAGCCGAACAGCGCCATCACGCAATCCCCGACGAATTTATCGATCGTCCCCTGCTGAACCGTCACGATATATTCCATCATCTCAAACCAGTCGTTCATGATCGATACCAGCTCGATCGGGTCCATCCTCTCGGACATCTGGATGAATCCGTGAATATCTGCAAACAGGACCGTCGTGAAACACCGGACGGTATCCGTGTGATTATGGTGAATTGACATGGCGCTCCACTCGACGTGAGAATTTCTGGATATTATACTATGGACAGGGGTAGTGTCAAACAGAGAAGCAAATTGTAAAGGCCGGCTGCGTTTTGTCGGCCGGGATTCCCGGCCGATGACAGCACCCGAAAAGATCCAGGGTAAAAAAGGGAGGACAACGTCCCCCCTTTTCAACTATTCTTGAGCTCGGATCCTCGCGGCTGTTAAGTCCGGCTATCTGGGGTAGCGTTGCGGATACCGGTCGCCGTACCTATCGGTATAGCGGTCCCAGGGCGCGGTGTCGTATCGGTAATCCGGATCGTACCGGGTGGATCGCCTGTCCTCATATCTCCGGCTGTTCCGATTATAATATCGATGATCCCGGTCCCACTCCCTCTGCCTTTCCCTGTCCCGGTCGGTGTAGTAGCAGTCCTCATCACGGTTCCAGTTATTCTGGACCATGTAACCCAGGAAACCGCCGATGACGCCCCCGACGAGGGTGTCCATTCCCCGGTTGTTGTCCCACGCGGCGGGACCGATAGCGCCCCCGGGTATCGCGCCCGGAAAAATCCCCGGGAAGGAAGCGCCGTAGCCGCTTTCGGGCCCCTGGGCGTAGGCGGCAACGGAAACCATGACGACAAGGGCCGTTACGACGAGAATCCCGCCGATCTTTGATCTATGGTCATTCATACCTATTCCTCCCTGATTGTGTGTTGTGCGAGGGCGTCATGTCAATGCAAACAGCCCGGAGGCCAAAACCCTTCGCATCCCCATAAAGAAGTTCGGAAAGCTCCTCATTATCTTCGGCAGCGGGAGTGTCCCGGCCCGGACCCGTGGCGAGTATCAAGGCGGCCGTTATGCTCCCTTATGACGATTAGACGGGTGGGAAAGCGGGATCGTTAAACAATTCCGTCGCCGAACGCGGCCGGGACGCGCTTCAGCGCCTTCCAGCCAAACCTCCTGAGGGACGAGAATCCCCGAACCCGGTCTTTAAAATAGTTTTTCGTTCGCGCATTTTCCCCTTTTCATACGGAACGCAAGAATATATGATTAAAAGCCGAAGCATTAGCCCGTCATCTCCGGAAGCCGGGACTCTAAAAGGACGGGCCCCCGCACGGAAACCCAGGAGTAATATTCATGAGTCAGGCCAAAAGACCCTACCCGTTTGACAAAGACGCCGTCGAGCGAGAGCTCGTTGAGCGCCTCGGGTCTCAAAAGGTATCCACTTCATACGTCGACCGCCGCGTCTACTCGCGGGACCTGATCGTCGCCTACACATGCGCTCAGACGACGGGGCAGTGCGATGCGCCGCTGGCCGACTTCGTCGTCTGGCCCGAGACGACCGCCGACGTGTCCGAGATCCTCAGGATCGCCGCCGCCCGGCGGGTCCCGGTGGTGCCGGTGTGCGGCGGGGCCCAGGGGAGCGGAAGCACCCTGCCCCTGTTCGGCGGAATCGTGGTGGACGTCAAGTCGCTTGACAAGGTCATCGATATCGACACCGATAACCACACGGTGACCACCCAGACCGGCCTCATCGGCTACGAGCTGGAGGCGACCCTCAATACCGTCGGCTATACCCTGAACCATTTCCCCCAGTCGGAGCACGTCAGCGGCATCGGGGGTTTTATCTCGGCCCGGAGCGCGGGGGCCCTTTCGACGAAATACGGCAAGATCACCGAGATGGTGCTCGGGCATGGAGGTGGTGCTGCCCAACGGGCAGGTCATGCGGACCAAGGCGGTCCCCAATTCGGCCGCCGGCCCGAACTTCAACTATCTCTTCATGGGGGCGGAGGGAACGCTGGGGATCATCACCGAGGCGACGCTGAGGATATCGCCCCTGCCCGAGGCGCGGGATTTCGGGGGTTGTTGTTTTCGGACCTCCCGGACGCGATGAACGCCGCCCGGCTCATCATGAGGAGGGGAATCCGGCCGGCGTTCATGCGGATCTCCGACGAGCTGGAGACCACCTACTTCCACAAGCGTGAGGGCTCCCAGATGATCCTCATGTTCGACGGGTTCGAAGAGCTGTGCGAGCTGGAGCTGCGGCCAAACGATGAAGATAGGCCAGACACTCAAGGCCGGCGACCTGGGCGAGGGCCCCGCCCGGGAATGGTGGGAGACAGAAACGGTTTTACCATCGCCTTTCCCAGCAGCACCCATCCGCTGTTCGGGATACCCACGCCCGGGGCACCTGAGGATCTCCGGATGCATCGACTCGGCCGGCTACGTTTGATTATCTGGTCAAGGTACAGCGCGGGCTCAAGGAGATCGTCGAGGGTATGCAGATGTTTCTGGGGGCGCATTTCTCCCACTTCTATCCCACCGGGGGGATGATCTACCCTACCTTCGTGGCCGAGGTGAAAACCGGGGCCGAGGGCGCCCGTGCCTACAACGAGGTCTGGCGGCGGGGGATCGAGCTGTCTCACCGCCTCGGGGGCACCATCAATCACCACCACGGGATCGGGCTGAACCTGGGCAAATACATGCACCTGGAGCTCGGGGAGGCGGGCATGGACAATTTCAGGAAGATCAAGCAGGCCATGGACCCCAACAACATCATGAACCCCGGAAAGCTCGGGCTGTAACCGACCGACGACCACCCGCAAGGAGCGCGCGATGGTTGATTTGCAGGAAAAGACCCGGCTCTGCTCGGTCTGCTATCAAGATGTGCCGGGACGTCTGCTCGGTGGCCGGCGCCACCCGTCACGAGGCCGACTCCCCCCATAACCGGGGCTTCTTCGCCCAGCAGGTCGCCGAGGGCAGAGAGACGACTGAACGGAGCAGGTCGTCGACTATTTCTTCCGCTGCTCGATGTGCAAGACGTGCCGCGAGGCGTGCGAAACGGGCATGGACACCAGCGAGATCATGCTGGCCGCCCGCCGGGTCCTCGCCGAGGGCCTGCTTGCCCGAAACGGTGCGCGCGGTAAAGCAGGCCGTCACTGTCGGGCACCTATTGGGGCAACGACTGCCCCGAGGTGGCAAAGCTCCTTTCGAAGTGCCCGTCGCCCGGCGGTTCGACCCGGCTCTTCTATTTCGGGCGGCGTCTCCGCGCGGCGGAACGGCGACTCATACGAGCGCCCTTGCCGTCCTGGAAAGCTCGGCGTGAACGTGCGGCGTCCATGCCCGACGAGCCCTCCACGCGGCCAGATCGCGCATTTCCTCGGATTTACGAGGCGACGCCAAGCGGCTCGGCGGACGTCGTTCTCGGAGCTGTCAGGGAGTCGGGCGCCCGGACGGTCGTGGTCTTTTGCGCCGACGATCTCAGGATGATCGAGAAGGAATACCCGGCGCTCGGGCGTTGAGATGCCGAATATCGCAGATCGTGAGCGCCCCCGAGTTCCTCCTCACCGCTTTCGAAAAGAAGGCCCTCCCTCAAGAAATGGGAGGGCGGCGGTCGTCACCTATCACGACCCGTGCGCCCTCGGCCGGGAGCTGCGGGTGTTCGAGGCGCCGCGCCGGATCATCAGGTCGGCGGCGTCGTCTCACTTCAGGGAGATGGCGCTGACCAGGGACCAGGCCCCCTGCTGCGGCTGGGGCATGGGGCTTGAGATAACCCACCCCGAGATCAGCCGGCTCATGGCCGATCGCCTTCTCCTCATGGCCGAGGAAGTCGGGGCCGGCACGCTGGTGACGGGCTGCCCGACGTGCAGGGACGCCATGGTGAAAAACCGGGACGGCGAGATATCGAAGATCGGGGACGGCGACATCGTCGATCTCTTCCAGTTCATCGACCGGGTCCTGCCGTGACAAAGAAGAGGGACCTGATTCTGGCCATAGACAGCGGCACCCAAAACGTCAAGGCGGCCGTCTTCGACCGCGCGGGCAGGGTGCTGGCGCTCTCGCGGCTGGCCCACGAGCCCGACAGCGCCCCCCGTCCCCGGTGGGTGGAGCATGACCCGGGCGACTACTGGGACAAGATGTGCCGGGCGACCGGGGAGGCGCTCTCGGCCCTCGGGCAGGACATCGGGCGTGTCGGGGCCGTCGGCCTTACCTCCCAGCGGGGCACGACCATCCCGGTCGACGCCGGGGGCAACGTCCTGAGGCCGGCCATCGTCTACCTGGACAACCGCGTCACCGAGGAACTGCCCCCGGTCGAAGGGCTCTGGGGCCTCTTCTTTGCCGCCATCGGCAGGAAGAAGGCCATCGAGTATGTGCGGTCCCATTCCCGGTTCCTCTGGATAAAGACCCACCAGCCCGAGATATACTCCCGAACGCGTACCTTTTTCCAGGTTGCCAGCTTCCTCAACTTCCGGCTCACCGGCAGCGTCAATGAATCGATCGGGATGATGGTGGGGATGTTTCCGCTGGACTATAAGAAGCTTGCCTACTACCCCCAGCGGGGGATCCATGACGTCTTCGGTGTCTCCCCCGACCGGCTCCCGGAGCTGGTGCGGCCCCTGAGCGTAACGGGACATATCACGCGGGAGGCGTCCAAAAAGACCCTGATTCCCGAAGGACTGCCGGTGATCGTCGGGGGCGGGGACGTGCAGGCGGGGGCCGTCGGTATGGGAGTGACCGAACAGGACACGGCCGCCCTCATCCTGGGCACCACCATCGACTTTGACATCCCGACGCGGCGGTTCATCAACGACAAGAAGCTTCGGTTCCTGTGCTGGCCGGCGGCGATCCCGGACGCGTATATCCTCGAATCGGGCGTCGGGGGGGGATTCATCACGGTGACCTGGTTCACCAATGAGCTGGCCCACTACGAGAAGGAGGCGGCCCTGCGCGAAGGGGTGTCCCCGGAGGAGCTGCTGGATGCCGCCGTGAAGGATATCCCCGCGGGCTCGCCTGGGTCTCATGGTGCAGCCTTACTGGACGCCGCCGTTCCATCGCGAGGCCGCCCGCGGGGCGATCGTGGGCCTGACGATGGCCCACAGCCGGGCGCACATCTACCGCGCCATCCTGGAAGGCTTCGCCTACGAGATCCGGGCGGGATACGAGGTCATGGCCCAAAAGACCGGGGTCCCCATCAAGGAGGTCCGCGTATCGGGCGGCGGCGCCAAGAGCGACGCGATCCTCTCGATCATTGCCGACGTCCTCGGGGTACCGGCGCTGAGGATGGAGGTCGGCGAGTCCTCGGCCCTGGGGGCGGCCCTCTGCGCGGGCGTGGGCTCCGGGATGTTTTCGAGCCTCCCGGAGGCGGATAGAGCGGATGGTCCGTGTCGGCCGCCGCTTCCCGCCCGATCCGAAAAACCGGGAGACCTATGAAACCATGTACCGCTGTTATCAGGGCTTCTATCCCCGGGTGGCCGATCTTTATCAGGAGACGGAAGCGATCGCTTCCCACAAGGCATAAATAACTCATGAGAGGTGAGCCGTGAAGGAGTCAATACGAAAAGACAAGCTGAGCCTGTCGACCAAGGTATTTTATCTCTTTGGGGATATCGGCATCTCGACCTGCCTTTCCACCGTCGCCTTTTTCCTCCTCTTCTTTTACGCCGACGTGGCGAGGGTCGATCCCGCCCTTGTGGGGACGGCGCTGTTGGTGGGCAAGCTCTGGGACGCGGTGAGCGACCCGATGGCCGGGTGGCTGTCGGACCGGACCCGGTCGCGCTTCGGGAGAAGAAAGGTATACCTCTATTTCGGCGCGATTCCTCTCGGCATATCGTTTGCCCTCCTCTGGAACTACCCGCCGGGACTGACCTACGCGCTGACCATCGCGTGGCTCATGGTCACGTTTTTCCTCTACTATACGTTTATTACCATTACCTCCATGCCCTACTACGCCATGACCCCGGAGCTGACCCGGGACTACGACGAGCGCACGAACCTGACGACCTTCCGCATGATCGGGGGCACGATCGGTTACATGGCCGGGGCGGCGTTCCCTCCGTTCATCGCGGGGCTCTTTATTACCGCCAAGATCGGCTGGTCGATGATGGGGGTCATGTTCGGCGCGTTTGCCGCGCTCTGCCTTTTTATCACCGCCTTCGGCGTGAAACAGAGAAAGGAGCTGGAGGGGCCGCCCTCAAAGCTCCCCGCCCTCCCGTCGATCATCACGTGTTTCAAGAACAGGCCCTTCAACTTCCTCATGATCCAGGGCCTCTTCACCGGGTGTGCCTTCATGCTGGTCATGTCCTACATGGCCTTTTTCCTGACCTATCAACTGGACATGAGGGACAAGATTCCCCTGGTCATGACGCTGCTCCTGGTGACCATCGGCGTCTTCCTCTTTTTCTGGAAATGGGTGACGGATAAATGGGCAAAGGGCCCGACCTACGCCCTGGGCCTCTTTATCGCCTTCGGGGCTACCGCCCTCTCGTTCTTCCTCCCCCGGGGGGGAGCAGCTGGATCTACGTCATCGTCTTTGTGGCGGGGTTCGGATTCTCGGCCCAGTGGGTGCTGCCCTGGTCGCTTATCCCGGACGTGGTGGAGCACGACGAGCTGATGACCGGCGAACGGAGGGAGGGAGTCTATTACGGGGTGAGGGGACTGATGGGCAAGGTATCGGACGCCCTGGGGCTCTTCGTGGGGGGGTGGGCCCTCAAGCTCTTCGGGTTTCTCCCGAACGAACCACAATCCGACGCGACGCTGCTGGGTATCCGACTTTTCTTCGGGCCGATCCCGGCGCTGTTGACGTTTCTGAGCCTTCCGCTCCTCATCTGGTTTCCGATAACCAGGAAGAGTCACGCCGAGACGCTCGAGCGGCTCAAGGGAAAAGGGATGAAGGGATAACGCGACGGGAGTCGACGGGTTTAACCGCCCTTTACATGGTTTCGGCCAATAACGGCATGCGACGCACCGATGCCCTCTTTTCGGCGGTACCAGCCGGCGATCCTCTCGGGGGAGACGCCGAAGAGGTAGGCGGCGATGATCGCCTGGTTGATGAGCGTCGTGCGTATAACCCCCATCCCGGCCCACCTCCGGGCGGACGTGGCCACCGGCAGCGGAACGACGGCAACGTCGCCCCTCCTTTTCAGCCGGCGGATCAGCTCGAAATCATCCATGATGGGGATTTCCGGAAAACCCCCGATCTCATAGAATAGCGCGGCCGGGACAAAGATGGCCTGGTCGCCGTAGGGCAGCTGCAGGAGGCGCGACCTCGCATTGGCTACGTATTCGACGAGCCTCAGGGGAAATCCGTCCCCGTCGATTCCCAGCTCAAACGCGCCCGACGCGGCGTCGGGCCTGCTGAGGGCCTCGAATATATGCCGGTCGTAAGAGCCGGGTAGCCGGGTGTCGGCGTGCAGGAAGACCAGCACGTCGCCGTGGGCCGCCCGCGCCCCGGCGTTCATCTGCCGCGACCGGGGAGGCGGACTCCCGATGACCGTGGCCCCCGATGCCCGGGCGACGGCCACGGTTTTGTCGGCGCTGCCCCCGTCGACGACGATGATTTCGATACTCCGGCCGATCAGCCGCGCCGATCCTATCGCCGCTCCGACGGCCGCCTCTTCGTTCAGGGCCGGGACGATGACCGATATGGTCGCACGGGAAGCATCGGCCCGCTTTCTTTTGAGCGCGCGCCGCCACACGCGCAGGTCCCGGGGGAGATCGACATCGTCCAGCACGTCAAGCAGGCCGCAGGAGAGTCCCACCTTTTCGATTTTGACCCGCGTCGTTTCCAGAACCCGGTCCGTCCCCCAGGGGATATCGGTCAATATGGTGTCTATCTTTCGCTCCGGCACCTTATTCGTGAAGCCGATCAGGTAGTAGCCGCCGTCCCGTGCCGGGCCCAGCGCGATATCGTGATGTCCGTGACGTCCCACGGGCACACCGGAATCAGGCGCAAGCATGTCAAACGCCCGGCCGACGGCCCGGTCGGTCAGGTCAGGGATATCGGTTCCGACGATGACGGCCGACCGGGCGCCCGAGCCGAAGGCGTGGGCAAAGGCGTTGGCCATTTTCGTCCCGAGGTCGCCGTCCGTCTGGGGATGCCAGCGGAATCGATCGCCCCATTCACCGAACGCGCCCTTCATGAGGCGCTCGCCCGCGCCCTCATAGTGGACCTCGACGTCCACCCCCCGGAGGAATGAGAGCGAGCCTGCCCACGAGAACGTATGTTCGATCATCCGGCGCGCCAGATCGGCCGCGCCCCGTCGTCCCAAAAGGGGGATCATACGCGTCTTGGCTTTTCCGGGCCGGGGATACCTGGTGAAGATGATCAAGCGTTCTGAGGCAGGCGTCATTCGATAAGACAGTGCTTACTGTTCCTTGTTTACGTTGTCCTCTTTTTCCTTGAGGCTGCTCCGGGCATATCTCACCAGGATCGTGAGCAGCCCGAAGACTACCGCCAGCGTTACCACCAATATCCACGGCACCCTTCCCATGATGACGGCCTGGTACAGCGCGTCGGCCCCCACCACGTAGAGAATGATGCCCGGGATCATGCAGAGGAACGACCAGAGCACGTAGGTCCAAAAACGGACTCCGGTCAAACCAAAGCCGTAGTTGAGCAGGTTAAAGGGAAATATCGGCACCAGTCTCGTCAGTGCCACGATAATCGCCCCGTGCTCCCGCGTCATTCGGTCTATCGCGAGAAATCGCTGTTTGGTGGAGAGCCACTGGGCGACGGCGTCGCGCGCGACGTAGCGGCTGATCAAGAATGAGAGGCTCGCTCCGACGGTGGCGCCGACGATGACGACAATCACCCCCACGACGGAGCCGAACAGGGCCCCCGCGGCAATGCTCAAGGCGGAGCCGGGAACCACCGCGACCGTCGCCAGAATGTATATGCCGATAAAGGCCGCCGGGCCCCAGGGCCCCAGGCCGGCAATCCAGGTGCGGAGCGCCTGAAAGCCCTTATCCACGCCGAGGATACGGAACAGCACAAAGAGCGTCACGATGACGACGACCAGCAGCACCGGCCTGAGCCACGCGACGTGCCGCCCCTGGGCCGGCTCCGTCTCCCCTTTCCTTCCGGCGGTCTTCATACTGGGGCTCCGTTTATAATATCCTCCCGACACCCGGGATGCTTGCCGTGAACATCTCCCTGATTATACCATCCCGATTGACAATATTTCATAGTCGTCATAAAATAATATAGGTAAACGGTAAACCATATACGGGGGTTTCGTATGGTTATCAAGATGCTGCTGCCGATGCTTTGTCTGGCCGTTCTCATAGGATGCACGGGCAACCCTCCCACAAACATCGGCGTCAAAGAGGGGAAACTGGCCGCCTGTCCCTTGTCACCGAACTGCGTCTCCTCGCAGAGTGAAGCCGGGGATAAAGAACATTATATCCAGCCGCTTCACTATACGGGAAGCCGCGACGAGGCCAGGGCCGCCCTTGTCTCGGTCATCGAATCTATGAAGCGCACAAAAGTAATTACCGTAGCCGACGATTACGTTTACGCCGAGTTCACCTCGCGCATATTCCGCTTTGTCGACGACGTCGAATTCTACTTTGATGATACCACGAAAACGATTCACGTGCGATCGGCTTCCCGGCTCGGACACTCCGACCTGGGAGTAAACAGAAAGCGCATCGAAACGATACGTCTGCTCTTTGACCGACAGACGGAAAAGAAGTAAGCGTCAGGTAACCCAACGGGGACCCGACAAAGGCAAAGATCGTAAACTGACGTAAGGGCCTTCGGGAAGCTGCCTACCGCGTCCACCGGAGCCACCGCTCAAAGACCCGCTTGACGGCGGGCGTTAGCCTTGTTCGGTTGTAGGCGTCTCCCAGCTGTCTGACGGCCTCGGCCTGTGTCGGGTAGGGGTGGATAACAGACGCGATCCTTCCCAGCCCTACGCCCGAGACGATGGCCAGCGTAATCTCGCTGATTATCTCGCCCGCGTGCCGGGCCACGATCGTCGCCCCGAGGATCTTGTCGGTGCCCTTCTTGACATGAATTTTCACAAAACCCTCTTCTTCGCCGTCGAGGATCGGCCGGTCCACGTCGGAGAAATCTCTCCTGAACGTCTCCACGGCGATGCCCCTTTCCCGCGCGTCCCGTTCGTACATCCCGACGTGCGCTATCTCGGGATCGGTGTAGGTCGTCCAGGGGACGGTGAGCGAAGAGAGCCTCTTCCTGCCAAGGAAAAGGGCATTCTGGATGACGATGCGGGCGGCGGCGTCGGCCATGTGGGTAAACTTATACATCATGGCCACGTCTCCCGCCGCGTATATGTTTGCGTTGGTCGTCTGAAGGAAATCGTTAACGGTAATCCCGAATTTGTCATAGGCCACGCCTGCGGCCTCGAGGTTGAGCCCTTTCACCTCGGGGGCCCGGCCCACGCCGATGAGCAGCGCGTCGCCGCGGATAACGGAGGATACCGCCTCCTTTCGGACGTGTATCAGCGTTTTTCCCCGCTCGGTCGTGATCTTTTCCACCGCCGTCCCCAGGAGGATATCGATCCCCTCCCCTTGAAAGGTGCGGGCAAGTATCTCGGCCGCATCGGCGTCCTCCCGGGTCAGGAACTGGGGCGCCGCCTCGATGACGGTCGCCCGGCTTCCCAGCCGCCGGAAGGCCTGGGCCAGCTCGCAGCCGATCGGCCCGCCCCCGACGACCACGAGGTGATCGGGGCGTTCGGTCAGGTTGAATATCGATTCGTTGGTTAGATATCCGGATCCCGAAAGCCCCTCGATGGGCGGCACCACCGGCCGGGCCCCGGTGGCGATGACCGCCTTCTTGAATCTCAGAACCGTTCCATCGACCTCGATGCTGCTCGGGCCGGTGAATTTCGCATCCCCGAAGAAGACGTGCACCCCCAGCTCCTCGGTGAACCTTCGCGCCGAGTCATGGGCGCTGATGCCCGACCGGAGCCTGCGCATCCGTTCCATGACGGCCCCGAAATCGGCCCGCGCACCCGCGGGGGCGTGGATACCGAACCTTCCGGCGTCCCTGATCTCGGCCGCACTCCGGGACGAACGAATCACCGCCTTTGACGGCACGCAGCCGGCGTTAAGACAGTCGCCCCCCATAAAACCGCGCTCGACGAGGGCGACCTTGGCGCCCAGGCCCGCGGCCCCCGCCGCGGTCACGAGGCCGGCCGTCCCGGCGCCGATGACGACGAGGTTATACCGGGAAAGGGGGGCCGGGTTGGCCCAGTGCTGGGGATGCGTGTTTGCGATCAAGGTCTTATTGTGCGCATCCAGCGGCGCGAGGCTCATCGTGGCGACTTCATTGCTCATGACAGCCTTCCTTTCAGTTAGGTGATAGCATCATTTCTCTCCCGAAACGAGCGCTCGCTTCTTCCCGGGCGACACGCACGACTGAACCTGATGATTTCAGTGCCGCCGCGGCGCAGCCGCCCGCGGTTACGACCGCGTTTTGTCGTCGGGGCTACCGGTCTCCCTTCTCCTCAAATACGACCATAGATTAATTATAATTTAGCAATCCCGTTTCCGCAACACCCAACCATGTCTTTGTGCTTTTCTTAGACGGGACGGATGACGCAGGGATTGAGGCGGTCCCTCGGGGAAGAGTCGTAAGCTCGCACTTTGATTCCTATATTACGATTGACAGACCCAGGAAATGTAATAGTATATATAGGTATAGAGCGCGGGCATACTATCAGAGGGGTCAGACAGATGATGAAGCGATTGCTCTTCCTTGGTGTCTGTGTGATCATGGCCGGGATGGTCGCGGCCTGCCACGCACGGTCGGGACTCGAAGAAACGGGCGGCTACCCTGATTTTATCACCCCAAACGACAAGTACTATATCACCAGGATAGGCAGCGTTCCCGAGATCGACGGCACGGCCTATCGCCTCAACGTCACCGGCCTCGTCCAACATCCCCGGTCCTTTACCCTGAAGGAGCTTACCGACATGGCGACGGTCGAGCTCCCCTTGACCGTTGAATGCATCGGCAACACGAGCAGGGGACGTCTCATTTCGACCGCCGTCTGGAAGGGGTTCCCATTAATCAAGCTGCTGGAATCGCTGGGGCTGGACCCCCGGGCAACGGGCGTCAAATATAAGGCGGCAGACGGCTACTATGCGTCCCATACTATGCAGCAGATCCGGGATAACAGGGTCCTGGTGGCTCTGTTCATGAACGGCGTGCCGATACCTCCTGCCCAGGGGTTCCCGGTGCGCGTCCTCAACCCGGGGTATTACGGCGTCAAACAGCCCGCCTGGGTAACCGATATCGAGGTGATCGATATGCCCATCCAGGACTACTGGGAAGAGCGGGGATGGGACTGCGAGCCGCCACTCCCGGTGGACTCCACCATCTTCTTTCCGGAGGACACGGCCCGTGTCGCGGTCGGAAAGCCGCTTTCCATCGGCGGCGCCGCCTTCGGGGGGAAACGGATCGAGCTCGTGGAACTGACCAGCGACGGGGGCAAGCACTGGACGCAGGCAGAAATCACCAAGAAGATGGACGCCGACAACGTCTGGGTATTCTGGAAGGCTGAGCTCACTTTTCCCGTGCCGGGACGATACGTCGTCAATTCCCGGGCCACCGATATCTCGGGAAAGGCCCAGGAGGATAAAGACCCGAACCGTTACGACGGGACCAATGACTGGCCGATGCTCAAGGTGAAGGTCGAATAGGAGAATAGGAAAACGGGTGGCGCAAGCCCGCGATTCATCACGCGACGGCGCATCCCGGTCTCAGGCATAAAAAGGAGAATAGGTCTCACCGCGGGAGCCGGTTATCCCGGATACTCCGGCGTCTCTGGAACAAGAAAGGGTTGGCGCAATCGCCAACCCTTTGCCGTCTTTGTCGGAGGCACACGGGATCGACGGTTCTTCCCGCCCTTCTTATCCATCCGTCCGCGGCCGACGCCGCGCCAGCTCGTCGAGGATCTCGTGATATTTCTTATGGGTGATCGGGTAAAAGGAGAGGACCCCGATTCCGATTCCCATAATAGCGGCGGGAATAATGCACAGGCCCAGCCGGATACCCAGAAGGGTCGTCCCCGGTTGGTCGGGGACGTTCGGCACATATCCCGACAGATGGAGAATGAGGCCGACCACGAGGCTCGATCCGGCGCTACCGAGCTTGGGCCCGAAGCTCCATATGCCGTAAAATATCCCCTCGTTGCGGTTTCCGGTCTTCATCTCGTTAAACTCGATCGTGTCGGGCACAATGGCCCACGGGAGCACGAAGTTGGTCGACAGCCCCATTCCCGCGACTGCGGTGAGGAGATACATCGCGACAAGCTGATCGGATCTCAGGAAGAAAATGCCCACCATCGACAGGGCGAAAACCGTCATCCCGGTATTGTAGGACGCCTTCTTGCCGATCATCCTGCTGATCTTGACCCAGAAGGGAATGAAGACGATCGCGGTCAATAACAGCACGAGGAAGATCGACCCGATGAGGGACTCGCGCTTCATGTAATACTTGAAGTAGTATATGAGGGTCGTGCTGATGATGACCACGGCCATCGTGTGAAGAATATACGTGACCGAGGCCAGAACGAAGGGGGTGTTTTTGAAGGCCGATCCATACAACCGGAACATTGAGGAACCCGCCGGATGAGAGGCGAAGCCCTTACGCTCCCGGACCCCGAGAAAGACGATAAGCGTCATGATAATAAAGATTACCCCGTATAGACCGGCAACGACCGAAAAACCCGACCGCTCCGTCGAAGAAAGGGCGACCAGCGCCGTGGTGGCGCCGGCGGCAATCAGGGTGCCGACGATTGCCGAAGCCATGCGGTACCCGGTCAGGTTCGTCCGCTCGTCGAAATCACGGGTCATGTCCGGAGTCAGGGCGGAATAGGGGACATTTACCACCGAGTAGGAAACGAAAAAGAGAAAGTATGTCATCGTGACATAGACAAAGAGGAGAGCCTGATTTTGGATGGGCGTGTCGGTAAAGAGAATCAGGAAGAACAGGCCGACAGGAAGCGATCCGAAAAGGAGAAACGGCCGCCTCCTGCCCCACCGCGTGCGTGTCCTGTCGGAGAGGTAGCCGACCAGGGGATCGGTGAACGCGTCAATGATCCTCACGGTCATCATCGCGATACCTGCCAGCGACGCCGAAAGGAGGGCCACATCGGTGAGGAAGTAGAGGAGAAAGAATCCGACGGTGCTGAAGACGAGGTTTGCCCCGAGGTCTCCAACGCCGTAGGCGACCTTTGTTCTCAACGAGAGCCGGTCGATCTTGTGCAGATCACTCATGTCATAGCCTCCGCAAAGGATGGCTTTCACCGACGGCCGAAGGGGTTGCCTCCGCGAGGTCACACCTCGGCGACCAAGATCCCGTAAGGGGGAAGTTCGATACGCGCAAGCGGGACCGAGTCCGGGTATACGTCGGGATACGCAAGCACCTTCCTCCCCCGGCTTTTTAGGTCCTGCTGAAGGGAGACGCGCCTCTGCCACCTGGTAAAGTTGAGCAAGACGAGGATCGTTTGGCCTTCGCCTTCCCGGAGGAAGGCAAAGATCCCCTTTTCGGCCCGGTCGATGGGGATGTAGCTTCCGACGGACAGTGCGGGGCTCGCCTTTCTAACCCGGATGAGCCGCTTATACAATGTCAGGAGCGAATCGGGATCATGTTGCTCGGCGGCTATGTTCACTGTCGGGTAGTTCGGGTTCACTCTCAGCCAGGGGCTGCCCGACGAGAACCCCGCATTGGGCCCGGCGCTCCATTGCATCGGGGTGCGCGCACCGTCTCTGCCGTGGTGGAGGGGATAGTACCTCCTCCCGATCGGGTCCATGAGCTCGTGTCGTTTCAGCCTCCCGTTTTCCATCCCGATCTCCTCGCCCATGTAGAGAAAGGGGGTTCCCCGAAGCGTCAGCAGCATCGCCGCCGCCACACGTGCGCGCGCGACCGCCCGCTTACCTCGCCCGTAACGGCTGAGGTGGCGGTCGTTGTCGTGGTTGGAAAGAAAATAGGCGGGCCACCCGCGGCTTCCCACCGCCCGTTCCCATGCGGAAACCTCGCTCCTGAACCGGGCCGCCGAAAAGCGAGAGTTCATGAACGAGAAATTGAAGGCCATATGAACGCCGTCGCCCTCACCGAGGTATTTGGCCGCCTCATCGGGATCAAATATATAGGTTTCCCCCACGAGCATTCGTTCATCGTATCTGTCGGCCAGCCGCCGCATCATCTTGCCGACCTCGACCGCCTCGGGCCGGTCCTTGTCGTAGAGGTGGCGCTGCATGTCGTAGGGCCGCCGCCCGATGCAATAGGGATTGCTCCGGAACAGCTCGTCCTTGATGGTCAGGTTCAGGACGTCGATCCGAAAGCCGTCCACTCCCTTGTCGAACCAGAAGGCCATGGCGTCCAGTATGGCGCGCCGGACCTCGGGGTTTCGCCAGTTGAGGTCCGGCTGCTCCGGCAGCGAGTTATGGTAGTAGAACTCCTTGGTCTTGTTGTCCCAATCCCAGGGTCGCTTACCAAAGGCACCCATCCAGTTGTTCGGATAGCGGCGGCGTCCCCTCCCGGGGTGCCAGAGATACCAGTCCCGTTTCGGATTGGTCTTGCTCGACCGCGACTCGATGAACCAGGGATGCAGGTGAGAGGTGAGGGTCGGGACGATATCCATGATGATCCTGATGTTGTGCCGGTGGGCCTCGGAAAGGAGCCGATCGAAATCCTCCATGGTGCCGTACTGGGGGTCGACCGCCCGATAGTCCATGACGTCATAGCCGAAGTCGAACTGGGGTGACGGGTAAAAGGGGTTGAGCCAGATGGCATCGATGCCGAGGGAGTTTTCGGTGCCGTCGTTGAGATAGTCGAGCTTCTCGGTGATCCCCGCGAGATTTCCGACGCCGTCACCGTCGGTATCGAGAAAGCTGCGCGGGTAGATCTGGTAGACCACCGCTGTCTTCCACCACGGGGTAGTTGTTGGCATATCTCCTCCTATTTTGCGTTACCCGTCGCGGTTAAAGAGGAGGCCACCGTGGTAGATCTCCTCGAGCACGATGCCCGCCGCCCCCAGGACGGCAGGGTCCGAGAGCGTCGAGAAACGGATCTCTCTTCGCGAAAAAGCCCATGTCGCCTGGCTGACGGCGTCCTGCAGGGATGGTCCGAAGAAATCCGACGCCCGGCTTACCCCCCCACTGATGATGACGCACTCGGGATTGAGGAGGGTAATGAGGTTTCCGATCGAGATGCCCAGGATATGTCCCATCTTTCGGAATATTTCGCGTGCCATGGGATCGCCCTGCTGCGCCGCACGGTGGACAACTTCGGCCGTAATGCGGTCCGTGTTCCCACCGGCCAGCGCAAGAATCCGCGACCCCGATCCACCGAGAGCCGCCAGAGCGCCGGCCCGGGCGATCGCCAGGCCCGAGGCGAAAAGCTCAAGACAGCCCTGCTTGCCGCACGCGCACGTATCGCCGTCCGGATCCAGCATGGTGTGACCGAACTCCCCCGCCGAGAAGTCGGCGCCCCGGTAGACCTTTGAGTCGATAATGATTCCGACGCCGATACCGTTTCCTATGGAGACGCACAGGAAATTGCGGTAGGGCCGTCCCTCGCCGAACCACTTCTCCGCGAGCGCCGAGCAGTTGCTGTTGTGCTCGACAAAACAGGGAATGCCGTAGCGTTCCTGAAATATGTGTTTGACGGGGACTTCCCTCCAGTTGGGATGATGCGGGGCGTACCGGCATATCCCCTCGTCAGAATCCACCACCCCGGGGGCCGTGAATCCGATCCCGGCGATCCGGGACGGGTTTAGGGAGTTTTCACGTAGGGTGAGGTCGAAGAGGTCATACAGCCCGGAGAGGAGATGCCCCAGCGATCCGGCACGGTCAGCCGGGACCCGATATTCTCCGACGACATCGCCCATCACGTCCAGTACAACCGACTTGAGGAACGTTTCTCCAAGCCTCAACCCCACAACGAAGTTGTCGAGCCGACTGAGCTCGATATCGACCGGCATACGGCCGACCCCCGTCTTGACTTTTCCCGTTTCGACGACGATCCCGGTATCCATTAGCTCTTTAACGGCCGCGGTGATGGTGCCCCAGCTGAGGGCGCTCTCGTCCTTCAGCCGTTTACGAGAGAGAGGCCCCAGCTCCCTGAGGCTCCGAAGGATCAGGAGAAGGTTATTGATCTTCAGTATGCGGTGGTCGGTGATATCCATTGGCGCCCTCGCAGGCTCTCACCCAAAGGAACGGACAGGGAAGATAGCTCATAACGTGAGAGATATTATCACACATCATGAGATATTGTCATGGACTTTATCCTGTTCTTCCTGTCGTGTCAAGCGTTTTGTGCGTTGTTTATATGTTTTTATCCTTTCGGGGCGCCGTTGACCCTCGCACAATAGACGCTCGGGGTGGGCGGAAAGATCGCGGCGTCATTCTCGCTCCTTTCGAGGTCCGGGTCTCGGGAAAGGGCATGTCCGGTCCGGAGCGATCGCGGGCTGAGTTCCCGTGGAGGGCCTCCCGAGGCGGGCCGTCCCAGGTCATCATCGGGGCAGCTGCCTGTGTAGGGAGTACCCGGGCGGATATCGGGCGGGTCAGATCGTTAGCTCAAAAGAAAAAAGGGCCATGGTAGTATCATGACCCTTTGCCGTCTTTGGTGGAGCTGAGGGGGATCGAACCCCTGACCTCATGACTGCCAGTCATGCGCTCTCCCAGCTGAGCTACAGCCCCAAAATATCTCAATCTAATAACATGGGACAAAAACCTTGTCAAGGTTTTTTCCATGCCGTTTCCTCCGGGCAGGCCATTGTTTATTCGCCCGGTCGGAGTTCGCATCCGCACGGAGAGGCCGTTTTGGTCCGCCTTGACCGATGCGTCCCGTTTGCCGGCCCAAATATTCTTGACAGGCCGGATCGCGCTGCCGTATAATCCGATTCGTGCCGGAGTGGTGAAATTGGTAGACGCAGGGGACTCAAAATCCCCCGACCCTCGGGTCGTGTCGGTTCGATTCCGACCTCCGGCACCAAAATCGTTAATCGTACGATGGGGTCGGCGGGCTTTTCAATCCGCCGACCCCGTTTCTTTCACGACCCCCAATCGCCAACAAAACCGCCCCGGACTCGACACCCTACGAAAGGGTGAGGGACGATTGACCGTCCGACACATCCGTTTCGGAACGAGGGGGATGGACGACCGAGTGCACCCTTCTTTTTCTTATTTCGGGGGGAAAAAATGGTGTATGATATTTTAGATGATTAGCCTACCAGCCAAAGATGAACAGTAACAGGGTAAGCAGGCAGGTCAACGAGGGATGATTGAATATGCTCCCCGTTTAGGAGAATCTATCGTAATCGGAAGTCTTCCGTACCGAACCAAAGGCAGTGAATGAAAACAGGCACCCTCATTGCGTATTTCATCAAACGCGATGAAGCACGCAAAGCTTTCTGGATATTACTGAGGCGGGGTTACCGCCGCGCCGCATTGATCATCAGGCACGCGGATGGAGGAGTCCGGATATGGGATCCTTTCCCCTGGCGCCGGAGTTTCTGGGCAGCCCTGGCGTTCATTCTGTTCGGGGCTCTTGCCGCGGTGGCCTCCCTGAGCCTTCAGTGGCAGGGGTTGTTCCCAGGCGGACCCGGCTCTGCCCTGTTGCTGATATTGGCGGGTGGTTTCATTGGAATCCTGTTCAGCCTCACATGGGTCCGGCGATCGAGGTTCGGAGTCGAGCGAGAGCTGCTTGAGGATCACGCGCGATGGCTTGACGCCGGGGAGACCGTCCTGATTCTCCAGGCGCCGATCGAAACACTGGCGATCCCTATGGCCGTTTTGCAGAAAAGCGGCGAGATCCCGCCCATGATCTTCGTCCTGCATCCCAAGCGCGAGAGCCGCGCCAGAGGGGATTGGAGCCCTGGAACGCCGCTCAATCCGGCGCAGCTTCAGGAGCATGCCCGGCGTCTGGCCACGGACCACCGGGTGGATCCAAAACCGCTCCGGAACATCAGACTTCTCAAGCGGCTCGAACGGGGCCGCGAGTGGATTCAGCAAGTTTGCCTGGATCTCTCCGAAGCGAGTCGCCTGGAACAGAGCGTGTCGCCGACCACCGAGTGGCTCCTCGACAATGAATATATCCTTGAAAGCAACTGCCCGCGACGTTCGGCTGAACCTGCCCCGGCGTTTTTACCGGCAGCTGCCGGCGCTTGCCGAGCGAACCCGACCGGGGACTGCCGCGCATCTACGGTCTGGCGCGAGAACTTGCCTCTCACACCGACCTGCGCCTGGATCAGGAGAACATCCTGGCCTTTATTGAGGCCTATCAATCCGTTGAGCAGCTATCGATTGGCGAACTCTGGGCCGTCCCCCAGATGCTGCGCACCGTGCTGATCGAGGGAATCCAACACTTCGCCGGACGGGCTCTATCGAACTGCGTGAACGTGAAATCGCCGATTTCTGGGCGAACCGGCTTATTACGGCCAACCGGCGCGATCCCAACCAGCTCTTCTCGATCATGGCGGAACTGACCGAAACCCAACCCAGCCCGAGCCCCTATTTCGCCGCTCAACTGATCGATTACCTCTATGACGAAGAGGCCGCGCTGGCGCCGGTGCAGAGCTGGCTTGAGCGCACATTCCACAAATCCCTGAACGAACTCAGCCTCCGTGAGAAGAACCGCCAGACAAAGGATCAAATATCCATCGGAAATGCCTTTACCAGCCTGCGCCAGCTCGCCCTGCTCGATTGGAAGGAATGTTTCGAAAAGCTCAGCCGGGTGGAGCAGACGCTGCGGCAGGATCCCGCCGGCATCTATCCCCGGATGGATTTCGCCACGCGCGACCGTTATCGCCGGGCGATTGAGGATCTCCACCGCGGGTCCGGCCTGGCAGAGGACCAGGTCGCCCAGAACGCCATAGAACTGGCAATCCGGGCCGGCCACGATTCCGGCCGAAGATGAACGGTCGGTTCACGTCGGAACGTATCTGATCGGCGAAAAAAGGGAGGATCTGGCGCGACTCATCGGGTGCCGTGAGACGTTGCGTTTCCGCGCCCTGCACTGGGCTTATCGTCATCACTCGGCGGTATACTTCCTCGGGCTCGCTTTCTTCTGTACGGCGTTCATTTCCCTGCCCATCCTGCTTGGCCTGTACGCACATGCGCCCGGCATTCTGATCATAATCGCCGCCCTCCTGCTCATTCCCGCGAGCCAGCTCTCGCTTGAGGTAATGAATTACCTGGTGATGCGGCTCTTTCCGCCGCGCGTCCTGCCGAAGATGGATTTCAGGGTTTCGGGGATTCCCGACGCCTGCCGGACGCTGGTAGTCGTGCCCATGATGCTGGTGGATCATGGAGACGATCAAGGCTGAGGCGGAAAAGCTTGAGATCCGCTATCTCGCCAACAAAGAGGCCAATCTGCTCTTTGGTCTTTTCTCGGATTACATGGATGCGCCGCAGGCCCATCTGCGAAGCGGACGCGGCCCTGTTGCAGGCCGCGACCACGTGCATCCAAGCCCTCAATCAGCGCCACGGCGGCGAGCGTTTCTTCCTGTTCCACCGGGAACGAAAATGGTGTGAATCCGAACAAAAATTCATCGGCTGGGAGCGCAAACGCGGGAAGCTGGAAGAGCTCAATGGCCTGATCGACGGCACGCGGCCCCGCGAGGCGGATCGCCTGGTCTACGTCGGCGACCCGGATCAGCTGTCCAACGTACGGTTCGTCATTACCCTGGACAGTGACACGCAATTACCGCACGACACCGCCCGCAGGATGATCGAGACTCTGGCGCACCCGCTGAACCGGGCGCGCTTCGATGGCGCAGGGCGTGTCCAGTCCGGCTATACCATCATCCAGCCGCGCGTCAGCCCCTCTCTGCCGAGCACGAGCGGCTCGCCTTTCAGCCGGCTCTTCTCGGACCCGGTCGGCATCGACCCCTATACCAATACGGTTTCCGACGTCTATCAGGATCTGACCGGCGAAGGCTCCTATCACGGCAAAGGCATCTATGATGTGCGCGCCTTCAACCGGGTGCTTTCCGGCAGGTTTCCCGAAGCGTGGCTCCTCAGCCATGATTTGATTGAAGGCGCTCACGTCCGGGTGGGCCTGGCCAGCGATATCGAACTTTATGATGAGTTCCCGCAGGATTACCTGAGTTACATTAAGCGGCAGCACCGCTGGATTCGTGGCGATTGGCAGATCGCGGATTGGATCATGCCGCGTGTTCCTCAACCCGGCGGTGGGCGAGCCCCCAACCCGCTCTCCTGGTTCGATCGCTGGAAGATCTTCGATAATCTGCGCCGCAGCCTGCTGCCCGCAGCCAGCCTGGCTTTGCTGATGGCCTCCTGGTTGATTTCCTCCCGGGCCGGGTGGATCGCCACCGTTGTGGTCGCCACACAACTGTTCTTTCACTCCCTGGCGCAGCCCTTTACCTGGGCGACAACGACCAAGCGCATCAAGGGAGTCTCCCTCGCCAAAATAGCGCACGATCTGCTGCGAGTGTTGGTCGAAGCGGCGCTGCTTCCGTACCAAGCCTGGCTGGCGCTGGATGCCATTGTACGGGTCCTCTATCGACGCCACATTTCTCATCGGGGGCTATTGGAGTGGACTTCGGCCCAGGTGACGCACGGCAAGGCCCAGGCCAAAGTGCCGCATGTTTCTGCTTTCCATGGGCCTGGCGAGCCTGTTCAGCGTGATCGTTGGATGGGCCGTGCAGCACTGGCGGCCGGCAGACCTTTGGGTGGCCGGCCCCTGGCTCATGCTCTGGTTCCTGTCCCCGCTATTCGGCTGGCTCCTGAGCCGGCGACCGCAGACGAAGCAGCCGCAAGTTCCTGCTCCCGGCGAAGGATCGGCAATTCCTGAGGAATGTTGCCCGGCGAACCTGGCGCTATTTCTCGGACTTTGTGACTGAAGAGACCTCATGGCTGCCGCCCGACAATTACCAGGTCTCCTATCAGAATCAACTGGCCTTGCGTACCAGTCCGACCAATATCGGCCTCTATATGGTCAGCGTGCTCAGCGCCCATGATTTCGGCTACTTAACCGTGGATGAAGTTGCCGCAAAAGCTGACGCGGACGATGGAGACGATTGGCAAACTGGAGCGCCATGAGGGCCATCTGCTCAATTGGTACGACATTCAAACACTGGCGCCGCTCAAACCGCGCTACGTTTCCACCGTGGATAGCGGAAATCTGCTTGGCGCCCTGTGGACGCTGGACCGGGGGCTTGAGGCGCTGATGCAGGCGCCGCTTCTGGACGTGCAAGACCTTTGCAGGGTCTGCGGGACACCGGACGAAGTCCTGCGACAAGCCGCCCGAGAAGAAAGTAGTTCCGGCGTCGATGCCCATGTCCTGGATGAGCTGCTGCGCGCGTGGGAATCTCCGCCGGATCGTGTCGCGGACGCACTGACTGCTGCTGCGACGGGCGGAGCGCGGCGTCAGGGAGTTGGCCGAAATGGCGCGCGGCATCGGCACGTCGCGCGAGCGGAGTGCGGCGTATTGGGCCGGGCAGATGCAGAGCCAGTTGGCAGCCTGGCTGAACGATTGCGGATCGTTATCTCGCCTGGATCGAAATCCTGGCCGAGAAGACGGAGGAAGAGATCGCCGGGCTGGATCCGGACGCCTTGCCGGCTTTTCGCCAGGCCCTTCACCACGCGCCTTCGCTTCTGGACCTTGCCCACGGAAACATCGCCTGCATCGCGTCGCTCCAGGCAATCCGGGAGAAAGCGCCCGAGAATGAGCACGCGCCTCCTGGACTGGATCGACCGCGTTATGGAGGCCTTCGAAAGATCGAAATGGCTGGCCGGTGAAATGCTGGCTTCGTGTCGAGCGACTCATCCGCGTCGGGACGCGAACTCTCCGAATCGATCAACATGCGCTTCCTCTACAACGCCGAACGCCGACTATTTTCGATCGGTTTCAATGTCTCTGAAGGACGCCTGGACCGCGCCTTTTACGATCTGCTGGCGAGCGAAGCGCGCCTGGGAAGTTTCGTCGCCATCGCCCGGGGGGACATTCCCGTTGAGCACTGGTTCGCCATGAGCCGGCCCTACGGCGCCATCGGCCGGCGCCGGGTGCTGCTCAGTTGGACCGGGACGATGTTCGAATACCTGATGCCGCTGCTTTTTCAGCGCTCCTACGGCAACTCGCTGCTGGACAAGGCCACCCGGGAAGCCGTGGCGATCCAGATCGCCTACGGCCGCAAGCACCGGGTGCCGTGGGGGATCTCGGAGTGCGCCTTCGGGGATCTGGACCTCCACAAGACCTATCAATACAAGGCCTTTGGCGTGCCGGAACTCGGACTCAAGCGCGGCCTGGCGGAGAAGATCGTCGTCGCGCCCTATGCCACCCTGCTGGCGGTGAGTATCGCACCGCAGGAATCCGTGCAAAACCTGAAACGACTGGCCGAGTTGGGGCTGCTGAGCGATTACGGCTATTACGAAGCGATGGACTACAGCCGGCAACCAAGCCGCGAGGGCGAGCGCGGGGTGATCGTGCGCGCCTACATGGCCCATCACCAGGGGATGAGTTTCCTGGCGCTGACCAATTTCCTCCATGACAATTCCCTCCAGCGCCATTTCCACGCCGATCCGCGCGTGCGCGCGGTCGAGCCCCTGCTTCATGAACGCATCCCGCACCTTCCGCCGCTGCATCACATCTCCACGCGCGAGCGGGTCTCTTCGGTGGCGAGCGTCGGCGAAGTCGCGCCCTCGGTCAGCCAGTTCGAAACGCCCCACACCGCCACGCCCAAGACCCAGCTGCTGTGCAACGGCCGCTATGGCCTGATGGTGACGAACGCCGGCGGCGGCTACAGCCGCTGGGGCGACTTCGAGATCACGCGCTGGCGATCGGATCGGACCCGGGATTCGTGGGGAACCTTCTGTTACATCCACGATGCCGATTCGGACCGGTTGTGGTGCAACACCTATCAGCCAACCGGCGGCAAGGTTGAGGAGTATTCGCGCCAACTTCACGCTCGACCGCGCCGTGTTCCGGCGCGTCGATCACGGCATCGAGAGCGAAACCGAGATCATCGTCGCGCCGGAAGATGACGTCGAGATTCGGCGGATGACGCTGATCAATCGGTCCGCCGCGCACCCGCCGGCTCGATCTGACGAGCTACATCGAACTGTCGCTGGCGCCGCACAATGCGGACCGGCAGCATCCGGCGTTCAACAAGCTGTTCATCCAGACCGAGGCGCTGCCCGAGCAGCGAGCGCTCCTGGCCTACCGCCGGCCTCGCAGCGGCGGCGACCCGCCCATCTATGTCGGCGCACCGCTTTACGCTGGAGCAGGCGCCGAGGACGATGAAGCCTTGCGCTTCGAAACCGACCGGCGCCGCTTCATCGGCCGCGGCCGAACGCTCGCCAACCCGATGGGCGCCTTGCAGGAACCCGGCAACAGCCAGGGATTTGTCCTGGACCCGATCCTCAGCCTGCGCCAGAGCCTGACCCTGGCTCCCGGCCAGCGGGTCCAGGTTTCCCTGGTTCTGGCCGCCGGTGAGTCGCGCGAGCAGGTCCTGGCCTGATGAGCAAGTACGGCGATCCCCATGCGATCGATCGGGCGATGGATTTCGCCTGGGCCTCGGCCCAGCTTGAGTTGCGCCTGCTGCGCATCCAGCCCGACGATGCGCGCCGCTTCCAGCAACTGGCAAGCCATCTGCTCTATCCCAATCCCCTGCTGCGCTCCGCCGCGGAACGCATCGCCGAAAACCGCAAGGGCCAGGCCGGCTTGTGGGCCTATGCCATCTCGGGTGACTTGCCGATCGCCCTGGTCGCCATCGGCGAGGCGCGGGATCTGGGCCTGGTCCGTCAAATGCTCCAGGCGCATACCTACTGGCGCATGCATGGGCTCATGGCCGACCTGGTGATCCTGAACGAAGAGGCCGGCGGCTATGACGCAGCCGCTGCGTGAACAACTCGAACACCTGATCCAATCCCATTCGGCCAACACGGGGATTGACCGGCCCGGGGGAGTCTATTTGCGCAGCGCGGATCTGATCCCGGCGGAAGACCTGACGCTCCTGCGGGCCGTGGCGAGCGTGGTGATGGTGGCGGCCCGCGGCACCCTGCCCCAGCAACTGGGCGTGCCGCTGGAAGCTCCCGAGTTGCCCGAGCCCATCGCCAGGAAACGGGATCCCCGCGATCCTTCGGCGGCGCTCCCCTTCATGGAACTCGCCTATCTTCAACAGCCTGGGCGGTTTTACCCCGGACGGGCGTGAATACGCAATCTATCTCGGCCCGGACATGCACACGCCCGCGCCCTGGGTCAACGTCATCGCCAACCCGACCTTCGGCACGCTCGTCAGCGAAACCGGGGCCGGCTTCACCTGGCAGGGCAACAGCCAGCGCAATCGCCTGACGCAATGGTCGAACGACCCGGTGATGGATCCGCCCGTCGGAGGCGATCTACATCCGGGATGAGGAAACCGGAGTCTATTGGACGCCGACCGCATCGCCCGATCCGCGAGGAGACCGCCTACCGGGCCCGGCATGGGGCGGGGTACACGGTCTTCGAGCACAACAGCCACGGCATCGAGCAGGAGCTGACGGTCTTCGTTCCCGTGGACGATCAGGGGGGCGAGCCGATCAAGCTGCAGCGGCTCATCCTGCGCAACGACACCGCCCGGCCGCGCAGGCTGTCGCTGACCTACTATGTGGAGTGGACGCTGGGCGAGGCGCGCGAGTCATCCCAGATGCACGTCGTGACCGACTGGGACGACGAAGTCCAGGCCATGATCGCCCGCAATCACTACCATCCCGATTATGCGGATCGGGTGGCCTTCGCGGCCGTGAGCGTGCCCACGGAATCGTACACCGGCGACCGCACCGTCTTCCTGGGGCGCAACCGCTCGATGAGCAACCCGGCGGCGATGGAGCGTACGCGGCTATCGCGCCGGACGGGAGCGGGCCTGGACCCCTGCGCCGCATTGCAGGTCACCCTCGAACTGGCCCCCGGCGAGCGGGCGGAAATCACCTGCATGCTCGGCCAGGCCGAGTCGCTGGAGCAGGTCCATGACCTGGTGCTTGCCTACCGGGATGGCCAGGCGCTGGAGGCCGCGCTCCGGCAAACCCAGGCGTGGTGGGACGACCGGCTCGGCACGATCCAGGTGCATACCCCCGAGCTCGCCGCGGATTTCCTGATCAACCGCTGGCTGCTCTATCAAAACCTTGGCTGCCGGATCTGGGGGCGCTCCGGCTTTTACCAGTCCGGCGGCGCCTTTGGTTTCCGCGATCAGTTGCAGGACGTGATGGCGCTGCTTTACGCCCATCCCGAGCTGGCGCGCGAGCACATCCTGCTTGCGGCCAGCCGTCAGTTCAAGGAAGGCGATGTCCAGCACTGGTGGCATCCGCCGGGCGGCGCGGGCATCCGCTCGCGGATCTCCGATGATCTCTTGTGGCTGCCCTACGTCGTCGCTCAATACATCAGGATCACCGCCGATGTGAACATCCTGCATGAAATGGTCCCCTTTCTCGACGCGCCCACGCTAAAGGACGATCAGCACGAGAGCTTTCAATCGCCGGCGGTATCGCCGGAATGCGCCACGCTCTTTGAGCACTGCCAGCGCGCGGTCGCGCACAGCCAGAACTTCGGGCGCCCATGGATTGCCCCTGATGGGGACCGGTGACTGGAACGACGGGATGAACCTGGTGGGCGCGGGGGGCAAGGGCGAGAGCGTCTGGCTGGCGTGGTTCATGGTGGATGTGCTGAAGGGGATGGCCGAGATGTCCGACCTGCTGGGCCGACCGGATCTGAGCCGGACCTATCAGCAGGACCGAAAAGCGCTGATCCAGCGCATTGAAGGGTTCGCCTGGGATGGAGAGTGGTATCTTCGCGCGACCTTTGACGATGGCACGCCGCTGGGTTCCTCGGTGAATACGGAAGCGCGGATCGATTCGCTGCCGCAATCCTGGGCCTGGCTCAGTGGCGCCGCCGATCCGGAGCGTGCCGAGAAGGCCCTGGAATCGGCGTGGAGTCATCTCGTTCGCGAGGAAGAGGGGCTGGTGCTGCTCTTTGAGCCTCCTTTCGACACGTCGGAGCCTTCACCCGGATACATCAAGGGTTACCCGCCGGGAGTGCGGGAGAACGGCGGCCAGTACACGCACGCCGCCCTCTGGCTGGCCATGGCCATGGCGCGCAGCGGGGACGGCACACGTGCGGCGAAAATGCTGCGCATGCTCAATCCGATCGAGCACGCGCGCGATCCGGAATCGGTCTGGCGCTATGGGGTCGAGCCCTACGTGGTCGCGGCCGACGTCTACCGCTTGCCCGGGTGGATCGGCCATGGCGGCTGGTCCTGGTATACGGGCTCGGCGGCGTGGATGTACCGCGCCTGGGTGGAAGAAATCCTGGGTCTGAAAGTGCGCGGACGAAACCATGCGGCTCGACCCGGTCATCCCCGGCTGGTGGGATGGTTTCCAGATGAGCTATCGCCACGGTGAAGCGCTCTACGAGATCCAGGTCGAAAATCCCGAGCACTGCGAGCGAGGAGTGACCTGGGTGGAGATTGATGGGAAACGTCTCAAGGACGGCTTGATCACCCTGGATCAGGATCTGGTCAAGCACCACGTCGTTGTCCGCATGGGTCAGCCGCAGCAAGCGGGCAAGGTTAAGAAGACTCGATTGAGGAGTCCTGATAAATAAGGTACATTCGGCCATATGAAATATAGGGTTAGGCCGTCTTTCCTTTCTTTGCCTGTATTTCACTGGAATGGCCGAATCCCCTTAAAATGACCGGCAGTCGTAAGGTCGACGGTTCGATTCCGACCTCCGACGCCAAAATAGTCACCATACGAACAGGGCTGGGAAGCAAGACGCTTCCCGGCCTCGTTTTTTGTAGGCCGCACCCCTGCCGGCGCCAAGGCCGCGCCCGGCAAAGTCGCCAACGGCCGTCTGCCTCCAATTAAAACCGGGGCCGGATACTACCCGACCCCGGCACAAGTCTTTCCGGACCGGCTCTACTAATATCGGCATACCGCTAACCCGCAGCAGCAGGGCTCTCGCGGCCGTCAGGCTCCGCCTCTACGTCTTTGACAATTGCCTGGGCGTTACGCCGGGCTTGTAGGTCATAACACTCACGACATACATCAGTATGACGGCCACGACCAGCGCCCCCGCGATCGGCTCGACCCATTGGGGCAGGCCCACCGTAAACTTCAGGCCGTAGAGCGCAACCACGGTAAGCCCGCCCCCGGTCATGCTGGCGATCGCGCCCGCGTTGGTGGCCTTTTTCCAGAAGAGGGCCGCCATCGTGGGGACGAACGCCACGGCGATGAAGATGGCAAACGACAGCAGCATCATATCGAAGATGCCCCGCATAAGGAGGGCGAACGTGATCCCGAAGACCCCGATGGCCACCACCGCGATCCGTGCCGTCCAGAGGCCCGTCTTTTCCTTCATGTCGGGTTTGAAGAGCCGGGCAACATCCCGGGAGACCGTCATCCCGGCCACCATCAGGACGCTTGCCGCAGTCGACATCACGACGGCAAGGATCGCCGCGATCGACAGGCCGATCATCACGGAGGGGAGGTGATTCATGACGAGGATCGGTATGATCACGTCATTGGTGCCGTACACCTCTTTAAGGGAAGGGTAGAGGGTAAGGCCGAGCATCCCCACCAGGATAATGGAGAGGCTGTAACCGAAGTAGAGGAAGGTGGAAACGATGATGCTGCGCCTGGCCACGTGCTCATCCCGCGCCGATGAGGCCCGCTGCCAGAGGGAGACGTCGATGAAACATATCGGGATGAGGGTCAGGAACCACCCGATGAGGGTAAAGGGCGGGACGCCCCCGATAAAATCGAGCATATTGGCGGGGAGCGTGGCCGTCATCTCGGTAAAGCCCGTCCCCTTAAAGAGGAACAGGGGGAGCAATATCCCGAGGATTACCAGAAGGAGCGCCGCCTGGACGATCTCCGTATAGGCGAGTGCGAACATCCCCCCCGCAAACGTATAGGCAATCATAACCGCCCCGGCAATGAGCACCGCCTGGGTGTACGTAACCCCCCAGATGGTCCCTCCGACGGCGGAAAAGACCGTGCCGAGGGCGGCCACCTGCACCCCGAAGAGCGCGATGAGCCCCAGCAGGAGGAAGAGCGCCGAAATAATCCGGGCCGCGTTTCCGTATCGGGCCAGCAGCACTTCGGGGATCGTCCAATATTTTATCCTCCTGATAACCCCGGCGATAACGGCAAATCCGAGCAGACCCAGCGCATACGCGATAATGCTCCAGATGACCGCTAAACCGAAGCTATATGAGAGCCCCCCCACGCCGAGGGTGGCGCCGGCGCCGATGGCCGTGGCCGTGATCGCCCCGATGAGCGTTGGATATCCAAGAGACCTCCCGGCGAGCGAATAGTCCGTCTCGTTCTTTACCTTTCGGTAGCTGACGACCCCGACGATCAGGATAAAGATAAAATAGAGGACAACGACGATTAAATCAATGGTTCCCATACTGCGACTCCTTTTTCATGGGTTTTCGACCACCGATGGAACCCCGATCGAATTGACGGTCTAAAGGCGGACAGAATGATGATCCGGAAATCTTCAGCTCACCCGTGTATGAGGAAACAAGATGCCGTGCGTTTCCATCAGTCTGTCCCGACTATGTCCTTTCGATAGTGAAGAGCCGCGCGGCGTTGTGATACAGCCACTTTTCCTTGACCTCCTCGCGCAGCGGTAAATGGCGGACTTCGGTGACCCCCTGCTTCATCGAGAGCATCGGCCAGCCCGATGCGAACATGATCTTATCGGCAAGGACGCTGCCGCCCAGCTGCATCAGCGTCTCATATCCCGAGTTGGGCTTGCCCAGGTACTTGGGCCGCACCGTGGAGGTCGATATGTAGACGTTCGGATGCCGCCAGGTTACGGCCATGAGCTCGGCCACCCACGGAAAACCGGGGGTACTCCCCACGATCTTGAGCTCGGGAAAATCCACCGCGACATAGTCGATATGAATGGGGCGGCAGACGTCCATGCGCGCATCACGGCGAAAGTGCATGGACGATTCTATGAATACGACAGCACCCAGATCGAGACACTTTTCGTAGAGCGGGTAATAGGCCCGATCCGAGGCGGGCAGGTTGTATTCATAGGTCCAGAGATCTATCCCCCTGAGTCCCAAATCCTTTATCGCGTGCTCGATACCCTCGAGGGCGGCCTTCCCCTTTAACGGATCGGCGCCGGCAAGACCGATAAACCGATCGGGAAATCGGCCCACAAGCTCGGCGCACGCCTCGTCCGGTATCTTCATCCCGAATGACGTCTCGATATCCCGCGAGCGGATGACGGCAATATCGATACCCTCACTGTCCAGAAAGCCGACGAACGATTCGGGCGTCCATTCGGCCGAAAGGAGGGCCGATAGGCCCTGTTCGAGCTCGGAACCGTAGATCCTGAAGTAATCCTTCATATATGAGGGCTGGATGAAAAAATCCCTGAACGGCGGGGTGACCGCGCAATCGATGACCTTGTTCTTCTCTTCGATATCGGGCATGATTCCTCCGGGACTGAAAGTGGATCCGTAAAAACCGCGTGAGTATGAGAATGAGTTATCTGTCTTCGCCGAGGCTCTTCATGACTTCGTTCTTGAGCTTCGTGCGGTCTGATTTCCCGATCCGGGTGATGGGTATGTCGTCCTTGATGATAATCCGCCTGGGGACCTTGAACTTGGCGAGGTTTTCAGTCAGATAGGCCATGAGCCCGTCGGTATCTACCGCCGTCCCCCAGACGGGAGCGATATAGAGCCAGATCACCTCACCGTAGATCTTGTCGGGGACCCCGATGGCGGCGGCCAGCCCCACGTTCGCAAACTGCATCGCCGCCTCCTCCACCTCCGTTGGCAGGACCGTGTAGCTGCCCACCCGGATGATCTGCTTGATGCGGCCTTTGATGTAAATACCGCCGTCCCTGGTCAGGTAGCCGAGGTCGCCGGTCCTGCACCATCCGTCAGGGGTGAAGCCCGCCTTATCTTCTTCGGGCATGTTATAGTAGCGCGGGATCACCAGGGGGCCGCCGATGATCACCTCGCCCACCTCTCCCCGGCCCATCTCTCTTCCTTCACCGTCGATGACCTTTATCGTAACCGTCGGGAAGGGTTTACCGACGTACCCCTCGTCAATCCATTTCAGATCGTCGCCGGGCTCGGTGTAGGAGACCGCCGAGCCCGCCTCGGTGCTCCCGTAGCCGGAGACGATTACCGGGGCGATCTTCTCTTTGATGCCGTGGGCCAGCTCCAGCGAGACCCGCTCACCGCCCAGGGCGGCCAGCTTCACGCACGAGAGGTCGAATTTGTCCAAATCCGGAAGGGAGAGCAGGATCGCGTACATCGTCGGCACGCCGCCGATCCAGGGAATCTTCTCGTTTGACGTGACCTCAAGCACCTTATACGGGCTCCAGTCTTCCATCAGTATGATCTGAAACCCGCCCACCAGCGGCATCCCGATCAGCTCCACCGTCCCGCCCACGTGGCTTGGCGGCAGCGCCGCCAGGCTCTTTATCCTCCCCTCGATACCCACCTGGGAAAGGGTCCGCCTGAAAAAGCCGTACTCTATATACGACATCAGGGTGGTGTTGAGGTTATTGAGAAGGGCCGCCTTGGGCACCCCCGTCGTGCCGCCGGTGAAGATGATCAGGGAGCCGTCGGTCGTCGACAGGGACTGCCTGCGCTGCTCGAGCTCTCGCTCGAGCCCGAATTGCTTCGTAAAGAGTTCCTCCAGGGAGTGTCCGAACTCCGAAGAGCCGACCAGCACCTTGGTGATGCCTTCGAATTGGCGGCCCAGGCCCCTGAGCTTTTCAACGGTGTTGAAGTCCTTGACCCCCGTGACGGAAAGGATGAGGGAGGGTTTTGCGTGGGACAGAAAACGCTCGAGATCTTTGGTCCGAAACTTAACGTCCATCGGGACAAGGATGGCTCCCGACCGAACCCGCGGCCACGAGCGTCAGCACGAAATCGATGCCCGTGGGCAGGATCGAGACAATGCGGTCTCCCGGCTTTACGCCGAGGGAAAGGAACGCCTGTGCCAGCTGTCCGGCCTTCTCTTTGAACTCGCGGGCGGTGACGGTGCGGCTCCCTTCCCGGAGCGACGGAAAATCGGGATCGACGCTGCTCCAGTAGTCCACGTATTGCCAGTAGTAGTCGAAATGGGGGATATCGAATCTCGGGATCTCGAAGGTCGGGGTCTTCATCATCTGCCTCCGCCGGGTGAGCATGAGGAGAGTCGGCCGATGAGGGGTAACTCGTGCCCGTCGATCGCGGGCTTTCTCATGTATTATATTGTATCCAATCAAAACGACTGATTAGAAGATATTATACATTCTGTTACCTTCTACACGAGTTTCGCCGTGCTGTCAAATGATTTAAGACAAAAAAGAACGAAATGATGCGGGGACGTTCGGGGCGATTTGGATATTGACATACCCATCCACTTATAGTAGACAAAGAAGATCAAGAGACCTATTATTCGGACCATTTACCCGGAGCCGAGCATGGACGAATTCGTCATCAGAAATCTTGCCGATATCCAGGCCATTGAAAAGGTCCCCCTTTCCGAGCGATTCTCAGAAAAAAGCAGTTACGAGGCGCTTAAAAAGGGAAGCGGTATCAACCCGGATGCAGTAGCCATCAACTTCATCCTGACCGGCGACCAGTATCAGAACCCGATCTCGGTCCCGTACCGGACCCTGATCGCCCGGGTCAATCAGGCGGCCAACTGCTTTCACGATCTCGGCATCGGGCCCGAGGATGTGGTGACCTATCTCTTGCCCAATGTCCCCCAGACCCACTACGTCCTGTGGGGGGCGGAGGCGGCGGGCATCGTCAACCCGATCAACCCGCTCCTGGAGGCTTCGGCTATCCGGGACATCTGCCGGGCGGCGAGGACAAAACTGCTGGTGGCCCTGGGCGACGTGCCGGGCTCCGAGATCTGGAAAAAGGTCATTGCCATCAAGGACGACATCCCGACCCTCAAAAATATCCTCGTCCTTCTCGGGCAGACCCAGTCGGAGCAGGGGATCTTCAACCTCGACGAGAAGCTGGCCGAATACCCCCAAGACGGACTCACTTTCAAGCGAGAGATCGGGCTTTCGGACGTCGCATCCCTCTACCACACCGGAGGGACAACCGGTACGCCGAAGCTCGCCCGCAGGACCCACGGCAACGAGCTTTCCAACGCATTCGTGATGGGGCTGATGGCGGGCATCACACCCCAGAACGTCGTCATGTGCGGGCTTCCGCTGTTTCATGTAAACGGGACGATCGTGACCGGCCTTGCGCCTTTCTGGTGGGGGGCCCAGGTCGTGCTCCTTTCCCCGCAGGGATACCGGGACCCGGGAATCCTCCCGAACTTCTTTAAGATCATCGATAAGTACCGGGGGACCTTCTTTTCGAGCGTCCCCACGATCCTCTCCGTGCTGCTGGACACCCCCAAGGGGAACGCGGATATTTCGAGCCTCAAATACGCGATCTGCGGCGCCGCGCCGCTCTCCGTTGAGCTCTTCCGCCGCTTCGAGCAATATACCGGGCTGAAGATCCTCGAGGGGTACGGCCTGACGGAGTCGGCCGCCGGGGCTTCCGTAAACCCCAAGGACGGCGACCGGAGGGTGGGTTCGATCGGGCTTCGGCTTCCCTACGAGGAGATGAAGACCGTCATCCTCGACGATAAGGGCGCCTACGTCAGGGACGCCGGGCCGGAAGAGGTCGGCATCATCGCGCTGCGCGGCCCCAACGTCTTTCTCGGATACGTGGACGAAATACATAACAAGGGTCTCTGGATCGGCGACGGCTGGCTCAACACCGGCGATCTGGGCAGGATGGACGCCGACGGCTACTTCTGGCTGACCGGCAGGAAGAAGGAGCTCATCATCAGGGGGGGCATAACATCGACCCGGCCGCGATCGAGGAGCCGCTCTTCAGAATGCCGCAGATCAAAGCGGCGGCGGCGGTAGGAAGGCCCGACACGCACGCGGGGGAGGTCCCGGTAGTATACGTGGAGCTTCGGGAGGGCGCCTCGGCGACGCCCGAGCAGATCCTCGAGTTTGCCGCCCGAGAGATCCCCGAGCGGGCCGCGGTCCCCAAAGAGGTCTATATCCTCGACAAACTGCCGCTTACCCCTATCGGCAAGATCCACAAGCCGACCCTCGTGTGGGACGCCGCCCGGCGCGTCTACGAGAAGGAGATGGGGGCGATCTCGGATATAGCCGTATCCGTCTCGGTGGAGGTGAAGGAAGATCGGACCACGGGCAGGGTCGCCGTCATCACCGTCGCCCCGAAGCCGGGCACCTCGGCCGACGCCATACGAAAGCGCGTCGACGATATCCTGGCGCGTTACAGCCTCAGGCACGAGGTGATCGTCACGTAGCGGATCGGCCGTCCGCCGCGAAGGCGGCACTACCCTCTCTTCGAGGCGTCGCTATGCCCCGCTCGTCCGCACCCGTCGAAACTCATGGCGACCGGTATCGTCCCCGGTTTCACTTTACGCCCGAAAGAAACTGGATGAACGACCCCAACGGCCTTGTCTATTTCAACGGCCGGTGGCACCTCTTCTACCAGTACAATCCCTACGGCGCCCGCTGGGGGCATATGCACTGGGGGCACGCCGAGAGCGCCGACCTGATCGGCTGGCGCCATCTTCCCGTCGCCCTCTTCCCCGATCGCCTCGGTACGATCTTTTCCGGCTCGATAGTGGCCGATCATCGCAACACGAGCGGGCTCTTCCCCACGGACAAGGGCGGTCTCGCGGCCGTTTTTACCTATTTCAAGTGGGGACTCCAGCGGCAGGGCCTCGCGGTGAGCGCGGACGGGGGCCTCACGTGGAACAAGTATTCCCCAAACCCGATCATCAAAAACCCCCTTCTGATCCACTTCCGTGACCCAAAGGTCTTTTATCACGGACCCACCGGGCGATGGGTGATGCTTCTGACGGTGGGCGGCCGGGTCCGTTTCTACCGATCGCAAAACCTCCTGGACTGGACACCGGCCGGAGAGTTCGGGAGGCACGAGGGCGCCCACGGAGGAGTGTGGGAGTGCCCGGATCTCTTCGAGCTTCCCGTGGAGGGAGGAAAAGCGGATAAGAAGTGGGTGCTCCTGGTGAGCGTCAAGCGCGGGGCGCCCGGCGGGGGGTCGGGGAGTCAGTATTTCGTCGGAAATTTCGACGGGGAGCGCTTTACCGCCGACGATCCCGCGGGCCCGGCCCGATGGCTTGACTTCGGGGCGGACAACTACGCGGGGATCACCTACAACAACGTCCCCGAGGCCGACGGCAGGAGGATCTTCATCGCGTGGATGAGCAATTGGGACTACGCCCAGAAGACCCCCACCGCACCCTGGCGGGGTGCCATGACCATCCCGCGCGAGCTGAGACTTGCCGCACGCGGGGGTGAGGTTCATCTGGTCTCGCACCCCGTCGTCGAGCTCGAAAGAGCCAGGAGGGGGGGGTTCCGCCTGGCCGGCGAGCGCATCGACGGCGACAGGATCGTGCGCGAGGCGGAACTTTCCGACGGGGCCTTTGAGATCATCGCCCAATGGGACGCGCCGCCCGGGCCCGACTTCGGAATCGGTCTGACCGGCGGCGGGCAGGAAGAGACGGTCATCGGCTGTAACCTTGCCGCGTCGCGCATCTGGATCGACCGGTCGCACTCCGGCGTCACCGATTTTTCACGGCATTTCCCCGGGGTCCACGCGGCCCCCATTGCATCCGCGGACGGCAGTGTCCATGTCCGGATCCTCGTGGACCGATGCAGCGTTGAAGTCTTCGCGGACGGCGGGCGAGCCGTCCTGACCGATCTCGTTTTCCCGGACGCCCCCTGCGACCGGATACGGCTCTTCTCGCGCGGCGGCGCCGTTGGGCTGGTATCGCTGTTCGGGTGGCGGCTGGATCCCCGATCGGCATAGCGCGGTCAATACGACGGCATCCCCGGTGATAGACTGTCGTTCCTGGAAGGTATGCGAAGGCTTCTCGGGAGTTTCCGCCCGAGAGAATACGGGAAGGGAGTCTTCCATAGGAGATGGGGGGGCTCTCCGATTTACTTCCGGCAGGAGGCGTGCGATGGGCTTTACCAGAAAAGATATCGACTTTTTGAGCCGGGGCACCCGCTGTGGGGCGTGGCTCTATCTACCGGACGGCGCAAAACGGCCCCCGGTTGTCGTGATGGCCCACGGCTTTGGGGCCGAAAAGAGTTTCGGGCTTCCCGCCTTTGCCGAGAAATTCGCAGGCGGAGGAATAGCCGTCTTCGTCTTTGACTACCGCAACTTCGGGGCAAGCGACGGCCGCCCCCGAAACCTCGTGGACTACCGCCGGCACATCGCCGACTGGAAGGCCGCGATCCGGCACGTCCGGGGATTGCGGGAGGTAGACGGAGACCGGATGGCGCTGTGGGGGTCGTCGTTTTCCGGCGGGCACGTCATCGTGGCGGCGGCCGGGGACCCGAAGATCAGGGCGGTCGTCTCGCAGGTCCCCTTCGTGGACGGTCTGGCGACGGCCGGGACCCTTGGACCGCTATTTATTCTGAAGGCCACGGTTAAAGGGCTCAGGGATCTGCTGCATATGGTGACGTTCCGGGAGCCCTACACCGTCCCCATGGTGGGAACACCGGATGAGTTTGCCGTCATGAACACGGCCGACGCGATGCCGGGGTTCTTGGCGATACTCCCGAAGGACGCGACCTGGAAAAACGAGTGCCCCGCCCGCATCCTCCTGACGGTAACGATGTACCGCCCGATCCGGTACGCGAAACAGGTCTCGTGCCCCCTCCTTTTGGTCGCGGCGAAAAAGGACAGCCTCATCCCGGTGGCGGCGGTCAGAAAGACGGCGGCCCGGGCCCCGAAGGCCGAGCTCGTGGAGCTCGATATCGGGCATTTCGACATCTATGTCGGCAAACCCTTCCAGCAGGCGGTCAAGCGGGAGGCCGATTTTCTGATAAAGAACCTCTCGACGTGACCGATCCGTCAGATCAGCCGGTGAGAGGAACCGTTGGAATTTCGACAGCGAGGGTCTCATGGATAAAATCAATGTCGGCATTATCGGGTGCGGGAGAATTTCCGATCTGCACGTCCTGGCCTATCGAAAGAATCGTCGCGCCCGGCTTCTGGCCGTTTGCGACACGAACCCCGGGCTCCTGGCCGCTCGCAAGTCGGAGTGGAAGACCGAGCGGGCGTATGCCGACTACCGGGATCTGCTTGCCGATCCCGATATAGACGCGGTGGAGATCATCACTCCCCACAAGCTCCACGAGCCGATGGTGGCGGCCGCCGTCGAGGCGAAAAAGCATATCTCGCTCCAGAAGCCGATGACCACGAGCCTCGCTTCCGCCGACCGCATGATAGCGTGCGCGAAGAAGGGGGGGATCGTCTTCAAGGTGAACGACATCTACGTCTGCTATCCCCCCATCGTGTTGGCAAAAAAGATGATCGACGACGGGGTCATCGGGGATCCCCAGCTGCTTCGCCTGAAGATGATCGGCAGCCCCTACGGCGGCTGGAAGATCGACGCCCCCTCTTACGACTGGCGCTACGAGGAGTTCGCGGAGGGGCGGCTTTCGGAGACGTTCGATCACGGGCACCACGAATGGGCCGTCGCCTGGTACCTTCTGGGGGAGGTCGAGCGGGTCTCGGCGTGGATCGAATCGGTGGACGGGATCGTCGACAGCCCCGTGAGCGCCATGTGGAAGTATAGGGACGGGTTGCGTTTCGGCGTCGGTGAATTTGCCCATGCGTCGGACCTTCTCATTCCCTCGAAGTACTACAGCAATGACGAGTCCTTCGAGATCACCGGCTCCAAGGGGATCATTTTCGTTCATCGCTGCACCGGAAATATTCACGGCGGTCCAGCCGTGAGCCTCTTCACCTCGAAGGGATGGCGCCGCTTTCCGAAGGTTAAATCAGACTGGGCCGACGGCTTTATCGCCAGCGCGGAGAACTTCTTCGACGCGGTCAGGGGGGAAGAGCCGCCGCTCCTTTCGGGAGACGAGGGGAAAGAGGTGCTCCGCTTCGCCTTTGCCGTCCAGAAGTCCGCCCGGACGAGGCGCGAGGTATACCTTGAGGAGCTCGATCGTCCCTGCGGGCGCCTCTATGCCTGGGCGCGGCGCCGTAAGGAGATGAAGGCGTCCTTTCTTGTTGCCAACAAGCCCCCGTTCTTCGGGGAGCGGCTCTCGAAATACGCCGTCCAGGCAGGCGCCCTGACCGAGATGCTGATGGAGCGATTCGAGCCCCCCGAGGGGGCTGCCTGGAAATCGATCGCGGGTCTCAAACTCACGGCGGACGGCGGAGTACCCGAACAGCTCTTCACGATCCGCGTTGAAGGCAATCGGGCACTCCTGGAAAAGGGGAAGCTCGATCCCCGGGCAAAGGTCACCCTTATCATCCCCGCCGGAACCTGGGCCGCGATCCTCCTCGGGAAGAAGCGCCTGGAGAGTGCGCTTTTCACCGGAAAGCTCAAGGTCGAGGGAGAGCCCCACGAGGGTCTCAAGATCCGGGGAGCGTTCAAAATTTGACAGACGCCCACGAATGGATATCGATAGGTGCGGTGTCCGAGAGGGAGAGAGGAAGTAGTCGCTACCCGATAGACGGGCGAAGGGACGTATTGAGCAGACAGTCCACCGCACGAAGGCTGAGCGCGGCGAGGCTTTCTGCCGGCTGGTGGATCGAGTCTGCAGCGTTCAATTTTACGGTGGCGGCCCGGTTCTCCGGCGGGCTGGATCCCGACGCCCTGAGGGCGGGACGTTAAGGGCCGGGAGGTTAACGGGAGCCCGCTACGTGCCGATCTTTGTTCCGGCCCGTACGGCAGTCACCTCGCCCCGGGCCCGCTCGATACCCTCGGAAAAGACGGAGCAGGAAATGACGACCTTACGCGCGCCGAACCGGGTCACCCGGGCTCGAAGCTCCATCTCGGCGCCGACGGCCGCGGGCGACAGAAAATCGACCACGAGGCGCGCGGTGAAAAAGAGGATCAGGGGCGCCGTTCCCGGTTCCCGTCCCTCTTTCTGGTAGGCGGCGGCCACGGCCGTGCCGACCGAGTGGCAGTCGATGAGGCTGGCGATGAGCCCCCCGTACACGACGCCCGGGTAAGCGGCGTGACGGGGCAGCGGAGTGAACCGGCAGAGGCCCTCGGACCCGTCCCAGTAGGTCTGTATGTGCAGTCCTTCGGGGTTGTGCCGCCCGCACCCGAAGCAGACGGCGATGTCGTCCGGATAATAGTCCTGTATCGGCCTGTCGTCCATCGGCGCTCCTTCGCTCCTTTTGGCGCTGCATTTCGTCTTTTGTGGAACATCGGTCACACAATCGTGTCCCATAGTGCGTTACTCTCATAGATCATACGTGGGTGTCAAGAACAAAACTGAGGAAAGCCGAGAAACACACGCGAAGCGTCTTTACACCTGACGCCGTGGGCAGTAGTGTTAGTTTGAGAGAAGAGGAATGGTCCGGCCGACGGACAGAGACAAATTCCCCGGAGGGAGGGCAGAATGAAACCCTATAGGGTCGTGGCAGTTTTCGTTATCCTCGCGCTGTTTATTCCGCTCTGCGCCATCGGCGCCGAATACGACGGGCTCCATTCCGTCCAGCGTGACGCCGGGACGCTCGACCAGTATCTGAAGAAAGGGAGCGACATCGCGCTTAAGATCACGGAGCTGACCGGTGTGGCGCTCTCCCCGCTGGTGGGACTCGTGGTGGTCGGCGGCATCGAGTACTTTAAGGCCAAAAAGGAAGGCAAGCCCGTCAGGTGGTACTTCTCGCTCTGGTTTATGGGGGCGATCCTGGCCGTCCTTGCCCTCCTCACGCTCAAGGACACGATCGGGGAGCTGGCGCCGTTCTTCAAAAAGCCGCTGGACGCCCTGGACTTCGTCCAGCATAAGTTCTCGGGGATCATCGCCTTTGCCATTGTCGCGCCGGGGCTTGTCCTTTCGATCCTCGAGCCCGTCGGGCAGACGATCTCGTATCTCCTGGACCTGGCCAATCCCGTGGCCGCGGCCTGGGCCGCCGGGTCGGGGACGAGCCCGATAACCGGGGTCGTCGGGACGCTGTTGATCGTGGCCATCGTCGTCTCGGCCGTCATTGCGGCCGTCTTCTTTTTGATTGTCTGGCTTGCCGCCGGGGCCGTCGAGACCCTCATCCTGTTGGCCCCCGTCCCCTTCGTGGGCCTGGTCCTGCGGTCGTTTCGGCTCTCGATTTTCGGGCTCCTCATGCTCGGGGCGATGGTAAGCCCGGTCATCGGGGTGCTCTTCTCGTTCGTGATCCTCTATGTCTCGTATCGAATCCTCGGCTGGTCGTTCCGCCTGGGGGTCTTCGGGTGGGTTATCGCCCTGGATACGCTCGGGGGGCGGCACCACTATATCCATATCGACCGGGAGCGGCACGTCGCGGCCTTTGCCTCGTCCGGGATCCAGGGGGTGCGCAACCGGAGTTACGGGAGGCTGGTGAGGAGCGCCAAATCGCTCGTTTTCGAATACCGTCCCTTCCTGGTATTTGCCCGGCGCAGCGTCGTCGTATCGGAGCACCCGAAAGAGATAGGGATCGCCCGGGGGACGTTCTTCCCCTCCGTTATCGGCCTGATAGACTCATCGCACCGGCGCGTGCTCTTCGGGCTTCCTCCCCGCTACCGGGGGCACGAAGAGGCGACCGCCAGGCTCCTCGGGCTCTCGCCCGAGATCCACGATCAGCGTTTCAGAAGGCACCTGAAAGACGCCTGGCGCTGGATTGTCGGCCAGACCGTGAAAGGGAGCCCAGCCCCCGAGACCGCGTAGCTCGCCGGGCCTGGCGGCTGAAAACAACGCCCCCGTTCTTAAAGAACGAGGGCGTTTCTGCTGATAAAGTATACGATTCAGGAAACCGGGACGGGCACCACATGTGGGGCCCCTACAGGCTGTAAAGGTGTGCCGGGTAGCAGTCCCGGCGGGTGGGTGGCACCGGCAAAGCGAAGCTTGCCGGTGGTTTCTCGGATAAATGGGCAACCGCAGGTATCCCCGTGCCACCCAATGCGCAAAGGGACGGGCGGCTCACGAGCCGCCCCTACAGTTATATCGACGAGCCGGTTAGCACCCGTAAGGGCCGCATTCATGCGGCCCGTCCCTGCGGTCCTTAATCCAGTCACGGATGACATCGAGAAAAACCGTATCAGACGGGCCGGGGGGTCGGCAGTGTACCCTTGGACGGTCCCCTCTTCAGGGCGACCAGGGCGGTGAGTACGGTCAGACAGGCCAGGAGCACAAGGATAAAGAGCATCCCCGAAAAGAGGGAGGAGACGTCCGTGATAAGTCCGACGATATAGGGAAAGATGAGCATACCGCAGCCCATGAAGGTCATGAGGAAGCCGGTTATGGTGCCGGGGACGTGGGAGAACCGATTGACCCCCAGCCCCAGGGCCGTCGGGAAGATCCCGGAGAAGAAGAGTCCGACGAGCGTCAGGCCGAGCCCGGAAACCCACCCCCGGCCCGCGGTCAAAAAGAGGGCGTAGGCCAGCAGGGAACCCGCGGTGAGCATCACGAGGAGCAGGCGATCCCCGATCTTTTTCGCCGCGAAAAAGACCACGAACCTCCCCGCGGTGATCGCCACCCAGAAATAGGAGAGAAAGGAGCCGGCCATGAGCAGTGTGAGGGAGTGGCGCTGGGTCAGGTAGAGCACGGACCAGTAATTGATTCCCATCTCCGCGCCGACATATACGATAATAACGGCTCCGAACAGCAGCGCAACGGGGGTCCTGGCGATCGCCAGGAAGTTCGAGAAATCGACCTTCTGTGAGTCGGCGACCCGCGCGGGGTAGGGGGAAACGGCCACGAGCAGAGTCGCGGCGGCGGACAGGCCCGCGAGAATCCGGTAGGCCGCCTCCCACATGATGCCCGAGTCGATGAGGGCCCCGGAGACGATAGGCCCCGCCAGCGCCCCGATGCCGAAAAAGGCATGCAGCAGGTTGAGGGCCGAGGCGCGCTTGTGCGGATAGAGCTCGGAAACGACGGTGTTGGTGACGATCTCGATGCTGCCGCCGCCGACCCCCAGCAGAAAGAACGCCGCCAGCGCCACGGGAAAGCTCGGGGCAATCGAAAAAAGGACGAGGCCCGCGGTCAGCAGCGCCTGGCCCGCCACCCCGATGACCCTGGCGCCGTATCGATCGACGGCGTATCCCCCGAGGAGGACCGCAGGCAGGAGGCCCGCCGAGAGGAGCGTCGTGAAGAGGCCGAGACGCGCGGGAGAAAGCAGAAAGGTCTCTCCCACGGATCCGAGCGCGGGGCCGATCATCGTGATGCTCATCCCGTAACAGAGAATCGAGAAGTATGAGGCAATCGCCGCTCTGTTCATGTCGCGTCCGATGTAATAAAACCCGATGGATTGAAATACAAAAAGCCAACTATATCAGGATTCTGAGCGGGCGACAATGGAAATCGCCTTCGGACGCGGCCGTCATAGAGACGCCCGCGGACGGGCGCGCGCGGGGAGTGCGTCGCCCTCATCTGATTTTCTCCGGCGGGACGCGCGCCATACCGATTGACACGCCAGGCTTATTTCCCTATACTGATAGACACATCGCGCTAAACACAATCGCTCGTCGGCCCGGCCTACCCGGACTGTCTCGTCCCGGCCGAAAAAGGGAGGATGATCCATGAACAAGAGAGTCCTTGTCACCGGGGCCTCCCGGGGCATCGGGAAGGCGATCGCGCTGATGCTTGCCGAGAATGGACTTTCGGTCGTCGGGACGACCCGGCAGCCCCAAGGGCTCCCGGACGACCTGAAAAGGAACCCGGCCGTCACGTTCGTCAAAATGGACGTGACCGACATCCAGTCGGTTCCCGGCGCGGTCGCGGAGGCGGCGCGTATCCACGGCGGGATCGACGTCCTGGTCAACAACGCCGGCATCAGCCATATCGGCCCTTTCGAAGAAATGCCCGACGAGCAGGCGCGAAAGATCATGATGACCAACTTCTTCGGCGCCGGCGCCGTCATCCGCGCGGCGCTGCCCCACCTGAGGGACGCGGGCGGCGGACTGATCATCAACGTCACGTCGCTCGCCGGGCGGATCGGCATCCCCTACCAGACCTTCTATTGCGCGTCCAAGTTCGCCCTGGAGGGGCTCTCCGAGGCGCTGCGCCTCGAGCTTTTCTCCCAGAATATCCGGGTCGTGGTCGTCGAGCCGGGAGACATCCGGACCGATATCGGCGAGCATCGCCTCATGTGCGACGCGCAGATGCCTCACAATAAGGCGGGTTTCGCGGCGGCGTGTGAGGCCATCAATCGGTCCGTCGGAAACGCCGGGCCGCCCCGGGACGTGGCCCGCGTGGTGCTGGGGGTCATCCGCGCGAAGAACCCGAAGCTCCGTTACGTCGCCGGCAAGGGGGCGGCATCCACAAGCTTTCTCGTCAAGCTGCTGCCCCGGCGGCTCGTCGAGCGGCTCATCCGCGACCACTACGGGGTCTGATGGAATGAGTCCCGATGAGGGCTGTGCGGTGTGCGGAGGCAGTCTGTTATGACCATCCTGATCGGCACGAGCGGCTTTTCGTTTCCCGACTGGGCGGGGGTGATCTATCCCCCCGGCCTCAGGAAGAGTGAATGGCTCGCCTACTATGAGCAACAGCTGGGCTTTTCGACCCTCGAGATCAACTATACGTACTACACCATGCCGTCCGGAAGGACCCTTGACGCCATGAGCGCCAAGACGTCGGCCGACTTCACCTTTGCCGTCAAGGCCCACGGCTCAATGACCCACGACCTCTGGAGTGACAGGAAAAGGCTCCAGATGGTCGACAACCGACAGGCGTTCGCGTCCTTCATCGAGGGTGTGTCGGGCCTTGAGGCCGAGGGTAAGCTCTCGGCGGTGCTGGCCCAATTTCCCTACTTTTTTTACCGCAATGCGGCAAACGAGGCCTACCTCGCGCGCTTTCGGGAGCTCATGGGCGACATCCCGACGATCGTCGAGTTTCGCAACCGCGACTGGCACGACGAGTCGGCGATGACGATTTTAAGGGACAACGGCCTTGGCTACTGCGTCGTGGACGAGCCGAAAATCGGGGGACTCATGCCCTTTTATCCGGCGGCAACCACCGATATCGCCTACTTCCGATTCCACGGGAGGAACCCCGACTGGTTCAACGCGCCCCGCGAGGTGAGGTACGACTATCTCTACTCGACCGCGGAGCTCTCCGAGCTCGTCGCCCCCATCCTGAACCTCTCCACAAAGAGCAAAAAGACACTCGTCTTCTTCAACAACTGCCATCTCGGGTCGGCGGCCAAGAACGCCGCCGAGCTCGCCCGAATGGTCATTGAGCAAACCGGGTAGGCAACGGATATGGGATACCTTCTTATCGTCGCCGTGTTCGTGATCATCTGCGCGCTTGCCGTCGCGGGTGCCGTCGGGTGGGGTCGGGCGGCAGCATCGCCTGCGCCCGCCGAAAGTCCCGTCGACACCGGTGAGTTCGTCACCGTGGACGGCAACGCCATCCGCCTGTGGCAGCAGGGGCGCGGCCACCGGCACGCGGACCCGATCATCCTCATCCCCGGGTTTGCCGCCTCCAACTGGTGCTGGAGGCACACGGTGCCCGCCCTTTCGAGACACCGGTGGGTAGTGGCCCCGGATCTGCCGGGATTCGGGCTCTCGGACAAGCCCGAGGGATTTGACTATACCCTCTCCGGGTACGCGCGATTCATCGTCTCGCTCATGGATACGATGGGAATCCAGCGCGCGGTCCTCGTGGGTAACTCCATGGGCGGCGGCGTTGCGATCAAGACCGCACTCATGTTCCCGGAGAGGGTGAGACGCCTCGTCCTGATCGATTCCCTCGGTTACTACAAACGATCGTTTCAGGTCTACCGGTTTGTCGCGCTCCCGGTGATCCGCGGCCTGGTGATGGGCGCGGCCGGCCCCCGCTCCATCAAGCTCCTGTTGAAGGCGCGGGTCTACCGCGACCCGTCGGTGGTCGATGACGAGACGGCCCGGCGTTTCGCGGCGGCCTACCGGACGCCAAACGGCAGGAAGGCGCCGATCTGGGTCTATCGGGCATTGGGCCCCTCCCCCACGATTCCCCCGGACGAGATCGCCGGCGTCCGGCAGCCCACACTGATCATCTGGGGCCGGCACGACAAAATCCTGCCCGCCGCCCATGCCGAGCGGTTCGGGCGCGAGATAGCGGGGGCGCGCACGGTGATCATCGAGGAGGCCGGCCACGTGCCGCACGAAGAACGGCCCGAGGTAGTCAATCGCCTGATCCTCGATTTCATCGGGCCGACCGAAGCTCGGGAGCATCGGGAGGAAGGCCCGCCGGTGCGCCGCCGCTTTTGACTTGAAATTGGATCGTCGAGTATGTCATACTCGTGAGGTAATTGGGGGGTACATGCCATGAAACGATTATTTGTCGTTCTTTGCGTGGTTATCGGGCTTGTCGTCGTGGGGCTGGGAATTCACTGGGCCGTGTGGGAGCTCGTGCCGACGGTGCCCGGCCGGGATCTCGTGAGCTATGGGACGTTCGCCAACGTCGACGGCATGCAGGTCCACATGGAACATGAGGGGACGGGAACGCCCGTTATCCTCATCCACGGATATACGTCAACCCTCTACACGTGGCGCTCGAACATGCCCGAGCTTGCCAAGCACTTTTCCGTCTGGTCGCTGGATCTGCCGGGATTCGGCTACAGCGACAAACCGAAAGAGTTCGACTATTCGCTGGCCGGGTATGCCGACTTCATGGTGAAGTTCATGGACGCCATGGGAATCAAAAAGGCGATACTCGTGGGCAACTCCATGGGCGGCGGCGTGGCGATGGAGAGTTACTTTAAATATCCGGATCGGGTGGAAAAGCTCGTCCTCATCGATTCTATGGGATATCCCGAGAACGAGGGCTTCATCCTCTTTACCCTGATGAAATACCCGGTCATCGGCGAGGTCCTGATGTCATTTAACTATCGCTGGGTGATCAAAGACTCGCTCACGTCGGGGATCTATTATAACAACGCGTTCGTAACCGACGACGTGGTCGATTCCTACTACAACGTCTATAAGACCGAAAACGGCCGGAAGGCCCCGCTCTGGGTCGGCCGGCATATCGACGACGCCAAAGACCTCAATAGTGACAAGATCAAGACGATCAAGGCGCCGACGCTCGTCATCTGGGGGGAAGAGGACACGCTCATCCCCGTCTCTCATGCCCAATACTTCAAGCGGGATATCCCGGGGGCCGAGGTGCAGATTATAGCGGAAGCGGGTCACCTCCCCCACGAAGAGCACCCAGACGTCGTCAATAAGCTGATCTCGGATTTTATTACGGGAGCGGGAAAATAGCCGCCCGAAAGAAGGAGAAAACCCGTGCGGGTAAAGGCGCTGAGCCAGATAGGAATGACGGTCAAGAGCCTTAGGACGAGCATCGACTTTTACTGGGGGAACTTCAGGCTGCCGGTGGTTGAGATTATGGAGGGTCCCTCGGGCGTCATCAGGGAGCTCTACGGGATCGAGGATACAACGGTAAAGATCGCGCTTCTCAGATGCGGGTGGGGAAGCTTCATCGAGCTCTTCGAATTTGTGCCGCCCCAAACGCCCCGGGAGGCCGTCCGGAGCCAGCCCGGTTTTACCCATCTTACGCTGGATGTCGGAAACGTCGACAGGGCCTACCGGCAGCTTACGGCCAGGGGCGTGAAGTTCCTCGGCGGGCCCGTGCACGAGAAGGGGGCGCACTTCGTCTTCCTGAAAGATCCCGACGGCAACCTCGTCGAGCTTATCGACATGGGGATCCTCTACTACCTCAATAAGTTCTTCGGAAGGTTCGTGGGCTGGATCTATATGGCGACACGGTTCAGGGATCGGGACGGGATATAGAAGGAGCACCTCGAAAGTCAACGCGCTGATCACCGATTACGCGCCCAAATAATAATCACACCATACGTAAGGAGCTGTCCATGAGGGTAAAAACGCTGAGCCAGGTGGGAATGACGGTTTCAAGCCTCAAGAAGAGCATCGATTTTTACTGGGGCCATTTCGGCCTGCCGGTAATGGCGGTGGTCGATCTGCCTCCCAAGGTCATCAAGGAGATCTACGGTCTGGAAAAAACCAAGGTAAAGATCGCGATGCTCCGGTGCGGCTGGGGCAACTTCATCGAGCTTTTCGAGTTCAGTCCCGCCGAAAAGGGTAAGGAGGTCAAGTGGAATTGCCCGGGCATCACGCATTTGGCCCTGGAGGTGCCGAACGTCGATAAGGCCTTCAAAGAGCTCACCGCCAAGGGCGTAAAGTTTCTGGCCCCGCCGATGGTCGAAAGCGGCAACACCTTTGCCTTTTTAAAAGACCCCGACGGTCACCTGGTGGAGCTCACCGATCTGGGATTCCTCTACTACGTCAATAAGTTCCTCGGAGGGATCGTCGGCCGGATCAATATGGCCACGAAATACAAGAATCGGGCCAAAATTTAAGAACAGCTTTCACAACGGGAGCGCCCGAGCGGCGCGAGGCGCTCCCCATCTCCCTTTCATGGGAGTCGGACCGGCCCCTATCCGGCTCGATGGGTAGTTCGGATCGGTCGATCCGATCGCGGCTCGCGCACCAACCGGACAATCCGGGGACGCCGCCCGCTTGCCGGGGCGTCGGAAAACCGGGCCGCTCACACGAATATCTTGCCCGGATTCATGATTCCCTTGGGGTCAAGCGCATCCTTGATCCTGCGCATGACCGCGATCTGGGCGTCGTCGAGCGAAAGGCCCAGATATTCCTTTCGTATGAGGCCGATACCGTGCTCGCCGGTGATCATGCCGCCGAGCCCCGCGGCGATTCGGTAAAGCCCTTCCCGCGCCGCGGGCAGCCTCCCGTTCCACTCGTCGTCGGAGAGCTTTCCCTTCATCAGCTCTACGTGGATATTACCGTCTCCCGCGTGTCCGAAGAAGATCGAGCCGATCCCGACGTCGGAGAGATGGGCCTTGGCCCTGCCGACCAGCGCCGGAATGGCCGCCCTCGGCACCACCACGTCCTCCCCGCATTTGGCCCCACCCTCGGCCACGACGGCTTCCCGCATACACCGTCGACCCTCCCAGAGGCGGTCCCGGGTCGTGGCCGAGTCGGCGACGATCATGTCGGCGGCTCCCCACCCCCGCACCGCCTCCCAGAGACGCTCCATCTGCCGATCTATCGCCGCCTTTTCGTCCCCGTCCAGCCGGATGAGGAGCTGGGCCCCGGCGTCCGGAAAAGGGAGTTCTTTCTTCAGAAAACGGCCGGCCAGTATAATGGCCTCTTTCTCGATGAACTCGATGGTCGTGGGGACGATGCGGGCGCGAATAACGGCGCTGACGGCCGCCGACGCCGACGCGAGGTCGGTAAACGGCACCAGAAGGTCCACCGAACAGGGGGGGAGAGGCAGAAGCCTGACGGTGATCTCCGTGATGACGCCGAGGGTCCCCTCGCTGCCGACCATAAGACCGATGAGGTTGTAACCGGTGGCGTTCTTGACGATCTTTCCCCCGAGACGGGAGACCGACCCGTCAGGGAATACCACCTCCAGTCCCGTCACGTAGTCCTTGGTGGTGCCGTACTTGACGGCGCACGGCCCCCCCGCCCCCTCGGCGACGTTTCCCCCCAGCGCGCAGGAATCGAGACTGGCGGGGTCCGGAGGATAAAAAAGGCCCTGCTCGGCCGCGGCCCGGGCAAGGTCGCCCGTGATGACGCACGGCTGCGCCACCGCCATGAGGTTATCCGTGTCGATCTCGATGATGCGGTTCATCCTCTCCAGCGAGAGCACGATCCCACCGACGGCCGGTACCGCTCCCCCGGTCACCCCCGTCCCGCCGCCCCGCGGGGTGATCGGTATCGGAAGGCCCGCCGCAAGGCGTACGACCTCGGCGACCGCGTCGGTGTCGCGCGGCTTGACCACCACCTCGGCGCGCCCCGCCGTTTCGGCAGATTCGGTTGTCTCGTCCCGGCAATAGCGTTCGACGACCTCGGGATCGACGACGACGCCGTCGGGCCCCACGATCGACGTCAGGAGCTCGATGACCCGCTTATCGACCGCGACAAAACGTTTTTCCATTTATTCTCCTGTGGCCGGGCGGCGGCCCATGACGGCCGCGCCCGTTTGACTTTCGCGCCCCGGCGCGCTATCATAAAGATATGGAAATGTGCCCCAGGTGCGGAAAAGAGAGCCCTATTATATCAGAGAGGCTGCCGGTCTGCCACGATTGTCTGACCGAGACTACTCGGTCCCCCGCCGATAAACCACGGCGCGTTCCGCTTTCGGCCAAGCCCGGCGCGACGGCGCCGTCACCGAGGCCACCCCTTGTCTCCGGATTCATGACCTGCCGGGGGTGTTTCAACCGATGCGGGCTGTTTCCGGGGCAAAGCGGCGTCTGCACGGTCAAGCGCAACATCGGGGGAAGAATAACAGGCTCATCGCTCAGGGTCAAGAGGGTCATCGGCGGCCGCTGATTTCTCTTCCCCCTCCCGGTTCATCAAATATCCTTGACACATCCTCTCATATCACCTATAAAACTCTATTGGGATTTCTCGCATATCAACGGTGCCGAAATGAGCGATAACAGATCGGAGCTTACCCCCTTTTTTGCCCCCCGCACGGTGGCGATCGTCGGGGCCTCCACCACCTTCGCGAAGTGGGGGACGATCATCTTTCACAACGTCCTCCTGGGCGGTTTTGCGGGTAGAGATCTATCCGGTCAACCCGAACCAGCGCGAGATCTTCGGGATACCCGCCTATAAAGCGCTTTCCGAGATCCCCGGTCCGGTCGATCTCGTGATGATCATCGTCCCAATCGAAAAGGTCATCGGGGTCCTTCAACGAGGCCGGCGATAAGGGGACAAAGGCCGCCGTCATCATCACCGCGGGATATTCCGAGACCGGCGCCCAGGGAAGGCGCATCGAGGAAGAGACGATACGCGTCGCGCGACAGCGCGGCATCAGGGTGATCGGTCCCAACTGCATGGGGATCGTGAGCATGCCCGTGCGCCTGACCGCCTGGATGCCCTCCTACATCCCGGAGCCGGGACGGGTTTCCGTCGTCACGCAGAGCGGCAACATGGGGTCCAGCATCGCCACGAGCGTCGTCCGCAGGGGACTCGGCATCGCCCGGGTCGTGTCGACCGGTAACGAGGCGGATCTGTCGACCGTTGATGTTATCGACTATCTCTCCGAAGACCCCCAGACCGATATCATCCTCTCGTACATCGAGGGCGTGGAAGACGGGTCCGGCCTCCTGAGAAGCCTCAGGCGCGTCTCTCAAAAGAAGCCGGTCGTCGTCATCAAGGCCGGCAGCACGCATGCCGGCGCCAGGGCCAGTGCGTCCCACACGGGGGCAATGGTGGGCAGCGACGCGGTCTTTGCCGCCGCCCTCCGGTCATCCGGAGTCATCCGGGCGCAGGATATCGACGAGATGATCGACTACGCGGCGGTGCTCTCATCCCAGCCCATCCCCCGGGGAAACCGGGTCGGCGTCATCACCCTGGGCGGCGGATGGGGAGTCATGGCAGCCGACGCCCTCGCGCAGCACGGGCTGGACGTGGTCGCCCTGACGTCGGAAACCGTCGACCGGCTCAACGCGATACTTCCCCCCTATTGGAGCAGGGGCAACCCGGTAGACCTGGTGGCCGGCCTCAAGGACGGCGATTTCAAGAAAGCCGCTGACGACGCTGCTTGAAAGCGACTACATCGACTCGCTGATGCTGCTTGGCATCGGGTACGGGGGGCTCAGGGGCAGATTTATATTGAATTCGCCCTATAGCCATCTCTATGACATGAAAGCGATCGGGGACTACTTCGTCAAGGCGGACGAGACGACTGCGGAGGCGATCATCAGTCTCATCGACGTCTATAAGAAGCCCATCATTCCCGTGGTTGATCAGAGGATCCTGGAGGAAGACAATCGGTTCAAGGAGATACTGAAACGGAAGGGTATTTTGCTCTTTCCCTCCCCCCTTCGGGGGGCAATCGCTCTATCGGGGCTGGTAAGATACGGACGGTACGTGAGGCGGGAGCGCTACTTCATGATGTCTTCCGCGAGGGCCTTCCCACCATTGGTCGCCAGGATGACGAACTTCCGGTCATTCTTATCCTCGTAGTAAAAATAGTGCTCGCCTCCCCGGCGGGACTCCAGGACCTGCTTCCAGGACTGGACCTCCCTCGGGACGTAGGTTTCGGGAAGCTTCGCCAGAAATCCGTTGGACGCAAACGCGCAGTGCAGGTGTGCGTGGCCGTGGCCGTCCCCGTGACCCACAAAGGCCCAGGCGAGCCCTTCGCCGGTGTGCTCATAGAAGACGCAGGAGCCGAAGTCGGCCTTGAGCATCCGTCTGACAAGGGAGCGCATCTCTTCAAACTCGACAATGATTTCCTCGGGGAGGTCGGCCATGGTGAGATAATGGCCTTTGGGAATAATGAGAGCATCGCCGATGCTCTTTGACGTCATCACATAGAAATTGTGGCTGTCAAAGAGGACGTCTCCGGCGTGGGGAAAACAGAGAGGACACTCATTACCTGTGTTCGACATCGCTGATGTCCGTTTCCTTTCGATCTAATCGGGCGCCGTCGCGGCCCGAGGCCCTCAAGCCTTTCCGCGCCCGCGTCTTCAATGAGAACACCGTCGAGGCTCGCCGGCGCCCGGCAGCCGGTTCAGGCGCTTGCCCGCAGTTTCTCCCGGATGCTTTCCTCCACCTCTTTTTCCACTTCCAGGAGGCTGATGAAGACTCCCTGCCCGGTCGTTCCCTCGTAGGCCTTGCCCCGGTAGATGACGATGAGGCGGCCCCCGGCGGGGATGATCGGCGTGTTGGCAAGAAGGTTCTCCATGTCGGGGAAGAGGTCATGCGATTTCTTGATGACCCGGGTGATCATGTTGGTGGAGACCCCTTCGTCCTTGAGGTTGAGGATAGTCTTGATGGCAACGAGGTCGAGGAACGAATAATTGGTTTGTTTCCCCGTGCCCCTCCCGCGCGATCTGAGGAGGTTCTTCCTCCAGTAATAGAGCTGCTGACGGGTAATGCCGAACAGATCCATCACGAAGGCCGCGGAGTAGCTTCGCTCCTTGATATCGTTTGTTTCCGTTTCAGCCATATCGTCACATCTTATATAAGTGAATAAAAAGTTTCTATCGTATTTACCCGCCGTCTCTATCGATCCCTTCCTGCCACGTTCCGACTCCGGTCCGGACAGGCCGCCACGCATGCCGGAACGGATAGTATCAAAAAAGCGGAACATTGGCAATATATAATCGTATTCTAGGTGGAAAAAAGCGCGGTGTCAAGTAAAAAGTAGATTTAATTTATTATTACCTTCATTGTTGTGTCCCGGCCCGCGGGGATAAAGGCGGCGCCGTATTGTCAGTCGGTGTCGGCGGGCGGGGCGGTGTGCATGAGGAAGGAGCCGCTCTCGAGAAACGCGCGCGTGTTGCGGATCGTATCGTCGTAAAAGCAGATGAAGTTGTGGATATGATCCAGGAGCAGAAAGTCGGACGCCCCGGGAAGATACGCGGATCGGACCGAGACGGTCCCGTCGTCGTCGCCGGGGATGAGCGGCGAGTAGCCTTTTCCGTCGCCCTTGCCGCCTGCGATGACGCCGAACTCGACGGCGGGCGCGCCCCCGCAGAGCGCCGCACAGGTAATCGCGGCCCTGGGCCATCTCCATCAGGGCAGGGCCGAGGACCTTTTCGGCCAGGGGGAGCTTCGCCGCCAGCTCGGCCTTCATCACCCCGCGGTTCGGTGTGGCGATCATTACGAGCCGTTTCGCCTGGGGCGGATGGTACCGGGAAAGGTAACAGCGGGCGACCAGCCCTCCCATGCTGTGGGTGACAAAATTGAGCTCATAGGGGCCCTCGATATCCTCGGTGCCGCGCTCGATCACCCCGGCCAGGTAATCGGCGCATTCTTCGATGCTCATGCTGACGCTCGGATAGGTCTTGTTGATCACCACGTATCCGTCGGCGATCAGCTCCTTTTCCATGAAGTAGAGGTGAAATCGGGTGTCCATAAAGCCGTGAACCAGGACGACGACCTTGGTCGGTTGCTCGGCAGCGCCGGCGGCCGACAGCGCCCGGGAGGATCGAAAGGAACAGGATAACCAGACATAATGTTTCGGATCAGTCTCACCGTTTGGCTCTCCGTAATGTTCCCGTATTGTATCGCTCTTTTCCCGGGCCGTCAATTAGTCTTGAAAAGGTAAAGCCGATGTGATACCATAACAAAATTACCACGAATGGGGCTGCCGCTGATGTTTCCGGTAACCAGGATGAGACGACTCAGGATGACGGAGTCGCTCCGGGGCATGGTCGAGGAGACCAGGCTCGATGCGGCCGACTTCATCTACCCGATGTTCGTCGTCTTCGGCACGGACAAGAAAGAGGAAATCCCGGCCATGCCCGGAATCTTTCGTCTTTCGGCCGACCGTCTGGTCCGGGAGGCCGAACGAGTGCGGCGCCTCGGGATTCGGGCGGTCCTCCTGTTCGGCATCCCCGAGACGAAGGATGAGATGGGAACCTCCGGGTATGACGACGACGGGGTCGTGCAGAAAGCCGTCAGGGCGCTCAAGGCCGCCGTCCCCGACCTCGTGGTCATCACGGACGTCTGCCTCTGCGAATACACCAGCCACGGACACTGCGGGATCGTCGCCGACGGCACGATCGTCAACGACCCCACCGTGGAGCTGCTGGCCCGCATGGCCGTCACGCATGCCCGGGCCGGGGCCGACATGGTGGCCCCGTCGGACATGATGGACGGCAGGATCGGGTCGATCCGACAGGCGCTGGACGAGAAGGGATTTACCGATATCCCGATCATGTCGTACGCGGCCAAATACGCGTCCGGTTTCTACGGGCCGTTTCGAGAGGCCGCGGGGTCCGCGCCGGCCTTCGGGGACCGCCGCTCCCATCAGATGGACCCGCCCAACGTGCGTGAGGCCCTGCGGGAGGCGGCGCTCGACGTCGAGGAAGGGGCCGATATCATCATGGTAAAACCGGCGCTGGCCTACCTCGACGTGATCTCGCTGGTCAGGGATCGTTTCGACCTGCCGATTGCGGCCTACAGCGTCAGCGGTGAGTATGCGATGGTAAAGGCCGCCGCACAAAACGGATGGATCGACGGTGAGCGCGTCATGATGGAAATCCTGGTGTCCATCAAGCGGGCCGGGGCCGATCTGATCATATCATATTTCGCCCCCGAGGCGGCCGAAATCCTGTCGCGGCCGGCATCGTGATGCATCCAACCGAGACGACACCACCGATCGGTTCGCCCCCGCCCCTGAGGCTCGTTGCCTGGGAGCTGACGCGGTCGTGTAACCTTGCCTGCGCGCACTGCCGGGCGTCGGCCGAGCGGGGGCCGTACCCGGGCGAGCTGTCCGACCCGGCGGTCGCTCGGGCTCCTGTCGGAAATCGCGTCCTTCTCCTCGCCCATCATCATCCTCACGGGGGGCGAGCCGCTGCTGCGGGACGACGTCTTTACGATCGCCCGGCACGGCACGGACCTGGGCCTGAGGATGGTGCTGGCCACCAACGGAACGCTTCTCGAACGCCAGACCGTCCGTCGGCTCATCGAGGCCGGGATAGCCCGGATCTCCATCTCCATCGACGGCACAGGACGAGCGCTCGCACGATGACGCTCCGGGGGGTTGCCGGGGCATTTTCCGGTGCGCTTTTCGGGATCGAGAACGCCAAGCGCGAGGGCCTCTCGTTTCAGATCAATACGACCGTCACCAGGAGCGCAACGTCGCCGAGCTTGCCGAGATCGAGGACCCTGGCGGCCCGGCTCGGAGCCGACGCCCACCACCTCTTTCTCCTGGTCCCGACGGGCCGCGGCGCCGAAGATCGGGCCGGCGACTCCCTCGGCGCGGAGGAGTACGAGGAGGTGCTCGGCCGGATCTACCGCTACGAGACGAGCGCCCCGTATCCCGTCAAGGTCACCTGCGCCCCCCAGTACATGAGGATACGGCGCGAGACGGCGTCGCGGGAGGGCACGGTCCTCCGGGACGGCGGGCACGGATTTGCGGCCTCCACGCGGGGATGTCTGGGCGGCATATCGTTTCTATTCTATCTCGCACGACGGAACGACCCAGCCCTGCGGATACCTCGAGGTAACCGGCGGCAACGTCACCCGAGACCCCGATCAGGGATATCTGGGAACGGGCCGAGGTATTCTGCCGCCTGAGGGACTACTCGCTGCTCGGCGGAAAATGCGGCGTCTGTGAGCACGTGGATATCTGCGGCGGATGCAGCGCCCGCGCGCTCTTTCAGACGGCGACTACCTCGCCCAGGAGCCGCTCTGCCCCTATGTGCCCGGCAAAAGAAGAAAGGGCGCACGATCGAGGCAGGAAGGCCGGCGGCGGCCCCTGAATCCCGCGACGCGCCGCATGTGCCCGCGCGGTACGGCCGCGACACGCTTCTCCGCATGAGTCCCCGTTCCGGCGAGGATGGCAAATATACTGAGGCGACCGGATATATACAACATATTGTGGTTTGGTCTGCGCCGATAGGGGCTATATATAAGTTTTTCACTTTACAATCCGATCGGGGTTGTGCTAAAGATAATCGCGACATCGAAATCATGAAACTGAAGAAACTTGACATCATCGGCTTCAAGTCATTCATCGACAAGGTCACGCTCACCTTTCCCGACGGCGTTACCGCCATCGTCGGTCCGAACGGCTCCGGAAAATCGAACCTGATGGACGCCATCAAGTGGGCCCTCGGCGAGCAGAGCGCCAAGACGCTCAGGGGCAAGTCGATGGAGGACGTCATCTTCAACGGCTCCCGCGAAAAAAAGCCTCTCGGGATGGCCGAGGTGACCCTTACCTTCGGCAATATCGACGGCAACCTTCCCCACAGCTTTCTCCCACTACCACGAGATCACCGTTCGTCGCCGTATCTACCGCTCGGGAGAGAGCGAATACTTCCTCAACAAGACCCCCTGTCGCCTCAAGGACATCACCGACCTCTTTATGGGCACGGGCGTCGGCTCCAAGGCCTACTCGATGATCGCACAGGGCCAGATCGGCGACCTGGTCACCGCCCGGCCGGTCGACCGGCGCAGCATCATCGAAGAGGTCGCCGGCATTACCAAGTATAAGGCCAAGAAGATCGAGTCCCAGCGGAAGATGGAGGCGACCCAGACCAACCTGCTGCGCGTCGGAGACATCATCGGCGAGGTGAAGCGGCAGATGGACTCCCTCTCCCAGCAGGCCAGGAAGGCCGAGGAATATAAGGTCCTCAAGACGGACGTGAAGCGACTGGAGCTGATCGCCGCCGCCCGCCAGTTCGCCTCCGGCTTGCCGAAGGCCTCGATCGGACGGGGCAGGCGCTGGCGCGAAAAGGAACGGAAGAGACGTTGCCTGTCCACCCGCCTGTCGGTGCTGGAGGCGACCATAGAGCAAGAGAAGACGGCCGCCCTCGAAAAGGAAGAATCGTTTTCCGAGATCCAGAAGAGCTTCTACACGAACGAAACCGAGATAAAGACCCTCGAACAGAAGATCGACCACCTCAAGGAGCGCATCGCGCTGACGACCAATCAGAACGCCATCTTCACGCGGGATATCGACGAACTGACCCGCCTCATCGAGGAAAATACGGCTCCGCCTTGAACAGACGGATCAGCAAATTGCCGAATGCGACCAGGACTCCGGTTCCCATCAACGAGCAGACCGGAGATCATCGAGAATAAGATCGCCGCCCTGGCCGAGGTCATAGACGACCTGACGGCCCGGTGGGAATCCATCCGGGAAAACCAGATGGCCGAGGCGTCGCGCATCGCGCGGATCAACAACACGATCTCGTCGACGGAGAAATGGATCGAGCGATCCGAGCAGGACATCGAGAAAAAGCAGGGCGAACTCTCCTCCATCGCCGAAGAGAAGGCGACGCCTCGCGGCCCTGCTTGCGGAAATCGGTTCCAAGAAAGAACGGAGCGCGCAGGAGCGCGACCGGAAGACCGATGCCCTTGTCCGGGTTCAGGAGGAGGTCGGGCGTCACAAGGAACAGGAAGCCCGATTGACCGCGGAGCACCGGCAGGTCGAGGAATCGCTGACCAAGGCGACGCTGAGAGTCAATTCCCTGGACGAGATGGAGAAGAACTTTGAGGGCCTTGCCGAAGGGACCAAGACCGTCATGACCGGCGACCGCGCAAGGCGTGCTGGGGATCTTCGCCGATTTCATCGAGTCAGACGAGCGGCACGAAAAGGCCCTCGAGGGCTACCTCGGGTGAGGCGGTCTCCGCGGTTGTCGTCAGGGGACCGAAGGACGCCAAGAATCACATCGACCGGCTCAAAGGCTCCGGATCGGGAAGGGCCGTCTTTATTCCGGTCGGCTCGATCAATCGGGCCGCCCCGGGCGGGCCCGCAGCCGACGGAGTTATGGGAAGGCTCGGTGATTTCGTGACGGTAAAGGGGTCGAACTCGGATATCCTCAAGACCCTGCTTGCAGGCGCGTACTTGACCTCCGATCTGGGGCAGGCCATCGATCTCTGGGAATCCAAGCGGCCCGACGCCGCCCTCGTGACCCTGGAGGGCGAGGTGCTGACGCGGGACGGGCTGATCTTCGGCGGCGGAAGCCGCGAGCGGCAATTCTCCCTCCTGAAAAACAAGCGGGAAAAAAAGGCCCTGACCGAAGAGCTTGGGGTAATCGGTAAAGACCTCGCGCGGCGGGACGATAGGAGCTCCAGAAGACACGGACGGCGCTGGCCGACGGGCAGAAGCGTGAAAAGGAGACCGAGGCGGAGCTGACCTCTCTCAAGATCGAGATCGAAAAACTCGACGGACAGCTCACCTCCCACCAGAGGGATGAGCTGCGACTCTCCAAAGCCCACGAGACAATCGCCGCCGAGATTGAGCGCGACGGGGCGGAGATCGTGCGCCTGAGACAGGAGCTCGAAGAGTCGATCACCGCCCTTTCGGAGGCCGAGAAGAACGAGCGCGAGCTCAGAACGACGGCCGACGGGTCCAAGTGGGCCCTCGCACAGCGGCAGCAGGAGATGAAGCAGTTAGAGGACCAGGAGACGGAGATCAGGCTGGCCGCTCAAACCGCCCAGGACGCCAAGCGGCACCTCCTTTCGTCCCAGGAGGAGCTCAACAAGCAGATCGTCCGCGCCCGGAAGGATCAGGAAAACAGGCGCACGTCCGTCCAGGAAGGGATGGCGGAGATCGAGGACTATACCCGGCGGATCGCCGAGACCGAGGCCGACCTGTTTGCCGCCATAGAGGAGTCCAAGCAGATCGAGGACAGGATGCGTGACGCGAGGGCCGAGCTGGACGCGGCCGTCATCAAGCAGCACGATCTGGACGAGGAGAAGAGACAACTGGCCAAAAACCTCGCGTCCGTCAGAGATGAGATCCAGCGAGAGCGGGATGCCATGAAGGAAATCGCTTTCGCACAGGAAAACCTCACGACGCGAATCCGGGAGCGGCATCAGGAGGACCTGAGGGAGATACACGCCGGGTACCTGACCGAGGAGATAACCGACGAGGAGCTCACGGCGAAGCTCGAGGCGGCCCGAAGGAAGATCGATCGTTTCGGCGAGGTGAACCTCATGGCGCTCTCGGAATACAACACGCTTGCCGAGCGGCACGAGTTTCTCAAAACGCAGCAAACCGACCTCGTGACCTCCCTGGAATCCCTCACCGATACCATCAAACGGATCGACCGAAAGTCGCGGGAGCGATTTATGGCGGCCTTTGCGGAGATCGACGAGAAGTTCAAGGATGTCTTCGCTCGGCTGCTGCCGGGAGGCAGGGCGCGGCTTATCCTGACAGATGAATCCGATCCCCTCGAGAGCGGGGTCGATATCCTGGCCCAGCCACCGGGAAAGCGGCTCTCCAGTATCACGCTCCTTTCCGGCGGCGAGAAGGCACTGACGGCCATCGCCCTGATCTTTGCGGTCTTTATGGTAAAGCCCACGCCGTTTTGCATGATGGACGAGATGGATGCGCCTCTGGACGACATCAATACCGAGCGTATCATCGATGTCCTCAAAGAGATCTCGCGATTTTCCCAGGTCATCCTGATCACCCATAACAAGAGGACGATGGAGATGGCCGACACCCTCTATGGGCTCACCATGGAGGAGCCCGGGGTGTCAAAGACCGTTTCGGTCAAGCTGACCTCCTAGAGGGGGAACCGATGCTCTTTTTCGATACGATCAAGCGGCTTGTGGACGAAATCCCGCAGGCGTCCGGATGTATCCTCGTGGATCGTCACGGTGATGAGATCATCACCTATGCCCCGGAGAACGAGTACCAGATGAAGCTCCTGGGGGCCCATATGGTGCTCATCCACCAGAAGCTTGCGGCAATAGAAAAGCGGATGAATGCGGGCAGGCATCATGAGGTCTTCATCAGGACGGACAACCTCTATGTCATAACCAGCCCGCTGGACGACGGCAACTACCTTGTGCTCCGTCTGGCGCCGACTCCCCTGATCTCGTTTTCCCTGGGCAAGCTCCAGAAAGCGATCGTCGATATTGCCAGGGAAGCCCAATGACGGGCGGCGGACTCATCTCATCCTTCCTGGGCGCGCTCTCCAAAACCCGGCGGAACTTCACCGGCCAGCTCGATTCGCTGATCTCGGGGACGCACGGCCTGGATGACGGGCTTCGCGACGAGATCGAGGAGCTTCTCGTTACCGCCGACATCGGCCTTCCCCTGACCCTGCGCATACTTGACGACCTTGCGGCTTGGGCCGCCAAGAACGACGCGAGCCCGACCGCGGGGACCGAGCGGATCAAAGAGTCGCTGCTGTCCATCCTCGAGGGGAGCGAAGGGGTGATCTCCCAGCAGCGACGTTCCTCCCACCGTAGTCCTCGTGCTGGGAGTGAACGGCACCGGGAAGACCACCACCATCGCCAAGATAGCACGCCGCCTGATCCAGGACGGCAAGAGCGTCATCCTGGCCGCCGGGGATACGTTTCGCGACGCCGCCGTCGAACAGCTGGCCGTCTGGGGCGACCGCCTCGGCATCGAGGTCATCTCTCAGAAACAGGGGGCCGACCCCGCCGCCGTCGCGTTCGACGCGCTCGTCCGGGCACAGGCGCGCCGCATCGACTATCTCTTTGTGGATACCGCCGGAAGGCTTCATACAAGATACAACCTCATGGAGGAGCTCAAGAAGGTAAAACGGGTGCTTGCACGACCGGGTGCCCGCGGCCCCCCACGAGACCCTCCTGGTGCTTGACGCCGGCATCGGCCAGAACAATATCGCCCAGGCAAAGAAGTTTAACGAGGAGATCGGGGTGACGGGCATCGTCCTGACGAAGCTCGACGGAAGCGCCAAGGGGGGCGCGATTTTTCCTCTCTACCAGGACCTCATGATCCCGATCAAATACGTCGGCGTTGGAGAGGGCGCCGACGATCTGCTCCCGTTTGACCGGCATCGATTCGTGGAAGCGCTCTTCGCCCAGGAAGGGCAATCGTCCGCGCCGAATTCATAAAGGCGCACAAATGCACAAAATTTCTTGACTTTTCCCCACCAAAATTTCATAATATTATCAGAATAAGGCCGCGCGCCCCGTTTAAGCCGGAGGACCGGCGTTAACGATCGCGCGGCTCGCTCCTTGATCGTGCGGAGCGTACTATCTCAATATCGATCAGCGAAGGCGATCAGCGAGGGCGATCAGCGAGGGTATACAATTTTCATGCCCCCTGCCGTGTTCGTGATGGGGGGATCTTTTTTGAGCCAACAAAAGAAAAACAGGGAGCCGTCTCTCGCCGCGGTGTGTATGCCTTAGATAAGGAAACCTTAAACGGCAATGCGGTGCCCACCTGTAAAAAACAGGTTCAAATTTTGACCAACACACGGCACTGCTGCGGGGGGCATGAACCTTTTAGAGCCGTTTCCTGGACCGTTGAATAGACAAGGGAAAGACCGTTACGATAGATGAATAAAAAGAGAAACGAAGGCCCCGGGACGGCCTCACTACTATAAAACAGTATGAGCTCTTAGCATCTCAGTACGCCCAATCCCTTCCTATCAACTCCCCGAGGCGGTGAAATCCGGCGGCTCACCCGTGCGTCTCGTGTGCGCATGAGTTGGACTCGTGACGAAAGACGAGATCAGAGAAGAGGTCCTGAAACGACGTCTTGCCCTGGGCAGCCGGGAGATATCTTCCAAGAGCCGGGCGATATGTCTCCGTCTCATCTCGGACAGTGCCTTTGTCACGGCTTCGGTAGTCGGCCTTTACTGGCCCTTCAGAAACGAGGTATTGACGCAACCGATCTTTCATGAGGCCCTGGCCAAGCGCAAGAGAGTTGGGTTTCCCCTTGTGCGCGTCGATGAACGGCGGATTATCTACGTCTCGATCGACGACGAGTCCGAGCTGAGTGTAGGGACATACGGCATCATGGAACCCCGGCTTATTCCCCGGCGGGTAATCCCGGCCGAGGAGCTGGATCTCGTCGTCGTTCCCGGCGTCGCGTTCGACGAAGGGGGATACCGTATCGGGTACGGCGGGGGCTATTTTGACCGGTTACTGGCGTCTGACGTCACCGCAACGCGGGCGGCGACGGCCTTTGATATGCAGATCGTCGTTCGGGTGCCCCATGAGCACCATGACGAGAAGGTCGATATCATCTTCACGGAAGACCGCGTCATCAGGTGTTCTTAAAAAGCAACCTGCCTTACAAGGAGGTAGTTAAATTGATAACGGTTCAAATGATAGCATCGTTGGTTGTCGGCGTCGGCGCCGGTTTGATGCTCGGGTACCTCTTGAAGGTAATCTGGGCCAAGAAGAAGATCGAGGCCGCCAAGGAGACCGCCACTAAGATCATTAATGAAGCTCACCGCCAGGCGGATTCCATCAAGAAAGAGGCCGATCTCTCGGCGAAAGACCAGTTGTATCAGATGAAGAGCGAGTTCGAGCGGGAGACCAAGGAAAAGAAGAACAGCTTCCAGGTTCAGGAAAAGCGGCTCCTTCAGAAAGAAGAAAATATAGAAAAGAAGATAGAGGTTATCGATCAGAAGGAATCGGATCTCACCAAGAAGGAACGGGCCGTCACCGCCCAGGCGCGGGCGCTGGAGGAAAAGGAGACCGCTTATAACGAGCTGGTAGAGGAACAGAAAAGGACCCTGGAGAGAATCAGCGGTATCTCCCGGGACGCTGCCAGAGAGGAATTGATCAAGCTCATCGAGGACGACGCGCGACACGAGGCCGCGAAAAGCCTCCGGAGGATTGAGGAAGAGCTGCGCGAGAACGCTGACAAGAAGTCCAAGGAGATTATCTCGACGGCCATTCAGCGCTACGCGGGGGAGTACGTTACCGAACGGACGGTCTCTATCGTGAGCCTTCCCAACGAAGAAATGAAGGGAAGGATTATCGGACGCGAGGGCCGCAACATACGGGCTATCGAAGCGGCCACCGGGGTCGACCTGGTCATCGACGACACACCGGAGGCCGTCATCCTGTCTTCACACAACCCGGTTCGGCGGGAGATCGCGCGGATCTCGCTTGAGCGTCTCATGTCCGATGGGCGGATCCACCCCGCCCGGATCGAGGAAATCGTTACCAAAGTCGGCGAGGAGCTCGAAAACGCCATCAGGGACGCCGGTGAGCGGGCCTGTTTCGACCTCGGACTTCACGGCCTCCATCCGGAGCTGGTCAAGCTCATCGGGCGGCTGAAATATCGCACGAGCTTTGCCCAGAACGTCTACCAGCACTCGCTGGAGGTGGCCTTCCTGATGGGGATCATGGCCGCGGAGCTCAAGCTCAACATAAAACAGGCCAAGCGGGCCGGCCTCCTGCACGACATCGGCAAGGCCGTTGACCACGAGGTCGAGGGCCCCCACGCTACGATCGGCTCCGACCTTGCCCGGCGGTACGGGGAATCCCCCCGGATCATCCATGCCATCGCGGCCCATCACAATGACGAGCAGCCCGATTCGGTCATGGCGGTCCTCATCCAGGCCGCAGACACGCTGTCTGCGGCGCGCCCCGGCGCGCGCAAGGAGATGCTTGAAACCTACGTGAAGCGGTTGGACGAGCTGGAGCGGATCACCCGGACCTTTAGCGGGATCTCCAAGACCTACGCCATTCAGGCCGGACGGGAGCTTCGCATCATCGTGTCCAGCGAACAGTTATCGGACGAGGAGTCGCTGCTTCTCTCCAAAGACATCGCCAAGAAGATCGAGAGCGAACTCACCTATCCGGGACAGATCAAGGTCACCGTTATCCGGGAGACGAGGGCGGTCGAGTTCGCGAAATAGGCGGAGGGAGCAACGCGCCCTCATCCGCCCCCGGAGCGCGCCGTCTCCTATTGAGACACCGGGCGACGCCGTATCCGGGTCCAAACCGTTCTCTGTGTCGGCCTGCGGCCGTCCTCTGAGCGGTTTGATGTAGCGGCCGCCCAACAGGCGACCGGGGGAGTGTTATGTTTTTGGACGGCGAACAAAATGATGTTGTCCGTGTTCTCTTCTTCGGCGACATTGTCGGCAAACCCGGACGGAGGGCCTTAAAGTACTTCCTGTCGCGGTTGGCCGACACCTACCGCGCCGACCTCGTCGTCGCCAACGGAGAAAACGCGGCCGGCGGCTTCGGGCTTACCGCGGAAACCGCGCATGAGATGTTCGATGACGGGGCCGACGTTATCACTACGGGAAACCACGTCTGGGACAAGCGGGAGATCACGGACTACATCGAACATACGCCGAGGCTGCTGCGCCCCGCAAACTACCCCCGGGGCGCGCCGGGGGAGGGGACGGTGACGGTCACGACGCCCGCCGGGCATCCGATATCCGTCCTCAACCTGATCGGCCGGGTCTTCATGGGGCTGTTTGACGACCCGTTCGCGCGTGCCGAGGAGGCCGTCGCGCGGCTCTCCAAGGAGAGTCCCGTGATTATCGTCGATTTTCACGGGGAAGAAACCAGAGAGAAGCACGCGCTTGCGCACTTCCTGGACGGCTCGGTCAGCGCGGTCATCGGGACCCACACGCACATACAGACGGCCGACGAGCGCATACTCGGGGGAGGCACCGCCTTTATCACGGACGCGGGAATGACCGGGCCCACCGACTCGGTGATCGGGGTAAAGAAGGAGCGGGCGATCGCCCGTTTTCTCACTTCGATGCCCCAGCGGTTCGAGACGGCAAAGCACGCGGTCGAGGCCCAGGGTGTGCTCATCACCATAGACGCGGCAACCGGAAAATCGGTAGATATCCTCAGGTTCAAGGAGAAATACGAAGAAGGGAAAACATGAACGCGAGCCTCAACGAACAGATGGACCTCATCGGTCGGGGCGCGGTGGAAATCATCACGACCGAAGAGCTCGAGAAAAAGATCAGCCGATCCATCGCCGAAAAAAAGCCGCTCACCGTCAAGACCGGCTTTGACCCGACCGCCCCGGATCTGCATCTCGGACACACCGTCCTCATCCAGAAGATGAAGCACTTTCAGGAGCTCGGGCATCGGGTCGTTTTTCTGATCGGCGACTTCACCGGGATGATCGGGGACCCGTCGGGAAGATCATCCACCCGCGAGCCGATGACAAGAAAACAGCTCCTGATCAATGCGGAAACCTATAAGGAGCAGGTCTTCAAGATACTCGATAAAGAAAAGACGGTCATCACGTTCAACTCCACCTGGATGAAGGAGCTGGGCATCGACGGCTTTGTCGAGCTGTCCGCCCAGATGACGGTGGCGCGTATGCTCGAGCGCGAGGACTTCAAGGCCCGCTTCGTCAACAATCAGCCCATCTCCATCCACGAGTTCCTCTACCCCCTCGTGCAGGGGTACGACTCGGTGGCGCTGAAAGCCGACGTGGAGCTCGGCGGAACCGACCAGATATTCAACCTCCTGGTGGGGCGGGACCTCCAGAAATACTTCGGCCAGCCCCCCCAGGTCGTCCTGACGGTGCCGATCCTGGTGGGGACCGACGGCGTCAAGAAGATGAGCAAGTCCGTCGGCAATTATATCGGGATCACGGAGCCGCCCACCGAGATCTTCGGCAAGGTCATGAGCATCTCGGACGAGGTGATGCTCACCTACTACGAGCTGTTGTCAGACATCGCGACGGCCGATCTGGGCCGGCTCAAGGACGGGATCGCCCGCGGCACCGCAAAACCCCAAGGAGGCAAAGGAGGAGTTAGCCGAAGAGCTGGCCGCCCGCTTCTGGGGAAGAGAGCGGGCGCGCGAGGCCCGCCGGGAGTTTGGCCGGATATTCGCCGAGAAGAAGAACCCGACGGACGTGCCGGAGATCATCTACCCGAAGAGCGGGGAGGTATGGCTTCCCAAGGTATTTACCGAGGTCGGGACGACCGCCTCCACCTCGGAGGCCAAGCGGATGATCGCCTCCGGGGCGGTGTCGATCGACGGGGAAAAGATAAGCGAGGAAAACGGATTCTACAAGCCGGGGGAACGGCACGTCTTCAAGGTCGGCAAGAAGAAATTCATCTCGATCATATTTCAGGAAGAAAAATAGAAAAGGCCCCGGCCCGGCTCCATGTCATGCGGATCGGCGACCGCCGAGCCTTCCACGAAGATCTCCCGGCTTTGTCAGGCCCGCCGGGGGACGTCTGTTCATGCCAATCGCCTGCCCGTCGCTCGGCCGCCCGAGACGGAGGCAACCAGCGGCCGCTCCCCCGAGCCATCAAGGCGCCCCTACAGCTTTTCCTCGTCGGTCCAGAACGCGAACGTCTCCTCCAGCGATTCCAGGGTCCGCTTGGGGGTCAGCGAGAGCAGCTGCTTTCCCCGGGCGGTGTCCACGATCGGCTGGGGGTAAAAGAGAATGTGATTGTCTGTGCCGATCGGCCGGATCCCCGTCTTTTTCAACAAGCCCACCAGTGTCGTCGCCGCCTCGGGAAGGCGTACCACGCCGGAGGCGCTCTCGTGCCACTCGAAGAGGAAGTCACTCGAGCTCCGCCTGGCTGACAATGTCCTCGGCGGCCACGTTGAGGATAAGGCAGCGCTCGTCTCTGGCGAGGATGGAGCGCGCCATCGCGGAGGCCAGGTCCTCCACGTCGATATACTGCACCAGGTACCTTCCCCTCCCGATCAGGTAGACGGGCCTTCCCGTCAGCGCGTTCTTGAGAGAGAAGTAGAGCGAGGGAAACAGGACCTTCGGCGTCCCCCATCCGATGACGGGCGGCGCGCGCAGGATGACGACCGAGAGCTCGCGGTCTGCGGCGGCCTGGATGAGGTGGTTCTCGACCGTCAGGTGCTCTCTTCCCGCCGGGGTGAGGGGGCGGCGTCTCTCGATTTCGTCGATAAGCCCGTCCTTGGGCCGCCCGTAGACCTCCGACCCGGAGAGGTAGACGAACGTGGAGACGCCGAGGTTTTCGGCCAGTGTCAAGAGCTTGATGGTCATGGCCAGGGCGGAGGACACCCCCCGCGTCCGCCCGGACGCCTCCTTCGGCGATACCCTCATCAGATGGAAAATGTGATCGACGCCCCGGACCATGTCGGAGAGGAGGCCGGCCCGCGTGATATCGCCGGACAGATACTCCACGTCCGCTCACGGGATCGTCCACGGGGACGGCGTCGAACCCCCGGACGGAAAAGCCGAGGGCGACGAGCCGCTGGATGAGGCATCCGGCGATGTACGAGCCGGCGCCGGTGACTAAGGCCTTGATCATCTCCTCCATTATCGACAGCCGCTTGGCCCCACGTTTCCGGCCACTGCGCGCGGCCGGTCCGGGCCCGCAACCCGGATTATCCGTGACCTGAAACGCCGTTGGATCTGCGGAGCGCCCGTTATCCGCGTTTCGGCCGCGCAATTCTTCGTGCGGCGATACCCGGTCCCGGATAGGTGGCGCGGCGGTCTATTTATAACTCCCGTACAGGACAAAGGGCGCCCAGAAGGCCGGGTGGGCGAACCGGAACCGCCCCCTGTCTCTTCTCAAGGTCAATGATCTTCAACTGGGCGAGCCTGAGCGTCTGGGCCTTGTCGTTGTCCGGCAGATAGGTGTAAAAAAAGTTCATCATGTTTGCCGTCATCCCCTTGTCGATCGTATAGAGGGGAGCGATGACCGAGGCCGCCCCGGCGGTCAGGAACGCGCCGGGGAATCCCCCGGACCGGCCCCAGGTGAGCCCCGCCCGATCGGCCGAGATCGTCACGAGGTCTACGTCCATGGTCATCGCCTCGACTTCGGCCACGGTCAGGTTCCCGTCGTCGCCGCCCCCGCCGGTCAAAAGCAGCTTCGAGTTATCGTCGGAGCCGTACTTGATCGAGCTGTACGTGGTTATGTGCAGCACGGAAACGGGGCCTTCGGCGAGCTTACCCTTAAGCATCGTCTCCCCGGCAGACTCCCCCTCATAGAGGACGGCGCCGTGCACGAAGAAGGCCACGTCCTGCATCTCGGGCTGGGCCATCTTGAGGGCTCCGTAGCCCGCGGGGTATTTGGCGTTGCCGATCACGATGCCCCCGGTCAGCGCCGATTTGTCCGTGGCCAGAGCCCGGCCCATGAAGTCGACCGACGGCGCGTAGAAGAGGGCGTAGTCGTCAATAAGAAAGCGCGGCCGCTTGGGGTCCTTCTTTGAGATGAGAGCGCCGAAAGAGAGGCCGGAGAGCGTCGGGCCGGGCACGATGCCCAACCGCTCAATGCCCGCCAGGTCGCCGACCACCGGCTTGATCAGGATCGCCCACAGGGCGGCCGACTCGTTTTGGTAGGGAGCCATGGCCGAGAGCGATCCCATGATGTCCGAAAAGTAGCCGAGCTTTACCTCCAACGGCTCCTCACTTTTTCCGAATTCACGGGTTGCGACGGCGCCGCCCCTGACCACGTCGACCGTCCCGCCGCGGGCGTCATAGACGAGGACCGCGGTCTTTTCGTCAAGAAGGGATTGTATCTGCGCATAAGGGGCGCTCTCCTCGGCGAAAGCCGCGGGTATCAAAAGCGCCAAAGCGAACACGGCCGCCATAATAAACGCTGTCGGTTTCTTTGTCATGGGAACTCCCTTCTTTCGCCCGTGGGCATAGTGGGTAGCTGCGGGACTATCGTGGTAATCGAGGCCGTCGTCGCGAACGCGCCGGGAAAGCGGAAATCGTTTCCGTCCGGGGGTGGCGTCGGGACTTTATGGTGGTCCAGCGGCTTCCCATCGCCCCAAGCCGTCGGGCTCAATCACTCCGCTTGACGGCCAGCATCCGGTCCAGCGACACCTTGGCCGCTTCTCTGACATTCCGGTCGACTTTCACCGGATTCTTCATCTCCAGGAGGCAATCGTAGATATCCTGGAGGGTGGTAAGCTTCATGTTCGGACAGATCATATGGTCTGCCGCCGGTATGAATTCCTTGTCCGGATTATCCCGCTTGAGGGGGTAGAGGATCCCCAATTCCGTGCCGATGATGAATTTTGTGAGGGGCGATTTCTTTACGAAATTGAGCATCCCCGAGGTGCTGGCCACCTTATCGGCCAGATCCACGACCGACGGCCGGCATTCCGGGTGGGCGAGGAAGAACGCGTCGGGATGTCGTGCCTTCACGGCTATCACTTCATCGGGCGTCAGGCGCTCATGGATGGGACAAAAGCCGTTGTGCCAGTGTATCATCTTCTTCACAAAGCGGGCGGTGTAATGTGCAAGGTTCCTGTCCGGCGCCATGAGAACGGTGTCGCGCCTCCAGGGAATTAACGACCGAAACCGCGTTGGCCGACGTGCAGCAGATATCCGATACGGCCTTGACGTCGGCCGTCGAGTTGACGTAGGTGACCAGCGGTGCGCCCGGGTAGCGGCGCTTAAAATCGAGGGCCCCCTCCCGCGTGATCATATCGGCCATCGGACAGCCGGCGTCCGGCCGGGGGATAAGGACGGTCTTTGACGGGGAGAGAATGGCGGCGCTTTCGGCCATGAAGTGCACGCCGGCAAACACGATGATCCGGGCGTCGGTGGCGGCGGCCTCGATCGAGAGCCCGAGCGAGTCCCCCGTCAGGTCGGCGATCTGCTGCACCTCGGGGCGCTGGTAGTTATGAGCCAGCAGGATGGCGTTTGTCTGGGCCAGGAGGTCGCGGATCTTGCTTTCCAGATCATTTATTTCCACGGCGGTCTCCACTTTGTTCGCATATGCCTCCATGAGGGTCTTGACAACGATTGATAAGATACTATAATTAAATGACTTTTTTGTCAAACAATTTTGGCGGGCGGCCCGCTGCCGGGTCCGGGGCGGGCGAAACGGGCGTCACGGCCTGTCCAGGGTAAAATGATGGTCCACTGCAGAGCAAACGCGAGGGTCCGTTTGGGTGAGACCGGCAATCCTTCTATCGATCCTATCGATCGGCGGCGTGCTGACGGGGTGCGCGGCGATCGACACGGTCCGGACGCCGGTTCTCGAAACGAAAACGGAAAGCCAGCGCATCGTCGTCTCATTCACGAAGCCGCCCGCCCTGATCTTCCCCATTGAGAACGCAGCGGTCCTGGAGGAGATCGAGATCCTCAAGAAATCCCCCTATTCGGTCGAAAAATGGCTGGCGTCCGCCGAGCGCTTCTCGCCTCTCATGAAAGGCGTCCTGAGGTCCCACGGGGTGCCGGAGGAGCTCGTCTATGTGGCCATCCTCGAGAGCGGCTTCAGCCCAACGGCGGTCTCGGTCAAGGGCGCGGGCGGCCCGTGGCAGTTCATCCCGGGGACAGCCAAGGGGTTCGGGATGGAGACGGACGAGTGGGTGGACGAGCGCCGCGACTACGAGAAATCGACAATTGCCGCCGCCAAATATTTCTCGTCGCTCTATACATCGTTTTCCAACTGGGAGCTGGCGCTGGCCGGCTACAACTGCGGCTCGGGCTCGGTAAACGCCGCTATCAAGGCGAGCGGGTCGGTCTGCCTGTGGGAGATGGGCAAGATGGGCAGGCTCAGGTTTCAGGCCGAGGGTTACGTGCCGCGGGTGCTGGCCCTGATGCTGATCATGAAGAACCCGGAGAAATACGGGTTCAGTCGTCCGAAGGGCGTAGTCCCCTTCACCTACGATAAGGTCTATGTACCGGGAGGGCTTCCGCTCTGGTTCTTCGCAAAGCTCTTGGGGACGAGCGAAAAAACGCTGGTGGCGCTCAACCCGGAGCTGCTCAAGGAGGTGACGCCACCCGGCGCCACCGACTACGAGCTCAAGATCCCGGCGGGCAAAAAACCGCTCTTTGCCAAAAAATTCAACGACGCATTCAAACAGTACGGGCGAGACCTGATCGGGGCCGGGGTAATAAAGCGGAGACCGCCCAGGTAAGAAGACGTCCCGATCGATCGGGGATTGGATTTCCAGACCCTCGCGGCCTCGCAGGCGGGCAAGCCGGTTTTGACACTCCCGCACATACAGTCCAAGGAGTCATGCCATGAGTTACCCGCGGCCCGATAGACAGCGAGAGCGCTGGCTGCCGCTTGACGGCCCCTGGGAGTTTGAATTCGACCCGGATGACGTCGGCACAAAAGAGGGATGGCAGCTCAAGCGGCTGTCGGGCACCATCCGGGTCCCCTACTGTGTCGAGAGCGAGTCGTCCGGGGTCGGGGCCGGGAAGATATACCCCGTGTTCTGGTACGGGAAACAATTCCCCCGCACGGCGCTGCCCGAGGGAAGGCGATTCTTTCTCAACTTCGGCGCCGTGGACTATGAGACCGAGGTCTGGATAAACGGCAACCGCCTCGGCGGCCACCGGGGAGGCTACACGCCGTTCTCGTTTGAGATCACCGACTTTCTCCGGGACGATAACAGGATCTCGGTAAGGGTCGCCGATCCTGCGACCACGCGGACGCTCAGGGGTAAGCAGTACGTATACCGGCGGCTGTCGGAGGTCTTCTACACGCCTGCCAGCGGCATCTGGCAGCCGGTCTTCATCCACGCCACGGGCGACTCCTCGATCGGCAGCCTCGTGCTCCTGCCCGACAGGGACCGGGTGACGGTGCGGGCCGATATCGACGCGCGGCGACCGGCATCGTGCGAGGTGCGAATCGTCGACGCCGACGATGCGGTGGTCGTACGCGAGATGCTCCCGGTCGAAGGCAAACGCGTGGAAAAGACATTTCTCATCAAAGCGCCGCGGCTCTGGTCGACCGGGGATCCCCACCTCTACCGCGTCCAGGTGACGCTTTTTGACGAAGGGGGCTCGGTGAGCGACCGGGTCACGGCCTTCACCGGCCTGAGGAGGGTCGAGGCAAAGGGCGGCACGATCCTGCTAAACGGTAAGCCCATCTATCTCAGGATGCTTTTAGTGCAGGGGTACTATCCCAAGGGGCACTACACGCCCGTCGACGAGGCCGAATTCGAAAGGGAGATCATCAGGTACAAGTCCCTGGGATTCAACGGCATCAGGATGCACGAGAAGATCGAGGACCCGCGCTACCTGTTCTACTGCGACAAACACGGGCTGCTCTTGTGGGACGAGATGCCGTCTCCCTTCCTCTTCGGCGGCCTGGACGAGAAACAGTACGAGAGGGAGCTCGCGGAGCTCCTCGAGCGGGACGCCTCGCACCCCTCGGTCATGACGGTCGTCCTTTTCAACGAGACGTGGGGCATCTTCGGACTGTTCTGGAGCGCCGGCAAGCGGCGGTTCCTCGCATCGATGTACCGGAAGGTAAAGGACTTCAACCCGGCAATCCTGGTGGTCGACAATTCCGGCTACGACCACCTGATCACCGATATCGCCGACATCCATCACTACCTGAACAGTGACGAAAAGATCCACGACCTCTACCGCATCCTCGGCGACACACGGAAGATGTCGCGCCAGTTCCTGAGGCTGCCCAAGACGATCGTAAACATCGTGAGCACGCACCTGGTGGGCAGGAGGCCCTACCTCAGACAGGGGACCTACCGGGGCGAGGAGCCTTTCGTCATCAGCGAGTTCGGCGGCGCGGGCTACTACAAGGGGGCCGGGGATTTTATGGAAAACTTCAAGCGCAACGTCCGGATAATGCTGGAGTACCCGATCATCACGGGCTACTGCCTGACTCAGGCGTACGACGTCGAGAACGAGAAAAACGGACTGCTCCACTTCGACCGGTCCGAGAAATATCCGGCAAAAGCGGTCAGGGAGATAAACGAGATGACCGGAAAGCGGAAATAGTGATCGGGGATGCGCGCTGAACATTGATCTTGCCTCTTCTTGCCGGCACGTCGGACGTGAATCGGCACGACACCCTTGACCGTGCTGCGGGCGCATTGCACAAACCATAGGTGCTTTCTGGGAGGTGGACGATGGGATATTTTGGTGAGGGGCAGGAACTCGTCTTCGACCATCCGGTCTTTCCCGCAGTCGGAAAGACCAAGGAGGAGGTCGAGGCCAGGCTCAACGAGCTTTACGGCCTCGATGCCGCGCCGGTGGACGGCCACGTCATGCTCTACTCCATGACCCTGATGGACAGCTACCAGGTCAACGACGTCTCCCGGGCGGCGTTCTCCAAATTCATGAAGAAGAACATGCTGAGCAAGGAGCTGGCCCCCGGCCTGCAGACGATGGAGCGGGAGGTCAAGCGCATGGTGGTGGAGATCCTGGGCGGTGACGAGACGCGGGTCAACATCACCTCGGGCGGGTCGGAGAGCCTCTACTGCGCGATAAACGCGGCCGTCCAGTGGGCCAAGGCCAACAAGCCCAAGGTCACGCACCCCGAGGTTGTCGTCCCCTATTCCATCCACGCCGCGTTCAGCAAGTGGGCTCATTTCACCGGCATCAAGCTGACCCGGGTGCCGCTCGGGCCCGACTACCGGGCCGACGTTGCCGCCATGGAGCGGGCCATCACGCCCGATACCGTCATGATCGCGGGGTCCGCGCCGTGCTGGTCGTACGGGCTCTACGACCCGATCGAGGAGCTGGCGGCGGTCGCCCAAAGGCACGACCTCTGGATGCACACCGACGCGTGCCTTGGTGGGTACCTGGCGCCGTGGGTCGAAAAACTCGGCTACCGGCTTCCCACGAAATGGCGCTTTGACGTCCCGGGAGTCTGCAGCGTGTCGGCCGACCTCCACAAGTACGGCTACACAGCCAAGCCCTGCTCCACCATACTCTACCGGAACAAGGAGCTGCAGCAGTATCACTGGTGCCATCCCTCGGACTGGCCGAGCGGCCCCTATCGGACGGAGGCCATCCTGGGGACGTTCCCTGCGGGCTCGGTCGCTTCGGCCTGGGCGGTGATGATGTATCTGGGCGAGAAAGGATACCTTGAGCTGGCCCGGCGGACGCTCGAGGTGCGGCAGCGCTACATGAAGGGGATCAACGCGATCGACGGCCTGCGCTGCTGGGACAACGACCTTACCCCGCTGGTGTTCGATACCGGAGACATCGACTTTATGTCGTTTATCGCGGGGCTGTTCGAGCGCAACAAATTCGTCTATCCGGTCTACGAGCCCCCCCTCGTCCAGTTCATCTGCGCCCCGGTTAGCGACGAGGTCGTGGATGGGTTTGTCTCGGCGGCAGCCGAGGTGGCCAGGGGAGTGAAGGAGGGAAAGATCACGGCGGAGTTCCTGGCGAAATACGTGTAACAGGGCGATAGGGGGACAATCGGCTGGGACCTGGTCTCCCGGGCGAGTCCAAAGCCCGGATCGTCACTCCGGTAATCAACCCATTTAATCTCTCTCAGCGATTCAAAAGAAAAGGGGGGATCGGAAGATCCCCCCTTTTCTGGATAATTAGGCTAAGTGTGAAAGGCCTGCCCGGGAACCCGGAAAGACGCTACCTCAGCACCGGGTACTGTCCGCTGCCGATCGGCCAGTAGGTGCCCTTGGCCAGGTCCACGATCCTGATCACGTCGCCGTCAAGCAGCTTTCGCGTGTTGAAGTTGTTGAGCTTTTCACCGCCGATCTCGTCCTTCTCCTCCTCTGTTTATAGAGCTCCGTGACGTATTCCTGGGTCATCTCGGCCGGGCCGAAAACGATCGGGGGTCTCTTTTCCGTCCACCTTCTCCGTGAATTTCGGGAGGTTTCCCTTGACGACGTAGAAATAGGCGGCCCGGTCCCCCTTTGAGGACACCGCCAGCGAGTAGATCGGTCCCGGCTCCTCGGCCACGCCCGTGACGGCCCCGGTCGACGGATCAAGCCGGTAGAGCCTGCCCCTCTTGGGGTCGTTATAGACGAAGAGCGCCTCGTCCTGTATCCGGGAAGCCAGCCGGGCGACGAGAAACCGAGGGGCGAGGCCGCGGTCGGCGTTTCCTCAAGGACGGCGGTCTTGATCTCGGTAACGGCCTTCGTCGCGATCGTCAGCAGCGCCAGGCGGCTTTCGCGTGTCGTTGCTCTCGGACAAGAGAATCGATTTACCGTCCGGCGGAGACGGCGATATCGAGAGGCTTCCCCTCGTAGAGGGGATACGAATTCCAGTCCCCGCCCGCGGCATCATAGATCGTGGTCGCCGCTGATATAGACGAGGCGCTTTCCCCCTCGGAAACCAGGAGGGGCGCGCGCCGACGCCGAGATCGGCGACCTCATCGCCCGTTGCGTGATGATATCGAGATGGCCCGACTCCCCCTTTTCCACGACGGCGATAAGGTCGGCTGACCGGGCAGACGGCAAAGGATCGCGACGTTGATGAAGACGTCTCTCGAATCGCCCGTCGCCATGTCGTAATACTTCAATTTCGAGTAATTATCGATATAGTAGAGGCCGTCTCCCGACGGGGTGAAGGCGATCCGGTGGGCGACGGCGATCTTCTTGGGATTTTCGGCCTTGATTCCCGGAGATGTAGGCGGAGCCGTCATTGATGTAGGCGACCTCGAAGTCGGCGGTCGTCGCGCCGTCCTTCTTTTCCCTGTTGGAGATGAAGTAGTAGAAGCCGAAAAAGAGCAGCAGGAAGACCACCATCGTCACAAAGAACTGAAGTCCCTTGTTTTGCGATGCCGCCATCACCGTCTCCTTTTAATCCATGGGTTTTTCGGGTATAATCGATTCCGGTACCCGGGCGCGTCGTATCGAAGAATGGCCGAGATCCGCCTCTCCACGGGTTATCCTTTCTTATATCATCTCTCGGAGAAGAAGTCAACGGTGCGAAAACAAAACGACTACGAGGCGCGCATAGACGAGTTTTTCGGGCAAAACGGGCATCTCTCCACGGTCCTTCCCGGATTCGAGTTTCGGGAGGGACAGCTCATGATGGCCCGGGCGGTGGGGCAGGCGTTTGCCGGCGGCGCTCCCTGATGGTAGAGGCGGGCACCGGGACGGGCAAGACCCTGGCCTATCTGGTCCCGGCGCTCCTCTCGGGCAAGAAGGTCGTCGTCTCCACGGGCACCATCAACCTCCAGGAACAGATCATCGAAAAGGATATCCCCATCATCGAGCGGGCAATGGGCAGATCCGTGCAGGCGGTCGTCCTCAAGGGACGCAACAACTACCTCTGCCTGCGCCGGTACGAGCGGTTCGTTCGGCAGCGCGACCTTGCGTTCCAGAAGCGGGAAGTCGTTTGCGGCCGATATCGAGCGGTGGGCCGCCCGGACGAAGACCGGGGATCGAGCCGAGCTGACGACTCTTCCCGATGGGTTTGCCCTCTGGGGTGAGCTGTCGTCGTCTCCCGAGACATGCATCGGGGCCAAATGCGCCCGGTTTGAGGACTGTTTTGTGAGCCGGGCCCGGAGGAGGGCGCAGGCCGCCGATATCGTGGTGGTGAATCATCATCTGTTCTTCATCGACCTGATGGTTCGGGAGAGGGGGGCGGCAGGCGTGATCCCCCGCTGGGAGGCGGTCGTGCTGGACGAGGCCCATAACATCGAGAGGGTTGCCCTCTCCTATTTTTCCCTCTCGGTTTCCCCGTTTCGGATCGACGAGCTGACGCGGGACCTCCTGCGCGAGATGGCGTCCGAGCGGATCGTTAACCGGCCCATAGAGCGGGCGGTGATGTCCGTTACGGGGGAGTCCGTCGGGTTCTTCAACGCCGTCGGGGGCCGCGCCGCCGACGGCAAGACAAGGATCGGGGCCGGCTTCTTTAGCGCCGACGACGGGCAGCGGGCCGAACGGCTTGCGGCACAGCTGTCTCTGTTGGGGGAGACGATCCGTTCATCCGCGATCGATCATGAGCCGCTGCTGGCCGCCGCCCGGCGGGCCGAGGAGATCGCAGACAGCCTCCGGTTCATCGTGACGATGCCCGATCGCGAATACGTCTACTGGTCCGAAGCCCGGGGAGGCGACATCGTCTTCTGTGCGGCGCCCATCGATATCAGCAAGGAGCTTGGACAAAAGCTCCATAAGAAGGTGGATACGATCATATTCACCTCTGCGACGCTCACCGTTATGGGCGGACTTCGACTTCTTTACCGAGAGCGTCGGGATCGCGTCGGACGTCGAGGGAATTATCGCGCCCGGCGGATTCGACATGAAAAGGCAACGCGCTCCTCTTTATCCCGTCCGACCTTCCGGCTCGTGACCGCACGTATCATAACGGGGCGATGATCGATACGATCAGGCCGACTCCTTTCCATAAGCCGGGGACGGGCGCTGGTCCTGTTCACGAGCGTCAGGAACATGGAGGCGGCCTACGCCGCCGTCAGGGATGAAATGCCGATGAGGGTTATGATCCAGGGGGATGCTCCCAGGGGGGCGCTGCTCGCCGAATTCAGAGACGACGTCTCATCGGTGCTTTTTGCGACCGCATCTTTCTGGGAAGGGGTCGATGTGCCGGGAGAGGCGCTCTCTCTGGTGATCATCGACAAGCTCCCGTTTGACCGGCCGAACGATCCGCTTATCGAGGCCAAGCTTGAATACCTGAGAGATCGGGATCAGAATCCCTTTTACCGATATCAGCTTCCCCGGGCCGTGATTATGCTGCGCCAGGGACTGGGGCGGCTCATCCGCTCACAGAGCGACCGGGGGGTCCTGGCGGTGCTGGACTCGCGGATACGGCACAAGCAGTACGGCCGTGTCTTCCTGAAGAGCCTGTCCCACTTCTCCATTCACCGACGATCTCGCGGACGTGGCGGCCTTTTTCATGGAAGAGGACTCTTGAAAATTCCTTGACTATAAAGGATAAAGATACTATAACGTTAGTATATTTCGATATATGGATGTTTTCCCCGCTCTCCGTGGAGGACCGGGGACGGTTAGACTCGAAGTCATCTCCAGACCCTCCGGCAGCTGACCGGGACCGTTTGAGGAAGGATACGGTTACGTCCGTGCCTCATCGGAAATTGGGAGGCCCGAGAGCCCGATTCATTCGCGCACACGGCACTATTCACAAGGAGGAGGACGACGATGCATCGCTTGAAGGTAGTGGTGACCGGGCCGTTCAACAGCGGCAAGACCCAGTTCATAAGAACGGTCAGCGAGATAGACGTAGTCTCCACCGAGAGAAAAGTGACCCTGCCGGAACATGCGGCGATCAAGGGGGAGACCACGGTAGCCATGGACTTCGGCCGCATCACGATAGGCGACCAGAAGATATATCTCTTCGGTACACCGGGACAACAGCAGTTCGACTTCATGTGGGAGGTGCTCACCGAGAATATGATCGGTTTTGTCGTGGTAGTGGATTCCACGGATCCCAAGCGGTTCAAGGAGGCCCGGGAGATAATCAAATTCTTCAAGGATATACTCGAGGAGCCCTTCGTGGTGGCCGCCAACAAACAGGATCTGCCGGGGGCGCTGCCGGTTGCGGAGCTGAAAAAGGAATTGTCACTGGACGATAAAACCGATATTATCGCATGCAAGGCGGTTGATAAAAAGAGCGCCATGCAGGTGATCAATCTATTGATGAAGAATATGTAACTCCACTAATTCATACATAGGAAATCATTGTGGCGACGTATAAAGCAGCAACACTCAACAAGACCATTAAGGACCTCTCGGAGGGAATTCCGGGGATCGAGGCCATCGTTCTTGAGACTTACGAGGGACTCGTCCTGGCTTCGACCCTGCCCACCAGCGCGGAAGAGGAGATCATCGCGGCCATCTCGTCGGCCGCTCAAAGCGTCATCAATCGGGCCGTCAAGGAGCTCAAACAGGGCGACATCCAGAATACGCTCGTCCTGAGCTCCTCCGGCCAGATCGTCCTGACGGATATCGAGGGCAAGGCACTGCTGACCGTCATCGCCAAGCGGGATTCTAATCTCGGCCTCATATCGGTCATGAGCAGGCGTATTGCCAAAGACATCAGAGACCTCCTCCCATTTTGACCGCCCAATGATCGACAGCAAGATCGAAGAGAACGTCGTGCTGACCCCCCGGGCTTTCGCGAGGCTGAGGTCTATTCTCAGGGGAGGCAGCAACGTCAACATCAATCTGTATAAAGACCCGTACGTCGGACGACGGATTCAGGTCAGGATGAGGGCGACTCAGACCGCCACGACCGATGAGTATCTCGATTTTGCCGAAAGCGATCCGATCGAGTATAAGAAGCTGGTTTCGGCCCTGACAATCAACGTGACGCGGTTCTTTCGAAATCGGGAGACCTTCGACAAGATCAGGGAGCTTGTGATACCGGGCATCATGAGGAATCACCATGCGAGGGGGGGACGCAGGGTAAACGTCCTGAGCGTCGGCTGTGCCACCGGCGAAGAGCCGTACAGCATCGCAATTCTCTTTCTCGACTATTTTCAGCAGGTCGGCCAGGCCCACGATTTGAGGGTCATCGGGACGGACATAGACAAGCGCGCCCTGTTTCATGCCCTGAAAGGGACATATGGATTGGAGAGGGTCGAGGACGTCCCGAAAGATATTCTCAAGCGATATTTCGTCCCGACGAAAAAGGGCTACCAGATTGCCCCGGAGGTAAGGAACAGGGTAATGTTCATAAAGAAAGACGTATTTTCCTACAAGATGTACAACCGGTTCGACCTGATCCTGGCTAGAAACATACTCATCTATTTTCTCCGCAGCTACCAGGAGATGATCGTGGAGAGTTTCAACCGCCAGCTGGTACGGGGCGGTTTTCTCGTTCTGGGGAGGGCCGAGTCGCTGGTGGGGCGTACGAGGCAGCTCTTTGAGCCGGTGAGCGTTGCCGATCGGATTTATCGCAAAATCTGAAAATAGTATTCCTTTTTGGGGATATTTGGTGTAGTATATGGTGAAAATGGGAGGAGACAGATGAGAATCGAAATCGGGTACAAATTCATCTTTGGATTTATTTTAGTTATCCTCACGTCCGTGATCCTGCCGTATCTGGTGCGAGTCATCCATCTGGTCGATAACGAGATGCTCAGCAATATCGTCGCGGCCCTTGCGGCAATCCTGGTCGGCCTGATCATCGGCTGGGTTTTCACGAGAAACTTCACCAAGGACTTCCGGGAATTGACCGCGACCACCGAGATCATCAGCCAGGGCGACCTGAGCCAATACATCGAGATATCCCACAAGAAGATCTTCCCTGACGAGACGGTGGACCTGGCCAATTCCGTCAACCGGATGCTTGGCAGCCTCCGGGACCTGGTCGCCCACATCAAACGAACGTCGGTACAGGTCTCCGAGTCGGCTCAGGGCCTGTCGTCCTCCGCCGAGGAGATCAACGCCTCCACCGAGGAGATCGCCTCCACCATCGAGCAGATATCCAGGGGGGCGGAACACCAGGCCGAGCTTGTCGACAAGACCAGCAATATCGTCAAGGGCATCGCCAAAAAGATCGAGCGGGTGGCCGAGACGGCCCGGGATCTCTCGGCGTCGTCGGCCCAGAGCCAGGAAGAAGCGGGATCCGCCGGCAAAATGGTCGATAACGCCATGGAGCGGATGCTCACCGTTTTCAATAACATGGAGAGCATCGGCAAGAACATGCTCGAGTTTTCCGAGAAGGCAAAGGAGATCGGAAAGATCGTCGAGGTCATCAGGAACGTTGCCCACCAGACCAATCTCCTGGCCCTGAACGCCACGATTGAAGCGGCCCGTGCCGGCGAGTACGGCCGGGGGTTTGCCGTCGTGGCCGACGAGATCAGGAAGCTCTCCGAGACCACCACGAAGTTCGCCGAGGAGATCACGGGCCTGGTAACCGATATCGGCAAGGGGAGCCAGGAGACGAACGTCGAGGTCAAGGAAGTCCTCAAGAACGTCGACGAGGGCAAGGACGTCATCAATTCGGTGGTGCAGTCACTCGGCGGAATCATCAGGGTCGCGCTGGATTCCCTCCATGAGCTCAACCGAATATCTCAGCTCACCATCGAACAGGCCAAAGAGGCCGAGGAGATGGTCAAGGCCATCGACGAAATAGCCCGACTTGCCGAGGACAATGCGGCGGCCACCGAAGAGGTGAGCGCCGCCACCGAAGAACAGACTGCTTCCATGGAGGAGATGGCCTCATCGGCCCAGGAGCTTTCCATGACCTCAGAACAGCTGAAGTCGGTCGTGGATAATTTCAAACTCGAGCCGGAGGTATAAGACCGAAATGGGAGAACTCACCGACGGCGGTGCCGAGCGTCAGATCATCGCCTTTACCCTCTCCCATGAGGCCTTCGGGATAGACATCGCGCGGGTGGAGCGGATCGCCCCGCGTGAAACGATAACCCGGGTTCCACGGACGCCTGCGTTCATATCCGGGATCATGAATCAGGCGGGGCGGATTATTACCCTGATCGATCTCACCCAGATCCTGCTACTGAAAAGAGAAGAAGAAGTCGGACAGCAGATCATCATCCTCAACCATGAGGACATGAATATCGGCTTTATCACCGGGCAGGTAACCGATGTCATCACGACGGATGAAGAGTCGCTCAACAAGGAGATCGTGAGGATCAGCTCCCAGGAGGGAAACTTCGTGTCGGCAATACTGAATCTGGGGGATCGGATCATCAACATCCTGGATATCGAAAAGCTCATAGATTACGTCAAGAAATCTTTTGTCGACTCGAGGGGGAAATGAGTCTTAAAGTTCTAATAGTGGATGACGCAAGCTTCATGAGGACCATGTTGAAAGACATCCTCACCTCGGGCGGGTTTGAGCTGGCCGGGGAGGCCACGGACGGTGTTGAGGCGGTGCAGAAATTCAAAGAGCTCAAACCCGATGTTGTTACCATGGATATCGTCATGCCCCTCAAGAGCGGCATTGACGCCGTCAGAGAGATCATTGCCCTGAATAAAGACGCGCGAATCATTATGTGCAGCGCCCTCGGTCAGGAATCCCTCGTTTTAGAGGCTATCAATGCCGGTGCCAAAGACTATATCATCAAGCCATTTGACCCTGACAAGGTCATTGAGATGGTGAGAAGGGTGGCCGGGGTTAAGTAGTCCATGGCCGATGCAACCAAGCTCGTGATTATCGCCGCCTCCACGGGTGGGCCAAAGATAGTGCTGGATGTACTCTCAGTAATCCCCCAGGGCATTTCATCTTCAATTATTGTCATACAACATATGCTCCCACGCTTTATCGGTTCCTTTGCGAAACGCCTGGAAAAGGGCTCACACCTGCCGGTCACGGTCGGCGCCAAAGGAATGAGGCTGCGCGAAGCGACGGTTCTTCTGGCCCCCGGGGGCAAGCACCTGGTTCTCGTACCCGACACCGAAGGTGTCGTCATCGATTTTGACCAGTCGGGACCGAGGGCGGGGGTCATGCCGTCGGCGGATGTGACGATGATCTCGGCAGCCCCCCTGTTTCGGGAAAACCTCCTCGGCGTGATCCTCTCCGGAATGGGGAGGGACGGGGTTGAGGGATTTGCCGAGATTAAGCGCATGGGCGGCTCCACCATCGTCGAGGACGAAGAGTCCAGCGCAATCTATGGGATGCCGGGTCGGGCGCTGACGCGGGGACTGGCCGATCAAGTCCTCACGCCGCGCGAAGTCGCACAGGAAATCATTCGGTTTTCATTGAGGGTCTAAGCCATGGATATGTCCCGGTACAAGAAGATATTCATGGAAGAATCCCGGGAGCACCTCGATAAGCTTGGGAGCCTCTCCCTCGATATGGAGAAGGACCCCAAAAATATGGAGGTGATCAACGCAATCTTCCGCGAGGCCCACTCCATAAAAGGGATGGCGGCCTCTATGGGCTACACTCCCATATCGGAGCTGACCCATAAGGTGGAAGATCTCATGGACCTCATTCGGAAGGGTGAGATCGGCGCCAGCTCCCATATTGTCGACGTCCTGCTCAGGTCCATAGACATCCTGGAAGCCCAGCTCAAGGCGATCGAGACTGGGGGCGACCTCGAGGCCGGGCTCTCCGAAGTCCTGGCGATGATTGAGCACTCGAAGTCGGGAGACGTTCCCGAAAAGAAACCGAAAAAGGCCGAGCCGGATCAGGCCCTCGCCCCTCAAAAAGAGCCGGTCGCTGCGAAAGAGGAACAGGCGGCTTACGTCGTCACCCTGCTCATAAAGCAGGACGAGCCCAAACCGAACGTCAAGGGTCTCTTGGGTGTCAAGAAACTCTCTGAGATCGGCAGGGTGATGGGACTGGTACCGGGCCTGGAGGAAATCAAAAAGGGGCTGACCGGTCGAGAGCTGAAGGCCACCCTGATAACCGGCGTTGGCAATGACGACATCGTCAGGGCATTGAAAGACCTCCCCTACCTTGAGTCGTTTCAGATTGTCAAGACCAATCTCCGGCCAAAGAAGGGAGGACGTGAAGAGGGGCTCACCGACAAGGCACAAGTCGTAACGGTATTTGCGCCCCCCGACGAACCACTGGGAGAAGACGGCCCGGGATCGGTTGAGCGAGGCGACGTGCCCGGACCCGGCACGGCCTCGATGATCGATGAGCCGCCCACCGAATGGGACACCGAGGAGCCGGACGTCGAGAGAAAAACGGCGGCCGAAAACCGGTCGGCCACCGCCGCTGCCGACGGTCGGCCGTCCGCGGACGAGGGGCCCCGGGTGGAAGAGATGCTTCCCTCCGGTGAGGCGGGGGCAATGCTGCCCCGTTCCGTCCGTATCGGGACGGACCTGCTGGAAAGCTTCATTAATATCGTTGGGGAGCTCCTCATTACAAAATCGCGCATCCAGCAGCAGACCCGGGGACTTGATATCACGCCCCTCGACGAGTCGGTGAACCGACTCGAGAGCCTGATCAGGGAGCTTCACACGAGGGTTATCACCGTCAGGATGATGCCGCTGGAGAGCATCCTGTCAAGAATACCCCGACTGGTGAGGGACCTCGCCCGTGAAAAGGGAAAAGAGATCGAGCTCACCATTACCGGGGGCGACATCGAGCTTGACCGCGCCATCCTTGAGGAGCTTACCGATCCCCTGGTTCACATCATGAGAAACGCCGTCGATCACGGCATCGAGCCTCCCGAGCTGAGGCAGCAGACATTGGGGAAACCGCCTGCGGGCAAGATCGCTCTGTCGGCGTACCGCGAGCGGGACGTCGTCATCCTCGAGGTCACCGATGACGGGCGGGGCATGGATCCCGAAAAGATACGCGAGGCCGCCGTCGCCCGGGGAATCATGAAGAAGCAGCAGATTGACCTCCTCAGCGATCGGGACGTTATCCTCCTTGCCTTCATGCCAAGCCTCTCCACCAGCAAGGAAGTCTCGGACATATCCGGACGCGGTGTGGGGATGGATGTGGTCAAGACCAAGGTGGAGTCGCTGGGCGGGTCGGTGAGACTTGAGTCTCAGAAGGGCCAGGGAACGAAGCTTATCCTGATACTTCCGCTGACCGTCGCCATTATTCAGGCGCTCCTGATAAAATCGGCGGGAGAGACCTTCGCGCTGCCTCTTTCAAAGACGATCAAGTCGGCCGAAGTGGTCGCCGGATCGATCCAGATGAGCCAGAATCAGAGGGTCGTCTTCATCGACGGAGACATGGTCCCCCTCTTTCGATTGGGCGACCTCCTCGGCTTCGGCAACGGCAGGGTGGAGAGTGAGTACATATCGCTGGTAATCTCCGAAGTGAGAGGCAAGAACATCGGTCTGGAAGTGGATGAGATCATCGGAAGCCAGGAGATATTCATCAAGTCACTCGGCTACCCCCTTGAGAAGATTCAAGGGTTTTCAGGGGTCACGATCCTGGGCGATGGGAGACCCGTTTTGATTATTGATATAGGCAACCTCTTTTAACAGATGGACATAAACTCAATTCTCATCGACAAAAGCAGACTCATCGAGAAACGTTCTCAGGATGCCCTCATCAGCTCGGCGCTTGCCCTCTCCCAGATGACCGGGGACACCGTCAGCGTCGTCAGGACCATCGTAGACGTCATTAAAGTTAAAGACATCGCCGGCTTCCTGGGTACCTACGACGGCATAATCACCCTGATCTCTCTGAACATTCATGGGACTATCTCCGGAGATATCTTCCTTATCCTCTCCTCGGTCGATACGATGCTCATAACCAAGAAGGTCGCCGACCGATGGATGAAACAGGACGAGATAGAACAATTCAAGAGCTCGGTGCTCGGCGAGGTCGGCAATATCATGGCGTCGGCCTACATCAACGTGCTGGGGGATTCGTTCAACGTCGCCCTGATTCCCTCCGTTCCCCGGCTTGACTACGTGGATTCCCGGGAGATCGTGCCGACTATCCTTTCCAAGGGGGACGATGATTCTGAGTTCGCACTCATGTTCTTTTCGGAATTTATCGTCGGGGATCAGGGGGTCAAGGTCTTCTTCTTCTTCCTGCTGTCCAACGACTCGATGCAATACCTCGGGAGCGGCCCGGGATGAACCAGGACGCGGTCAAGAAACTCCTGACGGGGGTCAAGTCGGGGGAAATAGGCGTTGAAGACGCCCTCGACAAGCTCAAATCGTTGCCCTATCTCGACCTCGGTTTTGCCCTGGTCGATACCCATCGGGCCCTCAGGCAGGGATTCCCCGAGGTGGTCATGGGTGAGGGGAAAGAACCCGCGGATATCGTCTCGATCGTCGAGGGCTTGAGGGGGAGTGGAAACGCTATCCTCGTGACCAGGGTGAACCAGGAAATGGCCCGGGTAGTCCGGTCGGGGCTGCCCGATATGACCTATAACGAGCGTGCCCGCGCGCTCGTGCTCACCGAGTCCCCGGCCGAGATACGGGGCCGGGGGACGATCATGGTGGTATCGGCGGGGACGTCCGACATCCCGGTGGCCGAAGAAGCGGCGCTGGTCTGTGAGCTAATGGGCAACCGGACCGAGCGGCTGTGGGACGTGGGGGTGGCGGGGATCCACCGGCTCATGAACCACATCGAACGACTTCGCAGCGCCAACGTGCTGATCGTGGCGGCGGGGATGGAGGGGGCGCTGCCGTCGGTTATCGGCGGGATCGTGGAGCGTCCCGTGGTGGCGGTACCGACGAGCATCGGGTACGGTGCCGGCTTTGGAGGTCTGTCGGCGCTGCTGGGAATGCTCAACTCCTGCGCGGCAGGGGTATGTGTCGTAAATATCGATAATGGCTTTGGCGCGGGGTACGTGGCTTCCCTGATAAATCGATAGAAATCTTTGCGCCGACGCGCTTGTATGTTGGGCTCTTCGAGACCTGGAAAATCCGTCACCACCCCGGGAAGATCCTATTTTCCCGGGGTGGCATTTTCATGAAGCTGATCGCCCCTGTTCGGGAATAGACGAGATCTACGAGCTCGCGCCGGTTTCATACGTGGCGGGCGATGGCAGGTTTGATGGATAAGATCCTCTACATCGACGCCTTCTCGGGTGTCTCGGGAGACATGTTTCTGGGGGCGTTGATCGCTACGGGCCTGGATCCTGCGGCGGTCCAGGATGAGATCGACCGGCTCGGGATCGGCGCTCGGCTTTCCGTGGATCGGATGAATCGAAACGGGATCGAGGCGGTCAATATCTCGGTCGTAACCCAAGGCAAAGAAAAAACAGAGCGCGATTATGCGGGGATCAGGGGACTGCTCGAATCCCGTATGAGCCCCGGGCGCGCCCGGGAGACGGCGCTGACGATATTTGAGCTGCTGGCCCGGGCCGAGGGGCGGGTGCACGGACGAGACGCAGAGCACGTCCACTTTCATGAGGTGGGGGCCGTAGACTCGATCGTCGACATCGTCGGTGCCGCGATGGGGCTTGCCGCGCTCGGGCCCGCGCGGGTCTTTTGTTGCCCCCTGCCCCTGGGCAGGGGCTTCGTCACGACCCGACACGGCGTGCTGCCGCTGCCGGCCCCGGCAACAATCGAGCTCCTGTCGGGAGTCCCGGTGGTCGATGCCGGCGTCGATGAAGAGCTGGTGACGCCGACGGGGGCAGCCATCGTCAAGGCTGTCGTCGAGACCTTCTCGGGCATACCGCCGATGGTGATCGAAAAGTCGGGCTATGGGGCGGGGGACCGGGAGTTGCCCGATCGCCCCAACCTTCTCAGGCTCATCGTCGGGCGACCGGCGAGTCCTGAGGTCGATGACGAGGTGGAGATCATCACGACCAATATCGACGACATGAACCCCCAGTTCTATGACTACGTAATGGATCGGCTCTTTGCCCTGGGGGCGCTGGACGTCGTGCTTGCGCCCGTGATCATGAAGAAGGGGAGGCCGGCGACGGTGCTCACCGTCATCGCACCCGTCCCGGAGAGCGGAAAGATTATCAGCGCCGTACTCTCCGAGACAACCAGTATCGGCCTGCGTGTCCACCGGGAGCGCCGGGTCAAGCTCGATCGACGGGTGGAAACGGTCCAGACCGAACTCGGAGCGATCCGGGTCAAGTTTACCGTCGACGAGGTGGGGAGGCCCGCGGGGGCGTATCCCGAGTACGATGACGTACGGGAAGCTGCGGCGCGCCATGGTCTGCCCATTGACCGGGCGTATCGCCTGATCGTCAGCGCGCTGGACGGAGTGTCAGATAAGGGACCGAGGAGATGAATCCGGCTATGTACGTGCAGCAGCAGGAAAGGAAGAAGGGCGTCATTCTGGTGGTGGATGACGAGTTCTCGATTCGCGAGATACTGAACGATGTCCTGAGCAACGAAGGGTTTACCATTTACACCGCGGAAAACGGTATCGAGGCCCTCAAGATCATCCAGGAATCGTCCCCGGACCTCGTGATCACCGACATGAAGATGCCGAAGATGGGCGGAATGGAGCTGCTTTATCAGATCAATTCGATGAGAAATAAGGTCATCACGATCATGATGACCGGCTTTGCCACCGTCGAGACGGCGGTAGAGGCAATCAAGAAGGGCGCGTATGACTATATCATGAAGCCCTTCCAATTCTCAGACCTCCTGCGGGTGATCGAGCACGCGCTCGAAAAGCAGCGGCTCATCAAGGAAAACCTGGAGCTCAAGGAGGCGGTGGCGCTCTACGATATCAGCAGGGCCATCAGCTCTCACCTCGATATGGAGATCGTGCTTTCGATGCTCCTCTCGGCCCTCCTCAAGGAAGGAGACGCCGACGCAGTCACCATGCATATGAGGGACATGATCCTGGATATATCGATCATGAACAAGGTCGTCGCCAAGGATGCGCGGTTCGAGCGCAAGGCCGCCGATCTCATACCTCCCCACGAGGCCCTCACGATGATCGCCGATAAGGATTGGCTCTTCCTCAACGGACAGGAGATAGCCGGCGCCTTCCCCTCGGCGGCAAGCACCGACAGTCTCGAGTCGGTTTTGGTGCTGCCCATTCGCATCAAGAATGAGGCGACCGGTTTTGTCGCGCTTTTTTCGTTCAGCCGGGGCTATCGGTTTACCGAGGGGAAGAAGAAGGCGCTGTCCATCCTCGTGAACAACGTATCGGTGGCCGTGGAAAATGCCCGGCTCTACCGGGACATCGTTTCCATCCTCGATGATACCGTCAAGAGTTTTGCCCGGACATTGGACGCGAAGGATAAATACGCGTCCGGGCACTCGGAGCGGGTCACCCGATACGCCCTGATCATTGCCCGCTCCATGAAGCTTCCCCGCAAGGACATCGACCGCCTGGCCCAGGCGGGGCTCCTGCATGACATAGGAAAGATCGGGGTCAGTGAGCGCCTCCTCAACAAGAAGGATAAACTCGAGATCGACGAGTACGAGGAGACCAAGATGCATCCCGTCATCGGAAAGGAGATCCTGTCGACAATCCAGGAGTTTCAGGATATCGCGGAGATCGTCTATCACCATCACGAGTGGTTCAACGGCGGCGGGTATCCCGACGGGATCTCGGGCGGCAAGATTCCGCTGTTGAGTAGAATCATTGCCGTTGCCGACGCGTTTGACGCGATGACCTCCAGCCGCACCTACCGGGAGCGGATCGGCAAGGAAAAAGCGCTCGAAGAATTACGCCGCAACGCGGGCACTCAGTTCGATCCGGCGGTAGTGGAGGCTTTTCTCGTCGACACACAACAGCTTGACAATGAAGAGGCTCCCTAATATAATAGGCGCACGAAAAAGGACGGTCGGGGAGTATCTCATCACCGCGGCCGCCACCGGGCTCGGCCTTGGCTACCTGCCGCTCATCCCCGGAACGTTCGGGACGCTTGCCGGCATCCCGATCTGCCTGCTCTTCGGTCTCGGCGGATGGGTCATCTACGTTTCGGCGACCGTCCTGCTGACGGTTGTGGGCACCTGGGTTGCACATCAGGCAGATCGGATTTTCGGGGTGCACGATTCCCGGAAGGTGGTCATAGACGAGATATGCGGGTTTCTGGTCACCATGGCCTTCGTGGTCCCCAGCCCCCTGGCGATCGGGGCCGGTTTTATCTTCTTTAGATTCTTTGACATCGTGAAGCCCTTTCCCGCGGGGTATATAGATCGAAACCTGCCGGGGGGGCCGGGAGTGATGCTTGACGATATCGTCGCCGGCATCTACGCAAACCTGTCTCTGCAGGTCTTCACCGCGATCATGGCTCTCGTAGGGCCGGGGGTTTTGTGAAGGGCGAGATCCTAACCATCGGAAACGAACTGCTGTCCGGCCTCGTGGTCGATACAAACCGCTCCTATATCGCCGGACGGCTGATGGCCACCGGGGTAATCCCTTCCTTTATGACCACGGTCGGAGATGACGAAGGGCGCATCGCCGATGCGGTGACGCAGGCCGTCGGGCGCGCCCGTGTGATTGTGGTGACCGGGGGGCTTGGCCCCACGCCCGACGACATCACCTCAAAGAGCGTCGCCAAGGCCCTCGGCAAGCGGCTCGTCCTCTCCCCCGAGGCCGAGCAACAGATTAAAGATCGATACGCAAAGCGGGGGATGAACCCGCCGGCCGATGCGAACCGACAGGCCCTGATTCCCCACGGTGGGCGCATCATCACGAACCCGGTCGGGACGGCTCCGGGATACTATCTGACCGCCGGGGATCGAATGATCTTCGTCCTGCCGGGCGTCCCCGATGAGATGCGCGTGATGGTCGATCAGGGGATGCTGCCGATCCTCGAGAACGAGGGGCAGGCCGACGTCTTCATCGTCAGGAAGATCCTCCATATATTCGGGCTGACCGAATCGCAGGTCAATGAGCGGGTCAAGGACGTACGGTACGACAAGCGCCGCTTGACCATCGGTTTTTTGCCGGTTTTTCCGGAAAACCACCTGACCGTGACCGCCAGCTCGAGCGTCTCGCGGCAGGACGCCGAGGAGATCGCCCGGGAGGCGGCGGGCCGAATGCGTACGGCAGTGGGCGACCGGGTATTCGGTGAGGACGACCAGACGCTCGAGGCCGTGGTCGCAGGAATGCTCATTACAAAGAGGTGCACGGTGGCCACGGCCGAATCGTGCACCGGCGGACTCCTCGCTCAACGGCTCACCGCCATTCCCGGCAGCTCGTCCTATTTTCTGCGGGGGGCGGTGACCTACAGCAACGAGTCCAAGACCGACCTGTTGGGCGTGGACCCCGGGACGATCGACGAGTTCGGGGCGGTGAGCGGCCAGGTAGCCTCGGCCATGGCCCGGGGTATCAGAGAATCGTCATCGGCCGATCTGGGAATCTCGATCACCGGGATCGCCGGGCCGTCGGGGGGCACGAAGGAAAAGCCGGTGGGGACGGTGTTCATCGGGATGGCCTTCGACGAGGCGGGGACGCCTTCGGTCCGCTCCCATGGGTATCGTTTCTACGGCGACCGCGCCAGGATTCGACTCGTCTCCTCGGAGATGGCCCTCGAGTGGGTGAGGAGATACCTGCTCAAGGGATCGCCCGAAGACGGAGAAATGTAGGAGAGCTGTGGCTGATCTCAGGCTCTTTATCGCCGCGCGGCCTCCCGACGCACTGCTCCGGGGGCTCGATGAGCTTTCCCGACAGCTCGGTTCGCGGGGCGACGGCGTCAAGTGGGTCAGGAGCGGCGGCGTTCACCTGACGCTGAAATTTCTCGGCAGCGTCGACGAGACAATGGTACGGGCCGTCGACGAAGCGGCCGCACCGTGTGCCCGGGGGGTTGGGGAGATCCCGCTCTCGGTGGGTCGGGTCGGCGTCTTCCCGGATATGAGGCGGCCACGGGTCGTCTGGGTGGGTCTCTCGGGGGATGTCGAGCGGCTCCAGGCAGTGCAGGAGGCGCTCGAGGAGGCGTGTTTCGCACTGGGGTTTCCCAAGGAGGGTCGTCCCTTCCGACCGCACCTGACGCTGGGTCGGGTGAAGGACCGCCTGTCGGTCGATACGATGAAGAAAATTGAGCAGTCAAAGGACGTTGTGCTGGGGGATATGGTCGTGGATGCGATCGAGCTCATCAAGAGTGATCTCTTGCCGTCGGGGGCCGTCTATACCACCCTTTCCCACTATCCGTTAACATAAAGTTGTGAGGGTTTCCCATGGCGAGCGATGAGAACAAAGAGAAATCATTGAGCCTTGCCCTTTCCCAGATTGAGAAACAGTTCGGAAAGGGATCGATCATGAAGCTCGGCGACGACGTAATGATCCCGGAGATCGCCGTCATCCCGACCGGTTCTCTCGCTCTGGATATGGCCCTCGGGGTGGGGGGAATCCCCCGCGGCAGGGTCATTGAGATCTTCGGCCCCGAGGCCTCGGGTAAGACGACGCTGGCGCTCCACATAATCGCCGAGGCCCAGCGCCTGGGCGGGGTGGCGGCCTTCATTGACGCGGAACACGCCCTGGACATCAACTATGCGGGCAACCTCGGCATAAAGACCCAGGAGCTCCTGATTTCCCAGCCCGACACCGGCGAGCAGGCCCTCGAGATCACCGATATCCTTGTGCGCAGCGGCGCCGTGGATGTCCTGGTCGTCGATTCGGTGGCGGCGTTAGTTCCCCGGGCAGAGATCGAGGGAGAGATGGGGGATTCCCATATGGGCCTTCAGGCGCGTCTCATGTCGCAGGCGATGCGCAAACTCACCGGGTCTATCTCCAAGTCCAAGACGGCCGTCATCTTCATCAACCAGATCAGGATGAAAATCGGGGTGCTTTTCGGAAACCCCGAGACCACCACCGGCGGCAACGCCCTCAAGTTTTACTCGAGCGTCCGGCTCGATATCCGCAGAACGGCCGCCCTTAAGGAGGGCCAGGACATCGTCGGCAATCGCACGAAGGTCAAGGTCGTGAAAAACAAGATCGCCCCCCCCTTCAAGGAAGTGGAGTTTGACATCATCTATGGGCTGGGTATTTCCAAGGAAGGGGAGCTTGTCGATTTGGCGTCCGACGACGGCATCATCGAAAAGAGCGGCACCTGGTACTCTTACGGCGAGGAGCGGATCGGCCAGGGAAGAGAAAACGCCAAGAGGTTCCTTTTGGAGAACCCGGAAACATGCGCCCAGATCAAGAACAAGGTCCTGGAAAAGCACGGGTTTCTAAAGAGCCAGGAGAAGGCTCCAGCATAAGAGGTATGCGATGGACATCAATGAGGTTTTAAAGATCGCGGTCAAGCAGGGGGCGTCCGATATCCACCTCAAGGTGGGGCTCCCTCCGGTCTTTCGGATCGACGGATCGCTCTACCCCCTCAAGAACGCCCCGCGGCTTACCCCCGACGAGATCGCCAAGATCGCCGAAGGTATCATGAACAAAAAGCAGATCGAGCGGTTTCGCGAGATCAACGAGGTCGACCTTGCCTACGGCGTGCCGGGGCTGGGGAGGTTTCGTGTCAACGTGTTTCAGCAGCGGGGGACGATGGGGGTCGTGCTGCGGTCCATCCCGGTCAAGATAAAGACCATCCCCGAGCTCAACCTCCCGACGGTGCTGGAGAAGGTTGCCTCCGAGCCCCGGGGGCTTATCCTCGTGACCGGCACCACCGGGTCAGGTAAATCGACGACCCTGGCCTCGATGATCGATCACATCAACTCCAACCGGACCTGCCATATCATTACGATCGAGGACCCCATCGAGTTTCTCCATCGGGACAAGAAGAGCATCATCAACCAGCGGGAGATCGGATTTGACACCGGGAGCTTTGCCGTAGCGCTCAAGAGCGCCCTGCGGCAGGACCCGGACGTCATCCTGGTGGGCGAGATGCGGGATTTTGAGACCATCGAGACGGCGCTGACGGCCGCCGAAACGGGGCACCTGGTCCTCAGCACCCTGCACACCGTCGACGCTACCGAAACGATCACCCGGATCATCTCGGTGTTTCCTCCTTACCAGCAGCAGCAGATCCGGTTTCAGCTTGCCGGCATCCTCAAGGGGGTTGTCTCCCAGCGCCTCGTGCCCCGGGCTGACGGCAAGGGGAGGGTGCCCGCCGTGGAAGTGCTGATCTCCACGGCCATGATCCGGGAGTGTATCTCCGACAAGGACAAGACCAAGGAGATCCACGACGCCATCGCCAAGGGCTTTACCGTCCACGGGATGCAGACGTTCGACCAGTCGCTGATGTTCGTCTATCGGAAGGGCCTTATCACCTACGACGAGGCGCTCAGGCAGAGCAGCAACCCGGACGACTTCGCGCTCAGGGTCAAGGGCATATCCTCCACGAGCGACAGCACCTGGGACGCCTTCGACAAAGGGCCGACCGACGAGACGCCCGAGGGCGCGGAGGGAGAAGACCTCAACATCGAGAGGTTTTAAGTGGCCGCCACCGACGACGAGGCGATCCGCGCCTCGGCCCTGAGGATTATCTCGATCCGTCCCCACAGCGCCGCCGAATTGAGGCGAAAGCTTCTCATGAAGGGGGCCGACCGGGCCGCCGTCGATCGTATCATCGAGAGGCTGGTCGGGGTTGACCTGATCAACGACGATCGGTTTGCGCGTGACTATCTCGAATACGCCTTCTTGAGAAAGTCGTGGGGAAGGCGAAAGGTCAGGGCGGGCCTGATGGAGCGGGGAATCGACCGGGCGATCATCGAGGAGCTCCTCGGGTCGCCGGACGCGGTCCGGATGGAGGAAGAGGGGGCGCGCAAATTTGTGGACAAGGAGACGCGGGGCGGCAAGGTCTCCGAGGAGCATTTGAAGAAGGTCATGTCAAAGCTCGCCGCCCGCGGGTTTGCGTGGGACACGGTTTCGCAGGTGATCAGAGATTTTAAGGAACCCGTCTGAGCGGCCGGCCGGCGTGACCGGCGCCCGGCTGATTCTGTCGGGGGCCAACGGGAGAGGAAGGCCCGACGTCGTTCCGTGAAAGAAGGGGCAGCAGGGTGAAGACCTCATTTCCCTCGGGGTAGCCCCTCCCCTCGAAATGTATCAATCTCTGCACGTATCGGGGTCTGAAGGCCCCTTTGTCATACTGATTATGGTCTGGTAAGCCGTTTGAAGGATTCTGTCATGAAAGGGAGCGAAATCCGCGAAAAATTCCTCGTCTACTTCGAATCGAAGGGCCACCGCCGGGTGCGCTCCTCGTCCCTCGTGCCCCAGTCGGACCCCACGCTGCTGTTCACCAACGCCGGGATGGTCCAATTCAAGAACGTCTTTACCGGGGATGAAAAGCGCGAATATAAGCGTGCCGTTACGTCCCAGAAGTGTCTCAGGGTCAGCGGCAAGCACAACGACCTGGAAAACGTCGGTGTTACGGCGCGCCACCACACCTTCTTCGAGATGCTGGGCAACTTCTCCTTCGGCGACTATTTCAAAAAGGACGCGATCAACTTCGGCTGGGACTTCCTCACCTCCGTTATGGGACTTCCCATCGAGAAACTCTGGGTCACCGTCTATAAGGACGACGACGAGGCATTCGACCTCTGGAAAGACGTGATCCATGTGCCGGTCGATCGGATCGTGAGGCTGGGCGAAAAGGACAACTTCTGGGCGATGGGAGAGACCGGGCCCTGCGGCCCCTGCTCGGAGATCATCATCGACCAGGGCGCCGACATGGCCTGCGGGCCCTCCTGCGGGATCGGGACGTGCGACTGCGACCGGTTCCTGGAGCTCTGGAACCTCGTCTTCATGCAGTTTAACCGGGACGAATCCGGGCAGATGACGCCCCTTCCCCGGCCTTCCATCGACACGGGGATGGGCCTGGAGAGGATAGCGGCCGTCGTCCAGGGCAAGCGGAGCAACTACGACTCGGACCTCTTCCGCCCCATCATCGACGCCATCGGGCGGATCGCCGGCAACGGCTACGGCACCGACCACGCAAAGGATACGTCGATGCGGGCGGTGGCCGACCACAGCCGCTCCGCGGCCTTCCTGATCGCCGACGGGGTGCTCCCGGCCAACGACGGCAGGGGCTACGTGCTCAGGCGGATCATGAGACGGGCGTTGAGGCACGGAAAGCTCTTGGGCGTCACGGACCCCTTCCTCTTCAAGGTCGCAGACGTCGTGGTGGACGAAATGGCGCCCGTCTATCCGGAGCTTTCCGAGAACCGGATGTTCATCGCCTCGGTAATCAAGGCCGAGGAGGAGAAGTTCATCGAAACCCTCGACAAGGGCCTGGTGCTGTTGGGCGAAGAGTTGGCCCGGGTCAAGAAGCATAAGGGGAAGGTCCTCCCGGGCGATGTGGTCTTTAAGCTCTACGATACCTTCGGGTTTCCGCTGGACCTGACCCAGGACATCATCAAGGACGAGGGGATCACGGTGGATATCGCCGGGTTCGAGGCGGCGATGGGCGTACAGCGGGAGAAATCAAAGGCGGCCTGGAAGGGCACCGGCGACGAGAGGGTTGCCGGGGTCTACCTGAAGCTCGCCGCCGACGGCGTATCCTCCCGGTTCGTCGGATACGAGTCGACGACCGCCCGGTCGAAGGTCACTGCCGTCGTTTCCGGCGGCGCGACGGCCACAAGCGCCGGCGCCGGCGACGAGGTCGAGGTCGTGACCGAAGAGACCCCGTTTTACGGCGAGATGGGCGGCCAGGTCGGCGACACCGGGACCATCCAGGCCGACGGGCTTCTCATCGAGGTCACCGACGCCGTTCGTCCGTCGGAGCCACATCATCGCCCACCGCGGGGTGGTCAGGAAGGGAAAGGTCGCCGTCGGCGATTCGGTGACGCTTGCCGTCGACAACTCCAGGCGCCGGATGACCGAGGCCAACCACAGCGCCACCCACCTCCTGCACGCGGCGCTGAGGCAGGTGCTGGGCGAGCACGTCAAGCAGGCGGGGTCGCTGGTCTCGCCCGGAGCGGCTGAGGTTTGACTACAGCCACTTCGGCCAGGTCACGAAAGGCGAGCTGGAAAAGGTCGAGGACATCGTCAACGAGCGGATTCGGGAAGACCACGAGGTGATCGCGCGGGAACTGGCGTATGACGCGGCGGTCGCCGAGGGGGCGATGGCGCTCTTCGGCGAGAAATACGGCGACGTGGTCAGGGTGGTCAAGGTGCCGGGCGTGTCGATGGAGCTCTGCGGCGGCACGCACACCGACCGGACCGGAAAGATCGGCGTCTTCAAGATCATCCACGAGGGGTCCATCGCCTCGGGCGTGCGCCGGATCGAGGCGCTGACCGGGGTGGGCGCGCTCGTCCACGTGAGGCGGGAGGAAGCAGATCCTGGCCGACATCAGCGAGGCGCTCAAGACCACCCCCGAGGACGCGCCGGCCAGGGTCGAGAAGCTCGCCGCCCAGGTCAAGGCGCTGACCAAGGAGATCGAGCGGATCAAGAGCGGCGGGGGGACGGTCTCGGTGGAGAGCGTCGTCAAGGGCGCAAAAGAGAAGGCCGGAATCTTCATCGTGTCCGAGGTCATCCCGGACATGGACCCCAAGTCGCTCAGGGATTTCTCGGACAAGGTCAGGGACAGGATGAAAAGGGCGGTCATCGCGCTGGGGTCGGTCTCCGACGACAAGGCGGTGCTGCTGGTGGCCGTCACCAAGGATATCGCCGACAAGTACCACGCCGGCAACATCATCAAGGGGATGGCCGAGGCCGTGGGCGGCAAGGGCGGCGGCAGGCCCGATTTTGCCCAGGCGGGGGGGCCGAACGCGGATAAGATCAATGCCGCGGTGGACGCGGTGTTTGACTACGTGAAGTGAAGGGGGGGAACCTCTCACAAAAGAAGTGGTAGCATATGAAATCTCTTGAGGAAATAAAAGAGGTATTGAGTAGCGAAAAGGCGCTCTTGACGAAGAACTATGGTGTCAGGGAGATCGGTATATTCGGTTCTTTTGTGAGAGGGGACGCACGAAAAAAAAGCGATCTTGATGTGCTGGTCGAGTTCGAAAATCCCATTAGCCTTCTTGAGTTTATCGGTTTGGAGGAATACCTAAGTGAGCGCCTCGGAATGAAAGTAGACCTCGTTATGAAGAGCGCATTGAAGCCGAGTATCGGGAAAAATATACTGAAGGAAGTTGTTATATTGTGAAGAGAGAGTATTCAGATTATTTGAATGATATTACTAGCGAACTATCAAACGTCGAATCCTTTACTGAAGGGATGAGCTATGACGATTTCTCACGGGATAAGAAAACCATATATGCAGTTGTTAGAGGATTGGAAATAATAGGGGAAGCGGTTAAGAAAGTCCCCAAGGAATTACGGGAATCGTATCCGGATATACCGTGGAAAAGAATTGCGGGGATGAGAGATAAACTAATACACGAGTATTTTGGGGTAGATATCGAGGTAGTCTGGAAAACAGTGCGTGAGGATATCCCGTACCTAAAATCCTTATTCTTCAATCTGAAAAAGGACTGATACTGCCGGTAAACCTATATCGTAAAACAATAAGAAAATGGAGATTGAGAAAAGCACAAGACACGCGAAGATTATCGGTGATTTCGGTGAAATCCTTCTTATGAATTGGCTTTCACGTTCGGGGTTTGAAGTGGTTCATGTAGATCACACCGGTATTGACATAGTCGCTTATAATTCAAGAACAAAGGAGCGCCTTGGCATTACCGTTAAGTCCAGAACTAGAACACTTGGGAAAGAGGAAGATTCGGTAAACATCTTCTCGTATCAGAATAGTAAGGATGATAGACAGAAAGTAATAGATGCGTGTGACGCCTTTGGGTGTATTCCCTGGATTGCGGTTTATATCGAAACCGAAGGTTCTGCAGATCTTTACCTTACAAGTCTGGAAAACTACGAGGGCAAATACCGAATACAGGAAGGCAAGAAGATTGACGACTGGAAAATGAATAAAAAGTATTTACATTTGTATGAAACTGATTCACTGGTAAGACATATAAGAATAGATTTCCAGATGTCCCATTGGTTCTAGCTATTTGGGTAACTTCGAGCACGTCCCGATCTTCACCGCTATCTTTACTCACAGGTTTGAGATTAACCCCAGCTCCTTGACGCTTGCCTCCCATCCTTGCGCTTGCTTTATTCTGGGAGGCAAGTACCTGCCTGCTAGAGAAAGCAATATATCAAAGCAACGGCCCCAGGAAAAGCAAGCATCGCCATCACCCCAAAACACCCCTTCCGAGGCTCGATGGCGTTGGGGGCCTTTGGTGTGGGGGCGCCCTTCAGCGCCTCTTCGAGCCCCAACCGCACCGTTTCTCCGAGGTCCGTATTCGTCTTCAGGTCCACGTTAACAGTCTTCGTGCTGACAACGACCGCCCCATCGGGTGTGTCAATCGTCTCGGTCCCTTCGCCGGAGGGGATCTTGAGCCCTCCGAGGACCCGCTGGGCCTTCAGGATCTTTTCCCGATCGATGGGGATTTCCTTTCCGCAATTCTGGCAGAAGATCTTCTCTTTTTCGGCAAGTTCCTGAAGGCTCATCGTAATTGTCGAGGTCTTGTTACAGTGCGGGCACTGTAAGGCAACGGAGCTCTGCGTTACGTCCGTTTCACCCGGTGTATCGTTGACGCCGAGACGTTCGAGCAGTTTCTCGACATTCTCAAAGACCTGCCTGTCGACGGCAATTTCCCTGCCGCATTTCTCGCAGACCAGCTTCTTACCCTCGGCCAGGTTGTGAAGGTCGAGCTCGTAGGTCGACGTATGATTGCAGTGGGGGCAGGTGACGGACGTGGTGTTCTTCGTTTGATTCATCGTCTTTTCCTCTAACATCTAACCTATGATGATGGGCGGCCGGACAACCGCAGGTTGTCCGTGGTGAAAAATCCCCGTTCCGTGTATCTTAGCCCTACGCCATTGTTCGAGGGGATCGCCACGAAGCCTTCGGCTTCTCGCGACTTCGGCTTCGATTGCCAGTACCACTCGGTCGCCAGGCTTTCATTTACATCAGAAAACCATTGACCAGGACTATTGCCGTAAGAAAGGCCAGCATCGCCATCACCCCCAGGCACCCCTTTTTCGGCTCGATGACGCGGCGGGGAGTGAGGATGGGGGTCCCTCCCGCCGATCCCCCCGCGCCGGGGTCGGCCGTTTTCCCAAAGTCGAGATTCGTCTTTACGTTCACGTTAAACGTCTTCTTGACGACGACCGGCCCCCCGGGCGTGTCTGACGTCTTGCTCTCACCGCCGCCGGACGGAGTGGCCATCCCCCTGAGAGCGGCATCGGCCTGTAGAACCTTCGCCCCATCTGCAGCGATCTTATGGCCGCAGTGGCTGCAGAAGACGCTTTCGCCGTCGACGAGCCGGCCGATGGTCATGTCGGTAGTTGTCGTCTTCTGACATCGGGGACACTGGAAAGACATCGAGCTCTTCGTTACGGTCGTCATGTTGAAGAGCTTGGAGGTGGAAATATCTCCCATGATCGCCTCGAACACCCGCCTGTCGAACGGGATTTCCTTCCCACATTTCCCGCACACCAGCTTTCCTCCATCGGCCAGCTCCTGGGGGCCCAGGTCGTAGGTCGACTTTTGGCCGCAGTGGGGGCAGGTGAAGGACGTCGTGGTCCTGGTTATGTTCATCTATTCTTCCTCTTTTACATTTCATACAGCAACGACAGATGGCGCGGAAAACCTCCAGATTGTCCGAGGTAACTATTATACGGTGAGATTGCCGCTTATCCATTATCCCATGAAGCGGGCTTCTCGAGGGCACCGGTGGGGAAGACGGCCCCTCACCATGTACGCAAGTAGGTGCTTGCTCAAATGGGTGTCCGTCAAGAGTCGCGGGCAGCATATATGCTGCCCCTACGGGTCCTCACACGTGACGACCTAACATTCCGCAGGGACACGATTCATTGTGTCCGGTAGCTGCTCAGAACTTCACGTACCCCCCGATCTTTTCGGCCTTCTTCTTTCCGATCCCCTCCACCTTTTCAAGATCCGCGGCCGTCCGGAACGGCCCGTTTTTCTCCCGGCAGTCGATGATCCGCTCAGCCGTCTTTTTACCCACGCCGGGGATCCGCATGAGGTCTAAAACCTCCGCACCATTGATATCGACAGGCGGGTCGCCCTCGGTCAGCTTGTCGGCGGGGTGAGCGGGCATCTTCTTTCCGAAGAGTCAAGGGAGGCGATATCGTCCGGTTCCGGCTCGCTCTCGATCTTCGTCCCGAAGGAGACGCAACGCGCGATCGTGCGCGCCTTGTCTTTTCCGAGGCCGGGCACGGCCGCGAGCTCCGCTTCCGACAAGTAATCCCCGTGCGCCCTTCGGTAGGCGACGATCCTGCCGGCCGAGGCATCGCCGATACCGTGGATCAGTGCAAGGTCCGGTGCGCCAGCCCGGTTGATGTCAAAGTCCAGCCCCAGGGCGTATCGCTCGGCGGGCGGCAGCTCTTCGATCACCACGCGGCGCCCGGCGCGCGTCTCTTCGACGGTGATGCGGCAGCCGTCGGGGATCTTTCGCTTCAGCGTCTTCTCGCCGATACCCGTTGTCTCCACTCCCCACGTTTCGAGCGCCGCCCCGACGGTCGTGCCCCGGGGCAGGGTTTCCAGACCGCCCGCCGGACCCCGGCAGGCCACCCGGGAGACGGGGAGATCGGGAAAGAATCGATCGTCGGCCCACCGCGCAAGGAACGACACGGCGCAGATGGTCATGATGAGCACGGCAAGGGCCGCGATCCCGGGCCGGTAGCGCAGTACGTCGGGGGTGGGGGATGGGGCAGCACTCTCTGTTGGGCGATCGCTTTCGGAGGGCGCTACCATCTCGTCCGGAGGAGAGCCCTGGAGTTTGGGTGAGGAATCCTTTACCGGGTCGCTCATGTGGCCCCTGAGGGTGTCCGTTGGATGCTGTCAGGTTGTGATCAGTCGCATGAGAGTCCGATAGGGCCGAGAAAGCCGAATCAAACCGTCAGTCTAATCACGTAAACGGGCCTGGCAACGGGCGCCATGAATGGCGCCCCTACGGCTGCTCACGCGGCCTGTCTGGAATAGCCGTGCGATCATGTCGGGGCCAATAGTATCAGAAGATGGTCTCAGCTCCCTTCCCTCGCCCGCCGCTTCTTCTCGTCCTTGAGGAGCTTGTACTCGATGCTGTCGACCAGGGCGCTCCAGCTGGCCTGGATGATGTTGGGGTGCACGCCCACGGTCTCCCACGTGTCTTCCTTGTCGCCGGACTCGATGAGGACCCGCACCGTCGCGGCGGTCCCGTCCTCGGTGGTGATCACGCGCACCTTGTAGTCCAGGAGCCGCATCTCGGCAAGCTCCGGGTAGAACTTCTCCAGCGCCTTTCTGATGGCGTTGTCCAGCGCGTTGACCGGACCGTTGCCGGTGGCCGCGGTATGCTCCACCCGGCCGTCGACGTCGATCATGATCGTGGCCTCCGACAGCGGCTCCTTGTCGCCGGTGCGTCGCTCCACGATGATCCGAAAGCCCCGCAGCTTAAAGGACTGTTTGTACCTGCCGAGCGCGCGGTTGACCAGGAGCTCGAAAGAGGCGTCGGCCCCCTCGAACTGGTAGCCCCGGCTCTCCATCTCCTTGATGCTCTTGACGAGCTGCCTGGTCTTTTCGTCCTCGTTGGACAGGTCGATCCCGAACTGTTTTGCCTTGAACCGTATGTTGGAGAGTCCCGACTGGTCTGAGACGAGGACGCGCTGCTCGTTGCCGACCACCCGCGGGTCGATGTGCTCGTAAGTGAGGGGGTTCTTTGAGACGGCGCTGGCGTGGATGCCGCCCTTGTGGGCAAACGCGCTCTCCCCCACGTAGGGCCGGTGCTTGTCCGGGACGCGGTTTGCCATCTCGTCCACGAAGCGGGAGACCTCCCGGAGGCGCGCCAGCTGATTGTCGGAGATGCACTCGATGCCCATCTTGATCTTCAGGTTGGGGATGATCGTGCAGAGGTTGGCGTTGCCGCACCGCTCCCCGTAGCCGTTGATGGTGCCCTGAACCTGGTCGATTCCCATCTCGACGGCAGACAGCGAATTGGCCGCCCCGAGCCCGTTGTCGTTGTGGCAATGGATGCCCAGCGGAAGCTTGATCTCCTTCTTCACGCGCTCGATGATCTCTCTGATCTGCCAGGGCATCGTGCCGCCGTTCGTGTCGCAGAGCACGACGCAGTCCGCACCCGCTTTCGCCGCCGCCTTGAGCGTCGCCAGGGCATATTCGGGATCGGCCAAGAAGCCGTCGAAGAAATGCTCGGCGTCGTAGAAGAGCTCCCGCGGGTGGGGCCGCACAAAGGCCAGCGTGTCGCCGATCATCGCCAGGTTCTCCTCCCGGGACGCGCCCAGCGCCTCCTTGACATGCACGTCCCACGATTTGCCGAAGATGGTGATCACCTCGGTGTCGGCGGCCACGAGCTTGCCGAGCAGCTCATCTTTTTCGGCGGCAATCCCCTTTTTCCGGGTGCTGCCGAAGGCCGCGACCTTGGCGATGGAAAATCGCATGGTCTTGGCGGCCTTGAAGAAGGCGTCGTCCTTGGGATTGGCCCCCGGCCAGCCGCCCTCGATATAGTGGACGCCCAGCTCGTCGAGCTTCTTGGCTATCCTGAGCTTGTCGTCGAGGATAAAGGTTATATCCTCCGCCTGGGCGCCGTCCCTCAGGGTGGTGTCATAGATCTTGACAAACCGCATCGGCCCTCCTTACAGCTCCTCCTGGGTGACCGGGGGAGCATCGCCGCCGAGCTCGAACTCCTCGTGAAGCACCCGGACGGCAAGCTCGGTATATTTGCGCTCGATGGCGCAGGACACCTTGATCTCCGAGGTGCTGATCATGAGGATATTGATCCGCTCTCTTGAAAGCGCGTTGAACATCTTGGACGCGACGCCCGCGTGGCTTCGCATCCCGACGCCCACGATGGAGACCTTGGCGATGTTCTCGTCGGCAATGATCTCGGCGGCGGCAAGCTCTCCCTTGAGCCCTTCGAGGATCTCGGTGGCTTTCTTGAGGTCGGTCCGGGGAACCGTAAACGTGATGTCGGCGCTGTTGTCGGCACCGATATTCTGGATGATCATATCCACGATGATGCCCGCGTCGGCGATCGTCCCGAAGATCCGGTAGGCGATCCCCGGCTTGTCGGGGACCCCGCGGATGGTCAGCTTTGCCTCGTTAACGTTATAGGCGATTCCCGATACCACGACCTGTTCCATATCCTTATCCTCTTCGGTTACGATCGTCCCCTTTCCGTCGGTGAAGCTCGACTTCACCACCAGGGGGACGTTGTATTTCTTGGCAAACTCCACGGAGCGGGTGTGGAGCACCTTCGCCCCGAGGCTGGCCATTTCCAGCATTTCATCATAGGAGATCTTATCGAGTTTTCTGGCGTTGGGGCAGATGTTGGGGTCGGTGGTGTAGACACCGTCGACGTCGGTATAGATCTCGCAGAGATCGGCCGAAAGCGCCGCCGCCAGCGCCACCGCCGTCGTATCCGAGCCGCCCCGTCCCAGCGTGGTGATGTTTCCGTTGCCGTCCACCCCCTGGAAGCCGGCCACCACAACGACCGTCCCCCGGTCAAGCTCGTCCCTGATCACGCGCTGTTCGATCTCGGTGATCCGGGCCTTGGTGAAGGCGCTGTCGGTGACGATCTTCACCTGGTAGCCGAGAAACGACCGGGAAGGGACGGCGAGGCTGTTAAGCATCATCGCCAATAACGCCACCGTCACCTGCTCGCCGGTAGATATCAGGACATCCATCTCCCGCTCGTCGGGATTGGGGTTGATCTTCTTGGCAAGATCAATGAGCCGATCGGTCTCGCCCGACATCGCCGAAAGGACGACCACGAGGTCGTTTCCAGCCTCACGGGTGGCGATGACACGCCTGGCGACGTTGGCGATGCGGTCGAGGTTCGCCACAGAAGTACCGCCGTATTTTTGAACAATCAGTGCCACAGGATTCCTATAACCTCCCTGACCGCGGCCAAGAACCTGTCCGGTTCCAACGGCCGCCGCATGATGCCCGAACGAGAACCTTTCCGTACTCGGGCGCTTTCATATGAAGATACCCCGCGGGATGGCCCGCCGGAACCGCGGCGAGGAACACCGGGCCGCCGGGGTTCCTCCCGTCGGAATTTATACTTTATCCGTATCGCGGACCGTTAGGGAGGCTTATCGACGCCGCATTTAGTTTCCGTATCCATGGACCGGACCTCGTGCTACAGCTCGTGAGTCTGGGAAATCAGCGCCGTATATATTGCCGGGTGGTCGCCGATAAAGGTGATATCAAATCTCCGCTCGTCGGTGTCCGTGATCGTAATATTTACGTCGATTCTCTTTTCGGGAAGGAGTCGTCCCGCGCGCTCCGCCCACTCGATCGCCACGACGCCGTCGGTCCAGATGTACTCCTCCCAGCCGAGGTCGAAAAGCTCGTCGGGAGACGAGACCCGATAGAGGTCGATATGATAGAGGGGAAGCCTCCCCGGGTATTCGTTGACGTAGGTAAACGTGGGGCTCGTCACCACGTAGGTTTCGGGTACCGAGAGCCCCGCCGCGATCCCCTGGGTAAGCTTCGTCTTGCCGGAGCCGAGGTCCCCGAAGAGGCAGACGACCGTTCCCCCAACCGCCGCAGAGCCAATCGCGCTTCCCAGGGCGGCCGTCCGGCCGGGAGACCGGCTTATCATCGACCGCCGGGTTATTACGGCCCGGCGGGGCCGCGTCTCGTCCCTGTCCCTTCCGTCTATTGCCGTCGACACGTCATCCCTCATAAATTCACCCACGAGGCATCCCCAGAACATCCACGGGTGCGCCGCCCCGCTACTGATTCGGTCCTCTCAGTCTCAGAAGTAGTATGACAGGCCGCTCTCGAACGTCTCACATTCGCAGGAGAGCGCGGTGATCACCCCGGGGACCTCGGAAAGCACGTCCCCGGCGATCAGCGATATCTCCCCGACGCGCTCCCTGGCCCGATCGGCGGCGGCGGCATGGATGAAGACGCCGGCCGCAGCGGAAAGAGCGGGGTCGTTGCTTGCCGCCAGAAAACCCCCGATCAGCCCCGTCAGGACGTCTCCCATCCCACCGGAGGCCATGCCGGGGTTGCCTCCCGTGGCGATGAACAGGTCACCCGCGGGCGACGCGATGAGCGTCCGGGCGCCCTTCAGCACCAGCCACACCCCGAACTCGGCGGCAAAGCCTTTCGAGATGCCGATCCTGTCTTGTTCCACCTCGTCCGCCGATTTGCCGATGAGGCGGCCCATCTCTCCGGGGTGAGGCGTCAGGATGACCTGCCCCTTCTTTTGTTTGAGGATGCCCGGCTCCAGTGCCACGACGTTGATCCCGTCGGCGTCGATCACCATCGGAAGATCGACCTCCGTGATCAGCCGTCTGGTCACTTCCCAGGCCCCGGCGCCCGTCCCGAGGCCGGGTCCCAGCGCCACGGCGCTCTTGCCGCCGATGATCTTGGTGATTCGCCCGAACGCGGTCTGGTCGAGCGCCCCGTTATCGTCGGGGAGCGGCTCGGTCATCGCCTCGGTGAGTTTTGCGGCCAACACTCCCACCTGTGACTCCGGGGCGCCGACGGTAACGAGGCCCGCCCCCGCTGCCAGGGCGCCCATTCCACAGAGGGCGGCGGCCCCGGTCTTACCCATGGAGCCCGCCAGGATCAGGAGGTGGCCGAAGTCTCCCTTATGGGCCGTCGGGCGGCGTTTTGTCATCAGGGAGGCAAACAACTCGGGGACCAGCACGTGATCGGTGATCTTCATGCGGTCCACGAGCACGGTGGGTATGCCGATATCCAGCACGATCAGATCGCCGCAAAGCTCCGCCCCGGGGTAGAGGAGGTTTCCCAGCTTGGGCAGCGCAAAGGTCACCGTCACGTCCGCCTTCACGGCCGACCCCATCACCTTTCCGGTATCCGATGAGATGCCCGAGGGGATATCGACCGAAAGAACCGAGTATCCCTCGTTGATGATGGCGATGGCACGGGAAAAGATACCCGAGACGTCCCGCTCGAGGCCGGTGCCCAGCAGCGCATCGACCACGATACCCCGGCCCGCGATCGAATCGGCGAGCGCCGCCAGGTCCTCGTCTTTGGTCATCGGGACGATGGGGATGCCCATCTTCCTGATGGTCGAGAGGTTTTCGGCCGATTCGCCCTGCCGTACCTTCTCGGCCGGGCCCGCAATGAAGACGTCGACCTCGACGCCCTGGTTGGCCAGATGACGGGCGATCACGAACCCGTCCCCGCCGTTGTTGCCGGTGCCGGCCACTATCGTTACCCCGGTCTGATAGGCCTCGGGGTATCGCTCCAGGAGGATCTTCGCCGATCCCCTGCCGGCGTTTTCCATCAGTACGGCGCCGGGGATCCCGTACTCCTCGGTGGCCAGCCGGTCAAGCTCACGGATAATCTTGGCGGTTGCAGCGTTCACAGCCTGTACCCCACGAAGACTTTTTTTTCGAACTGCCTCCCGAAGAGAGGCCCCACTCGTATGCCCTGCCTTTACGGGCTTTCGTAAGCGTAAGAAACGTTCCCGATGCATTCTACGGGAACGGTACGCGCAAAGACTTCGCGCATATTACGAGTTTCGGCCGAACGAGGGATGGAACCCGGCGGGAAGGACGACCTTCTCGCCGACTACCCCTCGAAGATCACGACCGCAAACGCGATATCCCTTGAATGCGTCAGCGAGAGGTGAATCGTCTTGCCCCCCAGCTCCCCAAAGATCCTGAGCGCCCCCCCGTGAAGCAGGATCGAGGGTTTTCCCCGCGGTCCGCTCACCACCTCTATCTCGCTCATCGCCGCCCCCTGGAAGAGCCCCCGGCCGAGGGCCTTGAGGGTCGCCTCCTTTGCGGCGAAACGGGCGGCGTACGAGGAGGCGGAGTTTTTCTTTCGCTTGCAGTAGGCGTTCTCCCACTCGGTGAAGATACGCCGCTCAAAACCCTTCCCCTGGCGCCTGAGGGCCAGGGCCATCCGCTCGATCTCGAGGGCGTCGGTGCCGACCGAGAGGATCATGCGAGCTCCTTTTCGATCGTCTCGGCGATCCCGGAGGCAAGCTCTGTGATCAGTGTCTCGTCCTGCCCCTCGATCATCACCCTGACCTTGTTTTCCGTGCCGGAATATCGCACGAGGACCCGCCCCTTGTCGCCGAGACGCCGCTCCGCGTCATCGATCGCCGAAGCGACCCCCGGGATATCGGCCAGGATTGCCCGCCTGCCGACCCGGACGTTTTTCAACACCTGGGGGAAATCGGTGATGACGCCGGCAAGCTCCGAGAGCCGCTTGTTCTTTCTGACCATCACCGAAAGGAGCATGAGGGCCGAGAGGACGCCGTCGCCGGTTGTGTTGTAGTCCAGGAAGATGATATGGCCCGACTGTTCGCCGCCGAGCCGGTAGCCGCCCTTGACCATCTTCTCCACCACGTAGCGGTCCCCGACCTGGGTACGGATGAGCCGGCCGCCGATCTCTTTCATGAAGAGCTCAAGCCCCATGTTGCTCATGACCGTGGCCACGAGCACGCCATCCTTCAGCTCCCTGTTTTCCATCATCTGGCCTGCGCAGACGGCCATGATCTTGTCGCCGTTGAACTCGGTGCCGTTATCGTCCACCACGATGACCCTGTCGGCGTCACCGTCAAGCGCGATCCCGATGTCGGCCCCGGTCTCCTTGACCAGTGAGCTGACGACCCCGGGGTAGAGCGACCCGCAGCCGGCGTTAATGTTCTCTCCGTTGGGCTCGTGTCCGCACGTGACCACGTGGGCCCCAAGCTCCTCGAAGACCGCGGGCGCCACCCGGTAGGCCGCGCCGTGGGCGCAGTCCACCGCAATCTTCAAGCCGGAGAGGTCCAGATGCTTGGGAAAGGCGCTCTTGAGAAATACGACGTAACGCCCGACGGCATCCTCCACCCGGAAGGCCTTGCCGACCTCGGAGGCAATAGGGCGCAGCCGGGCCAGCTCGTCGGAAGAGATGAGCTGTTCGATCTCCAGCTCCCTTTCGTCGGGGAGCTTGAAACCGTCGCCGGAGAATATTTTGATCCCGTTGTCCTGAAAGGGATTGTGCGAGGCGGAGATGACGACCCCGGCGTCGGCCCGCATGCTGGAGGTGATAAAGGCGATCCCCGGGGTGGGGAGCGGCCCGACGAGCAGCACGTCCACCCCCATCGAGCAGATCCCGGATGCCAGCGCCGTTTCGAGCATGTAGCCCGAAAGCCGCGTATCCTTGCCGATGACGATCCGGTGGCGCTTGGCGCCTCCCTTGAAGATGTAGGCCGTGGCCCGGCCCACCTTCATGGCCGTCTCGGTGGTCATCGGCTCTTCGTTTGCCACGCCGCGAATCCCGTCGGTGCCGAAGAGTTTCTTCATGGCTATCGTGTCCTTTCGAGCATCATGTCCAAAGGGGTGACGCCGTTCCCGTTCGATCGTAGGCGCCCGGCCCGGGGCCGGAGTGTCCCGCCGGGGACGCTTGTCGCGGCGCTACCGATCGTGCCGCTTGATCGCGTCGACGACGGTAAGCGCATCCCTCGTTTCGGCCACGTCGTGAACCCGCACGATGTGGGCGCCCAGAAGCGCCGCGGCCGCGGCGGCCCCGATGCTGCCCCACAGCCGGTCGTCGACGGGCCTGCCGGTGACGGCGCCGATGAACGATTTTCGCGAGGCGCCGATCAGCACCGGACACCCGAGCTCAAAGAAATCAGGGAGATGTCCGATCAGCGTGAGGTTATCCTCGGCACTCTTTCCAAATCCAATGCCCGGGTCGATGATGATCTGCCGGGGATCGACCCCCGCCTCGGTCGCGCGCTTGATGGCCCGACCGAGAAAGCCTTTTATCTCGCCGATCAAGTCCGTATAGCGGGGGTCCTTCTGCATGTCCCTGGGCGTTCCCTTGATGTGCATAAGGACCACCGGCACGCTGAGGCGGGCGGCAAGCTCCGCCATACCCGGGTCAAACGAGAGCGCGCTGATGTCGTTGATCATCGCGGCGCCGGACTCCACCGCCCGCTGTGCAACCCCGGACTTGTAGGTGTCGATGCTGAGGGGGGTGTCAATCCTTTTGCGTATCTGTTCGATAACGCCGACGACCCGGCGCGTTTCCTCTTCCTCCGATACGGGTTCTGCGCCCGGTCGTGACGATTCGCCGCCGATATCGATGATATCGGCGCCCTCCTCGGCCATCTGGAGGGCCCTTCGGACCGCCTCGTCCCTCCCGAGATACCTTCCCCCGTCGGAGAAGGAGTCCGGCGTGACGTTGAGAATTCCCATGATGATCGTTCGGCGCGAGAGGTCCAGAGAGCGGCCGCCTATCGTGAGAACAAATCGGCCGGGCTGGGCGCGGGTGCAGCATCGTTGAGCGGATTGAGGTTTTCCCGTTGAATGTTGCCCGGGTGCGGTCGATCGGTTCATCGCAGACGTATTCTCTTTCAAGGAGATACCGGTGACTGTGCCGTTATCGGCCACCGTTATAGAGCCACGCTATGCCTTTTCGGCCGTCTTCTTTGCCGCGGATAGTGCCGCCTTCCCGTTTTCGAGGATTGCGGTGATCTCGTCTCCGGTCAGGACCTCTTTTTCCAGGAGGCTTTTGGCCAGGAGATGAAGCTTGGTGAGGTTCTTTTCGAGCATCTTTCGTGTCGCCACCAGGCACTCGTCGACAATCCGCTTTACTTCGCCGTCGATCTCCTCGGCGGTCTTCTCGCTGTAGTCCTTGTGCTGGGCGATCTCCCTGCCCAAGAAGATCATCTCCTCCCGTTTGCCGAAGGTCAGCGGTCCGAGGCTCTCGCTCATTCCCCACTCGCAGACCATCTTTCGGGCGATATTGGTGACCACCTCCAGATCCTGCCCCGCTCCGGTGGATATCTCACCCAGAACGAGCTCCTCGGCGACACGCCCTCCCAGAAAGATCTGTATCTTTTTTTCGAGAAAATCCTTCTTGTAGCTGTGCCGGTCATCGATGGGCAGCTGCTGGGTGATGCCCAATGCCCTGCCCCTCGGAATGATCGTGACCTTATGGATCGGATCGGTGCCGGGCAGCAGCATCGCCACCAGCGTGTGGCCCGACTCGTGGTAGGCGGTAAGGCGCTTTTCCTCATCGTTGATGATCATCGATCTTCTCTCCGAGCCCATGAGGAGCTTGTCCTTTGCCTCTTCGAGGTCGGTCATCTCGACCTTCTCTTTGCCCCGCTTGGCGGCGATGAGGGCGGCCTCATTGACCATGTTTTCAATGTCGGCGCCGGAAAACCCGGGCGTGCCCCGGGCGAGAATCGAAAGATCGACCTCCTTGCCGAGGGGAACGCGCCTCGTGTGAACCACCAGGATCTTCTCCCGGCCGATATAGTCGGGGATCGGAATGACTATCTGTCGGTCGAAACGGCCGGGACGCAGCAGAGCGGGATCCAGCACGTCGGGACGGTTCGTGGCGGCAATCAGAATGACACCCTGGTTGGATTCGAAGCCGTCCATCTCGACGAGCAGCTGGTTGAGGGTCTGCTCCCGCTCGTCGTGGCCGCCGCCGAGGCCGGCCCCGCGATGCCTTCCCACCGCGTCGATCTCGTCGATGAAGACGATGCAGGGAGAGCGCTGTTTGGCCTGTTCGAAGAGGTCACGGACCCGCGCCGCGCCCACTCCCACGAACATCTCGACGAAGTCGGAGCCGGATATGGTGAAGAAGGGGACATCGGCTTCACCGGCGATTGCCCGGGCAAGGAGCGTCTTTCCGGTCCCCGGGGCGCCCATCAGCAGGACGCCCTTGGGAATGCGGCCACCCAGCCGGGTAAACCTCCCGGGATTCTTGAGGAAGTCTACAATCTCCTTGAGATCTTCCTTTGCCTCGTCGATGCCTGCCACGTCCTCGAACGTCACCTTCTGATGGGACTCCGACAGGAGTTTGGCCCGGCTCTTTCCGAAGGAAAGGGCCTTGCCCGGCCCGCCCGAGTTCATCTGCCGCATAAAGAAAAACCAGAAGACGACCAGCATCACCACGAGGATACCCATCTGGGCCATGCCGGTTTCATACCAGGGGATGGTCTGGGGCTTGGCCTGGACGGTCACCTTATTGGCGAGCAGAGACTGGACGAATTCGGGGTCGTCCGGGATGTAGGTCTTGTACTTACTCCCTTTCTTTGTTTCCCCCGTGACATCCTTTCCCTCGATGGTCACCTTTTCGATCTTCTTGTCGCCGGAGGCCTCGACCAGCGAGAGGAACTCGGTGTAGGACACATCCTTAACGTCGCTTTTCGGCGGCGAGAGGAGACTCACGGCGATAATGACCACCAGGATGATCACCAGCCAGAGGGATAGATTCTTGAGCGATTGGTTCATCTATATCCTTTTTGTTGCGCAACGCCCTTAGTCGGACTCCGCAGACTAACAATACAAAAATAATCTTGTAATGCTACCATCTTTCATATATATTGTCAATTACTGTTTTATTTCCACCATTCACCGCCACTCGTATACGGGGGGAGAAACAATATGTTTTCCGCCCAGCGGCTCGGCTTTCTCGGTTCGGGAAATATGGCCGAAGCCCTCATCAGGGGAATCGTCGCGAGAGACCTCTGGCCAAAAAAGCAGATCATCGCTTCCGACGTATCTTCATCCAGGCTTGCCCTCATCGATTCAGAGCTCGGCGTCGCCACGACTTCCGACAACCGGCAGGTCGTCACCGGCTCGGACATGATCATCGTCGCTACGAAACCCGCCCAGGTCCCGGAACTCCTCTCCGGGGTCGCCGATGTCGTGACCTCCGATAAGCTTATCGTCTCGATCGCTGCGGGCGTTACGCTGACCACAATCCAATCACTCCTCCCCAAGGGGATTCCGGTCATCCGGGCCATGCCCAATACGCCGGCACTGGTGCTCAGCGGGATGTCGTGCCTGTCGGCCGGGGCATCGGCGGACGAGTCTCATCTTGCGGCGGCGCTCAAGCTCTTTTCCGGCGTGGGAGAGGCGCTCGTCGTGGACGAAGCGCACCTGGACGCCGTCACGGCGCTGTCGGGCAGCGGTCCGGCGTATCTCTTTCTTGTGATCGAGGCGCTTTCGGACGCCGGTGTCCGGGCGGGTCTGCCGCGAAAAGTGGCCGAGAAGCTCTCCGCGCAGACGGTGCTCGGCGCCGCCAGGATGGTCCTCGAAACCGGCAGGCACCCGGGCGAGCTCAAGGATATGGTGGCGTCTCCCGGGGGGACTACCATCGAGGGGCTTGCGGTCCTTGAATCAAAAGGTATACGGGGTGCATTCATCGAAGCGGTAGACGCGGCGTACCGGAGATCGCGCGAACTTTCCGCGAGATAACCAGGACGTAAGCTCACGATGCGAGATGGAAAAGACAGCTCATCCTGTTGTCCTCCATCCGCTGTGCGATGCCCCGGAGGCGACGCAAACAAGGCAAGACGGGACTTCCCACCGGCACCGATGGCTCTCTCACACAGATTTCCGATTTCCCTTTTCATCCCGTTTCATAGATGTTGTCCATAACCGTTTTCACCATTGTTGGGAGTAGAACCATGCCAGAAAAACAATTCAAGGTCTACGGCTATCGGTGGGTGGTGCTCGGGCTCTTTTTCCTCATCAACCTCATCATGCAGGCAAACTGGATCACGTTTGCCCCGATAACCGGCGACGCCGCGACATTCTACGGGGTCTCGGAGCTGTCTATCGCCGTGCTCTCGATGATCTTCATGATCGTCTACCTCGCGGTATCCATTCCCGCCTCCTACGTCATCGATACCTACGGGGTCCGCATCGGCATCGGCATCGGGGCGGCGCTGACGGGCGTCTTCGGCCTCCTCAGGGGCTTTTCCGGTTCCAGCTACGCCATGGTATTTGCCGCGCAGTTCGGACTCGCGATCGCCCAGCCGTTTATCCTCAACGCCGTTACGGCGCTTGCCGCCCGGTGGTTTCCGCTCCAGGAGCGGGCGACAGCGGCCGGCATCTCGGTGCTTGCCCAGTTCATCGGCATCATTCTGGCCATGGCGCTTACCCCCATCCTTTTCACAAACCTCGGAATGGCGCCGATGCTCATGGGCTACGGGATTGTCTCGGCCGCCGGTGCCGTCCTCTTTCTCATCTTCATGCGCGAGAAGCCCCCGACGCTTCCGGGGCTTGTGGGCAGCGACGTGCGGCACGGGGTCTTCGAGGGCCTCAAGCATATCTTCAAGCAGCGCGACATGATCATCCTCATCGTGATCTTCTTCATCGGCCTGGGGATGTTCAACGCCGTGACCACCTGGATCGAACAGATCCTGTCGCCCCGGGGATTTACCATCGAGCAGGCGGGCTACGCCGGGGCGATCATGCTGCTGGGGGGCATCGCCGGGGCGATCGTCTTCCCGATCCTTTCGGACGTCTTCAGGAAGCGTAAATTCTTCATAGTCCTGACGGTGATTCTCACGATACCGGGGCTCGTGGGCCTCACGTTTGCCACTTCGTTCGTGCTGTTGATGATATCGAGCTTCGCGCTCGGCTTTTTCTTCATGGCCGGCGGACCCATCGGCTACCAGTACAGCGCCGAGCTGACGCATCCCGCCCCGGAGGCCACCTCCCAGGGGCTGCTGGTTCTGGCGGGCCAGGTATCGGGGATCATCTTCATCTTCGGGATGGACGCGCTTCGGACAGAGAACCGTGCCATGACGCCGTTCATGCTGGTCTTCGTGGGACTATTGTTGGTCAACGTGATTCTCTCCCTCATGCTCAGGGAGTCAAAGATGATGGCCCTCCACGAAAAGGAAGAAGCGGTAATCCACGGAAAATCGGCCAAGAAGTGAAAATCTCTTTACAGCGCCCGGTCGCCGGGGTAGTATGAGCTCGATGCGCCCGTAGCTCAGGGGATAGAGCAACGGACTTCGGATCCGTTGGCCGCACGTTCGAATCGTGCCGGGCGCGCTAGAACAACCTACTGATACCAATAAATATGGGAGCCTTACGGCTCCCATATTCTTTTTCATAAGCAGCAGCGTTATCGTAACAACTTCGACTCCGGGGGGATCTCAGCCTTCGCTCCCGGAATCATGGTCATAACTCCGATGCATGCTGCGGTTATTACGAATAGCTGCCCACATGATCTTTCATTAGCTGTGGCTTTTCTCCTTACCCTTATACTGGAGTCGCGCCTTCTTTGCCGGCCTAATTCTCTATACGGAACACTACTTGAGATTGCCCGCCGCGAAACCCCAATTGACCAGTTTGTCGAGAACAGCGTTGAGGTAATCCGCACGTCGGTTCTGGTAATCCAAGTAGTAGGCATGTTCCCACACGTCGATGGTCAATAACGGTTTCATGCCTGTGGTCAAGGGTGAATCCGCATTGCCGGTCTTGACTATCTTGAGCTTGCCGCCATCCAGCACGAGCCATGCCCAGCCGCTGCCGAACTGGGTAGTTCCCGCGGTCGCCAGCTCCTGCTTGCATGCGTCCAGGGAGCCGAAGGAAGCCTCGATTTTTTGACGCAGCGCTTCGGGTGGTGCAGCGCCGCCCTTTGGATCCAGGCTTCGCCAGTAAAATGTGTGGTTCCACGTTTGAGCGGCGTTGTTGAAGATAGCCGTCTTGTCTGCCTTCCCGGCGGTCTTGGTGATGATATCCTCCAAGGGCAGGTCCGCAAACTCCGTTCCCGCTATCAGCTTATTCAGGTTATCGACATATGCCCTGTGATGCTTACCATAGTGGAAGCTGATCGTATTTGCGGAGATTATCGGGCTCAGCGCGTTATCCGCGTAGGGCAGGGGCGGTAAGACATGCGGTGATGCGGTTTTGATCTTGTCATCCTTCATATTCTTCTCCTCTTATATGGTGACCTAAGAGACTAGAGTCCTATTTATTCGCGCTGATTCTCCAGATAATATTACTGGAATCATCAGATACCAGCATGGAGCCATCAGCCAATAAGGCCAGTCCGACGGGCCTGCCGCGTACCTCACTGCCGGTAGAGCCTGCTACCACAAAACCGGTTAAGAAGTCTTCCATTTCACCTGCCGGCCGACCATTCTTAAAGGGAACAAATACAACCTTATAGCCCGCTAATTCTTTCCTGTTCCAGGAACCATGCTGTGTGATAAAGGCGCCGTTCCAGTATTTGGCGGGGAATGCTTTCTTGTCATAAAAAACCAAGCCGAGAGAAGCGGTATGTGATCCAAGTGACAAATCCGGTACAATGGTCTTGCTGACCATGTCCGGTTGTGGATTATCTTCCATGCGGGGATCCGGATGTTGCCCCCAATAGGCAAAGGGCCAGCCATAAAAACCGCCTTCCTTTACGCTGGTTAAGTAATCCTCCGGGAGGTTATCACCCAATTCATCGCGCTCATTTACGGCCGCCCATAAGACCGATGTGCCGGGCGCCCACGCCATTCCAACGGGATTACGCAGCCCGCTGGCATAGATGCGACTGCCGCTGCCATCCGGATTTACTTCCCATATAGCTGCCCGCCCTATTTCATTGTCCAGCCCCTTCTCCGCAACGTTGGTTGAGGAGCCAACTCCGATATAGATTTTATCGCCTGATTTGTTCGTGATAATATTTCTGGTCCAATGCCTGTTGGGACTATTTGCAGGAAGCGCGAGGATCTTCTTTCCCGTTCCTATCAGTTTCGTATCACCCGCCTTATAATCGAACTGCATTAAACCATCCGTATTGCCCACATAGAAATGATCATGCAATATCAGCATTCCAAAAGGCTGGTTCAGATTTTCCGCAAAAACAAAACGGCTTTCGGGAATGCCGTCTCTATTGGCATCGCGAAACATGATGATACGATTAGCGCTCACCCCATAATGTTGGGTTTTCAATTTTGGGAGAATACCTGCCGCAAATTTCCTAATGCCTTTGAGAATAGTATTTGATTCAGCTACGAAAACATCTCCATTGTCCGCTACGTATATCCAGCGGGGATGTTCCAGATTGTCGGCGTATTTTGTAACGGTAAACCCTGCAGGGGCCAACGGGGTCTTTCCGTCGGCCCATCCGATGACCCTGCTGTAATTCGTGGTAGATTTGGTTTGAAACGGTGGCGGCAAGGTGTCTTTTGTCGACCCGGTTTCATCAGTCCCTGCCAGAGCCGTTGAATTTACAAAAGAAGGAACCGAGAATAGTAACGCAACAAATAGCGCCAGAAATGTTGTATTCCTTTTCATGAGTATGTCTCCCTCCGCAAAGTTCGTAAACGCTCGCTCGACATTTGCACTGAGCGCTTCACGCCGAATCTCATTGACCGTTCCGGCAGCACGTGTTGGTTGGGGTTGACAATGCCGCAGACGTGATCGAACTCTGCACGTGTTGTGTAACGTTAGAGCCCGGCCTCAAACTCTTTTTTTGTGCGGCCAAACTACTGGGTACTATTCCTTGGTGTTATAGGCGGTATCGGAGTACATTACGGATGTTTGTCGGCGCACTCATCCTATGTAAATATGTTATCCCTGAAAGACCGAAAGCGCAAGGGGGTGGCAGTTTTTTTCAGCCGTTTTTCCGGTCTGACTATTCCAGCAGAGGCCAAAAACGGAGATACCTTCCCCCTCCGGGGCAAGAGATGTTTCCGATGCCGGCTATCGGCAGATTTCAGGCTGCTTGAGGAATTATGGTGTTTTCCTGAGAGTATAACCGTATATGCGAGGCGGTGTGGTAACAAAGAGTCAGACAATCGGGTAATGTCCCGACTCCTTGTCTTAAATACCGGACGTGCACGGGCGAGCCGTAATCGTTGCGTGGACGATTCCGAGCCTCTTGGGCAGGAGGCTACCGTAGTGATCTGCATCAAGGGGATCGGAAGAGACAAGGGCGATCTCCGCCGCGTATATTCCCGGCCCCACGGCCCATACGTGCAGGTCGGATATGCGGTTGTCACCCTCGGATTCAATGGCCTGCCTGACCTCCTCTCGGAGCTTCTTCGGGGCCTCCATGTCAAGCAGAACGCGCGCGGAGGAGCGCAAAAGCCCCACGACCAGCGGACCACAAGAAGAGCGCCGACCATACCCATAAACGGGTCGAGCCAATTCTGTCCCAGGTATTTCGCTCCCAAGAGCGCGAAGATGGCCATGAATGACGTCAGGGCATCGGCCAGCACATGGAGATACGCGGACCAGAGATTATGGTCGCCGGACCTGGAATCGTGACGATCGTGTGAATGGGCGCTATCCGCTTGGTCATCTTCATGGTTATCCTCGTGCCGCCGGTCATGATCGGACCTGCTATGGGTACGGCCGTTGCCGCCAAGGATAGCAAGGCAAATGCCGTTGACCATCAGCCCGATAACCGCAACGAGGATCGCCCAGTTAAATCCGATTGAAACCGGAGAGATGAAACGTTGTACGCTCTCCCCGGCGATAACGACGGCAAAAAGAACCAGCATGACTGCACTGGCAAAGGCCGCCAGGGAGTTGACCTTGCCTGTGCCGAAATTGAACTCCGTATCCTTTGCGTGCCGGCGGGTGTAGAAATAGGCGAACACGGAAATGGCCAGGGCCGAGGCGTGGGTGCCCATGTGGAAACCATCGGCCAACAGCGCCATAGAGCCGAAGGCGATGCCGGCCGCTATTTCGACCACCATCGTCACCGCCGTAATAAAGACGACGATCAGAGTTCGAGTCTCGCCGTATCGCCTTTCATCCTGCCCGAAGGTGTGGTCGTGACTCCAGTACTTGATATCAGTCGTGTGCATCATGCCTTCTCTTAGCGTTTGTTTGGCCGAGCGTCGACATCGGTCTCACCCTTCTGTGGAACCGGACGTTTTTTCCAGAAGCATGAACCACGTCCCGTTGTGGATGCCCTCCTGCCTGATCTCGAACCCGGCCCGGCGGGCCATTTTCCGCCAGGATTCTTTGGAGGTCAGAAAGAAGGAGAACACATTGGCCACCGCGAACATGACCCAACCGGGGACCCACACGATCAAGAGAAACCGGCCCCCGGGTTTCAGGACTCGCACTATCTCACCGAGACCCCGCTCCTTGTTGGGGCCCAGGTGGTCCATCACATGGGCGCTGACGGCACTGTCAAAGGCGCCGTCAGAGAACGGCAGCGCCGTGATGTCACCTTTCTCGACGGTGACGCGATCGGCGATCCCCCCGATGCGCAGGTTGCGCTCCAGCAGCTTCCGGCCTCCTTCCTCGATATATTCGGCGTCGAAGCGATCGAGCGCCACGATCCGGGCATACCGATGCGCCCTGGTGAGGGCGATGGTAGTTCGGCCGGAGCCGCAGCCGGCGTCAAGAACCGTATCCCGGTCGTTAGACAGGAGGTCGACCATCGGCAGTACGACGTAGTCGATCCGCTTGGATGAGCGAATGAAGATGTTGCCCGCCAATAGGTTGGCCGCCAGGAGCAGAAGTAGAAAGGCGGCCGGCCACCACGCGGGAAGGGCCACCTGCATAACCACTGCGGCGGTCCCTGTAGCGAGGGCGGCGATCCACAGTCCGTTCATCCATCCGGGCGACCAGCCGAAGTCAAGCTTCGGTGCCGCCGCTTCTGGTTTGTCCGGTTTCAGGCGCGCCCATAATCGGGCGAACAGCCGTGGAGCCAGACCGTAGAGGGATCCGGAAAGGACGACGGCGCCAACAATATGGACGGCTACGACAAGGAAAATGGCCGCGGATACGGCCTTGAGCGACGGCACATAGACCAGGAACGCCAACCCGACAATGAGTCCGAAGATGCCGACAACCCAGGCGTGTCCGTGTGGAATGTCATGACCTTTCACTGTCTTTCCTCCCTTACTTGAGAAACGCACGTATGATATCGATCAGCTCCTGGCTCGCCTCGGCCTGTTCGGGGGTGCCCGGGAGTGCCGGATCAATCACATGGTAGCGGATATGGCCCTCGATGATCTCGGCCATGAGCGAGTTAAGCGCTCCGCGGCACGAGGCCACGGTCTGAAGCACAAAAAAAGGGTCCCTTTCGTCTTCAAGGGCCTTTTCGATCCCCTCGACCTGTCCTCTGATGCGGCGGATACGGTCGAGCAACTTCTTTCGATCACGAATGGTATGCGCCATGGAATGTCCTCCGTGGTTGTATGCATTATATACTATACCCCCCTATACTATCATGTCAAGGTAATAATCAATCTCCCCGGTGCTTTGTTTCGGCCTATCCCAAATCAGGATTTGATCAACGGGGCGTTGGAGCATGGTTATCTGTAACGTTGAATAGGAAGAGACAGCCAGTTTATTCGCCCATGTAAAGTCCCACTCAGATGGTGATAAAAGAAAAAGGAGCCGGACAAACCGGCTCCTTTCCTTTTTTATGCTGAAACCTCAACGAAGCTAGCGGTGCGATCCGTTAAACGACGTACGCGTAAACCAGAGTATCCCGCCGGAATTCCGGCGGTAGTGCGACTCCTCCCGTCGGCCGCTTCACCTCGATGGGCGCGCGGAAGAGAAGGCGCACTTCAGAGCTCGTCGGAAACAGGCCGGGCGCAGAGGGCATCTACTTGAGGCCGAGCGTGCCGTCGTCTTTGCGAACGAACGCGCGCCCTCCGACGAATACTATTCGGTAGCCGAGGCTTTCGGCAAACGGCCCGAACGTCGCCACGATGTCGTTCTTCATAGAGTCGTTCTCCTCCTCGGCGGCCTCCAGGCGCGTCTCAAGCACCTTGTTGACTTCCTTCATCTGGTCGAGATATTCGGATTGAGTTCTGATGAGATCTCCCTGCCTCTGTATGATGACCGTCGTGACCGATATCCCCCGGTAGCCACCTTCAACAAGCTCATAGTTGTAGCAGGTGAAGAAATAGAGTTCGACGAAAAAAACCGCGGTTACCAGAAAAAGCATTGTCCAGACTCCCCATTCCGGCAGCCGGGCCCTCAGTACCCTTCGGATCTTGCCCTTGTTCATCATGACCTCCCTAACGTTGCCATGTACCCCATTCACAAGCCATGAGACTACAAAAGAATCATCGGTAAGGCGAACTCGCCTGTTCATACGGATGGCCGGCCCCCTGGCGCGGCCATCCTCCATCCCGACGGGAATGGTTTGAACGATCTGAAACAGACGGAATCCGGAGATCCACTGTCTGGTGTCTTCTCAATCGACCCGCAATCCATATCGTGTTGGCAAGCGGGGTAGTACGGCCCGTCGGAGAGCAACATCTCGGGTCTATTATATCCCAAAAAGAAGTTGTGTGATAAAAAAAGACCATATTTCGTTACTTCATATGCATTTTTTATGCGTTTCTTCTTTAATTATTTAGATTTTTGTACCCCTTCCGCCGGCGTGAGCCGTTTTTCCGCCAAACGTCCTTTTCCGCGGAAAAGCGCGAGACGCGCATCCTGTTTGCAGCAAAAGTCCTAAATCCTTTACAACCGTCCGCGGTTAGCATACTATAGCATCGACCGGCGGAGCATCCGTGTGCGGAGAAACGGACCCCGGACGAGGGAGCGAGGTTGGCTCCCTTACGCCTGCTGTATCGGCATTCCTTTTTTCATTACGAGAGGAGATGAGATGACGGTAAATACCAGCACGGTCAAGACCAAGGTCAGGCCGGACCAACCGCAGGAAACGCACAGGCTTCCCCTGGGGATCAAGCTCTCGTTTGGCATCGGCGATATTGCCAGCAACTTTTTCATCGTCACGACGGGGATGTATCTCCTTTACTTCCTGACGAACGTCGTCGGAGTCGATCCGGGGCTGGCCGGGGTCATGCTCTTGATTCCGAAGCTCTGGGACGTTATTCTGGACCCGATCGTGGGGGCGATCTCGGACGTCACCCGCTCGCGCTTCGGCAGGAGGCGCCCCTATCTGCTCTATGGCGCAATCCCCTTCGGACTGATCATTTTTCGTCCTGTTTATCGCCCCCGGCTGGGGGTCCGAGTTCGCCAACGCGCTTCACGTTTCGATCCTCTTCTTCCTGGGTTGTACCGTCTTTGCCGTCATCAACGTCCCGTATGCGAGCATGGTGCCGGAGATGTCCGACGACTACAACGAGCGGATATCGATCGTGTCGTTTCGGATGTTCTTTGCCTCCGTCGGCGCGCTAATGGCCGGAGGGCTGGCGATACCGCTGGTTGAGGCCGGCGGCGGGGACGCGACGGGCTTTCGGTTCATGGGGGCCGTCTTCGGCCTCATGATGGTGATTACGCTGCTTGTCTGCTTCTTCGGCACGGCCAAGGCGCCCAGCCTGCCGCCGAAAAAGGAGATGCCGTCCATAAAAGACCAGATCAGGATCGCCGCCAGGAATTTCCCCTTCGTCATGCTGATGACGAGCTATTTCTTCCAGGCCCTTGCCGTCGGCGTCATGATGGCGGGGTTCATCTACTACGTGAAATACGCGATGCATCTTCCCGAGACCGCCATGAACATCGCCTTCCCGATCTTTCTGGTGACCGGCATCCTCTTTATCCCGGTGTGGCTCGCGGTGGGAAAGCGGCTGGGCAAGATCAAGTCGTATCGCATCGGGCTGGTCTTCTTCACCGTCATGATGGCATCTCTTTTCTTCACCAGCCCGTCACTCCTGTGGCTCTTCTATGTCCAGATATTCCTCGCGGGCATCGGGTTTTCGAGCTTTCAGCTCTTTCCCTTCTCAATGCTCCCCGACACGGTGGAATACGACCAGATGCAGTCCGGCCTGAGGCGGGAGGGGGTGTTCTCCGGCATGTGGTCGGCGGGCCAGAAGATCGCCTATTCCGTGGGCCCGCCGATCGTCGGGTTTGCCCTCGCCCTTTCCGGATTCGTCAAGGAGGGTCCCCAGCCCGAGAGCCTCACTTTCGGCGTCCGTGCGATCTTCTGCCTCTTCCCGGCGGCCATGGTGCTGTTGAGCTTCTTACCGTTCCATAACTATACGCTCACCGAGGAAGAGTTCGAGCGGGTAAAGGCGCGGATCGCGGAAAAATCCCGGTAGGCCGTCTATAGCAGGTCAACCGGCTCAAAACGAAAACGTGAGGCCCGTAACCGGCCTCACGTTTTCCATTTGTGCCTTGAGTCGATTCTCGTGACTGACCGTCCGGATGGCCCGGCTCCGCTCCTTCTCTAGTCTTTTTGGTATTTGCGTGAAAGATACGAGACGAGGCGGTCGGTGCCGAGCCCGACGGCAAATCCTATGGCCATGTTCGTGAAGACGGCTGAGATCACGGTGGCCGCAAGCGGGACGATATCGAGTCCCCACTTAATATCCCGGACAAATTTCACCATCTCCAGGCCCACCAGAAACATCATGGCCCCGATGATCGCCGTCGGGAAATGGGAAAAGAGGTGGACCAGCCAGGCCGCCGCAAACAGGCCCAGGGCGATCTCGATGACCCCTTCGATGATGTTGGTCCCGCCGGTGCGCGCCCCGAAATAGTACTGGCCCGCGAGCCCGCCGCAGCCGTGGCACAGCGGCATCCCGCCGAAGAAGGGGGAAACGAGGTTCATGACCCCCATGTTTACGGCGAGCTTCCTCTCCGTGACGGGCCTGTCCGGGAAATACTGGAGCAATCAGGGCCGAGGTGGCGATGACCGCGTTGGTGGCCGTCAGCGGGATCTGGGCAAGGCCGCCCGCTCACGAAGGTCGAGAGCATATCGCCGGGTGAAAAGAGCGCGGGCGTAGGAAGAGAAAAGCCGAGGGGCCCCAGTCCGGCAAGATCGCCCTTAAAGAACATGATGCCAACGCCCATCAGCATCAGCACCACGGCCGCGGGGGCGTATCGGCTGTCACGAAGCAGGATGATCACCAGGATCGAGATGAGGCCGAGCGCCCAGGATCCCTGGATCATGGTGACCGCCGGCACGGCCAGGAGCACACCGAGGGCGATCTGAATTCCCCGAACGACCGACATCGGCGTGTTCTTGGCGATAAAGCCGATGATATTGGTCAGGCCCAGAAAGAGCCAGACGACGCCCATCGTAAAACCCGAGGCGTAGACCATCGAGGGGGTCCAGTGCTGGGCGATGGCCATGACCGCCAGCACCTTCATCGGCTCTATCGGCATCGGGAGCCGGTAGATGATGCCCGTGACGATATTGGCGATCCCCATCATGACCAACAGCCCGCACGGGTCCAGTCCGCAGACGACGATATAGCCGACGGCCAGCGGAAACAGGATCGCCGAAATCGCCCATCGATCCGGCCAGCTCCCGGAGACTGAACTCAAAGGAGTGGATTTTTACCATACCGAATCGCTCCCTTTTCGGCGGCAAAACCTTCGGGCGCAAAAGTTGCTATTCTATGAGCCTTTGCCCGATTCGCATCATCCAAATAGTATATGTGGTATAAACATATCATAGGGGAATGAAAATGAAAATCAGCGCGCGAAACGTACTCAAGGGAAAGGTAAAGAAAATAGTCGCCGGCGCCGTTAACTCCGAGGTCACCGTTGAGCTTCCCGGCGGCACGGTCATTACCTCCATTATTACGAAGGCATCGGTCGACTCGCTGAAGCTGGCCGAAGGCAAAGACGTGTACGCCGTCATCAAGGCATCCAACGTCATGATCGCGGTCGATTGAGCCGCCGGAGACGTCACCCGGCGGTAGTGCCCGAGACGGCCTTTCGGGTTGGGACGATGGTAAAAAGGACTCACTGTCGCCAGTGAGTCCTTTTTTGTGTTACTTCGAGGGCCTCGGGCTCTTACTTGGGTGCGTTCGGGAAGAAGAGCTGCTTATCGAATTTCTTGAACTCGGCAATCAGCTTCTGTCCCTTCTCGCCGGTCAACCAGTCTTCGAATATCTTGGCGTCCGCGTATTTTGCGGTCGGGATCTTCTTGGGGTCGACCAGGATGATCCCGTACTGGTTGAAGAGGATCTTGTCTCCCTGAACCATGATGGGCAGGTCGATCTTCTTGCCGAGCGTATAGTCGAAGTAGGTGGAATCGTCGGTGAGGAGGTAGGCGTCCTTCTCGTTGGCCAGCATGAGTGACGGTCCGATCCCCGCGCCGGACTCAAGATACCAGTCCTGTCCCTGGGGAGTGATGCCCGCGGCCTTCCAGATCTCGAGCTCCTTTACGTGGGTTCCCGACTTGTCACCCCGGGAGATGAAGAGGGCCTTCTTCTCGGCGATCTTCTTGAACGCGGAAAGAGCGTCCTTCATTCCCTTGATCTTGGCGGGATCCTTTGCCGGGCCGACCAGAAGGAAGTTATTATACATGACGTCTTTACGGTCGAGGCCGTAGCCGTCCGCGATAAATTGATCTTCCATAGACCGGGCGTGAACGAGGATAAGGTCGGCGTCGCCGTTCTTGGCGATCTCAATGGCCTTGCCGGTGCCGGCATAGACGTACTTGACCTCGATCCCGGTGTCGGCCTTGAAGACCGGCAGCAGGTAATCCAGAAGGCCCGTATCGACGGTGCTCGTCGTAGTGGCCATCGTAATGTACCTGTCGGCGGCGACAGCCGAGCCGAAACTGAAGAGCACGAGCGCCGCGACCGCGGCCAAAAACCAGATTCTTCTCACTTTCATGCAATCCTCCTTGCTATGAGCTGTGGTTATAAACGTCAGGCGCCGATGCCGGGAAGGATTGTCGTCATGGAAACGATGGACAGGTGACCGCAGGGATACGCGCGGATATGGGCATGGATTTCCACAAGACTCTCCTTTCCAAACACGGGGGGCCTGACCGTTTCCAGTCAAACCGTATCGTCCTTTCACCGTAGGCGGCCCTTGAGAGGACCCCCCTTAGGTGAGAAGGATCGGAGATTCTGTACTGCTATTATATCCGGGAGAAACGACATGTCAACACTTTTCCATCCCCGTGTTGCCGTGGCTCCTCGGGGGAATGACCATTGGCGTACATCGTATCTGCCGGGAGGTGCCTGCCCGTGACACCTGCCGCCGGGCCGGCGGCAGGTGATATTTTGGGGCCGTGGTCGTTATTTTCTTGACATATCCGCGAAGGAAACGTATGTATCTTTAATTGAACTGCGTCAACGAGTCTGAAGGGCATAAAACTACAATGAATACCCGCTACTACATCGATCTCGAGGAAAAATACGGGGCCAGGAACTATAAGCCGCTGGACGTGGTCCTGACCAGGGGCCAGGGCATCTGGGTCTGGGACGTGGACGGCAACCGGTACATGGACTGCCTCTCGTCCTATTCCGCCGTCAACCAGGGACACTGCCACCCGAGGATCATGGAGGCGATGATCGAGCAGGCCCAACGGCTCACCCTCACCTCGCGGGCCTTTCGAAACGACCAGCTGGGCCCCTTCTACGAGGAGCTGTGTGCCCTGACCAATTCCCATCTGGTGCTTCCCATGAACAGCGGGGCCGAGGCCGTCGAGACGGCCGATCAAGGCGGTGCGCAAGTGGGGCTACCAGACCAAGGGGATCGACGAGGGCAAGGCCGAGGTTATCGTCTGCGCGAACAACTTTCACGGAAGGACGATCACCATAGTCGGTTTTTCCACGGAGCAGCAATACAGAAACGGCTTTTCGCCGTTTACGCCCGGTTTCGTGGTCGTTCCCTTCGGGGACGCCGAAGCGCTGGAGAAGGCGATCACGAAAAACAGCGTCGCCTTTCTGGTGGAGCCGATCCAGGGGGAGGCGGGCGTTATCATCCCTCCGGACGGCTACATGGCCCGGGTGCGGGAGATCTGCACCAGGCACAATATCGTCATGATCACCGACGAGATACAGACCGGGCTCGGACGCACCGGGCGGCTGCTGGCCGAGGAACACGACGGCGTCGAGGCAGACGTCACCCTGATCGGCAAGGCCCTGTCGGGGGGCTTCTATCCGGTGTCGGCCATCCTGTCAAACGCCGACGTGCTGGGCGTCTTCATGCCGGGGGATCACGGCAGCACCTTCGGCGGCAACCCGCTGGCCTGCGCCGTGGCGCGGACCGCGCTCAAAGTCCTCGTCGAGGAGGGGATGGTGGAAAACTCGGCCCGCATGGGCGACTACTTCCTGGATAACCTGCGCTCCATCAAGAGCCCCGTCGTCCGGGAGGTCCGGGGCAGGGGCCTCTTTATCGGCGTCGAGCTACACCCCGAGGCGGGGGGCGCCCGCCGCTTTTGCGAGCGGCTGATGAAGGAGGGGCTGCTGTGCAAGGAGACCCACGATAACGTCATCCGCTTTGCCCCGCCGCTGATCATCTCACGGCAGGACGTCGACTGGGCGCTGGAAAGGATCGAGCCGGTGCTCAGCCGGACGTAGCCCCGCTCGACGAGCGCCGGTGACGGGTATATCCGTTGACATCTGCTCCTTCGTGGGATATAGATAGTACCCAAAAGTTTCTTTCACCGCTTCACACGCGCATCTCATGGTTAATTTATTCTTTCTCCTTTTGATCTCCATCCCGGTGGGGTTTATCGGCGCCCTGACCGGTATCGGAGGGGCCAGCATCCTCGTGCCGATCCTTATCATCTACGGTATCCCGGTAAAAGAGGCGATCGCAACCGGGATGATCACGATCATCGCCACCTCCAGCGGCGCCACGATGTTTTATATCCACAAGGAGATCACCAATATCAAGATCGCAATGTTCCTCGAGATATTCACCATAACCGGGGCGATACTCGGGGCAACCATCACCACGGTCATCGACCCGGTCTACCTCTACTTTCTTTTTGCCTTCTTCCTGATGACCACGTTCCTCAAGTTCGACCTTTCAAAGGGGGCGAAGACCCCAGCGCCACTGCGCCACGACAGGCTCTCGCGTTTCCTGGGCTTGAAGGGATCATACTTCGACGAGTCCATCGGACGAGACGTCGACTACACCGTCAACCACACGCTGTTGGGGGGTCTCGGGATGTTTTTCGCGGGGACCGCGGCCGGGATGCTCGGCATCGGGGCGGGCGCCTTCAAGGTGAGCGTCCAGGAGAGGATACTCGAAATGCCCACAAAAGTGGCCAGCACAACGAGCAACTTCATTATCGGCATGACGGCGTTGGCCGGTACCAGCGTGTACCTCTTTTCCGGGCTCATAAACACGACCGTCACCGCGCCCCTGATGGTTGGAACGACTATCGGCGCGATCGCCGGCGGCAGGGTCCTCAATAAAGTGCCGGACAGGACGCTCAAAATACTCTTTTTCGTTATCGTTGTGCTCCTCATTTTCCAGATGCTCTATAAAGGGTTCAGGTCGCTATGAGTCAACCCCCCTCCACGAGCGGCCGGTCGGGACTTGACCGGATCATCATCGGCCTCTTGATAACCGGGGTCATGGTCAGCGTCGTGCTTGAGATTATCGGTATGGTCCTCTTTTGCCATTACCACGGTCGTTTGTCCGTCTCCTCGGAAACGACGTCCTATATCCATGGGCGCGACCTGAGTTTTCTTGTTTACCATCTGAGCAGCATGATACGGGAGCAGGGAATTGACATATTCTTCATGACCCTGGGCATTATCGTCCTGATCATGACTCCCTTCATCAGGGTCATCGTGTCAATCGCCTACTTTGCCTTGGAAAGGGATATAAAATTCTTCCTTATCACCCTTTTTGTCCTTGCGGTCCTTTTGGTCAGTATCTTGATACATTAATTCTGGGTCCCATTGAGAGGTTTGAGGTATGAAGAAATTAGATATCGTCGGATTCGGGCTTTCCACGCTTGATGTCGTTATGGTGATGAAAGACATGCCCAACTGGCAATACGGCGGGTGGGTGAGCCAGTTCGCGTTTCAGAACGGCGGGATGGCCGCCACCGCCATCGTGGCGGCGGCACGGGTCGGGGCCAAGGCGGGCTTCGTCGGCACCATCGGAAACGATGAGATTGCCGACCTTAAGCGAATGTACCTCACCAAGTACGGGGTCGACGCGAGCCACATGATCAAGCGGGACGCCCCGGAGGGCCAGGTGTCTTTCGTCTACGTCCAGGACGGGACCGGGGAGCGCGTGTTTGCCCCCAATTCGCGATTCATCGAAGGGCCACCCCAGGCCCACGAGATCGACAGGGAATACCTGACGTCGGCCGAGATCCTCCACATGGACGCGCTCTACCTGGAGCCCTCGATCAAGGCCGCCGAGATGATGAAGGAAGCCGGAAAACAGGTGGCCGTCGATCTGGGGACATCCACCGGCATGGAGGTGGTCCCGGAGATAAAGCGGCTCGTTGAGCTGACCGATATCCTGATTACCGGTGCGGGTTTTTCCCAGGCCCTCACGAAAAAGAGCGATCTCAAAGCGGCGATGCGAGAGACGCTGGCGATAGGCCCCCGGCTCGTGGTGGAGACGCAGGGGGTCCAGGGGTGCGTCACCGTTACCAAGGACGAGGATTTCCATACCCCGGCCTTTCCCGTGACAGCCGTCAACACCACCAACGCGGGCGACGTCTTCCACGGGGCCTATTACCTGGGGCTCATTAAGGGATGGAATCTGAAGGACACGGCGGTCTTTGCGTCGGCGGCCTCCGCTCTCCTCTGCACGAAGGTCACCGGCGACCGGATTCCGACCTACGACCAGGTGGTCGCGTTCCTGAAGGAGCGGAAAGTGGATTTTCGCCCCTAGATGCGGCTCCGGCGGGTGGGGGTGTTCGCTGAAACGTTTCTGCGCACCCCCTACACCCGTATCGGCATGATGACGACGGGGACTCCATAGCGATAGAGTTCTGTCGGACGGCAAACACCGCTCCGGGAGGTTGGGTCCCAATTCACCGAGTATTGCCGAGTATAGGTTTCGTGACTCTCGTGTTCGATAGGATATTCTATTCGGAGGACTCCCACTTCCTCACGATGTCCACGACTTCTTGCGGCGTTTCGGCGGTCCTGAAGAGATCCACGAGATAGCGGTTCCTTGCGGCCCCGCTGGCGATGCTCAGGGCCCTCACCTGCAGGTCCGGGATATGGGCCGGAGTCAGGATCAAGAAGATCAGCTCTATCGGCTTTTCCACCTCGACCCCTTCTACGCCCCACTGGGCGATTCCGAGGGCGACGACCGCAGAATCGAGTCCCGACAGGCGAGCATGCGGAAAGGCGGCTCCCTCGTTGAAGAAGGTCGAGCCCTGTTCTTCGCGCTTCATGAGGGCGTTGTACACCTCGGCCCAATCGTCGATTCCGGCGTCCTCGCACGCCCTTTTCGACAATGAGCGCAGTACTTCATCTTTTTTGACGGGCCTGTTCCAGATAACGATCCGACCGGGTGTAACGAGGTCGACCAGCGACAGATCGCCGGCTTTCTTCTCCGGCAAGACCCGCTTCTTCCTTCTCAAAATGTCCCAGAGATCGCGCGCGCCCGATAGCTCTCGATCCTTGGTATCCAACACGACTACCGTCGCGCCTTCCACGCCCCGTATCAGCCGGTCGACGATGCTCTCCTGCCCGCCTATCCTCCCTATCCAGCGGATTTTCGCGGGGGTGCCGACAACGATATGCCCGACCCGGTATTCGTGCGCAAGCTGAAGGATCGTCCCCCCAATGTCCTTACCCTTATACGTGAATACGATTGCCCCGAGCTGTTTTGCCAGGGTAAGCGTTTCGGACAGCGTCTTCTGGGTCTGAAGGTCTATGACCGTCGGCTCTTCATGGGGGGTCTGAACATACACGGCGTACCAGTTCCGATTGAGTCTCCCCGCAAGGCGTGACGCATAGCGGAGAAGCCGCTCACTGTTCGGGCCGCGGGAGCTCAAGGCTACCATCACCTGGTCGGGGGCGGCGGCGGTCTCCTCCGTGAAGGGCTCCCTCTGCCTGATGTCGATCTGGGAGGCGAGCTCCCTGAGGGCCAGCTCGCGCAGCTGCTGGAGGTTTGCGCCGGTGAAGAAGTTTTGGGAGGCGGTCTCGATCCGATCCTTCGGGTATATCTTTCCTTCCTTCAGGCGCTTGATCAGGTCTTCGGTGGTCAGATCCACGTTTACGAGCTGGTCAGCCTCGGAAAGAACCGAGTCCGGTATTCGCTCGCGCACTTTCACCCCGGCGATCTGCTCGACCGTATCGTAGAGGCTCTCGATGTGCTGAATATTGAGGGTGCTGATGACGTGTATCCCCGCGGCGAGGATGTCCTGCACGTCCTGGTATCGTTTCGGGTTCCTGCTTCCCGGGACGTTTGTGTGGGCGATTTCGTCGATGAGCGCGATCGCGGGCTTCCTGGCGATGACCGCGTCACAATCCATCTCTTCTATGGTGATACCACGGTACTCGACGGCGCGCCTCGGGATGACCTCCAGGCCCTCGATCAGCAGGGCGGTTTCGGCCCGTCCGTGCGTTTCCACCAGCCCGATGACCACGTCGAATCCCTCGGAGAGGAGTCGGTGACCCTCCTCAAGCATCTGATAGGTCTTCCCGACCCCGGCGCTGTAGCCAAGATATATCTTGAGCCTGCCGCGCTGCGAGCGCCTGAGGATTTTGAGAAATGAATCGGCTCGATCCTGGGACATATCGGCTCACCTCAGCTCATCGAGGGCAAGGTTGAGTTTCACGACGTTAACGCGGGGCTCCCCGAGTATCCAGAGGTCTCGACCCTCGGCATGGGCGGTAACCATATCGCGCATGAACCTTTCGCTGACCCCGCGCGCCTCTGCGACCCGTCTTGCCTGGAGGAGGGCGTTCTCCACGCTGATGTGGGGATCAAGGCCGCTTCCCGAGGCGGTAACCGCATCGGCGGGGACGACCGCGTCCGGTGTGAGCCCGTTTTCCAGCCGGTATTCGGCGGCACGGATGCGGACCTGATCAATAAGCTTCTTCGAGATCGGTCCGAGGTTGCTCCCCCCGGAGCCCGCCGCGTTATAGTCGACGGCCGAGGGACGCGAGTGGAAGTACTCGGCGCCGGTGAACGCCGGGCCGATCAGCTCGCTTGCGACGGGAGTGCCGTTCCTGGTGATCAGTGAGCCGTCGGCCTTTTCGGGAAAAAGCAGATGGGCGGCGCCCCATACGGTGAGCGGGTAGACACCGCACGTCAGGAGGGCGAGGATAGCAGTGGCGATAAGCGCCCTTCTTATCTCAATCAAGAGTTCCTTCATGATCGTCTCACTCCCTACATGCCGGAAAGATAGGTAACCGAGATATCGATGAGCTTGATCCCCAAAAAGGGCGCAACTATGCCGCCCAATCCGTAGATCAGGAGGTTTCGCCGAAGGAGGGTATCGGCGCTCAGCGGCCGAAACCTCACCCCCTTGAGGGCCAGCGGGATCAGGGCGATGATAATCAGGGCGTTGAAAATGACCGCGCTCAACACCGCGCTGTGAGGCGAGGTGAGCCGCATGATGTTGAGCGGGGCTACCACCGGAAACGACCCGACGAGCATCGCCGGGATGATCGCGAAGTACTTGGCCACATCGTTCGAGATGGAAAAAGTGGTCAATGCCCCCCTCGTCATCAACATCTGTTTTCCGGTCTCGACGATCTCGATGAGCTTGGTCGGATTTGAATCGAGGTCCACCATGTTTCCCGCTTCTTTGGCCGCCTGGGTGCCGGTGTTCATGGCCACGCCCACGTCCGCCTGGGCCAGGGCCGGAGCGTCGTTGGTGCCGTCCCCGGTCATGGCGACAAGGCGGCCTTGCCCCTGTTCCCTGCGGATGAGGGCAAGCTTATCCTCGGGTCTGGCCTCGGCCAGGAATTCGTCTACCCCGGACTCCCGGGCGATCGCCTGCGCGGTGAGGCGGTTGTCGCCCGTGATCATCACCGTCTTTATCCCCATGGATCTGAGCCGCTCGAACCGATCCCTGATCCCCCCCTTGACGATGTCCTTGAGATGGATAACACCGAGGTATTCGTTGTCTCGCGCCACGACCAGGGGGGTCCCGCCGGACCCGGCGATAGAGCTCACTGAATGCTCGACCTCGGATGGGAAGTCTTTGCCGACGAACTCGCGCACGGCGTCGGCCGCCCCCTTGCGTATCGTCGAACCGCCGACGTCGACCCCGCTCATCCGGGTCTGAGCCGAAAACCCGATAAAGACGGCGCCCGAGAGCTCCGTGATCGATCTCCCCCTGAGGCCGTATTGCTTGGCCAGGACGACGATGCTCCTCCCCTCGGGCGTCTCGTCGGCAAGGGACGCGAGCTGAGCCGCGTCCGCGAGGTCCGCGGGAGCTACCCCCGGCGCGCTGATGAACTCGACCGCCTGCCTGTCGCCGAGCGTGATGGTCCCGGTCTTATCCAGGAGCAGGACGTCCACGTCGCCGGCCGCCTCCACCGCCCTCCCGCTCATGGCCAGTACATTCTTTTGAATCAGCCGGTCTATACCCGCGATCCCGATCGCGGATAGCAGCCCGCCGATTGTGGTGGGGATAAGACACACGAGGAGGGATACGAGGATCGTCACCGAGAGCGGAACACCGAGGGAAACCCCGTAGAATTTCAGGGAAATCACCGCCAACAGGAATATAATTGTCAACGCGGCAAGGAGGATCGTCAGGGCGATCTCGTTAGGCGTCTTCTGACGATGGGAGGCTTCGACAAGCTCGATCATCCTGTCCAGGAAGCTCTCCCCGGGATTTGCCGTTACCCTAATCTTTATCCTGTCGGACAACACGCGGGTTCCGCCGGTCACGGCGCTCCTGTCCCCCCCCGCCTCGCGGATGACGGGCGCCGATTCCCCGGTAATCGCGGATTCGTCGACGGTTGCCGCCCCCTCGACAATCTCGCCGTCGGCCGGGATGATCTCACCCGCCGAAACGACCACCAGGTCGTCCTTCCTGAGGTCCTCGGCAGGGACATGCCCGGTGGTGCCGTCGGGTCTCTCCAGTTTGGCCGTCGTTTTCGTCCGCGTCTTTCTCAGGGACTGCGCCTGGGCCTTGCCGCGTCCCTCGGCAACGGCCTCGGCAAAATTGGCAAACAGCACCGTGAACCAGAGCCAGATCGCTATCTGGAGCCTGAAAGACAACTGCTCCCCGTCGGCCGGTAAGAACAGGCCGACCGTCACGATCAGGGCCCCGATCTCGGTAACGAACATCACGGGGTTACCGATCATGGTGAGCGGGTTGAGCTTCGTGAAGGCCCCTAGCAGTGCACCACCCAGGATTGCCCTGTCAAAGAGCGAGTATTGAACCCTTGCCATCTCCGGCCGTCCTTAAAAGAGTAAATCGGAAGAGTGCATAATAAAATGCTCGAGTATCGGCCCCAGCGACAGCGCGGGAAGAAACGTGAGGGCGCCGACGATCAGTACCACCCCGGTCAGCAGCAAGATAAAGGTAACCCCCCAGACGGGAAAGGTCCCGCTGCTGGGCGGGGCCACCTTCTTTTTCACCATATTTCCGGCCAACGCGAGGACCGGGATGATAAAGAGGAATCGACCGAGCAGCATGGCGATCCCGAGGGTGGTGTTGTACCAGGCGGTATTGGCCGAAAGCCCGGCGAATGCGCTTCCGTTGTTGCCTACCCCCGAAGAGAACGCGTAGATGATCTCCGACAGTCCGTGTGGTCCGGCATTGGCCTGGCCGCTTCTTCCCCAATCGGTCACCGCGGCCCATGCCGAAAATCCGAGGATCGAAAAGGTCAACACGAGGATCGCGATGACGGCGGCCTTGACGTCGTAAGCCTCGATCTTTTTCCCGAGGTATTCGGGTGTCCGGCCGACCATCAGCCCGGCAAGGAATACCGTCAGAACGACGAAGATGAGCATCCCGTAGAGCCCCGAGCCAACGCCGCCGAAGACCACTTCCCCCAGCTGTATGTTGATGAGGGGGACGAGCCCCCCCAGGGGAGTAAAGGAATCGTGCATGGAATTGACCGCGCCGCAGGAGGCGTCCGTCGTGACGGTCGCAAAGAGGGCGGAATCGAAGACCCCGAACCTGACTTCCTTTCCCTCCATGTTGCCGCTCGTGGGGTCAACCCCGAGCGCGGCGAGGCGGGGATTGCCCGAGGACTCGGCCCACCAGCAGGCCAGAAGACCCAGCAGGAACAGGATCAGCATAGACTTCCAGATCGCCCATCCGTGTCTCCTGTTCTTTACCATGAGACCGAGGTAGTAGGTCAGCCCGCTCGGAATGAGAAAGATGGCAAGTATCATGAGAAAATTCGACAGCGGCGTCGGGTTCTCGAACGGGTGCGCGGCGTTGGCGTTCATGAAGCCGCCGCCGTTGGTGCCCAGGATCTTGATGGCGTCCTGAGAGGCCAACGGACCCTGCGCGATGCTGTAGCCGGTAGTCGGGTTTCCGAGCGTGCTTATTTCAGTGTACGGTTTGAAGTTATCGATTACCCCCTGGGAGACGAGGAAGACGGCAAAGATGAGGGAGAGCGGCAATAACAGGTAGAGGGTGGTGCGAACGAGGTCGACCCAGAAGCTGCCGATCGTTTGCGCGGTATGGCGGCTGATCCCCCTGACCAGCGCGGCGGCGACTCCGATTCCTACCGCGGCCGAGGTAAAATTATGGAGCACCAGTCCCACCATCTGGGAGAAATAGGAGAGGGTCGACTCCCCCCCATAGCTCTGCCAATTCGTATTGGTGGTGAAACTTGCCGCGGTGTTGAAGGCGAGGTCCGGCGGCACGGAACCGTACCCCTGGGGGTTGAGGGGCAGTATATGCTGGAGACGGAGGATCGCGTAGGTAAAGAGGAGGGAAACCAGACTGAACGCGATCAGTGAAAGGGCATACCGCTTCCAATCCTGCTCCTGCGATGGATCAACCCCCGTCAACCGATAGATGAGGCCTTCCACGGGCCGGAGCAGCCTGTCGAGGAACGTCTTACCGGACGGATCCAAGACCCGCTGCAGGTAGATCCCCATCGGTTTTGTTAGGAGGGCAAGCAGCAGGACGAACAGTGCAAGCTCACACCATCCGTAGATATCCATGATAACTCTCCTCAGAATCGCTCGGGGCGCGCGACCACGAATAAGAGAAAGATAATGAGCCCCACCGCGACGATGCCGACGACTTGCGTATACATCTTCTACAGCCTTTCAAACATCCGGATACATCCGATGCACGAGCAGAAGAAGAGAAAAACCAGACTGATATAAATGAGATCAATCATGTTAGGCCTCGCGTATTTCCGAGCCCGCGCGTCTGAGACTGAAGGTGAAGGCACTCCCCCGGCCCGGTTCGCTCTTTACCCCAATCTCCCCGCCGTGGGCCTCGATGATTTCCTTTGCGAGGTAGAGGCCCAGCCCGGCGCCGGATTCCTCCCGTTCACTGCCTTCGGTGAAGAACTGCTCGAAGATACGATCCTGGTACTCGGGGGGGATTCCCACGCCGGTGTCGGAAACGGTAATTGAAACGAAATCCTTGTCCGATACCGCGGATACGGTGACGGAGCCGCCCAATGGGGTAAATCTGAGGGCGTTGGACAGGAGGTTGGCCAGCACGCGATGGATCTGCGAAGGGTCGGCGTATACGTCGGACAGGTCGTCGGGAAGAACTATTTTGAGACTCACGCCTTTGTCTCTCGCAGTCCCCTGAAATTCATCCGACGCCTCGATGATGATATCCCGGGCCGAAACCGCCCGGTATTCGACAATAACCTTGCCCGACTGAATTTTACCGATGCTTTGCAGCTCCTCGATAATGGCGTGGAGACGCTCACCGTCATCCCGGGCGGCGATGAGGAGCTCCTCCTGTTTCGGCGTGAGAGTCGCGACCGTTTCGTTCAACAGGAGATGGACTGCCGTGCGCAGGGATGTCAGCGGCTTTTCCAGCCGATCCGACACGGAAAAGATCATCCCCCACTTCGCCTTATCGTCGCCGCGCACCCGCGTGACATCCTCGATGATAAGGACCACGCCGGTTATCTCCTTATCGAGGGTGAGGATGGGGACTGCCAGGGGGCGGAAATATCGTTGTTCGCCTTTCACGAAGTGAGCGACTATTGCCCGGCCCTCGGACGGCTCGGTCCGACGGCCCGTTTTCGTCGCCTCCTCAAAGATCTCGGTTATCCACGCGAAAGGGAGATCCCGTATGAGCACGTCCGGTCTGAGCCCGAAGACTTCCTGCGCTGCCGGGCTCGAAAGCTCTACGACCCCCTGCAGGTTAACCACGGATATCGCCTCGCTGAGGTTATTGAAGGCCTCGTGCGCGGAGCGCTGTATTCGAAGGAGCTTTGCGCGATCGGTCTGTCTGAATTCACGGAGACTGGCGGTCATGCTGTTAAAGGCATCGGAGAGACGCCCGATCTCGTCGTGCGAATCGCTCTGCACAACGAGATCGAGGTTACCTCTGCGGATATCATCGGTCACGGCGATCATCTGGTTGATCGGCTCGAGGATCCAGCGCCGGGTGAAGAACATCCAGAGACAGGCAACGACCGCTCCCGCGAAAAGATAGAAATACATTTGCCGCCGTGCCTCATCGGCCTTTCTTTGCGCCAGTGTTTTTTCGTATATCATGTTCTCCTGATTCAGCTGTATGATTTCATCGAGCGACGTGACGGTCGCCTTGAAGAGAGGATAGAGCTCCGTGAAGTAGGTATCGCGCCTCTTGGTTGCGGATATCGCGGGATTCCTGACTGCCTTTAGCGACTCCATATACCTGTCGTACAACTTCTCAAGATTACCAACCTGTTCGCCCTCCCCCGGCAGGGTTACGTTGTTCTTCTCAAAGTCGAGCTCTTTCTCAAAGATAGCGATACCTCCCGCTATTTCTTTATCTCCCTCCTGTTCATAGCCGAGCAGTGTGGTGAGAACGCCGCTGTCAATCCGCTCAAGCGCCTTTTTCATCTCCTGACAGGCGACTACGCTGCGGTAGTTCTCCCTGAGGATCACGCCGATCCCCTGTCCAAGCTCGCCGATCTGCTGCACGCTCTTCAGGCCGATGATCATCATAATCAGCAGGAGGCCGATAAAGCCGAGCGATAGTCTGTGTCGAATACCGAACATGGATGATAGAACTCCCTGAACCGCGTCAAGAGAGATAACGGCCGTCGGCGCCCGGCCCGACTTGGGCGAAAAAGGCGATCAATGAGAGCTCATGGCGGAGACGCGTATCCTCGGGATTGCGGGCGCCCCCGATGATGAGGGTCTTGGCCCGTTTCGCGAAGGCCGGCTTCTGCTGGCTCATGTCCATATCGAGATCAGTCAAAAAAACCACCACACGAACCAGGCGGAAAAAAAGGCCACCGTTTCCGGCCGCCTCCTGTTAGTTGTTCATGCAATGGGACTGAATTCTACCGCCGGTGCCGTTGAAAAACAAGACTTTTAATCTACGCATGTCCCCTCCGAACTGCTGACTGTCCCGGGAGCAGCGATGAGCGGCCCACAGCGATTACTGTTACGTCAGCAGCTTGACGCCTGTCCGAAAGAACGCGCCATAGGCGCCCCGGGTGGCCCTGCTCGAGAGAAGCCGGCGGATGGTCTTCAGGACGGCGTTTCGAGGCACTTCATCCGGCCGGTAACGGATGTCCGCGGGCTCGCCGATGGCAAAACGCCGCTGAAAGAGGCTCTTGGTGTACGCGAGGGTGATGAGGGCGATGATATCCCAGGCGCGCTCCCGCTGGCGCGTGAAGTCCCCGTACCGATAGGCCCCCATTGCCATCGTGACCGGCTCGACCAGGTGATATATCCCGATGGAGCTTGCGCCCAATTCGCGCGCCGCCCACAAGAGGTACATGCATCCGGTGCAGTAGGTGACCAGCCCTTCGGCCCCGGCCTCCTGGGCCTCCCTGATCTTTCGCAGCGCGCCCTTCATGATCTCAAACGGCACGGCGTGCTTCGGAATATCGGCCGCGCCCCGGCCGAAACCGCAGCAGTACGAGCCGTCCCTGTTATGCGGCAGCTCCACGACACGCGCCCCGGTCCTCGTCAGGACCTCCCGCGCCGCGTCGTACAACGGGTCCCCCCAGGCTTTGGCGTAGCAGTTGTCGTGGATGGCCAACGTCATGTTCACCGGCTCTTTCAGGGCGATCCGGCCTTCCGCCAGCGACCGGGCAAGCCACATCGTGAATGATTTGACACGGGGCGCATAACTGATCCCGAAATGCTCGGGCAGAAGGCGCGAAAGGAGCAGGAAGACCGAATCGGTGAGGAAGAAGATCTCCCGGCCGGCCTGCCCCTCAAGATCGTCCCTCACCATGCGCGCGATCGCCTCCACCTCCGAAAGGTATCCCGCCTGGGTCAGATACGCTCCGCACTCCCAGTGGCCGACCGGATCGGTGATCGCGAAATCGGCAAACAGCGGCGAATCGGCTATGTGGGGAAAGAGGTGGGCGTAATTGCCCAGCACGAGCTGCCGCTTTGAAGGATGTTTCAGGTTGTCGTGCCAGCGCCGGAAGAGGGCCTTCTCCTCCTCGGAGGCGAGGCTCGACAGGTTGCTCCAGATGTTGTCGGTCTGATTGGGGCAGACAAATCGGTAGATGGGCGGCGCGCCGCGGTCGGCGTAGAGCTCCCCCCAGCGCGCCAGGACCAGGTAATAGGGGTCCGCCCCGGTCGGGCAGATGGTGTTGCAGGTAAAGCACGAGGAGCACTTCGAGAGAACCGCCCGCGCCCCTTTGCCGCGACCGCCCTCGATCAGCTCGGTTATGGCAAGACGGGCGGCGGTCTGTTCCATCGAGAGCTCGGGGCATCCCACGAGGCACAAGCCGCAGCGGTCGCAGCGGTCAGGCTGAAATCTCATTTCGTCAGGTCCTTCAAGGCCGCCTCGTAGACCTCGAGATCCACGGCGCCGAAGAGCACGAAGCGGACCATCTCGATCTGGGCGTGGTCGGTGAGGTAGTCGATGGTCGTCCTGAGGGCGATCCGTGCGGCCTCCCTGATCGGGTAGCCGTAGGCCCCGGTGCTGATGGACGGAAAAGAGATGGTCTTTATCCCCTTTTCGGAGGCGACCTCGAGGCTCCTGCGATATGCCGAGGCCAACAGCTTCTCCTCGCCGTGGGTTCCCCCCCGGTAGATCGGCCCGACGGTGTGTATGACGTATTTTGCTTTGAGCCTGCCGCCGGTGGTGATGACGGCCTCCCCCGTGGGGCACCCGCCGATCTTTCGGCATTCTTCCATGATCGCGGGGCCGCCGGCGGCGTGGATGGCCCCGTCAACCCCGCCCCCGCCCATGAGCCGGCTATTGGCGGCGTTTACGATGGCCTGAGTGGTCTGGGTGGTTATATCGCCCTGGACGAGGACGATCTTACTCTTATTTATCGTTACTTCCATGCGATACTACTCCGTCTCGTGTCCTATTTCCTTCGATACTGGTATAAATTATACGCGACAGGCCGTGAAATAGCAAGGTGCCCGTCTCGCGACCGCCGGTAATATATTTTCAGCGAAAAGACGCTCTGTCATTGACCCGTACTACACTATTTGGTATCATATGGCCAATCTTGTCTAAGGAGTCAGGTTATGAGCATCAAGAAAAAGGTAATCCTGAGAAAATGCGCAACATACGACCCGGACCGTATCAGCTCGATCATCAAAGAGTCGCTGGCCGACCTCGGAAAGAAACCGAAGGGGAAGGTCCTCATCAAGCCGAACGTCGTCTCCGCAAACAAGAACTATATCTTCGACTCTTATACCCACCCCACGGTCGTCGGGGCGGCTATCGACGTGCTCAGGGGATACGGGGTCTCCGACATCACGGTCGGCGAGTCGAGTGGGTACGGCATACCCTCGCGCCTCTTCCTCAAGGAGGCGGGGTACTTTGACCTCGCCAAGGAAAAGAAGGTCAGGCTTATCGACTTCAACGAGGAGGCCCAGGTCACCGTCCCCCTCAAGAAGGGGATGTGGCATAAGTCGATGATCGCTTCGAAGGCCCTGGCCGAGGCCGACTTCAAGGTCTGGATGCCCAAGCTGAAATACCACATCTGCTGCACGGTCACCAACGCCCTCAAACTCAACATCGGCATCCTCACCCACAAGGAGCGGATGATGTTTCACGACGACCGGCTCAATGAAAAGATCGTCGACCTCCTGGAGGTGGGTTTCCCGGACGTGGTGATCTCGGATGCCATTAAGATCACGCATGGCTATGAGTCGGCCCCCAAGCCCTTTGACCTCGGGGTCATTCTGGTGGCCGACGATCCGCTGGCTGCCGACGCCGTCGCGGCAAAGCTCCTTAACTTCAAGCCGACCGACGTGATACACCTGGTCATGGCCTCCGAGCGCGGCTACGGCTCCATTGCCGATAAGGACATCGAGGTGACCGGGGACGTGACGATAGAAGAGCTTGCGAAAAAGACCCGGCACATCGTCAGTGAATACCAGGACATCCAGAAGGTCGATACCCGCATGAGGTTCTACACCGGAGTCGACCCCGACCGGGGACGGGAGTGCTACGGCGGCTGCCTGGCGGCCCTCAAGGGGGCCCTTGGGACCATCGATGCCCGCAGGCCAGGCTCGGTAAAGAACGCCAGGTCCGGCGGCATCGTCATGGGCGTCTACAAGGGGGACGTCATCCATCCGAACGAGCCCGTCCTTATGCTCGGAGACTGCACGCGGGTGGAGGGAAAGCTCGAGGCCGGAAAGATCGTACGGGTCAAGGGCTGCCCCCTCGGCACGAAGCAGCTCTTCCTGATGCTCCCGTTCACCTTCGGCATGTCGAGCCCATTGCTTGACCCGCGTGACGCGTCGCTGTTTATCTACAACTCGGTTATCAAGGCCGGCAAGCGGCTGGTGAACTGGGTGTAGACCACCCCAAAAATGCGGGCATTTTTGGGGGCCCCGGTAGTGAAGGGGGGGGAAGGAGGATTGTGCTTCTCTCCATAGGCGGTGCCGTGCGTTTTGGAGCTCGTCGGCCTTCTCCGTCCCCTCGTTGTGTGTCAGGACGCGAACCGAAACTTCACTTTGGGTGTTATCGATGTCTCTTGAGGTCGGTATCATCGGCCTTCCCAACGCGGGAAAATCCACGATCTTCAACGCCCTGACCAGGGCCGGGGCGGCGGTGGCGGGCTATCCATTCACCACCATCGAGCCCAACACCGGCGTGGTTACGGTCCCCGACGAGCGCCTCGCAAAGATCGCCGAGATCACGGGCCACCAGAAGGTGACCCCGACGGTGGTGGAGTTCGTGGACGTGGCGGGGCTCGTAAGGGGGGCGTCAAAGGGCGAGGGGCTTGGGAACCAGTTCCTGGGCCATATCCGAAACCTCACGGCCCTGGCCCACGTGGTCCGGTGTTTCGAGGACGAGAACGTCGCCCACGTCGAGGGGGCGGTCGATCCCCGGCGCGACGTCGAGATCATCGATACGGAGCTTCTCCTGGCCGACCTCGATACCGTTTCCCGGCGCATCGCCAAGCAGTCCAAGACGGCGCAGGGCGGCGACAAGGAGGCGCGGCACGCGCTCGGCGTCATGGAGCCCGTCAACGAGCTGCTTTCGGCCGGAAAGCCGGCCCGGGACTATGCCGCCCGTCCCGAGGACGAGCCTATCTTCGCGGAGATGGGGCTCCTCACGGCAAAGCCTCTTCTTTTCATCGCCAACATCGACGAAAAAAGCATCCCCTACGGAAACCGCCACTCCCAGGAGGTCGAGGCCGTCGCGAAGGAGCGCAACGCGGATATGGTCATGATCTCGGGAAAGATCGAGTCCGAGCTCGTTGACCTGGAAGAGGCCGAGCGGGCCGAGTTTCTCAAGGAGCTGGGGCTTTCCGAGACGGGGCTCTCCCAGGTGATCCGGGCGGGCTATCGCCTGTTAAACCTGGTGACCTTCTACACGGCGGTGGGCACGGAGCTGCGGGCCTGGTCGATTCCCGAGGGGACCACAGCGCCCGCCGCGGCCGGGAAGATCCACACCGATATGGAGCGGGGATTCATCCGGGCCGAGGTGATAAAATTCACAGACCTCGTACGGGTCGGCTCGGAGCAAAAGGTCCGGGAAGAGGGGAAGGTCCACGTCGAGGGGAAGGACTACGTCGTCTGCGACGGCGACATCATTCGGATCAAGTTCGGCACCTGATGTGATCCCGTGTCCTAAAAAGCCGGGGTAGAATGACGGCGGTTGGGCAGTCCACTGTTCCGGTAGCTCTTGCCTCTCGGCAATGACGCGGATGCACCAACGGCGTTGGCGCCCAGCCACCGGAAGCTCCCGCGTCACTCCTTCTCTTTCCACGCTTTCTTGCTCAGCTCTATCTTCTTTCTGGTGGTCTTCCAGGTTTCCAGCGCCAAAAAGGATTCCGTAAAGCGGTCGAGCATCTTCGTATACATTGAAAAGGGCACGGCGAACGTCAGCTCATCCGTCTTGAGGAATTTCCTGCACGACGGATCGAAGCTCCCGATGATCGCGTACTCCTTTTCTTCCTCGATGAGCCTGAGGGGCCAGGCGACGATTCCCGCGCATCCCGGCCCGAAGGGGGCGCGGACCGCATCGTTACCCCGATAAAGAAAGGCCGCCAGGCTGAAGAGGCCGGAAAGGACCTCGGGCCTGGCGAAGAAGATCACGACGAGCGGCTGTTCATTTTCGAGAAATTGGCTGATCGGTTTTATCACGCAGAACCGGGCCGGGGCAGGGCACGGATCAATCCGCTCGAAAAAATCCCGGGCCGCGTCGCGAGACTCTACGTAGCGCTCGCCCACGGATATGAAGTCGGGATGCATCATGAGATACGGCTTCATGAAGCCAAGGTAGAACGCGGCCCCCGGGCAGCCGAAGCGCTCCCGGTCGAAATACGCGGCGGTGCCTTTCCTCCTGGCCCGCCACACGATACCGAGGACGCACGAGAAATTGGTGAAGAGCGTTTTCCAGTCTATCTCTCCTTTTTCCTCGGCCAGACGGCTTATCGGCTGCTGCGAGATCGGCGCGATCCCGTCGGACGGCTCACTGTCCGTATAGTAGACGCCCATCGGCTCTTCGGCAAGACCCAGCACATCGAGAAGAGACCCCAGCTTGTCCCGGTAGTGCTCTTCCATGGCTCCTCCTTTTTTACCTCTTCACCGGACTCAAGAGGCCAATGAACGGTCCGTGAAATCGATCGATCGAGCTTATAAATAACCGATCGGCATCCGTGCCGCCCTATCTCGCGACCCCCTCCATATGTTGCCTACTCCCGACCCCTTCGGCGATATCGGCCGGCGCCGGTGCACAGACGAGACGTGATGCGGCCCGGCTACGCTTCAACGGGACCTCTCTGGATCTCCATGACCATCCCGACAAAGGTGATACCGTGTATCGTCTTTTCCGGTTGGACCTGCAAAAAACCCAGCCGTTCGTAAACAGCGACGGAATTGGGGGACGAGTTGACGTCGATAACCTCAAGGCCGGGGCGGTTCTCCCGGCACATCCGGACCGCCCTCTCCAGCAACCCCCTGCCGATCCCCTGCCCGTGCAGCCGCTTGTCGACGAAGAAAAGGCAGACGTGGCTGTCGTCGCGCACCTCTATCATCCCCACGATCCGGTCGTTTTTGGTCGCCACCAGCGTGAAGTGATTTGACAGAAAGCGCTCCCTGAACGAGGCGGGCGCCACATAGCGGAGAAATTCCCGTACCCCTTCGGGAGGGTAATGACACCCGATGAACTCACTGAAAACCGGGACGATCAGGTCATTGATCTCGGCCTCTTCACCCGGCCGCATGACGCGATAGAGAATATCTCCGTTCATCCCGTATACCCCTTGCCGAACGCGCGCATACTATCCTCAGCCCCCTCCGCGACGCGACCGCACGGCTATCGAGACCGGGCTACTTCGGCATCTCCAAAGGCGTCGCGCCCGAGTCGGCCCGCAGTCCGCCGTGCCTCTTTTTCATCATGAGGTAGTAGCCGATCCCCAGCGCGACCAGTACAAAGAAGAACCAGAACATGAGCCGGTCCGAGTTCCAGAGCTCCATGAAGAGGGCCGCCGTTGCCACGGCAAAGAAGAGGATCCCCACGACGACGCACGCGATCAGCACCCCTCTTGAGACCTTGAACTTGCTGGCCTTCCAGGCCGCCGGCATTTTCTTCTTGAGCATCACCGAGGCGATCATCACCGGCACGAAGATCACCAGCCCCCCGATTGACGCGTAGATGGCAAATGACTTGATCGGAATGCCCGAAACCACCGCGATGACCGACAGTGCCCAGATAACCGTCAGCATTCTAACCGGCGTCCCAAAACGGGGATTGACCCGTGTGAGGGCCTGGGGCAACAATCCGTCTTTGCCGACGATCATCAAGGACTTCGTTCCCCACATGAAGGTGGCGTTAAGGGTCGTGGAGATAGCCAGGATCGCCCCGCCGATGATGAAGAAATTGAGGGTCGGCGTGGAGAGAAATACCCGGGCCGACTCGATAAGCGATTTATTCGCGCAGGCCTCCCACCCCGTCACGCCGACGGCCACAAAACTCATGGCGATATAGATGACGGCCACCAGCGGGATGGATATAAGAAACGAGATCGGGATCGTCCGCTCGGGTTTCTTGATCTCTCCGCCCAGCTCGATGATGGCGTTTGCGCCCATATACGGGAAAGTAAGGAGCGCCGCCGCGGAGACGATCGAGAGCGTTCCCATGGGGGCGATAACCGAGAAGTTGGAGACCTCGATATGGGAAAACCCGAGGGTCGTATACATGATGAGGGCCCCGATCATCACCAGGACCATTATTCCCTGAACCTGCGCGGCAAACCTGACCCCGAAGATGTTCACGACATAAAAAAACGTGAGGACGAGCGCCGAGAAGAGGGGCACGTTGATGCCCGGGAAGAAGTGCTTCAGGTACTCGACGAGCGTCACGGCGTAGAGGGGGAAGAAGCCCAGAAACGCCCCGATGGCGTAGATCCACAGACCCATGAATGCCGCCGCGGGCGAGAAGAGGCGGGAGGGGTAGGTATAGTTTCCTCCCACGGTCGGGATCGCGGAACCGAGGAGTGCGACCGGCAGCATGAAAAAGGCCACCGGAATCACCGCCAGCACGTACGCGATGGGCAGGGCCGCCCCGCAGATGCCGATCGCGATCCCGGTCATGGCAAAGACGCCGGCGCCGATCGTCTGACCCACCTCGATGGCCACCACCTCGGGCAGGCCCAGCACCCTTTTTAATCCGAGAATTCCTTCGTCCTTCATGGCAAGACCTCGCAAAATCATTGAAGACGTCTATTATGACCCACGATACGGGCAGGGCGGAAAAAGTAAGGACTAACGCACGATAACCCAAGGCACCGGCGGATCACGGCGCTCCGGCGCGCGGACTTTCCGAACCCGTGGGGTCGACTTTTAAGCCTTGACTTACGCCGGCCGACTGGTATATCATAGTGCCATAATATCATATAGGTCTACATGAAGACAAGACGTATACTCATTATCGCGTCTCTCGTCGTTTCGCTGGCAGTGCTTTCGTTCGCGGCATTCGGGAAACGCGGGGTCTTCGCCCTCATAACCCTGAGCGCAAAAAAGAATAAGCTGACGGAGGAGATAGGCCGCCTCACGAAGGAAAATAAGGACCTCACCGAAGAACTGAAGCGACTGGAGCGGCCGGAATATCAGGAACAGCTCATCAGAACTCAAATGGGAATGGCGCGGGAGGGAGAAATAATCTATATCTTCACCAAAGAGTAGGCGATGTTCTGCAATCTCTGCGGCGCCAATATTCCGGACGGCTCCCCCCGGTGTACGAAATGCAAGAACTTCTTTCCCAGGAACCTTGGGGCATTTTCCTATAAGGTCATCCTCTCGTCCTTTTCCAGCTACACCGCCAAGAAAGAAACCGCAAAATTCCTTGCCGCTCACACGCCCAACGCGGCTCTTGCCGATGTGATCAAGCGCCTGGAGTCGCTTCCCCTTGTCATCGCAAAGCGGGTCGATGAAAATAAGGCTCGCCAGCTCGAGGAAACGCTTTCTCGTATCGGCGCCCGTGTTCGGTTTGTGCCCATCATCGAGGATGACAGCCAGAAGGCCCGGCTCATCGAGGAGCTTCAAAAGCCGTTAAAGCGCTCCTATGCCGAGGGCAGGCCGCTCACGATACCGAAGTCGGTGGAGCGCCTCGAGGCCGAGACGAAAAAGAGTACGGTGAGCGCTAAATTCATCCTCGGGGCCATAACCGTCATCCTCTTTGTCGTCCTCTTCCTGATTCTCCCGCGATATTATGAGAGTTTCTACGAGAAGCAGAAGAAAAACGAGGGGCCTGCGGTTGACCGCCCGACACCCGAGTCTCCCCTTCCCGCCCCGAATGGGACAGATCAGCCCCCCGCCGGCATCGGGGGCGGGCAAGCCCCTGCGATCGTCATCCCGGAGCCGGCCCCCACCGCACAGGATCCTTCGTCCGCCGAGGGGCTCTCCCTTTTTCAGCGGGGGCTCTATGCCGAGGCGCTCGACAGATTTCTCGAGGCCAGGAAAAAAGATCCTGCCGATGAGCACCTCAACAAGAACGTGGCCCTCTGCTATCTGGCCCTTGGACTGGAGGCAATGAACAGCAAAGATCTGGCCGGGGCCGAGAAAAACCTCACCGACTCTCTCACCTACTCCGAAGAATATCAGGCCTACGAGGGCCTCGGCTACATCGCCGGGGAAAAAAACGACCTTGGCTCAGCCGAGAAATATTACCTCAAGGCCCTCGAGATCAACCCCAAGGCCGACGAAGCCGCCCTCAACCTGGGGATCGTCTACTATTATCAGGAAAAGCTCGATCTGGCGCTCGTGAAGCTGACCGAGTACGCCCAGGCCCATCCCACCGATGAGACGGCCAAATATTTCATCGAGAAGATCAAGCGAGAAAACCCCGTTGAGAGCACCCTCGATACCCAGGAGACGGGGCATTTTGTCGTCAAGTATTCCGGCAGTAATAAGAACCTTGTCGGAGACTTTCTGCTCCCCATTCTCGAAGACGCCTACTCGACCGTCGGTGAAAAGCTGGGATATTACCCGGATCATAAGATTACCGTGATTCTCTATACCGACGAGGAGTTCAAGGCCGCCACAGACTCGCCGGGCTGGGCGGGCGCGATCTTCGACGGGAAGATCAGGATACCGGTCAAGGGGGCGGCCGACTCCACGGATCTGCTCAGGAAGATGGTGGTCCACGAATACACCCACGCGGTTGTCTTCGACCTCGCCGGGCAGGACTGCCCCGCGTGGCTCAACGAGGGGCTCGCCCAATCGATGGAAGGGACGCCCGTCGCCGAGGCGGACGCGGTCGTGCTGGAGTACGTGAAGTTGAGGGGAAAGAAGATCCCGTTGGGTAGCCTCTCCGAGAGCTTTACCAATATGGCGCCCGAAAGCGCGTACGCGGCCTACATGATGAGCCTCTCGGCCACCGATTTCCTCATCGACAAGTACGGGATGAGCTCGGCCAGGGCAATCCTCGGGGGGCTCAAGGACGGCAAGACCATCTACCAGGCGATCCAGGCCACCCTCCTGCTTTCCCTTGATGACTTCGTGGACCGGTGGGTCGTCTACGTCGAGAACAAACCCCGGTAGGTAACGAAGGGGGGATACCGGATGATGGCGGATGACGGGCGCGGTCCCGGACGCTGGACAGCGGGCCCAGCTTCGTACCATACGTTTCCATTCCAGAGGAACTATTTTCGTATGCCATTCAATGACGAGGAGTCATCATGACAAAGGCGGTCGTGATTGGTGCCGGCATGGCGGGTCTCACGTGCGCGGCCTATCTGGCGAAGGGGGGGTGTTCCGTCGAGGTCTATGAGCAGAGCGAAGTCGTCGGGGGGGTAACCCGCACGATATCAAAGGGGGGGTTCTCATGGGACATCGGCCCTCTCGTGATAGAGGGGCTCGCCCCGAGGGAGGCCGGCGGAGTGGTGTTGAGGGAGCTCGGGTGCGCCGATCGGGTGGGGCTTGTCCCCGGGGACCGGAGCGTTTCGTTTCCCGACTTTCGGGTCTTTCGGCCGCCGATATATTCCGGGCCCTACTGGCGCAGGGAGCGGCTGATAGAGATCTTTCCGGACCAGGCGTCCGGCATCAATCGGTTTTATCGGCTCCTCGACAGGGTCACGGACCTGGTGGCCCTGGACAGGAAGTCAGCGGTAACCGACGGCCCCGCGTCGCTCATGCTCAAGCTCGCCATGCTCATGAAGTTCCTTCCCATCAAGAAATACGAGAAGTGGACGGCCGATCGCCTCATGGGACAGTTCTTTTCGGATCCGAAGCTTATCGCCTTTTTCACGGCGATCCTCGCCGACCTGGTTGTCTTGCCCTCGGAGTTCATCGGACTGGGGATCCCCTATTTCAACATGGAATGCTTCACGGACTCCCGTATCCCCGGCACTCGGGTCGCGGGTCTGGCCCCCCGCATTTCCTCCTCGTTTGTCCTGGGGGGGGTCAGCAATCTCTCCGGCCCCATCGCGGAGCGCATCGACGAGATGGGGGGGATTGTTTTCACGAGGAGCCCGGTAAAGAAGATCATCACCGAAGGCGACCGCGTGCGGGGCGTCGAGCTTGCCGACAAGCGGATCGTCCAAGCCGACCTCGTGCTGGCTTCGGGCGGCGCCCGGGAGTGCTTCTTTTCGCTGATCGGACGGGACCGGCTCCCCGCGGAATTTGCCGCGAGGATCGACGATATCCCGCTCATGGAGTCCGTCTTCATGGTGCAGCTGGGGCTGACGGCCGACCCGGCCCGGCATCAGGACAGGTCGCTTGTATACTACTACAACACGTACGACATAGACGGGGCCGTACGGGAGCTCAGGGAGAGCCATTTTCATGAGGGGAAGGACGGCTTTCTCATATTCATCAACTCGATGCATTCGGACACGATGGCGCCCGAGGGGACGCACTCGGTAACGATATATACCGTAGCACCCAACAAGCTCGAAGGGGGCTGGGGCTCCCGGCGGGCGGAGATGGCCGAGAAGCTCCTTGTCGAGGCGGAGCGAATCATCCCCGGACTGCGCCGGCACACGAAGGTGATGCTGACGCTCACACCCGACGACTTCAAGCGGATCGCCCATACCCCGGATCATCACTCGTTCGGGGGGTTCTGCCCGATCATGGGAAAATCCGGCGCGCCTCACCGGACCCCCTACCGGGGGCTCTGGTTCATCGGAAGCCAAAGCGAGTCGGGGGCGGGCGTCACAACGCAGCTCCTCTCGGCGCGCAAGGTCGTCAAGATGATCTCCAAGGAGCGCTGACGGGGCGTTCGGGATGGTTCGGCAACGGAAAACCGAGAGAGAATTGATAGAGGATTGACGGTGATATCGGAAAAAGAGGTGATCCAAAAGGCGCACGAGCTCGGGTTTGAGGACGTCGGCTTCACAACCGCCGAGCCTTTCGAGTTCCAGCGCGACGTCCTGTGCGAACGGAAGGACGACTACGCACCCCTTATCGAGCGCGGCCTGGACCTGGTGGGAGGCATCGACCCGAAGGGCTCGCTTGCCGACGCCAAGTCGATCATCGTGCTCATGGAGAACTACTTTAGGGAGTCCTTCCCCCGCGCGCTGGAGGGGAAGTTCGGCCGCTGTTACCAGGACGATGACCGGATGACGAAGGACGGGCTGTCCAGGCGCATCAAGGCGTTCAGGGGGTGGCTTCGGGACGATGGGATCGAGTCAAAGGTGCCGTTCAATCTCTCCCAGCGCCTGGCCGCGGCGCGGGCCGGGATGGGCAACTTCGGCAAGAACTGTTTCTTCTACTCCAACAGAGTCGCCCGCAAAAGCTCATGGGTGCTGCCCATCGGCGTGGTCACCAACCGCCCCTTTGCGCCGGGGGAGCCCACCTACGGGCTCGGCTGCCCCGACTGGTGCCGGAACGCCTGCATGGCGGCCTGCCCCACCCGGGCCATCACGGCGCCCCAGCGAATGAACCCGCGGCGGTGCATCTCCTACCTTTCCTATTACGGAGAGGGCCTGACTCCGCGGGAGCTCCGCGAGCCGATGGGAACCTGGGTCTACGGCTGCGACGTGTGCCAGAACGTCTGCCCGCGTAACCGCGCCTGGCTTGCCCAGGATCTGCCTCCCAACGAGCGCGCCGCACAAAAGGCCGCCGACTTTGACCTTGCCCGGATCCTTTCGATGGATCTGGCCTACTATCAGGGCACAATATGGCCGCACATGTTCTATATGCCCACGGGTGAGACCTGGCGGTGGAAGATGAACGCGGCGCGGGCCATGGGAAACAGCCTGGACGGGCGGTACCTGCCCGACCTTTCGACGGCCTTCGAGGAAAACCAGGATGAGCGCGTGCGGGGTATGTGTGCCTGGGCGATGGGGAGGATCGGGGGGAAAGACGCCCGGGCGGCGCTTGCGCGGCTGGCGCCCGGCGCCCGGGGAATCGTCAGGCAGGAAGTTACCCTCGCCCTGGAGATGTGCTGAGGCGGCGAACGGGAAAGCAGCGGCCGGGCGGTTACCTCGGCGGCTTTCCGATCACCCCCCATTTCCCGCCTACCTTTACCTCGGCCAATCCTCCGAGGAAGGGCCGCGCCTCCTCATACCGGGGCTCGATGACGACGGCCCCCTCCCGGTCGATATAGCCCCATCGCTCACCGACCATAACCGCTGACAACCCCTCGGAAAAGGGGAGCGCCTTGTCGTAGAGGGCCTGGACGACGACATTGCCGCGCCGGTCGATGAAGCCGTAGGCATCACCGTCCCGGAATAGCGCCCGGTCTTCGGCGAAAGGCTCCAGCCAGTCGTACGGGGTGCTGATGACGACGGCCCCCGTCCTGTCGATGAAGCAATGATCTCCGCCGATATTGACCACCGCCAGGCCGTCCGAGAAGGTCCCGGCCCCGTCAAACGCCGCTTCGATAACGACCTTTCCCGCCGTGTCGATATAGCCGATTTTATCCCCGTCCGCGGCCAGCGCCAGCCCCTCTGAGAACGGGCCTATCGTCCGGTAGATCGGCTCAACGATGAACGGGGGCGAGACGTGGGCGGGAGATGTGTCGGACGCCGCCGCCGGGAAAGCGGCGGTCGCCAACAACACGCCCGCCAACGATGATAGAAGAAAAGTGAGTGCCTTCACGACATATCCCTCCCGTCTCTCATCAACCGGGCCGCACGTGGTCGGGTCGGAATCGCCGATCGGCGTTGCCGGGGATTGCGTCGCGCTGTCGCCCACCACGGGGACGAATTCATACCCAGCGCACTCGGTCTTCGTCCGCTCATTGGACACGTCCCCGGTGTTGACGGTGGTCTTGGGCTCGAAGAGCATCACGTGGACCTCCTCATCGGCCACCGGCATATGCTCGATGCCGTGGGGCACGATGAAGAACTCCCCCGCAGAAAGCCGGACGTCTTCGTCGGAGAGCCTGATCGTGAGGCTGCCCCGCACGACAAGAAAGAGCTCATCCTCCTTTTCGTGCGTGTGCCAGACGAACCGGCCCTTTAACTTGGCCAGCTTCACCCAGTAATCCCCCACCTCTCCCGCGATCCGCGGGCTCCAGAGATCCTCAAAGAGCGAAAATTTTTCGGCGAGGTTCACCTTGTTCATCGGCTATCCCTCATGTGAATATGCGGGTGACTTTCCCGCACGAGTGTCACTTCCAGCGCTTATTTGTCCACGCCCAGAGGTCCGGGTATCGGCGGATATAGTCCTCGATTACCCGGTTGGTCTGGATCGTGAGACGGTAGATATCGGCCCGCTGGTCCCCGGTCCTTGTGACGGGCAGGGGAGGGAGGATCTCGACCGTGTAGCGATTGGAGCGGTGATCGATGATAAATGAGGGTATGATCGGCGCCCCCATCCTGAGGGCCAGTACCGCCGGTCCGGGGGCAGTCAGGGCATCTTTCCCGAAAAACGGGACCGGGATGCCGTCGTATTTCTTCCGCTCGTCGGCCACCAGCGCCACGATGCTGTTGGTGGAAAGCCCGCGCATGATTTCCTTTGTCGCCCGGGCCCGCGTATCTGCATCGATCCACCGGACGGACGAAAGGCGTTTCCACTTCGCATACCTGTCCCTGAGGACGGCGCTTCGCGGCTCCTTGGTGACGACGATATAGGGAAGACCCATCCTCGCGAAGGCCAGCGTCATGAGGATGAAGTTGCCGAAGTGGGCCTGAAGCATAATGACCCCCCGGCCGGCTTTGAGTGCCTCGTGTATATGTTCGAGGCCCACGAAGCGCACGTCCCGCAGCATCTTATGCTGATTTCTCGGGTGGGCGTAGTGGAGGCAAAAAGGGATCATCTTGAGGAGCCGCCTCATCGTCCGTGCCCCGATCCGTCGTTTCTGGCAGGCGGTGAGGGTGTCGCCGAAAGCGGTGTCGAGGTTGGGCAGCACAACCTTGCGAAACGTCGGCTCAAAGAGGAGCACCGGGCAGGAAAGGAGAAAAAGGAAATCAAAGAACAACGAGAGAACCGGCAGCGGGACCCTCGGGAAAACGAACTCGGTCACAGACAACAGTGACGAGCCGAGGTGATAGCCGATCTTCTTGAGAATTTCCTTCATGAGAGACGGTGGAAACAGTCGGTGATGGTCAAAAGCTACAGTTTCCAGCGAGGGTTCGTCCACGCCCATTGATCGGGGTGGTTTCGGATGACATCCGCGATGGCCTCGTTGGCCTTTTCGGTGAGGAGGTAGATATCGCGCTGGTGATCGCCGGTCGGTTCCATCGCCAGCGGACGAGATATCTCGATCGTATATTTGTATCGGGCATGCTCATAGATAAAAATAGGGATGATCGGGGACCCGGTGCGCAACGACAGGACCGCGGGCCCCGCCGCGGTCAGGGAGGGCCTCCCGAAGAACGGGACGATGATCCCGTCCCGCTTCTTTCGCTCGTCGGCGATCAGGTGGACGATGTGGTTGTCCCGTAACGCCCGGAGGATCCCCTTGGTGGCGGCGGCTCCGTTGTCGGCATCGATCCAGGTGAGGCCGCAGGCCGTTTTCCAGCGTTGGTAGCGGATCTTGAGGGGCTTTTCGCGCGGCTCCTTGGTGACGGAGATGAACGGCAGGTCGGTCTGGGCCAGCGCGACGTTGAGCAGGATGAAGTTGCCGATGTGCGCGCCCAGGCCGACGACCCCCTTTTTTGCCGCCAGCGCCGTTTTGAGGTGTTGCAGCCCCACGAACGTCATGTTGTCGAGCACCTTCGGGAGGTTTCTCGGGTGGATGTAGTAGACCGAGATGACCGGGATGTTCAGGAGATTTCTGATGGCGCGCCGGGCCACGGCGCGCTTCTCCCGCTTGCTCATGGAATCCCCAAAGACTATGTCGAGATTGGTGAAGATGTTCCTCCTGGCCTTCGGGAAAAGCCAGAGCAGAGGATAAAAGAGGAATACCATGACATCCAGTCCCGCGTAGAGCACGCGGATCGGGATAAGCGGGATGATAACGTCAAGGGCGTCCAGGAAGATGCCCCCGACTGCAAACCGGAATCGCTTGAAGGGTGACGACATGGTAATCTAGTAGGAAATCAATATGCAAGGGATAATAGTACCTTCTCGGCTGTTCGTCAAGTTTTTTTCGGTACGGTGGGATCGCGAAAGGCGCTCACCGCGGCGGCAAACGCATCGGTGCGGTTTTCCCCCGCTCTCGGCAGAGCCGGTCCGGACATATCACGCGGGGGGTTACCATTTTGGAAAGGATTTCGGCGGCCTTACAGGCGCCAGCGCTGCTGCATCCATACCCACTGGTCCGGGTATCTCCTGATATAGTTCTCGATGGTCCGGTTGGCCAGGCACGTCAGCTCGAAGACCGACCGCTTGCGTTTGTCTGCCCTGCCGTTGAGGGGGGGCAGGATATCGATAACGAACCCTTCTTCTTTACTCGCGATAAAGATCGGCACGATCGGGGCGCCGGTCTTCAGCGAGAAGACGGCGGGGCCGACGGCGGTCAGGGCCTCCTTGCCGAAAAACGGCACCATCATTCCATCCCGTTTCTTTCGCTCGTCGGCAATCAGGTAGACAAGCTCGTTGTTGCCCAGGCAACGCATGATCTCCCCCTTTCCCTTATCGGGAGAGTCCACGTCAATATATCGAACGCCGTTGAGATCCTTGAGATGCGTCAGCTTATTGCGGATGGCCGTATTGCGCTGGTCTTTTGTAAGGATAACGAAAGGGATATTGCCCTGGGCGAGCCGCGTCGTCAACAGGAGAAAGCCGGTCATGTGCGCCCCGAGGCCGATGACCCCGTTTCCCTGCGCGACCGCGGACCAGAGATGCTCTATCCCCGAAATCGTGACATCGCGCTTGAGGCGATCGTGGCGTCGCGGAGAACAATAGTAGAGGACGTCTCCCGGCATGCGGAAGACGTTTCTCATGGACCTGCGTGCGATGCACCTGATATCCTCTTCAGTGAGCTCTTTTCCGAAGGCCGTCGTGAGGTTATTCAGGACTGTTTTCTTAAACGAGGGAACGAGGCGGAAGAACGGATAGGATACGAAGAAGAGGGTATCCATCATGAACCGGTTGATCGCCAGCGGGAGGTGCGAAATCGTGTGGTGAGCGCCGTTGAGGATTCGCTCGCCCACCGCGTAACGGAGTCTCTTCAGGGAAAACTTCATGCTCTACCTATTCATCGTTTGTATGAAGAGTACGTCTTTGACGCCCCCCCGTCAAGCAATTCCGGGCATTTACAAATTATAGTTTACTAATACCGATGCCGAGAAGTGACAACCCCCGTCTTCACGAGCGCCGCAAATCCCTCCGAGAACGTGATATCAGATCCCAGGGGGCGGCCGGGAAGCCCGGCCCGGGGTCCCGTTCCGGTCACGGATGCCGGCTTACGGACGCCAGCGCTGCTGCGTCCAGACCCACTGGTCGGGGTACGCACGGATATGGTCCTCGATAGCCCGATTGGCAAGGAGTGTCAACTCCGCGACCGAGTGTCGTCCCTCCGTTGCGCCGTTGAGGGGCGGGAGAATATCGACAACGAACCCATCTTCTTTGCTCGCAATAAAGATCGGCACGATCGGGGCGCCGGTCTTGAGGGAAAAGACGGCGGGGCCGACGGCGGTCAGGGCCTCCTTGCCGAAGAAGGGGGCAAGTATCCCGTCTCTCTTCTTCCGCTCATCGGCGATCAGGTATACGATCTCGTTTTTGGCAAGGCTCTCGGCGATCTCCTGTTTGCCTTTGTCGGCAGAATCGACGTCGATAGAGCGCACCCCGCTCACGTCGCGCCAGCCGCGCAGTTTGGCCCTGAGCATCCGATTCCGGGGGTCCTTGGTGGGAACGATAAAGGGGAGCCCCGAATTCGCCAGGCGGACGGTCAACAGAAGAAATCCCGTCATGTGGGCCCCCAGTCCTATAACGCCCCCGCCCTTCTTGAGTGCGTCGGTCAGGTGTTCGATACCGGCGACGGTTACGTCCCGCTCCAGACGGTCGAGGTTCTTTGGAAATCCGTAATAAAGGATATCTCCCGGCATACGAAAGAGGTTTCGCATGCTCCGTCGGGCGATGCGTCGGATCTCGCGACGCGGGAGCTCGCTCCCGAAAGCGATCATCAGGTTCCTGATGACCGTCCTGCGAAAAGCCGGCATCAGGGTGATGATCGGATAAAGCAGAAGAAAGAGAGTGTCAGTCAGGGCATGGATAAGCCCCAGCGGCACGCGCGTGAGGGTGGCCTCGATAACGTTGATGGCCGTCTCGCCGACGGCGTAACGCAGTGTCTTCAGTGGTAGTTTCATGATTCTCCATTCTAAAGTTAAATTTATATATAGAAAGTTTTATATATTAGTTTCAAATCGTGCCGATGTCAAGCAGTTTAGCGATCGGCATGCTGAAAAAATATCGTCACCGAGATGAATCGGATGTCCGTGTCGCGCATCTAACAGCCATGAACGACGTATTCATACTGGTGGGGATCATTGCGGCCTGGGTTATCCTCCAGCGTTGGATCCTTCCCCGACTCGGGGTAAGAACCTGACTCTCGTCCGATGAATGTTCCGTGGACCGGGACAAAAAGTCCGATAAACAGGGATAACTCGACGGCCTTAAAATCAAACCTATTACCGCCCGGACTTCGGGCGCGCGGCCGCGCGCCCGAAGTCACATGGATCGATGTGCCGTCACTCCAACAAGACGGCCCGCTCAAAGCACAAAGGGGCAAAATCCGCTCTCTCCCTCTAATAGCTTGACATCTTCTCTCGCCTTCAAGTATATTGTATTAAATCCTATTCGGGTGCCGTACCATGATAATCGATATCTGCGTCAGCCCCCCCCTCCCTGAAATCCTTACCGGATATACCGACCCTCCCGCCCATCTTGCCGGATATAAGCGCCTCTTCAAGGGGAGCGAAGAGGCCCTGGCGGCGCTCGGAAAACTGACCATCGAAGGTTTCTTTCACCTGATGGATGCCGCCGGCGTGACGATCTGCGTCCTCCACGGAGAGGACATGGAGAGTACCTACGGCCGCCGCATCAAAAACGAGCTGATCGTGGACCTCGTCCATCGATATCCCGAGCGTTTTCGGGGTTTTATCGGGGTCGACCCTCACAAGGGAAGAAAGGCGGCCAGGGAGATCGATCGGATGGTACGGGAGGGACTCTGCGGCGCCATGGTCGCCCCGTGGGAACACGGGCTGTTCGCCGACGACAAGAAATACTTTCGGATCTATGAGAAGTGCATCGAACACGACATCCCCGTCTGGATACACACCTCGCTCAATTTCTCTCACGTCATTCCGATGGAGTACGGCAGGCCGCTGATTCTGGACCGTGTGGCGGTCAGGTATGGAGATCTCAAGATCATCGCCGGACACGCCGGCTGGCCCTGGGTCACCGAGGCTGTGGCGCTTCTCTGGAGGCACGAAAACGTCTACGCGGATATCTCGGGCGTCCGCCCAAAGTATATGGGAATGCACAATACGGGATGGGAACCGCTGCGTTCACTACGGCAACACCATTCTTCAGGACAAGATACTCTTTGCGACGGCCTGGCCGCTGGTGATGTTCGATACGGCGGTAAGCGACGTAAGGGCGCTGCCCCTCAAGCCCGACGTCAGAGAGAAGTGGCTCTACAAGAACGCCGCGCGGCTCCTCAAGATTGACGTCTGATCGGCGACGGGACGCGGCGGGTAACAGTTTCGTGAGGGATCGGCCGGGGTGCGGCACGGTCGGCGGCTACAAGAGCGCGTCATCATGTAGATCGTTCAATAAGGAGGCAATCATGGCCGAGAAGAAAGGAACTCTGGTGCGGGGCTTGACGCTCGTGACGGTCTTTACCCTCATCACCGGGGCGATGGTGGGGATGGCGTGGGCGACTCTCACCAACACGCTTTTTGCCTACGCCGGTCCCGCGGTGGTCCTGTCGGCGTTCATCGCGGCGTTCTTCTGCATCCTCATCGGACGCTGTTACGCGGAGCTCTGCGCGGCCATGCCGCTGGCGGGAGGGGAATATTACTACACCAAGCGGGCGATGGGCAACTTCGCGAGCTTCGTGACCGGATGGTTTCTCATCATCGCCTATTCGTCCATGATGCCCGGCGAGGTCATCATCTTTTCGAAGGTGGCAAGCACCCTCATGCCCGACTCCTGGCTGACGCCGGGGGCGGTGCTCTTCGGGCTACCAGTTTCCTCCCACTGCGATGATCATCGTCGGTGTTATCGCCGCTCTCTTCTTCGGCGTCATCAACTACATCGGCATCAAGCTCTCGGCCATTGTTCAGCTCGTATTTACGATCCTCCTCTTCTTGGGCATGGCCGTCTACATCTTCGGGAGCCTGCCGCAGGTCGAGCTCTCCAACATCACCGGGCCCTTCTTCGAGAAGGGAATTGGCGGGATGCTCATGATGGTGCCGATCGCCATCCTTGCCTTCATGGGGTTTGACATCGTCACGAAGGCCGCCGAGGAAATCAAGAGCCCCATCGAGAAGGTGGTCTGGCTCATCCCGCTGTCAGTGGTCTTTGTCCTCCTCTTTTACTTCGGGGTCTTCTTCGTCACCGCCGGCGTCGTTCCCTACACCGTGATCGCCGAAAGCAAGCTTCAGGTCCCCATCGAGATCGTCGCCACGAAAACCCTGGGCGGCGCGGGATTCTACATCATCATCTTTGCGGGCCTCATGGGGCTCATCACGACCCTCAACGGCTTTCTTATCGGGTCGTCGCGCCTCATGTACGGGATGTCCAAAGACGGTGTCCTGCCGAAGGCGTTCTCCTACATCCATCCCAAGTTCGGGACCCCTTCCTTCGGGATTGTCGTGCTCACCATCGTGGGCGTCCTCGGCGCCTTTTTCCAGTTTCTCTTTACCCTCTTTACCGTGGCCTCGGCGGCTATCCTGCTTGCCTATATCCTGGTCTGCGTCTCGTTTCTTATCCTCCGGAAGAAAGAGCCGAAGATGAAGCGTCCCTACAAGCTCAGGGCGCCCAAGACCACCGCGGTGCTGGCAATATTCGGCGCGGCGCTCGCGTTCCTCTTCTCGATCTATATCATCGTCGGTGAACCGGAGACGCGGGTAGTGGGGTCCTCGCTCTTCTTCGGCCTGACCATCGTCGGCCTGATCTACTACTTCGCGGTCGTGCGCAGGCGCGGCATCAACGCAAAGGTGTAGGGGAACGCCGTTACCCGGCAACGATTTCACGCCAGCAGGAGAAGACATGGGAGAACGGAAGTACTGGAACGAAGAGATGGAGACGATGGAGCCCGCGAAGCTCAGGGCCGTCGAGCAGCGGCTGCTGGCCGAAGAGCTGGCCTATATCCACGAGCACTCGCCCTTCTACCGGGAAAAATGGGAGGCCGCAAAAGTCTCGCCGAAAGACTTCAGATCGATGGAGGACCTTGCGCGGTTTCCCTTTACCACCAAGGACGACCTCAGAAAGACCCAGGAGAAGCTGGGCGGCCTGGGCGGGCACCGGTGCTGTGAGAAGGGGGATCTCGTCAGGATCCAGGGAACCAGCGGCACCACCGGCCGGCCGCTCTATATCGGGCTGACGGCCGCCGACGTCGACCTCTGGAAAGAGCTGTTTGCGCGCCACGCCTGGACGGGGGGCATCCGTCCGGGGGATTCGTTCATCAATCCGGCCAACTTCACGCTCTTTGTGGGGGGGCTGTCCGAGTCGGTCTCGGCCGAGGCGATGGGCTTTTGTGTCATCCCGGCCCCCCTCGGGACGGCGGGCCTGGAAAAACTCTTCGAGCTGATCCTTGAATTTAAACCGACGGTCCTCTTTGCCACGCCGTCGGCCACGGTCTTCTTGGGTGACTATGTAAAAAACACCCTCGGCAGACAGCCCCGGGACCTCGGCTTCACCAAGGGATTCATGGCCGGCGAGGCGTTGACCGAGGAGGACCGGGCCACGATGGAAGAGACCTGGGGGATTGTCGCGCGCAACTACTACGGGCTGGCCGACGTGGCCGCCGATCTGGCCAGCGAGTGCGACCACACGTGCGGGCTGCACCTGTGCAGCGCCGGTGCGGTGATCGCCGAGATCATCGACCCCATCACGCTTGCACCCAAGCCGCTCGAGGAGGGGGTCGAGGGGGAGATCGTCTACACGACCGTGAGGCGGCAGGCTACGCCCGTCATCCGGTATCGCTGCCGCGATATGGTGCGCGCCTATTTCGAGAAGTGCCGCTGCGGAAGGACTTCGATGCGCTTTTACGTCATCGGGCGCTCGGACGATATGCTCAAGGTCAAGGGGGTCAACGTCTTTCCGTCCGCCGTCAAGGACGTCGTCTCATCGTTTATCCCGCGCACGACAGGCGAGATGCGCATCGTGCTCGCCGAGCCGGGGCCGGCCATCGGCACGAACCTCGAGATCAAGGTGGAGTATGGAAAAGACGTGAAAGAGGCCGAGATCGAGGGGCTGGCGGGCGAGATACGGGAAACGATCAAAAAGAAGCTCGTCTTCACGCCGGTGATCACCATGATCGCTCCCGAGACGCTGCCCCGCTCGCAGTACAAGATCGAGTACTTCGAGCGGACCTACGAGAAGAAGGAGAAATAGACACGCGGGCAGCGTGATACACCGTTCTTTCGAAACAACGATGAGAGGAATATCGGGGCCCACGGGCCCCTTTTTCACGGCCGGTAGTATCCCTTCAGCCGCCATGAATCGTGCTGTCGATCGTGCCCGAGGAGGTAGACGCCGTCGTCGTCCGCCTTCACCTTGAAGATATCCTCGTCCGGGTCATAGTAGCGGTCGACCACCTCGACGACCGAAAGCTCCCTGTTTCCCAGAAAGAAGCTCGTGGGCCGCTCGTCGGCCTTGTGGCCGCTGTAACTCTTTACCCGAAGCTTCATGACGTCCCGCCGCATACTATCCCGCAAGAGAAAAATACTTGATTTCATTATCAGTATACTATACTCTGGTCACAAAAGGAAGGGCGCACAGCGGCCGGGCGTTCACGGACGCGGCCCGGTCGGCCGCCCCCCTCCAGGAGGGGTCTGGAGGGGCGTCACGGAAACAGAGCGGAGGCAATTTCCCGGGAGGTACCCATGATACTCACGTTTGAGATCATCACCTTCGCCCTGGCCGGCGTCCTGGTCTACCACAGCCTCAGGGTCCGGGGAACGGTCTTTACCCTCCTCTTTTTTGTTACGGGCGCCGTCCTCGGACTGCTGCGGGAAAATATCGTGGCCCGTCTCACGGGCCTCTACGCCTACAATCCCGAAGTCTTTACGCTCTGGATCGGTGCGGCCCCCGCCATCCTCGCGGTTTTCTGGTCCGTTTCGGTCTACACTTCCATGACCCTTTCGGAGCGGCTCTTCCACGGAGATTTCCTCACGGGAAAGCGGACTATTCCCATAATCCTCCTGTCTACACTCTTCATGGGGGCATACGCCGCCTCCAACGAGGCGATGGCGTCCGTCTACCCAATGGTGCTCTGGAAGTTCTTGCCGGATGTCGCCATCTGGGGAGGCGCGCCGCTCATGGTCGTCTTCGGATACGCGGGGTTGGCAGCCATCATGCTCATCGGCGTGTACCTTATCCAGCGCAGGCCGTGGCGGGGATGGGTAAAGATCCTGGCGGGCGTCCTGAGCAGTCTCATTATGATCCCCCTGCACGTTGCCTGGATCGCGCTTGTGCGACTGGTCATCGGGGTGTTCGCATGATACGTCGTCTCACGTCATCGAGTCCGACCGGACGTGCGGGGCCTCTGTGCGGGCGTCCAACGGGGGGCGTCGAACGGATGTGGCGCGGACGCAACGCCGTGCCGATAGTGAGGGAGGCGCAATGCCCACATTCGTGACGATGGGAGAGCTCCTGGTCGATTTCATCTCGACGGCCCGGGGGGACGCGAGGTGGCTTGCCCCCGTGGGCGGCGGCGACCGGGGCACCGGCGCGGCGGCAGGCGAATCCCCGGCCTTTATTCCCGCGCCGGGCGGGGCGCCGGCAAACGTCGCGGCCGGGCTCTCGCTTCTGGGAAAAGAGGTCGGGTTCATCGGCAAGGTAGGCGACGATCCCTTCGGGCGGGGATTGGCCGAGGCCCTGTCGGGGCTGGGCGTCGATACGCGTGCCGTCTCGTTCTCACGAGAGGCGCGCACGATGCTTGCGTTCGTGAGCCTCTCGGCCACGGGCGACCGGGATTTCGTCTTCTTCCGCCATCCCTCGGCCGACATGCTCATCCGGCCCGAAGACATTCCCGCAGGGTATCTGTCAGGCGCCTCATTCTTTCATTTCGGCTCCATCAGCCTCATCGCCGAACCTTCCCGATCCACGACGCTCGGCCTGATCCGCGCGGCCGGGGAGGCCGGAGCGCTGATCTCGTTCGATCCAAATATCCGGTTTTCTCTCTTCAGTGACAGGGCCCAGGCCAGAAGGACGATCCTCGAGACGATCCCATTTGCCAATATCCTCAAGCTTTCCGGGGAGGAGGCGTCCTTTCTCACCGACCAGAAGGCCCCGAAGGCGGCGGCCCTGGCGCTTCTCTCGATGGGGCCGGGGCTGGTGGCCGTCACGGGGGGGGATAAGGGGTCGGTCGCCGTCACCGCCCGCTACGCAGTGGAGGTGGACGCCTACGAGGTGCCCGTCGTCGATACCACGGGCGCAGGGGACTCGTTTTGCGCGGCGATGCTGGCGGCGCTCTCGGAGGCCGAGGCAAAGGACCCGACGGCGCTTACCGACCTCGAACTCATCAGGATATTTCGACGCGCCAACGCCGCCGGGGCAATCGCCGTTACGCGGCGGGGGGCAATCCCGGCGCTTCCGAGCGCCGACGAGATCGACCTTTTCCTGCAGACGAGAAAGGAGATCCGGTCCTCCGGCATGCTCCATTGAGGCCGGCCGAAAACCTTATAGCGTCGAATGTTTGAGCGGTGATGGGGGCAGGACGTCGGTCCTGCCCCCATTCTATTACGGGGAGACCAGCCGCTTCAGGAGCTCGGCCGGTAGCGTCAGCGTGACAACGGAAAGCTCATTGAGGATGAAGAGGAGGATAAGGACCAGGAGGACAAACAGGACGATCAGGCCCCCCGCGCCGATGATCCGCGCGAGTATCCGTCCGGTGCGTCCGGCGGCGTGCCTGCCGGGCAGGCCGTAGGCGGCGGGCGACGCGGCCCGCCCCTTCCGGAAGCGCCCGAACCTGGCGGCGACCACCGTGATGTTATCGTGACCCCCCCGGGCGTTGGCCAGCGCGACGAGCCGGGAGCAGGCCTTCATGAGGTCCTTCTGCTCCTGGATGATCGAGACAATCTCCCTTTTCGAGACCAGGTCCCAGAGCCCGTCCGTGCAGAGGAGCAACACGTCCCCGTCCATGAATCGAGCCTGGCCGGGCTCGTCGATCGCCACTCCGCCCTCGGTGCCCAGTGACCGCATGAGCACATTCTTCTGGGGGGAATCCTGGGCCTCTTCGGGCGTGAGCTTCCCCTCACGGACGAGGTGGGCGACGTAGGAATGATCGTCGGTCAGGGCGACGATCTCGTCGTTTCGAATCTGGTACGCCCGGCTGTCCCCGACGTGCCCGATGTAGGCCCGGTCGCCGACAATGAACGCCCCGGTGAACGTGGTGCCGGGGGCCTTGGAGTGACCTCCCCCCAGATCGAGCACGCGCTTATCCGCCTCGCTGATGACTCCCTCTATGAATGACCCGATATCGTCGCCGAAGCCGGCCTGGGCGCCGACGTGCCGCGGGGCAAAAAGGTCCGACAAAAGAGACACGACCGAGCCGCTCGCCTGGCGCCCGCCGACGTGCCCGCCGACGCCGTCGGCCACGGCCAGCACCGCCCGAATGTCGAAGGGGCCGCGGTGGCGCGGCCCGATGACTCGGGAGAAAAAGCCGTCCTCGTTTTCTTCTCTGATCCGACCGACGTCACTCAGCCCCGCGGCGGCGATGGGTAGTTCTTTTGTTGTCATATGAAATCCGTGCTCCCGGTCCTGTCCGCGGCGACGTATCGGTGCGGATGCGGTCCGAAACGACTCACCTTACCTCACCGCGTAGAGGTACCCGTCGGCGCTCCCGAAAAACGCCATGCCCCCCGAAACCACCGGGCCGGACCTGACCTTTCCGTCGGTTGGGAACCGCCACCGCTCGACGCCGTCGGTAATGCTTACGGCATACATATTTCCGTCGTCGCTTCCGATCAGGATCGATCGCTCGGTCAGGGACGGAGATGAGCGAACGTCGTCCCCCGTCTCGTATTGCCACGTCAGCGTTCCCGCCTCGAGATTGACGGCGTAAAGCCGGTCGTCGTCGCTCCCCACATAGGCGCAATCACGGTCGACGGCGGGGCGCGAGACGATATCCCCGCCCGTCTTGAAGCGCCAGAGCCTCTCACCGGTCTTCTTGTCGAGAGCATAGAGGTAGTTATCGTCGCAGCCGAAAAGAACCGCCTTCCTGGTCACCGTCGGAGAGGCGTCGATGTCCCGGCAGACCTTATAGTGCCATAGCTCCTTGCCGTCTGCGGCGCTCAACGCGTAAAACGTATTGTCGCGGCTCCCGAAGTAGACGACCTGGTCCGACCACGTCGGGAGAGGAGACGACGTCCCCGCCCGTCTTGAAGCGCCAGACCTCTTCGCCCGTTGTCTTATCGACGGCGTAGAGGTTATTATCGTTACTGCCGAAGATGACGAGATTCCCGGCCACATCCGGGGAAGACTCCACGTCGCCTTTGGTGGCAAACCGCCAGAGGAGGTCACCGTTTTTCGTCGAGATGGCGTACAGGGAACGGTCGTCGCTGCCGAAATAGAGGCTCCTTCCCGAAACGGCCGGCGTGGTGGCTATGCGGCCTTCGGCCTTGAAGACCCAGAGCTGCTCTCCCTTCTTCGTCCCGACGGCATACAGGGTGTCGTCGCCGCTGCCGACGTAGACGACGCCGCCCGAGACCAGCCCGGGGGCGCTAATGGGGCCGAACGTCCTGAACGCCCACACCCGGTCGGCCACGCGGGAGGTGCCGAGCGGGGCGGTCGGGGACGCGAGAAGGGATTGGAACGAAAAGGAAAAAGACTTGATCAGCAGTACCCCGGTTACGACCAGCCCGACGACGATAAGCGAAAAGAGGACGCCGGTCAGGAGTCTCTTTTCCTTCGGGATCTCCCGGACGACCGACGTGATGGTGCTCTTCCATGTTGGGCCTTTTTTGAAGCCCCGGCGTTTTATCGATACTATCTCGGGCACGACGAAGGTCGCGTCCTTCATATTTTCCTTGACGGCGGCGATGAATTCCCGGGCCGAGGAGAAGCGATCGTCCCTCTTCTTTGCCATCGCCTTTCCCACGATCCCGCACACCCACTCGGGCAGGTCCGGGACAAGCGTCTGGATGGGAGCTGCCTCATCGCTCAGGACTTTGGCGATCGTCTGAACGCTCTCGTCGGCGCGAAAGGGCGAGACCCCGGTGAGCATCTCATAGAGCACGACCCCGAGGGAATAGATATCGGACCGCTCGTCCAGCTCCGCACCCTTGAGCTGTTCGAGGCTCATATATTCGGGGGTCCCCACGATCGACCCGAGGGTCGTGTCTCCCCGGGCCTTGGCGGTCCTGGCTATGCCGAAGTCGGTGATGACGGCCCTGCCCGGCGGCTCGATGATGATGTTTGCCGGCTTGATGTCGCGGTGAAGTATACCGCGGTCGTGAGCGTAGGCCAGCCCCTGGGCTACCTGCACGGCGATGGGCAGCGCCTCCTCGAGCGGGAGGCGGCCGTTGTGTTCGATGAAATCGACGAGGTCTTCGCCCTCGATCAGCTCCATGGCGATATAGAAGGTGTCCCTGATGGGGCCGATATCGAATACCTGGACGATGTTGGTGTGCCTGAGGCGCACGACGGTCTTGGCCTCGTTTTCGAAACGGACGAGAAACTTCTTGTTTCGGGCGAGATTGGCATGAAGGATCTTGAGGGCGGCGTCCACATCCAGCCGCTTGTTTCTGGCAAAATAGACCGCGCCCATACCGCCTTCGGCGATCTTGCTGACTACCTCGTAGCGATCGTCAATTATCGTGCCGACAAACGGATCGCCCGTCGGGTCTGTCATATCTCAGCTCTCCCTTGGAGGTGAATGTGTGGCCAGGTTAAATTAAAGGGGGAAAATCGACTGTGCCAATCTCATTTCCCCCTGGTGAGGACAGCGATGTGCGAGGTCCTATTTCACGAGAGTGAATTTAGCCTTAACGGTTCCCATGAGGATCTCGTCGTTGTTCTTGAGCTCCTGGTCTCCCTCAACGGCCTTTCCGTTGACCATCGTAGGATTGGTCAGGCTCACGTTGGTCAAGACGTATTTGTTGCCGACGAAGTTGATCCGTGCGTGCTCGCCGGAAACCCCGCGGTCCTTGAAGCGGATATTGCCCTTATCGCTGCCGATGACGTTGTCTGTGACCAGGAAGATATCCTCACCCTTTTTGTCGCCCGTCAGAATGGAGAGCTGGGCAGGTTTGCTGGGGACCTTTTCGGTCTTGGGACGGCCGGCCAGTGCTCGAGCCTCCGTCTCGCTGAGCTTCTCGGTGCGAGGGGGTGCTCCCTTTGCGCCGGGAGTCGTCGCAAGCGCCGGCTGGGGTGCCTGGGCGGGGCGCCTGAGGAACATCACCAGGATGATAATGAGCACGAGCACCACGATCCCCGCGATGATAGCGTAGATAAGCAGCGGCGACCCGGTAACGATCTTCTTCTCCTGAATATAGGGCAGTCCGGTAGCCTCGTCTATCATGACGACGCCCTTCACGGTGATCTGAGAACCGGGGCCGGGGGGGGTGAAGGTGGAAACGTAAATGCTCTCGAGGCTTTCATCGACCAGGACGTAGTAGCCGGGCGTCGTCCCCTGCGGAGGGTAGGATGTGTCGACGCGGCCGGTCAGGGTGACACTCTTGTTGATGAAGCGGGTCGGGTTCTGGAGAATGTCACTGATGAGGATGGTCTCCTCGGCGGAGAAAGCCGCAGGTGCGAGAACGGCCAATAACGTGATGCAGATGAGCATCGTCTTAATCGTGCGGTGTATCATGAGAACCTCCTTTGCGTCTTTTCTGATTACGTAAGGATCTTATCTGAAAGATAGTAACAAGGAAACTACGACAAAATCAAGACTTAAATTAGCCGTGACCGGAAAAGGGACGTGATTTTGGGCGAAAAACGGATGAAGGCGCACGGAATGGCGCTCCGGGCAACTGAAAGGAGGGCGGGCAGAGAGAAGAGCTTGCATAATCGGGCCCTTTCCCCTATACTTACCGGGAGTCGAAACCCTATTTAGAAGAGAGGATTGTATGAAACGCTGTCGTGATCTTGTTGGATCCCCGAGAGAAGAGAGACGTGAAATTCACATAAGGATCAGAACAAGGAAGAAAAAACGATGGAATTAGACTCATACTTTTATGAGCTGTTTGAATCTCTCCCGCGGCAGGGCCCGGGGGATAACGAGTCGACAAAACAAGCGCTTCGCCTGATGCGGGAGCTGCCTCCCGCCGTTGATATATTGGACATCGGCTGCGGATCGGGAATGCAGACGATCGAGCTTGCCAAAAACATCGACGGCACCATCACGGCCCTGGATAGCCACCAGCCTTTCCTGGATGCGCTGGGACAGAGCGTGTCCCGCGAGGGGCTTTCCGAAAGGATCAAGATAGTCAACGGCTCGATGTTCTCGCTTGATTTTGCGAAGGAAAGCTTTGACGTCATCTGGTCGGAAGGGGCCATCTTCATCATCGGGTTCGAGCAGGGGCTGAACGAATTTAAGCCGTTCTTGAAACCCGGCGGCTGTATGGCAGTCACCGACCTCTGCTGGATCAAGGACAACCCGCCGCAGGAGATCGCGGCCTATCTTTGGGGAAGAATACCCGGCCATCCTAACCGCTGCCGAATGCCTCGAATGCATCGACCGGACGGGTTATGAGCGTGTCGGGAGCTTCACGCTGCCGGAATCGGCCTGGCGGGACGGCTATTTCCGTCCTATGGAGGCGGGGGTAGAGAGGATGCGGGGCAAGTATCCGGGAAACGAGCGCGTCGACGAGCTGTGCCGGACGATGGAGCGCGAAATAGACATGTACCGGAAGTATTCACGACTATTACGGGTACGTCTTTTTCGTGATGAGGAAGACCGGCTGATCGTTGTAGCAGAGTAACACGAACAAGGCGCCCGCACGTATGTGCGGGCGCCTTGCTTTTTGGCTTTCGGGGGCCGGCGTGTCGGGGAGGCCCCGGGTGACCATCCGCTCGTCGTGTCGGCGCTTGGCCCGCCCCCTGTTTCGGTTCAGAGGAGGATCTCGATATCCTCGATGGGATACGACACGCAGGAGTGGATGTAGCCGAATTGGGTGTCGGACTTCCTGACCGGCGTGCCGGGGGGCTGGTAAACCCGCCCGTCGGTGAGCTTGAGGCGGCACATGCTGCATTCGCCGGAACGGCAGAGAAACGGGACGACGATCCCGTTATTTTCCAGCGTCGTCAGGAGCGGGGAGGGTCGCCGGTGCCGTTACGGTCTTGCCCCCGCGGATTTTCACCTTAAACGAGTCTCCCTCTTTAACGGCGGCGGGCCAGCCCGGATATTTGGTTATCGCCGTCGGGGTACCGTACATCTCGCGACGTATCTTGCGATTAGGGACTCCGAGCTTGGCCAGCTGGGGCAGGCAGAAGTCGTACATCGCCTGGGGCCCGCAGAGGAAGAAGGTCTTACCGGAGACGTCCCCGATCTCCTTCTTTATTACCTCGGCGCTGATATAGCCGGTACGGCCGGTATAGCCCTTCGGGGGGTTTTCGATGACCGGGACGAAGCGGACATTACCATTGGATCGAGCTACCCGGGTCAGCTCCTCGTGGAAGATCACATCGTCCAGGTCCCGGTTGCCGTAAAAGAGGACGATCCGGCTGTCGCTGCCGAAGTCGACGATCCTGCGGATCATGCTCATGAAGGGGGTGACCCCGCTGCCGCCGGCAATCGCCACGATCGTGCGGTCGTGGACGAGGGGGTTGACATAGAAGGTGCCGGCCGGACCGGAACAGGTCATGGTATCCCCCGCCTTCACCCGGTCCAGGAGATAGTTGGAGACAAGACCGCCGGGGACCCGGCGCACGGTCAGGTCCCAGTAGGCGATCTGGTTGGGCGCAGACGAGATGGAAAGCGGCCTGCCCGTGCGGATCCCGCCCACCTGGACGGTGACGGTCGTATACTGGCCGGGAAGGAACGGAGGCAGAGGGACGTCCGTGGGGACGAGGCGCAGCGTCCTGGTGGTGGGCGTCTCCTCGATGACCTGCGAAACCGCAAGCGTGAGCTCCTTCGGGTGGAGTCTGTCGATATAGTCGCGGGTCATCCCCCGCTCGTGGATGAGGTCGTTGCCGATTGTACGCGCGGTCTCGGATTGTTTCTTGATCTCGGCGTAGCCGTCAAACTGGTCAAAGTATGAGTCTTTCATTGTCCTCCCTTACGCCCCCATCTCTCTCAGTATTACCCGGGCGACCTTCGCCCCGTTTTCGAGGGTCGGCTGGAACCCGCCCCCGGCCACCGACGCCCCGGTCTCGAAGAGCCCCGGAATCGGGGACCTCGGCGTGACGCAAAGGGCGGCTGATCCTTCATGAACTGGTCAAACCCGTAGATCGCCCCGTGGGCATGGCCAAGGTACCTCAGGTGCGTCAGCGGCGTGGAGACCTCGATCTCCTCGATGTGATCCCTGAGCGTCGGAAAGACCTTCTCGGCGTCCTTGAGCATGACATCGGCCCACTTGAACTTCTCCTCGAAGTATCGGTGGGACTCCACCCGCAGCCACGGCTCGGTATACTTGAGGTTGACCAGCGCCGCCTGGCAGGAGCCCTTCGGGGAAAAATCGGGGTGCATCTTGTCGTAGCAGGACAGCAACATAGCGCTCCCGTTGGTGTCGATGATCTTCATCCGGTCGTAGGTCGCATCGATATCAGCGTCCGGATAGATGAAGTTCGTTGAGCCGCCGATCCCCATCTCGTCCGGCTCGCAGTCAAACCCCATATAAATGGTGAGCGCCGACGGGCCGATCGATTTTCCCCTGAGGGACTGGATTACCGACGGGTCGATCTCGTGCGGGATCCAGAAGATCGAGATAGGTGTTTGTCCGGAACGCGTTGGAGACGACGTATTTTGCCGGGATGGTCTGGCCGTCCTCGGTGACGACGCCGGCCGCCCTTCCGCCCGTGATATTGATCTTCTTGACCGAAGTGTTGTAGCGGATCTCACCGCCGCTCCTGATGATGGCGTCGGCCAGGGCATTGGATATCGCCTGTGACCCCCCCATTACGTGGTAGGGCTTGAACTCGATGTAGCCGAACAGCATCCCCGCCAAATAAGCAAACGAGATGAGACGGGGCGGCAACCCGGCGTAGGGCCAGTAGGCGGCGATGGCGAGCTTGAGATAGGGGTCTCTGAAGAATTCGTCTATGACCTGCTGGGCGTTCCTGAAGAGGTACGTGAAGTAAAGGGGGAATTCGCTCCGGGAGACCTCCTGTCCCTTCCGCGAAGCTACGGTGATGAGCTCGCCGAAGAAGCGGTAAACCAGGTCGAAGAACTTCTCGATCGACTCCTTCTCTTCCGGGAAGCGCTCCGAGAGAACCGAGACGACCTGAGCCCGGTCGGGCGCAAGCGTCACGTCCATCACCCCCGGGACGATGAGCCGGTAGAGGTCGGTCATCTGGATGAGGTCAATCTTATCGATGATCCCGAGGTCCGAAAAGAGGTTCCTCAGCGGTCCCGGGAACTCGGGCGTCCCCACGCCGGAAAGCTGGTGGAGGGCGATCTCGAACTCGAACCGACCGCGCACGAAGCTCGTGGCGCACCCGCCGGGGATATTATGCCGCTCGCAGACGAGAACGCTCACCCCTTTCTGCGCCAGCGAAGCGGCGGCCGTGAGCCCCGCGTTTCCGGCCCCGATGACGACGACATCATAGGTTTTCATGGCGACCCCCACATCCTCTGCCAATCATGCGATCATTGCCTATCAAGTTACGACCTTATTTCTATCCCAGATGATGGCATGAGTCAAGCACTATGAGACGGCCTGCCGATAATTGAGCATGGACCGGAATCGGCCGGATTCCGGCGGAGGACTCACCAGAGCCTTTCTATATACGCGGTAAAGAGACCGGTGAGCTCAGTCAGCACCGCTTCCTCGTCGATAGTGTCTTCCCCGAGGACAATCTGGTGGATGACCCCTTCGGACGCGCGGTAGACGACGAAGGCAACGGCGTTGGCCTTCGGCGCGCCCATACCGGTCGATAGGAGCGCCCCGGTAATAAGGGACGTTACGCGATCGTCCATTTTTGACAGACGCCTCTTTACGTCATCTTCGGAAAACCCCATCATCACTATTTCCTTCATAAGCCGGGGTGATTGCCGGTGGGCGGAAAGGAGGAGCCTGATGGTGGTCGTAACGAGAGAGGGTATATCCGTATCACCGGATGACGAGAATTGTGTGACCCCTTCGGTAACGACGGCGCCGGCCCTGATGAGGTAATCGTCAACGACGGTGAGGAAGAGCTCCCGCTTGTCGGCAAAATAGGCGTAGAAGCTTCCGACGCTGACCCCGGCCCCGGCAGCGATCTCATCTGCGGTAATATTATGGTAACCACGCGTCGAGAAGAGATCCTTTCCCACCTCGATGATCTTCTCTTTCGTCCTGATGCCCCGGGCCTGGACCGGACTTCTGACGGTCGATTTGGGGGGTTCTTTATGATCGGTAACCATAGAGGCTCCTGGATGGGACCCCGGCACATAGTAGCCGGTCTTAAATGCCCTCTCTTGCGACGCCTATTCTATCAACGAGGGGCATTCGTGGCAAGAATAATATGAGAGACATCTCACTTTGTTCTTGACAATATGAGATATATCTCATATTATGTCGATGACTGGGTCGACTTCGGTCTTATCGATATCCAAAAACCGCCGGAGGGATGACATGAAAAGGGGAGCTCATAAGAGGTTAAATACGGTTTTGGGGCCGGTGCGATCGGTGAAGGTCGGATTTACCACGGTATATCTCATCCCGTGTAAAGGCGGCTACGTCCAGATCGACACCGGGTATGCCTCCGGCTATGAAAGGTTCCGGTCAAGGAGCGGGAAAACGGGTATTGATCCTTCCCAGATTAAGTACCTCTTTTTGACCCACCATCACGATGACCACGCGGGATTTTCCGCGCAATTGGTCCGTGACTCCGGCGCGGCCATCATCGTCCACGAGAAAGCGGTCGGGCCGCTGGCGGGCGGAGTGACCAGGAAGGGTGATATGCAGGCAATCAACCGGCGCATCAAGACGATGTTTGCCATGTGGTCGCTCCTTCACAGATACATCTTTCCGCCCGTAACAGTCCGGGACAGTGATATGGTCGTCACCGGCGACGACGATACAATCCTCAGGACGATCGGCGTCAAAGGGAAGGTCCTCTACACGCCCGGCCACAACGACGAATGCATCTCGGTGGTGCTTGACGACGGGAGCGCCTTTGTGGGAGACGCGGCCATGAATATGTTCGGGTTTCTCGGCGCGAGGCACCGGCCGCCGTTCGTCAAGGATGCTGAAAAATTGTACGGTAGCTGGGAACACCTGAAGCGCAACGGAGCACAGGTGATCTACCCGGCCCACGGCAAGCCTTTTGGCATCGATGAGCTGATACCGCGATATGGCGGTCCTACCCGTGTCGAGGGCGATGTATCGCAGTCCTCATAGTGCCTGGGAGCGTTGTTTTTTGATTTGATACGACGATTCATTGAGACAATGGAGGATACGATGGAAACAGGAAAGAAACATCCCGCATTATGCCGCGAGGCGGCGTCTCCGGCCCGGACCCGGGTGATGAGCCGAACTAACCGGGCCCTCATGATCCTGGCTGTGCTCGTAGCGGCAGCCATGCTGTCGGCATGTGCGAAGGCGCCGGAAGGGGACGCGGTCAGGTCGGCCAAGGTCGGTTTTACGAATATCTTCTTTATCCCCTGCGACGGCGGCTGGCTCCAGATCGACGTCGGTTACGCCGGCGATTATGAAACGTATCTCAAGAAGGTCGAGGAGATCGGGATCGATCCTTCCGAGGTGAAGTATCTCCTCCTTACCCATCACCACGACGACCACGCGGGATTTGCGGCGGAGTTCGTTAAAAAGCACGACGCGGTCGTCATCGTCCACGAGAAGGCCCTGGCCCCGCTCGCCCGGGGAGCGTCGGAGGAAAACATGCGGCCGGTCAACGGATGCGTCAAGACACTCTTTTCGGTCTTCTCGCGGTTTCACGAGTTTGTCTTTCCCCCCTTCATATCGAGGGAAAAGGATCTTATCATCGGCGGGGATAACGCGGCCATCCTCAGGACTATCGGGGTTGACGGGGTGATCCTGTCCACCCCCGGGCACACGGACGACTCGATCTCGGTGGTGCTGGCCGACGGCACTGCTTTTGTCGGGGACGTGGCCATGAACTTTTTCGGCGTCTGCGGGATCGAGCATAGGCCGATCTACATTACGGATATCGACCGGGTCTATGAGAGCTGGGCGCGCCTCCAGGAATTCGGGGCGACGACGATCTATCCCTCCCACGGGGAGCCGTTTGCCGCCGCGGAGCTGGTGCCGGTCCGATAGGGAGGCCGGAGGGGGGCCTTACGCAGACTTCCCGGTTGTGCGTGAGGCCCTTTTTGCCGCCATTTTTCTGAGAAGCCTGATCCACACCCCCCAGCGGGCCGGCTTTCTCGGCCCGATGCCCAGGTCGGACTCGGCCCGATCCAGCGCGTCCTCCAGGAGCGCGTTATGCATCGGTCGAACCATGAAAAACCAGGTGAGCCACGTCGGCGCATCGCACGCCGCGTCGATGGTATGCCGGAGGATAACACCCGATCGCCGGGGAATCACCTCAAAGAGGTGCCTCCCGTCCCAGTTGGCCGTCAGCCCCGTGCCGTCAAATTGAAACTCCGCAAGCCTGCCGGGGACGTAGGACGAAACGGCGTAGCGCACCGGCCCGTGGCCCCCGCTTGCACCGACCCCGAGGGCTCTGTTAAACCGCATGGGGGGCCATCGGTCGTTCGGCCAGAGAAGGTCGTGTTCACTCGAAAGGGTATCCAGCAGCGCCCCGACTTTCTCGGGCCGGGCTTCGAGACGCCGCTCATGGACGTTTCTGATCTTCATTATCGCCTCCCATAATGGAACGATAGGTTTTTTCAATTAGCCGATCAATGACCGCCGGCGGTATCTCGCCTCGCTCCAGGTAAGGCCTTGTGGCCCCGTATGGGGCATGAATCAGGGCAAAGGCAACGGTCGCCAGCATTTCGTCGGTGACACCTCCGAATCGTTCCCTCACAAAGTCGCGAAAGCCTTCCTCCAGTTCCCGGGCCAGCGACGCCGCCCGTCCCTTCACCTCTTCAGGCCACTCCCCGGCGACCAACTCCTCCCGCCGAAAGAGGAGGAGGACCCGCCCCTCGTCGAAATGCCCTCTGGTCCAGCGAGGCGTATAGAGGGCCGCCGAGAGGCCGTCGCCGCGCGCCAGGTCCTCCAGAAACCCCTCCTGAAACGACTCGACGATCGTAAGCCAGAGCCGGGCCATCAGGTGGTCCCGCGAGGGGAACCGGTGATACAGGGAGCCGATGGGCGCCCCCGTTTGGCCCGAGATGTCCGACATCGTGACGCCATCCGGCCCCCGCTCGGCCAGAAGGGCCAGCGCAGCCCCCAGGATCTGATCGTCGGTGAATCGTGCGTTTCTTCCCATAGCGGGTATATTAGAATACAGATTCTATTATGTCAAGCCTTTTTGCGTCGAGCGTAGACAATTTCTTCCTCATGATGGTCACCCCGTTCCGATAGGGAGAGTTTTCCTATGTTCATCCATTTTCTGCTTGACATCACCACGAAGAGTTAATAGTATTCAGTTACTGAACGTCATTTAGCAACTGAAAGATATTAACCGAAAGGACGGAACATGGGCATCGCCGAACGAAAACTGAAGGAAAAGGAGGCCAGGCGGGAGTCGATCCTCAACGCCGCCAAGAAGGTCTTCCTCGAGCGGGGCTTTGCCGGCGCGACTATCGAGGCCATCGCCCAGGAAGCCGAGCTGTCGCCCGCGGCCATCTACCTCTATTTTATGAGTAAGGACGAGCTCTACGCCTCGCTGAATCTCGAGACCGCCTCGTCGTTTGAGCGCGCGGTCAGCACAACCGCTTCCCTTGAAAACCTCACCCCCGAGCAGAAGCTGGATCGCGTGTGGGGGGCGATGTACGATATCTTCTGCCGTGACCCCCTGGCGCTGAGGGCGCTGCTCCACACGCATATCGAGGGCGCCATACCGCTCCTCTCCGACCGACTGAGAAGTTCGCTGGACGAAAGCGGAAAAAAGGCCATCGATACGCTTGCCTCGATCATCCGGGAGGGTATCGACAAGGGAATGTTTCTGCCCGGACATCCCATGGCGACGGCAGACGCCCTGTGGGGGCTCTTTACGGGCCTTGTCGTCTGGGAAGGGGCCAAGCGGATGCACGATAATAAGAAGGACTACCTGAAACAGACGCTGCAGGCCGGATACGAGATCTTCAAACGCGGCCTCAGGAGAAGCGCCGATACCGCATGAGCGCCGGGGCGTCCGACAAAACTATTCTTCCCAAAAACCTGCGGGTGGAAAAACAGGACTCATTCGTCTAACAACTGATGGAAAGGAGACGGTCGTGAAGACAGGAAAAGAATATGTGCAGGACATGATCGACATGAACTTCGTGCTCTATATCGACGGTACGAAGATCACCGGCGCCGACGTCGTCAATCATCCGCACGTGAGGCCGATGATCAACGCGGTGGCGGCCACGTACGACATGCAGCATGAGAAAGAGCTCGCCGACCAGCTGCTGGTCAAGTCCCATTTCACCGGGGATACGATCAGCCGGTGGTCCCACGTCGCCCAGACCGTAGACGACCAGATCCGCAAGGTCGATATCACGCGCTTTGCCAACCGGAGGATCGGGATGTGCTCCTTCCGTTGCGTGCAGAACGGATTTATCCCCATCCTCATGACGGCGCAGAAGATCGACGAGGCAAAGGGGACCCACTACTACGACAACGCGGTCCAGTATATCAAGTTCTACCAGAAGAACGACCTGATCGGCTGTCCGGCGATCACCGACCCCAAGGGGGACCGCCGGGTCCCCGCCCATAAGCAGGAGGACCCCGAGATGTACCTCCGGGTGGTGGATAAGACCAAGGAGGGAATCTACCTCAACGGCGCGAAGGTCGCCCAGACCGGATCGGTGGCGTCCCACGAGAAGCTCGTCATCCCCTGCACGACCCACGGGCCGGGCTCCGAGGAGTACGCCGTGGCGTGCGCGGTTCCCGGCAACGCCAAGGGCATTACCAACATATCGGCCCGCTACTCTCAGGACGACCGGAGGAAAGAGGGCTCATCGTGGGATCTCGGAAACAGCAGCTATGGCTTCCACGAGACGGTCGTTGTTTTTGATAACGTCTTCGTCCCGTGGGAGCGGGTCTTCATGTGCGGTGAGACGGATTTCACGGGGATGCTCACAAACCTGGTCGGTTCGGCTCATCGGCCCTCGACCGGGGGCTGCAAGACCGGCTGGTCGGACATCCTCATCGGAGCGGTGCAGGCCCACGCCGAGTATATCGGCGTCGATAAGGTCTCGCACGTCCGGGAAAAGATCACCGATATGATCATGTATAACGAGATGATGTACTCCTGCGGGATCGCCGCCTGTGTCAAGTCCGAGTTCGCCCCGGGCGTCGGGATGATACCGGATATCGTGCTCGCCAACAATACCAAGTACATCGCCTCCAAGGTCGTCTACGAGCTGACGAGACTGGCCGAGGATATCTGCGGCGGGATCATCACGACGCTGCCCGGAGAGACGGAGTTCAAGAACCCCGAGATCGCCGGGGTCCTCTCCCGGATTTATAAGGGGGCACACGGCGTCCCGGCGGAGAACCGGGCGCGGATCGTCAGGCTCATCGAGAACCTGACCTTCGGCGGCGGGGCGCTGTGCCACTCGGCGGCCCACGGCGGCGGCTCCGGCCAGGCCTGCAAGCTCTCTATGTACGAATGGGCCAAGGGGGAGCCCCTGCAGTCGCGCGTCCGGGACGCAAAGCGCATCTGCGGAATAAAGGAATAGGAGTCGCAGGCGAAGGGCCCAGGCCGATAACGCCTCCGCCCGACCGGAAGCCTCCCCTTTGCCCGGCCCCCCGTCGTCCCGATATACTATGGGACCCTTCCCCGATCGATCGGTTGAGCCAGAACGCGGCAAGAGCAGTCATCCCCGGCCTGGGTGCAAAACGGAACGTGCACGCAGAGAAGAAGGCCGAAGCATTTCTTATAAGACCATTATATATTTTGTAGGAGGTGATTATGGGATTGAGCGAACTCAATGAGAACCTGCTGAGGCGCGCCGTAATCGGTGATCTCGTCACGAGATCGGCCCTCAGGTTCACCACGCGCACCGCACTCGTCTATGCAGGAAAGGAGGTCAGTTTCCGGACCCTCAATCAGAAGAGCTGTCAGGCGGCCAACTCGTTCCTCAAGCTCGGCATCAAGCGGGGCGACCGCGTCGCGTTTATGACGCACAATTGCCTCAACTACATCTATTGCCGCCTGGGCCTCGCAAAGATCGGGGCGATCCCGGTTCCCCTCAACTTCATGCTGAGAAAAAACGAGATCGCCTACATCGTCAAGGACAGCGAGCCAAAGCTCTTCTTCGTCGAGGATACGCTGGTTTCGCACGTCGAGGAGGTCAAAAAGGATCTCAAGGGGATTTCCCGTTACGGGTGGTTCGGGATCGGGACCGACACGAAAAAGCCCGACGGCTGGATCGATTCGGAGGAATTCTTCGCGTCCGATGTGCCCACCGATGACCCACAACTCTTCGTCGATTCCAACGACATCGCCACGATCATGTATACCACGGGCACCGAAAGCTTTCCAAAAGGCGTCATGACCACCCATCTCAACTATTTTATGAGCATGTTCCACCTCGTCTGTGACTGTGACTTCAAGCGCGACGACGTCATGATCATCGATATTCCGCTGTTCCATGTCGCGGGAACAACGCTCCTGATGGGGGCGATCACCTTCGGCTCCAAGGCGATCATCGAGTACGCCCCTGACCCGGTCAATATCCTCAAGAAGACCGCAGAGTATAAGGTGACGATGTGGGTGTACCCGCCGACCCTCTACCAGGTGCTCCCGATGATGCCCAACTTCGAGACGTACGACCTGTCGTCCCTCAAGAAGTTCGTCACGTTTGGCACCGTCCTGCCTCCGGTCGTACACGAGCGGTGGAAGAGTATCAAGCCGGACCTCCAGTGGCGAAACTACTGGGGACAGACCGAGAGCTCCCCGGTCGGAACAACCTCATCGCCGGAGGTCTTCGATAAGAAGATCGCCTCCATCGGCATCCCCGATACCGGCGCAACCGTCAAGGTCTTCGACGATCACGATAAGGAGGTCGCTCCCGGGGAAGTAGGGGAACTTGTCATCCGCGGTCCTTTCGTCATGAAGGGGTATTGGAAAAATGACAAGCTGACCGAAAAGACACTCAGGAACGGCTGGCTGCACACCGGCGACATGGGGTATATCGACGAAGACGGCTATATCATCTTCAAGGACCGCAAAAAGGATATGATCAAGACGGGGGGCGAGAACGTCTCTTCTCAAGAGGTCGAAGGGCTGTTACTCAAGCACCCGAAGGTGGCGCAGGCGGCCGTGATCGGCATGCCTGATCCCCACTGGACTGAGGCGGTCACGGCTTTTGTCGTCAGGCGTCCCAACGAGGAGGTTACCGAGAAGGAAATCATCGACTTTGCCAAGGAAAATATGGCGGGCTATAAGGTCCCCAAGAAAGTCATCTTTATGGATCAGCTGCCGATGACGCCTACCGGAAAGATCCTCAAGCGCGAGATCAGGGACGACTATCAGAAGAAGGAGAAGAAGTAGGAAAGGAAGCCCGGCGTGAACGGCGATGAGCCGCCGTTATTCGATCGAAAAATGGGGGGGTGCCGCAGCATCCCCCCATTTTATTCTGCCTGCGGGGAAGCCCGTCTCCGTCTGCCGCTATAACTATGCCCGACGGAAAAAAGCTGCACATTTTCGTTTGACGTATTCCGACTTAGGATATAGACTAATAGGTAACCTGTGGGCAACGTCCCGTTTACCACCCTTCTTAGTTTTCCCAGAAAAGCGACGTTCGGTAGCACCGATAACCATAAAATGAGGAGCAGTCATCATGAGTCTATTGTTGACTCGCCGAGGCTTTGTCGGGCTGATGGTCTCATCGGCCTACCTCATCACGGCGCGCCCTCAAGAGGCTCCGGCAGCACTCCTGACGCCGGACTTCGCCGATCAGGATAAACGCCGCATCCTTGACTATGTCTTTAGCCTCATCGACGGCAAGTTCAGCGGGGCCGCCGACGTCGCGGTACCCGTGCTCTCGCATCGCTTTGCCAAAGATGAATTCAAGATGGTCTGGGTCGCCTTCCTGAAGGATCGCGAGGTAATCGCGTGCAAGGGGAGGGTCATAACCTCGCCGATTACCGAGGCGACGTTTCTGAGCGCCGTCAAGACGGCCACCGCGCGAAGCCTCGACGATAACCGCTTTATCGACAGGATAAGCCAGAACGATATGCGGGACGTCGAGCTTGTCGTTCACGTCAACCGCGATATCGTTCGTCTGAGTAAGACCGACCTGGCGTCCCTGGGCAAGAAGATAGAGCCGGGTGTCCACGCCTTTGAGCTTGAGCTCGGCGACAAGGGGGCGTGGTATCTCGAAAATGTTCCGGTTACGTCCAACTGGAGCCTCGAGACCTCCCTCAAGAAGCTCGGAAAGAAGGCGGGTCTTCCAACGGATACGTATAAAGATCCCAACGTGAAGATCTCGATGTCCAACATGCTCACCTTCAAGGGAAAGCGCACCGGCCCGAGCGACGATCTTTACCGGTATTCGATTTTGATACGTAAAGAAGATGTATCCAACGAATTGATCAAGACGCGCCTGGGGTCGGCCCGGGACTGGTTCCTGAACAACGTCGATCCGAAAACTAAGCGGGTCCGATACCTCTACTATCCGGTCACCGACACCTATTCAAGGTCGAACAACGAGGTGAGGAACCTCGCCACGCTCTATATCCTGCCCGAGCTCCGCTATTTTCTGAACGACAATTCCCTCGACGGACTGATAGCGGATACGACGGATTATTACGTCACGAAGATAAAGGATACCAAAGACTATTCGTATTTTGACCTTGATGGCGACTCGAATATCTCCTACAACGCCTTCATGATCCTTTCTCTCGTCAGGCAGCCTCAATACCCCGGTTCCCTGGAGATGGCCGGCAAGCTCGCGGAGTGGATCATGTCCCTCCAGAACCCGGACGGCTCCTACGATACGACCTTTGGCGACAAGGTTACGGGCAAAGACTTCTATCCGGGGGAGGCGATGCTCTCGCTCATGCGGCTGTTTGAAGAGACCAATGACAGGCGTCTCGCCGATTCTGTCGTCAGGGCGTTTCCCTACTACCGGGACTACTGGAGAAAAAACAAGAATACGGCGTTTATCCCGTGGCACACCCAGACCTACTTCCTCCTCGCACGGCATACCCTGGATATCGGGCTGGCATCCTTCGTCTATGAGATCAACGACTGGATCATCGACAGCTACCAGATCTTCCAGGACGACTATCCGGATAAGATCGGCGGGTTCTGGAAGAGCGACCCCCGAAACTCCACCTCCAGCTACATGGAGGGCGTCAATGACGCCTACCGTACGGCGATCCTGTTCAATGACCGGGCTCATATCGAGAAATATCGGGATTCGATCATACACGGGACGCGGTTCATGCTGCAGACCCAGTTCACCCCCGAGAACGCCTTCTGGGTGAAGAATCCCACGCGGGCGGTTGGGGGGTTCAAGGAATCGCTCAAGAGCGTCAATGAGCGAAACGACTATACGCAGCACGCGACGAGCGCCCTCATGAAGGTTTACCGAAATAACATCTATTCCTAGGCGGCACGCGTCCCGTGAAGGCGTCTCTTTTCTCTAACGGGCGACGCTTCGGTTCTTCCTTGCAGACACTATATTGGCCGGCGGCAGACTCCGGCTAACTGGCTTCCCGCCGGTCAAAGGCGCCCGAAGAGACGCCGCCTCTTTGGGCCCCGATCGGAAACAACGCGAGGCGTCGTCATTAGTGAGGCAAAAAGGAGTAGCACCATGTACGTACCTCTCAATCGCCGAACCTTTATCGGGTTCATGGTTTCATCGGCCTGGCTCATCACGGCGCGCCCTCAGGAGGCGCCGGCCGCGCTCATCACGTCGGAATTCGCCGATCAGGATAAACGCCGCATCCTTGACTATGTCTTTGCCCTCATCGACAAGAATTTCGACGCGCGTGTTGACGTCCAGACGCCCACGCTCTCCCATCGCTTCCTGAGCGACGAATTCAGGATGGTGTGGGTCGCCTTCCTGAAAGATCGCCAGGTAATCGCGTGCAAAGGGCTGGCCATCCCTTCCCCGGTCTCCGAGGCACGTTTCTGACCCTCTTAAGAAGACTACGGCGCGAAGCCTCGAGGATAACCGGTTCATCGATGTGATTACCGGAAAGGACGTTAAGAATCTCGAGCTTGTCATTCATATCAACAGGGACATCACGCCCCTGCCCAGGACCGATCTGGAGTACCTGCAGGAAAAGATCGAGCTGGGAGTTCACGCGTTCGAGCTCGAGTTCGGCGACAAGGGCGCCTGGTACCTCGAAAACGTGCCGATAGAATTCCACTGGGACCTGGAGACCTGCCTCCAAAAACTCGCAAAGAAAGCGGGCCTTCCGACGGATACGTATAAAGATCCCGACGTGAAGATATCGATGTCCAACATGCTCACCTTCAAGGGTAAGCGCACCGGCCCAACCGACGACCTCTATCGTTATTCGATTTTGATACGTGGCCAGGATGTGTCCAACAACCTGATCAGGACGCGTCTGGGCCTGGCCCGGGACTGGTTCCTAAATAACGTCAACCCGAAAACGAAGCGGGTCGAGTACCTCTACTATCCGGATACGGACAGTTACTCGACGAATACCGGCCTATCGAAGGACATCGCGTTTATCTTGAGAAACCTGGCCGTCCTCTATATCGCGCCCGATCTCAACTTCTTCTTAGGCGACCGTTCTCTGAACGGCCTGATTCGAGATACGACAGACTACTATATGGCCAAGATAAAGGAGACCAAGGACTACTCCTACCTGGTAATAGACGATATTTCGAATATCTCCTTCAATGCCTTCATGATCTATAACCTTCTGAGGCAGCCTGACTATCCCGGATCTCTCGAAAAGGCCAGCCGACTCGCGGAGTGGATCTTATCCCTTCAACAGCCGGACGGCTCCTATGCCACGACCTTTGACGGCGCGGTGACCGGTAAAGACTACTATCCGGGAGAGTCGATGCTGGCTCTCATGCGGCTCTTCGATGTGACCGGTGACGGGCGTCTGGTCGATTCGGTCGCGAGGGCCTTTCCCTATTACCGTGACTACTGGAGAAAAAACAAGAACACGGCACTCGTTCCGTGGCACTCCCAGGTCTACTTCCTCCTGGCGCGACACACACGAGACGCTGATCATGAATCGTTCGTCTATGAGATGAATGACTGGATCATCGACACCTACCAGATATTTGCGGACGTCTATCCGGATAAGATCGGCGGTTTCAAGAAGGAAGACCCGCGCAACTCGACCTCGAGCTATATGGAAGGCGTCAACGACGCCTACCGTACGGCACTCCTGTTTAAAGACGAAGGGCATATCAAGAAGTACCGGGATTCGATCAGAAATGGAACGCGGTTCATCCTGCAGACGCAGTTCACCCCCGAGAACACCTTCTGGGTGAAGAATCCCGCGCGCGCCATCGGCGGCTTCAGGGAATCGCTCAAGAGCGCGAACCTGCGAACCGATTATACCCAGCATGCGTCGAGTGCGCTCCTGAAGGCTTACGAAAACAATATTTTTTCGTAAGGCGCCTTCTCATTTCGTCGGTTCGAGACGACGCGAGTGCACGTGTTTTATCCCTCTTCCCGGAGATAACCATGGACTTTACGCCCGTCCTCCTCAAAAAGCCGTTCATTATCCCGTCGTTGATTGCGGCGCTCATGGTAACTCTTCGGATCTTCTTTGTCTTTGTCACCTATATCTTCAAAAAGAGACGGCAGCGAAAGGAAGAGAAAGCGCGAAGGGAAGCCCGGGAAGCCCGGAAGGCCAGGAAGAAGGCCGCGAGCGAGTCGACAACGACAGATATAACATAAGAAGCGTCCGGCATTCCATCAGTATGCATTGATGGACCATACCTCTGTAACGGTATCGTCTCTTTGGGAGAAGGATGACGGCCCGACCGCGCGGGAAGTTCCCGCATCGTCCGAGGGATAGTCGATCCTTTTGAATCGTGCCCGCCTTAGTTCACGCCGATCCCAGGTTAAAAAAAATTAAAAAAGTATTCGGGACCGGAATCCTTCCGGGATACGTCCCATCTAAATCACTAGGAAAACGATAGTGTTTACCTAAACGTAGGAGAAGAGCCATGAACAAAAAATATCTGAAAGTCGTGTTGGGTTTCCTGATAGCTGCTCTCTTCGTGACCCCCGCCCTCGTGACGTCGGCCCTCGCGGCGCCGTCGGTACCGGACGTGCGGGTCATAAGCCTTAAGGCCCTCGGGGCTAACGCCCTGACGGATGAAGAGCTCGCGAAATTGGCGCGGATGGATGTCACGGAAAACCCGGAACTTTTCCCCTCGATTGCGAGTTTCGGTATTAACGTCGGCCCCTGTCCGGTTGGAAAGATTGAGGGCACGTTTGTGAACTTCCCCGAGACCTCTCCGGACTCGATCGGGATTATCGGCAGGATCGCCAAGTCATATGAATATCGTTTTCGCTCAATCAACGATCCGGCGATGCCTGAGAGCTATCCCCTTGCGGTGGTGAAATCAGACGGCTCGGTGATGCGGATCAGCGATTCCATGGGCGTCAGAGAGACCGGAAGAAGCCTGTCCTCGACGGCCTGTCTCCTGGCAAAGGCGGGTGACGTTGTCCTGGTGTTTGCAGACGTAGCTGGAAGTCCGTCCGGCACCACGGCGGCGGGTGATGAAGCAGTCGCGGGTCCTGAAAGCGGCAACGAAGACAACACTCCTCCGGGCGACGATGCGGCTTCTCCGCCTGACGATGCGGCTGACGACGATGCAGCCGATGACGATGACGACTCGACTGATGACGACGCAGCCGATGACGACGACGACAGCGACGATGACGATAACGGCGATGACGATGACGGAGATGATACCAGCGGCGACGACGACAACGGCGACGACGATAACGGCGATGATACCAGCGGCGACGACGACAACGGCGACGACGACAGCGGCGACGACGACAACGGCGACGACAGCGGCGACGACGACAGCGGCGACGACGACAGCGGCGACGACGACAGCGGCGACGACGACAGCGGCGACGACGACAGCGGCGACGACGACAGCGGCGACGACGACAGCGGCGACGACGACAGCGGCGACGACGACAGCGGCGACGACGACAGCGGCGACGACGACAGCGGCGACGACGACAGCGGCGACGACGACAGCGGCGACGACGACAGCGGCGACGACGACAGCGGCGACGACGACAGCGGCGACGACGACAACGGCGACGACGACAACGGCGACGACGACAACGGCGACGACGACAACGGCGACGACGACAACGGCGACGACGATGATGATGATCACGGTGGCCACTAGTCAGAACGCGTGCGTCGGTACCGATGAATCAGTCATGAAAGAAGGCGTATGATAAAACCCAACCAAACAATAACAGAATAAAGGCCCCCGGTTTCGAGGGCCTTTATTTTTATGCTCCAGCCCGTAATCGGGTTTGCCCGATCCATGTGCCCCGTCGGCTCGGCTCGGGCTATTTCGGGCCAATGATCTTTTGGCCGTGTTCGGAGCAATCCGAGTCCAGCGTGTCGGCAAGAAGAATCCTTACGTTGTCTACACCATCTAAATAGTATAGCAGAATAATAGTATTTTGCAGAGTAGAAGGAGAAAGAAAATGAACACCACATATTTAGTGATTACGTTGTTGCTCGTATTTACGGCATTTACGGTAGCCCCGGTCTTCGCGATCGAGGCGGACGAGCCGGGAGTCGTTGTAGACCTGTTGTCCCTTAACAAAGTCAAAGACGCCCCGGGGGAGATGTCGGTTCCTTCGGGAACGCCGGCAGCCGGCAGGAGGGATGTCTGGGATCCGCTCAACAACAATGAGGATAATAACAACACGAATTCCGAAAGCAACAGTACTACGTAGTCCCGACCGGAAACGAATACAAAGGCAATAGAAGTGTGAGGTAAGAGATCTGAAGAAGCCCAAGATATGCACGGCAAGATAAAGGCCCTCTCTGTGAGGGCCTTTATTGTACGGAGCCAACGGCACGCGAGATCGTCCGTCCCGGTTCGTTCGGCAGAGGGTCTTTCAATTTCTCATGACGTCATACGTCTTCTTAAACGCGTCCGGCGACATCACGAAATACTGGTAGAGCCTTCCGCCCATCTTCTTGGCGATAGTCCGAGCCACGTCGGCTTCCGTATCAAATCCCTCGCTGACCCCGATCGAGAGCCCGTTAAACCGGTAGCCGTGGATATAGTGCCACTGCTTTGTGTTAGGGTCCCGGTATATAGCCACCGCGTGGATCAGGAGGTCTTTTCTCGTACGATCCGCCTCCACCGAGATGATCTTGGCCTCGTATCCTTTGTTGAGGAGTGCATCGATGATAAGAAAGGCGTAGTCCTCACAGTCTCCCGTCCTAAGTCTGAGGGTTTCCTCGGGCGCCTGGGTATGGTTCAGGGCTCCCGGCTTTTCGCCCTTGTAGGTGATGGAACAGACACGGAGGTACTGCTCGATCTGGTCGGGGGTGGTAAGATCGGCGCGGATCTGAACCCACGACTTGCCTTCGTAGGGATTGCCCATCGTCATCGAGGAGATGGTGGTGCAGGCGGCCGGCCCCCCCAGGGTGGCCAGCAGGGCGATGATGAGCGCCGGCACTACCGGGACAAATCTCGAGATATTCCGGGCCCGCATGTCGTGAGGAGATACGCCCCGGGATGGTCGTCCGTTCAAGACCGAAGTTGGCGTGGTGAGGTTTTTCATGGTGTTTGCTCAATAAAGACTATCTGCTGAAAGGTACGTTGCAAGAGCCGTGCCAGGAGAAGGACTGTAACTACTTGTTATTACTGCATATATTGACTCACTTTTTGGGCGTCTGCGCCTTCCCGGGGAGGGGGCGAATAGCGGTGGATACGGCTATAGTTAATAAAAACAGCTAGTTACGCATGGTATATCGCCTCATTTCGCTGCACCCATCCTTTGCAGTGACAACACTTTTTGCACACTACTATTTTCATACGGTGGGATAGTGCGGTACAATAGGGATAGCCCGTAACATTATCACTCTCCCTTATCGCAATATAAGAGGGCAATGATTCGTCTTACTATTTATGGAGACAAGCGTGAGTGGCCAGCACGTCGTCGAGTTCTGGAAAGCCGAAAGGGATCGGATGATCCGGTACGTGAGGGGACTCATCCAGGATGCCGCGGATCGGGACGGCGAGGACATCGTTCAGGACGTCCTGGAAAATATCCTGAGACAGCTTGACCTCAGCCGGCCCATCGACGACCTGTCAGCCTATGTCTACCGTGCGCTGAGAAACCGCGTCATCGACACCTTCAGAAAGAAACGAGAGACGGTTTCGATCGACGCCCCTTTCTGTGACGATGAAGAGCTGTCTCTGGCTTCCCTTTTGTCCCAGGCGGCTCCCGATGCCTTTGACGAGCTTTCGGCCAAGGAAATTCGATGGAGGATGCTGGCGGCCATCGAATCCCTCGGTGACGACGAGAAGGCCGTCGTGATCGAAACGGAGCTGAACGAGAGAACCTTTAAGGAGTTGTCGGAAAAATGGGGGGTTCCGCTCGGAACCCTGTTGTCGCGTAAAAGCCGGGCGCTGGCGAAAATCGCGGACGCACTGGCGGATCTCGAGGAAGAATGGGAGGTGAATTATGAATAGTACACACGCGGAAAAGAACCACGCCCGCGGGCACGGCATGGCCGCCCGGTGCATGCGTTTTTGCGGGATGATGTTCGTCAGGCTCTTCTTTGTCGTCGTCTTTGCACTGGTCCTGGCGGTCGTTGTCATGTGGCTGTGGAACTGGCTTATGCCGGGATTGTTCGGCGTGGGGGCAATTACCTATTGGCGGGCCTTCGGACTGATGATCCTTGCCCGGCTCGTCCTGGGCACGCTTGGGATGGGGAGATTCCGATGGCATGACCGGAGCCACTGGGGGGAACGCTTCTCGCATCACGGGCATATGTGCGGCGATATGGGTCGCTCGACGGACGTCAATAACACGATGACGTGGTGGCACAACTATAAGCGGTTCTGGCGAGACGAGGGGAAGGCCGCCTTCGATGCCTATATGGAGCGGACCAGAAAAGAAGGCGAAAAGGAGACGGGCAAAAAGTAACATCATGGACGGGTCCGTCCGGCCCTCGCAATGGGAAGCGGGACCGATCCGTCATCACGGCCAAACGTAAAAGGGGGGGCACGCCTGCCCCCCTTATTTTTTCTCGTCTTTTTCCTGCGCCTGGGTCACTTCATACGTCCGCATCCCCCGAGCCATTTCCTGGACGCTTTCCGGAAGCGTCGTGACGGGCTTTCCGGTGGAAAGGGCCAGGCAATAGATGTGGGCGACCTTTTCGATGAGCTCGGCGGCCAGTATCGCTTTGTCGAGGTTCTTGCCGAGGGCGATGATCCCATGATTCTGAATAATGTACGCGTTGGCGTTGTTCGAGAGCTTGCCGGCGACGTTGTTGACCAGATCGACGCTTCCCGACAGGCCGTAGGGCACCACTTCCACCGCGGGCCCGAGGGTAAAGGAAACCTCGTCGAAGAGCGGGGGTATAGGCTGGTTGATCAGTGCGAAAACGCTGCCGAAGATCTGGTGGGTATGGACGACGGCGTTTACATCGGGACGTGTTCGGTAGATGACCGCGTGCATCCCGGTCTCCACCGAGGGCGCGCGCTGCGCGTCGACGACGACGCCGTTCAGGTCCGTGATGCAGATGTCGTTCGTCGACAGCTCACGATACTTGACCGACGACGGGGTAACGGCCATGAGAGAATCCTTCTCGATGCGCACCGAGACGTTGCCGCCGGTGCCCCTGGTCGAGCCGAAATATCCATGCTCCGAAAGCCAGAGACTTGCCTCCAGCACCGCCTGTCTGTAACTGTCGAATTGTGCCATTGAGTTCTTCTATCTCCTTGTCGTGTAATCGACCCGTTGAAAGGGTCCTGTTGCTCAAACAGCTCCGACCTCCGGTCTGACATCATGACATCATGAAGTCATGGTGGGTCGTTTGTTCCGGGAAAGCGTTTTTTTGGTCTTCTCGTCCGGGATCGGGCGCGGTCCAGACCACGAAAACGACCCGAGAGCGTCGGGATTGAGGATGTATTCGGGCCGCCTGCCTGCCAGGAGTTTCGCGAGCTGGTCTGCGGCTACGGCGCCCTGATGGGCCGCGATCTCGGCGGTGTTTCCGCCGAGGTGCGGAGTGGCGATCACGTTGGGGTGGCTGACGATCGGATCGTCGGAGGCGGGGGGCTCCACACCAAAGACGTCAAGGGCGGCCCCGGCAAGCCGTCCGGATCGGAGGGCGGAAAGCAGCGCCGCGTCGTCCACGAGGGATGCCCTGGCCGTGTTAATGAAGAAGGCCCCCGGCTTCATGAGGGAAAAGGCCTTTTGATCCATCATCCCTCGGGTCGCCTCGATGGCCGGTGCATGAAGGCTTACGAAATCGCTTTCGGAAAGGAGGCGGGCGAGCGTCACCTTCTGTGCCGACAGGAGGGCCCCCGTCCCCTCGTCCACGGCAGGGTCGTAGAAGACGACCCGGGCCCCAAAAGAGGCACACCTCCCGGCCACGGAAGCGCCCACGGTCCCGAGACCGACCAGGCCCACGCTCTTTCTCCAGAGCTCGCTGCCCCGGTAGGCGAGGTAGGCCTCTCCCATCCGCCCCATATCGCCGGCCTGTATCCCTTCCCGTCTTGAGAAAGTCAGCCGAGCCCGGCATCTTTCGGGCAAGCATCACCATGAACGCGACCGTCAGGTCGGCAACGGCATCGGCGTTTCTCCCCGGGGTGTTGACCACCGGTATCCCGAAGGCGGTGGCGGCCTGGACGTCCACGTTGACGGCATTGCCGCGGCAGCAAAGGATCATCCTGCAGATCGGAGGCGTCCCGTATCGCCTCGTAATCGACGATATCCATCTCCGTGATCAATACCTGCACGCCGGCCAGGGCCTCGGCGAGCGTGGAGCCCCCGTCATATATCTTCATCGTGGAGCGCCACTCGCTGTAGCTGACTTCCCCGAGGCGCCCAAGGTCGTCGAGGGCCCGGTCATCCATGGAAGCGGTGACAAGAATCCTGGGCCGAAAGGAAGGATCGGCCGCCCGCTCGGCCCCGGGCTGTGCTTCGAAGAGCGACATGGTCAGGAGATTTCCGATCTCCTGATCGGCCTCGGACCGTTTCGTCATGGGCCTGGCGCCACCCCGAATAAAGAGCCTGGTATTTCGGCGAAGCGTCGGTCGGTCGATGCTCCCGCGCCACCTTCGTGGCGCGGCGGGCGCCGGCGGCTGCGTCCGGATAGACCCCGGCGCCCACCCCGGCCAGGATCGCCGCGCCCAGCGCGGTCGCCTCGGGGGTTTCGGAAACCAGGACGGGCCTTCCGATCACGTCGCTGACTATCCCGGTCCAGAGGCTGCTCCTGGACATTCCCCCGGTCACCGTTATCGTATTGATGTCGCCCGGGTACGCGGCGGTAATCTGCTCCATATTGGCGCGGACCGAGTAGGCGATCCCCTCGAGGAGCGCCCGGGCAAACGCGGACCTGCCGCGGGCGGTGTCTTTGGTCACCATGGGGGAGAGCGAAAGGTTTCCCACCGGAATTCCGAGGACCCTCCCATCGAAAATCGAAGCGCCCAGCGTCGAATAGGCTCCCGAGGCCCCCGGGACGGACCGGGCGGCGTCGGCCAACAGCGCGGCTGTCGGATCCCGGTGGTCGGCGTAGATGATCTCCGCAAACCAGTCAACCACGTCTCCGGTCACCATCCCGTTGCTCTCCAGCACGTAGAGACCCGGTACGACGTGTTGCCCGCTCCAGAGACGGCCCTCTTCCTCGATGACCAGGGTTCCGGTGACCAGCTGGAGCGGCATCGTCGTGCCGGCGATCACCCCAAGGTCGCCGGCGTTAACGGCGCCTGCCCCGAGCAGGCCGCACTGGGTGTCGGCGCCGCCTGCCGCCACCGGGATGCCGGGGACGAGCCCCAGGATGGCGGCCGCTTCAGCCGTCAGCGGCCCCAGGAGGGCGCCCGACTCGATCGTCGGCGGGAATATGCCCGCGGGAAGGCCGAGCGATTCGATAAGACCGATATCCCATTTTCGCTCCTTTTGGGAAAAGAGGAGGGTCTCGCCGGCCTGGGATATCTCGGCCGCGACGACGCCGGTGAGCTGCAACCCGATCCAGTCCGAGAGCGACAGCGCGGTGCGGGCCCGCTCGAACAGGTCGGGGGCGTTGTTTTTCATCCAGAGGAGCCTCGTCCCCAGAAAGAGGGGACTTGGCCAGTGCCCCGATATCTTGTGGACTTCCGCGCCCCGTTCCATCCCGAGGAGTGCCCCCTCGCCGAGGGCGCGGGCGTCACGATTCGGGGTGGCCAGAAGCAATTGGTGGTCTCTATCCAGCACAAGAGAGGTGTTACGCATGCTGGTCGCGGCGATCCCGATGACTTCGTCCGGCTCCGCGCCCGCACCGGCAAGGACTTCCCGGACGGCCCTGCCCAGCTTTGCCATGATTTCCCGGGTGTTAAGGTCAAACCCGAGCCCGTTGGTGTTGGGGGCCGTGGGATGTGTCCAGCTTTGTTTGGCAGAAAACGCCCGGCCGGATTCCGGGTCGAGAAGGAGACAGCGTCCCGATCCGCCGCCTGCGTCCAGCGCCATCAGGTATCTCTTTTTCATAGTCCCTCTCTTTCTATCGAGCCGACGGCTCTTGTCCGGGGGCCGGGAGGCCCCCGGTATTGGCGCCCTTCAATCTATCAAAACGGGCGCCGGATGACAACGGTTTTTTGCGTAACCGGCGGTTTCGCGCGACGGACACGGGGCAAACTCGGCACGGACAACATCATCCGTCGGTCCGGCCGGGACCGGCACACCGCATAATGCCGTCGCTGCCGATGGAGTCCGGTGTAACCGATGCGTGGGCCGCCGCACCCCAGCGCCCGGGGCGCTGCTATGGGCCCTTTTAACGGCACGCATGCGCCTTACTTTCGAAGTATCTCGGTGATCTCTTTTTCAAGGATGGTCAGTCGGCAGGGTTTCTGCAGAAATCCGTCGATGCCCAGGTCGACGATCTCGCCGGCCTGGCCGTCTTCACTGTAGCCGGAGGTGACCAGGACCTTAACCGAGGGATCGATCCTCTTGAGGGCCGCCAGCGTCTCTCTTCCCCCGAGCCTCGGCATGATCATGTCGAGGATCACCAGGTCAATCTTGTCCCCGGTCTCGCTGAAACGCTCGACGCCCTGGAGGCCGTCCTCGGCCATAATGACCCGGTACCCCTTTTGGGCGAGGAAATCGCCCCACATCTCCCGCACGGTCGGCTCGTCGTCTATCAGGAGGATCGTTGCTCCCCGTACCGATTGGCTCGTCTCCGGATGCGTGATCTGCTCTTCGACTTGCCCCGATGAGCTCGGGAAATAGAGCTTGAAAGAGGTCCCTCTGCCGGTCTCGCTATAGACCGAGATGATCCCTTTGTGGCTCCTGACAATCCCGTATACCGTGGCAAGCCCCATCCCCGTGCCCCCTTCATGTTGCCGTGTGGTGAAGAAGGGCTCGAAGATATGATCCCGGATCTCGGGGGATATCCCCATGCCCGTATCGGAGATCGTCACCACGATATGGGGGCCGGCCCGCGCGCCGAGGTGAGACCGGACAAAGTCGTCGTCCAGAATCCGATTGCCCGTCTCGATGATGAGCTTGCCTCCGTCTGCCATGGCGTCCCGGGCGTTGATGCAAAGATTGAGGAGACACTGCTCTATCTGACTTATGTCGCCCTCCATCGTCATGAGGTCCGGGGCAAGGTGTGTGCTCACGTCAATCGATTTGTCAAAAGTGCCGGTGATCAGCGGCAGCATCCTCTCGATAACCTGATTGAGCCTGATAGTCACCAGGTTAAACTGTCCGCCCCTGGAAACGCTCAGCAGCTGTCTGGTCAGCTCGGATGCCCTGACCGTGCCTTCATGGATGATTGCAAGGGCCTTGTAATCGGGGTCGTCCGTGTCTTTGTTCATCATCAGAAACTCGGAATAACCCATGATTCCGACCATGATGTTGTTGAAATTATGGGCGATCCCGCCGGCCATGGTCCCCACCGCTTCCATCTTTTGGGATTGGATGAGCTGCTGCTCGAGCCTGAGCCGCTCGGTGATATCCTTGAGGGCTCCCTGAAAGCCGATGACCGAATCCCCGCTTTTCTGAAGGGTGACATATCCCTCTACCGTCCGCTCTTTTCCGTCCCTTCCGGTAAATGAGTATCTCAAGCCGCTCAGCGGCTTTTCCGTTCTATAGAGACTATTGTAGGCATTGAAGATCTGCTCGGCCACTTCGGGGGCGACGTAATCACTATAGTTTTTTCCCACCAATTCGTCCCGAGGATACCCGGTGAGGGTTTCGCCGGCCTTGTTGAGGGAGGTAAAATTGCCCTTCAGATCGACGGTAAAGAGCGTATCGAAGGAGTTTTCGAAAAGGGTGCGGTATCGCTCTTCGGATTGCTGGAGGGCTGTTTCGGCTTTCTTTCGCTCGAACGCCTCCAGCATCAGAGATATCGTATCGGCGACCGATGCGGCAAACTCCTGTTCTTCCGGCAGCCAGCTGCGCGGGGTCTCGGTGTGCTCATGGCAGACGATGCCCACCACGTCTCCCAGCAGCCGGATGGGCGCGTCCATCATAGCCGTTATACCCTGGGGGATGAGATACTCGTCGGCGAACTCGCTCGTTCGAGGGTCGGCCGTTGCGTCGTCGGCCGCCAGGATACGGCTCTTCTTAAGCGCCTTGAAGTAGCGCGGGTGTTGCTTGATCCCGATGCGCGCCTGCCCGGTATGGGAATCATACCGTCGATCGTACACGTCCTGGGAGACCAGCTCACGCCGGTTCTCCGAAAAGAGCCAAACGCCCACCCGAGCCACCGGAAGGGTCCGAGAGACCACCTCGGTGAACATCGCAATCGACGACGCGAGATCATCCACATCGGCCTTGGCAAGCTGCAGGAGGGTCGATTGGTATCGGATGACCCGCCGGTTCCTGGATTCCCGCTCGTCCTCGGCCTGCCTCTGGTCGGTGACATCCCGCACGTAGGCCAGGAGCGCCGGTCGTCCCTCCCACTCGATGGGCACCCCGGTCCCTTCCATCCATTTTACCGATCGGTCCCGTCCGATAATACGATATTGGGTTATAAACGTGCGCTCGTCGCCCGAGAGCTTTCGCTCATATTCAGAGGCCAGCGCCGCTTTATCGTCCGGATGTACGATGTCCAGGAACGGTCTTCCGATGATCCGGTCCGGGCTGTATCCCGCGATGGCCAGGGCCGCCGGGTTGAGATACTTGAACAGGCCGTCCTGCGCGACGACGATTCCCTCGTTTACATGTTCCACCACCGCCCGGTATTTCTCCTCGGATTCACGCAGCGCGCGCTCTCCCCGCTTCTGCTTCTCCAGGAGCCGGATGTTCTCGTAAAGCGAAGCGACCTGCCTGACCACCACAAGAAGGATTATCGCCCCCACCCAGATCATCAGGGACGTAAAGGTCATCGGGATATCGCTGCCGTAGCTGAAGACCAGCAGGAAATAAGCGGCGCCAAGCCAGAGGTAAGGCACGTACAGTATCCAGCGGGCCGCGTTGGCTTTGGAATGGGGCTGGAGGAGTTTGCCGTCGTGAGAACCTGTCCAACTACCGACGGTATCGGCCTGCAGGACGCCGGCAAGTCCCGCGAGAAATATGGCCGCGACCCACCCCATATCGAGGATACCTGCTCCGTACGACCCCGCGGTGGATTGGTAGCCGAAAATTGCGTCGGTGACGACCTGAAATCCGACGCCTGCCGCCAGCAGCCAGATCGGCCCCTGGGCCTGCGTCTCGGACTTCCGGGAGAGGACGGCAAAGAGGGCGACCAGGAGGAGGAAATCGGCCACGGGATAGGCGATGGAAAGCGCCATGGTCAGAAAATCGGTTGTCTCCGTCTCGACGAGGGGACCGATCCAGAAGTACCAGAATATCAGCATGGTCGCCAGCGCCACGATTCCCATGTCCAGAGAGAGTTTGAGCCATTCACCTTTGGACAGGCGCTCCATAGGAATCACGAGGGCGCCTGCTATAAAGAGGGGATAGTAGAGGAAGTAAAACACGTCGGCTATGGACGGGAACGGGCTGAGCCCCAGACCTACCTCCAGAACGGCCCACACGATATCTCCGACAAGCCAGCTGAGATGCGCCGCGGCAAACAGTCCCCACGCGAGCGAGAGCTCCCGGGAATAGGACGCAGAGCGACGGGAAGCCCACCAGAGCCCCGCCGTCGCCAGCAGCGTCTCCAGCGGCGCGGCAAGGGTACTGAAGGACGCAAGGATGTTTTCGTCCCTGAGAATGACGGTGATCATTGCCAGATGAAAGAGAAGGATGAGGCCGAAGAGCAGCAGCGCGGATTGAAACGTAATGAAACGACGCATTGTTCGGACTGGCTGCATTATTGGTCTCAAAACAAGGGGAAGGTGACGGTCTCCATCGGAGGAACCAACCGCTTAACGAACCGATCGAAGGAAATACCGATGCCTTCGCGCTTCAGTCATTACGAAAGGGACTCTTTCACTATCTTAATTTTACGATAAAACAGAGGCAATATTCAAGTAAACAATGACGACCCCGTACGTAATTATTAAACTCTGGGACGAAATAGTTGCAGGTATGATGACTTTACGATGAATTACCCTATCGCGGTAGAAAACGGGCGTCCGCTCGCTGTTTTCCCTTGACAAACGGGATCGTATATAGTTTTATAGTGGACAGTTCTAAATAAAACTAATTACGCACGACCCCGGAGGCCGTGAGCGGAGGCACGATACGTGGGGATGAACATAAAATTCGAGGGGGCTTTTCTCGTTGCCCGCATCCACCAGATATCAGGAAGGATCTTTGAGACGATCCTCAAGGAGCACGACCTCTCCGAGATCTCACCGGCGCAGGGGAGGATACTCTTCGTGCTCTGGAAGAACGACAACATACCGATCCAGGAGCTGGCGAGACAGACGTCGCTCTCCAAGTCGACGCTTACCCTGATGCTCGACCGGCTCGAGGAGCGGGGATTTCTCGTCCGTGTTCCCTCTCAGCAGGATCGACGGGAAATACTCATCCGGCTTACCGAAAAGGATCGATCGCTGCAGGACACCTACACACGGGTATCGGAATCGATGATGGCCATCAGCCTTTCGGGGTTTGCCGCCGACGAGATCACGGACCTCGAAGACAAGCTCAGGCGCATCCTGGCCAATCTCACGGACCACGAACAGATGATGAAACGGACGCCGCAGGAGCCGGCGTGACTGAGGGAGGTGTTGAGGTGGAACGGAGACAGCCGATCATAGACGCATGGATGCAGCATCCCACGATGCGGTTTATCAATCAGCCGATGTTCGACTCGCTGCGCCGCTGGACGGGGGGCACAAAGGTCGAGGCCGAGATACCGGTGGAGCTCACGATCGGCACCATGGACCAGGCGGGGGTGCGGGTGGGGCTCATCTGCGCCTGGGAGGGGCCCCAGGGCTCGCTGATCTCCAACGACGAGACGGCCGCGATCGTATCGGCCCATCCGGACCGGTTCGTCGGGGTCGCCTCCGTAAATCTCTATCGGCCGATGGAGGCGGTCAGGGAACTGAGGCGGTGCGTTGAAGTCCTCGGCTTTCGGGCCCTACGGATCGTCCAGTGGCTCTGGAACCTCCCCCCCACCGATCGTCACTACTACCCGCTCTTTGCGGCCTGCGTCGACCTCGGGATACCGGTGTGCCTTCAGGTCGGGCCACACGGGGCCGCTGTGCCCCTCCGAGCCGGGCAGGCCCATCCCCTATATCGACGAGGTCGCCCTCGACTTTCCGGAGCTCGTGATCGTCTGCGGTCATATCGGATACCCCTGGACGACGGAGATGATCGCCGTGGCCACCAAGCACCGGAATGTCTTCATCGATACGTCCGCCTACACCTCGCGCCGGTTTCCGCCGGAGCTCGTCGCGTATATGAAGAAGAACGGCAGGAGGAAGGTCCTCTTCGGGACCAACTACCCGATGATCACCGCATCGATGTGTCTGACCGACCTCGGTGCCCTTGATCTGGACGAAGAGACGACGCGCCTCTTTCTCTACGAGAATGCGCGGCGCGTCTTCAGGCTGGAGTAACACCAATTCTTGGAGGAATAATGGACACCTATGAACGTTTGCAGGAGATCCTCGACGCACATCCCTCGGGAGCGCCGAAATCGGCAGCCTTCGACGAGATCCTGAGGATTCTTTTTACGCCGGAGGAGGCCGCCCTGGCCGTGCACATGAGCTTTGCCTTCAGAGCCGTTGGCAGACCTGGCCCAAAAGGCCGGCCTCACCGAGAAGGCGGCGGGTCTGCTCCTGGAAGGCATGGCCGATAAGGCCATCATCCAGAGCCGCACCAAGGACGGGGTAACCGCCTATGCGCTGCTGCCGACCATCCCCGGTCTCTTCGAGTTTCCCTTCATGAAGGGCGGAGAAGGACCCGGTGCACAAGAGGCTCGGGCAAGCTCTGGGAGGCCGTATCACCACGAGGCCCTCGGAGGCGCATTCGCCGGGTACCGACACGCCCCTCATGCGCGTTGTGCCCGTCCAGGAGACCATCGAAGACAGGGCCGATGTCCTGCCCTATGAGCGGGCGCGTTCCCTGGTCGACGCGGCCTCGTATATTGCGGTCACCGAGTGCGCCTGTCGGGTGAGCGTGAACGCATGCGACAAGCCGCGGGAGGTCTGCCTCGTCTTCGGTCCCACGGCGCAGTTTCTCGTCGACCGCGGCTATGCCCGCCAGATCGACAAAGCAGGAGGCCTACGGCGTGCTCAAGACGGCCGCGGACGCGGGCCTCGTCCACACGTCCAATAACAGCGCCGACCGGGGGAATCTGATCTGCAACTGCTGCCCCTGCTGCTGCACGGTGCTCAGGGGCAGGACCCAGCTCAACATCCCCACGCCTTTGCCCCCAGCGCCTTTCTGGCCGCGATCGACGCGGATCTCTGCACGGGCTGCGGCGTCTGCAAAGACGAGCGGTGTCCCATGGGCGCCATCGAAATGGAGGGTGACGTCGCGCGGGTGACGGTCGAACGATGTATCGGCTGCGGGGTCTGTGCGGGCGACTGCCCGACGGAGGCGATATCCCTTCGGGAGCGCGAGACCCGGCCGGAGATCTCGCCCACGGTGCGGGATATGGGGATGACCATTCTCACGAAGAAGGGAAAGCTCCGCGGTTTCTCGAGATCATGAAGGGGTAATGCGGCGACGGACGGTTCTCTCGAGGGGATGATCCGGCCGGCAGGCGGGGAGGCCGGTTGCTCTATTCGAAGGCCCCCGGCCAACGGGCCCTCGTCGATCGCGGGGGCCTTTTCCTTTAGGCCGGCGTATGGTCGGCGCGCCCGCGCAGTCTCATCTGGATTCCCCTCATGGTCTCTTTGGTCCGGTTGAGCATGACCGTGTCGGCCTTGGTGGCAAACTCCGACAGACCCGGCAGCACCCGGTCGGTGCCGACCTTCCAGAGGGCCTTGAGCACGGCGGTCTGGAGGATATAGTCCTGCTCCTTCTTCTTGATCACGGGTGTGATCTTCTCGAGGATCTTCCTGCCCCATTTTTTTTCGGGCAGTACCTGATCGAGGAGCACTTCCTCCACGGTCCTTCCGTCCCCCACCGGGCGGTTGCCGATCGATGAGAGCGCGCTGATCGCCTCGACCTTCAGCTCGGTAAGCTCCCGCTTCTGATCGGCGAACGCCTCTTCATCGAGGGAGACCACCGCCACCAGCGCGGAAACGGCCTTTGGCGAGGTGAGGGGGATGACGCCCATACACGTCACGGCGCGGCGGCGAACCATAAGGTCGGGGTCGGCCAGCGCCCTGATGAGTCTCGGCTCGGCGGCCGCCCCCTCGAGCGCGCCGACGGTCGCCAGCGCTTCCTCGCGGACCCGGGGGTTATCATGGGTAAGGAACCGGGCCGCCAGCTGGACCTCGTCGGGGCGCCCGAGGCGTGAAAACGCCAGCAGCGCGTTTCTATAGACGTACCATCGGTTGGCGGGGCTCGTGAGGATCTTTATGATCGCGGCGCGGCCGACCTCGCCCATGCCGGCCAGCACCGCCACGGCGCTCCTCCGGGCGTACTTGTTCTGGCTCTCTATCAAGATATGGATCAGGATGGTGACGCCGGCGGGTCCCAGCAGTTTCACGATCCGTTGAATCGTATCCCGAGCTTCAGTCTTCTCGTCTTCAAAAAGCCCGCTCAGTATGTCGATGGAATCCTTCCAGATGAACTGGATGGGTGCGCGCAGGGGCGCGAGCCCGCTCTCTCTATATTCCGGATGATCGCTGAACTTGGCGATCACGGCCCGGTTGAAAAACGAGATAAGCTCGTATTGCCGCTGTTCCAGAAGGAAGGGGAGGATGCGCCTGAAGAGGCGCAGGAACAAAAGGACGTCTTCCTCTTTATCGGTCCCGGCGAATTTTTCGATATAGAAGTCGTGGCTCTCCTGGTAGTCCTTGACCAGCATGAGGGTGTTGACGTGATCCTTGACAAGGTCGGGAAGCTCATCATAGGTCAATATTTCCTGGAAATAGAGCTGCTCAAAGAAGGTGTTGCTCGCCTCCATTTTTTCGGCCAGCACCCGCGATGATATCCACTTCAGGATCCGTTTGACGCTCTCCAGCCGGTTGGTCAGCCCCACGTGTCCCGGCTTATGTTCCAGCTCGCCCTTGAGCCGTGCAAGCTCCTCGAAGACGTACTTGCTGGTGGGAAGGAGGATCTCCATGGGGAACGTCTTGACGATGGTCTGCTCCAGCTCCTCCGCATCGACGGCGGCCACGTGCCGGGCGATGACGTGGGCATTGACGACGATGTCCTTGAGCATGTGGGGTTCACGAAGGGGCCGCATGATGTCCTGGATGATCCGGATCTTGATGTCCTGAATCTCTTCCGGCGTCTTGTCCCTGAACATGGGCAGGACTTTCAAATCCTTGGCCAACCGCTGAATGGCAAGCTCCACCCGCCAGGGGAGCTTGAGCTCGAAGATGATCATGTCATCCACGAATATCGTGGAAACCTCGGTGATGCCTTTTTCGACCAGCGCCGAGGTCAGGAGACTGCCGACTTCCCCTTCAATGCCGCGGTCGCGTTTCGGGTCGCTCATGATGTCGATGAAATCCTCGAAATGCGCAAGCGGCAGGCCCTTCTTCATCGAGAAGCTGACGAGATTCTTCCGTGCGTAGTAGTCCTTTATCTTGGGCATATAGATCTCGGCCTGTTCGATGCCGATAAGCCCCCTGAGGCTCACCTGGTCGTCGAGGACGCCCGAGATCAAGACGTCGAATCGGCCCTGGGTCTCCTGGCTGGTCAGCGTGATGTCCGGGCGGTCGCCGGCGGCCTGCTTGAAGTCGGCATAGATGCCTTCCTTTGCCTTCTTGCTGCCCGGATGTTCGGGCGCGTAGTAGCCGGAGCGGAGCATCGCCTTGACGAGGCTGAGAATAAACGCGGCCACGGGCTGCATCCGCTCGCGCTCCTGGGGGGCAAACTCGCGGCGCACGCGGTCTGCGGTTGAGACGACCGGAGGGGGCGCGTCATCCTTACGCGCCATGCGTGGAACCGAGTCACGGTCGCTGATGACCGTCCGCAGCCACTCGAACCGCCGCTCCCCGGCGGGAAGCGTGATCCCGCGGGTGCGGTTGGCGTGCGGCCCCGGTCTCTGCGCGGATATCTTGTCCCGTGTGTCGGCGGCGCGCCGAGGCGGGGAGCCGTCACCGGCTCCGGCCGGTTCCAGCAACCGGCGGTAGGCGTCGTTGCGCTCCAGGGCATCGGTCAGCCGTCCGATCCGCTCGGCCTGTATCGCGTCAAACCGTATCGTAACGCCCTTCTTCGGCTGGGCGTCCTTCTGGTTTTCGAGGGTGACAACGGACGTGACGAATCCGCCGACCACAAACGGTTCGTCAAATCCCGGGATGACGATCGTCAGCTCCATCGGGGTGCCGACGGCCGGCGCCTGGGATGAGGTGAGGTGGAAGGCGGAGTTTCTGATGTACCTGAGGTATTGGCCGACGAAGGCCTCGGGGGAATTGTATCGGATCTTTACCTGTATGGGCTTTTGGTCCATCGGTTCCCACGGGTCAAATGGTGGGAGAGGGGATCCACTTTTAACCTGCCGGCGTTTTGCCGACTATCCGCGTTCATCGGGAGGAAGGCTGCACATGCGCGGAGAAACAACCATTTGACACCTACTAGTATCACATTCGTATACTCTCTGTCCACAAAAATGCGGGGTCAACCGCGCGGGGCCGGGTCAAGCGCCAGCTCCATCTCAAGAAGCCGCGGCTCGGAAAATCCCGCCTGCCGATAGAGACCGATCCCCTGATCGGTGGCCCGCAGGTGTATATGAGAGAGGCCGAGGTTTCGCGCCTCCGCGACCAGGAGGTCCACTATTCGACCCGCTATCCCCATCCGTCGCGCGGCGGGTATCGTATACATATTCAGGACGCATCCCCTTTTTCTCGGACGGGGTGCGTCAATCGGAGGAAGCTCGTAGACGGCTATCCCGCCGACCCCGACAACCTCTTCCTTTCTGATCGCCAGGTAGGCAAAGAACTCCCCACTGGGGATAGTCCTCTCGAAATAGCTCCGTATCGCCTCGGACAGATCGATCGTGCCCCGCGGCTCGGATCGCATCTCCTCGAGAAACAGGATACGAAGCCGCTGTAAGGAGTTCCCGATCCTGCAGGGTTGCCCTCCGATACGTGGTCAGATCATGGTCGGCCATTATCTTCCTCCCTCCAGGGGCGTCGCCCTCGGCCGGCGGCGGTGGCCGTAAACCCGTCTCCGCCGCCTCCGGCGACATATGCGAAAGGGGCGCCTCTTCCGGCGCCCCTTCAGTATCAAACGGTCCTGCCGACGGCCGGCTCCCCCTACGGTTCGAGGTTGAACAGAGGGCGCGCGGAGTCGCCGGCGGAATACTTATCCCCCGGGAACACTTTGGGACCCAGCATACCCATCGTCACCTTCTTTCCAATGATATCCATCGTGACGATCGCCGGGTCGATGATCATCAGATTTCCCATGATCCAGGGCCCCTCGGCGAGCTCCACCAGGACGATGGTATAGGGGGCCTCGCATTCCCTGCCTTCGGCCGCCACGTTATTGAGGGTGAAGGTTTGTATGGTCCCCTTGCCCGAGAGCTCGACGATGTCAAGGTTGGTACCGCCGCACTCCGAGCAGACCATCCGGGGGGGGGCCGTTATCGTCTTGCAGTCTTTACAGGAGAGCCCCAGGAGTTTATTCTTCTTGAGCGCCTTGTTGTAGGCTTCAAAGGTAAGTTTGGATTCCATGTCACCAACCCCTTTTCATGATTATATTGACCAGCGTTCCCCCGTCGCCTCCCAGCGTGTCGGTCATTCCTATCTTCGCGTCGGGGACCTGTCGCTGGGGCTCCACCTCGGTGCGCAGCTGTCTGAATATCTCGTAGACCTGGGCCGCGCCCGTTGCGCCGATCGGGTGACCCCGGGACTTCAGGCCGCCGGAGGGATTGATGGCGACCTTCCCGCCGATATCGGCCTGCCCCTCCATCCACGCCTCGCCCGACTTGCCGTAGTCGAAGAACCCGAGGCTTTCGGCCGCGATCAGGCTGGCGATGGAGAAGCAGTCGTGGAGCTCACAGACGTCGATATCCTTCGGGCCGACGCCGGCCATGTCGTAGGCCTGCTTGACCGACAGCTCGCGGGAATAGATCCGCGGGAGGGTCTTTTTCTGGCTGTGAAGCGGACCCGAGGAGGCCTGCCCCACTCCGATGATCTGGACGGGTTTGTTGGTCAGGCGCTTGACGGCGTCCTCGGAGGCCAGCACGACGGCGGCCGCCCCGTCCGAGAAGGGGCAGCAGTCGTGAAGCTGAAGCGGTGTGGAGACCATGAACGAGGAGAGGCACTGCTCGATGGTCACCTCTTTTCTCATCTGGGCCTTCTCATTATGAAGGCCGCGTTTGTAGGACTGGACCGAAACCGTGGCCATTTCCTCTTTCACCTGTTGAATGGGCTTGTCGTAGGTCTTGGCGTAGAGGTGGGCAAGCATCGCGAAGACCGCCGGAAACGTCAATCCGCTCGGGAACTCGTAGCTCCTGTCGGAGGCCATCGCGAAGGTCCGGGTAGCCAGCGGCGTCCCGAGGCTGGCGGCCCGCTCGACGCCCCCGACCAGGACGATGTCGTAAAATCCCGAGGCGACCCACATGAAGGCGTCGCGGACGGCCACGGAGGCCGACGCGCAGGCGCCCTCATACCGGTTGGCCGGGACCCCGGCGCACCCGATGCTCTCGGCGGCAAACGCCTGGATCATGGCCTGACCCTCGGAGAAATCCCCCAGGACGTTGCCCATAAAGATGGCCTGAATATCCTTGGACTTTACCTGCGAGGCCGCCATCGCGTCCATCGCGGTCTCCGAGAAGAGCTCGACCTGCGTCTTTTGCTGGGCGGGGGTAAACGGTGACTGCGCGCCGCCCACAACAAATACCTTTTTCATCTTTTAGGCTCCCTTATTTTGTCACGTTCATTTAGGTTGCACGGATGCCGCGGCCGGAAAAGTGTGGGCGGATCGTCCCGCCGGCCATCGCGCCGTCCAGACTCCAACCGCGCCGCTCCACCCGTCCCGCTCGCGTATTTCCCCGGGGGGAAACAGGCTATATCCCCAGGCGCCGGGCGATGATCTCCTTCATGATCTCTGTGGTGCCGCCGATGATCGACAGCGACCTGATATCGCCGTACATCCGGGCGACGTCATACTCGGCCATGTAGCCGTACCCGCCGTGGATCTGGGTGGCGTCATACGCGAGACGGTTTGCCATCTCGCCCACCGAGGCCTTGAGCATCGATATCTCGGCGACGACGTCCTCTCCCCGGGCAAACCTCGTGGCGCAGAGGTAGGCAAAGGCGCGGGACTGCTCGATGCCCGTGGCCATGTCCGCGAGCTTATGACGGATCGACTGGAAGGTCGAGATGGACTTTCCGAAGGCCTTGCGCTCCCGTGCGTACCCGATGGTCTTGTCCAGCACGTATTGGGCGGCCCCGAGGCCCTCGACGGCCAGGATCAGCCGCTCGAGCTGGAGCTTGCTCATGAGGGCATAGAAGCCCTGGCCCTCTTTTCCGAGGAGGTTATCTGTCGTCAGCTTCACGTCGTCAAAGAAGAGCTCGGCAGTGTCGGAGGCGTGGCACCCGATCTTTTCGAGCTTTCGGGTGGTGAGTCCCGGCGTGCCCCGCTCCACCACGAACAGCGAGATACCGCGGTGGGGGGGATCGGCCTTCTTATCGGTCTTGGCCGCAACGACGATAACGTCGGCATAGTGGCCGTTGGTGATAAAGGTCTTCTGCCCGTTGAGGATGTAGGTGTCGCCTTTTCGCTCAGCGGCGGTGGCGATGCCCGCGACGTCGGAGCCGGCTCCGGGGTCGGTGATGGCGATGGCGCAGACGGACTTTCCTGCGATGCAGGGGGAAAGCCATCGCTTCTTCTGCTCGTCGGTGCCGAGGTCGGCCAGGTACGTGGTGGACATGTCGTTGTGGACCGTTACCGATACCGCAAAGCCCAGGGAGCCGCACTTTCCCAGCTCCTCGGCCATAACCACCCGGAAGAGAGGGTCAACCCCCAGGCCGCCGTAGGCCGGGTCGTAGCAAAACCCGAGAAAGCCCATCGCCCCCATCTCGTTCCAAATGGAACGGGGTATCTCGCGCTTGGCCTCCCAGTCGAGGATAAACGGGGTCACCCGCTCGGCCAGGAATTTGGCGAGCTGCGTCCGAAACTGTTCGTGTTCTTCGGTGAATATGTCGTATGCCATAGCGTCGTCCTTCTTGGATACCTCCCGTATTGTCGTTACGCGAGGGAATAGAGAAAGCTTGTGGATGGATGTAATACGTTGGAATGTGTATCGGCGGTTTACATGACCCGTTTTTCCGATCCGTGCTTCGGTCCGTTCGGCTTCCGGCTTCGGTTGAGAAGTCCGAGCCGGGAGGATTAATACAACGATAATGAATGAGGTATCATTTTTCGGGAAATTTGTCAAAGAAAATCGTGCAGATGTATGGTTTCCGTTTACGTAAACTGGCAGAGGGGGTGGACCCGGGATCCGCCCGATGAGTCACGGCGGGGCCGTTGCATCGGGGCTTCGAGCGGTCGCACGTTTCGTACGGGTATCCCCCGGAGAAACTAAAAAAGAGGGGGGATGTTCATCCCCCCTCTTCGGTCAGACGGAGCGTATGTCCCGCCTCTCCCTACCAGTGAATGAAGTTGATCCCCGGGTACCCGTTGGCCCAGATCGGTCCGCCGTCAGATGGAAAGTTACCTCCCCAGGCACCGGTGGTCGTGAAGTCGTTGTCGCCCATTCCATACTGGCCGAATCCGATGAAGACGTTGCTCGCGGCTGGATTGAACACGTTAAGGTAGGCAACATAGGCATTGGCCGCGTTAATGGTCCCGCTGTTTCCGGTAAAGACCATCGGCGCTGTGGCGTTCCCGAGGGTGGCACCCGCGTCGGGGTAGGAGATATCAACGTACAGGCCGTACGCGGAATTGGGGCTGCTGACCTCCATGATGTTATTCGTGACCGAGGTGAAAATCCCGCTCATGTAGCCCCAGAGATAGACTCCCTCTACATCATACGCCGAGGTGATGCCCGTGATGGTATTGTTGTCAATCACACCGGCGACGACACCGTCCCCGCCGGCATAGATTCCGCAGCCCAAGTAATCGCCGTTAACCCCGGAGATGGTGTTGCCGGAGATAGAGCTGGTCAAGTCGTAAAAGGCGTGCGCTTCGATACCGTACGCGTTATCGTTATCGGAGACGACGCCGCCGACGGTGTTGCCGGAGATGGCGCCGCTGACATCGCGGCCCCAGATCGAGATCCCATCCGACCAGTCGTTGGAGTATACGCCGCTGACCGAGTTGTTGGAGACGGAGCCGAGATAGTCGTTGTCATAACCGGACCATCCCACGATGCCGAGTGCGTAGGTGGAGTCGTCGGCGTAGTCGGCGAAGATTTCGCTGACCGTGTTGTTATGGATCGAGCCCGTGACCGTCCCGCCGTCCTCTTCCCACCACCATCCGTAGGGGTTGATCCCAAGCCCGGCCGCGAAGGCGTCGCCGCTGCAGTCTTCGGCCGATACGCCGGTGACCGTGTTGCCGTAGATATCGCCGGAGAAGACGCCGCTATCCGACTCGCCGCCGATCCCCAGCGCAAACACGTCCCCGTCCGCGTCCCCGGCGAATATCGAGGAGACCGTGTTGTCGTGGATGGAGCCCGCGAGGCCCATGTCAGCCCAGGCGTAAATACCGTTCGCTTCCGCGTCTCCGCCGGTATCCCCCGCCCAGATGTCATCGACAACGTTTCCGGCGATCGAAACGTTCAGGTTACCGCCCGCGTCTACGGCTATGCCGTTCGCCTGGACGCCGTCGGCGGTGTACTCCGCCCAGACCTCGCTGACGGTGTTGTCGTTGATGGCGCCGTTAAAGTTGCCGTCTTCCGCGGCGGCATAAATGCCGTTCGCCTCAGCCCAGTAGGCCTCGCCGGCCCAGACACCGCCGATCTCGTTATTGGAGATCGAGCCGTTGAAGTTCTCGCCGGCTTCGGCATGGATGCCGTACGCGTAGACCTCGTCATTATCGAAGGCTTCGATATCGAAGATCCTGTTTCCCGAGATCACGCCGTTGAAATCGCCGTCCGCATAGACGTTGATCCCGGCCGCCTCATAGCCGGCCCCGATGTAGGATATCGTGTTTCCGGTAATCGAGCCGTTGAAGCTCCCGTCGCCGGCCGCGACGAAGATGCCGGAGGCGGAACCCTCGTTCCACACGTCTTCTATCAGGTTGTTATAGACGTTGGCGTAGACGCTGCCGATATACGAGTTGAGGTAGATGCCCGCGGTGCTGAAGGAGCTGTCCCCGACGTTGGTGATCGTGTTGCCCCAGATTCGCGCAGGTGCGCCGGGAGCCCCCAGATCGCCGGGGTTACCATAGTCAATACCGTTGTTTTCCGGATTGTCGATGATGTTGGAGAAGATGGAGAGGCCGGCACCCGAGGCGCCCGATCCGATCGTGATGCCGGAGTTAGCGGGCTCGTCGAAATAGAGGCCGAGGATCGTCTGGTTGGGGCCGTTCATCACTATCCCCGAGAAGAGGACGCGGATAGCCCTGAACGAAGTTGACGACGTTCGGGTAGGCGGGGTTTGCCGCGCCGGCGCCCCAGATGGTGATGCCGGGCTGGTCAAACTATGAAGTCCCCCTCCGCACCCCATACCCGAGCCGTCGCCCCGCAGAACGTGGACGATGTCGATGCCGTTACCCAGGCGGGGGTCTCCGGCGGCCGTCCAGAGGCTGTTGTACGGGTGCTCGAAGGAGCCGTCGCCGCCCCCCGGGGCGTTGTCGGCCACGAAGATCGCGCCCGCGACCATGTCGCCGTTGGCGGCGGCCTCCTCGGGCGAGAGCGCACCCTCCTTCACGACGATGTCCACGTCACGCCGGACCGGCTCCACCAACCGCTCGGGGAGCGTCCGCGAGCCCCCAATCCGGGAGCCGAGACCCGTAAAGGGGTTCTTGCCGGCCACAAGGCTCTCGATGGAGAAGGGGACCTCGAAGGCCACCTCGCCGTAATACTGGTCGTGGTCGATGTTGTCGTTGCGGTACTCGAAGTTGAGCCGCACGAAATCGGTGGGAATCACTTCGAGCCGGCTTGAAAAGCCGTTGACGTTATCCACGTGGCTGCCGAAGAAGTGATAGCCACCCGCGTAGGCCCAGGTCTCCACGTAGTTGGAAACCCACGGAATGCGTACGCCCGCCTCGTAGTCAAAGCCCGTCATCGGCTCCTCGACGCCCGCACCGTAGATGCCGTTGCCGAAAAACTCGTAGGCAAACCCTTCGCCAAGCTTGGTCCCGGTCAGCGGCTGGTAGTAGTTGATCCGGGTCGTCAGGCCGATGCCCTTGAGCTCGCCCATCGCCTCGACGCCGAGGCCCAGCTGGTCGAAGTTGTTGCCGCGGGCGGTCTTGCGGTGGTCGTAGAAGAAGTTGCCGCCCAGGATCAGACGATCATCAGCCAGGAGCCTGCGGTAGCCGATGCCGGCGTTGGTCTCCCAGGCGTCGTGGTCGTCCGGAGTGAACTTGGCGTTGAGAAAGAGGATATCCTTGTCGCCCCGGTAGACGGGAGCGAGGATATCGAGGATAAAGAGCGTCCGGTCGTCGGTGCCGAACCGAATGGCCGGCCGCAGGTAGATCGTCCAGTCATTGGCTTTCGCGTCGTCGGCGGCGTATCCCGAGACGGGAAGGATGGCCGCCAGCGCCCCGAGGACCAGCGCGATGGAAAGAATACGTTTCATGTTCATGACAAAAACACTCCTCCGTAGGTTATGTTGCAGTGGTAATCAAACATATAATATTAAGCAATTCTCATGCCATTCCTCGCCCGGAAAGATGCTAGAAAAACTTAACGATATCGGTTGGTTAATTGTATCTTGTATACGGGCCGGGGACGGGCAGCGCCGGCACGTTGCACGGATGTAACACTCTGTTTCATTCGCGTCTCAAACGGCTTTTTTGTGTTGCATTTGCCCTCCAGCCGAGGGCGAACACGAGGATATGACGGCTCAAGAGGCATGGCAAAAAAAGGGGACATACCCCTGGTATGCCCCCTTGCTAAGGCGGTTCGGGCTCCACGGAGTGGCGGCAGGCCCCTATTTCTTGGGCACCTTCATTGCCGTGATCATGAAGGCCTGGTTCCTGTTTTCCAGGTGGAGGGCCTGCTCGAGCGACGCGCCGTCCAGGTTCAGGTTGATGGCCTCCTTGGTCATCCAGAGGCCGACCGGGTTCTTGGAAACCATCTTGTCGGCAATCTCACGGGCGGTCTCCATGAGCTTGTCCTTTTCCACGATCCGGCTGACGAACCCGAGCTCCTTTGCTTCCTGGGCCGACATGAAGTCCCCGGTCAGCAGGAACTCGTAGGCCCTGCCCGTGCCGATCAGCTTGGGCAGAAAGAAGCTGCTGCAGAGATCGGCCCCCCCGAGCCCGATATTGATGTAGGCGGCGTTGAACCGGGCCTGCGGGGTGACCACGCGGACGTCGGCGGCCATCGCAAAGCTGAACCCGGCCCCGGCCGCGGCCCCGTGGACGGCGGCGATGATCGGCTGGGGGATGCGCCGCATCTTGTAGAAGAGGAGCGAGGTCCTGGACTGATAGAAATAGATGAGGTCGGGCGTCACCTCGAACAGCTGGGCGGCGGTCTCGGTCATATCCAGGCCGGAGCAGAACCCCTTCTCGCCCGCGCCGGTCAGGATCACCACGCGGATGTCCCGGTTGACGACCAGCATGGCCAGGAGATCGTCCAGCTCCTCGATCATCACCTGGTTGAGGGCGTTGAGCTTGGCCGGCCTGTTGAGGGTCAGCACCCCGATCGGGCCGTCGGTGGTAAACGTAATCGTCGTATAGTCCATCGGTACCTCCCGGATAGAATGAATCTCAGGATACGGTGAGCCCGCACCTACTCGGTAAAGTAATCGGGCTTCATCGCCACGGTCAGGCCGTCGCTATTCATCAGCCGCTGGGCCAATCCCTCTATCTTCACCAGCTCATAGCCGTAGAAATACCTGAAGGCAAACATCTTGCCGGCGTAGAAGGCCTCATCGGCCGGGGCCGCCGATCCGGCCTGCGCCTTTGTGACCGTGATCGCCTGGAGCAGCCACTGCCAGGCGACGGCGATGATGCCGAAAAGCTCGAGATAGAGGGTCGCGTCGGCGAGAAAGAGCTCGATGTTGCCGCCTGCGGCGATCCCGACGAGGCTCCCGGTGACCTCGGTGAGCCGCGCCATCGCCTTGGTGAGGGTCTGAGCGTACGGGGCCAACGACGGGTCGGACTCGGCCTCCTTGATCGTCTTGGCCACCTCGGCCGCGAAGAGCTGGAAGGCCGGCGCCGTTTTTCATGACGACACCCCTGCCCAGGAGCGTGAGGGCCTGGATCCCCGTGGTCCCCTCGTGGATCGGATGGATTCGCGTGTCACGGTAATATTGCTCCACGGGGAACTCGTCACAGTAGCCGTACCCCCCGAGGACCTGAAGCGCCTGGCTGACCGAGAGGATGGCCATCTCGGAAGGATAGCTCTTGGCCACCGGCGTCAGGATGTCCAGCAGCAGCGAGTAGTCCGCCTTCTGTTGCCCCTCATGAACGAGCATGAGGTCATAATAGAGCGTGCACTGCATCAACAGCGACAACGAGCCCTCGACGACCGCGCGCTGGAACAGCAGCATCCGCTTCACATCGGCATGCTCTATGATCGGTATCTGGGGCTGCGTGGGGTCTTTTGACGTAATGGGCCTGCCCTGCGGGCGCTCCTTGGCGTACTGGAGGGCGGCATAGTAGGCGGCCGAGGCGATGGCCGTGGCCCCGAGGCCGACCCCGATGCGGGCCTCGTTCATCATCTGGAACATGTAGGAGAGCCCTTTATGCGGCTCCCCGACGAGCCATCCCCTGCAGTCGCCGTCTTCCCCGAACGAGAGCTGGGTGATGGGACACCCGCGGTAGCCAAGTTTGTGATATATCCCCGTGACGGCAACGTCGTTGGGGACGAGGTTTCCGCTATCGTCAAACCGCTTTTTCGGGACCAGGAACAGCGAAATACCCTTGACCCCGGGAGGCGCGCCCTGGATCTTTACCAGCATGAGGTTGACGACGTTGTCCACCCCGTCGTGATCGGCGGCCGAGATAAATATCTTCTGGCCCCGGATCAGGTAGTAGTCCTTATCGGTGGGGGAGGCCGTCGTCGTGATATCCCCGAGGGAGCTGCCGGCCTGCGGCTCGGTGAGCGCCATCGTCCCCTGCCACTTTCCCGAAAAGAGGAGCGGAATGTAGCGCTCCTGAAGCTCGGGGGTCCCGAAGGATTCGATCAGGTGGGCGGCGCCCATGTTGAGCCCGGGGTAGGAGCTGGCCGAATAGTTGGCGGCCGCAAAGATGAGGGTGGGCAGGAACCCGACCAGCAGCGGGAGCTGCGTTCCCCCGTGCTCCGAGGAAGCGATCGCCGAGATCCACCCGCCCTCACCGCATTCCCTCATGAACTTGCCGATCACGGGATGGACCTTCACCGCGCCGTCCTCGAAGCGGGGCGGGTTCTTATCCATATCCTCAAAGCAGGGCTTGAGCAGGTCTTTTCCGATCTTGAAAGCGGTCTGGATGACCATATCGAATACCTCGGGCGTATGATGGGCGTACCGCGGGTACCCGAGGAGCGACGACGCATCGAAAACCTCGTTAATCAGGAACTTCAGGTTTCTTTCACTGATAAATGTCTCGGCCATGACGACATAACTCCTTGTACTAGGTCCCTACCATCAACGCACATCCGCTTTCCCGCACTATACCAGATGAACCGCCGCAAAGCTAACTGATTTTTGGCGCTCCGTCCTTTTCGGGGAAAAAGAAGAACACAGAGCCGATATACCTGTCGGTCCGGCGCCTTTATGTCGATAATCCCGGGGCCGCCGGTGCGCACGGTCTGTGCGCAGGGATTGGCCCCAGCCTTTGAAATCGTTTTGGCATTCACGCGATTTCTTTTAACGGAGCGACCCGACGGATCGTCTAAGTAGATATAGTGTCAGCAAAATATCGGATGCAGACGCGCCACCCCGCGGAGTAGTCCTCGGTAGATAAGAAGGATGAAAACCCCTCACTGTTTAAACCCGCATGCAAAGCGACATCGTCGGTTTCCCTCCGGCGATCGGTCGCCTCAGGATGAGATCTGAACGATGAAAAAGATAGCCGCAGCCCTCGTGCTTGTCGTGGGCATGACCTGCCCGCTGTTCGCCCAGGACCAATCCCCCGACACCTATACGCTCCGGGAATGTATCGACCTGTCCCTCGATCAGTCGCCCGCGCTGCTTTCGGCCGAAAAGGAAGTCGAGCGCGTCAACGGGGTCGTCTGGGAAACCTGGTCGGACGTCGTCTCGGTTGACATCTCGGCGGACTATACGTATACTGAACCTGGTGGCGCAACGACGCTTTTGAGCGCGCGGCGGGGCCTTACGGTCGATCTGGAGGGCTCCGTTCCCATATTCTCGGGCGGGAGGGTCATCAACGGCATCCTGACGGCGTACCTCTCCCGGGACCTGGCAAGGGAACAATACCGGCAGGCAATGGGCGAGACGGTGTACGCGGTTACGACGTCGTTCAGTAAGATCCTGCTCGACAGGGAAGTGGTGAAGGTCCGCACCGAGGAGATCGACTTTCTGACCAAAACGTATGACTCCGCGAAAGACCGGTATGACACCGGCATGGCGTCATGGTTCGAGCTGCTGCGCACCGAGGTGGAACTGACCAACGCGCAGCCGCCCCTCATGGAGGCGGAGGATTCACTGGCCGGCGACTCCGATAATCTAAAAAGGACTCTCGGAATCGCCGTCGGCCGGCCCTTCGAGATATCGGGCGAGCTCCCCTACCGGGAGATGACCTTCGATCTTGACGAGTCTCTCAGGAAGGCGCTCGTGCAAAACCCCGATATCCTCATGGCTTGCCTCCGGGAGGAGATCGCCCGGAAGGCGGTGCGCAATGTTATCGGTCAATATTTTCCGACCATATCCGTTTTCGGGAGATACGAGAACGATGCCGACGAGCTGAACGTTTCCTTCAACAGCGGCGACTGGGATTTTGTCGGCGGGGTGACGGTGACGATCCCGATCACGGATCTGCTCTCTATTTCGGCGCGCCTGAAGCAGGCGCGCGCCGGTTATGAGCAGGCAAGGATCAGCCGTAAGGACATCGAAAACGGGATAGAAGCCGAAGTGAGAAAGGCCTACAGGGACCTGGTGCGGTCACGAAACGTTGTGGAATCCCAGAAGAAGAATGTCCTTTTGGCCAAGGAGAGCCTGGACATCGCCGAGATCCAATACGAGAACGGGATCAACACCTACCTCGAACTGATGGATACGCGCCTCGCGCTGACCCAGTCGAACCTTAATTATGTCAATGCGCTATACGGCTACGTCGAGGCCGTGGCCCGACTGGAGATGTTGATGGGAGAGAATGTGAACGTCACTGATCCGGCAACGGGAAACGAGCCGGAAGGTGTCGGCAATGAGGACACACGCGAATTGGAAGCAAACACCCCATAAAGGAAGCGATAATGGCAATGATGCCTATTAAGGGGCGAAAGAGACTGGTCATTATTATCGCGATCATCTCGATTTTTGTGGTGGTCGTCGGAATAAGGCTCTATACGTCAAGACTCTTCAAAAAGGCGGTCACTCACGAAACCCAGAAGATCCCCGTGGTCGTGGAAACCGTCACGCCGGGAGAGATCCGCCGCACCCTGACTTTTCCGGGCGATCTCCACGCCGAGAGGGAGGCGACGGTATACAGCCCGGTGGCTGCCCGGGTCACGCGGTACAACTATCGCGAGGGTGAAGAGGTCTCAAAGGGTGCGACGCTCGTCGTTCTGGAGCGGGAAGAACGATGGAATAAATACAAGCCTCTCCTTGTCCAGGCGCCGATAACCGGCAGGGTAGCCGAGATCTACCTGAACGCGGGAGAGTACGCGACCCCCGAGACCCCTCTCTGTCTCCTCATCGGGGGCACCAACATCCGGGTACTCCTTTCGGTGCCCGACCCCGATCTCCGGCTGCTCCGCCCCTCTATGGAGGCGCTCCTTTCAATTCCCACCATTCCCGAAAGGAGTTTCCCCGGGATCGTAACCCACGTCAGCCCATTCATAAAGCCCGAGACCAGGACGGGTTCGGCCGAGGTAGTCTTCGAAAACAGCGACAGGAGCCTCTTGCCCGGGATGTACGGCAACATCACGATAGTCATCGATCGCAAGGATAACGTGCTGGTCATTCCACTGGCCTCGGTAGTCTACGAGGAGACGGCGGGCGAGAAGGCCTACGTATTCATTATCAGCGGCGATCGTGCTCAGAAGAGGTACATTAAGCTGGGCATCCTTGAGGAAAAACGGGCCGAGGTGACCGAGGGGCTTAAAGCGGGGGAGCGGGTCGTTACCGAGGGCACGGAAAACCTCTCCGACAACACGCCTGTGGTCGTCGTTGAAGATCGATAACTCGATGGATGATTGGAGCGCACCATGATACGCTTCTGGGTGAAGAACCATCTCTTCGTCAACATGATAACCGCCGCGGTAATCGTTCTCGGGCTCTTTTGCGTCACCAGGCTCAATCGAGAGGTTTTCCCTTCCGTCGATTACGGCTACGTCGTCATTACCACCTCCTACCCGGGCGCAACCCCCGAAGTCGTCGAAAAGACCATTACCACTCCCATTGAGGACGCGATTGCCGACGTAAGCGGGATCAACTCGATCGATTCGGTGAGCTCCGAGGGGGTATCGACCGTCACCGTTCAGGCGGAGAGCGACGTTCAGGGTACCGAGCTCGACCAGCTTCTCAACGACCTGAAGAGTGAAGTCGATAAGATAAAGAATGACCTGCCCGAAGACGGCAATGAGCCCCAGCTGCTGCGCAGGCGGCCGGAATTTCCCGTGGTGACGGTAGCCGTGGGAGGGACCGTACCGGAAGAGACGCTGCGGTATACGGCAGACCGCCTGAAGGACGAGATAGAGGTAATCGAGGGCGTCGGAACGGTTGACCTGACCGGCTACCGGGACAGGGAGATACACGTCCTGGTCGATCCGCTCAAGCTGGAGGCCGCCGGTCTGTCATTTTCGGCCATTACCAGCGCCATCCTGGGCCGCAACGTCAACATCCCCGCGGGGAGCGTCGACGTCGGCAAGAAAGAGATCCTTGTCCGTACAACGGGAGAAGCCCTGACCGGGGCCGATATAGGGGCCGTCGTCGTCAAATCGGGGCCGAGCGGCGTCATCTATGTCCGGGACGTGGCCAAGGTCGAGGAGACGTTTCAAAAAGAGACCGTCATCGGCAGATTGGACGGGCGCCGCACGATAAACCTTTCCGTCAGCAAGAAGTCCGACGGCGACGTCGTAAAAATCGTCGAGGAGATCGGTAAGCTCCTGGAAGAGGAGCGCAGCGCCCTGCCCGTCGGGACCACCCTCAAGATGGTCCACGACCATTCCAAGGCCGTCAAGACGAGGCAGGAGACGCTCCTGAGCGACGGCACGATGGGTCTTCTCCTGGTCGTGCTAGTCATCTATCTTTTCCTCGGCTCCCACTTCGTCTTTTGGACCGCCATGTCCATCCCGTTCTCGTTTCTGGCTACTTTCATTTACATGTACGCAACCGGGATCACGATGAATCTCTTCTCGATGTTCGGCCTCCTGCTCGCCCTCGGCGAGGTGGCCGACAACGCCATCGTGGTCACCGAGAACTACTTTCGCTACCGGCAGCTCGGCTACACCCCGGAGGACGCCTCGATCATCGGCACCAACGAGATTGCCCTGCCGGTGATTGCATCCAAGGCGACAAATATCGCCTCCTTTATCCCCCTGCTCATGATGACCGGTATCCAGGGGAGGTTTCTCAGCTCGATCCCGGAAATAACGATTGTCGCCTTCATCATCTCGGGACTCCAGGCCTTCTTCATCCTCCCGAGCAACCTCAACCAGTTTGTCAAGATAAGCGTCGCCAGGACAGAAGACGATTTTCGATCGTGGTTCGTCAAATTCCGGGAATTCTACGGGAGGACGCTTGCCGCGGCCCTGTCACGCAGATACCTGATATTCATCGGGCTCAACGCGATCGCCGTGATCACCATCATCCTTGCCATGTTCACCATGAGATTTGTCCTGAGAGGACAGACCCTCGCCGAACGATTCACCATATCGGTGGCAAACCCCATCGATACGAACCTGGCCGAGACGGACCGGATTATGAAGAAGGTCGAAGCCCTGGTGGCCGAGCTCCCCGCGGAGGATATCGCGGCCTACACCACGTCGGTCGGAAGGTCATCGGACCGCCACGCCCCGAGCGGCACGTTTTCCGGAAGCCTCACGGTCGAGCTCACCGAGCACGGGTACCTCGAGACGGGCGCGGAAAAGCTCGTGGCCGAGCTCAACCCGAAAACGGCACTTATACCCGGTCCGACCGCCATAACGTACAACATCAGCCGGGAGGGACCGTCGAGTGGCACCCCCGTATCGGTGGAAATCAGGGGCAGTGATTTTGACGTCCTGGAAAAGCTGGCCGAGGATGTCAAGAAGGAACTGGGCGCGATGCGGGGGGTCACTTCTATCGACAGCGATTTCAGGAGGGGCAAAGAGGAGATCCGGATCGCGGTTGATGAATATCGGGCGAAGAAACTCGGCCTTTCGACTTCCTTTGTCGCCGGCGAGCTGCGGGCGGCCCTGAACGGCGCGGACGGAGGCAGCATCCGTCGCGGAGACGACACCGTGGACATCCGCGTGGAATTCGCCGAGCCGTTTCAGACCCCACTTTCGGTCACGAATTTCTCTCTCCCCGGGGCCCTCGGGGATCGAATCCCCGTGCGGAGCGTGGCCGTCATTTCCGAGGGAAAAGGATTATTCAGGATAAATCACTCGGAGCGAAAGCGGACGATCACCGTCAGCGCCGATGTGGTGAGGGGCGTGACCTCGTCCCCCGAGGTCAACGCAGCCCTGATGGAAAAATTCGGCACATTCAGCAAGACGCACTCCGGCTATATTTTTGACTACACGGGCGAATATCAGGATACTCAAGAAGCGTACAGATCGATGGTGATGTCTTTCTTCCTGGCGCTTGGCATCATCTATGCCGTGTTGACGGTCATGTTCAGGTCCCTCTCCCAGCCCTTCATCATCATGCTGGCCATCCCGTTTGCGTTCATCGGCGTGGTTTTCGGTCTCTTTGTCATGGGTATAGACCTTTCCCTGAACGCGGTCATCGGCATTGTGGCGTTGTTGGGGATTGTGGTCAACAACTCCATTCTGCTTGTTGACTTTGTCAACCGTGCCCGGGAGCGGGGGGCCAGCCTCTACGATGCGGTCATCGACTCCGGCAAGACCCGGCTGAGGCCCATCGTTCTCACCAGCCTTACCACGCTCCTGGGGCTCTTCCCCATGGCTTTCGGTATCGGGGGGAGTGAGCCGTATCTGGCCCCGATGGCGATATCGATATTCTGGGGGCTCCTCTTTTCCACGCCTCTGACACTCTACGTCGTGCCGTGTCTCTACCTGATCGTTGAGGACGGGAAGAAGCGGTGGGCGAACCTGTCGGTTTCCCGGGAGGCAAAGAAGTGATGAAGGAGCGGCGGGGGCCGCAGCTTCCAGCTGCGGGCCCCACCGGACAGACGATTCTATTTGAACTTGTCGGGGAACTGCTTGACGATGCCGCCCGACAGGACGTCGGCGACACCGAGCATATGGGTATAACCCGCGTCGAATGAGGCGATATCCTTCGGCCAGTCTTTCGCCAGCCTGGAGGTCACCTCGGCGGTCGTCAGGTCGAGGTGCATCCTGAGGGCGTCCTTCAGTACCTCGAATGACCAGTTGGGATTTGCCGCCGCCAGGAATGCGGCGATCTCATCGGCGTTGGCGATCCACTTCGCCTGCGACTTCGCCAGGGCGTCCTTATCGCCGGCCTTTGCCGCGGCGAGCACCTCCGTGGCGATAACAATATGACTTCTCAAGAGCTCGGTCAGCTTGGTTCCAGCCGCATCCCCATAATAGGGCTTAATGGCGTTTCCGATCTCATCCTGGTTCTTCAACAGCCGTTCGGCCGTTGGCCCGGCGTCGGGAAGGTCCGCCAGGGCGCTGATGATGTAGCATCGCGTGTAGATGACATGATCCGACCAGAGTCGTCTCATCCCGTCGTGAAAGTCCATGGCCAGCTTGGTGGTAGTTACCGTATCACTGGGCTGGGCGGCAATGGCGGCCGAGGAGATGGTCACTGCGGCGACCAAGACAAGCAGGGCTACCAATAAGTGTCTTTTCATTTCCTTTTCCTCACTAAAAAAGGTAATTGCCATTTCAAACGGCCGGCGGTGATTATCCCGCCGGTCTATTGATTCCTGGTCCACGCAAGGCGATCGTAAGTGCCGATCATGTCGGCATGATATTCGGCCCGGGTAGTATTAGAAAGCAATAGTTGTGCCATATTGAATGTCGAGGAGGCGAATCGCGTAACATCCCATTATCTCGACTGAATTCGATCTTAGCGCCGCTTGCTTCGGAAACGGGGAGGGGTTCGACAGTCCCGAAAAAGTGGACGCCGTCCACTCGGAAAGGACGATGACCTGCCAAACAGGACGCCCGTCGTTTCGAACCTGCGTTGAGGTCAACGAGAATGGGAGATATGGTGCTTCTTGAGGATGGAATAAAGGCGGGATCGGGACAGGCCGGATATGCGGCAGGCTTCCTGTATGTTTCCGTTGGTCAGTGTCAGCAAATTCCTGAAGTAACCCTGTTCCAATTCAGAGACGCCATTATCGCGGTACGACTTAAACGAAGAGGGGACATCGGGCGTGTCGACGCGGGGACCGGTGGTGGGACCGGCGGCAGCACCGACTGCGGCCCGGGCCTTTGAGGAGCTCGTCCGAATATTGGGGGGGAGGTGCATCGGGTAGATGACGGGGTCAGACTGCGCTACCATGAGGACTCTCTCTATGGTGTTGAACAGCTCTCGGACGTTTCCCGGCCAGTCGTACCGCATCAGCACGTCGAATAAATCGGGCGAAAATTCCTTCTTCTGAGCGCCGTGGTGACTGACCAGCTCGTTCATGTAGTATTCCACGAGGCTCCTGATATCTTCCTTTCGCTCCCTCAGGGCGGGCAGGTCGATCATAAAGGAGCTGAGCCTGAAATAGAGATCCTCTCGAAAAAGCCCGGCCGCCACCGCCTCCTTGAGGTCCCGGTTGGTAGCCGCGATAAGCCTGAAATCGCTTTTAATCTCCGTCTGCCCGCCGACGCTCCGAAACGAGTGTTCCTGGAGAAACCGCAGGAAAATCCTTTGAATCGACAGGGGGAGCTCACCGACCTCGTCGAGAAAAAGGGTCCCCCCGTCGGCCTGATTCACCAGCCCCTCCTGGGCCCGGTCCGCCCCCGTAAAGGAGCCCTTTTCGTGGCCGAAGAGGGTGCTCTCGACAAGGGTTCCGGGCAGGGCCGCGCAATCGACGACCACGAAATTGCTATCGCCCCGCCGACTGTTGGCGTGTATCGCCCAGGCAAAGATCTCCTTGCCCGTGCCTGTTTCGCCGGCGATGAGCACGGCAGTGTCGCTCTGTGACGCCTGGGCCAGCAGGTCCAGACACGAACGCATCCGGGGGCTCTGCCCCACGATTTCCTGGAAAGTCTCGGGTTTTAGAGAGTCCAGGGGTCTTCTGGCCATCTTCCTGGAACGGTACTGGAGGGCGCGATTGATATGGGATATGATGTCGTCGCGGGAAAAGGATTCTTCTACATAGTCCCACGCCCCCTTTGCGAAGGCACGGGCCGCCTGGGCCGGGTCAAACGTGACGGTCGTGACGATGACCTCGGGTGACGAGGGGGTGTCGAGGATTTTTTCGAGCGCGCGTTCCCAATGAGCGTCCGGCGTGCCTGTGCTCAGCAGGACCACGTCGAAGGTATCCGAGGACGCCCTTCTCATGCCGTCCTGAACGGTAAAGGAGCCGATGACGACGTGCTCCTCTTCTCGCGCCTTTTCAGAGACGAAGTCAACGAAGCGCTCGTCCTTGTTGATAACCAGAATTTGTGCCATTCCGCTACCTCTGCGAGTGAACGAAACAGCAGCCTGGTGAGATCGATCGGGCCGCGGAACGAAAAAAAGGGAGTGGGTGAGGTGTCGCATCCGCTTGAAACGTCAGTATAATAAACTATACTCCCTATCTTATCAAAAGTCAATGAAGGAGGGCACGTGCCTTCGTCGGAGGCTGCTCACCCTCCGGCCGGCAGCCGTCGACAATCGACACTAATCATATCGGAGGCTTAATGGGGGCAGCCCGGCTCAGTCGGATCGGCCGAATTCTGCCGCACGGTCTGAGAACGATCAGGGCAGGCTGTAAGTTTGGACCATTTTGTGGAGGACGGCAAGGATCTCTTCCGTATTTATCTTGGTGGAGAGAGGCGCAAAATAGCTCAGAAAGCGGGGACGCAGGCAGTGCGCCATCGAGATCGTATCATGGTTCTTCGCCGGTATGACCAGGATGATCGGGATGTTTCGAAACAGACGCTTGATAGACAACAGATCGACAAGATCCTTCCTGTCCGGCGCAAACAGCATGGCGCACGTGGGTTCGTAGCGCGGTTTCTTGAGACGGTCCTCGAAATCCCCAACGGTTTCAAAACGCTCGATATGAAATTGCGGGCCCCACTCGGCGATTGAAAGCGCCAGCGGGGTGTCGTCAACTTCCCGAGTCGGTATGTAAATGAATAGGACCATCACGCTCAATTCTCATGGTGTTGTGTTACGTCGCTTCTGATCGAGACCACGGGAATGCGACGGGAGCTCGTTTCCCGTCTTTTAAAACCCGGGGGGCCGACGCCCCCCGAAGAGGGCGTCGCGGCCACTCACGATATCCATTCTAATAGGGGACGAACCCCTGGTCTTTTTGAAGACCCTGATAGTCAAAATACGTCTGCGGCACACTCTTCACAAACACGAGAAGCGTATCACCCTGGGCAAGGGGAATCGGTTTGGCGGTTTTCAGTACTTTCTTGGAGTAGTCGATATCGGCGGTTTCATCCAGCCTCTTGACCGCGCCGTCCTTTCCCACAACAGCGATGTTATACTTTCCCATGCTGTCACTAATGGAGCTGAACTCCAGTTTCTCGCTGTCATTTATCGCGGATGATATGTTGATAGGGCACGTCACCTGGCAGGGGATCTCCGTCCCGGATTTGTATTTTTCCCCGCTTTGGACAATCGAGAAATCGGAGACTATGGGAAATATGTTCGTGTTTTTCGACACGTCCAGGTTCGCAAGGGTCATGAGCTCCTTATCGTCATATGATGCACCCGAAAGCGCGCTCATATTGACGATCCTTACCTGCGCGATCGGAGGTTCCACGGTTGTCTGAGGTTCCGCAGCAAGGGCTCCGAGCGCCAGGACGCCAATGGCAAGAACGATCAGGCTCGCCAGCACAACGGACTTCTTCATGATTTTCTCCTCTTAAGGTTACCGGTATGCGTCGGTTACCTCTTCTCGAGCGAACCCCTGCTCGCTATCGTGAAGCACTATCTGTACGTTGCCGATGAGAAGACGGCAGAAAGCGGCAAAACGAGATAGCAATGTCGGTAACGTGACGCCGGCTTTTCTTCACCCGCCTGCACAATATAAAGCAACTAGTATGCCAGACAGGGTATGGGAAGGCGGGAAGTGTAACATCCTGATATCTTGGGATAATATGATTTCCGGCCATCAGGGGGCAGCGGGGAATCGAGCTGAAGAATCCCGAAAAGCAGGACAGTGTCCTCTTTTCTATGACACCGTCCTGTCGGGGAGGATTTCCATCTCCGCGGGATACCGGGCGCGGCCGTCCGGGCTGCCATCGAGACGGATCTTGACGCAGGCTGCCGATGTTTCGGGCTGGAAGATACGCGTCACGATGCGGCAAGCGCAGATCCCGTTCGAGATACGGCGCCCGCGCCCCGGTGGCCCCGCGATTCGCGCCGGACTTTTATACGGAGACGGGGCGCGTCATGATGGAAGGCGGGGCAGCTTACGAGGATTCCCTTGGACGTCCCTCGAAAGGGGGAAAGGAAAAGGTGCGTTAGCCAACCGGGAAGGCACCGCCGCCGGACATGAAGGGTCATTTGCTTTCGTGATGCATGAGGAACCAGGGTCGAACAACTTCGGGGAATGGCCACACCTCGCGTTTTCTCTCTCCTGGTGCTGGAAAAGCCGACGCCCTCCGAAGAGGGCGTCGAGGTCACTAATGAGGTCTATTTCTTAATAGGGAACAAACCCCTGTTCCCCCTGGAGGCCCTGATAGTCGAAATACGACTTGGGGACTTCCTTAACGAACACGAGGATCGTATCCCCCGCTGCAAGAGGAATCGGTTTAGCGGTTTTGAGAGTCTTGTTGGTGTAGTCGATATCAGCGGGTTCATTAATCCTGTTGACCGATCCATCCTTTTTCACCACCGCGATATTGAACTCTTTGACGGGCTGTTCGGTGGAGGCGGATAAGTCCTGGACGGAAGCGAACTCCAGCTTCTCATCTTCCTTAATCGTCGAGGAGATATTGATCGGGCACGTCACCTGGCAGGGGATATCCGTCCCGGCCTTGTATTCCTTGCCGGATTCGATGATCGAGAAATCGGAAACGATCGGGAAGATCTTCGTATTCCTCGATACGTCCAGGTTGGCGAGCGTCATGAGGCCCTTATCGTTATACGTCATGCCGGTTATCGCGCTCAAGTTGACAATCCTCACCTGTGCGATAGGCTGATCGGCGGCGAAAGCGCCGATCGTCAGGGCCGCGATGACAAAAGCGGCCATCGTCATCAGCACAAAAAGCCTTTTCATTTTTTTCACTCCTTCTAAGGTTAAACATATACGTAGGTTACGTATTAAAGACTTAAAAGCTCACTACCAGGCGGTAGCCGTTTTCCCTACCGATCGATCAGCCGGCACCGGACAGCGACGCCCGCGATAGTCGCGCATCGCGGGAAGCGGGCCGCCGATCTGTTTGTTTACTTATAAAGCAATATACATGCCAGATCAGCATGCCGGAGCCGTGAAGCGTAACATCACGATATCTTGGGATAATATGATCTCCGGCCGCGCTGGTGCCGCGAAGGGGGGAGTTAGGGAGTCCCGAAAAACAGGACGCTGTCATAGAAAAGAGGACACTGTCCTGCTGGGCAGGATTCATTTCCTTTGGCGGCCCGCGCGAGCGGAGTCATTGCGGGACCGTCGAGAAACACCCGACGCCTGTCACGCGGGGCCGGTCGCACCCCGCGAGCGGACTGCAAATAATAAAATGGAGGCCCTCTGAGAAAGAGGGCCTCCATCCATGTCCGTCGGCGCTGCCCGTTCCTACATCCGTTCTTCTTTCGTGTATCCCATCTCACATCCCATTTTCGTGAACAGGCGCGCTAAACCGCTGCTACCGATGGCCGCCGTGACCGCCCTGACCTTCGTGGCCGTCGGATCCGCCGTTATCGTCATCGACATTGTCGCCGCCGTGTCCACCGTGGTCATCATCGCCATTGTCGTCGCCATGTCCGCCATGGTCATCGTCGCCGTTGTCGCCGCCGTGTCCACCGTTGTCATCGTCGCCGTTGTCATCGCCGTGTCCACCGTTGTCATCGCCATGGTCGTCATCACCGTGATCATCGTCGCCGTTGTCGTCGCCGTGTCCACCGTTGTCATCGCCATGGTCGTCATCACCGTGATCATCGTCGCCGTTGTCGTCGCCGTGTCCACCGTTGTCATCGCCATGGTCGTCATCACCGTGATCATCGTCGCCGTTGTCGTCGCCGTGTCCACCGTTGTCATCGCCGTTGTCGTCGCCGTGATCGTCATCGCCGTTGTCGTCGCCATGGTCGTCATCGCCGTGATCATCGTCGCCGTTGTCGTCGCCGTGTCCACCGTTGTCATCGCCATGGTCGTCATCGCCGTGATCATCGTCGCCGTTGTCGTCGCCGTGTCCACCGTTGTCATCGCCATGGTCGTCATCGCCGTGATCGTCGTCGCCGTTGTCGTCGCCATGATCATCATCGCCATGATCGTCGTCGCCGTTGTCGTCGCCATGATCATCATCGCCGTGATCATCGTCGCCGTTGTCGTCGCCATGGTCGTCATCGCCATGATCATCGTCACCGTTGTCATCGCCATGATCATCATCGCCGTGATCGTCGTCGCCGTTGTCGTCGCCATGGTCGTCATCGCCATTGTCGTCGCCGTTGTCGTCGTCGCCGTTGTCATCGCCGTTATCGTCGCCGTTGTCATCGCCATTGTCATCGCCATTGTCGTCGCCGTTGTCGTCGTCGCCGTTGTCATCGCCGTTGTCATCGCCATTGTCGTCGCCGTTGTCATCGCCGTTGTCGTCGCCGTTGTCGTCGCCGTTGTCATCGCCGTTGTCATCGCCGTTGTCGTCGCCGTTGTCATCGCCGTTGTCATCGCCGTTATCGTCGCCGTTATCGTCGCCGTTATCGTCGCCGTTATCGTCGCCGTTATCGTCGCCGTTGTCATCGCCGTTGTCGTCGCCGTTATCGTCGCCGTTGTCATCGTCGTCATCAGCGGCATCGTCGTCTGCGTTATCATCACCAGGGCCGGGAGCGCCATCATCATCACCACCGGCGTTGTCGTCCCCGCCTGGGGGACCAACAATACCCTCGCCGATGGCCGCGGTAGTCCCTGAGGGCTCTGATGTATCGGCAAACACGAGAACCACGTCACCCGGTTTTGCGAGGAAACAGGTCGTCGTTGTCAGGGTCTTACCGGTCGACGTGATACCTCCGGTATCACTGAAACGCACGACCGAGCCGTCCGCCCTCACCACCGCGATAGGATCATTCTCGGCACTTCCCGGAGTGGTGATGGAGCTGAACCGAAACGTCGTGGAATCGTTTATTTGCCCGTTAACCTCGATCGAATCGGGAGAGGCTCCCGACACGCTGGCGTCGCCCCCGGGAGTAGTCGTCGGGCAGGGGCCGACGGTAATCCCGAAATCAGAAATCGACGGGAAGAGCTGCAGATCTACCGACGTATCCATCCGGGCCAGTCTCAGCAAATCCGCGTCAGACAGGGCGGCGGACCCGTACGCCCCGAGGTTGATGACCCTGACCGCCGGTTCCGACTGCTGGGCCAGAGCGCCCGATGCAAGCAGAATCATAGCAGCCAGGACTACGGTCAAAGCGGCAAACTTCTTCATAGTACCCTCCTCTCTGAAAAGTTACCCTCTGGTCTGGTTTTCTTTAGAAAACCAAGGCGCTGCACTGTGAAACTCCATCGCTTCAACTCTCGGACCGGAAAGACGATATGACGCATCAGAAGTTAGCCTGTCCCGTGAGATTCTCAGGCTTTCGCGAGTCCGCGCCGACTACTAGAGCAATAGGCATGCCAGAACGGGAATAGTGGGGGACAGAACGTGTAACGTCTTGATATGGCAGTGAAATCAAAGGCGGTCGGTCGCGGTGGGAACTCGAGCGGGTTCACGGGAAGCGTATGCAAAAACGGGAAAACTTCCTGTAAAACAGGAATTCGTGCAACTTTATGAGACATCGATGATAATCGCCGACCCGCGGCCGAGCCCAATCTCGGCGGACAGTCGCTCAAAATGAGGAAAAACAAGGCCGATCCTGTGTCGTGAGAAATCATCCCGTGAACACAGCATCTGTACGGAGAAAGCACGGGCAGGCTTTTTTGCTTGACAGATCCTTCGTTCGTATCAGACAATACCAATCGAGAGTTTTTCCGGTAAATAGTTTCTCACCGGCCCAACCGGGAAGGCGCGCACCCTTGATCCTCCCGGCCTGAGAGACGGACGATGTCATGGGATGAGCCGGGCGAAAATTTATTTACGCGCGGACGCCCGCGAGACTCGGCGGATATCCGTGCCCCGCTCGTGCCATCGGCGAGCCTTTTTCGCGATCAGATCCTGAGACGGGCATAAGCCCTTTTCTCTTTTTGCTCATTACATCCGATGAGTGTCGCTTCATGAAAACGTTCGTCGTCTCTCTGCTGCTCCCTTTCCTTGTCGTCCTTCCCCTTTTCGCGGAAGAGCCCCCCCCCGCAGCCTATACCCTTTCAGACTGTATCGAGATTTCCCTTGAACGATCCCCCGCGGTACTGTCCGCTGAGCAGGAACTGAGGCGCGCCAATGGGGTCCTCTGGGAAACCTGGTCGGGTATCGTCTCCGTCGATGTTTCGGCGGAGTATATCAGGCGGGAGGAGGCCGAGACCACGTCAACTCTGTCGTCTCTCAGAGGGCGCGGGTTCACGACGGCGCTCGAGGGTTCCCTCATCATATTTTCCGGCGGCAGGGTTATCAACGGCATCCTATCGGCATACCTTGAGCGCGACCTTGCCCGCACTCAATACCTTCGGGCCGTCAATGACACCGTCCTGGGCGTCATCTCATCGTTTGACCAGGTCCTCCTTGACCGCGAGCTGATTAAGGTCAACAAGGAGCAGGTGGACTTCCTCACGCAAACCTATGACAATACGAAAAGCAAATACGACACCGGCATGGCCTCCTGGTACGAGCTGCTGCGCACCCAGGTCGATCTCACGAACGCCGAGCCGGCGCTCCTGGAGGCCGAGGATTCGCTGGCCGGCGACACCGACAATCTGAAGAAGATCCTCGGGATTGACGTCGATAAGGAGTTTGCGGTCGAGGGAGAGCTCGTCTACCGGGACGTCAGTTTCAACCTCGACGACTGCCTGGCAAAGGCGTCGCTGGACAATCCCGGCATCCTGATCGCCTCGATTCAGGAAGAGATCGCGCGAAAGCAGGTGCAAAGCACCATCGGGGAATACTTCCCGACGGTTTCCCTCTTCGGGACGTACACCAACACTTCCGACCAGCCGAACGTCTCGTTTAATAACGATGAGTGGGACTTTCTGGCGGGAGTGACGGCAACGATGCCCATCACGGATCTGGTGGGCATCTCCGCTCGCCTGAAGCAGGCACGGGCGCTGCTCGAAGAGGCCAAGATCTCGCTGAAAGATACCGAGAACGGGACAAGGGCGCAGGTCAAGAAAGCGTACAAGGACTTTGTACGATCGAAGAAGGTGGTCGAATCCCAGAAACAGAACATCGTTCTGGCAAAGGAAGGCGTCGATATTGCGGTGATTCAGTACGATAACGGCATAAACACCTATCTCGACCTGATTAACGCACGCCTCGCGCTGACCCAGGCCAACCTCAACTACATAAACGCGGTATATGATTACCTTGACGCGGTAGCGCGCCTGGAAAACCTGATGGGACAGCGCCCTCAACCCACCCCTCCCGAGGTCGAGAACAATCCCAACGGCGGCGACCCGTCCCGATAGCATCAAAAGGCCCTGCCCGCGAAGGACGAGGCAATGCCGCGCGCGGCACAGTCCGTTCCCATCTTCATTGTGGCGATTTCGATGTTCTGAGGAGCTTTGTTTTCGACACAAACAAAGTGCTCTTCAGGCCGTACACGTTTGGATAATTAGTGACTTTACGCAGGTAGAGTTACCTACGATAGGTAACCGATCAATGGATACATATATATAAGTAATTAGGCTTATCGATTTGCTTGACAAGTTGAATAATCTGGAGTAAGTAGATTATAAAATTTTAATTATTATGGGTTGGTCAATCCCGATTCTTCATTAACTCGAGGATCTACCTGAATCGCGGTCGTCGCTTCCTTATGTTGCTCTTATTGTGGATAAGGCGAATTCCATGGATGCCAGGCTCAGGACGACATTGAAGCTCTTCCATACCGGCGGTCTCTTATTGCTTGTATTGGGCCTCTCGCCGCCCTTATCCAATACCCTCGGAACGAAGAACTCACTCACTTCTATCTATATCTCACTATGTTTCCCTTCTTTTGCCTGAGCGTGTATCTTTCCCTGAAGGGAAGCGATAAAGCGCTCGCGATATGGCTCGGGATGCTCTTCTATTTTCTCTATTGGAGTACATTCATATTCAATGCTGCAGTCCTCGCACAGCTTCTGTTCATGTTATCCTTCTCGCTTCTGTTGTCATGTATCGTCGCCGGCTGGAGCTTCTCAGATTACGAAGATTTTGAATTCAAGTTCCCCAACAAAATCCCTCGGTACGCCGCTGCTTTTGTCTTCCTATTGAATATCGTTCTTATCATCGCACCGATAATCGCGATACACTATCTATATCCTCCTATGTACGAATCATTGTCTCCCGATAATTTTCTCAAGAACTCGATGTTTTTTGGTGACCGCAGACTTAGTTTTCTGTACTACGATTGGGATGTTCAGCACGCTTACAAAATCTACGAGCCTTTTTTCCTCTACGTCAGACCTAAGGTAACCGTCTTCCTGTACTTGCCTATTAATCTCATAGCCCTCTATCTCCTTATGCGCAAAAAGAAAAGCGCAAACATGATCTCACTCATCCTGTTGGCGGCAAACGGAATGTCGGTTTTCCTCTTTTCATTCCCAGTGTTGCGGCAAGATTAAGGGATTATTCGCTAACAATCTTTAATGACGTCGTCTATATGATGAGGTCGGGTTATGATACCGAGAAGCTTGTGACAACTGTGATCGAGATGAAGCTGGTCCTTTTCCTTATTATTTCGGTTCTTTCGGCGATTCTCGCGTTCATTTTCGTTGCACGGATGAGAGAAACTTCGGAGAAGGACGTCCGTAAGTCTTAATTGGAGCTGCCTGTGCGTACGACGCGCAAAATTGCTGGTAGTCTCAAGCCCATGGATAAAAGACTTAGATCCGCACTGAACCTTTCGATCTTAGCGGTCCTCGTGGCTTGCGTCGGGCCGGCAAATGTTATCTTTGTTCTTCTTAAAAGCCACCGCATAGACCTGCTCTACGAATCTCAATATCTATTCGATTTGATCATATTTCCCTTCTTCTTTTTGAGTGTCTACTATTCGCTAAAGGGGAGCGGCCGGTCTCTCCTCGTATGGTTCGGAATGCTCGCTTATTACCTGAACTCGAGTAGCCTCTCAGTTTCTGGATTGTCTCTAAACCGGGTGACTGCTGAAACGAATTATAATGTCTTTCATACATGGACTCGTTTTCGGGGGGTAGGCCACACATCTACAAAAGCAATGAGTACTCTATAGTGAGACCCCGAGGATACAACAGAGTATGGCATCCGTCGGAAATCACAAATCTCCTCCGCAGTTGCCGGCAGCCTAACGCAAATAACTCCACCTAACCACGGAACAAAACCCATCGATTCAAAAAAAGGACTTTGAAGGCGTTTTTTTCTTGACAAGATAGCCTTCTCTGAGTAGTATTCGGTTAAAAAGTATACTCATAGTGTAGTAAACGACACGAACAAATCAGAATGCTTAAGAAGCATAAGCCAGCATTATGTTAGTAATATCTAATAGTTATAATACACCTCGAACGAATCATCCCCTTATTTCTGCACTTCTCAATCTCACGCATACTATACTATTGGTTTACCACAGGTTATTATCCTTCAAATGAAAGAAAGGCTTTGTACCAGGATATAGATTATTTGGAGAGATTCTCCTCCTATGCGGTGAACGAAGAGCAGACTCCCTATTTCGTTAAGTGAACCGTATAGTACCTCGCGTGATATCAATAGTATCAAGGAGGCCCAGATGTCAAAGAAAAGCAACAATCATACGGAGCAAAAGCCTTCAAGCCCAACCATGAGGGAAATTGCGGAAGGGATCCTTTCAAATAAGCAACTCAGCGGACCGGTGCGGGATCTCTATGAGATGTACGAAAGGGATGGGCTCAGAAATGAGCACATGAATTTCTTTTTCGCATACATCTATCTGAAGTTCACAAGCACCTACGTACACCGCCTTGCACAGATGAGCGGGCTGGCTACCACGAAAAACCCTCCCGAGCCGTTGGATCCAACTCTCGAGATCTTCATAAAGGCGTATAACGATATGAAGGGCACCGATTTTCTGGATCGGGATACCATCCCTTATGTCAGCAAGGTGGTAAAACTCGACGACGCCATTCAGCTCGTGACCGCGAACGAGGAGGTAAACCTGAGGAATCTGACCTCGGTCATCCCATTCAAGCAGGCCAATAATATCATGCTGAAAAACCCGGACTCGATCGCGGTGGGAAAGTGCGGCTGCCGGCTCGCACAAGAAAACCACTGCGAGCCGATGGGAAAGGGACTCAAAGATGACAAGGGGATCGAGTGTTGCTTCTTCATCGGCGAGCCCTTTGCGTCGTTTATCGCAGCGGAGAACCCAAAGTTCAGGAAGTGCTCGCAAGAGGAAGCGGTCCATATCCTGAAAACGTGCCATGAGGCGGGCGTCCCCCAGATCGCCTTCTGGAGAAAGGAACTGAACCGGAACTTCTATTCCATATGTGATTGTTGCAGCTGCTGCTGCCTGGGGATCATGGCCCATAACGTGTTTCAGGGGGAAGTGCCGGTTATCGCGCGCTCGGGTTACGTCTCACAGGTGGATCCGGATATCTGCAACGGCTGTTCGACCTGTGTCGAGTATTGTCATTTCAAGGCAATAACAATGGATCAGGATACGGACAAGGCGGTCGTCGATCGGAAGAAATGCATGGGGTGCGGAGTCTGCGAAACGAAATGCCCTGCGGGGGCGGTCGTCTTCACGAGAGACCCGGACGAGCTCGAGCCGGTCGATCTCAAGGTGCTCAAGAAAAAGTATGGTCGATGAAACGGGGTGCCGGAGAAAGTTGAGCAAATTTCAGGGAAGGATCCCTAACCAGCTCATGTATATCGCGCTGATCACCTTTGAGGAGATATTGGGAAAAAGGGGGCTCAGCTCCCTGCTCAATTTCAACGGGCTGAATGCATTCATCGATGCGTACCCCCCCAACGATCTCGGGCTCGACCAGGATCTTGTCGATTTCAATAGGCTCATTATTGGTGCGATCGAGCTCCTCGGCGAGGCGGCCGCAAGGCCCATCCTCTTTCGGTCGGGGAGAAGGGGGATGCAGATGATCATCGAGCAGTACCCCGACCTCCTGGGCCTTGGGGGGGTGACGCCCGAGAGGGCCGGCAGGGGCGCTCGTTTTGAGAGGCTTGGAAAGATCCATAGGGTCCTGACCGACGCGAGCATCGGCCTCTTCGGAGAGATATATACCCTCTATGAGAACAAGGAGGGGCTGGTGCTGGATATCGATCCCTGCTTTTGGTGTCACGGGGCCGTTTCTTCATCGAAGCCAATCTGTCATGCCGCGGTCGGGACTTCCTATGAGCTGGCCCGATGGGTCCTCGGGGATCCGGTGACGGTTCGGGAGACCCGATGCAGGGCAAAGGGCGATGAATGCTGTCGGATCGTCATCTTTCGACCCGAACCCGATGAGCGGTAAAACCTTATCTTGTCGCAGGAGAAGAGATGCAGGATCTATTAGTCGATACTCAGATATCAAACAGGAGGAAGCTGAAGAAGCAGTTCGTGAGGCTGTCCATTATCCAATCGTCGGAGGAGCTCTTCCTTGAAAAGGGATATCGGGCCACGACTATAGATGAGATCGCCGAGCGCGCGGGCGTTACGAAGAAGACCTTGTACAGCTACTTTCCGTCAAAACTTGCGCTGTATGTCTATATGTTTGACAACTATTTGGAGCATCTCAGCGCGCAAATATCACGGACCGCCGCCCTTGACCTGCCGGGCGGGGAATTGATGACAAGGCTCTTTGAGGTCCTGTTTGAGTTCACGAAAAAGAACGAGAGGTTCATGCACCTCTACTGGATGCTCGATACAGGCGAGTTCAACGCCTCGGTTCCCAAGGAATTGATCAGCCGCGTCAGCGTGCTTACCGATTTGATGTTCAGGAACACCCTCCCGGTAATCAAGAGGGCACAGGAGGAAGGTCTTGTCAGAGAGTATGACCCCCGACTCCTCATCCACCTGATGTCGGCGATCAATAAGGGGATATTCACCCACACCCACAAAGAACGCAGGTTTGAGATCGCCGAGATAGACCCGGATGCACTCTTTGGGTTACTGAATGACATTCTGGGAAAGGGGCTCCTGAGAGGGCCGGAAAAGTAAAACGTTTATGGAGACGAGATATGGAAGAGTTCATCGTCGATTATCGATTGAACAAGGAGTTTGATCTCCTGGCAGCCCTCAATATTGCCGTGGAGGGGACGGGAGCGGGTCTCTTGTTCTCGGGACTCCTCTTTGGTCTTACCCAAGCTGTCGCGGCCGGCCTCGTCCTGGTCTTCATAGGCATAATTGCCCTGTTTCTCGACCTTGGTCGACCGGCCAAATTCTGGCGGGCCATCTTTAGAGCGAGAAGCGCCTGGATCAGCCGTGGGTCCTTTTTCATCGGTACCCTCGTTATGCTCACGCTGCTGATCCTTTGTTTCCCCTCGGTAAAGGGGACTCCCCTCGGGACGGTCATACAGATCTGCGCGGGTGTTTTCGCCCTACTGACCATGGTCTATACCGGCTTCTTGCTCTCTTCAATGACGCCGATCCCTTTCTGGAACACCCCCCTGGTCCCGATCCTTTTCCTCCTCTCCTCCCTGACATCGGGGATGACGATTCTGCTTTCACTGCAGTCCCTCGTCGGGGATGGGCATGGGGGTGCGCACGGGTATGAAAAGATCGTGTTAGGATTGCTCACGATCACACTCCTATTTACCATCATATATATATGGGGCATGGCCACGGCAACGAATGCGGCTCGTTTCTCGACTCACCTTCTGCTGGCCGGCCAAAGCAGGCTCCTCTTTTTCGGAGGTGTGATTGTCCTGGGCTATCTGTTGCCGCTCTTCTTTGTGGGTATCGTCTACCTGTCCGATCCGACGGAGGCGATCGCCGCCAATGCCGCCCTCTTAGCGGCTGCGCTGTCAAGGCTCCTCGGCGATTTTTTCTTGAGATATGCCGTTTTGAAAGTGGGCGCTTTTGAACCGCCGATATAGGATTAGAAATATCCTTATCGTATGAATGAAAGATCAGGGGGAGAGTTATGGAACGCCTTATCGAGAAACATGATGATGCATGGGTAACGACGTCATGTAACGGGTGCTTTAACGTTTGTGCGATACAGGTCCATCGAAAGGATGGGAAGGTCGTAGATATTAAGGGCGATCCCAAGGTCGAAAGCTCAAAGGGCAAGATATGCGGGAAAGGGAAGTCGCGAATCGCCGATCTCTATAACCCTAATCGCGTGACGAAGCCTCTGAGGAGGACTAATCCCCAAAAGGGGATCGGCGTGGATCCCAAGTGGGAGGAGATAGACTGGAAAGAAGCGACGGATATCATTGTCGAGAAGCTGAAGAAGATAAGGAGCGAAGACCCGCGGAAGCTCGTTTTCGCCAACTTTGACCTCTGCAACTATCACATCGCCCATGCCTTTGCCAAGGCTTATGGTACGCCGAACGACGAGTTTTACACGGTCTCGTGCGGTAACGGGCTCCATACCGTTTTCTTTCTGACTCTCGGGGCTCTCAATTCCGAGATTGACCTCGACTACTGTAACTACATGATTCTCTGGGGCTCCCAGCTGGGCCACGGCGTAAATAACAACCCGCTCGAAAATATCGCCGCCATGGCCCAGGCACGGAAGCGGGGCGCCAAGCTCGTCGTGGTCGACCCTATCTGCGGCACGGCGGCCGCTAAGGCCGACGAATGGATTCCCATTCGGCCGGGCACCGACGCAGCACTGGCCCTCGGCATGCTTAACGTTCTCATCAACGAACTGGGGATATATGATGAGGAGTTCTTGAAACACAAGACCAACGCCGCCTATCTCGTCGGTGAGGACGGCCGCTACATCCGAGACAAAAAGAGCGGGAAACCGATGGTATGGGACTGCGCCGACGGCAAGGCGAAGGTCTTCGACTCGGGCACTATCGGCGATTTCGCTCTCGAAGGGACGTATGCAGTAGGAGGCGCCGACGGCCGCCCCGCCTTTGACCTTCTGAGGGCACACGTGAAGGAACACTATTCCCTCAAAAGAGTGTCAAAGATCACAACAGTCCCCGAAGAGATGATCAGACGGATTGCCGCAGAGTTCGGCCAGGCGGCGCGAATCGGAAGCACTATTCAGATCGAGGGAACGTCACTCCCCCTCCGCCCGGCCGCGGTCGAGTTCAAGAGGGGGGTTACGCACCATAAGAACGGGTTTTTCAATGTCTTTTCGCTCCAGCTCTTGAATATCGTGGTGGGAAACATAAATGTACCGGGCGGTCTTCTCGGAACGAATCCTAACGGTCCCGTCAACTACTGGAAGATCTTCCCGGATAAAGAGGGGATGATGACATCAGACATCTACCAAAAGCTGATACCGGGCCATGATTCCTTCGCTTCGTTTCGCTGTCCGTATCCCGCCAATGAGGTATATCCCCCCGAGTCGCTCAACCTCCGCGGGCTCTTCCCCCTTTCCGGTTTCCTTCCGGGTGTTCCGTCATTTCCTATACTCGATCCGGAGCGCTTCAGTATACCCTATAAGCCCGAAATGCTGATCCTTTGCCGAACCAATATGATGATCAGCCAGAACAATCCGCAGGCGATGGCCGAAATGCTCAGGAAGTTTGATTTCATCCTCGGGTTCGCCATCAAGATAGACGAGAGCCTTGAATTCGCCGATATCATTCTACCCGAGGCCCACGATCTTGAGAAGCATTGGTTCTTCCCCGTCAATCAGCCCGCCGGATTTCAGAAGCCCGGACCCGGGAATTGGTATTTCCAAACGGTTCAGCCGGTTGTCGATCCTCCAGCGGACGTCAGAAACTGGGTTGACGTTATGATTGATCTCGGAGAGCGAATCGGGATGCTTCCCGAGCTGAACGATGACCTCAACAATGTGACCAATCTTGTCATGGTTGAAGGTTTGAAGCTGCGAAGAGACAAGCGGTATAGTCTCAAAGAGATCACCGGTAAAACGGTGGAGCTCTTCGCAATGCTGGGAGGGCAGACCGTAACGCCGGATCTCTTCACAACCCAAAAACCGGTACTCGATATCGGAAAAAAGAAACTGGAGGAATGCTACACTACTCCTTTCACCACGGCACGCATCCCGATATACCTGGAACATCTCATAGATGTTGGCAAGAAGGTCAGAGAAGTCACTGACGGGTTGGGCATGGATTGGTGGGACACCTCCCACTACCAGCCCCTTGCCGACTGGCGGCCATGCCCCGCCTACGAGGAGAATTCTGACGAATATGACCTTTTCGTTGCCTCCAGCAGATTGCCCCTCCATAACCACTCGGTGAGCGCGGACAACCCGTGGATCGATGATGTCTGTGCCCACAGCCGTCTCGATTATAATATCCTCCTCAATACCGAGACTGCCAGAAAGAAGGGGATAGAAGACGGCGACATCGTGTGTATCGAATCGCGAGCCGGAAAGGTCAAAGGAAAAGTAAGGGTGACCGAGTGCGTCCATCCCGAGGTGGTTGGGGATTTGGGGGGTCATCTGGGCCAGTGGGCAACGCATAAGACCATCTCACGGGGCAAGGGTATCCATCACAATGCCCTGTTGAATTTCGACTGGAATATGGTGGGCACGATAACGGGGCAACTGGACACGTGCGCGAAAGTAAAAATCTATAAGGAGAAGTAAGGTGGCACGATATGGCATGGTCATTGACCTCAAGACATGTATAGCGTGCAACGCCTGCACGATGGCGTGCAAGGCCGAACACGGTACGCAACCCGAGGTCTTCTGGTGCAAGGTACTGGAAAAGGAATCAGGGAAATACCCTCGCGTGACCCGACTCTTTTTGCCTGTGTTGTGTAACCACTGTGCTGATCCCCTCTGTGAGGCGGTCTGTCCCACCGGGGCGACGCACCGTGGGAAAGACGGATTGATTCTCGTAGATTATGACAAGTGTATCGGGTGCAAGGCCTGCGTATCGGCCTGCCCCTATCACGCCCGAACCTACATCAAGGAAGAGCGTTTCTACTTCCCCGATACCCCGATTCCGTATGGGGTCGATGAGCTGAGGGGGTACGAGGGGATCGTCCAGAAATGCAACTTCTGTGTCGATCGGCTCGGTCGAGGGGAAGAACCGGCGTGCGTTGAGGCGTGCCCGACGGCCTGCAGGGTTTTTGGAGACCTCGATGATGCGGGGAGTGAGATATCCTTTCTCATTAAGAGCAAATACGGGTTCCAGCTTCTTCCCGAAAAGGGGACGAACCCCTCGGTCTACTATCTCAGATGACGGGAAGATATCGACACGAAAGGAACGACGATTATGTCCATGACCGCCGCCGAGATGATCCTCGCAAGGGCCTCAGAGAAGGATAGGGTAGCACCGGGTGAATATGTCACTGCCCGGATCGACAAGTTTGTATGCCACGAAGGCTTTGCTGCGGTCTTCATGAACCTCAGCTCGGTAGGGATAAAAGAGATATGGGATCCGGATCGGGTGCTCATCGTTCTGGACCACTATGTACCCCCACCGACTCAGCGGGCGGCCTCGATACACCAGTTGGTGCGGGCGGGGGTGGAGCAATACGGCATTGCCCATTTTTACGACATAAACGCCGGCGTGTCCCATCAGGTCGCCATGGAGAAGGGGTTCGTGCTGCCGGGTGATCTGGTCGTCGGCACGGACTCACACACCTGTACCTACGGGGCACTCGGGGCCGCGTCTTCGGGCATCGGCTTTTCAGAAATGGCCTACGCCATGGCCACGGGGGAGCTTTGGTTTATGGTTCCGGAGACGATCCGGTTTGTCCTTACGGGAACGTTCCGGGATCTGGTCACATCCAAGGACCTGATGCTTAAGATCGCCGGAGACCGTTCCACTGAGATTGCCCAATACAAGTCAATCGAATTTTCGGGGCCGGCGGTAGAGCTCATCAGCATGGCCGGCCGCATGACCATGAGCAACATGTCCGTAGAGATCGGTGCGAAATTCTGCTTCTTTGAAACCGATCGGAATACAATCGATTATCTTGCGGGGAGGGTAGAGAATTCGTATCGACACATCGCGTTCGACAAGAGCGGATCGGTCTCGGAAACATATACGATGGACGTATCTGACCTGGAACCCCACGTCGCCCTTCCTCATTCCGTAGGTAATGTGAAGCCGATTTCTCAGATCGGGGAGATCGGCGTACATCAGGCGGTTATCGGTTCGTGCACCAACGGCAGGCTGGAGGACCTCAGGCTCGCCGCACAGATCATGAAGGGGAAACAGGTCCATCCGAAAACGCGTCTCCTGATCATCCCCGCCTCGTGGGAGATATACCGCGAGGCCATTGACGATGGGACCATACGGGGGCTCATTGACGCCGGGGGCGTCATCCTCAATCCCGGCTGTGGCCCGTGTTTCGGGTCTCACATGGGGCTGCTTGCGGCAGGAGAGAGATGTATATCCACCACCAACAGGAATTTCAAGGGACGCATGGGCAGCGATCAGGCCGAAGTATACCTTGCTTCCCCCGCTACCGTGGCCGCCTCGGCGGTTGCGGGCAGGATCGTCGATCCGAGGAAATTGTAGCATGAAAACGATAACGGGAAGAGTGTGGAAATTCGGGGATCATATCGACACCGATGTCATCGTGTCGGGACAGTACCTTGACGCACCCATGGAAGAGGTGACCAGGCACGTGTTCGAGGCCGTTTCCCCGAACTTTGCCGCCGACGTAAGGAAAGGGGATGTCATCATAGCGGGGAAGAACTTCGGTTGCGGCTCGAGCAGGGAGCACGCGGCTTCAGCCTTGAAGCAGGCAGGGATCGGCGCGATCGTTGCCGAGTCCTTCGGACGAATCTTTTTCAGAAACGCGATAGCAGTCGGCCTGCCGATCCTCCGCTGTGAGGGTGTATCATCACAATTCAAGCAGGACGATGAGGCCGCGGTGGATATCGGGGAGGGATTGGTGGAGAATACCACACGGGGGCTCTCTTTCTCCTCTCATCCCCTTTCCGTCGAGATGCTCTCTATCATAGAGAGGGGGGGCATTCTTGAGGTGCTGAGAGAAAGATCAAGGGGTGATTAATGAGTGACTGGAAGAGATATCTGGGCAAACCCAGTAAATTAAGACTATTCGTTATGCACACGGGGTCCATCCATATGGCCGGGAACATACACTTCAACAGTGAGAGCCCCGGATTCTCGTCCCTTCCAAGGGACGATCGTTTTAACCCCGTATTGTGCTACCTGGTCGAGCATCCCACAAAGGGATATATACTCCTCGATGCCGGACTTCATGAGTCTTTTGCGAAAAGTCGTCGTGGCAATTTCGGCTATTTGCTCGGATCGATCGTGAAAACAAAAACAGAAGCAGGTAAAGATGTCGCCAGCCAGTTACGATCGATCGGTGTTTCCCCGGATGATATCGGCTCCATTATCCTTTCCCATCTTCACCTCGATCATCCGAGCGGCCTGGCCTCACTGAGCCGACGGGATGCGCCGACCGTCTTTATCGACGAAGACGAAATAAGGGCGGCTTCGGGTCCATTTTCTCTTTTCAAGGGATATATCGCCTCTCATATCGAGGGGTTTACGGTAAGAAATATAGACTATTCGCTGACGGTTCCGCCGTTTTCGCGGGTATCTGATTTCTTCGGCGACGGGAGCCTTTTCATCATGAAGACGCCGGGGCACACCCCCGGCCACGTATCGATACTTCTCAACATGGTGGAAGGGCCGCTTCTGCTGACCTTCGATGCGGCACACCGCAAATCAAATATCGAAGAGCTCATCCCGCCGAAGGGAGACTACACCTCCGCGCTTGAGAGCGTTAAGGCGATACGATCCTTTATCGAATCATATACGGGGACAAGGATCATTTTCGGTCATGACCCGGATCAGCTGTCCGGTTTGAAGCTTCTTCCCAACTACTATTTGTGAAAGGACAGGGCATGAGCGCAAGAAAAAAGCTCGGAGAGATGATAAAGAAGAAAGAGTTGGTCATTGCACCCGGGGCGTATGACGCTCTGACGGCCATGATCATTAAGTCTGTTGGCTTTCGCGCCGTGTATATGACCGGTTACGGCACTGCGGCCTTCAATTTTGGGCTCCCCGACGTGGGGCTCGTGACGATGACGGAAATGGTTCAGAACGCCTCGCGCATTGCGGATGCCGTGGACATTCCATTGATCGCGGATGCGGACACCGGCTATGGGAATCCCATCAACGTCGTCCGTACGGTCCGCGAATACGAAAAGGCCGGGGTATCTGCGATCCATATCGAGGACCAGGTCTGGCCGAAAAGGTGCGGCCATATGACGGGAAAGCGCGTCATAGACTCCGCGGATATGGTTGAGAAGATCAAAGCGGCTGTGGACACCAGAAAGGATCCTGATTTTCTCATCATCGCAAGAACCGACGCAATCGCAACCCACGGTTTTGAACATGCAATCGAGCGGGGGGAATCCTATGGGGAGGCCGGCGCGGATATCGTCTTTATTGAGGCGCCTACCGACAGAGAGCAGGTCGAGAGGATCCCAACGGTTTATAAGAAGAAACCGCTTCTGATTAACATGGGACCGAGAACCCCTAACCTGTCGGTGAAGGAAGTCGGCGAAATGGGGTACGCGGTAGCAATATATCCGGCCGTCTGTATAGCGGCGGCCGTTTCCGGCTGCACCGAGGAGCTGAAAAAGTTCATCGAAACGGGACGCCAGAAGGATCTGAGTGATTGGATACAGGCATTTACCGACCTTAATAATTTTCTGGGGGTGCCCGACTATCTGAAGCTGGAGAATAAATATAAGAGCGACTGATCGGGTGCTTTCCTTATCCCATGTCGGAGGTTACGCTTATCGTTCGGAAATGTCCCTGTATCCAGACTAAGAACTGATGATCGGGTATTTTGCATCCAGGCGGATTCTTATTTCTGATAGAGACGTTATCAGCCTCGGCATCGAAAAAGAAAGCCGGACGGCGATTATAGACGTTGAAATGCCGGCATCGTATCTCGGATCTGAGGCAAGCGTATAGCCATACTATCGGTCCTGAAGTTCTTAAGAAGAAAAGAAGGTATAGCGAGAACACCCTTCCGTTTGACCTCAAGTCATCCGACGTTTCCCAGAGCAAGTTTTTTATAGAAGAGCTCGAAAGGCGTTCACGTCTTTATCATTTAACTTGAAGTTGAAAGAGGCGTGGTTTTTTCCGGCAAGAATGGGAGCACTTTTTGTATCAGCCGATAGCCGGTGATATAGAAACAGCCTGAGTAACTGATAGTATTGGTCGGGGCGAGAGGATTTGAACCTCCGACCCCCTGCTCCCAAATTGCGTAAACATGACGATACACTACTGACATCATTGTATTTTCAATTCTCTACGATACCCCGCGATGCCCCAGAATACCCTACATTGCCCCGGTTCTTGTAACGCTTTTTGTAACACTTCCACGAAAGATTAACCTCTCAAAAGTCACCACTTACTAAGAACGCAAGTCTTCTTACCTAACTCGTTTTCGGGGAGTAGGTCACACCAAAAGGCCGACAAAGGTTACGTTCTCCCGGTCGTATATTCCGGCATTGGGGGACACCACCCGCTCATGGGAAAGAGAATAAACGGCACCCCTCATTATTGGGGCAAAACATGGGAAGAAGCACCGAGGTTTTGTGGGGAACGAAATAGAGAGATAGGATTGACCGAGCAAGACGTCACTGATATATTGGAGTCATCGAAGAGGGCGGTGAGATGAGACGGTAGGAAACAAGGAAGTATATAACAAGGGGGGACCGTTTTCTCAAACGGCCCCCCATCCTTTTTTCAGGGTACATAAAAGGTCACTCAACCTTAATGCTACTAATCTTGTCGTTCCACCCATCACCGGTGAGGCTCCAACACCCGTCAGGATTGTCGGACTGTCTTTTAAACACCCTGGATTTCCCTCCAGAATTAATGTCCCAGTAGACGGTCACCTGGGCTATCCCCGTCCCGATCTTCATGCTCGAAATCTGGTCGTTCCAGCTGGGGGTGCCGGGCGCCCCGGTATCGTAGCTGCGTAAATCACTGTACCCCCCCTTGCGGAGCTGTATTTGATTACCGTTGTAGTCGCCGTCCTGGTAGAAGACGACGTTATTGGCGGGCGCCGGGCCTATAATCTTTATGGAGCTGATCTTGTCGTTCCACCAATCGCCCCCTTTAAAGCTCCAGGCTCCGAGGGAATTGGTGTATGTTCTCGAAAATTCCTTCCTCTTCCCTCCAAAATTGATATTCTCGAAGACGATTACCTTACTGATCTCCCACCCCATGGTTATACACGAAATCTGATCGTTCCAGGTTGTCATGCCGAACCATGGTTCCATCGAGGGGAAGGACAAATTATTGTATTCCCCTACGCCCAACTCTAACTGATTGGCCGAGTTGCACTCCCCGTCCTGGTGGAAGACGGCCTTATCGGACGGCGGCTCCCATATTTGAGCCAATCCCGGATAAGCAAACAGCGTTAGAATCAAGATGATACCTGACATAACCGTGAAAGCTCGTCTCATAGCATTAACCTCCTGCAATAATAAAATCGACAAGTTGTAAGTACGTATATCAACGGCAATGAGTAATAATAGTGTCAATATTATAGCATATAATATTCTAAAGGGTAAACATTTCGATGTTCATTTGCGGTAGTCACGAATTTTGTCAACGGCCTGCCTTCCTGCACGACTGACTTACCCCCCATTAACGGCATTACTGTTCAAATTAATCCGTAGACAACCTGGTCTACAATTAATTCCCGGGGCATCTCCATTTCCGCTTCCCTCGGTTTGTTGATGATTTGTTCTGCGGTAGATCATTTTGTCGGCGTTGCCTTGCCCTCATTCCCGAGTCCGCTTCACCTCAAGTTTTAGCTTTTAACATGGGCTCGTTTTCGGGGGGCGGGTCACGGGAGATAGGATTTCATGTTTCTGAACACTGCAGTTTTTCGGTATCGGAGTCGACGGTGTATTTTAGGTAGTGTTCCGTACTCTTGATGGTGGAATGGCCCAAGAGCTGTTTCATCTTTGCTAGGTTGTTGGTGCTATTGTGGAAGTGAATGGGCAGGAGTAGAGAAAAAGGGATTTCATGTATTACGGCGTATTGGGAGAAGTCTGAGACTATGCTCCCCTGCCTCACCGCATAGGTGATCATGACGATACTAAACTGACTCGACTGTAATTACAATTCCCTGGCTTGCCCTATTATGCCCTGAAATTCCCTAAAACTCCCCGGCGTATGTAACAGTTTAGGTATCAGTAAAGTCCAGTATAAAGGTCGTTTTATACGCTATTGATATCACTGCATAATTGGTCGGGGCGAGAGGATTTGAACCTCCGACCCCCTGCTCCCAAAGCAGGTGCGCTAGCCGGACTGCGCTACGCCCCGATGGTCTGATTATAACGCGAGGTGGGTGAAAAGATCAAGCCGATAGGAGAGGAAAGCTTCGGAACACGAGCGATGTGTCCGACATCCCCCTTGGATGAGCCGTCGGTGGTCCCTCAATCGGCCGCCGCGACCTGTTCCCTCCTGTTGCGGGGTCCCCTTCTTCTCCTCTTCCCGGGGGCGCGGATGAGCCTTTTGAGCGGCTCGAATCCTTCGGGACCGGGCGGCCAGGGCGCGTTGGGGAAGGCGCCCGAGGCTTTTGTGGCTATCGCGAGCAGATCGAAGGCCTCCGAAAAATAGGCCTTATGTCTGATGTTTGAGGAGACGTAGCCGTGCTCTAACATCTCCTGCATCTTCCAGTTGAGGTAGAGAAGGTGGCGCATGCCGTCTATGGTACGCTTGGAGACCCCGACCCTGGAAAGGGACTGGGCGAGAAAGCCGCCGATGAGCCGGGGGATGTCCAGCCTGACCTCCGACGCCCGGATATGGGCGCGGATCATCGCCGTCACCACCGGGGTCATGGGCACGGAAAAGAGAAACGGGATGGAAAACTCCCTTCCCGAGCGGGTCATCGTGTCCAGGAGCCCGAGGGAGGAATAGAAGGATTCCGCGATAACTGCCTGCTCGTCGACCGCTTTATGCATCTCGGGAAACAGGACTTCCAGTATCCGGTATTCCTTGAAAAGCCGGAGGGTTTCCTGCGAATATCCCCCCTTCAGCTCCTTGACAAGCTCTTCATGAAAGCGTGCGGAGGAGCAGTGGACGAGATTCCCGTAGAGCTCCCTGATGGCCTGCTGGGTCTCGGGCTCGATGGTAAAACCGGTCCGGGCGGCGTGTCTGATCGCGCGGATGATCCGCACCGGGTCCTCGGTGATCCGGGTTTTCGGATCACCGATCATCCTGATGACCTTAGCTTTCAGGTCCTCAAGACCCCCAACGTAATCGATGAGCGTATAGTCCTTTATATTATAGAACAGACCGTTGATGGTGAGATCCCTGCGAAAGGCGTCTTCCTGCGGCGTGCCGAAGGTGTTGTCCCGCGCGGTGGGCAGGCCCGGCCGCGATTCGTCCTCCTCACCTTTTTTGCGGAAGGTGGTTACCTCGACTATCTTGTTGTTGCGGAAGCGGATGTGGACGATCTTGAAGCGGCGCCCGATGATGACGCTGTTGGCAAAAAGGCGCCTGATATCCTTGGGGCTGGCGTCTGTGCCGACGTCAAAATCCTTGGGTTTTCTGCCCAGGAGAAGATCCCGAACGCCGCCCCCGACCAGATAGGCCTTGTAGCCGTGGTTGTGCAAACGGTACAGCACCTTGAGGGCGTCCGGGTCGATATTCCTTCTGGAAATAGGGTGTTTGTCTCTGGGAACGATAACCGGTTCAGGCGTCCGCGGAAGCGAGGGTTGTTGTTCCCTCTTACTCTTGGCAGTCCCTAATAGGGGGAAGATCTCAGAGATTGTATCTTTTAACCAGCCCACGTAGTCACAAATATGATGAGGTTCAACAAACAACTGCTCGAACTGTCATATTACGTACTATGATAGGGGATTTTTCGCAATATTTCAATAGTTTTTATTACGTTTGCGTAATTTTTACTTAGATACTCACCGCGGCGATCAACCAGTACCGGGGCGCGTCCGTGCCGTCCCCTTTGCACCGCCCCTTCCCGGCACGGGGAGGACCCCGGCTCGCCTAAGAGCCTCGCAGAAGACCCGAGATACCGGCAAGCCTCTGAACTCGCGATAAAGGGTCGTCAACCGCCGCCGACGGTCATCCGAATAGTGTCCGTATACGGGGGGGCAATCACTCCCCGCTCCGTGATGATCGCCGCTATGTTGGCGGCCGGAGTAACGTCGAAGGCGGGATTTTTGACCGGAGTCCCCGGCGGTGCAGATTGCACCCCCATAAAGGTTCTGACCTCGTCGGGCGCGCGCTCCTCGATGGGGATGTCGGCGCCGGTCTTTGTCTCGATATCGATGGTAGAGCAGGGTGCGGCGATATAAAAGGGGACGTGGTGTTCCTTGGCCAGGACCGAAACGGTGTAGGTTCCTATCTTGTTTGCCGTATCTCCGTTTGCCGCGATCCGGTCGGCCCCGGTGATGACCTTGTCGATGAGCCCTTCTTTAAAGCAGTATCCTGCCATGTTGTCGGTGATGAGGGTCACGTCGATCCCGTCGGCCATGAGCTCCCACGCCGTGAGGCGGCTTCCCTGTAGAAGGGGCCTGGTCTCGGAAGCGATCACCCTGATCCGCGCGCCGGAAGAGACGGCCGCCCTGATCACGCCGAGGGCGGTCCCGTAGCCGGCGGTGGCCAGGGCGCCGGCGTTGCAGTGGGTCAGGACCGTGTCTCCGTCCGACAGAAGCGGCCTGCCGTTACGGCCGATCGCCTCGTTGGTCCGGATATCCTCTTCGAATATCGCCAGCGCCTCCGCCTCGAGGGCCCGGGCGATATCGGCGGGGCCGCCTTCCACGGCCAGCGCCCGTCGTTTCATCCGTTCCAGCGCCCAGAAGAGGTTTCGTGCCGTGGGACGGGCCGATGCGATGAACGAGATGACGGAGTCCAATTCCGAAAGAAGTTCGTTTCTCGATTTGGCCCCGATCTGACGGGCGCCGAGGGCCGTCCCCATTGCCGCGGCCACGCCGATGGCGGGCGCGCCGCGAATCGCAAGGTCCTTGATCGCGTCCACGACCTCGGCCGGATTCTTCAGGATGATGTAGCGCTCGGCCGTCGGCAGCTTCCTCTGATCCAGGATTCGGATCCCGTCTTTGTGCCATTGGATGGTAGTGAAGGGCATGATCTGTGGCTAAAAAGATATTCGATTGAAGAACTTGATGGAGTATCCCTCTTTGTACTTCTCGCTGATTTCGCGCTTGAACTCGTCGAATATCTCGTCGGCGTCCTTTTCGGTCAGGAATTCCGGCCTGAGGAGGAACTCAAGGTTATCGACGCTGCCGGTGATCGAAAAGGGAAGCGAGAGCTTTCCGGAGGGGTTACGAAGCAGGGAAGTGATATATTCGGGCTTTATGTCCAGGGCCATCGTGTGGGACAGGAATATGTCTCCATTAAAATCAACGGCGCCCGCTAAATCGACCTCGCCCTTGAGGACGGCGTCCCACTCCTCGGATTTTATGGCGAGCTTGGAGGTGACAAACTTGTTGCCGGACAGGACGAAACTGCCGCCGATAATCGAGAAGCTCGTATCAAGCATCGTGGTAACCTCGTTGTTGGCGATGAGCCCGAGAGACGATAGCTCCGTTCGAATATTAAAGGAAGGGATATGGCCGTCCTCGATGCGGACAAGGCCCTCTCCCGAGAGGTTGTTGATCATCTCACTGCCGGTCTTGCCCGTGGCGGTGAAGGTCCCCTCGAAATTCAGCACGCCGAAACAGGTATCTTCGTCCTTTCGTATGACCGAGAGGAGCTTATTTGCCATGACATTGGAAAGCTGCGCGTTGACGACCAGCTCTCTTTTCAGGGGGCTCAGGTTTATGTATCCGCCGCCCTCCAGCGTCCCTCCGAAGATGGATGTGGCTATCTCATCGATCCGCAGGGTATCGTCCTTGATCCTGCCGGAAAGCGTGAGGTCGTCAAAGGGAACCTCTTTGATAATCCCGTTCGAGATCGAGATGGTTACGTCGCCGGTGAGCGGGATCGAGAGCTCCTGTGCCCTGCCGGGCCCGGGGCCCTCCAATCCCTGGACGTGATCGATTTCCATATCCAGATCCCTGATCCGGATGATCTCTTCGGGCGGGTTGTCGGCCGACACGGTGGTATAGGTGACGTCGGCGTCTTTTATGTCTATCTCGTCCGGCAGGGACATCCGGTCGGTGAAGGGCGTCATGTCCAGCTCAAAGAGACTTGTCTTCAGAATATCAATCGGCCGACCGGCGCTCTCTCTCAGGTAAAGCGAGGCCATATTGAAAGACCCGGCGTCCTTTTCTATGATCGAGATGACCGGCTCTTTTACGGCGATACCGTCCACTACGACGTTTCCCGACAGGAGAGGAACCATCTTTATGGAAACGTCAACTTCCCGGGCAGTTAAGAAAGGATCGTCGGAAAAGTCGGGATCGTCTGCAATCGACAACTCCTTCAGGATGATCTTCGGTCCGGTGATGATCGAAAAGGAGAGATCGCCGATCGTCACCGCGCGCCCCAGCCGTCCGGAAAGCCATACGGCGGTATTGTTACGATACGCCGACGTATCGATCAGTGTCGGAAGAAAGATCAGTGAGGCGGTGGCAAAGATGACGACACAAGACACTATGATGAGTGCAAAGATAGACTGTCTTGTCATAACACCAGCTTTGAGCATCCCCCGGAGTCGGATGACCGGCCAGGGGTGCACAAGAAATCGGAAATAACGATTGTATGAGTATCTATGAAGTCAGCTATTCCGGGTTATTTCGGCCGCCCGCGGCCGCCTGTCGTCTGCCGGAGGGCAATACGCCAGGTTATCTATTTGTTTCTTCTCTTCCGCACGATCGGATTCGGTCTGTCCCTCTTTGTGCCGCCCACCGGCCTCGCGGCCACCGGACGCGGTTTCTCCTCCACACGATCAGGCCGTGCGGCCGCAACGCATGTGCGGCCCTCCCGGGTGCGGCAGCCGTCACGGCTCGGAGAGCACCTTATGCAGCAGGTCATTTACCAGCTGGGGATTTGCTTTTCCCTTCGTCTCCTTCATGACCTGGCCGATGAAAAAAGTCAGGAGCTTTTCTTTTCCGCCCTTGAAGTCGGTCGCTTCCTTGGGGTAGGCCGCGACGACCCTGCGCACCGCCTCCTCGATCCGGGCCGGATCCGAAATCTGCGTGAGGCCCTGGCCCTTGACGATCTCCCCGGCCGATTTTCCGGTCTTGGCCATTTCGGCAAAGACCGTTTTGGCGATCCTGCCGCTGATGGTCCCGGCCTCGATAAGGCAGATGAGGCCGGCAAGATTCGCCGCGCTGATCGGGGAGTCCGTGATGTCGCGCCGGTTTTCCTTGAGCTCGCGCATCAATTCGGTCATGATCCAGTTAGAGGCCTGCTTGGCGGGCGCCTTTTCCTTAACGACCGCCTCGAAATAGTCGGCCATCTCTTTTTCGGCGGAGAGCACCTGCGCGTCGTAATGAGGAATGCCGTAGTCGCGCACGAACCGCTCCACCTTTTCGTCCGGAAGCTCGGGGAGGGTGCGCTCGATGCGGTCGATCCACTGCGGGTCCACTATCAGCGTGACGAGGTCGGGATCGGGGAAATAACGGTAGTCGTGGGCCTCCTCCTTGCTCCGCATCGACTCGGTGATATCCCGGGCATCGTTCCAGAGCCGTGTCTCCTGGACCACCGTGCCCCCTTCCTGGAGCGTCGCTGATCTGGCGCTTGATCTCATATTCGAGGGCCTTCTCCACGTTTCGGAAGGAGTTCATGTTCTTGAGCTCCGTTCGGGTGCCGAGCTTACCGGCGCCCTGCGGGACGCACCGACACATTGGCGTCGCACCGGAAGCTCCCCTCCTCCATGTTGCCGTCGCAGACTTCGAGGTACCTGAGGATGCTCCTGAGCTTTTTCAGATAGGCCCCCGCTTCCTGGGGAGTGTTCATGTCGGGCTCGGAGACGATCTCGATGAGCGGAACCCCCGTCCGGTTGAGGTCAACGTAGCTCTGGGGGGCATGCTCATCGTGAATGAGCTTGCCGGCGTCTTCTTCCATATGGATACGGATAAGGCCGACCTTCTTCTTATCGCCGTCGGTATCGATTTCGATATACCCCCCCTTGGCCAGCGGGTGCTCGTACTGGGATATCTGATACCCCTTGGGGAGGTCTGGATAGAAATAGTTCTTGCGGGCGAACCACGAGCGGTCACAGACCTCGCCGTGGGTCGCCAGCGCCGTCTTGACGGCAAATTCGACGACTTTCCTGTTCAGGACCGGCAGCACCCCGGGTTGCGCCGTGCATACCGGGCAGATGGAAGAGTTGGGCTCGGCCCCGAACTTCGTGGAGCAGCCGCAGAATATCTTTGAGTCCGTCAGCATCTGGGCGTGGACCTCAAGGCCGATCACCGCCTGATAGTTCATGAAAGATATTCCCCCGTCGTTGCGTGCGGTGTATTATACCAAAATATCAGTATGCGTGTTACGTTTTTTAACCCTACTATCATTATAAATATTTAATTAGGGGCGCGCCACGCTCCCGTGGGCGGCGTTAAGCCGCATCGACGCCTATGGGAGGATGGAAGGCGGAGGCGGCCATGAAAAGTGGTCAGGAGTCGGTGGCGGCGTTTCAGGAGAGCTGGAGTTTTTCGGGTGTCGCTATGTTTTCGGTTTCGGGACCTCGGCCGTCCGATGGGCCTCCACGTAGTGCGCGGCACGGAGGATATCCGACTCCCCGAGGGGCCTGCCCAGGAGCTGAAGCCCGATCGGGAGCCCCGTGCCGTTCATCCCGGCCGGCACCGAAATCCCCGGGATTCCGGCGAGATTGGCGGTAACGGTGTAGATGTCACCGAGATACATCGACAGCGGGTCCGCGATCTTCTCGCCGATCCTGTAGGCCGGGGTAGGGGCCGCCGGGCAGGCGATCACGTCAACCGCGGTGAATGCGCGGTCAAAATCCTCCCGGATGAGGCGTCGCACCTGGAGGGCCTTCTTGTAGTAGGCGTCGTAGTAGCCCGCCGAGAGCGCGTAGGTTCCCAGCATGATCCGGCGCTTGACCTCCGCCCCGAACCCGGTCGAGCGGGTGTGCGTGAACATATCGATCATGCTGTCGTTGGGGCGGACCTCGCGGTATCCGTACCTGACCCCGTCGTAACGCGCGAGATTCGAGCTCGCCTCCGAGGGGGCGATGATGTAGTAGGAGGCCAGGGCGTATTCGGTATGCGGCAGGCTGATGTCGACGATCTCGGCCCCCCCCGCCCTCAGGACGGCTACGGCCTCCTTCACTCGTCCGGACACCTCTTCGTCCAGCCCTTCCCCGAAGTATTCTCGGGGGAGGCCGACCTTCATGCCCTTCACGTCGCCCGTCAGCGACCCGATATAGTCATCAACGTCCAGCTTCAAAGACGTGGAGTCACGCTCGTCGTATCCGGCGACGGCGGCCAGCATCAGCGCCGCGTCCGTCACGTCCTTGGTCAGGGGGCCGATCTGGTCCAGCGAGGAGGCGTAGGCGACCAGCCCGTAGCGGCTTACCCGCCCATAGGTCGGCTTGAGCCCCACGACGCCGCAGTACGAGGCGGGCTGGCGGATGGAGCCGCCGGTGTCGGAGCCAAGGGCCCCGGCGCAGAGGTCCGCGGCCACGGCCGCGGCCGACCCCCCGCTCGAGCCCCCGGGAATATAGTCGGGATTATGGGGGTTCCTGGTAGGTCCGAAGGCCGAAGACTCGGTGGAAGAGCCCATGGCGAACTCGTCCATATTGGTCTTGCCGAGGACGACGGCCCCGGCACGCTTGAGCCGCTCGATGACGGCGGCATCGTACGGGGGAAGGTAGTCCTTCAGGATCCGCGAGCCGCAGGTGGTGGCGACGCCCCGGGTGCAGATGACGTCCTTGACGGCCAGGGGGACGCCCAGCAGCGCCCCGGCCTCCCCTCTGCCGATACGCTCGTCGGCCCGGTCGGCCTCTTTGAGGGCGGCCTCCGCGGTGACGGAGAGGTAGGCGTTGATCTTCGGGTTGATCCGGGCGATCCGGTCCATGTATCGCTCGACTACCTCGCGGGAGCTGACGGTTCTCTTTTTAAGGAGGTCGGCAAGCTCATGAATCGTGACTGCGGTTGGGTCCATGGTCCCTTCTACTCGATAACCTTGGGGACGCGAAAGAACGCGCCCTTGGAGTCGGGGGCGTTGGCGATGATATCTCCGGCGGCCTCCGACGGCACTACCGCGTCCTCTCGCATGACGTTCTGATTGGGGATGGCATGGGTCATCGGCTCTACGTCGGCGGTGTCGATCTCCCGGAGCTTATCCATATAGGTTAGAATATCGTTGAGGATGTCGGTGAAACCCTTCGTCTCATCGGCGGCGAGCGTCAGCCGTGCGAGCTTGGCCACGTACCCGACCTCGTCGGCGGTTATTTTCTGTGTGCGCTCGGCCATGCGTGCCTATCTCTCCATCTGCTCGAGGATCTCGGATGTGGTCATCTTCTTTGCCTCCCCACCCTTCACGAAGAGCATGGTGACCAGCGCCAGCAGGAAAAACGCGGGCACGATGTAGAACATCGACTTATAGTCACCCCGGTTGTAATCGATGAAAATGCCGACTATCGGCGGGGAGATCGTCTGGGCCAGCATCGAGAAGAAATAGTAGAGCCCGGTGTAGGTGCCCAGCATCTCTTCCGTGCTGATATCCCAGATCATCGGAAAAGAATTGATATTGACGGCGGCCCAGCCCACCCCCGAGACGAACATGACGGCGATAATTACCGGGATCGACGTGGTAAAGGCCATGAACGCCATGGGGAAGATCAACAGGACAAGGCCCGCGATAATCGTCTTCTTTCTTCCGACCCGCGTCGCGATGAATCCGCTCGGGATGGCGAAGATGATAAAGGTGATGATGAATATCCCGAGGATCATCGACGCGGTACCCGCTTTCAAGCCCAGGGTGTTGACACCGTAGAGCGTGAAGAAGGTCTCCACCGCATTGTAGGCGAAAAACCAGAAGAAGATCGATACGAAGATGAGCACGGTGCTCTTGTGGACCCACCTGAGTATGGTGACGAAGACGATCAGGGCAAAAAGTGCAAGCGCGATCAGCATGTGCCCCTGATAGATGGCGTCCGCCTGGAAGAACGTAAGATACCGGTCAATGACGCCGGTCTTATTGAGCAGCAGGAACGAGACCACCCCCACCGCCAGCGCTATCGTGGAGACCTTTACGAGCCGCCAGGAGATGTCTTCTGCGGCTTCGTGCCGGTATATCTTTGGGCTCCTTGATGGTGAGGTAGACGACGATGATGGCCGTCAGCATGACCGCCGCGATTACGACAAACGGGACGTCCCTGTTCATGTTGAAGAGCGCCCCGCCCGCAAAGACCGCCACCAGGGCGCCGGCACCTCCCATGAAATTGATGACGCCGTTGGCCTTGCTCCTGAGCGGTGAGGGGAAGATGTCGGGCATCAGGGCGATGACGGGAGAGCGAAAGAGGGCCATCGAGAGATTCATGAGGATAATGAACATAAGGAGCAGCTGAAGCGTCTGGGCGACCGGGATGAGGGCGAAGAAGATCGCGGCCAGCGGCGCCCCGATGAGCAGGTAGGGCATGCGCCTGCCGATTTTCGTCCTGGTTTTGTCGCTGGCCGCACCAATGATGGGCTGGATGGTCACCGCCAGGATATTGTCAAAGGTCATGATGAGTCCGATGAGGGCGTTTGAGGCGATGAATCCCTTGAGGATGATCGGGACGAAGCTGTTGTAGAAGGTCCACACAACCGAAACACCCAGGAACCCGAATCCCAAAAGAAACGTCTTTCTATAATCGAGTTTCATAACATTCTCCCAAAACCCTGTTTTCCTTTAGCTAACACACTTGACGGCCGGTTGTCAATCAAAAAGGGGTTGCGCTGCCGGGTGGCGGTGGTCGGGGCCTTCGTATCTCTCGGTGTTGACAGGCACGGTCCTGCATGGTAATTATAAGTCATTGATACAATGAATTATGGGGACACGTACCTAATTAATAAGAATTTCGTTTAAGCGGAGAATCTGTAATTAGGTACGTGTCCCCATAATTCCCCAAGGACAGACATATGCAGAAAAATGAAACGGGTGAAAATGCGTTTGCGCGGCCGACGACCGACGATACGGCGCTGGTCGTCATAGACTTCCAGGGCTCCCTCTTCTCGACGATGGAAAAGGAGGTCGGGCGGCGCACCCTCAGGCAGACGATCCTCCTCATCGAATCGGCAAAGATCCTGGGTCTGCCCATCGTCGTGACCGAGCAGTACCCCAAAGGGCTCGGCCTGACAATGGACGAGGTCCGGTCGGCGCTCGGCGACGCGTACCGGCCGGCCGAAAAGACCTCGTTCTCGCTGATGGGCGAGCCCGCCGCCGCGCAGACCGTGCGGGCGCTGGGCCGCCGCAACCTGATCCTTTGCCGGGATGGAGACCCACGTCTGCGTCCTGCAGTCGGCCCTGGACCTCCTGGAGGAAGGGTTTATGCCCTACGTTGCGGCCGACGCCGTCTGCTCGCGGGCGAAACTCGACTGGGAGGCGGGGCTCTCGGTCATGGAAGGGGCGGGGGCCGAGATCTCGACCGCCGAGACGATCATCTTTTCTCTCCTGGGCAAGTCGGGCACGCCCGAGTTCAAGGCCTTTTCGCGGCTGCTCAAGGGGAGGTGAGGAATTTTGGGGACACGTACTTAATTCATCGGATTTCTTAGTTAAGCGAAAAAAAACGAATTAAGTACGTGTCCCCAAAATTCGAGACGGGCGCTCATGCTCAATAGTAACCGGGGGATGCCATGAGAAAAGCACTTGCACTCTTCTTGATGCTTCTTTTCGGGTGCGGCACGGTCGGCGCCGCCGTTGACTTTACCACGCTGTCAGACGGGACCCACGCTGCGGGGATCACCGGGAGGGTCAACGAGGTCTTTGGGGACCGGGCGTCCTTTGACGCGTTCTGGAAGATGATCTCGACCGGCACACTCCCCGAGCCCGCCGCGCCGGCGGTCGATTTTGCCAAAGATATGGTCATCGTGGTTTCACCGGGGGAGATGAACTCGGGCGGCTACACCGTCCGGATCACGAAAGTAACGAGCGACGGCACAAAGCTCATCGTCACGGTCGTCGTGACCAGGCCCACGGGTTTTGCAGCCGCGGTCATGACCCAGCCTTATCATATCATCTCACTCACAAAGACGGACCTCCCCGTCGAGTTTACGTGGGAGGAGCGCTGATAGGGCGTTGCATATAACCGGTAGTACCGGTGGGACACTTGTTTTCTATTGAGGAATTAAGGGGACACGTACTTAATTCCTTTTTTCAGCTTGACTCAGAAATGCGATGAATTAAGTACGTGTCCCCTTAATTCCTGAGGATTGGAACATGACCCCGCAGGGAACGCCGTTCATCACCGGGGCGCTCTTCTGGCTGCTGCTTATTGCGGCCACAGCTCCGGCGATTTACCTGGGGACGCGACTCGCGCGGACCGAGGGGAACTCGCCCTGGCGCGCCTTTTTCGCGGCGCTCACAAGCGCCTTTGCGACCTTAATCGTCGTCTCGATGAGCCGGGACACGCTCCGTACCAGCCTCTTCTATTGGGTCGGCATCTATGCCGTTATCGCCGCCGTGGTCATTAAGCCGGCGCTCAGGACGACCGTAAAGAAGGCCGCGGTCCCGTGGCTCTTCGCGACGACTATAGTCGCCGCGGAATTGATCGTGTGGCATTTTCTCTTCGGTGTCCTCTCGATAAGGTAGCGGAGAGAAGACGGGGCGGCGAGGTTGCCACGCCCCCTGCGGGGGCTCGCAATGACAATAATAATTGTCGCCAAAGGCGACATCATTAGGAATTGCCGCCCCTACGGGTTCTGAAAAGATACGTTCTTATAATCCTTTGGGACACGATTCATCGTGTCCGGCAGCTGCCCCGGAATTAAGGGGACACAATACTTAATTAATAAGCCTTCAGCTTAAATATAAAGAGCAGTAATTAAGTATTGTGTCCCCTTAATTCCTTTCCGGTTTAATGGAAGCTTGTCGAGGGAGAACGGGCGGCATTAACGCCGCCCCTACGGGTTCTAACAAGACATATATTTACGGTTCGCAGGAACACGAGTCATCGTATCCGGCGGCTATACCCTCGTCGTTCGGGATTAGACTATTATAATATACCCGCCATAAAAAGTAATTGTGAAAGCCCTTGACTTTACCGCGCTTATCGAATAAAATCACTTATTTATGTGGAGACGAACCTCGCAAGGTGGAAAAGAGGATGAAGACAGATTCCTTGATCCGTGGTTTTTCTCTGTGCCTTCCAGCGGACGGATTTCACTTACTTCTGTCGGTTTTGTCGATAAACCGGGCGGACATGTCGTAAATAACCCTAAACCGTGTTTTCAATCTTAAACCATTCGGGATATCAACCCACGTCCCAGAGGGGTAGTTCTATGGATATGATTGAGGTAAAAAACCTTACCAAGTATTACGGCTCCCACGCGGCGCTCAAGGATGTGAGCTTTTCGGTCAAGCAGGGGGAAATCCTGGGATTCCTCGGCCCCAACGGCGCAGGGAAGACCACTACCATGTCCATCCTCACGTGCCTCTTTCCGCCGACCTCCGGGACGGCCACCGTGGGCGGGTTTGACGTCCTTGAAGACCCCATCAAGGTCAAACGGCAGATCGGCTACCTCCCCGAGAACATCTACCTCTATACCGATATGACCGTGATCGGCTACCTGAAGTTCGTCGCCGAGATCAAGGGGGTGCCAAAGAAGGAGAGAAAGAGCGCGGTCGAAAAGGTCGTGGACCTGGCCGAGATCGACGCCGTGGCGGGCCGCGGGATCAAGAAGCTCTCCCGCGGGTATCTGCAGCGCGTCGGCATTGCGCAGGCCCTCCTTGCCGATCCCCCGCTTCTGATCTTCGACGAGCCGACCATCGGGCTTGACCCGATGCAGATCATCTCCATCAGAAACCTCATCAAATCGCTCGCCGGACAGCGCACGATCATCCTCTGCAGCCACATCCTGCCCGAGGTGAGCCAGGTCTGCGGAAGGGTCATCATCATCAACGAGGGAGAATTGATCGCGGTCGATACCCCGGCCAACCTCGGCCGGCGAATGAAGGGCAGGGGCCGCATCATCGTAACCGTCCAGGGCCCCCCCGCCGAGGTCGCCGCGATGCTTTCCGGCGTGCCGGGGGTGACGGGGGTCAAGCAACAGGAAGCGAGCCTGTTCGGGACGACCTACCTCGTTCAGTCCAAAGACGACCAGGAGGTCAGGCCCGACCTCGCAAAGGCCGTCGTGCAGAAGGACTTCAAGCTGATCGAGCTCAAGGCGAAAGACGTAACGCTCGAGGATATCTTTATCAAACTCGTTACGGACGAAACGGAGGCCTAACCCATGAAAAACATCTGGGCTCTCTATAAAAAAGAGATGAAATCCTACTTCACGTCGCCGGTGGCGTATGTGATTATCTTCATCTTCCTGGTCATCGCCGGCTTCTTCTTCTTCTCCATGATATTCTCTTTTTCCAAGGTGACCTCCGAATACATGAACTACCCCGAATACATGGACTATCTCAACCTCGGGGAGTGGGTCATCAGGCCGCTCTTCGGAAACCTCTCGGTCATCCTGCTGTTCATGCTGCCGATACTCACGATGCGGCTCATCGCCGAGGAGAAGCGGTCGGGGACCCTCAAGCTCCTCCTCTCCTATCCCGTCAGGGATATCGAGGTGCTCCTTTCGAAGTTCTTTGCCGCCGAGACGGTGCTGTTCGTCATGTTTGCCCTGACGCTGCCCATCCCGGTCTTTCTGTTTGCCTACGGCGAGCCGGAGTGGGGGCTGATCCTTACCAACTATCTCGGCATGATCCTGATGACCGGCGCCTTCGTCGCGCTGGGGCTCTTTGCGTCGTCGGTGACGGAGCGCCAGGTCGTGGCGGCCCTCATCACCTTCGGTTCCCTCATCCTCATCTGGGTCATCAACTGGGCAAAGGACCTGGCGGGCTTCAAGGTAGGGGCGATCCTCGATGACGTATCGCTCCTGTCCCACATCGAGAACTTCACCAAGGGAGTGATCGTCACCCACGACCTGGTCTACTACGTCCTCTTTACCTCTCTCTTCCTTTTTCTGGCCCTCACGGCCCTGCAATCCCGCACGTGGAGGAGCAAGTGATGAAGAAACTATGGTCGTCCATAAAGGACTTCTTTAAGCGGATCGAGTTCGAGCCCCTCACGAGGGGCCAGAAATACGGAGCGAGCACGGCCGTTGCCGTGGTGCTGGTTCTGGCGATTGTCGTCCTTCTCGAGGTGATCTCGTATAACCACAGCAAGCAGTTTGACCTCACCGAGGATAAGCGCTACACCGTGTCGATGGAATCGACCAACCTCATGAAGTCCCTGACCTCCGAGCTGAAGGCCGTTGCCTTCGTCTCCAAGGACGACGTAAAAACAAAGATAGGCGATCTCCTCGAGCAGTATAAATACGCGTCGGGCGGCAAATTCGAGTATCGCTTCGTCGACATCTACCTCAACCCCGGCGATGCCAAGACCTACATGGTGACCGAGGACAATACCATCGTCTTCATCTATGGCGACCGCCAGGAACGGGTGGTGCTGACCGACGAGGATCTTATGGGGTCCGGGGAGCAGAAGCTGACCAACGCGATACTCAAGGTGGCCTCCACCGAGCCCAAGACGGTCTATTTCCTCACCCGGCACGGTGAGCGGGATATTGCCGTGGAAAGCGAAGAAGGATTCTCCAAGATCAAGACGCGGCTGGAGAGCCAGAACTACGTCGTCAAGCCGGTCGACCTCCTTTCCGCACCTGCCGTGCCCGATAACGCGGCCGCGCTCATCGTCGCGTCGCCCCAGAAAGACCTGTTCGACGACGAGGTCACCGCCATCACCGATTACCTGAACAAGGGGGGATCTCTTCTGGTGATGCTCGATCCGGGTGTCCAGACCCCGAAGCTGACGGCGATGCTCGCGCGAATCGGGGTCGGCATGCCCAATGACGTCGTTATCGACCGGGACAGCAAGGTCCTCGGCGGAGATTATCTGCTGCCGGTGGCCAGCACCTATCTCAAACACCCGATCACGAAGGACCTGACCGTCCTCTCGTTTTATCCCTACGCGCGATCGGTCGAGATCAACGAGACAGCGGCCAAGGACGCCGGGTGGTCCCTCAGCTACCTGGTCAAGACCGGGGGCAACAGCTGGGCCGAGATGGACCTCGGCGCACTGCGGCAGGGCAAGGCCGAGTTCAACACGGGCGTAGATACGGCCGGCCCCGTGGCGGTTGCCGCCGTGGGGAGCAAGGAAATCACCTCCGGTGAGGAAACGGAAACAGAGCCCAGGCAGGCCAGGGTCGTGGTGTTCGGGAGCTCGAGTTTCGTTGCCAACAGCTACTACCTCATGGCCGAATCCAACGCCGCCAACGTCGACGTCTTCCTGAACTCAGTCAATTGGCTGGCGGGCAACGAAAACCTCATCAGCATCCATGCCAAGGACAAGAAGTCCAGCCCGCTCTTCCTCACGGGGTACCAGGGGCTGCTGATATTTCTCGTCTGCGTGGTCCTCGTACCGCTGGCGGTGCTGGGGGTCGGGGTCTTCATCTACTTCAGGAGGAGGTACGTGGAATGAGGCCGAAGACCCTCCTGATCATCGCGGCACTCTTTGTCGCCGTCGTCTCCTTTTATGTCGTCTTCGAGAAGGTGTACCTTCCCAAGAGAGAAAAAGGAAAGGAAAAGGAAGGCAAGGTCTTTACGCTCACGAGGGAAGACCTTGACCTCATTAAGATCGAGACGAAGGGTTCCAAGGTCATCCTGGTCAAGGAGAAGGACAAGGACCGCTGGGTGATGACCGCCCCGGTCCAGACCGAGACGGACACCGGCGAGGTAGAGTCCTTCATCGCCTCCGCGCTGGATACCCAGATCGGACGCAAGCTCGGCACCAAGTCCGAGCTCAAGGAGGGCCTGGGTGATTTCGGTCTTACCGATCCGGAGCTGACCGTGGTCCTTGGGTCGGGAGACAAATCCGAGGCCATCCTTTTCGGTAACGTCGCCCCCTCGGGCAACGAGGTCTACGCGATGAGGAAGGGGGATGACCAGATCTTTCTGGTCGACGACGTGGCCATGGAGGACCTCAACAAGGACACAACGACACTGCGGGACAAGTCGCTTGTCGCATTTTCGCCCGATGACGTCGTCTCACTGTCCATTTCCCGCGACGGCACGACCGTCACGGTCAAGCGGCAGGCCGACGAGTCATGGCTGATCACCGAGCCGTTCGAGTTTTCAGCCGATATCGACCAGATAACCGATATCCTCGATTTCGTAACCGAAGAAGGGGCCGTCGGCTTTGCTCCGGAGGGCGCGAGCCCCAAGGAATACGGATTGGACCCCCCCGCGATAACGCTTTTGATCGCCGACAAGGACGGCGCAACCTCCCGCCTCTTCATCGGAAAGCCCGACGGCGAGGGCGGTTACTGGGCGATGCGCGAGGGCAGGCCGTCGATATTCATGGTCTCGGAGCAGGTGAAGAACAAGCTCACGGTGTCGGCCGACTTCATCATGAACAGGTCGCTGTTTACCGGGAGCGTGCCCGACGTGACGTCCATAGAGATAGCGGGACCTGACGGCGCAATATCGATCGCGCGGGACGACGAGGGCTGGAAGATCACCCGCCCGGAGGCGGTCAAGGGAGATCGGAACGCCGTCAATATGCTTCTCGGGGGTCTCAAGGAGGCCAGGCTTTCCGAGATCGTTCAAAAGCCCGCAAAGGACCCCGTCCGGTACGGGCTTGACAAGCCGACGCTGACCGTCACGATCACCCTGAAGGAGGGCGGCAAGGAGCGCAAATCCGTGCTGAAGCTGGCGCGGGGCTCCGGAGATACCTCGTACGGATATCTCTCGTCGGGGGATTTCATCTTCTCGATCCCCACCGAGAAGATCGCCGACATCCAGCCCACGTTTCTTTCGCTCAAGGACAGGTCTCTGCTCTCGTTTGAGGCCGACGAGATCACCCGGGCCGATATCGCCGTTGCAGACAAGACCTACGTCTTCAAGAAGAAGAGGGGTTCCTGGAAAATGACCGAGCCTGAGCGCACAAAGGTCGACGCGGAATCGATGGACGCCCTCCTGGGGGCAATCGGGGACCTTTCCTACTCGGAGGTCCTGGCCGACACAAAGGACGACCTCAAAGCGTGGGGGCTGGATAAGCCCGGCGTTACGATTACGCTTTTCGGAAACGACGACAAAGAGATCGGGACCGTCAAGCTGGGTGAGAAAAAAGAGGAAGAGACGGGCGCGTTTCTGCCCGCCGTCTCCTCGTCGCTCAAAAGGATCTACACCGTCAATGCTGACCTGGTCGATACGATACGTAGCGGCCTGGACATCATACAGGAAGGGAGGTAACGATATGGCACGAATTACCGTCGAAGACTGCCTTGATCATGTCGACAACCGTTTTCAGCTGGTGCACCTGGCGTCTGAGCGGACCAAGCAATTAAGGCGCGGCTCCAAAGTCTTGGTCGACTCGCCCGAGAATAAAGAGGTTGTACAGGCGCTGAGGGAGATCGCCGCCGGCAAGGTCAGCTTCAAGAACATCGGTGAGCTCACGGTCCCGGAAGAGGATATCTTCGAGGCGTACAACGAGGAATTCGACGAAGTGCATATCCTGGACGCCGAAGAGGACGATCTGGAGATCGTCAACGGCGAACCCGAGGACGTCGACGACGAGGAGTTATGAGACTGCCGGACTCTCTCAAGAAGGGCCTGCTGCTGTACGGCGACCGCACGCATGACCCGGCGCCCTCGGAGCGCCTGATCGACTACGGCGCGGCTTACGAATCTCAGGGAAGGACCAGCGACGCCCTCGAATGTTTCTGGCGAGCCGGTTCTACCGAAGGGATGGAGCGTATCGCCCGGCATGCCGTCGACGAGGGCGACTTCTTCCTCTATCGGCAGGCCATGATTTACCTCGAGCGGCCGATGCCGGCCGAAGAGCTGCTGGCTCTCTCGAAAAACGCGGCCGGAAAGGGCAAGCTTGCGTTTGCCCTGGCGGCCGCCCGGGAGGCCGGGGATAACCGGATGGTGTCGGCACTCGAAGCTCAGATGGCGGAGGCTGCAGCCGATGGAGAAGACCAAAAGTCATAGCCGGCGGCCCTGTCCGCGCTGCGGCCGTCCCTCCCGGGAGGCCTCGTTTCCCTTCTGTTCGGATCGCTGCCGGCTGGTCGATCTGGGTGCATGGCTCAGCGAGGCCTACACGATACCGGCCGAAGAGCCCGACGATGAAGAGCGGGACCTGACGCACTGACAAAGCGCCACGCCGGTCGATCTGCGGGAGTCCTGTTTCTTCCTCCGCATTCCTGTCTCCCGGACGTCGGTACATTCGCCCCCCTTTTCACTTTCCATTTCCGGCCGAATCGGGTAAAATCGCTCTCGGCATACTATTCAGACCTATCGACCGACAAGACCGGGGAGGGTTTCATGGGGAAAAAACTCACCGACGAGGAGCGCGCCCGGGCCCTGGGCATCCTGACCAGGATGGAGGCCCACCGCTTTTTTTGGAAGGCCTCGGGGTACATTGACGAAGACCTGGCCCGCCCCATTGTCGCCATCGTAAACTCCCCCCAGGACGCGGGGGTGGGGCACGTCCACCTGAGGGAGCTTTCCCGCCACGTCAAGGAGTCGATCTACGCGGCCGGCGGCACGCCCATCGAGTTTTCCGTCATCGCGCCCTGCGCCGGCTATGCCAAGGCCAAGAGCATCGATGATATCAACCTCCTTTACGACCTTCCCCAGCGGGACGTCATCGCCGATTCCATCGAGATCCAGATGATGAACTACGGCGCCGATGGACTGGTCTGCATCGGGACCTGCGACAAGATCGTGCCGGGGATGTGGCTGGGGGCGGCGCGTCTCAACCTCCCGACGATATTTCTGCCGGGCGGCCCGGCGCACCCGGGCTGGTGGCGGGGGCAGGAGACGGTCTTCCCCACCAACGTGCTCGTGCGCGGGCTCAACATGGTGCTCTCCGGCGAGATGACCGAGGATGAGTTCTTCGCAGAGCTTTCCCGCATGGAGTCGTGCTGGATCACCTGTGCGGGGGCCTGCCCGGAGCTGACAACGGCCAACACGACGATGCTGGCCACCGAGGCGATGGGACTCTGCCTGCCCGGCGCCTCCACGACCCCCGGCGCCGAGACGGCCAAAGTGCATGAGGCCCGGCGGACGGGGCACGCCATCATGCGGATGATCGCCGATCACCTGACGTTTGACAGGGTCGTCACGAGGAGCGCGATCCTGGACGCCGCGGCGGTCGTGATGGCGGTCTCCGGCTCGACCAACGGTATCCTGCACCTGCTGACACTCGGCGTCGCGATGAACCTGGGTATAACCCTGGACGATTTTCAGGCCGTCGGAGACCGGACGCCCTACCTCTGCCCCCTTCGCCCCTCCGGCCCCCGGTCGATGGTCGACTTCGGCCGGGCCGGCGGCGTGATGGGCCTTTTGAAGCGCCTTGGCGAGCGTATCGACTCCGGACGGCCCACCGTATCGGGAAAGACGATGGGAGAGATCGCGGCGGCGGCCGAGATCACCGACGAGGAGACGATCCGTCCCGTCGATCGGGCAATCTTTCCCACCGGGGGGATCGTCGTGATGCGGGGAAACCTCGCCCCCGAGGGGGCACTCGTGCGGCACACGGTGGTATCGCCCGCGGGCGGCGAGTTCACGGGGCCGGCGCTCTGCTTCGATACCCAGCTGGACGCGCTTATGGGCATCCTCTCGGGAAAGGTGAAATCGGGCGACGTCATGGTCATTCGGTACCAGGGACCCCGGGGCGGCCCCGGCTTCTCGGAGAACTTCAAGGTGGTCCTGATCCTGGACGCCCTGGGCCTCAACGACGTTGCGGTGATCACCGACTCCCGTTTTTCGGGGGCGACGGAGGGGGCGCTCTACGCCGGTTACATCTCCCCGGAGGCCTACGTGGGAGGGCCGCTGGCAGCCCTCAGGGACGGTGACCGGGTCACCATCAGCGTGAAAAAGAGGCGGATCGACGTCGACCTCACCGCCGATGAAATCGGCCGGCGAATGGAGGGTTTTGTCCCCCCCCGGCCGCGCATCACCACAGGGGTGCTGGTCGACTGGAACCTGACGGCCACCCAGTTTCACGAGGGGGCGATGCTCAAGAGGAAATTGTAGGGTTGGTCGGCCGGGCCGGAAAGCCACTGTTTTAAAGGGTCGTCAGGAACGGGGGCCCTCTCCTTAAGCGTCTGTGCCGTGGTGGTGATCTTATCACTCCTCTCAGGAAAGAAGGCTCTCACCACAAGATACAACGACAAGGGCACGAAGACACAAAGACACAAAGATGACGGATATGCATCGGAAGATAGAAAGACCATATCTATCTTTGCGCGTTTTCCCGGGAGTGATGTTTCGGTAACATCCTGATCGTGAATGTTACCTTGAGGAGATACGCCATATGCTCATCGTAACCACGTCCGTAATAGAAGGAAAGACGATTACCCAACACCTCGGCCCCGTCTTCGGCCAGTGCATCTCGGCGGCGGGGTCGCTCAAAACCCTCATCTCCGGGATCAAGGATATACCGGGGGCCAGGATCATCGTCCTGGAGGACGAGGTGCGCCATGCCCGGGACATCGCCGTCAAGGACATGATCCGGGAGGCCGAAAAGCTCGGGGCGCACGCCGTCGTCGGGCTTTCGGTCTCCTACGCGTCGCTGGCCGAGGGGCAGCTGTTGCTGGTGGCCGTGTCCGGAACCGCGGTAATTCTTGCAGAATAGTGTCGACCGTCCTTCACATCGTCCCATCAAACCAACTTTTTTATAATTCCCTAATAGATTAGTCATATTTATGCACGGGGGAAAAATCACCTCCTTGACATGAGCACGATCGTAGACTACCATTTTAATAGTGTATAGCTCGGTGAGCTGGTTATCTCTACTATTCCCGATAGCGAGGAGTGCACCCGATGAAGAAGATGAACTGCTGGGAATTCAAAAAGTGCGGCAGAGAACCGGGGGGAGTCAATGCGGCCGAATTGGGTGTCTGTCCGGCGGCCACGGAAGGAAACGGGGGCTGCGCCAACGGGGGAGATCACGGCGGCCGTTTCTGCTGGGCGTTGACGGGGACTTTCTGCAAGGGGGAAGTGCAGGGAACGTTCGCCAGGAAGATGGCAAATTGCGTCATGTGCGAATTCTACCGTATCGTACGGAAGGAAGAAGGAAAAGAGTTTCGGATCTATTAGCTCTCAACTTGATCGGCACAAGGAGGTGGTTTGTTTGAAAAAGAATTGCTGGGAATTCATGAATTGCGGGAGAGCAGAGGGAGGAGATAAGGTGCCCGAATTCGGAATATGCCCTGTTGCCAATAACGGGAACGGGGCTCATATCAATGGGGGGGAACACGACGGCCGCTTTTGTTGGGCCGCGAGGGGAACCCTTTGCAAGGGAGAAGTGCAAGGAACGTTCGCTAAAAAGATCGTGGACTGCGTCATGTGCGAGTTCTATCGGCTCGTCCGAAGGGAGGAGGGCAAGGACTTTCGGATCTATTAATTAAGATTCTTTTCTCCCGGATTTCAGACAGACGCCGCTCCGACACCACGGGCGGCGTCTTTTTCCATCCGTTGCCTCGCCAAACCTCCCCGCCCTCGCTCTCTGAACCCAGCGATGACGATTTAGGCCGATCGCCCCTTGCAATTCTTTCAAAAATCCTTTATCCTTTCACCTTAATACTATCACCGTCGGAGGTTTCGTTGTCCACTCAAGAGCCCGTTATCAAATACTCGCACTATCTGCTGCGCACCCGCCGGGAGGACCCGGCCGACGCCGAGATCCCATCCCACAAGCTGCTGGTTAAGGGGGGGTTCATCCGCCAGGTGACCGCCGGCGTATTCGATTTCACCCCCATCGCCTTTCGGGTAATAACGAAGATCATGGAGATCATCAGGCAGGAGATGAACCGGATCGGCGGCCAGGAGCTCCTCATGCCGGTGCTCAACCCCGCCTCCCTCTGGATCGAGACGGGCCGCTATAACGCCGTCGGCGCGGAGCTGATCAGGTTTACCGACCGCCGCGGCACCGATATGTGCCTGGCGATGACCAACGAAGAAACGGTCACGGACCTCGCCCGGGGATACGTCTCCTCCTGGCGGGACCTCCCGTTCATGCTGTATCACATCCAGACCAAGATCCGCGACGAGGCGCGCCCCCGGGGGGGCGTCATGCGGGTGCGCGAGTTCCTCATGAAAGACGCCTACAGCTTCCACCGCGACTTTGACGGACCTCGGCGCCTACTACCAGGACATCTATAACGCCTACCGGCGGATATTCAAGCGGATCGGCCTGACGCCGGTCCCCGTCGAGGCCGACACCGGCGCCATGGGCGGCAGCAACTCCCACGAGTTTCTGCAGCCCTCCCAGTCCGGCGAGGATACGTTCGCCCGTTGCGCCTCCTGCGGCATGGCCTCCAACGTCGAGCGGGCCGAGGTCGTCGACCGCGGCGGCTCCGGCCGGCGGCGACCATCCTGCCGCCCAGGAGGTCCACACCCCGGGTATGACGACCATCGACGACCTGACGGCGTTCTTCGGGGTCGGGCACGGGATCGCTTCCTCAAGGCCGTCGCGTATAGTGCCGACGGCGCGCTGGTCGTCGCCTTCATCAACGGGGCCTACGAGATCAACGAGACCAAGCTGAAAAACAGGCTGGGGGCGCTGGAGCTTACCGTGGCCGACCCCGGCAAGCTCGCGGCGGCCGGCATCGTCCCGGGCTTCATCTCGCCGCGGGTCGCGAAGCTTAAAGGGGTCACGGTCCTTTTTGACCGGACACTGCTGTCCCGGCCTGCCTATGTCATGGGAGGCGACAAGGTCGACTACCACATCAAGGACGCGGTCCCCGGACGGGACTACGAGGTTTCCGGGACCGTGGACATCGCCACCGTTCGACAGGGCGATCCCTGTCCCCGGTGCGGCACCGGGACGATCGAGCTGTTGCGGGGCATCGAGCTGGGCCATACGTTTCAGCTCGGCACGAAATACTCGGATTCGATGGGGCTGGTCTACCTTTCCGAGGAGGGCAAATCCCAGCCGGTCGTCATGGGCTGCTACGGGATCGGGGTGGAGCGGGCCATGGCCTCGGTCATCGAGGCCCACCACGACGAGCTGGGCATCATCTGGCCCGTGACGTATGGCCCCCTTTGAGGTCACGGTGCTGCCGCTGGGGGCGGACCCCGAGGTCGTGGAAGCGGCCGATCGCACCGCGCGGTCCCTCTCGGAAACGTGCTCGGTGCTGCTGGACGACAGGCCCGAGTCCGCCGGGGTCAAGTTTGCGGATTCCGACCTCCTGGGCATCCCGATCAGGGCGGTCGTCAGCAAGAAGCTCGTTGCAAAGGGGGAGGTGGAGATGAAGGTGCGCCGGACGGGCGAGGTGGTCGTGGTGCCCGAAAAGGATGCCGCAGAAACCGCGCGGTCGCTCCTTGCGGGGCTTGCCGAAAAAGAAGGGGTCATGATCGACGATTCGTGGCCCAAGTAACACGGAGGGACAGATAATGAGATACGCGTCATTCGTCGCAATCGCCGCTGCCTGCCTGGCCATTTCCTGTGCCGCCCCCGCGGCCTCGCCGGCCCGGACGGTTGACACCGCAATGGGGGCATTTATCGGAAACGCGGCCGTGCTCTCGCCGGATACCCCGGCCACGATCATGGTCGGCGGGGAATTTGCCGTCGTCCTCGAGGAGAATCCCTCCACCGGCTACCGGTGGACGTACACCATCGAGCCGGCGGGCCTGGCAACCGAGAGCGCCAGGGAGAGCTTCAACGGCGCCGCACAACCGATGGTCGGCGCGCCGGTGGACACCGTCTGGAAGTTTAAGGCCGAGGCCGAAGGCGAAGTCGTCCTGACCTACCTCTATTACCGCCCCTGGGAGAAGCCGGAGACGGCGGTCAAGCGCATGACCTACACGGTGAAGATCGTCAAATAGCGTCCTCTGAACTCCCGTTGTTATCTATTTGTGCCCGGCGAAGGTCCAGCGGGTGGCACGGGCGATACCTGCGGTTGGGCGTGGGGGAGAACGTGCGCCGGGTGTCACGGACAACCCCGTTGTCCGCGTTGCGTGGGTGAGGCCGCCGGACACGACATGTCGTGTCCCTACGGGCCGCAAAGACGTGTCCTGTTAGAACCCGTAGGGGCGGCATATATGCCGCCCGTCCTGTCTTCGTAGGGCGATAGCTGCGCGGGTCGCATGTATGCGACCCCTACGGATTCAAATCCGTGCCGGGTGTTACGGGCCATACCCGCGGTTGCCCCTGAGAAATCCTACGATTCCCTCTATTCCATACGATTGGTTGATTTCAGGTGACGGGACTCAGCCGGTCACTGGCGCGCGCCGGCCCGCAGCTTCCTTTCGAGCCACCGGCTGGCGGCGGAAAGCGAGTAGCAGATGATGAAGTAGATCATGGCGCAAAAGAGGAATATCTCGGTCGGGGCGATAAGGACGCGGTTGCTGACCTGCGACGAGACGGTGGTGAGCTCAAAGAGGCCGACGAACCAGGCCAGGGAGGTGTCTTTGGTGAGGCTCATGAACTGGTTCACGAACGAGGGGATCATGTTCTTGAGGGCCTGGGGGAGGATGATGTAGATCATCGCCTGGTGATGGGTGAGGCCGGTGGACCGGGCCGCCTCCATCTGGCCCTTGCCGATCGAAAGGATTCCCGCGCGGACGATCTCGGCCATGTAGGCCCCGGAAAAGCAGACAAAGGCGATGATGACGTTATAGATGTCGTCGATGACGTACCCGAAGACCTTGGGCAAGAGAAACACAAACCAGAAGATGACCATGATCAGGGGCATCCCCCGGATGAGCTCGATGTAGGCGACTGCGGGGTATTTTATCCATGCACGAGAGCTGTTGCGCATGAGCCCGAAGATCAGACCCACGATAAAAGCGAACAGGAGGCTGATGACCGCCAGATAAAGGGTCAGGACGACCCCGCCTATGCGGTGGGGGGGCCCCACGAGAAGGTAGCGGAGGTTGTCCGTGACCACGTCAAAATGGAGTTTCCCGAGTCCCTCGACGGCGTTGGCGAGGAAATAGGAGACCGAGCCGAAGGCAAGCTCCAGGACAAGGGCAAGCCCGAGGACGGAAAAGGTCATCGCCGAGATGGTGATCCGAGTGAGCCTCTTGGTGCGTGCGTTGGACATATCAGTACTTGATATACCTCAGGAACCGCCGGTTGTACTGGTTGATCAGAAACGAGATGGTCAATGAGAGCCCCAGGTAGATGAGCGTAACCATCGAGAAGGCCTCGAAGACCCGGGATGTTTCCGCCTCGATAATCCGGGCGGCATGCGTCAGCTCGATAACGCCGATGGCCATAACCAGAGACGAGTTCTTGACAAGGTTGAGCGACTGGTTGATGAGCGGCGGGATCACGATCCGAAACGCCTGGGGAAGGATCACGTAGCGCATCGATTCGAGGAACGTAAATCCCTGAGACCGGGCCGCCTCCATCTGTTCACGCGGAATGGACTGGATACCCGCCCGTATCTCCTCGGCGATGAAGGCCGCCGTATAAGTTGACAGTGCGATCACGCCGTAGGCGAATTCTATGTTCCGGGCGTAGATCCAGTCCTTTATAACTTGAGGAAGGAGCGGGTCGGACCCGAAGTACCATAGAAATATCTGGATCAGCAGGGGAGTATTTCTGAAGAATTCGATATAGGCAGACGACAGGAAAACGAAGGCCTTGATCTTGCTCAGCTTGAGTACGGCGATGATAGTGCCGAGTATCATCGCAAAGACGATCGAGATGGCCGATATTTTTATGGTAGTGAAAAGCCCGGCCGCCAGCAGCGAGAGATAGGTACCCTCCGTCACGGTGCGCTGTCTCAGGAAGACGGAAAAATCAAACTGATATGAAATATGGATATTGAGAAGCCGGGTGACGATGACCCGGTATATCAGGTACGCCGCGAGTACGGCCGCTCCGACAAGGAGGCAATATGCTGTTTTCTTATGGTCTTTGGCCCAGAGCCTGATTTCTACGGCCAGCTCTCTCGGGTTTCGTTTCATGATTCGTGTGAGATGAGGGGGGGAGTATATCCCCCCCTCTCGGTTGTGCGTCTGTTAGGGCCAGATCTCCATCTTCCAGTCGGTCTGCGGCAGGAAGTATTTGGTGTCGGGGCCGAGCCACTTGTTGTAGTTTTCCTCCCACTTGCCGTCTTTCCACATCTTCATGAGGGTGAAGTTGATGAAATCGCGCCACTTGGAGTCGTTCTCCCTCATGCCGATGGCGTACGGCTCGCTCGAGAAGAAGTCGCCCGCTACCGTCCACTTGGCGGGATCGGGGTCGCTTCCCTTGAGGCCGACGAGGATCACCGAGTCCGTGGTGACCGCCACGACCTTGCCCTGCTTGAGGGCCAGGAAGGCCTCGGGATAGCCCTCAAAGGAGATCACCTCGGCGGCGGGCTGAACCATGAGGATATTCTTTTCGCTGGTGGATCCCTTCACGGAGCCGACCTTCTTACCGGCGAGGTCCTCGTAGCTCTTGATCGGGCCGCCGGCCGCGACCAGGAGTCGCTGGCCGTCCATGAAGTAGGTGATCGAGAAGTCGATAACCTCGTCGCGCTCGATCTTATGGGTCATCGTGGCCGCCAGGAGATCGACCTTGCCCTCGGTCAGCATCGGGATACGGTTACTGGATGTCACGGGCTGAAGCTCGAGCTTTACGCCCAGCTCGTCGGCGATATAGCGGCAGAGATCCACGTCAAAGCCGACCAGTTCCCCGCTCTTCTCGTCCACGTAACCGAAAGGAACGACGGAATCCTTGACGCCGGCCACCAGCACCCCCTTCTCCTTGACGATATCGAGGGTGGATTTGCCCGGGGCGGCGGTGCCCTCGGTACCCTCGGGCGCTTTCGCGCAGGAGATAAGGGCCAGTGCCGCCAAAACGACACACAGTGCGATACAGGTCTTTTTCATACAATCCTCCATATTCTACGTTCTATAAAATTTCCTTCAGGAACAACTTGGTGCGCTCATCCCGGGGGTTGGTAAAGAAATGCTGCGGCGTTCCTTCCTCGATGATCAGGCCGTGATCCATGAAGACTACCCGGTCGGCCACTTCCCGGGCGAACCCCATCTCATGGGTGACGACCACCATCGTCATCCCCTCCCGGGCCAGATCTTTCATGACGTTGAGGACCTCGCTGATCATCTCCGGATCCAGGGCGGAGGTAGGCTCATCAAAGAGCATGATCCTGGGTCTCATCGCCAGGGCCCGGGCGATGGCGACCCGCTGCTGCTGTCCCCCGGAAAGCTCCGAGGGGTACTTGTCGGCCTGCTCGCCGATATGGACCCGCTTGAGCAGCGTGACGGCCAGTTTCTTTGCCTCTTCCTTCTTCATCCCCTTGACCTTGACGGGCGCCAGGATGATGTTGTTCATAACCGTCATATGGGGATAGAGGTTGAAGTGCTGAAAGACCATCCCAATCTCGGCCCGGAGCCGGTTGATATCCGTCCTCGGGTTGGCGAGGTTATGGTCGTTGACGATGAGGGTCCCGCTGTTTATCAGCTCCAGCTCGTTGATGCAGCGGATCAGCGTGGATTTGCCCGAGCCGGATGGACCGCACACCACCACCACCTCGCCCCGCTTGACGTTCAGCGTGATTCCCTTGAGGGCGTGAAACGTGCCGTAGTATTTATGTACGTCCTTAAAGATTATCATGCCTGTGGATCGTCCCTCGTCAATTCGTTGTCGCCCTGAAAGCGAAATGCTCACGTGCTGTACAGAATCGGTTTGTAGGGCCGCTTTCCGGATGCTTTGCGTTCTTGCCTGTCGATCTTTCGCCGGGGAACGATCATCAGAACCGGACAGGGGGCCTTCTTCAGGACCCGCTCGGACGTCGAGCTGAATTCATGATAGAATTCTTCCTTCTTGCCGTGGGCCCCCATGACGATGAGGTCGGCCTTTTCGCCGGCGGCCAGATCTACGATCTCCTGAGACGGGAGGCCGTACAGCACCACGGTGCTGATCTTTACCCCGCGCCGCTGGCTCCTGGTCTTGATGTCTTTGAAAACCCCCCTGTCTTTCTCGTTATACTCCTCGATGAGCTCCTTGACCTTTTTGTCCGAGAGGAAGGCGGGGTAGATGTCCTCCTCGGTGGTCATCCGCCGGTCCGATACCGTGACGACGATTATCTCGGCCTCCGAAAGGGCCGCCAGCTCCAGCGCCCATTCAAACGCCGCCAGCGATATCTCCGAGCCGTCCACGGCCGCCACTATCTTCTTGAGCGGTAGCATGGCTAGTTCGGCCAAACCTCCATGGTAAAGTCGAGGGGGATACGGACCGGGGCCTCGTTGCCGAACCATGTCCGGTGAATCTCGGCGTATCCGCCGGATACCCAGAGGTCCATGAGGGCGCGGTCTACCATTTCCCTCCAGGTCCCATCGTCGGGGGGGAGCCCCACCGCGATGGGGGTCGGGGCGATCGGCTCCCTGATGATCCTGAGTGACCCGGGTTTTTCGCTCTTCGTCTGGAGACTGAGGAGGTCCTTGAAGTCGCCGATCACCGCCCTCACCTTCCGATCGGCCAGCAGCTCAAGGCCCGCCTCCGGGGTGTCGACGGGGACGATATCGGCGTCCCGGTATCTTTCTGGCGAGCCCCGCCACGTCCGTGCCCGCCACCACGGCCAGCGGGCCTGCCCCGAGCGACGAAAGTCGATATATCCCCGATGAGGCCGGCACCAGCGCCATCGTTCCGCCGACCAGATAGGTGACGGAAAAGTCGATAACCCGTTCCCAGCTCATCCGGTGATTGAGGCCCGGCGCCGTCTGGACGATCCCCTCGGCCACCATCGGTACGATGACGTCCGGCTCGACGACGACGAACTTCGCGGAAACGCCGATCCGCTCGGCAACCGCGCGCATGACATCGACGTCAAATCCCGAGAAGGTCAGTTCATCTCCCTGGCCCGTTGCCTTCGAAAAGGGGAGATAATCGGCGCGCACCCCCACGGTCATGACGCCCGACTCCCGGACGGCGTCGGCTATCTCGCCGGCCGCCAGCGGCAGGGGAGTCGAGACGATCAACAGGAGCGCCGCGAGGCGCGCCGCGACCGCAATGATCGCTTTTTTGTGTTGCCTTCCGGATCGATTTCATAGGACGTGTGCCCCGCGTGTGCCTCATTTTGATTCGAGGAAGACCCGAAATCCCCTGCAGCTCATGTATATGTCGGCCTTGCTGGAGATCTCGAACGGCGAGTGCATGTTGAGCAGAACCGGGCCGATGTCTATCACGTCGATACCCCGCTCCGCGATGTCTTTGGCGATGGTCCCTCCGCCCCCCTCATCGACCTTTCCCAGCTCACCGTACTGCCACACGACGCCGGCCTCGTTGAAGAGCCGGCGCACCCATCCGACCAGCTCCGCCGAGGCGTCGGAGGCCATGTATTTTCCGCGGGAGCCGGTGAACTTGGTGATGCAGGGCCCGTAGCCCAGCAGCGCCGCGTTCGTCTTCTCGTGCACCTCCGGCCAATCGGGGTCCAGCGCCCCGTTGACGTCGGCCGAGATGCACCGGGAGCGTGAGCCAGCATCGCCGAGACGTCGGCGTCGCCGGCTTTTTTCCGGCCGATGCGGCCAGGATATCGGCGGCGACCTCCTCGATAATCCGGCCCCGGGCGCCGGTCACCCCTTCGGAGCCGATCTCCTCCTTGTCCAGGAAGAAGGCGGCGCACGTCCGGGCGGGGTCTTTTACGCGACAGGATAGCCGAAAGAGCAGCAGTAGCCGCTGGCCCGGTCGTCCTGGCCGTAGGAGCCGACCATCGACCGGTCGAAGCCGATGTCGCGGGCCGCGCCCGCCGGCACCGCCTCGATCTCGGCGCTGATGAAGTCCTCCTCCGTTATGCCGTAGGTATCATTGAGGTATTTCAGGATGGCAAGCTTTACCCGCTCCTTGGCCTCGGTGTCCGTTACGGGGATGCTCCCGCAGATGATGTTGAGCTTTTCGGCGGGCAGGGCCTCCGATATCTTCTTTTCCATCTGGGCCTTCCCCGCCAGATGGATGAGGAGGTCCGAGACCAAAAAGACCGGGTCGTCGGGCCTCGTCGCCCATCGCGATCTCGACCTCGCGCCCGTCTCCGGTGATAACCACGCCGAACAGCGCCAGGGGCCGAGCCACCCACTGGTATTTCTTGAGGCCGCCGTAGTAGTGGGTCCTGAGGTGGGCGATCTCCACCTCCTCATAGAGGGGGCGCTGCTTGAGGTCGAGCCGGGGGCTGTCGATGTGGCTGACGATGAGGTTGATTCCGCGGGCAGGGTCCTCGGCTCCCAACTGAACGAGGGCCGCCGATTTCTTGCGGTAATTACGGTAGAATTTCTTCGTGCTTTGCCGGGCTCAAGCGCGGCAAAGCCCTGACTCTCGGCCCTGCGGACGATCTCGCGAACGGCCAGCCGCTCGGTCTTGGCCGCCGACAGGAACGCCTTGTAGTCCTCGCCGACGCTGAATATCTCTTTCCTCTGCTCTTCGGTGACGTTATCCCAGACCGATTTGGGCTTGTACAGGAATTCCTGGCCGGGGGCCTTTTTCTTATCGCTCATAGTCCCGTATTTTTCCATATAAACAAAAAAATAAAACTATCATGATACAGTAAACGAAGTCAAGACTAAACATTCACGGACTCCCCGGCAAAGGCGGCCGGCACAGAGGCCGCGCCGATGCGAAAAGGGACGGGTGTCGTCCCGTCCCTTTCGGGCAGTGTCGCGGCGCGGCGGAAGGAGTCGCGGGAGGTCACCCGATTCGCTTTTTGTATCTTCCCCCAGGAATCGGTGATCAAGAAGCTCTCGTCCATGTCGGCGACCATGCGCTCGAACTTGCTCCATGGGGACGGAAAAGGTGAGCATCCCCTCGGGCACAAAGGGCCGGGCCGAGACGTCAAACATCCCCAGCACCGCCCGCGGCCGCTTCCGTCGCCGCCTCCAGCATCGGGTAGCCGACGATGGAGCCGCACCCCGCGCTAAAGGGGCAGATCACGCCGTTGACGTCGGACTCCTCGAAGCCCGCCAGCGTAAAGAGGCCCGACAGCACGTCGGGGGGCGCAAAGAAGACAACCGCCTGGGGATCATCGGTTGCCTGGAGCTTGTCCCAGCGGGTAAAGACGATATACTTTTTGGGGGCGGTGAACGTCTGGGCGGCCTGGAGCATCTCTTTCACCAGCTCGGGGGACTTCTTGTAGCGCTCCCCCTCCATCTTGCCCTCGATGCCGCAGGACAGGAAATACTCGAACCCGGGCCTCAGCGTCCGGGAGAAGCCGAGGTAGCGGCGGCCCCCGGCGCAGCCGATGACGTCGTTGTCCAGCGCCAGCGTCTTTCCCTTGCGCACGCCGATGATGTCGGCGATGACGCACCGGTGATCCCTGGCGGGCTTGGGCAGAAGGGCCTGATCTGCCGTGTCGGTATACTGAAAGGCGATGGGGAGCTCGGCCCCGTTGAAGTATTTCTTCCATCTGTCGATGAAGGTGTCCCTGATCTTCGCATCCATGCCTTTTCCCTCCTTGGGCTGTTTAGAACAGTATACCCGAAACGGGGCCGAATGTACCGACTTTTCTGCCCAAAAAAACCGCGGCCCCTTTTGGGGGCCGCGGCCGATCGATCACTATCTGATAACATCTTTGCCCGTGGGGGCTATTTTGCCATGAGCATCTTTCCCGTCTTATCGACAAATCCCCATTTCTTGCCGACCTCGACGGCGGCCATGCCCCCGGAGAACTCGTTGGCATGGTCAAAGCGCGGCGCGATGATGAACTTCCCGGTCTTGTCGATATAGCCCCACGTTTCCCCCTGCCTTACCGCGGCCAGGCCCTCGGAAAAGGTGTCTGCGTACTTGAAGGTCGCCGGTATCACGAAGGTCCCGGTCTTGTCGATGTAGCCGTTATTGCCCCCCGACTCGACGGCGGCCAGCCCCCCGGAGAAGGGGCCGGCGTCTTTGAAGCCGGCCGGCACGACGACCTTTCCGGTCTTGTCCACGTAGCCCCACCCGCCGCTCGTTTCGACGGCGGCCAGGCCCTCGGAGAAGGCCTTGGCATCGTCAAAGGCCGGCGCGATGACCATCGTACCCTTCGGGTCGATATAGCCCCAGGCGTCGTCCGGTTTGACGGCGGACAGCCCTTCAGCGAAATCGCCCGCCTCGTCGAAGGTCGCCGGGATCACGAGAGCGCCCTTCTTGTCGACGAACCCGTATTTGTCGTCGATCTGCACGGCCGCCAGACCCCCGGAAAAGGGCTCGGCGTCATCGTAGGTGGCCGGGATCACCACCTTGCCGTTCACGTCGATAAAGCCGATCTTGTCTCCCGACTGAAAGCGCGCCAGGCCCTCGGAGAAGTCCCAGGCATCGTCGAGGTTGGCCAGGATTACCGGGGCTCCCTTTTTGTCGATGAACCCGTGCTTGTCGCCGGAGATGAAGCGGGCCCGGCCGTCGGAAAAGTCATATGCGGGGGGATAGAAGATAGACTCCCGCGTAAAGGACGGGGATATGATGAATTTTCCGGTCTTGTCGACGTAGCCGATCTGCTTGTTTACCTCGACCCGGGCAAGGCCCTCCTTGAAGTCCCAGGCGTTGTCAAACAGCAATTCCTGGGCAACGGCAACCGTTGCGAGGGCCATGATGCCGACGATAACCAGCGGGATAACTACAATGGCCGCAAAGGCGTAAAAGATCTTCTTTTCATCCAGCCCTCCTGCGTTTTGGGAAAGGTTTTCGACATGAGAAAAAATGGACTAGATAACTATCGCATATTTTTGGAGAAACGTCAAGGGGTTAACGCAGGAAAGTTGGGGTAAGATAAAAGGGGTGGGCCTCCTCTCATCTCAGATGTGCAGATGAGCCCGAGACCCGCCCCCTTGCTCAACTCTTGCTACGATCGGAACCGGGAGACTATTGCACCGTAAAGGTAATCGACGCGAGCTCCCTGCCGGCGCTGTCGCTGTCGTTCATGCGCAGGTCATAGGAACCGGGGGCCGAGGGCGCGATAAATTCCAGGATCCCCGAGGTTGTCCCGTTCAGGTACTGGTAGGAAACGTCGTTCTGGTCGTTAACCTCTTCGGACCCGTGAGGCACGCCCGAGGGGATGATCCCTATCCAGGCGTTGGTGGGAAGCCCGGCCGGCGCCATATAGACGAGGTTTATCGTATCGCCCGGCATGTATACGTTCCTGCCGAGGCTCAGGGTCGCGGGGATCTGTCCCTCGGGAGCGGGGGCCACGGGCTGCGCCACGGGCGCCGGTTCCTGGGATCCGGAACAGGCGACGAGACAAAGGGCCAACAGCAAACAAAACACGATCGCGATCAGATAGGCTGCTTTCTTCACTTACCTTTTCCTCCTTAGTTGATCAAATGGCTGTTTCAAGTCGTTTGGCACGAAAACATGATGTCACTCGTTTCCCCTGTCGGCACGGGAGAACCGAGAGAATAATCAGCGGCATGACTATCGCAGATTATCGGGGAAAGGTCAAGGGGATAGAACGAGAATTCCTATGTATCTGCGTCATATGTAGACATGCAGGGAATTACGGGGACACGTACCTAATTACTGTTATTTAATCAAGCGAAAGGCTAATTAATTAGGTACGTGTCCCCGTAATTCTGCGCGCCGGGAGGCCATCGGCCTGCTCGAGCAGAGCAAACCGCTCGGAATGAAGTAATCAATACACCAGACCCACCTTCTCCCTCACCACGTCCAGCGTCTTGATCCCCTCGGCCCGTGTCTTCTCGGCGCCTTTCTTGAAGATATCCCGGATATCGTCGGGCCGGCTCACCAGGGCCGCGCGCTTTTCGCGGTAGGGGGCGAAGAACTCCCAGACCCGTTTCAACAGCTCCTTTTTCACGTCGGAATATTTCAGCCCCGGCGCCAGGTATTGCGCCCGCAGGGCCTGTCGCTCGTCTGCCGTCATGAAGAGCGAGATCAGGGCAAAGAGGTTGTCCTTGTCGGGGTCCTTGATCTCCTGCACGCCCTTTGAGTCGGTGACCACGCTCATGACCTTCTTCTTCAGCTCGGCCTCGTCCTCGAAGATGTCGATGGTGTTGCCGTAGGACTTGCTCATCTTCTGGCCGTCGATGCCGGGGATGACCGCCAGATCATCGTCGATCTCGGCCTCCGGCACCACGAAGGTGTCGCCGTAGAGGTAGTTGAACCGGATCGCGATGTCGCGGGTCATCTCCAGGTGCTGCTTCTGGTCCTTGCCGACGGGCACGCGGTCGGCCTGATAGAGCAGGATGTCGGCGGCCATCAGCACCGGGTAGGCGAAGAGCCCGTGGTTGGGGGCGATGCCCTTGGCGATCTTGTCCTTGTAGCTGTGGGCGCGCTCCAGCAGGCCCATCGGGGTGACGTTACTGAGGATCCAGGTGAGCTCGGTTACCTCCGGCACGTCGCCCTGCACCCAGAAGAAGCACTTGTCGGGGTCGAGGCCCAGGGCCAGGAAGTCGGCGGCGGCAGACGAGGGTGTCCGTGGCAAGCTGCTTGCCGTCCGTGACCGGTCGTCAGGGCGTGGTAGTTGACGATGAAGCAGAAAAGGGTGTGTTCGGCCTGGTACCTGATCATCTGCCGCATCATGCCGAAGTAGTTGCCGATATGGAGCGTGCCCGAGGGCTGGATGCCGGAGAGAATTCTCATTAAATTATTCCTTTCCAGAATGAATTTCTCGAATTATGGGGACACGTACGTAATTAATAAACCTCCCGTTTAATCAGAAAAGTAGTAATTACGTACGTGTCCCCATAATTCCGCCGTTTATCGACCCGGGATCACCGTCACGTAGACGTGCCGGTTTCTCGGTCCGTCGAATTCGCAAAAAAATATCGACTGCCAGGTGCCGAGGGCGAGCCGGCCTCCCTCGACGATCACGGTGGCCGACGCCCCCATGAGGCTTGCCTTCACGTGGGCGTCCGAATTGCCCTCGGCGTGCCGCCACGCCGCCCGCTCCGGGAGCCAGCTCCGCGAGCTTGCCGAGGATATCGGCCGGCACGTCGGGGTCGGCGTTCTCGTTGATGGTGACGGCGGCCGTCGTGTGGGGGACGAAGACGACGGCGATTCCCCGGTCTATCCCCGACCGGCCGACGGTGTCGGCGACCTTGTCGGTGATGTCGATCATCTCGATCCGCCGCTGGGTCCTGACGGAAAACTCGTTCACCGGATCACCTCCCGCCTCTCACACGTAATGGAGAAACGTATCATTGTTATCTTTATTTTTCAAGCCATTTTTGCTATAATTTCGCGCTTGTGCGATGTCACGATTGACAAATCGGGAGATTCCATGATAATAGAAAGCGATGCCGCTCTCTACCGGACGAAGGCCAGAATAATCCTGGCCTCGCACTCCCCGAGGAGGCGCGAGCTCCTGGCCTCCCTCGGGATCGCCTTCGAGGTGATGCCTGCCGACGTGGACGAGTCATCGATAGCGGGCGAAACCGTCACAGAGCACGTTATGAGGCTCGCGGGGCAAAAGGCCTGGGCGATCTCCTCCAGGAGCCCCGACGCCGTGGTGCTCGGGGCCGATACGATCGTGGTGGTGGACGGCGCGATACTCGGCAAACCGACCGACGAACGGGACGCGGCCCGGATGCTCGGGCTGTTATCCGGCAGAGCCCACGAGGTGCTGACGGGGATAGCAGTAATAACGCCGCAGAGCGATCAGGCGTACGCCCAGGTCGTGCGGACGGCGGTCGTCATGAGGGGACTCGAGCCCGAGGAGATCGCGGCCTACGTCGCCACGGACGAGCCGATGGACAAGGCCGGGGCCTACGCGGTGCAGGGGAAGGCGTCGGCCTTCATCACAAGGATCGAGGGCTCCTACACCAACGTGGTGGGCCTGCCGACGGCCGAGGTTGTGGGTCTATTGATCACGCTCGGGGCCGTTGAGCCGGCCTGACGGGCGGAAGGGGATAACGGCGTGTCGGAGACGGAGAGGATCACGGACAACCTCGGGCGGGTGCGCGGCGCCATCGAGCGGGCGGCCCGTCGGGTCGGCCGCGATCCGAAAGAGGTGGCGCTGATCGTCGTGACCAAGACCTTCGGGGCAGACACGGTCAGGTCCGCGATCGAGGCGGGCGCCACCGACATCGGCGAAAACTACGTGCAGGAGGCGCGGGCAAAGATCGAGGAGGTGGGCAGGGGGGTCGTCCGGTGGCATTTTATCGGCGGCCTGCAGACGAACAAGGCAAAATACGTCGTGCGGCTCTTTGACCTTGTCCACTCCGTGGACTCCTACGAGCTGGCCGCCGAGATCGACCGGCGGGCGGCCGGGGAGGGGCGCGCCATGGATATCCTCATCCAGGTGGACATATCCCGGGAGGCGCAGAAGTCCGGGGTCATGGAAGAGGAGCTGGTCGACGTCGTCCGCACCATCGCCGGGCTTGGCCATATCGCCGTCAGGGGCCTGATGGGGATGCCGCCCTTCGGGCGAGAGCCCGAGGCCTCGCGTCCCTATTTTCGTCGTCTGAGGGAGCTCTTCGGAGGAGGTCGACTCCCTGCGGATACCGGGCGTCGAGATGAAAGAGCTCTCGATGGGGATGTCTAACGATTTCGAGGTGGCCGTCGAGGAGGGCGCAACGATGGTGAGGGTGGGGACGGCTATTTTTGGACACCGGGGATAGGACCGGACGGGGTGCGTCCGGACCCGATCATATCAGGATGCGTGCTGGCGCACATAACAGGAGGAAGTAATGGCAAGAAAGGGTTCGTCGCGAAAAGGCGGGACGAAACGGGACCTGACCCTTCCGGTGGTAGTAGCCCTTGTCGTCGTCGTACTGGTCGGCGTCGCGATGAATTTTCATTTCGTCCTGACGAAAAACGGCTTCAAGGTGCTCAAGAAGGCCCACTGGGGGGCCAAGGATACGTTCGTGGATACGCGCTCGTGGGGTCCCCTGGACTGGATCGACCACAGCGATCTGCTCAAGGCGATGGTCAACGATACCATCGACAATCTTCAAAAGGACATCGTGAAGTAGGCGCCCGGGAGGCCTGACACGAAGTCTCCGAAGCGCCGAAAGACGCCGAAAGACGAGATGCCGCTGTCGTCGCGGGCCCGGCTTCCTTTCCCGCGTGAGAGGTGCGCCCGCGGGCTCATGCCGGACCCGCCTGCCGGGCGGGTTCACCGGGGCCCTAGGTCCTGTCGAGCTCGGCCAGGAGCTTTTTGGTCTTCGGCACGTCGGCGACGTTCTTTCCGTAGTAGGCGTACTTCACCTTCCGGTCTTTGTCGAGGATGAAGGTAGCCGGAAGCTGCTTCTCGTTCCCCTCGTATTTTCCGTGTCGGAAGCCCAATCCTGTCGCCCTGATCGCCCGGACGATGGTGGTGGGTGTGACATATCCGAAGATCGAGCCCGGTTTTACGTCGTAGAGGGCAAAGAGCTTCTCTTTCGGGTCGCAGACGATCACAAACGGGATGTCTTTTTCGGATACCGCGCGACAGACGTTATCGGGGGTGCTCTGCAGGACCACCAGGAGGCTTACCTTGCGCCGGGTAAACTCCCCGATCTCCTTTCTGAGCTCGGCGATCTTCATCTGGCAGACGGGGCATCCCATATAGCGCAGGAACATCAGGACGGTCGTCCCTTCTTTCGTGAAACCGGAAAGCTTCAACCCCTTCTTCCACGGGGAGTCGAAGGTAAAATCGGGGGCAACTGCGCCCGCCTTCAACCGTTTGGTCATCGTTTCCTCCTTCGTGAGTCTGCGTTCTGGCGAAAACAGATTACAGTCTATCCTTCAACGATCTTTAAGATATGAGGTTCCATTCGTTCGGGGACCGGGGGGATGGCCTTCGGCCAGCCCACGATGATCGGGGCGACGATCACGTGGTCCTCGGGCAGGCCGATCTCCTTCTTAAGCCCCTCGTCCCTGACATGGGAGCCGAGGTTGACCCAACAGCTCCCGAGGCCCCGGTCGGCCGCCACCAGCATGAAATAGGCGGCAAAAAGGGCGCAGTCCATCCGCGTCGAGTAGAGGCCCGACGGCCCCACGACGATGACCAGGCAGGGCGCGTTATAAAAGACATTAAAGGCCTCGTTCTTCAGCGTCGCCTCGTAGCGCCGCGACGGGTGACCGGGGTTTTTTTCCATATCAGACACGAGGTTCTTCTTGCTCTCGTCCGAGATACGCTTGATGAGCGTGCGGTCGTTTATGACGATGAACTTCCAGGGCTGACCGTTACCGGAGCTGGGAGCCAGGCAGGCCTTTCCGATCAGCTCCCTGATGAGGTCGGTCGGCACCGGCTTATCTTCGTAATCCCTGATCGAGCGGCGCAGCTCCAAAAGACGCGAAAAGTTCTTGGTCATCGGGTCTCCTCCCTTCCAAGCAACCGTAGTCGTCAGAAAAAAGCCGGGTTAACCAAAGCGCATCACGCATTGCCCGGACGGTATATCGTAATCGAGGCTTGAACATCCGCGCGCCATGGAATCGTCCAATCGGCGGCGCGGCTTTCTCACAGACATCATCATACCACAGCGCGTGTCGTTGGACAAGAACCGAGTTCTCCGTGCGTCCCCGGTCGCAGAAAGGCCGGCGTCAGCCCGAAGAAACGGACTATCTTTTATCTTGTAGAAGTCGTATATATTTGGTAAATAACGTATAAAGACTCAGCATCAAACGGAGGGATCCATGAAGACCAAATACTTCTTCTTTGCCCTGCTTTTTCTCATCTCTTTCTCCCTTCTCGGCAGCGGGCAGGAAAACAAGACCCTGACCATTCTCCATACGAACGACATGCACTCCCAGCTCCTGGGCCTGTACCCCAACAAGGATTACACGCCGATGACCACCGGGGACGATGAAACGGTTGGTGGCTGGGCCAGGCTCGCGACCGAGATCAAGAAGCAGCGGGACGCCCGGACAAATCCCGTGCTCGTGCTGGACGCCGGGGATTTCCTGATGGGCTCTCTCTTTCACATGATCACCCGCGAGGAATCGACGGAGCTGGTCCTGATGAAAGAGATGGGCTATGACCTGGCGACCCTCGGCAACCATGAGTTCGACTTGAAGCCCGCGGGTCTCTCGAGGATCCTGGAATCGGCCGAGAGGAGGGGAAATATCCCGGGCATCGTCGCCTCCAATGTAGTCTTTTCAAAGGAATCCACGGAAGACGACGCCCTCGAGAAGGATTTCGAGAGGGGACTCGTCAAACCCTACGTCGTGCTCGAACGGGACGGCATGAAGATCGGATTCTTCGGCCTGATGGGCAAGGACTCCGCCGAGGTCGCCCCGTTTGCCGACCCGGTGACCTTCTCGGATCAGATCGAAGCTGCGCGAAATATGGTAAAGCTCCTGCGCGAGACCGAGAAGGTCGATCTGGTTATCTGCCTTTCGCATTCGGGGCTGAGGGCCGACAAGAAGAAATCGGAGGACGAGATCCTGGCCCGGGAGGTCCCCGGCATCGACATCATCATCTCCGGCCACACCCACACCAACCTTCCGGAGCCGATCATTATCGGCAAGACGATCATCGTCCAGGCCTGGGAATACGGCAAGGTCCTCGGTGTGCTGGATGTCTCCGTTGGGCCCGACGGGGCCACTCTTGAAAAATACGAATACGTGCCCATTGACGACACCGTCCTGGGGGACGCGGCGATCAACGACGAGATCAACGGATACGAGGCGACCATCGACGAGAAGGTCCTGGCGCCCTACGGCCTCTCCTTCTTTCAGACCCTGGCGAAGACCGATTTCGACATGGTCCTGAAGGAGGAAGAGGTAGGACTCGGAAACATGGTAGCCGATTCGCTTGCCTACGCCGTCAACAGAGTCGAGTATGATCCGAGTGACCCGTTAAGCCGCGTGTCTGTCTCCATCCAGTCAAACGGCAATATAAGAAACAACGTCCTGGTAGGCAAAACGGGCGACGTGGTCGTCACCGACCTCTTCAACGTCGTGCCGTTGGGCATCGGCGTGGATGACACCATGGCCTATCCGCTCATCTCCTTTTATCTCTACGGCTCCGAGATCAAAAAAGCGATGGAGGTGCCGACCTCAATCTACCCGCTCAAGGGAAGCGACTACTTCCTCTATTGGTCGGGCCTGAAGGTTACCTATAACCCCCACCGGATGATCTTCGACCGGGTAACCAGTATCGAGATCCAGGACGAGAACGGTAACTGGGCGCCGCTGGATTGGTCGGAAGACAATAAAACCCTTTACAAGATCACGAGCAACTACTACAACTCCATGTTCATCAAGGTCGTCGGGAGCTTCACCAACAACATCCTGACAATGGTCCCCAAGGACCGGGACGGAAAACCGATCGATGAGATGGCGGACTACCGAGTCGACGCCGACCCGAACACGCCGGGTATCCAGGAGATGAAGGATTGGACGGCGTTGATGGAGTACGTCAAGACCTTTCCGGACACGAACGGTGACGGGATAGCCGATATCCCGGACCGCTACCGCGAGCCCGAGGGTAGGTTCGTCAAGGCACCGAGTTTGAACCCCATCAAGCTGGTCGCGCACGGCAACTACCTGACCTGGATCGGGCTGGGGGCCCTTATCCTCGTCCTTCTGATTGTCATACTGATCATCTACGTTCTGGTCAGGATCGTGAAGAAGAAACGACGAAAATCGACGATCAAGCCGAAAGGCAAGAAGGCGCGTAAGTAGACAGCCTCGTTCGGTACACGTTTAAGGAGGGCGAACCCCAAAAGGGTTCGCCCTTTTTTTCGTGCCCCGTCACTTTTATTTGGGTCCGCCCGCACACTGGAAATTCTGTGATATACTGAAACAGTAGTTACGTGCAGGTGGGACGCGGGTCCGAAGGCAGAGACTTCCCTTGAAATGCTCCGGCGGCGTGTCTATATTATTCTTAGGATTGACGATAAGGAGGTATGATTATGATGAAGGCAAAAACCATTCTGGTCCCGACCGACTTTTCGAAGTATTCGAGCAAAGCGCTGGAGGTGGCGGTGGATGTCGCCAAACATAACAATGCGAAGATTCATCTGCTTCACGTAGTGGACGTCGTTCAGCAGTGCGCTGCCGACTACTGTCTTCCCAGCGCGGACGTGGCATCGCTCAAAGGTCAGATAAAGAAGACCAGCGACGCCAATCTGAAAAAGATGATAGACAAGTTCAAGAAGGATGGTGTCCAGATCCTGGGAGGCGTCAAAGAAGGGGCGCCCTACGAGGAGATCCTCAAGGAGCAAAAGGCAAAGAAGGCCGACCTGATCGTGATATCGTCGCATGGAAGGACCGGTCTGAAAAAGTATTTGATCGGCTCGGTGGCCGATAAGGTCATGAAGGCGGCCCCGTGCAATGTCGTGCTCGTCAAGACGTAAATATTTCGGAGGTGGAGGACCGGCGATCGGCTCGCGCTTCGCTGTCTTCTGCCCCCTGCTGACTCGTCTATTCTATCAGGCGGCTTTCCGGTACGGAAGGCCGCCCTTTTATTGCGCATCCATCGATATCGACTCCCACGTTGGGTACGTAGATTGTGTATGTGATAGACCCCTTCTTCCGCAGTCTCGAAAAGCAATGACCGCTCTTTTCCCAACTATCCAATCGCCAATCACTCTAAGATCTGGCGGATCGAGTTTGCGTAATAGGTCAGCACCTCCCGCCTCTTCGGGTTGATGACGATATTTTCTCTCTTGCCGCGCGCGATCTTCCGCAGGCTCAGCACTTCCATCGCCAGGTCCAGCGTCTTTTCCATCTCCTCCATATCGATGACCCTGCGCTCAAACGAGAGCAGCTCCCCCGTGCGGTCATCGGCCTCAAACGCCAGCCGGCGCTTCTCCATGATAAGGTCTACGAACTCGTGCCCCCGGACGATGCGTGCATCGCTCCTTATCAGCTTCACCCTCAGGTCTATCATCCGTCCGATCAGGTCCGTGCGGGGGATGGCGGCCCTGCCGTCTTCCAGGAGTGCGTAGGCGACCAGGGTCACCGGTGTAACGGGGATGACGCGGCCGACCCGCTCGAGTATATATTCGGCAAACCGCTTGACCTCGACGAGCTGATCGCTTTGGGGCAGCGAAAAGATGTCGCTTCCGCGCGCTGAAAGGTATTCCCTCAGCGAGACATGCTCCCCGACGGCCACCGACGTATAGCCGTATTTGCGGATCCCCTTAAAGATATAGTAGAAGCCGTTTCTGACGATTACCCGCGGGATATTGACGATAACGGCGGCCCCAGACAGGGCCTTGCCCAGCCCGCTCTTTTCGGGCGGCGCGCCGTGGGCCTCCCGGATGAGATTCAGGTCTTCCAGCACGCGATCGTAATTGATGCCCACGGGGACGAAAATAAGGTCCTTCTTGAATTCGGGATCCTGCAGCGTCTTGATGATGTAATCCAGAAGCCCGATCTTGGCCTCCCGGAGCCTCCCGTCCCTCGACAGCCCCCCCTCGATGAAGATCCCCTGGGTGATACCGTTCTTGCCGATGAGCTGGACGTATTTTTCCAGCACCGTATGGTACAGGGGCTCGCGGTATTTACGGCGTATGAAATAGGAGCCGAAGCTCTTGAAGATATATTCGAGCGGCCAGACCCGCGCCCACTCCCCCACGGCGTATGAGAGGGATATCCGCTCGGCCAGCATGTAGGCCACCAGGACATAATCGACGTTGCTGCGGTGGTTCATTATATATATAACGACGCTTTCCCTGGGGATCTTCTTGAGCTGCTCGAAGTTCTTCTTGTCGATGACGACGTTGTAGATCATGTTGAGGAGGAAGTGGGCAAGACGGTACCCGAAGGCGTAGTAGGACAGGACGTTGAACTGCGGGACGATCTCGTCGATATATCCCTCGACCCGCTCAAGGGTCTGTTCGGGGGAACTCCGGTGCTCCTTCTCGTGCGCCTCCATCGCCTGCCAGATGGCGGGCTCCTTCATGAGCTGATACTTGATGTACTTCTTTTGGGTAAGCTTGAAGCGCTCGATCCGGGCGCGGAACCGGTGGATGACGACGCGGCTCCGTCTCCTGAAGAGCCGCTCGAAGAACCGACGGATGCGCTTCCTGAATGTAAAGATGACGAGGAGCAGGACGAGGAGCGCGATAAGGACGGGCGGAAGCCGCATAGGGTCCCCCGAAACGGATGTGATGATACCGGATTTTGTATCACATCGGCACGAAAAACTCAACGGATTGTTGGGCGACGGGACGGGTGCAAACGAAAAAGGGGCGCATGAGCCCCCTTTCGCGCGACAATCGATGAGGCGCTCTCGGCGATATCAGTCGTCGGGCCGGTTTTCAAACTCTAGGACGAGCTCCTGAGACACGCTTTCGTCTCCGATGGCGTGAGCGGTGCCGGCAGGATAACGGAATAAAACTATGGTATAATTGGCCCCATCTTTATAGCCAGGGGATAATCTTTATGCTGGCGTCACGGTTCCTCCCGATGGCGTCACAGCTGAGCGATACCCTGAATAAGCTCACGTCCAGCCACCTTCACGCCCTTGTATCAACATTTACGAATAGTGCTTACAGCCATACCCTGAGCACGGTGCCGTCAGGAGGTCATGCAATAATCGAGAAATCGTCGCTAACTCACCATAGATCGGTACAAGGCCGGTGTGATCGCGCAATGGGAAGAGCATTCTACTTGTATGAGCACCAACCGCAATGAGCAGCTCTTAACCCACCTGTGAGTAGAATCCTCGTTGATAATCATCCATTCTCCCACCGCGCCGAAGATAGTAACCGTACTATTGTAAGTGAGAGTTGCACGACCGGATAGTTCTGTCCCTGTCCTGATCGAACGTTGATGCCCTTTTAGTCAGTATCAGCACGTATGCCTCCACCGAGCATTTAACATGCTCGTATCAACCGTCTCAGCGCCTGAGCGTGAGACAGATGAGATGAACGTGATCGCTGCAAAAAGCGCAAGAACCGAAATTAATGAGAGATAGTTCTTTTGTTTCATTGTGTCCTCGTTTCTAAAATTAGCGCCAACTCAACCAATACAATCACCCCTCCGAGTCCAATCCCCAGTTGAGCTGAGCCAGCCAGCCTTCACACCCCTGTACCTCACCTTAACCCATTCACCCCAGCATCCAACCACCGAGACAATAAGCCAGCTTTTAATCCTTCTTTTAACCGTCTGATCCGTGACCGATTCCTCGTAGAGCGAACACAGCCGAATGCGTGCTGGAGTCATATTCTTCAGGTCATTGAGTCTTGACACCGAGAACCGGCCCGCTAATCCATCCGGTCAGCTTCAAGGGGCCCGAATCCGGAAAGTGCGGGTGAATCGCTTCTTCGGGCCATTCCCCGACCCATATATCCTCTATGCGCAGCCACTCACCCACGCATCCCGTGATCGTTGGGGATCATAACCACTCCCAGACCTGTCGGGAGCGTGCCGATGACCGGGTACTGGGCTCCCGGCCCTGACCGGACACTGACGCCGGCGGGGTCGTCGGAGATGACGTAGCATTCGACCTCGCAGGGGATAATCTCAGTACCGGTTGTCTCCGCCGCGATGGAGGGGATGAAGAGGAAAAAGTATCATCACGATAGAAAGGGTAAGAAACGATAGAAAGCGGAGATGGTCTTTCGTTTTCATAACATCCTCACTGATAAATCTTGCGTTACGTCCGTAGCTACCAGCAGACCCGTCGATCCCGCAGTGCGATGAGAGCCACCCCTCACACCGTTATACATGAGCTTGAAAAACTACTCGCACACCAAGTATCGTATCGCGAGATCTTTCACACGTGAGCCGTGATGAGCTCGCAAAAACTAGCGCGTTGCCAGAGTCCCACATAGACGATAATCCACGTCAAAATCGTGTCCTGCGCAGAGGTGCCGTATGTCCAGCCATGTCACCGCACCGTCAGTCGTAAGGTGTTATGCGCATCCACTCTCCACGAGCGCGTGATATAACCTCTGTGATAAAGCTCTTACATCGCTTTCATCCCCAGCGCACGCAGCCCTTATCGCTCCACTAACGGCGATCCAAAACCAACCCCAACCGCCAGACCATCTTGTTTCTTGTCCTCTTCGCCGGGACGGCGCTCTTTTTCTCGCTCCCCGCCCAGGCCGCCGAGACGACCGATATCAAGGTCGTGCCCTGCGACTGCCACGCCTATGTCGTCGACCCCGATCCGGCGGGCCTCAACGTCCGGGGCGGACCGGGGACGACCTACCCCACCCTCACGACACTACCGACCAACCGGCCGGTCGAGGTGACGATCACCGGGTCGGTCGAAAAATGGATGCGCATCAGCGATGCCTACATCTTTGTCGACGACGCCCCGACGGGCGACATCACCATGACCGTCCAGGCCTGGCTCTATGGTCCGCTCCTGGGCGTCGGCATGCGACCGGCCGGGCGGACGGTGCGGCTCTTTGCGGATCCTGATATGGCCTCCCAGGTTTTGGCGGAGCTTCCGGTGGATGCCGAGGTGACGCTCGCCGGATGCAAGGGGAAGTGGCTGAAGGTGAAGTATGAAAAGGTGGAGGGGTGGCTCGGCCCCGACTCAGGCTTAATAACGAAGGCCCCCGTCGTGTCTACGTAGCCCCACTTTTCCCCCGTACTTACCGGGGCAAGGCCGTCCGAGAAACGTCCCGCGTTATAGAACCGCGGTTCGATGACATATTTCCCGGTCGAGTCGATATAGCCGTACCTGAAACCGCCTTCAAAGGGATCCGATTGCGCCGAGTCTGTATCTATTTTGACCCCCACAAGGGCAAGCCCTTCGTAAAAACCGTTCGCCTCGTCGAACCGCGGCTCGATGACAACCGCGCCCGTCGTGTCGACATATCCGTATTTTTCACCCTACGGGCACGACGGCAAGGTCCTCCGAAGAATCCCCCGCGGGTGTGACCTCTGTTTCGGGCTTGGTAATATACGCCCCCTTTTTATCGATATACTTGTAGACATTGCGTTCCGTATAATAAGGTCCCGGCGTACCCGGCTCTTTATACGTCACCTCGGCGATACCTTCGGAAAAATCGCCCGCCTCGTCAAACTGCGGGTCGATGGCAAAGTTGGGCGCGTTCGCGGGCAGGCCCGCAGATTCCGATGTCTTCGCGGGGTGACCGACGGTATCAGGTGACTTCGGACAGCCTCCCGTTACAAAAGCCAGGACCACAACCACCGTCACCGTTAGCATCGCGATAGCCGTCTTTTGTTTTGCCACCGTTACCCTCCTATCCGATTACTTAATTCAAAGGCTCGTCCGAGCAACCCGGGACGACTATCCTAATCGTTGTACGTGGTATTGCGGCATTATCCGGTGACCACGTGCCCCGCGTCGTGAATACGGCCGTCGTGGACACCCATGCTGCCGTCACGGTAAACGAGGGATTCCGCCGTCTCCTCGGCCCGCCCCGAGGACGCGCCTGACGTCCGCGGCGGTGCTTCCCACCTTGAGTCCGGCGACTTCGTGGCTCGGTCGTGTCGTGAGCTTGTGGATATTTCGATATTATCCGGCCTGGTTCGCTCGCGGCGTTCTCTCGTTCGCGGTCGGAAACCGGGAGTTGCATGCCGACGGGTCACGCCGGAACGAAAAGAAAGGAACGGGGCCGCGAATCGCGTGCCCCGTTCATTACCTCTTGGGTGGAGACATGGATGAAGGTCACGGCCTCGGGATTCCCCTGTGGGCCGTTTTATGACGAGGAGGCCCGGCGGTGCTCCTGCGTGTTAGAGAGAGCCAAAGCGGTCTCGTCGTCCTTCCGGAGATCTCCTTGCCGGCGTCGCCATGGTCAAACCCTCCGGAGCAACTATAGATTTCTGAGGGCGGGAGGGCGGATCAAACCGACACGGACCGTGACCAATGAGCACCCTGTTGCGTGCCGGTACGCAGTTGGGCAAGGAGGAACCGGCCCTCAGTCTATCTGGACTTCCGTCTTGCAGCTGCGGCAGCGCTGGGCCCCGCGGAAGAGGGAGGCGCCGCAGGAGGGGCAGGTATAGCGCTTATACTCGGCCTCGACCCACTTTTCGTCTCCGAGCTTCTTGCGCTCGGGGACGGCCCTCAGCATCACCTTCCTGGCTACCGGGAACGGGAAGCTCTCGATGTGGCTGCACGGGAAGTCGGCGCACTCGTGGCATCCCGCGTACCCCTTCTCCTGGTTGCAGCTCTTGACGGGGCATGACTGGCAGAAGAGGAAGGGGGCTTCGGAAAGGCACCCCTCGCAGTGGATGTCGTCCGCCTTTACCCCGTAGACACCCGAGAGCTTCTCTTTGAATTTCTGATCGTTGTTTACGTGGGCGATGCGGATGCTGCACACGCCGCAGAAAAGGCCGCAGGGGGCCAGGAGCTCTTTTTGGACTGCCATAGCTCACTCCAATGAATTTTGACTGACTGAAGAGGTCCCGGTGGAATGTCGCAACCTCCAAACAGGGCCATTATACGCCGTCGGCGATTTTGTGCAACCATGTTTTGGCGGTTTATCACGGCGGCCTTTCCTAGAGGCTAACCCCCGTTATCTTCAGCTTTCCTTCCCGCGCCATCTTGCCGATGAAAAAGAGGACGCTCTCCTCGGAGATCTTGAGTTTTGCGGCAATTTCCGAAGGCGTGCCCGGGCTTTTCTCCTTAAGGAATCCAACTATCTCGTCTTCAAGGGCCTTTGCCCATTCCTCGAAAAGCCCCCTCACCTCCGGGGTGGCAAAAGAGGCCATTGTCGCCGATCGCGAGTCGCCGCCTCCCGTCTGCTGAAACATCTGCATGCATTTACCCATCATCTCCGACATGCCGCCCTGTGCCCCCATCATCTCCTGCATCCTGCCCATATCGATGCCCTGCGCGTTTGCGCTCTTCTTGTCTTCCATGTTACACCTCATGTTATCTCTTTTCTGATCTTCGCCATCTCGTCCCTCAACTCCCGAATCTCTCTCCTGAGGCTGTCCACTTCATCGTCCCTGCCCCCTCCACACATCCGTCGGTGGCCGCCGCGGCCGCGAAAGAAGACGGACATGATGATCATAAAGGCGATGCACATCAGCGGAAAGATCCACCAGACAGCCCATATCGACGATACGCTGTTGGCCCACGGCATTTCAATTACCTCCTTTCATCCACCTCATCATAAACGACATCGGTGGGTACGCACTGCTCTTTCCTTGCCCGGTCTCGACCTTCGGAGCAACCCCGCACAGGGAGGTCAGCAGGTCAATCAACGAAGGCTCCGAGAGGCGATAGTAGATAAAGGGACCCTTTCTCTCCGTCAGCAGGATACCGCTCTCTCTCAGCGGTCTGAGGTGAAAGGAGACCAGCGTCTGGGGAAGCGAGGCTTCCGCCATGATCTCGGATACGTGCTTCTGCTGTTTCCCGATGACAAAGAGGATCTTCAGGCGGTTCGGATCGCGCAGCAGCCCAAAGAACCGCGAGAGAGATTCCAGTACCTTTTCGTCCATCAGTTATATGAGTTCCTTCTTATATGAGTCGTTGCTTATATACTATAGGCACTACGACACCCTTTGTCAAGGATAATTCGTCTTATTAATTTCAGATTTGCCGGGGCCGGACAATGGACGTCTCGATGCCGCGCTCGTTTTCCGGCGTGGGCTTCGCGCGGCGGGCGGTCGTCAGGCGCGGCCCGATCGATCAGAAACGGGCGCTCTCACCCACCGTCCCCGAAGAAACCGGCCACGACGCCGGCCAGCCGCATCGTGTGCCGCCTGATCTCCTCCAGTGACCTGCCCGGATACTTGGCGTAGCTGATCATGATCCCGTTGAGGGATGAGAAGAGGGCCTGGGAGACTACCCGGGTGTCGCCGGTGACGCCCGCGTCTATCACCACGCGCTCGATGAGGTCGATGAGGCGGCGCATGACGGGGTTCAGGCGCCCGGTCGCCGAGTCCGAGAGCCTTCCGCCGAGCATGAAGTGGCTCATCATCTGGTAGTAGGTTATGTTGTCGTTCAGAAAGCCGATATAGAGCTCGCAGAGGCGCCGAATGCGGCAGCCGCCCGGCCCGGTGCACTCGGCCTCCACGAGAGCGGCGATCTCATGGGCCCCGACGAAAAAGACGTCGAGGAAGAGCTCATCCATATTCTCGTAGTACCGGTAGATCGTGCCGGGGCTCACGCCGGCGGCCCGGGCGACCTCCCGCGCGGTGACGCTCGCGAAATCCCGATCCGCGAAGAGTTTCTGGGCGGACGCCAGTATCAGGGCGCGCCGCGCTTCCCGCTGCCTGTCTTTCAGGTCATTGAATGTGACGACGGACATATCGCTCCTCTCGCCCGGTCTTTCCGCGGACCGGCTACCCGCTTGCCTTTCGATCGGCTATCCCGGCGATCTCCCGGGCGATGGCCTTGGCGCCCTCGATATCATAGAGATTACGGACGACTATCCTGTTGGTTACCGGGGACCCCGCGGCGTTGATCGTAAACCCCAGAAGCGTTCCGGTCAGCCGGGAGGCGGCCAGGTCCTGGGCGAGGCTCAACACGCGGAGTCGCTGTTCGGTCGTGAAATCGGCGCCGCCGACTAGCGCCGTTTCTATGTACGGCCTCAGCGCGGGATTCTCCCAGTCGGCCTCCGTGGGCATGGTCGTAATCAGGCCCCCGCCGATGTCGTGGATGTGGGCAAGGTGCTCCGGGAGGCGCGATCGAATGTACGAGAGCCCGGAATTTGCGATAGCCGCATCCGGGAGGTATACCCCGCTCTCATGACTCTTTCCCTCCACGGCGGCCCCCAGCGCGCAGCCGAAGGCCGTGGAAGCGGCCATCATCATGTCGGTGATCTTGTCCCTGATGTGAGAGACCTTCATGCCGAGCCCGTTAACCTCGGCCAGGAGCGCCGCCGTCCCGATCAACAGATCGGTGTGACCGGCGCTGCACGCGCACTTGGACTGCCGGTGCAGGCACGCAAAGTAAAAGGGAAGGTTTGCCGCCGTATCATACTCCCCGCACATAAAGATCCGCTCCTCGGGCACGAAGACGTCCTCGAAGATCGACAGGCACTCGACACCGAGATACCGGGAGCTGAGCGGGCTCTCCATGTTCACGTCGTGGGAAGGGCCGGGGGAGGGACGGGCGATCAGCTTGAGTCCCTTGACATCGATGGGCACGGCAAAGGAGACGGCAAAATCCTTGTCTTCCGGGCCCAGCGCCCGGCAGGGGACCACGACCATCTGGTGGGCCGCCGCGCCGTAGGTGGTGTGGAGTTTTGCGCCGGAAACGACGATACCGTCGGCTTTTCTCTTGACGATCCGCAGATCCGTGGCCTTTTTCTGGCCGGAGGGGGGGGCCGACCGATCTCCCTTGGGGTCCATCATGCCCCAGGCGATGACCTGGCCGCTTTCCTGAAGGTGCGTCACGAAGCGCCGGTAGCGCGGCAGGTAGTCCGTCCCGTGCCGGCGATCGATATCGTAAATCATCGCCCACGTCACCGAGAGCATGTTGGACATGCACCCCGCGCAGATCCGCCGGGCGCTCACCTCGCGGGTCAGCCGCGCCTTGATGATCACGTCATCTGCCGTTTGCTGGATGTGATGTGAGATGCGGGCAACGGGCTTGCCGATCAAGGGCGAGAGGACGCAGAAGTGCTCCGGGTCTCGATATGCCGCGTCGTAGTGGGCGGCCAGATGACCGACCGTCTGCCTGAGCAGCGGGTGTTCCCACTGCTTTTCGACGCGCTGCCCCCTCATGTAGATTTCCGGCGAGAACGCTTTCAGGCTCTCCCGGTATTGATCTCCGGACAGCAATGCCATGTGAACCTCTTCTCATAAAAAAGCGCCTGTTCGCGCCTGAGACGGGTCCCAGACAGGACGTGGTCCTGTCTGGGAATCCGGGGCCCCCAAAAGAATCGCGGATTTCCTGCGGTGCCGTTAATCGGCGACCTTGTTGTGCACCTGCCACATGTCGTCGTCGGTGAAGCACCGCTCGCTCTCGTCGGGGTTCATGGCGTCCCGCTCCATCTCGCGCCGGTTGTAGGGCTGTACCAGGACCTCATCGTAGTACTCATGCTGGATGAGCAGGCTCATGATCTCGCTGGTGCCCGTCCAGATCAGGGCCAGCCGCATGTCGCGCAGCGCCCGCTCGATGGGATAGACGTCGGTATAGCCGATCCCGCCCATGATCTGCATGGCGTTGTTGACGATATCCCAGGACGCCTTCGTGGCGAACTTCTTGGCCTCGCTGACGATGCGCCGGACGTTCGGGTAGTTTTCGTCGACGGCGCGTGCCGCCATATAGGTAAGCCCCCGCGCGGCGTCCAGCTGGGTGATGGAGTCGGCCACCATGAAGTTGACGGCCTGAAACTTGCGGATCAGTTTACCGAAGGCCGCCCGCTTGTTGGAATACCTGACCGCGACGTCCAGGGCGCCCCACGCGCCCAGGCACCCGGCGGCCGACGTCAGCCGCTCGGGAATCATCATCTGGTTGAAGCAGAGCGCCCCGCCGTGCAGCTCGCCGAGCAGGTTTTCCTTGGGTACTTTGACGTTCCTGAAGACGAGCCTGCCCGTCCCGCCGCCTTTGCACCCCATTAATCCATAATGGTATTCTGTTTCGACCCCCGGCCCCTTGTCGACGATCAACAGGCTGATCCTCCCGTATTTGTGGGCGTTGGCATCGAAGTTGGTTTTGCAGTAGACCACGAAGAAGTCCGCCCCGTCGGCGCCGACGACAAAGCGCTTCTGGCCGTTGAGGATGAAGTGATCGCCTTTGAGCTCCGCCTTTGTGGTGGCGCCAAAGAAATCCGACCCGCCGCGGGGTTCGGTGAGCGCCTCGGCGGCGACGAGCTTACCCTCAAGCAGGGGCTTGAGGTATTTTTCTTTCTGGGCTTCGGTCCCGAATTTATTCAGCGCCTCTCCCACGATGGACGGCATGACAAAGGCGCACCCGAGCGCGATGCCCAGGCACCCGATCTCTTCGATTGCCGCGACGTCCGCCACCCAGCTCATCCCGCGCCCGCCCCACTTCTTGGGAAAGCGGATGCCGCGCAGGTTATATTTGGCCAGCTTCTCGATAAACTCGCGCGGATAGACGATTTCGTCTTTGTCCATCGCCCTCAGGAAATCGGGCGTCACCTCATCCCGAACGAATTGGCGCACTTCGTCCCGGAGAGCCCGCTCCTCGGGCGTCAGCAGGAAGTCATACATCGGCATAGTTCCCTCCTCACCAAACAGGGTATAATGAACAGTGTTTACGCTACTAAACGCAGTTTAGATTGTCAAGGAAAATCGGGTTGCGCCAATTTATTTTCCCTTAAACTATATTCCCATTGAAGACTCGTCACAGAAAACCCCGTCATCTTCGGCCTTCTTCATTCCTGCTACGATACGGGACAGGCACGACCTGAAAAGAATCCGTCAGGCAAGAAATGTCGGCTTTGGCTATTGACTACGTCTTCCTTATGATAGAATGTCTCTGGGGGGAATGACTCAAGGTTTGACGCGGGACACGGTCCGGCCCTAAAGAGCCCGTGTCCGTCAATAAAGGATAATTTCCGCAGGCGTCACTATTCGGTGACCCTTGAGTTTATATACAGAGGCGATATCCTATATACGGGGGGTGCATATGGAAGATCGGATTATCGAGAACAAGGCGTTTCGGGTTATCCTCATGGGTGTCAGCGAGATCGTCGGGGAAAACGGGCTCAAATCGGTCCTCAACTTTTCCGGTCTCGCCAAGTACATCGATAACCTCCCGCCGAATGACAACGAAAAGACGGGTTGCCACATCTCTGAGGTTACCAGGATGGACGAGGCGATTGAAGAGATCTTCGGGAACCGGGGAGCGCGGGCGATACTCTTTCGGGTGGGCAGGGTGCAGGCCAAACGTGGGCTCGAAGAGAATCCCGATGTCGCACAGGCGGCGCAAAAGGCAATGTCGGAAATGAGCGAAAGCGACCGGGCAAAGGTCATCCTTAATTACACGGCCGATACGCTATCAAAACAGCTCAACACCGAGTCTTGGATCGAACAGAAGGGAGACGATTTTCTCTATAATGATAAAGCGGCGACGCATTGTTTCAATCGGAAGAGCGAAGCCCCCGTGTGCTATACGGGCGCCGGATTCCTGGCCGGACTGGTCGACTGGGCGGTCGGCAATAGCGAATGGAAGGTCGAAGAGACTCAGTGCGGGGCGATGGGCAAGCCGTTCTGCATCTATCGGATATTCAAGGCCTAGGGACGGAGGGGCAAGAAGGGTGCGTAACGGACGCCCGGGGGAACCGTGGCGTCCCCTCCAAAGCGTGCGGCGCATGTTTGTATCAGTTCGGAGGTTCGAATGGAAGATCGGCTTATTGAGAACAAGGCGTTCAGGGTCATCCTTCTGGGTGTAGAAGACACCGTCGGGGAAAACGGCCTGAAATCGGTCCTCAACTTCTCGGGCCTCACGGGATATATCGATAAGATCCCGCCCAACGATACCGAGAAGGGCGGCCCCCGTATCTCCGACGTAACGAAACTGGAGATGGCCGTTGAGGAGATCTTCGGGAACCGGGGAGCGCGCGCAATACTCTTACGGGTGGGCAAGATGATAGCGAAATGGGGCCTTGAAGCGAACCCCGAGGTCACCCGGGGGGCAGAGGCCGCCTTTTCGACGATGAGCGAGCATGACCGGGCAAAGACGATCCTCACCTACGCAGCCGATACCGTGGCAAAGCAGCTCGAAACCGAGACGTGGGTCGAGGAAGAGGGGGACGGTTTTCTCTATAAAGACAAGGCTGCCACCTACTGCTTCGGCAGAAAGAGCGATGTACCGGTGTGCCACCCGGTGGATGGTTTTCTGGCCGGGCTGGTCGCCTGGGCGGTTGGCAATAACGAATGGAAGGCCCAGGAGACGACATGCATGGCGATGGGCGAGCCGCAGTGCACCTATCGGATACGCAAGGAGTAGGAAGGAACGAAGCCGCAACGTGCATCACGGATGCCCGAAGCAGGGTTTCCGGCCCGGCGATGACGGTCTCTCCCCGTTAAGGGATCGGGTTTCCGACTGATCGGCGGCGGCCCGCTGAGACTTTGACCTCCGCCCGGCCCTTGAGACGACGGGTCGAGTCTTTAGAAAGCGGTATTGTTTCTCTCAGCCGGCCGTTACGATGTACCCCCTTGTCTCCACCGCGCGTATTTCACCATCGCCGCCAGCGCAAAGGCCGCCCGCTCCGGGGTCGGATAGACCGGGATGCCCAGCTCCATCATCCGGGCCACCGGCGCGTCTTCTATCCCGGTAAACGACGAGGAGAGGACCGGGACGCCCGCCTTCCTGAGGATATCGTTAAATCCTTCAGCGTTACCGCATATGAAGCTGTCGTACCCGGTCACCATCGCGTCGTCCATCCCCTCCAGTAACGAGCCGAATTTCCTCTTGCCGTGGGTGGCGCCGAAGACGCCGTAGAAGAGGACCGCGTCGATCTCCCCGCTGTCTATGATTATCCGGGGTACGTCGATAAAGAAGCGCTTGATGTCAAAGTCCATCGTCAAATCCAGCGGGTTTTTCACCTGGGCGGTGGGTATGACGATCTTTCTCAGCTCCTTCTGAAGGCGCTCGGAGAACTCCGGGACCTGTAACCCCAGACGCGCGGCGGCATCGGCCATCGACGTCCCGGGTCCCCCGGAGTTGGTGATGACGGCCACCCGGTTGCCCTTCGGCAGCGGCTGGACGGCAAAGGCATGGGCCGTGTCGTAGAGGCTCTCCACCGTCCCAACCCGGATTACCCCGCTCTGGGCAAAGACCCCGTCGATGATCGCGTCCGGCGTCGCGATGGCCCCCGTATGCGAGCGCCCCGCCCGGGAGCCCGCCTCCGTCCCCCCGACGTAGAGCCCCACGACCGGCTTTACCGCGGTCGTCCTTTTCACCTTTTGGATGAACTTGGGGCCGTCGGAGATCCCCTCGATGTACGCGGCCACCGATTTCGTGGTCGGGTCCTCTCCGAAATAGTCGATGCAGTCGGCGATGTCGATGTCCGCCTGGTTTCCGACGGATACGGCCGACGAGAGATTCATGCCGAGCTTCCTGAAATAGGGCAACGGCTGGGTGATGTAGCTGCCGCTCTGCGAGACCAGCGCCATTGCCCCGGCCGTGCCTTCGTAGAGGAACATGGAGACGTCAAGCTTCGCGTGGCTGTTGATGATGCCGATGCAGTTGGGCCCGATAAATCGGACGCCGTTTTTCCGGGCCGTATCGGTAAGCTCCCGCTCGAGGGCGGCCCCCTCTCCGCCCATCTCCCGATAGCCCGCGGTAATCACGATGGCGTGTCCGATGCCCTTTTTCCCGCACTGATCGAGGATTTGTGGGACGAGCCGCGACTGGATCACGATGACGACAAGATCGATCTCGTCCGGCACGTCGGCGAGCGTCGGGAAGGCGGGCAGCCCCAGGGCCGTCTTTTCCCTGGGGTGGATCGGGTAGATCTTTCCCTTAAAGCCGCCGGAGATGACCGATGCCATGAGGTTGGTGGCCGGGCTGGTGAAGCTGTTGGATGCTCCAACGATGGCGATGGATCGGGGATTGAGGATCCGGTGCAGGGCGCGGCTCGTGTCGTTCATGGGGATCATCCTCTGAGTGGGGGTGTGGTAGTTGAGCAGATTATATGATTGACTAGTCAATCTGTCAACCCCCACCGGACACTATTGTTCCGCAATCACCACTTATTATATCGGCCCGGCGACGTCCGGAAGAAACCGCAGGGAGACGCGCAGAGGCGTCAATAGAATTGACATGGCCCGCGAAATGACGTATCCTTTTTGTGCGAAAATCTTTCTGATTATCCATATACTATCGGGGGGGAGCGATGAAACAGGGAACCTTGACATGGCATTATCTCAAGAAGTGGGCCGACGAGCGGCCCGATAAAGAGGCCCTTATCTTCGGGGAAAAACGCGATAACGTTCAAGGAGTTCTACGACACGACGATCCGGACCGCAAAGCTCCTCCTTTCGCTGGGGGTGAAACCGGGGGACCGCGTCTTTACGCTGTCGGCCGCGCGGGACGAGTGGCTCTACCACTACATGGCCGCGGGGATGATAGGGGCGATATGGTACGGCCTGAATCCCCGGTATACGAAAGATGAATTCCTCTACCAGGTGGACAACGCGAAACCCGTGGTCGGCTTCGTGGTGCGCACGTACGATCTCCTCCAGAAGGATTACCGGGAAGACATGGCCGCCGTCAAAGAGGCCAATCCCGACCTGAAGCACCTGGTGGTCATCGGCGAGCCCTGGGAGGGGACGCTCTCGTGGGAAGAGGAGGTCAAAAAGGACCGTCCCGAGCTCGACGAGGAGCTGAAAAAACGGATGGCCGAGGTCAGACGCCGACGACCCGACCCTCATCATCTACACCTCGGGGACAACCGGAAAGCCCAAGGGGGCGCTGCTTGACCCACCGCAACATCATCGCCGCCATCGAGGTCGAGGTCAAGCACTTCATGGTCAACCATGAGCCGGGCGAGGGCAAGTTCCTGCTCCATTTCCCCATCAACCACGTGGCCGGGCGCGGTGGAAATCGCCTATGCCTGCATATACTCCGGGGTCCCGATGGTCCTCATGGATAAGTTCGACGCCGCCGCGACGCTTGCCGCCATCGCCAAGGAAAAGATCACGATCCTCGGCCAGGTGCCGGCCATGTTCCTGCTGGAGTTCAAGCTGCCCGATTTCGACACCTACGACCTCTCGTCGATCAGGAATTACATGTGGGCCGGGGCGGCAGCCCCGGAGGGGATGGTCAAGAAGCTCGCGGCCACCGGGGCAACGCTCATCACCGGCTACGGGCAGACGGAAAACGCCGGCTTCATCACCTACAGCAAGCCGGGCGATTCCATCGACGACCTGATCAAGACCGTCGGCAAATGCGACGACGCGTTTGAAATCAAGCTCATGAACAACGACGGCAAAGAGGTGCCCAAGGGCGAGGTGGGGGAGATATGGATGAAGGGTGACCTCGTCATGAAGGGCTACTGGAACAACCCCTCGGCAACCGCCGAGACGATCGTGGAGGGCGGGTGGCTGCGCTCCGGCGACCTTGCCACGATGGACGAGCGGGGCTATATCACCATCGTCGGCAGGACCAAGGAGATGTTCAAGTCCGGCGGCTACAACGTCTACCCCCGGGAGATCGAGGCGGTCATCGAGAAGCACCCCAACGTCGCCTTCGTGACCATCGTCCCCATCCCGGACGAGACCTGGCAGGAGGTCGGCAAGGCCTTCATCATGCCGGTGCCCGGCACCGAGATCAAGGAGGAGGAGCTCCGCGAGCTTTGCAAGAAACACCTGGCCAACTACAAGGTCCCCAAGGAGTTCGAGGTGAGGCCGATTCTGCCCCTGCTTCCCACCGGAAAGATCAACCGCCTGGCGCTGGTGGCCGAAGAGAAAAAGAAGCGGGAAGGCAAGGCCTAGGAACGAGCGGCGTTTCCCCTGGGGATAGTCTCGAATTAATGCGCCGTGAAATAGAGGAGCGGTATGAAACGTGTCTTGATGTGGTCATCTATTCTGGTGGTCCTGTGCGCGATCCTGCCGGGCGTGCCCGCCCGCGCCGCCGAGCCGCTGCGCCTTGCCACGGGGAATGCCGGCGACTTCTTCTGGATCATGGGAAAAGAGCTTTCCAAAATATGGGGTCGGGAGGGCATCCCGACGGAGGCGGTGGAGACAACCGGCGACCGCGAGAACCTGGAGCTGGTCGCCTCGAAAAAGGCGGAGCTCGCCCTCGTATCGGGCTTTGAGCTGGCCGATTTCCTCCGCGATAAACCGGACGCCCCGATCGTCACCGTCGCTTCGTGCTGGAAGAGCGCCGTCACCGTCATACTCAATAAGAAATTCATCACGACCGGTTCCATGCGCGATCTCGACGGAAGAAAGCTCTATCTGGGGCCCGAGGCGAGCCCGGACGGCGTCGCCGTCCGACGAATACTCGCGGCCCTCGGGATCAGGCCGAACAGATTCACCAGAGAGGCCGCCGAATCCGAGCTGCTGGCCGTCATGACCGATTTCAAGAAACGTGAGCTGGACGGGGCGATCATCATCGGGCCCGTTGCCGACCCGATGGTGCGCGACATCATCGACGGGACCGGGGACGTCCTGCGGATCGTCGGGGCCGATGAGGGCGTCATATCGACGCTGGCGGCGGCGGGGCTGCCCGTATTCCTGATGACACTCCCCGCCCAATCCTATCCTTACCAGCGCGAGGATATCGCCGTTATCGGGACGGGGACCTATCTCGTCGCGCGGCCCGATCTGCCGGACGGGACGGCCCGGGGGCTTGCCGCCGGCATCTTCGAAAATAGCGGAGAAATCGCGGCGTATTTCCCCCAGGGGGGGACACTCTCGGCCGCCGATGCCGCCGCCCACCTGATCGCCCCGCTGCACCCGGCGCTCAAATGAGCCGACGCCCCGGGGTGATCTGTGCGGCGCACGTAGCTACCGACGCAGGATGAAAGAAAGGCCGGGCTTTGCCCGGCCTTTTCTAATTAACCGACTTCCTTGGTGACTACTGTCCTTCGGCCTCCTTGATGACCTCGATGCATATCCTCAACGCGGCCTGCAGATTGTCTTCCTTGATGTTGCCGGGGTTGTCCAGCGGCGAATGCCAGAGCGAAAAGAGCTCGGTCTCGTCCATCCCGAAGAGGCACGCGGACTTTCCCCCGCCCTTGATGATCGAGTAGGAGTCGGTGCCGCCGTAGGTGATGGCGATCTTCGGCAGGTCGATACCCGCGCGCCTGCCCGCCCGTCCGATCAGGTCGATGGCCTCGGGTGTGTAGGGAAGCATATACATCTTTTCCTTTTCGATGATGGCAAGCCTCCCGGCACCCACGGTTTCCATGTTGACGTTTAGCGCATCTTTGATCAGATCCGGGTAGCCCTTGGCAAACCCCCACGAGCCGTACATGAGCGGCTCCTCCGAGCCGAAGGAGACGAGCATCACCCGCGTCTTTTTCGGCGGTTCATTTTTCAGATAGTCGGCGAGCCCCACGAGCACCGATACCGCCGAGAGGTTGTCGTTGGCGCCGAGGTTTCTTTCCCTGGTTAACATGCGCGCCCGGAAATAAAGGCCCAGGACAAGCCCCAGTAGTGAGATCGCAAAGATGACGTCATACCAGGCGAGCCCGAAGGGACGCCGGATGACGGGTCCCGATAGAATCGACCGGAGGATGCCCGCCGGGATCATGAGCGCCAGGCCCGCGACGACCGAGTTCTCGATGATGTGAACGTAGCGCTTGGTCTTGATCTCAAAGAGGGGCATCATGTTCGGGCTGTCGTGATGTCCCGAGAAGATGAGGGTCCGCTGCGGTTTGCCCGCCGGGTCATAGCTGCCGATGATATTTCTGGTCGTGGTCTTTGTGAGGAGCCAGTCGACGGCGGCGTTTCCGATCTTCCGGGAAAGGACGAATATGACCAGAAGCGCCGCCACCAGCAGCGCCGATGCGACCGGGAGGAAGAAGTAGAGGATCACGGCGACGAAATATACGCCGATCATGAGGTTGAAGATGCCTGCGATCATGCCGGGGGCCACCGGGACGTCCTGGGTGGTGATTGCAGCGCCGCGCTTTTTCATCTCCTCGGCGATGATCGCCCCCGCCCTGAACTCCGCGTCGCTTCCCGCGGGCCGGGGGCCGATCTCCTTCAAGATGCGCTCGATGAACGGTTTCAGCTTCATGTTCTCCCCCCTTATATACATATGCAAAATTTGTATCACGCATGACAAGTATCTGTCAATCGGTATTCCGAGCGGCCATAAAATGCTTTGACATGGCACTCCTCTTTGGGTAGAGTTGGTCTATCCATCGTCCCATCGGGAGGAGATCATGGCAACATCGAGCGCGAAGAGCCCCCTCTTTACCGGCCCCCTCACCATGACGGAGATCATCCTTTATAACCTGGCGGGCCTGGCCTTTAACATATACGACACGGTCCTCTATTCCTGGGTGAATTACTTCTACAACCCGCCGGAAGGATCCGTCGCTGTCCGGTATCTCCCGGCCGCGGCCTTCACTATCGCCGCGATCCTGTTCGGGGGCAGGATCCTTGACGCCGTCACCGATCCCCTGATCGGCTACTGGAGCGACCACACGAAAAGTCGCTGGGGAAGGCGAAAACCCTATATCTTCATCGCCAACCCGATCCTCTTTCTGACCTTCATCTTCGTCTGGACGCCGCCGTCGGCAGGTACGAGCCTCACGAACGTCATCTATCTGGCCGCGATCCTCTTCGTCTACTACTGGGCCTACACGGCGGTCCTCATTCCCTGGTTTGCCGTGCTGCCGGAGATGAGCCCGAAGAAGAACGACCGCGCAAAGATCGCCTCGGTCGGCGTGGCCCTCGGCATCCTGGGGGCGCTGATCGCCGGGGGACTGTACGGCACCCTGATATCGAAATTCGGCGTCTTCATCATGGCCCTGATCCTGGGCGCTGTCGCCTTCATCGCAGGCGAGCTGTCGCTTCTGGGCATCAAGCAGCGCCACCGGATCGACGAGGCCGAGAAGATGTCCGGCTTCTTCAAGGCATTGAAAGAGGCCTTTGCCGACCGGCAGATCTTCTCGTTTGCCGCCATGATCACACTCGTCCAGCTCACCTACCAGCTCATGCTCATGAACACCCCGTACCTCGTCACGCTGATCCTGAAACGGCCCGATACCGACTCGTCGATCCTGGTGGCGGAAGTCGTCATTGCGATGGCGCTCTCGATCCCGCTCTGGTACGTCCTTGTCAAGAAATACCCGAAGCGGCATGTCTTCCGCGGCGTGATCCTGGCCATGATCGGGGGATTCGGGCTGAGCTTTTTCATCGGGGACTATCCCCTGTTTTCCCCCTTCGTCCAGGCCATGATCATCTTCCCCATCGCGGCAATCCCGCTGGGCGGGGTCTTCCTGATGTCGCTGCTGCTCATCGCCGACCTTACCGACTACGGCGAGCTGAAGACCGGAAAGCGCAAGGAGGCGATCTACTTCGGAATCTACGGCTTCGTGCGCAAGACCGGCTGGGCGTTTTCCGCGATCATCCTCAACGCGGTGCTGGCCGCCTTCGGCTACAGCGCCGAAAACCCGACGGGGGTGCGGATGGTCTGGGTGATATGCGCAGCCTCCTGCCTGGTGGGGCTCTTGCTCTTTATCCCTTATAAGATCGGGGATACGAAGGAAGAGACGAAAAAGATCATGGGGATATAACGTCACCCCAAAAATGCACGCATTTTTGGGGGCCCCGACGGGAGAAGAAGACGAGAAACAGCCCGTCATTGCGAGGAGCCGAAGGCGACGCGGCAATCTGCTGACTGTCTCCTCAAATAATGGGACCGAACCGTTTGATTCGTTTTCTCTGATCTATCCTAGTGGCGCTTTCCATGCTCGATATTCTTTCCGGCGTTGTCGTCTTGGACCTCTCCCGGGTGCTGGCGGGGCCGTACGCCGCCATGCTCATGGCCGACCTGGGCGCGACCGTTATAAAGGTCGAGAACCCGGCGGGCGGTGACGAGGCCAGGGGCTTCGGGCCCTTTGTGGGCGGGACCAGCGGCTATTTCGTCAGCGTCAACCGGGGAAAGAAGGGCATCACCCTTGACCTCAAGCGGTCCCGGGGCCGGGAGGTCTTTCTCGATCTCGCCGGCAAGGCCGACGTGCTTGTCGAAAACTTCCGCACCGGGGCCATGGAGCGGCTCGGGATCGGACACGAGGCCCTTACCGAGATCAATCCGCGGCTTATCTACCTATCGCTGTCCGGCTTCGGGCGCACCGGCCCCCGGGCGCCGGACCCCGCCTACGACATGATCATCCAGGGCATGAGCGGCATTATGAGCGTCACGGGAGAGCCGGGCGGCAGGCCCGTGCGGGTCGGGACGTCGATCGGGGACCTTTCGGCGGCCCTCTTCGGCGTGATCGGGGTGGTGCTGGCGCTCTACCGCCGGGAACGCACCGGCCGCGGCGGTTTCGTGGACATCGCGATGCTCGACGCCCTCTTTTCCCTGCTCGAAAACGCCGTGATGCGCGCCCGCGTCGAAGGGACGCCCCCCGGCCCGCTCGGCACGCGCCACTCCACCATCGCCCCTTTCGACGTCTACGCGACAAGAGACGGCGCGGTCGTCCTGTGTGCGGGAAACGACATGCTCTGGGGAAGGTTTGCGGACGCGGCGGGAAGGCCCGATCTGAAAAGAGACGGCAGGTTTAGCACCAACCGGCTGCGCTGCGAGCACATCGAGGAGCTGACCGGGGTCATCGGCGCGATCCTCTCGGGCAAAACGACCGACGAGTGGCTCTCGAAGCTTGCGGCGGCCGATGTCCCCGCCGGGCCGCTCAACAGCGTCAGCGATGTCATGCGAGACCCGCAGATCGCCGCCCGGGGGATGCTCGCCGAGATCGATCAACCCGGAGCGGGGAGACTCACGGTGGCCGGCTCGCCCGTCCGAATAGACGGGGATACACCGCCGCCCCCGAGGCCGGCCCCGGCCCTGGGAGAGCATACGGAAGAGGTGCTCAGGGAGATGCTGGGGATGGGGGAAAAGGAGATAGCGGCATTGAAAGAAGGGAAAATCATAGTATAATTAGAGGGAAACGTTGTCGATTCTATGATGACGAGTCCGGCGATCATAGAAGAGGGATATCGACTGTTTGAACGTACCTGTTACTCCTTGATGTTCGGTTGAGCAAGACGTGTGTACCACGAGCCGAAGGATACGATTGGGGACTTCACGAAAGCGAGGAGGCGGCTGTGCGCACTAAGAAAAAGCAAATCCTCTTCCGGGTGATAATTGCCGTTGTGACGGCGATCCTGACCTTTCCGGTCGGCGGGAGCCCTCCGTCTGAAGCCCGGGAAACCCAACTCCGGGGGAATAGTCAAACCAGCCTTCCTGCCATCAGCCAAAACGTACCGGACTCGAATTCTCTTTCGCTTCTCGAAATTGGGAACAGGAATACCGGAGTGACCGGAGAAGACCGTGGAGACACTCCGACTGAAAACCGCAGCGACGGCCCCAGTACCCGCACGGTACGTGTCGGTATATACCAGAACCCTCCAAAAATCTTTATCGATGAGAATGGTCTCCCTGCAGGTATCTTCGCCGATCTTCTTAACGAGATTGCCAGGAGAGAGAAGTGGAACCTGGTATATGTTCCGTGTGAATGGTCCGACTGTCTTGAGGGCCTTGAAAAGCATCGGATTGATCTGATGCCCGATGTTGCCTATTCGCGGGAGCGCGGCAGGAAGTATGACTTCCACGAGACCCCGGTCGTGGATAGCTGGTCGCAGGTCTATGCCAACTCATCGATTCGTGTGTCAACACTTTCGGACCTGAACGGACGGCGGGTCGCCGTTCTTAAGAAGGGGATCCAAGAGGAAATCTTCGAGCAGATGATGAACGGGTTCGGTTTCACGGTGACGTTTGTTGAGGCCAAGACCTATGAGGAAGCGTTCGGTCTGGCGGCTCATGGCTATGCTGACGCGGTGCTTTCCAACCATTTCATTGGAGACTACCTATACGTTAGGTACGGGTTGACCAAGACTCCCATTGTCTTTAACCCGTCGTCGCTCTACTTCGCCACCGCTCAGGGGCGGAATCGTGACCTTCTTGACGCTATCGAGCGCAATCTAAACGAATGGCGAAAACAGCCCGATTCCTACTACTACAAGACACTGGCTCGCTGGTCGGAAAAGCCCCCCGAGCCGGCTGTACCGAGCTATCTTATCTGGATAATCGTTATCACCGGCGGGTTCCTGGCCCTGTCGGCCGGGATCATCCTGCTTCTTCGCGCGCAGGTCAGGGCGAAGACCGAATATCTGGTTGAGGCGAACGAGTCGCTTCGAACGAGTGAGGAAAAATACCGCCTGCTTGTGGAAAATCTCAATGACGTTATTTTCAACCTCGACGCACAAGGGAATATCACCTATATGAACCCCGTCGCCGAGACTATTTTCGGGTACCGGGCCGAGGAAATCGTCGGCAACTCCTTTTCCGAATATGTCCATCCCGAGGACCTTCCCGGTGTCATGGAAAGCCGCCGAGAGACTCTCGGCGGCCGGTTACATCCTTACGAATTCAGAATGGTAGACAAGAATGGTTCCGTTCATTACGTTCGGACTTCCAGCCGACCCATCGAGAGGGACGGCCGACACGTCGGGATAACGGGTACATTGACCGATATAACCGGTGAAAGGCGGGCCGAGGAGGCGCTGCGGGAAAGCGAAGTCAACCTATTAATGGCGCAGCGGATTGCCCACGTGGGGAGCTGGGACTGGGATTTAAAGACAGACCGGCTTGTGTGGTCCACGGAGGCTTATCATATCTACAACCGAGATCCCGGTAATTATACTCCGAGTGTCGAAGACGCCCTGACTTCCGTTCACCCGGACGACCGAAAAGACCTCGAAAAAAAGGTCCGCGCGTGCATCAAGCTTAACAAACCATACGAACACGAATATCGCATTGTCAATCCGGACGGTACCGTTAAACACGTTCACGCGCTCGGCGAGATGATCCATGATGAGAAAGGAAGGCCGGTACGCATCCGGGGAACCATCCAAGACGTCACCGATCAAAGGCGGGCAGAGGAGGCGCTGCGGGAAAGCGAACAAAAGCATCGGACGATTCTGCAAACCATCGAGGACGGCTATTTTGAGGTTGACCTCCAGGGGAGTTTCACGTTCTTCAACGAGTCTACGAGAAGGATGCTCGGCTATAGTCAGGAAGAAATGGTAGGGCTCAACTTTCGGGACTACATGGAAAAGGAAACCGCCGAGAAGGTCTTTCCCACGTTTAACGAGGTATTCCGGACGGGTATTCCCGCGAAAACCGCGGACTGGCGGGTCATCAGAAAAGACGGGACGACAATAGATTTGGAGACTTCCGTGTCGCTCAAGCGGGACGACTCGGGTGCGCCGATCGGCTTTTTCGGTATCGCCCGGGACATCACCGAGAAGAAGAACATGGAGCTGCAGCTCCTGCAGACCGAAAAGCTCTCCGCCGTGGGCACGATGATATCCGGCGTGGCCCATGAGCTTAACAACCCACTTACCGCGATCATCGGCAACGCTCAGCTGCTTGCGCGGCGAGACGTGCCCGAGGACATCAAGAACAGGCTGGATATTATCCTGAAGGAATCGATACGGTCGTCAAAGATCGTCGGCGGCCTGCTGGCGTTCGCGCGGGAGCATAAGCCGGAGCGGAACATGATCAGTGTCAACAGCATTCTCATGGAATCGCTTAAGCTCAGGGAATACGATTTGCGGGTCAGCAACATTAGCGTGCCGCTTTCCCTTTCCGATGAAATCCCCGAGACATACGCCGATCCTTACCAGCTTCAGCAGGTCTTCATTAACCTCATAAACAACGCCCGGGATGCGCTCGCCGGAAAAGAAAAGGGCGTGCTGGCTCTGAGGACATACAGGAAGGACGATACCCTGGTCGTTGAGTTCGAGGACAACGGTCCGGGGATCCCCGGCGAGCTCATCAATAAAATCTTCGACCCCTTCTTCACCACAAAGGAAGCGGGCAAAGGGACCGGTCTCGGGCTCAGCATGGCCTATGGAATTATCAAGGAACACGGCGGCACAATCTCGGCGGAAAGCAAGCCGGGGAAGGGGGCGACGTTTGTCGTGACGATCCCGGTTGTCCAAGGAGCGGAACCGGTGGCAGACGAGGTCAAGGCCCCCGTGAAGATCTCCCCGGGCACCTGGAGTCTCCTCGTGGTCGAGGACGAGGCATCGCTGCGGGGCTTTCTTTCCGACGCCCTGGCCGAAGCCGGATTCAGCGTTTGGGCCGCCTCAACCGGAGAGGAAGCCGTAAGTCTCGTCGAGGCGAGAAAATTCGACGCGGTAATATCGGATATCAAGATGCCGGGGATCGGCGGAAAGAAGATGTACCACTACATCCAAAAGCACCACCCCGAGATCGCCGATAAGATCATCTTCATCACCGGGGATATCCTGAGCAAAGACACGCAGTCGTTTCTGAAGACCACCAAGAACAGGTTCATCGAGAAACCCTTTAATATTGACGACCTGGTTGAGATGTTGCGGGACATCTTGTGTTGAGGGATATCTCATTGGCTGGTTCCGGGCTAAAAGATTACGCTGCGGCAGTCGAGAGTTTTCGTGACGCGCAAGAGTCCCATGTATACGTCGAGTGCCTTCCTTTCTCGTGCAGGATAAATAAAAAAGGTGGCCGGTAACTGCCGAAGGATTTAGAAAAAGCTTGACAAGCTGGGTATCCCTGCTTTATATTTAACCGAACGATCAGTTAATTATAAGGACGGCTCCTATGAGGACGGGCGGAGAAGAGACAAAAAAGAAGATCCTGGCGGTGGCAGAGGAGCTCTTCTCCGAGAAGGGGTTTGACGGTACAAGCGTCGGCATGATCGCCGAGGCGGTCGGCATCAACAAGGGGCTCATCTACTATCACTTCAAGAACAAGAACGACATCATGATCTCCCTTTTCCTGAACGTCATCGAGGAGCTCTCCGAATATCTCGAAAAGAATTCCACCCGGTCCGGCGGCGCTTCTCTCTCCATCGACACCGCCGAAAAGATCAGGCAGGAGATCAGGTTCCTCGAAAAGAGAAAGCGGATCCTCTCGGTCATCGTCATGGAGGCGCTCAAGAGCGAGGATGAGGACAACTTCCTCTTGAAATGCGCCCAGATGCACCTCAATCATGAGATCGAGGAGATCGGCGGCATTGAGAAGTCAAGGACAACCGGGTTTTCCGACGAAAACGAATTCCTGGTCTACGAATTCTTCACGGGCTTCGTCCCGATCATCTTCTTTGTGGTAATGAAGGAGAAGTGGTGCCGTTTCTACGGGTGCGACGGCGACAGACTGCTCGATCTGTTTCTTGATTCGTTCGAGCGGACGCACCTGGCGGCGCACATGATGCGGACCAAGCGGTGACGCACCAGGGGACAGACGAAATAAGCGGCTTTTTTTTGCGGCACATAATTAACCGAACGTTTGGATAACTATTACGCAAGGAATCACCCGGCCGAATATCCGACAGGTCTTACCGGTCGGGGGTCGGGATTTTCCTGCTACACGAAGGAGGAACCGAAATGGACGCAACTGCTCAGGGAAAGTCGACGCGCAGGGGCCTCTGGGCCGCCCTGGCTTTCTACCTCTTGATCGCCTTCGAGTTCCTCTACATGGCAAGCCCCTTCGCGGTCTACTTTTACTCCGTCTACCGCCCGGGACTTGACTTCATCGGCAGCTATCCCCGGCTGGCATGGCTGACGGGGTTCTTCCTGCCCCACATCGTCGCCGAGACCGATTCTGCCCTGATCAACCTGCACAACACCGTCGGCATGGCGCTCTTTGCCGGAGGGATTGCCGCCTTTCTTATCGGCGCCGGGCAGGTCTATTACCGCAAGCTTGCCAAAAAGGGCGCGGCGGTCGGCGGCGTCTACCGCTTCATCCGTCATCCCCAGTACCTGTCCCTGGCGATAAGCGGACTGGGCCTGCTTTTGCTCTGGCCGCGCTACGTCGTGCTCCTGACGTACGTGACGGTGCTCTTTGCCTACTACGGCCTCGCGCGGCTGGAGGAAAGGGAATGCCGCTCGAAGTTCGGAAAACCGTACGAGGAGTATATGAAGAAGACCGGAATGTTCCTGCCGCTCCCAATGCCGTCCGCATCGCGGTTCATACGGTTGCCTGCGTCCGGGGCGGGCCGAACCGCGCTCGTGGCGGGCGTCTATCTGTTGACCATGACTGCCGCTTTTGGCCTGGCCCGGGGGGCGCAGCATCTATCGGTGCGAAGTCTTTACGCGTACTATACGGAAGACTCGGCCACCATATCTCTGGTGAAGATGGATAGCGTCGATATCAGAAAGATAATCGAGACGGCAAAGAAGGACGGGCGGGTGTGCGAGATTCTGACCGGGGCAGATAAGGACTCGTCCGTCGGTTCCGTCAGATACCTGAACTACGTCCTGCCGGCCGACCGCTACGTTTCCGAGATCCCCATGAATTCCGCCGGTCTGGAGCAGGGAGATCATTTCCTGATAACCGGCTCCGGCGGGAGGCTCTATCGGGTCGTCGTTTCCCGCGCCCTCCTGCCCGAGGGGGACGTGTTCCGTGGAAGCGAGATCGTCGCCCACGCAACCGGAGCGGTTCCGGTGATCGAGGCAGTGATCGACATACGGGATGGGAGGGTGATCGGAATCGAAAAGCCGACCGGTGAGAGACGGTACGGGAACACACCGATGCCGGTCTTTTGACCGGGCGGGCACGCCAACGAGGGCGCTACCGTTTGTGCACATTGCGCCGCCGTTATCTGCCGTTACCGACTATGGCGGTCGGCTGCGGCCCTCAGTGCTTTGTCCCCTCCGAGTCGTCCCAGAAGAAAGACGTCCGGGCCTGTTCCAACCGCTCCATCTCGGAGCGGAGAAAAGCCACCCGGGAATGCATCGTGATATCGCGCGGGCCCTTCTTCCTGGAGAGGAGCGCCTCCAGCCGCTTCAGGTTAGCCAGGTCGTCCTGCCCGAAGCTCCACGCGTCTACCCTCTGCTCAACCCCGTCGAGGTATGTCTTGAGCGCGTCTCGCTCGATGAGGGGGCGGGTCCAGAGCGACAGGGGAATGAAGAGAAGTGCGAAGAAGACGAGGAAGAGAAGGATGATGGACACGAACCGCCCCCCCGGGCCGACGAGGGCGGCGGCGGTGGAAAACGATATGATCACCGCACAAAAGGTGCCGACCGAAAGCATGAATTGGCCGGATATGCTGCATCGTAGTGACATCAGAAGAGGTACGCACTTTACGGCACGGGGCCCGTCAGCAATGAAGGCGGGCGGATTGGGGCTGCCCGCGTAAACGGCACCGATGCCGTTGCGGGCGACAGAGGTGCCGCCCGCACAGGTTTCTCATCAAAAAAGTGCTCGTGAGATTTCTTTGAGGGTCCCGCGCGAAACGGAAACTCGTCCGACGCCGCTACCGGGTCCCGAAACGTTCGCATTCGGGAGGCGATCAGTCCCGTCCCCCCAGCATCCCCGCCCTGATCAGGAAATAAAGGAGCGTCAGGATGGCGCTTGCGGCCGCCGCCACGTAGGTCATCGCCGCGGCGGTGAGGACCTTGCGGGCGCCGGCGACTTCGCCCGACATCAGGATGCCCGAAGTGGAAATGGCCGCCAGGGCCCTCCTGCTCGCGTTGATCTCCACCGGCAGCGTCACGACCTGAAAGGCCACCACGGCCGAAAAGAGTATAACCCCCACCTTGATGAGCCCGGCCGACCCGATGATCAGCCCGCCGATCAGGAGGATCCACGAGAGGTTGGAGCCGATGCTGGCCATCGGCACGATTGCCGTGCGCAGCTTCATCGGCGCGTACCCGGCGGCGTCCTGAATCGCGTGGCCCGCCTCGTGGGCGGCCACCCCGATCGAGGAGACGGAGCGTCCCTGGTAGACATCGGGCGAAAGCCTGAGCACCTTCTTGGACGGGTCATAATGGTCCGACAGGAACCCCCGGGTCGCCTCGATCTGGACATCGTTGACCCCGCCGCTTCTCATAACCCGCTCGGCGGCCTGGGCGCCGGTGAGCCCGGAGGCCGTGGCCACCTTGGAATATTTGCGGAAGGCGCTCTTCACCCAGAAAGAGGTAATCAGCGAGAAGATGAAGGCAGGCGCCATCAAGAGCAGATATAACGGATCAAAGATCATTGGTCACACCTCCTGTATCTCATATAATGTAGCGCTTTTTTGCGCATTGTCAAGCGATATCGGCACGACGCCGGCGTCGGTCAATCGTCCCCAAACCCGTGACGGGGAACGCGGCGCTGTCTTAATCCCTCTTGAGATAGGGCGGTAGCCCGTATCACGGGCGCAGATATCGCTCGATGAAGTCGGCCGACCGCATCCGTCTGCCGAGCTGGTGGTCGATGAACGAGAAGAGGGCGCTCCCGGGTCTGGGAGAGAGACGGGGGAGTCAGCGCAATACGCGCGAGCCTCTCCAGCGGCACGTCGGTGGCCGCCGACAAGCGCCGTGATCGTGCCGCACGACAGCCCGATCGCCCGGTCGGCCGGGGCACAGCAGGAGCCGCATACCACCCCCCCCGCTTCGGGGACAAAGAGCCTGTCGGCCGTATCGGCCTGCCGACTCCTGCAGCGCACGCAGGCGCCAAAAAGGGGGGCGATGCCCGATATCTTGAGGATCCTCAGCACAAAGAGCCACACGAGGTCCTCCCGGGCCCCCCGCTCGTCCAGGAGCGACAGCAGCAGGGCCGTCGTCTCGAAGAGGTCCGTCGATCGCTCGGCCTCGGGGAAGAGCTCCCTGACCAGCTCGATGACGAGCGCGGCGTACGCCATCGAGGAGAGGCTGCCGGACAGCCTGCCGTGGGGATCGATCAGGGACGCGTCTTCGATCAGGAAGAGCTCCCTGCCCCGCGGCAGGTAATATTTCACGCGGATGAGGTGGCCGAGGTCGAAGGTGTTGACGAAGCGCCTCTTGCTCTTCTTGGCGGCCTTGGCCACACCGACGATCCTGCCGGCGTCGCGCGCCAGCAGCTCCACCAGGAGGTCTGACTCGCCCATGTCGCGGGTGCCCAGGACGACTGCGTTTGATTCGTGTGATCTCATCTGAGGATGATCAGTGTTGCCAGGGTAAAATACATGAAATTGCTGATGATGTCGGTGGTCGTGCTGATAAAGGGGCCCGAGGCTACGGCGGGGTCGACCCCGATCTTATGGAAGACGATGGGCACGAGCGTTCCCATGGCCGACGCGATGGTCATCGAGGCAAAGATCCCGAGGCCCACCACGAGCCAGAGCTTGACTATGTTCAGATAGAGGAAATGGGCGACGATACCCAGCAGGACCCCGTAGGTAACGCCCAGGATAATCCCCACCCGGAGCTCCCGAAAGAGGACGACGCCCAGCCTCTTGACGTCAATGCTCCCGATTGCGATACCGCGCACCACCAGGGTCGAAGACTGGGCCGAGACGTTGCCGCCCATTCCGGCGATAACCGGCATGAAGGCGGCCAGCACCACCACCTCGGCCAGGGTCTCATGGTAATAGCCGATGATCAGGGAGACCAGGAGCCCCCCGATCCAGCTGGCGAAGAGCCAGGGGAGCCGGGTGCCCGCGCTCCTGAGAACGGACGACGACCAGGCGTATTCGTCGTCGGTGGCGCCGGACAGTTTGATGATATCCTCGGTGGCCTCCTCCTCCAGGACGTCGACCACGTCGTCGACGGTGATGCGCCCGACGAGCCTGCCCACGGCGTCCACCACCGGCACCGCCACGAGGTCGTATTTCTTCACGATGCGCGCGACCTCCTCCTGGTCGAGGGTGACGGCGACGGAAATGGGATCCTTCTCCATGACGGTCGAGACCATGGCCCCGGGGGGGGCCAGGATCATCTTCCTGAGCGGGAGGACCCCCACGAGCCTTTCCGCGCGATCGGTCACATAGACGCTGTGGATGTCCTCCACCTCCCCCGACGTTTCCCGTATCTCCTCGATGGCGGAGGCCACGCTCTCATCCTGGCGGACGCTGACGAGCTCGGTCTGCATGATGCCGCCGGCCGACTCCTCGTCGTAGCTCATGAGCTTCTGGATTTCCTCGGCATCCTCGTCATTGATCCGGTCCAGCACTTCCTGGGCCTGATGCTCGGGCAGCTCCTCGATGATGTCGGCGGCGTCGTCGGACTCGAGGTCGTCGACGATATCGGTCAGCCGCTTGGTCTGGATGTCCTTGAGGATCAGGTCACGGGTATCGTCGTCGAGCTCGACGATGACATCGGCCGCGGTCTTGGTATCCAGCACCGAAAAGACGAGCTTCTTTTCATGAGGGAGGAGAAACTGGAGGAATTCGGCGATATCGGCGGGATGGGACAGCCTGAGCTCCCCGATGAGATCCCGGATATGGTCATCCTCAAGGAGGTTGAGCAGCTTTTTTTGTTTTTCCTCGGGAGTGCTCACGGCCGACACCATCGGGACGTCCGCCGGGGCGTACTATGGACGCTGTCGGGGACGCCGTTGGGACATTGCGACGGGATCAGAGTAAAAAACACATCATAAATATTTTTACACGGCGGCGGCCAAAAGTCAAGGTCAAAAGGGAGCCCACCGAACGCGCTCCAAAAGCCGGCGGCCGTAACTCCCGAAGCCAAAAATTATGGACAGGGGCGGTGATATATGATATGTGTTACTGACTGGGATAACGACGGGATCGGAGGCGCCGTGCAGAAGTTCGGCATCATCGCCAAGAAAAACAAGAAAGAGGCAGTCGAGATCGTGGCCGAGATCGTCCCGTGGCTTACCGCCCGGGGGGTTACGCCGCTGCTCGACTCCGAAACGGCCCGCAAGGCCGGACTTTCCTCAGAGATGGCCGCCGAAGAGATCCCGCGCCGGGCCGACGCCATGATCGTGCTGGGGGGCGACGGCACGCTGCTCTACGCCGCGCGCCTCATGGGTGATCGGGAGATCCCGATACTCGGCGTCAATCTCGGCAGCCTCGGCTTCCTGACGGACGTGGCCGTCCCGGAGCTCAAGGACACGCTGGTCCGCTTCATCGCCGGCAACGTTCGGATCGGGGAGCGGATGATGCTCGAGGCCGTGGTTGAGGACAGCTCCGGGAAAATCGAGAGCTTCTCGGTCCTCAACGACGTGGTCGTCAACAAGGGGAACCTCGCCAGGACGATCCGGCTCCAGGCGCAGGTAAACGGCGCGTTCCTCACGGTCTTTAACGGCGACGGGCTCATCATCGCCACGCCGACCGGCTCCACCGCCTACTCGCTGTCTGCCGGCGGGCCGATCGTTCACCCGACGCTGTCTGCCGTCATCATCACGCCTATCTGCCCCCACCTCCTGACGAACCGGCCGATCGTCGTGCCCGAGTCGTCGGTCATCGACGTGAGTCTCGTCTCCGGAGACGGCAACGTTTCGGTCACCCTCGACGGTCAGGTGGGCACCGATTTTTCCGAGCGGCACCGCCTCACCGTCCGAAAGTCCAAAAGGAAGATCCTGCTCGTGGAGCCGCCCGACCGTGACCACTTTGAGATCCTCCGGACGAAACTGAACTGGGGAAGGTGATGCGCCATGCTCGTTGACCTTTCCATACGGAATTTTGCCATCATCGATGAGCTTACGGTAACGTTTTCCCGCGGCCTCAACATCCTGTCGGGAGAGACGGGCGCGGGCAAATCCATCATCATCAACGCCGTCAACCTCATCCTCGGCGACCGGGCGGCCGGCGACCTGATACGCACCGGATCGGACGAAGCGGTGGTGGAGGCGGTCTTTATGCTTCCCGAGCGTAACCCGATCCACGAATTCCTTTTCGAGACGGGCATCGAGAATACGGCCGAAGGGCTTATCATCAGGAGGGTCATCTCCCGGGCGGGGAAGAACCGGATCTTCATCAACGGCGCCCAGGTGACGCTGACCACCCTCGGGGAGGTCGGGGAGGAGCTCATCAGCATCTCGGGCCAGCACGAACACCAGACGCTGCTCGTGCCGGACCGCCACATCGACATCATCGACGCCTACCGGAGGCTCATGCCGATGCGCGACGAGATAGGCGCGGCGGTAAGAAAGCTCAAGGGCCTGCTGGACGAATTCAAATCCCACTCGATGAGCGAGGAGGAGAAGGCGCGGCGGATCGACTTCCTGAAATTCCAGATCGCCGAGATTGAGGAGGCCAAGCTCGTCGTCGGTGAGGAGGAAGGACTCAAGACGGAGCGGGACCTCCTGGTCAACGCCGAGAAGCTCTTTCGCAGCGCCGAGGAGGCCCACGAGCTCCTCTACGGTATGGAGGGCTCGGCGGCGGAGAGGATCGCGGCGGCGGTCGCCCGGCTCAAGGAGATCTCCGAGATCGACAAGGATCTTGCGGGCCATGTCGAATCACTGGCGGGGGCGCTCTACGCGGTCCAGGACGCCGGCAAGGAGCTTTCGGCATACGCGTCCCGCGTCTCGTTTGACCCCGACCGGCTCGAACAGATCGAGGCCCGGCTCAAGCTGATCGGAAGTCTCAAAAAGAAATACGGCGGCTCCGTCGAAGAGGTGCTCACTTTCCTGGATCGGGCCAGGAGCGAGTTTTCGGGCATCGAGCGCGGCGAAGAGCGCATCGAGGAGCTGAAGCGAGAGATAGACGCCCAAAAGAAGCGCGCGCTGGAGCTGGCCGTGGCGCTGTCGGATCGGCGGCAGGAGGCCGCGCGCGAGTTTGCCGCGGCGGTGGAGGCGGAGGTCGGCTCGCTGAACATGACGGGCACGAGGCTCGCCGTTTCGATGAAGCGGATCGCCGCGGGGCCCGGCGACGACCTTTCGGCGGGCGGCTTTCTCCTCACGCCCCGGGGGATCGATAAGGTCGAGTTCCTCATCTCCCCAAACGTGGGCGAGGAGCCGCGGCCGATGGCGCGGATCGCCTCGGGAGGCGAGCTCTCGAGGATCCTGCTCGCGATGAAGAAGACGCTGGCCGCCACGCAGGTCATCCCCACCCTCATCTTCGACGAGGTGGACGCCGGCATCGGGGGGGCGACCGCCGAGGTCGTCGGCAAGAAGCTCAAGGAGGTCTCGGCCTATCAGCAGGTCATCTGCATCACGCACCTGGCCCAGATCGCCGGATTTGCCGACACCCACTACACGGTGGCCAAATCGACCAGGGAGGGCAGGACCGTGACCTCCATGGAGCGGCTCTCGGCCGACGAGCGGGTCATGGAGATCGCCCGGATGCTCTCGGGCGAAAGGATCACCGAAACGACGATCAACCATGCCAAGGAGATCATCGAGTCATCGATCTGACGGTGTCGGCAGAATCGGTAATTCCCGAAGTCCGGGTTAGATAAGCAGATAACGCGGCTACTACCCGTAGGGGCGGCATACATGCCGCCCGTATCTAAAGGTACGGGCTTTAGGCTTGACTTTCCGCCGAGACGTCCGAGAGCGAAGCAGCCTCGCCGGACGAAACGATCCTCTTATAGTATCCGTCGGTATGGGCGGAAGAAAGTCGAAACCATGATACGTAAAGCAAAGGTCCAGGACATTCAATCCATCAAGAAGCTGGTCGAGCCCTACGGGAAGACCGGCGCGATGCTGCCGATATCGCTCGCCGAGCTCTACGATCGGCTCCGTTCCTACTTCATCTTCGAGGATATGGTAGAAGGCATTGTGGGGACGGCCGCGCTCCACGTAACGTGGGACGACCTGGCCGAGATCCGCTCCCTTGCCGTGGCCAAATCCCACAAGGGCAGGGGCATCGCCAGAGCTCTGGTCGCGGAGTGCCTTGCGGAGGCGGCCGATCTCGGGGTGGGGCGGGTCTTCGTACTGACCTACGTGCCCGAGTTTTTCGTCAGGGTCGGGTTCGAGGAGTTTGACAAGAACAAGCTTCCGCACAAGATCTGGTCGGAATGCCTCAAGTGCGCCAAGTTTCCCGAATGCGACGAGACGGCGATGATCAAGAAACTTTAGAAGTCATAGAGCCGATACCCCGGGAGGGGTATCGATCGGACCTCTCCGGGGGCTTGCCCGATTTTTCATTGGAGAATATGATGAAAGAGATGAACGCGGATGTCGTTATCGTCGGCGGAGGAACGGCGGGCTCCTACACCGCCTGGCGGCTGGCGCAAAAGGGATACAAGGTCATCGTCGTGGAGAAGAAGAAACGCGGGACCCTGGGGGACAACATCGGCATCTTCCACATGGACGAGATCAGGTTTGACCAGTTCGACATCCCGAAGCCTGAGGGAAAAGAGCTGATCGGCCGCTACGAGACGGGCCTGGCGTGGCCGCCGGACGGCGACGCCACCAAGAGCGTCCGCTACACGTTTCTGGTCATGGAGCTGCCGCTCTTCATCGTCCGGCTCCAGAAATATGCCCAGGAGGCCGGGGCCAGCTACCTCTTCGATACCCGGTGTGAACGGGCGGTGGTGAGGGGCGACAGGGTCATCGGCATCAAGGTGGAAAGGAATTCAGAGACCATTGATATATCGGCGCAGGTCGTGGTGGATGCCTCCGGGGTGGACGCGGCGGTCCGCACGACGCTCCCCGATCGCCTGGGGCTGGAGACCGACGCCGTGAAGCAGACCGACTTCCTCTACGTGATTCTCCAATACTGGGACGACATCGAGGGAAAGGAGAGCGGGGCGTTCCCCTCGGGGCTCAATTTCTATCCGTTCCATAAGGCCTTCATCAATCCGAGCTACGGCAAGGGGGCGATCGTCGGCATCGGCCAGCCGGGCCGCCTGAAGCTGGCCGAAAAGATCCAAAACGAGTTCCTGGCCGAGCGTTTTCCGAACGTCGCGCACAAGCTCGTCAAGAAGACCTGGGGACGAACGCCCTTCCGGCGGCCGCCCCTTTCGCTGGTGGCCGACGGCTTCGTGACGGTAGGAGACGCGGCCTTCATGACCAAGCCGTTCTCGGGGGAAGGGGTGACCTCGGGGTTCACCGCCTGTCAGATCGCGGTGGAGACGATCGATGCGGCCATCAAAGGCCGCGACACGACGAAGGCGAGACTCTGGCAGCTTAACCACCGCTACTTCACCGACCAGGGGGCCAAGTTTGCCGGGCTCTTCGCACAGCTTCCGGCGGCGGCCGAGCTCTCCCGGGGCGACGTCAACTACCTCTTCAAGCAGGACATCATCTTTTCCTCCTTCGACTTCGAGTCGATGAACGCCGACTTCGAGGTGAAGATGGGGCTGGGCAGGCTCCTTTCCGTTGCCGCAAAGCTCATCCGCGGCCGCATGTCCGGCGGGCTCTCCAAGGAGGGGTTCAAGGCGCTGCTGGCCGCGATGGGTATCTCGGGAAAGATCAAGAAGCACTACGAACGCTACCCGAAGGACCCCGAGGACTTTGCGTCGTGGGAGAAAAAGGCGCGCAAACTGTGGGGAGAGCGGTAGCCTTCCATGCGCATCGTCGTCATCTCAGACACCCACGGCAACGTCGATGGAGCGTCGCTTATCCTCTCGACGGTCGCCGGGATTGACCTGGTCGTCCACCTGGGCGACCACATCGCCGACATCTGGGCGTTGGCCGCCGACCTCCCGTGCCCCGTGGTGGGGGTGCTGGGCAACGAGGACAGGGCCGAGCCGGGGCCTTCGGAGCTCGTGATCCCCGCCGCAGGGATCGCGATCCTGGCCGTCCACGGCCACCTGTTTGACCTCAACCCGTACCTGCCGAAAGACGCCTGGGACAACCGGATGGACGAGCTTGTCAGGGCGGCCGTGCGCCATCACGCCTCGGCTGTCCTCTTCGGGCATACGCACCGGCCCTACCTGGAGCTGCGGGACGGCATCCTCCTTCTCAACCCCGGCGAGATCTATCCGGGGGGGGAGTTTTCCTCGATGGCTGTCCTGACGGTCACGGGGGGGGATATCTCGGCCGAGATCCACCGGTTCGACCGGAAGTTCAACCGGGAGGTCTTGTTCAAATTCCCGGCATAATTATTTGACAAGGGTGACGATGTTTCGTGAGGCCCTGTCACGTCTTGGATCTATAGTCGACCGTAGTAACCTGACGTCCCTTCAACGGGACTGACTCGTCATTGCGAGGAGCGAAGGCGACGTGGCAATCCCGACTGGAAGCTCCCGTATCACCACGTACATTACGGGAAGATCGCCGCGTGGCCCTGACGAGCGAAGCTCGCAATGACAACGATACCTCGCACGGACAACCTGACGGTTGTCCGTGGCATACCTCAATGAACGGAAACAAAGCAAAACGACAACTTCCGCCTCTCGTCGTGTCTCTCTGCCTATTCTTCCTGACCTCCTGCACCCTCGGTCCCTACCTTGTCTACCCCCCCGTAGATTCCGCTTTTGCCCCCGCACCCCGCTCCTTCGTCCAGCCTCTCGCCGCCGACGGACCCGCTCAGCGGGCCCCGTCGAAAACCATCACCGCCTCGTACTCCGAAAATCCCTGCCGCTCCCAGAAGCGGCGGCCGTCGGGATTGAGCGGGGAGACGTGAAGCTCGATGCGGGTAATTCCCCGGCCCCAAAACCATTCCCTGATTTGCCGGACCATCGCCGTGCCGATACCGCGCCCGCGGTGGGGCTCCGTTACCACCAGCTGCGAGATGATACCGTGGTCATCGGTCCGGAAGACGGGGGGATAGGCGGCCACGAACGAGAAGCTGAAGCCGACGACCTCGGCATTGGAGAGCGCGGCCAGGACCAGCGTATCGGGATGGGCAAGATAGTTCTCGAGGAACTCCGTGAGGCGCTCCGGGGGGTCTTCCCTCCCCGGGTGAATCGGGTGAAAGGCGCCGAGCGACCGATGATAGTCGGCGAGCTCCATCCAGAGTCCGACGATCGCATCGATATGTTCGGGCCGGGCCTGGACGATATCGAACACGGCCGCCAATCCTCCCACGCTATTGCCCGCTGATGTCCAGCCCCTCCACCAGCAGCGACGGCGCCCCGACACCGCCGAAGAAGCGGAGGTCCGAGCCCACCCCGACGACCCGGTCAAAGACCGACAGGAGGTCTCCCGCCACGGCCCCTTCCTTGAAGGGGTATTTCTTCTTTCCACCCTCGCAGACGAAGCCGGTGGCCCCCACGGAAAACTCCCCGGTGACCGGGTTTGCGGTGTGCACCCCCATCAGCTCGGTGATGATGACGCCGGACCCCGCATCCGCCAGCAGCTCGTCGGGACTCTTCTTCCCCCCGGCGATGTAGAGGTTTCCCGTTCCGGGGACCGGTGGAGAGGTCACCCCGTCTCTCGAGGAGCTGCCCGTCGGCGGTTTTCCGGCCCGCCGCGCGGACAACAGATCGTAGAGAAAGCCGGCCAGGACGCCGCCCCTCACCAGATCGACCCTCCCCCGCACGACTCCCTCGTCGTCGACGGGCGAGCTGGCGACACCGCCCCTCATGATCCCGTCATCGATGACGTTGACCAGCTCCGAGAAGATCCGCGTTTCTTCCTTTCCGGCAAGCATCGACTTTCCCTTGAGGACATTTTCGGCCAGGAACGACGCCGAGAGGACGCCCAGAAGCTCGGCGGCGACCTCATTGGTCAGGAGAGCCCGGAACTTCCCCGTGGGGGCTTTGCGGGCCCCGAGGTGCTCGGCCGCCTGGGTTCCGGCCCGTCTCCCTACGAGCACCGGGTCGATGCCTGCGTACGTGATCGAAAAATCAGCGTCGTATCCCATCTCCTGTTCGCCGGCCTCCTCGGCGGTCGCCATGAGCTGGGCGGAAACGACGCTCTTCTTATAGCTCACCGACAGGCCGAGGGAGTTGACGATGAAGACCTCGGAGACCGATTCGGCGTAGCGGGCGCTGCGCACCCGAACCACCCGGGGATCGGCCGCCAGCGCCCCCTGCTCGACGGCCAGCGCCCGCTTGATCTTTTCCTCGTGGCCGACGGTGTCGATTGTCTCGTCGAAGAGGGGCCCCGTTTCGGGGAGGCGGTCGAACGGCTCGGCGAAGGCGTAGTGCTCGTCGGCGGTGGAGTTGAGCGCGCCGGCCAACGCGTTTTTGACCATCGTCTCGACGGCCGCCTCATCGGGCCGGGTCGAAAAGGAAAACCCCATTCCGCCTTCGGCGATGATCCGCAGCGCCACGCCGTAGGGCTCGGCGAACTTATAGTCCTCGACGGCTCCGCCCTCCGCCTCGATCGAGAGGCGCCGCGATGCCCCGTAGAATATCTCGTAGAGATCGATCCGCCGCTTCCTGAGTGCCTTGACGACGGATTCGGCAATCCGGTCGAAATTCCGTCCATGATCCATACACGACCCCTGTCAGAGAGATTTCATTAATCATAACAGAGGGTGCGCGGGCTGTCAAACGTCCGTCTTCGTTTTCGATCTTTCGTGCGTATTCGGTTGCGGGCCGGGACCATTTCGACTATACTGACGGTCCGTAAACCCCTCGTTGCCGCGGGTGGGCAGGGGAGAGCGGCCGACCCGAGGGCCGGAGCGTGGTTTCTCGTGCGTTCACTCTATCGTGCTGATGGTGGCCATGCCCAATCCCCGCACAGTCAGGAGTCTCTTTGCCGCGGTGGCCGACCGTTACGACCTCCTCAACCACGTCCTGTCCTGCTCGATCGACCGCCTCTGGCGCCGGCGGCTTGTGAGGCTGGCGGCGGAAGGAAGAGAGAGGCCGCTGGTCCTGGATATCTGCTGCGGCACCGGCGATATCGCCCTGGCCTTTCGACGGAGGACCCGTGCGCGGGTCTTCGGCGTCGATTTCTCCCCCGAAATGCTCGCGGTGGCGCGCGCCAAAGCGCGGCATAGCGCCGCAGGCGAGATCGGCCTGGTCTGCGCGGACGCCCTGACACTCCCGTTCGCAGACGGCGCCTTTGACGTCGCCACGATGGGGTTTGGGCTGAGGAACCTCTCGGATTACGGCGCGGGGATTGCCGAGGCCGCGCGCGTGATACGGGTGGGCGGCAGCGTCCTGATCCTCGAATTCGCCCCGCCGAAGGGAAAGGGGCCCCTCTTCCTCTACCGTTTCTACCTGCGGTTTATCATTCCGATCGTCGGGGGACTCTTGACCGGCAGGCGGGCGGCCTACGAGCATCTTTCGGATACGATCGCGGGGTTCCTGGGGCCCCGGGAGGTCATCGGTGTCATGGAGGAGTGCGGTCTGGGCGACCTCAGGGCTATCCGGCTGACGGGGGGCATTGCCTATATATATATCGGCGGAAAATAGCCCGACGCCGCGTCCGGGCGCGCCGGTGGGACCCGATGGATTTTGGGCTTGACTCGCATCGGGGTTGTGCTACAATCAAAAGCCCTGACAATTCGGTGATGGAATGGACTCGCGTCTGCCGAAAAAGAAGGAAGAGGGCCTGAGGGTCGGCACGATCCTCTGGAAGCGGAGGCTTTCGGAGGGTGTGATCAACCCGCTTGCGGTCGTCGACCGGTACCTGATAGTCGAATTGGACGGGTACCTCTATGCCTTCAACGCGGCCGACGGCACGATGGCCGACGACGCCGAATATGCGGAGCGCATGAAGGGCACACACGCCCACTACTTCTCTTTCTCCGGCCTGGGCCCGGCCGACCTCACGAACATGCCCCGAACGCCGACCGAATCGCCTTCACTCACCACCAACCATATCTGGGACCTTTCCTCACAGGAGCGCATATACACCAGGAGTGGCGGCACCGCGGGTACGCCGCTGGTGGCGGGCGGGAAGGCCTACTTCGGGTTTATCAACGAGTGGGGACGATCATCCATGGTCGGGTTCGACCTGGCAAAGCGGCGCGTTGCCTGGGAAAGGGAATTGGACGGGCCGCGGATCATCCTGAAATTTCCCCCCGTCAGCGACGGGGAGAAGGTCTATTTTCGGACGCTCTCTCACCTGGTGGCCGTCTCGGCGGCCGACGGTCGGAACGCGTGGGTCACCAAGCTTACCGGCAAAGAGAAGGAGGAGGGATACCGGGATATCATCTACTTCTCGGCGCCCGTCATCTACGATAGTACCGTCTATCTCCTCAGGGACGAATATCTCATCCCCTATCGGACCAGGAACGGCGACACGCACTATAACTCGTGGCGCCGCTACCTGGGGTCCATAGGGCTCAACGCCGTGGAGGCCGCTTCCGTGCCGATTGTCTCGCGGGGAAAGATGTACACGGCGGGGGGACTCTATTTCCTGAACGGCAGCATGAGAGCGCTGTCGGGCGATCCCGGCGGTTACTCGCGGATCGCGGCGGTTCATCTCTCCGACAAGCGCACCCTTTGGGAGGCGGACGTCGACCAGGTAAACGTGCAGGCCATGATCATCGCCGGGAAGTTCCTGATCGTCTCCGATCATCAGGGGAGGGTGCTGTGCCTTTCCTCCAGGACCGGACAATCCCTCTGGGGCGCAGAGCTCGAGGGCGGCGTTCGCGTCAAGCCTGCCGTCTACTTCGGGAGGGCCTTCTTCGGCACCGACCAGGGCTGGCTCTACTGCATCGCCCTGTAGCCTTGCGGCGGCCGCCGCCCGTTGCCGGCTGCCATCCTTACCCGGTTTTCCTTTCCCGTCCATTCTCCCCTGCGAGTGTGACCCCGATCATATTAATTACTTTGAAAAAACGCTAGTCTTACTATATAATGTTAAATAATGCGCACGGAGGTGCGAGTATGACAATTCTCATGAAGAAAAAGGGTGTGGTCGTCATCCTCGGGGTGGTGATGCTCTTTGCGTTTCGGATGCGTCTACGGCAGGGGGCTTACCTATACCGAGGGGGGGACCCTTCTGGGGGCCCTCTACGGTGCGGGGATCGGCGCCGCCATCGGCTCGGCCAGCGGGCATGCCGGAGAGGGTGCGGGAATCGGCGGACTGGTTGGCTCGCTCATCGGGGGCGGCATCGGCTATTCAGTCGAGGGCAACGCCCGGTACGGGCGTGGGGATCCATACGATGATCCGTACTATGATTCCTACTACGATCCGTACCGTAACCACCCCTCGTACGGCAACCGCACGTATCGGGGATACGGCGGCCCGCCGCCGGCCCGGGATCGGTACGACCGGCAGTATCCCGTGTATGAGAGCCAGGGTCCCGGCCCGTCGGCCGTTCCCGACGAAGAGTACGGACCGGCGGACACGACGTCAAGCACCTATTCCGAGGAGTACTACCAGAAACAGAACCGGCGGCTGATGTCTCCGGGATACGACGTCCGATAGTCTTTTTCGGATATAAGGAGGACGAACTATGAACTGGATATACAGGAAAAAGAAATTTCTCTGGTTAACCGCGCTCTCGGCGGTCCTGATCTTTGCCTTCGTTGGGTGTGCTCCCGGCGGAGGGTTGACCAAGACCGGCACCGGCGTTCTGATCGGCACCGTCGTCGGAGCGGGGATCGGTGCGGCCATCGGGTCGACGACCGGAAACACCGGTACGGGAGCGGCCATCGGCGCCGTGAGCGGCGCCCTGGTCGGCGGGGCCATCGGGTATGCCCTGGAGAAGCAGGAGCAGGACCTGAAGAATATGGGATATGAGACCTCCCGCAGCGGCAACCGCGTCACCGCCTATTTCCCGAACGACACGCTCTTTTCCACGGGGAGCGCCGAGCTGATGCCCGGGGCGTATGCCGAGATCCAGCGTGTGGCCGGGGTCATTAACAGCGATCGAAGCGTTTCGGTGATCGTCGAAGGCCATACCGACAGCGACGGTACCCGGGAATACAACCAGGTCCTTTCCGAGCGGCGGGCCAACGCCGTGCGGACCGCCCTGATCTCGTACGGCGTCGATCCCCGCAGGATCACCGCCTACGGATACGGTGAAGATCGTCCGCTGGTCCCCAACGATACCGGTTACAACAAGCAGCGCAACCGTCGGGTGGAGGTTATCCTGGTCTCCCCCGGGAACTAGGAAAGGCTTCCGATAAGCCCCGCATTCGTGCGGGGCTTTTTTTGTTTTGAAAGGGACGCGTGGTATACGAGGCGGGGCCCCCTCGTCCGCTTCACCCGGCCCGGCCCGATATGACCGCAAACGGGGATGTTGCGGCCGACGGCGAACACGAACGGTGACGCGCCGAACCGTCGCCGCTCGGTGCGGGGTGTTTCCCCCCCCCTTTTTTTGATTGAAGTTTGAGCTATTTGTGCTACTATGAGCGAAATAGCATTTTGCTGCGTGGTCTGCTGAGACTCATCACGGGAGGGAGGAATCGTATGTCCGGCCATTCAAAATGGGCGAGCATCAAACACAAGAAGGGGGCCGTCGATGCCAAACGGGGCAAGGCGTTCACCAAGCTGATCAAGGAGCTGACCGTCGCCGCGCGGATGGGCGGGAGCGACGCGAACTTCAACCCGCGGCTTCGCACGGCCATCGTCGCCGCCAAGGCCGCCAATATGCCCAAGGACAATATCGACCGGGCCATCAAGAAGGGCTCGGGGGACGTGGAAGGTTTCCACTATGAGGAGGTCATCTACGAAGGGTACGGGCCCGCCGGCGTCGCCCTCATGGTGGAGGTCCTGACCGATAATCGAAACCGCACCGTGGCCGATATCAGGTACATCCTCTCCAGGAATTCCGGAAGGCTCGGCGAGTCCGGCTGCGTGAGCTATCTCTTTGAAAAACGCGGGGCCATCTCCGTCGAAAAGGACGGAACGGACGAAGACGCGCTCATGGCCGAAGCGCTTGAGGCCGGGGCGCTGGACGTCAGCGACGAGGGCAGCACGTTCGACGTGGTTACCGAGGCGGCCGACTTCGAGACGGTCAGAGACGCCCTGGAAAAAAAGGGCTTTGCCATCTTCTCCGCGTCGGTGACGATGCTTCCGAAAAACAGCATCGCATTGACGGGCAAGGACGCCGAGAAGATGCTGAGGCTCATGGATGCTCTGGAGGACAACGAGGACGTACAAAACGTCTACGCAAATTTCGACATTCCCGATGAAGTCATGGAGGGGCTGGATATTTAACGTTAACGGCGTTATCGTAGGGATCGACCCGGGGATCACCGTCACGGGGTACGGCGTCATCCGCGCCGGGCAGACGCTTCAGATCGTCTCGACGGGCGAGATTCGACCGGGGGCCGACCTCCCCTTGGCCCAGCGGCTGGACATCATCTTTTCGGGGATCGATCGTATCCTGACGGAATCGGCCCCCGAGGCCCTGGCGGTGGAGGGGCTCTTTCACGCCAAGAACGTGTCCAGCGCACTCACGCTCGCCCATGCGCGGGGTGTCGTCTTTCTGGCGGCGGCGCGCCGCGCCGTCCCGGTCTTCGAGTATTCCCCCCGAGAGGTCAAATCGGCGGTTACCGGATACGGCGCCGCCGAAAAGGGTCAGGTCGAGTCGATGATCAGGGCCATCCTCTGTATTGAGGGAAAGGTCTCCGAGCCACGCCTGTGACGCCCTGGCGGTTGCCCTCTGTCACCACTACGGCGCCCGGTTCCGTGCACTGCAGGGGACCGTATGATCGCAGAGCTTACCGGCAGGATCGTCAAGAAGACGCTCAACCACGTCGTGATCGACGTGGGGGGCGTCGGCTATCTGGTGACGATCCCGCTGTCGACCTACACGGCGCTCCCGAGCGACGACGGGACCGTTCGGCTCTACATTCATACCCACGTCCGGGAAGACGCCATCTCGCTGTTCGGGTTTTCCTCCGAACAGGAGCGGGAGCTCTTCGTCGATCTCATCTCGGTCTCCGGCATCGGCCCGAAGCTCGCGACCACCATCCTCTCGGGCGCGTCGGCCCAGGAGGTTCGGTCCTACATCGTGGCCGGCAATGTAGCCGGATTCGTCGTGCTGCCGGGCGTCGGCAAGAAGACGGCCGAGCGGATCGTCCTGGAGCTCAGGGAGAAACTCGCCAAGCGGGGCAGCGGACGGGCGATGCCCGGGACGACGGTCCCGCCGGGCTTGCCGACGTGGTGGAGGCCCTCGTCAACCTCGGCTACACCCGCGCACGAGGCCCATGACGCGGTCCGGGAGGCGACCAATGACGGGACAACGGACCTCGGCGAGATACTGAAGCGGGCCCTGAAGGCCCTCTCGAAATGGTAAGGTGACCGATGGACGTTCGCATCAACAACCCCCAGCCCACCGACGACGACAAGCTCTTCGAAGAGGGCCTGAGGCCGCGGCGTCTCTCGGAGTTCGTGGGGCAGGACGCGATCAAGGAGAACCTCTCGATATTCATCGAGGCGGCCAAGCGGCGTAACGAGGCGCTGGACCACGTGCTGCTCCTGGGGCCGCCCGGCCTGGGCAAGACGACGCTGGCCTACGTCATCTCCCACGAGCTGGGGGTCACGATCAGGACGACCGTCCGGCCCGGTCATCGAGCGGGCCGGTGATCTGGCGGCCATCCTCACCAACCTCGAAGAGCGCGAGATCCTTTTCATCGACGAGATACACCGACTGTCGCCGGCCGTCGAGGAAATCCTCTATCCGGCGATGGAGGACTATTGCCTGGATGTCATCATCGGACAGGGGCCCGAGCGCCCGCAGCATCAAGCTGGGCCTGCCCCCCTACACCCTGGTGGGGGCCACCACGCGGGCCGGGCTCATAACCTCGCCCGCTTCGGGACCGCTTCGGGGTGGTGGCCCGGCTCGACTTCTACACCGCAGACGACCTCGCGGCCATCGCGCGCCGATCGGCCGGCATCCTCGGTATCCAGATCACCGAAGACGGCGCGCATGAGATCGCCCGCCGCTCCCGCGGGACGCCGCGGGTGGCCAACCGGCTGGTCAGACGGGTGAGGGATTTTGCCCAGGTCAGGGCCGAAGGCGTCATCGACGGCGGCGTGGCCCGCGAGGCCCTCATCCTGTTCAAGGTTGACGAGGCCGGATTCGATGAGATGGATCGCAAGCTCCTGTTGGCCATCATCGACAAGTTCGACGGCGGTCCGGTGGGGATCGAGACGCTGTCGGCCGCCCTGGGTGAAAACAAGGATACGATCGAGGACCTCTACGAGCCGTACCTGATACAGGAAGGGTACCTGGACCGGACGCCCCGGGGGCGGGTCGCCACCCGACGCGCGTATCAACACTTCGATCGAACCCCCAAGGAGCGCCAAAAACAGCTCTTTGAATAAATTTCTTGCGAAAAAGCCATCCATATGGTATAAGAATTGATTAAATCGGAGACATTCTTTTGTGATCTTTACCGTATGCTATCCTGAGACGCTCCCGTGTTCGGAGGGGTTTTAGCGGCATGATTCCGGGATTCAACCATAACATCCGATATCGGGGCGTCCTCTACCATATTCAGACCGAGGACAGCGGCATCGAAAATCCCGTGGTAACGACGCTGTTGTATCGCGGCGGCACCATCCTCTCGTCAAAGCGCACCAGCTATTCGGATATCGTCAATTCGGACAAGATGGAAGAGGTTGTGCGCGAGATCATGAAGGAACAGCATAAGCTGATGCTGTTTGATCTCAAGAACGGCGTCTTTGAAAAGGCCGAAAAAGCGGCCGTTGTCGATACGAAGAAGGAAGAGGTGGTCTTTGGGGATAGCGTAATATCGGAAAAGTCCCTCGATGAAGTCATCCTTGATTACCTGGCCGCAGAGGATACGGATTCAAAAAAATAGCACGTCACAGGGGTCATTTCCGAAAGGTGGGGGCGCGAATCTTTCGGATAATGATTTTTTTTATCGAGGTGTGGCCGGTTAGATGATACGCCTCCACCACGTGTACAAGAACTACGGCGCGGGACATGACGCCCTGGCAGACATCTCGCTTTCCGTCGCCCGGGGCGAGTTCATCTTCCTTACCGGTCCCTCGGGCGCCGGCAAGACCACCCTTCTCAAGCTCCTGTATCTCGCCGAACGTCCGACTAAGGGACAGGTCTTCATCAACGGCATCAACGTCAGCACCATAAAAGAACGGAAAATCCCCCACCTGCGGAGAGCCGTGGGCGTGGTCTTTCAGGATTTTAAGCTCCTCAACTCGGTGACGGTTTCCGAAAACATCGCCTTTCCCCTCGAGGTCATGGGGATGCCGCGGCGGGACATCAAGAAACAGGTGACGCGGGTCCTGAAATTCGTCGGACTCGAGGACAAGTATGACGCAAAACCGCTGGAGCTTTCCGGCGGCGAACAGCAGCGGGTGGCCATCGCCCGGGCCGTCGCCAACGAGCCCCCGATCCTGATCGCCGACGAGCCGACAGGAAACCTCGATTCGGAGCTGACCCTGGAAATCATCAGACTGATGAACTATATCCACAAGCGGGGGGCCACCGTCATTATGGCCACCCACAACAAGGACATCGTCGAGCGGTTTCATAAACGGCTTATCTCCCTCAATCGGGGAAGGATCATAAACTGAATGTTTCTTGTGAGGCTGTCCTATTTTACAAGAAAGGCCCTGTCAAATCTCAGGGCGTATCCCCTCGTCACACTGCTGGCGACCGCCACAATTGCGTTTTGCATCTTCATCTTCTGCGCCTATCTCCTCTTCCTGATCAATCTGACGGGCCTGCTGGCCGGGGTCGGCCGGGAGGTGCGCATTACCGTCTACCTCTCCGACTACCTCAACGAAAAGCAGACCGATGATATAAAGACGAACATCCTTTCCATCAAGGAAGTCCGCGACGTCACGTACGTCTCCAAGGTGGAAGCGCTGTCCTACCTCAAGGAGTCGTTCGGCGAGCAGACCGACGTCCTGGAGGGGCTTGAGACCAATCCGCTGCCCGCCTCGTTCGAGGTGTCGCTCGTTGAAGATAACCAGACACCCGAGGATACGAAACTGGTGGCCGATAAGATCGGGCGGATGCGGGGCGTGGACGACGTGGTCTATCCCCGGGAGTGGCTCTCGCGCTTTCACGAATTCGTCAGTTTCGTGCGGGCCGCCGGAGTCGCCGTCGGGGCCGTCCTTTCGCTCGTGGCGGTGGCCATCATCGCCAACACCCTCAAGCTTATCGTGCTGTCCCGCCGCCAGGAGATCGAAATAATGAAGCTGGTGGGCGCAACCAATCCCTTTATCAAGACCCCGTTCCTGATAGAGGGGATGCTGGTGGGGCTGGCGGGCTCCGCCGTCGCCGTTGCCGGACTTTACTTCCTGTTCTCATATTTCATGGATCACTTCTATGAAGGGGTGAGCCTATTGGTCGGTCCCGTCGTGCTGGCTTTCTTCTCGACGCCGATGATCGTGGCCATCATAGGCGCCGGCGCCCTGCTGGGGCTCATGGGAAGCCTGGTGTCGTTCGGGAGGCTGTTGAGGGTCTGATATGCGGGTGTGGGTGGGAGCCGTCGGTCTTCTCGTCGTGATGAGCCTCTGCTGGGTGGCCCGGGCCCAGGACATCCAGGACAAGACGAAGGAACTCACCACCATCAAGAAGGAAATAGAGGAAAAGCGCCGAAAGATCAAGGAGGCCTCGAAGGAGGAAAAATCGATCCTCTCGCAGATCTCCGACATGGACAAGAAGCTCGCGGGAAAGGAAAAGGAGCTGGATTCGATCGGCCGTGAGATGGCCAGTGCCGACACGGACATCAAGCGGCTCGAGGATTCCATCACGCAAGTCAAGGGCAGGCTCGCATTGAAACGCGGGGAGATTGAAAAGCGAGTCGTTGCCCTCTACAAGCTCGGAGGGTCGGGGTACCTGCCGGTACTCTTCTCCGCCACGAGCAGCGACGACATCAAGAGGCGGAGCAAGTATCTGTCGGCGGTCATCGACTCGGACCGGGTCCTCTTCTCCTCGTTTGGGGCCGATCTTGACGACCTCGAGCGCTCGGTGTACGACCTGAAGAGTAAGAGAAGCACGCTGGCGCTCCTCAAGGAGAATGCCGACAGAAAGGCCTCGGATCTCGCGCGGGAAAAGCAGCGGCGCACGACCTATCTGAGCGGGATTCGCGAGAAGAAGTCGTCGTACGAGCAGACCCTGCTGGAGCTCCAGACCGCCGAGAAGAAGCTCTCGTCCCTCATCGACAAGCTCCTGCGGGAGAAGGAACAAAGGGAGCGCGAGGCGCAGGAGAAGGCGAAAAAGGAAAATAAGACCCCGGTCAAGGGACATACATCGGCGCCCTCAGGGGGAGCTTTCGTCGGGCTCAAGGGCAAGCTCCCCTACCCGACGAGCGGCACCATCATCACAAAATACGGCAAGGGCAAGGACCCGAAATATGACAACCCCGTCTACAACAAGGGAATCGAGATCAAGGCGCCCGAGGGAAGCCCCATCACCTCGGTTGCGGAAGGGGAGGTCGTCTACTCCGACTATTTTGCGGGCTACGGCAACCTCATCATTATCGATCACGGAGACGGCTACTACACCGTCTACGCTCACGCCAAGAGCCTGCTCAAGAAGGTCGGCGACAAGGTAAAGGCACGAGAGAAGATCGGGACGGTCGGCGACACGGGGTCGCTGAAAGGTCCCACGCTCTATTTTGAAATCAGGCACCACGGCAATACGGCCGATCCTGAGCTGTGGCTTGCAGCAAAGTGATCTAACGGAGCAACGCGTCCGTCTCGGGATAAACAAGAAAGGAGACAGAATATGTCAGCAGGTAACGGCAGGTTAAGGGTCATTATCGTTTTCGTCCTGGTATTCCTCATCGGCGTCTCGGTGGGAAAGGGGATGGATAAGGTTTTGGCGGCTTCTTCGACCGGCACATACAAGAGCCTTGAACAGTTTATCGATGTCCTCAATCTGATCAAGGAAAACTACGTCGATGAGGTGGATACGAACACGCTCGTCACCAACGCGATCCGCGGGATGGTCTCCGGACTTGACTCCCACAGCGCCTTCTATACGCCCGATGAGTACAAGGAGTTCCAGGTGGAGACCACCGGCAGCTTCGGCGGGCTTGGGATCGAGCTGGGCATCATCGACAACTACCCCGGCATCATCTCGCCCATCGAGGACACGCCGGCCTGGCGCCTGGGGCTGAAGTCAGGCGACAAGATCGTCACGATCGAGGGCAAGCCCACCAACGGGATGACGCTCATGGATGCCGTCAAGAAGCTTCGCGGCAAGCCCGGCACGAAGGTCACTATCTCGATCATGCGGGAAGGTTTGACCAAGCCGAGGGACTATACCATCACCCGCGAGATCATAAACATCAAGAGCGTCAAGTACGAAGTGCTGGATAATAACATCGCCTATGTCCGCATCGTGCAGTTCCAGGAGCGGACCTCCGAGGATCTGCGGGCGGCGCTGGATGCCATCGTCAAGAAGACCAACGGCAACATCCGGGGGATCATCCTGGATCTCAGAAATGACCCGGGCGGGTTGCTCAATAAGTCAGTGGAGGTGGCCGACGATTTCATCGATGAGGGGATCATCGTCTACACCAAGGGGAGGGTCGCGGGCAGCGACATTACCTTTACCGCCAAGAAAGAGGGGACGCTTCCGTCCGATATCCCGATGGTCGTGTTGGTCAACGGGGGCAGCGCGAGCGCCTCGGAGATCGTCTCGGGGGCCTTGAAGGACCTCAAGCGCGCCATCCTCATCGGCGAGAAGACCTACGGCAAGGGATCGGTACAGACCATCATCCCGCTGCCCGACGGATCGGGGCTCAAGCTCACCACGGCAAAATACTACACCCCCAGCGGCGTATCCATCGACGGAAAGGGGATAATTCCCGATATCGTGGTCACAAACCCGGAGCCGCCGGAAGGAACGAACGGCGCCGTGGTGCCCGAGACCGGGGAAAAGAAGAAGCTTCCCGACCTTCAGCTCGATAAGGCCAAGGAAGTCATCCTCAACTGGAACTCCTACAAGGGGATGCTTTCGCGGTAGCCGGCTGGGAGCCCGGGACGAAGTCTCCGGCCGCCTTCGGCATAACGCCGGGGCAGCCGCCGAGCCTGCGCCGGAGGGCCCATACCCGCTATTTTCGGGCTGATGTAGATGGTTATAAAACGATCCACGACAAGAGGGCCGAAAAGAAGATCGAGAACCGCCATTTTCTCCCCCAGGAAGAAAACGGCGCGGCTCACGAAGAGACGTTATCTCCTCGTTTCGATCGCCCTCGTCCTTGTATTGACCTGCGCGTTATGGCTGTTGATTCGATTGACGTCCCCGGGGACGGGGGACGTGTCCTCCGTCCCCCCGGCGTCTCCCGCTGTGCCTTCGGGGAGTGTACCCGATGATGCCGCGACGCGGATCGCCGCCCTCAACGAGGGGATCACCGGCGAGCTCTTTGTCCTGGGGCTTTCCTCCGATTCCGTCACGAAGAGAACCGAAGACGGGCGCCGCCTTAACGACGCCCCGTACACCGAGATCGCAGAGGCCTATAACGTTCCCGAGGGCCTGAGGTCCGAGAGGGTCAGGGACTACCTGAAGGCATATATCGCCGGCTTCCGGGGCGTGCTGAAGGAAGAAACGACCGAGACCGCAGGCGGCGGTTTCGAGATGACGGTCTTCGCTTACGACGTACCGATCAGGCGTCTTTCGTTTTCGCACGGCGGGAGCACCGCCCCCCCGAAGATCCCCCCGCCGTCCCGGCTTCCGAAGGTGGCCATCATCATCGACGACATGGGGGGCAACAAGGGCGTCCTGTCGGATCTCCTTTCCCTGAAATATCCCGTCACCCTTGCAGTCCTGCCGTTTCAGGCCTATTCAAAAGAAACGGCCGATATCGCCCACAAGAAAGGGCGCGAGGTGCTGCTGCACCTTCCCATGGAGCCGATAGACTATCCGCAATACAACCCGGGCGAGGGCGCGCTCTTTACCTTCATGACGACCGAAGAATTCAAGGCCGCGCTCGCCAAGGACCTTGCGGCCGTCCCGCACATCAGCGGGGTGAACAACCACATGGGATCTTCGCTCACCCGGGATCGGGAGAAGATGGAGATCGTCCTTTTGGCGGTCAAGGAACGCCGCCTCTTTTTTGTGGACTCCCGGACGACGCCCGAGACCGCCGCCTATGACCTTGCGGTAACGCTCGGCGTTTCGGCCCTGGAACGAAACGTCTTTCTGGACAATGAGGCAAACGTAGAGAGCATCAAGACAAAGATCGACGAGCTCATAACGAAGGCCAAGAGTGGCGGAAAGGCGCTGGGCATCGGCCACCCGCGCCCCGAGACGATAAAGGCGCTCAAAGAGATGGAAAAGAGACTGACCGGCTCTGAGGTTCAGGTCGTGCCGGCCAGCGGTTTGTTGAAGAAATAGGTGGATACGCATGAAGAGCTTTCTTGATTTCATCATCAGCGGCGGGCCGCTGATGATCCCCATCGCGCTGTGTTCCGTCATCGCTCTGGGCGTCTTCCTCGAGCGGTACTTTTACCTCAGGAGGAAAAAGATCATCCCGGAGGAGCTGCTGCAGAACGTGGAGGATCTCCTGAAGGCCGACCGGGTGGGCGACGTGCTGTCGCTGCTCAAGCGGGACCGCTCGCCGATGGCGCGCATCTTCCTTGCGGCCATGAAGAACTACGGCAAGAGCCGCGACACCATCAAGGTGGCCGTCGAGGAGGTCGGAAGCCAGGAGGCCGAGTATCTCGATAAGTATATCGGAGTGCTTTCGGTTATCGCCCAGGTCAGCCCGCTGCTGGGTCTCCTGGGCACCGTGCAGGGGATGATCCAGGTCTTCAACAAGGTCGTGGGCGGGAACGTGGCCGACCCGTCCCAGATGGCCGGCGGCATCTCGGTGGCCCTCATCACGACGGCCGGCGGACTTACCGTGGCCATCCCCGCCCTCATCGGCTACCACTACCTCTTGGGCAGGGTCAAGGAGTTGGTGTTGGACATGCAGCAATACAGCATCGGGCTGGTGGAGCTCATCAAGGCGGACGATGAGGGGGTGAGGCCGTGAACTTCAGAAGGAAGGCCAAATCGAACGGCGAGGTCTTCATCAACCTGACCTCGCTGATCGACGTGGTGCTCAACCTGATCATCTTCTTCGTCCTGGCGACGACCTTTGTGCACCCCTCCGGGCTCAAGGTGGAGCTGCCCCGCTCGGCCGTGGAAGAGACCGTCAAACCCGGCGAGGAGGTGGTCGTTATCGTAACCAGGGAAGACGAGATCGTCATGGACGACCAGCCCTACACCGCCGACGCGCTCCTTGACAAGCTCACCGAGATACGGAAGAAAAACCCCGAGGGGACGATCGTCATCCAGGCCGACGAGAAGTCCACCCACGGGGCGGTGGTTTCGGTGATGGACGCGGCCAAGACGGGCGGGGTTCGAGAAGCTCTCGATCGCGACGAAGAAGGAGCCGGGCACACGATGAAGTGATAGAGGCGCATCATCATTGGAACCCATACGGGCGGCTCGCGAGCCGCCCGTTTTGTTCTTCGTCATTGCGAGGAACCGTTCTGTTCCTCTTTGAGCGGGGGCAAGGCGGGTTGGATCGGGGCCCCCGCGAAAACGAAGTTTTCGTGGGGTGATAAACCGTAGGGGCGGCATATATGCCGCCCTTTTAATTCCTCGTCATTGCGAGGCCGTGCTTTGTTTTCGCCGTCATTGCGAGGACGTCGTATACGGGCGACGTGGCAATCCCCTGACTACGTCCCCAAAACGCCGATAAACCTCCTGTCTCTTCCGCGCGACGGGTGACACGGGCGAACCGACAGGTTGCCCGTGCGGGGGCGGAACGGGCACGATGAATCGAGCCCCTACGGGTGTTAGACTCATTACGTGTTTGAAACCGTAGGGACGCCATTCATGGTGTCCGTCTCCTCATCCCGTCATTGCGAGCGGTTCTCAACGACACTTTTCATATCATTGCGAGGCCGTCGTAGACGGCCGTGGCAATCCCCTGACTACGTCCCCAAAACGCCGATAAACCGCCCGTCTCTTCCGCGCGACGGGTGGCACGGGCGAACCGACAGGTTGCCCGTGGAGGGTCGGTAGCGCGGGTTTCGGGGTGTTGCTCGTAGGGGCGGCTCGCGAGCCGCCCACCGGGCTGCCGGGCCGTTCGCGAACGGCCCCTACATAGGACCCTTTTAGCACCCGTAGGGGCGGCATATATGCCGCCCATTCTTTCCCATCGGGACCCCCGCGACAGAGAGCGTAAGGGTCAAGTCTTGTTTTGGGTGTTATTTTGGCGGTCGACAGCTGCGCCCCTCTCGTTAACGCCCCCCCGCCGGGCGGCGAAATTGCCACGTCCCAGCACGTCGCCAAGGCTCCTCGCGGCTGCGGCAGGACGCTCCCCGCAACCAGGGGTGGTTCCCGGTGACAGTCAGGGGATTGCCACGGGCCCTGCGGGCCCTCGCAATGACGGTTAAGTGGCGATAAAGAAGAGCCGGGCGGCATCAATGCCGCCCCTACAAATGTCTCCACGATTGGGTTAATCCCCGTAGGGGCCGCATTCATGGGTTAAAATAAAAAAGGGGGGATGCCCCCCCTTTTAGCTCCATCGAGAAGCCTATGCCATCTTCAGCTCGTAGTAGCACGTGTCGTCGCCCTTTGCCTTGCATTTTGTCTCGATGACCTGTGCGGCGTTTTTACCGAACGCCCAATCGGCAATATATTGAAGCGCGCCCGTATAGGTAAAACAGACCGCCCTGTTCGCATCCGAGCTGTAATACGGCGAGCATACCGTGCAGTCAAAGCAGTCAAAATCGACTCTCCCCGCGCCGCTCATCACCACCTTTCCCTTTCCTATCGCCATCGAGAGGAGCTCGCTGCTTTTGTTGTATTTTTCGTCGGGCGGAAGATCTTTATAGCCGTCAAAGGCGTGGCCGAGCTCATTGCCGTATTTTACGGCCGAGTACCCGACCCGCCTCCATATACCCAGCGCCCCTTTGAGCCCGACGAGGTTGGCGACCTCGGTATAGAGCCGGGTCTGTGCCTCCACGGAGATGTTGGGATTCAGGTCGTACGGCGGGGGATTGTCATAGATCTTCTCGAACCCCGCGTTCCTGAAGATTATCCTCGCACCGTTTTCCCCCATGATTTCGGTGAAGCAATCCACCGCCGCCCGAATGGACATATTCGTCGCTTTTTTTTCGTCGCTGTTCATGCCGGCCGACTCCTGTAGAAAGTGTTCATAATGGATGTGCAAAATGGCTTGCGGCTCCGTTTGGCTCCGGCTGTCCCATTTCACGGTAGAGTGTCAAAACTCCGCTCGTGCTCGCGTCGTCCGGGGATGCCCCTCATTGCGGAGGGCAAAAAAGAGGGGGGCGTCGCTCCCCCCCTCCGTGTTCGCGTCGGTCAAGGCTACTCTTCCGTCACGATCTCAAACCGGCAGACGTCGTCCCCCCTGGCCACGCAGGCGGTTTCCCTGGCGACCAGTCTCTTGCCGAAGAACTCGGACGCGTACCCGGTGGCATACCCCGTCAAAAGCCAGCAGACCGGGTCCCTGGATTTTCCGAAGTTCTTGAGGTACTGCTCGGCGAAGAACGAGTGCTCCCATCTCCCTTTCATGTGGAACGTGCCCGAAGCCCGGTCGACCTCGATGACTTCCGGCACGGCCCTGACCATCCCCTCCCAGCTGTGAATAATGGGGCCGAAGGCGAGCCAGTCCACGTCGGTATCGGGGGACAGCTTCTCCTTGATCGTCCGCGCGTCGTTGACGCCGGCGGTCTCGCCGAAGCGCCGCATGAAGATCCGGGCCATCCCGATCCCGTCGATCTCGATAATCTCCTTGAGAAGGGTTCCGAAAGAATCGGCGCTCATCATAACCATCCGCTCGTCTTTGAAGAGAATCCGGCCCCGCTCGGGCTCGTATGACAGGTGTTCATCAAACCTGAATGTGCCGACGTTCATACCTGACTCCTCTCACCCGGTAACCGCCCCATAACCGTATCCCTCCAATCGGTGTAAAGCCGCAGGGCTCGCATGAGCCTTGCCGCGCAGATAGTGCTGAGCGAACCCCGCTTACCTCAAGCAGTCCCCATTTCCTACAGGAGGTCCTCTGCCGTGATCTCGGAGCGTTTCTTGGTCTTCAGGAGCTCCCTGAATTTATCGAGCCTCTCCAGCATCTTGTTGCGGTGGGTCATGACGAAGGTGCAGTGCTCGTCCCCCTGCGCCTGGCAGGTGACCTCCCGCGACTCGAGCGGAAGGCCGAAGCTCTCGGCCGACCACCCCGATGAGTATCCGGCATTGATGAAACAGATGGGGTGGTCGGCCTTCTTCTTCTCCGCAATATAGAACTCGGCTTCGAAGGATCCCGGATGGTTGTACGTCATGATGCAGTCCTCGTTGGGCGCCGGTCTGCTGGATGGAAGGAACTCGACGAACGCCCAGCCGGTATAGGCGAAATAGACCGGGCCGGCCGCGAGCTTTTCTACCGGGTCTTTCAACTTGAAACGCTTGATGAAGGCCTTGGCCTCCTCAGAGCCGAGCGAATGGCCGAATTTGTACAGGATCTGCTCGGTGCCCTTTTCTCCGTAGATGTCGGCGATCGTATCCCGGAAGGCAAGGGCCATTCCGCGCGCCTGGGCCCACATGAACCTCGTCCCCCCGATTTCTATCCTCCCCTTTTCGGGATAGGGCTGAATGGTATCGAAAAATCCCTTGATCTTCTCCTCGGCGGCCTCGAAGACCGGTACGAGGTCCGGTGGAACACCAACTGCCTTCAAGTGCGTCATGGTTTTGCTCCTCTATGGTGGCGCCGCGCGTCAGTCCGGGGCACGATTTTCCGGCTGTGCCGGCGGGCCATCGCGGCTGATATACTATAAGAGCAATCGCCGTGCCAACTTGGAGCGGGAAATCTTGAGTAATTTCGGTCAGTTATGGGAGAAAAGGCGCAGTTTGTGTCACGGATAGACTAAGTATTCACGGGCTGATGTGTGGGCGGATGGGCGGGGAATCAACGGTATGCAAAAGATTTCAGCACGCGTGGGATCTAGCTGTTATTATTGACTATTTATGTGGCCTGTGGTGCAAATTATTTTGCAGGCCTGTACAAAAAACGCAGGACACGCCTGTGTTTTCGTGTCGCTCCAACTTCTTATAGCTTGCCGGGCAGCTCACCTCCAGCTCAGCTGCGACCCGTCGAGAGACACTACTCACTCTCGGATCGGCAATTCCCTCCCGCACCGCCGACACGAGCGCACCACGCCGCGCTTCCGATCGTTCCTGAAGACGTGATCCATCACGTCGCAGTCCGGGCAGAGGTCGAAGTTGCGAAAGAGGAGTTTTCCCTCGGTCGTCCTGATGTACTTAATATCGACAAACCGGAGCCAGAAGCGGTTGGTCGCATCCTGCATCGTCCCGTCCGCCGATACCTCGTCAAACAGAAAGCCTCCGACACCGATGATAAAGGCCCCGCGGGGCAGCGTTACGGCATGCTGCTGGCGGTTATACGTCCCGCCGTTGGTCAGCTCCGGCGGTTTTACCCCCTCTGTCAGGATGATCTCGATTCCCATTGCGCCTCTCGATCCTCGTTTTAAGAAAGTGAACGATACCAGCAGGAAAGGCACTTGTCAAGAGCTGCGGGGACAACCCGTGCGGGACGGCTGACGGCGGCGATGGATGCGCTTTTTCGATTGATTCGGCCGACGTTCTCATGTAGTCTATTGCCTATACCCGACGGCGTTCTCACTTGCGGCCCCACTCCTCCGGACAGCAAAAGCCTATGAGCGATTTGACAAGAAAGGCATCTCGTTCAACCCTTTTTGGAGTCCGCCCATGAAACCGACCGGCACAACCCTTTGCCCGACAAACCTGATCCACGATGCCCTTTCCGAGGCCGCCCGGCCGCTGCCGGACGGCTCCTCCCGAACGGCCTATATCTTTCGCGGAAAAGAGATCAGCTTCAGAGACGTGGACGCGGCCTCCGACCGGGTGGCGGCGGGGCTGCTCGCGCTCGGGATCGGGCGCGGGGACCGCATCGGGATGATCGGCCCCAACCAGCCCGAGTGGCTCTACACCTATTTTGCCGCCGCCAAGATCGGGGCGACGATAGTGGCCCTCAACGTCCGCTACCGGGACGTGGAGCTCGAATATATGCTCAACCAGAGCGAAACGAGGGCCCTGGTGACCATCACGGACCTGGGCGGTTTTGACTACGTGGGATTTTTCGACTCGTTTCGCAAAAAGATCCCCACCGTCTCCGATTTTATCTTCATCCAGACCGATTCGACCCCGGCGGGCGCGATCGAAAAGTTCGGTGGCGGGCACTCCTACCGCGAGCTCGAGCAGACGAAGGTCGACCGGGCGGAGCTTGCGGCGGCCCGGCGGGCCGTCGTCCCCGACGACCTGATCATCATCATCTACACCTCCGGCACTACCGGAAAACCGAAGGGGGCGGCCATCTCCCACAAGAGCCAGCTCGCCTCGGCCCGCGCCCAGGTCGAGCACGCCAATATGACCCACGAGGACAGCATGCTGGTGGTGCTCCCGCTCAACCACGTCGGGGGGATCACCTGCGCGATCCTCTCCAGCGTCCTGGCCAAGGCGCCCGGGGTGCTGATCCCCCTGCCCGACCCGGCAGACGTAATACGGCAAGCCGCGGCCTACAAACCCACGGTCTACGGGGGCGTGCCCACCCTCTACACCATCCTCTTCATGAACCCGGATTTCTTAAAGCTCGACATGAGTTCCGTGAGGCTTGCGATCTGCGGCGGCTCCAACGCGGAGCCGGCGCTGCTGACGCGGATACAGGAGGTCTTTCCCAACGCAAAGGTGATGAACCTCTACGGCCTCTCGGAGACTTCCGGGGCGGTGGTGCTTTCCCCCTGGGACAGCGATTTCGAGACAACCGTGCGCTCCATCGGCAAGCCGATCGGCGATTTTCGGGTCAAGGTGGTCGACCCGCAGGGCGCCGGGCTGCCAACGGGCGAGGTCGGCGAGCTCTGCTTTCTGGGCGACGCGGTCTGCCGCGGCTACTTCCGGATGCCCGAAGAGAGTGCCGAGACCTTCGAAAAGGACGGGTGGCTCCACACGGGCGACATGGGCAGCCTCGATGAGCACGGCTACATCACGCTCAAGGGCAGGAAGAAGGAGATGTATTTGCAGGGCGGCTACAACGTCTACCCGGTGGAGGTGGAAAACCTCCTCGGCAAGCACCCCAAGGTCCTGATGGCGGCCGGCATCGGGGTGCCGGACCCGGTGCTGGGTGAGGTGGGCCGCTACTACGTCGTGCCGCGGCCGGGCACCGATCCCACCGAGGAAGAGCTCAAGGCCTACTGCAAACAGCACCTGGCCGACTACAAGGTGCCCCGGCAGATCGTTTTCCGGGAGTCGCTGCCACTCACCCCGGTGGGAAAGATCATGAAGCTCAGGCTCAAAGAGGAGTTCGACAAGACGGGCAGGTAGGCGAGAAGTTACCCCAAGAGGCCCGCCTTTTGGGGGCCCGACGGGAGAGAGAGGACACCACATTCGTGTCTTCCGGCACTTCGCCGTCATTGCGAGCCACCGATAGGTGGCGTGGCAATCCCCTGACTGTCACCGTATGACAAGGGGATTGCTTCGTCGGCTCCGCCTCCTCGCAATGACGGTATACATAAGGGGACAGACTACACCCCACATAGCTGTCAACACCGGACTCATCGGAAAAACGAGGTTACGTTATGGAATTAAGTACGGCCCTTCTCTCTTTTGCCGTACTCGGGCACATCACCGACGAGGCGAGCCCGCTCAGACGCCTGCTGCTGAAGGGCTACGCGTGGAGAGAGGTCGACCTCCTCAGGTTCCTCTTTTTTGTGAGCCGCTTTTCGATCATGAAGCGGGCCTGGTTTCGAAAGCCCTTCTACTATCTCTTCGCCCATTTCCTGGGCACGCGCGGGATCGTCTGCCAGGCAACGACGCTGCCGGAGACCCTGGCCTTCATCGACGGGCTCTCCGACGAACATGCCATCGCCGTCGGTCCGTGCCGCTGCCGGGTCGGAAACCACAACTGCGACCACGAGATCATGACCGATATCGTCATCCGTCAAACCGCCCCGATCTGGTATAAGGAGCTCTTTCCCAAAGACTACCGGGTCATCACGAAAGAGGAGGCGCGGGAGATCTGCCGGACCTCGCGAAAGGCGGGCATGATCCAGTCGATCGACCGGCACCTCTACTACCGGGGGAGCGACAACTACTTTGTGATCTGCAACTGCTGCAAGGAGTCGTGCGTACCGATCATCGCCTACCGGATGTTCAAGGAAGAACCTTATGCCTTCTATCCCTCCCGGTCGGTGGCCACGGTCGACGAGAAGACGTGTACCGGGTGCGGCACGTGCGTTGACGCCTGCCCCTTCGAGGAGCGGGCGCTCGCCGGGGAGGACGGCCGGGCAATGCGAAACGGGGGCGAGCCGGTCGCCCGGGTCCTCAACTGCCAGGGGTGTGGGCTCTGCGCCGACGTCTGCCGGACACAGGCGACCTCCATGATCCCGAGAGAGGACTCACCCCTGAAGGACGTGCGGCCGTGGTAACTCCGCCCCAAGAAATCAAGCGGTTTCCGGGGGGGCCTTATGGGATGAAACGCATAACGCGGCGGATTGGGATTCTTCTCTGCGTCTTACTGGTTTTCATGATGCTGTCGGCCGGCGGCGATCCCTACGGAGGCCGCGAGCCGCTCTGGCGCCTCTATTTTGAGAGCGACCCGGCCGTTGGTGATTCCGGGACGCGTGATATCCCCCTCGGGGACCAAGAACGGTGCGAGGCGACACGCGAGCTCTTTTCGTACGTCGGCGCAAACGACGTGACGTCCGAGCCCTTGGGGAAAGCGGAGTGCGACGGGTGCCCGGGTAACGTCGTGGCGGAGCTGCCGGGCGAGATCCCGGACGCGATCATCGTCTCGGCCCATCTGGATCGGTCGGGCACGGGCCAGGGCGCGGTGGATGATTTTTCCGGCGTGGTGATGCTGGGGATGCTCTATACCTATTTCATGGATCGGTCCCACCGGCATGCCCTGGTCTTTGTCGCGTTCTGCGGGGAGGAGGCGGGTCTGACGGGCTCCCGGCACTTCATCGAGGAAAGCCCGCGCATGCCCGCCGCGGTCACGGCCGTCGTCAATCTCGAATGCCTGGGTGTTTTGCTTCCCCACTCCTGGGCGGAGGGGTCCTCGGAGTCGCTGGAGGAGATCCTGACCCGGGCCGCGATGAGGCGGGGCGTCGATTCCGGCCCGGTGTCGATCATCGGCGTATCGGCCGACTCCGTCTCGTTTCTATCGGCGGGCTACCCCGCGATCACGATCGAGGGCATCGGCCCCGAGCATATCCGGCTTCTCGGCACCCCGTGGGACCACTACTCCCGGGTGCGCGGAGATATCTTTGACACGACTTTTGCCGTGCTGGTCGACTTCATCAACGCGCTGGACGCGCTGCGGGTCGCCCCGAGCCCGTCAAACGGACGATGAAGCGGCGGGAGACGCGCCGTGGACCGGCAGAGCCGCAAGAAAATTGTTGACAAAGACGACCAAAGAGATGAAGATATAAGATACTGACCGGTCAGTAAACCACCTCAAGGACCTGATATGTCGCCGAAGGAAGAGCTCAGGTCTCGCCGCGAAACCCAGATCACCCGGGCGGCTTACGAAATTATCGCGAAAAACGGCTACGAGAACATCACCGTCCAGGATATCGCCGATCACGCCGGCTTTTCCAAAGGCATCGTCTACTACTATTTCAAGAGCAAGGACGACGTGATGGTCTCCCTTTTCGATTCCGTCATCGCCGTCATCGACAATCGGTTCGCGGAGGTCAGACGCGGGACTCCCGATCCCCGGCGTCAGCTTGAAAACGTCATCAGGATCAGCCTTAACATCGTCAACGAGCATATCGAGTTCTACCGGGTCATCATGGTCTTCTGGTCTCAGATCCACCACAAACAATTCATGAAGGAGATCAACGCGAAGCTTTTTTCACACTGGCGCCGGGAGATCGAGAAGATCCTGGAAATGGGGATGGCATCAAGGGACTTTAAGTCGACGCTCGTCCCGTCGGTGATGGCCTCATCCATCATTTCCCGCGTGCTGGGGGTGTCGCTTCAGCACATCTTCGACCCGGGCGCGTTCGACCTGAAGGTCTTGAGCAGCCAGGTCGTCGATGAGGTGCTCACGCTGGTATCGACGCAATGACATGCCGGGGGGGCGCGCACGAACCGATCTCTTAACGGTCTCACCCCGTGTTTTTGAAGAAACATATCGATTGATAGAGGAGGCCTTTTATGAAGTATCCCGATATTACGTTTGAACCCTTTTTCGTCTTCTCGCACCGGCCCCGGGTCATGTATTCCCCGGGCCTGAGGGCCGAGGTCGGCTACGAAATGGGCCAGCTCGGGGGGACGAAGGCCGTCATCATAACGGACCAGGGGATCGTCAAGGCCGGGGTTTGCGACATGGTCGCCGACGAAGTGAAGAAGTCCGATCTCAAGCTCGTGGGGATCTACGACTCGATCGTCCAGGACGCCCGGATCGACATCATCAACGAAGGAGCGAAATTCTACAAGAAGAACGGGGCCGACTGCATGATCGTTATCGGCGGCGGCAGCGTCATGGATACCGCCAAGGCGATCAACGTCATGGTGGGACAGGGACACACCGACTTCAAGCCCCTGGCCGACCAGGCGGCGCTCTTTGACGACGCCAAGCGGCTGCCGCCCCACATCGCCTTCCCCACGACGGCGGGCACGGGCAGCGAGGTGACGTTCGCGATGGTGGTGCTCGACACCGAGGCCCACACGAAGCTCTCGGTGGCCCACCCCTACTGCACGTGCGACCTGGCGATGCTCGACCCCGAGCTGACCGTCAAGCTTCCGGCCAAGGTGACGGCATTCACCGGCATGGACGCCCTGACGCATGCCGTGGAAGGCGTGACCGCCACGTCGGCCGAGCCGATCGCCGACGCGCTCAACCTCCATGCGATCCGCATGATCTTCAAATTCCTTCCCCTGGCGGTCCACGAGCCCGATAACATCGATGCCCGGGGCGGGATGCTTCTTGCCAGCTGCATCGCCGGGATGGGGTTCGGCAACTCCATGACCGGCGCCGTCCACGCCACGGCCCACGCCCTGGGCGGCGTCTACGGCATCCCTCACGGTCTGGCCAACGCCATTATGCTGCCGATCGTGATGGATTTCAACATCGAGGCAACCCCCGAGCGCTTCATGATGGCCGCGGACGCCATGGGGATCAACGTCCAGGGTATGGACCCCGTGAAGGCCGGCAGGGCGGCTGTCCAGGCGGTAAGGGATCTCAAGAAGGAGATCGGGCTTGTCGATACGCTGGCGAGCCTCGGCGTGCCCGATGACAAGGAGAAGCTTTCAGTCGTGGCGGAGACGGCCATGGGCGACTCGCAGATCGGCTATAATCCGAATCCCCCTGAGGTCGACGATATAGTAAACCTCTACCTCAAGGCGATGAAATAGCCGCCGCGGGTAGAGGCCATCGGCCCCTCTCGCGGGGGCTGTGGCCTTGTCCGTGACACGTGACGCAGCTCGAAAAAGGATACGGAAATTACCTGTACTATATTTAATCGGAGGATATCATGGAATTCTGGAAAAACACCAAAGAGCCCATCGACGCGTTTTTGAAGATGTTTGAAAAGTGCATGAAAGACCCGGAGCTCTCCGAGGGGCTCAAGAAGGTCAACCAGGTCATTCTCTTTGATTACACCCAGGACGGCCCCGACTGCTCCTTCTGGATCGACACGCGGGGGGGAAAGCTCACCGCCGGCCCCGGAAAGCCCGCGGACAAGCCCGACCTCATCATGAGCCTGTCGGCGGACGACGCCCACCGATCCTGGTCCAACAAGCTCAACCCGGTCATGGCCATCACCCGCGGCAAGATCAAGGTCAAGGGATCGGCAACGGGTCTCTTGAAACTGGCCCCCAAACTCAAAAGGGTCGCCGAGCTCTACAATCAGGTCCTCCAGGAGACGGGGCAGACCGACAAGATCCTCAAGTAGGCCCGACGGCGACCGCCCTGGGGTCGTTTATCGAGGAAGGCAGGCGGCGTCAACGGCGATCGGTCTCCTTGCCAAACGGGCCATCGGCCGCCCCGCCAAAACGAGGGGCCCGCGGCGCTTTCCGTCAACCGGTAGAGCCGAGGGTGTGTGTGGTTGTTTTGTCCGCGCCCGCCTCGGGCGTGGTCGCCGTCTTACGTTTACCCAAAGAAGGGGGATACTATGTTTGGGAATACCGGAAAAATCATCGAAGTAGATCTCTCCGCGGGCACGATCGAGAAGAAGAACCTGCCCCAGGACGATTACACGAAATACATCGGCGGCAGCGGCCTTGCGGCCAAGCTCTTCTGGGACAGGGGGGATTTCAAGGCGGAGCCGCTTGCTCCCGAGGCGATGCTCGTCTATATGAACGGGCCGTTTGCGGGCCTCAAGATGTCGGGGGCCAGCAGAAACAGCGTCGCGGGGCGCTCCCCCCTCACGGGCGTCTGGGGCGATTCCTCGTGCGGCGGTTATTTCGCGCCCGAGCTCAGATACGCGGGATATGACGGCATCGTCATCACCGGAAAGGCCAAGGCGCCCTCGCTCCTGTTGATCGAAGACGACAAGGTCTCGCTGGTCGACGCCGGCGCCTGGTGGGGCAAGGGGATCGAAACCGTTAACGTCGAGCTGAAAGCCAAGTACGGCAAGGACGCGCGCACCGTCCTCATCGGCCCTGCGGGGGAAAAACTGGTTAAGTTCGCCAACATCATGAACGAAGCCCATCATGCCTTCGGCCGCGCCGGCTTCGGGGCCGTCATGGGGTCCAAGAACCTCAAGGGAATCGTGGTCAAGGCGACCAAGAAGGAGATGACGATGGCCGACCCGGCGGCCTACGAAAAACTCCGCAAGGAGGTCAACCCCGCCCTGAAAGAGGCGCTGGCGGCCGTTGTGCTCCACGAAAACGGCACCGCCGCAAACCTCGAGGGCGGTATGGTCAACGGCGACGTTCCGATCAAGAACTTTGCCTCCAACTACAACGAGGAAATGGGGTCAAAACTGACCGGCTCCGAGCTGACCGATAACTACCTTACCAAGCGGGGCTCCTGCGCCTTCTGCGGTGTGGCCTGCAAGCGCGTCGCCGAGGTCAAGGAGGGACCCTGGAAGACCTCCGAGGGGCCGGGGCCCGAGTACGAGACGATTGCCGCCTTCGGGTCGCTGCTCAATTCCGCCGACCTGGCCGCAACCGTCAAGGTGAACCGTATCTGCAACGATTACGGGGTCGACACCATCTCCTGCGGCATGACGATCGCCTGGGCGATGGAGGCCTTTGAGAAGGGCGACCTGGCCAAGACCGATACCGACGGGATCGAGATCCACTGGGCCGATATGGAGACGGTCATCAACACCATTGTCCCGGTCATCTGCGAGCGAAAGGGAAACCTCGGTAATCTGCTGGCCGAAGGCAGCGTGGCCGCGGCAAAGAAGATCGGCAAGGGCTCCATCGACTACACCTGCCACAGCAAGGGGATGGAGGCACCCATGCACGACCCCCGCGGCGGCGGCCACGGGCTTGCCCTGACCTATGCCACCAGCCCCCGCGGCGCGTGTCACGTCGCCACACCCATGCTCTTCATGGAAATGGGCGCCTGTTACTGGCCGGAGATCGGGTTCGAGTACGAGCTGGAGCCGACGACCGACGAGTATAAACCGGAGTCCGCCGTCATCTCCTGGGAGATGGGAAGCATCGAAAACAGCGCCTGCTGGTGCCAGTTTGCCGACCGCGAGATGAAGATTGACCAATGGGTGGACCTGTTCAACTTCGTGGCCGGCTATAACTGGGATACCGATGAGATGCTGAGGGCAGGAAGGCGCGTCTTCTACCTCAAGCGGCTCGTCAACTTCCGGTTCGGATTGACCGCCGCCGATGACGACCTGACACCCCGGATGCTCGAGCCCGCGCGGGACGGGCAGCCGGAGGGAATCGAGGTCAATCTCGCCGGGATGCTCGAGAAATTTTACGGGCTGGCAGGGATGGATCCGGAAAAAGGCATCCCGACGAAAAATACGCTGTCCGAATACGGTATGGCCGACGAGGCCGCGGCCGTCTGGTAGGCAGGAGATGCGGATAGCCATAAAGCCGGTCGGGCTCATCAAGAAATATGCCTCCGACGGCATCCTGGACGTGGATGAGGGGACCACCTCGCGCGAACTGATCGTGCGGCTGGCTATCCCCGGGCAGCTTAAGATGGTCTCCTACGTCAACGGGAAGAAGCGGGGGCTCGACGAGCCCCTGATCGAGGGGGATGAGGTGAAGCTGGTGACGCTGCTGACGGGGGGGTAAGCCACCCCAAGGAATCTTCGAGCCCCGGCAGGAAAGAACGACGAGTATCTATTCACAGGGGCGGCATCCACGCCGCCCCTTCATCCGCCTCTTATATTCAATAGTACGATCAATCTATATCATTCAAGGGGGATATTCCTATGGCAAAGATCAAACCGTATACGAAACGACCTTCGACCCCCGCGGAACACAAGGCCTTTGTCCGCAAATGGCCGGTCTACGCCCGGGATGCCGATACCGACCCGGCGTGGAAGTCCCGCGACGAGGTCAAGGCAACGCAGGACGGGCTGCTGAAAAATCAGATCGACCTCTTGGACAAATACTCGCCCTTCTATTCGGAATTCTTCAAGACCCACGGGATAAAGCCGGGCGATATCAAGGGAATGGACGACCTCGAAAAGATCCCCCTGACGTTCAAGAAGGACTACATGGTGGACCGGGGGATGCGGTTCGTGCTCACGCCGCCGGCGCCCGGGCTCGAGTGGATCCCCTACGAGATAAACTACACCACCGGCACCACCACGGGTCTTCCCTCACGTTTCTACAATACCACCTACGATATGTTCCGGGAATCCATCCAGTTTATCAGGGGGTGCTCCATCGTCTGCATCGAGCCGTCCGATATGATCATGAACGTGTTCCCGTTCCACTTCATCCCTCACCTCGGCTATTACAAGACGCTCCACTACACGGCGACCATCGGCGCCTCGATGTGCTGGGGGTTCACCGGGTCGCCCTATCCGGGGATGGAGCCGCCCATCCATCGGGGAATCCAGGACGTTATCGACGACATCGAGGATAAGCGGGTCACGGTGCTGTCGGGCATCGGCAGTTATATCCGCAGGGTCATTGTCGAGGCCGAAAAACAGAAGAAGGACTACCGCACCGTCAGGTCCGTCGGCGCCCTCGGGGAGGCGGTCCCCAGGGGGATGCGCGACGATATTCGCCGGCGTCTGCAGAACATGGGCGCGGGAGACGTATACGTCGGCAACGGGTTCGGCGCCACCGAGCTCCAGACGTCCCTGCAGGAGTGCGTCGAGTTCGGCGGAAACCACGTTACCGACGATTACTACTACCACCTGGAGGTGGTGGATGAGGCGACCGGAAAGTGCGTCGAAGACGGCAAGACCGGGCTGCTGACGATCACCCACCTGGACCGGCGCGGGACCGTGCTGCTGCGCTACGTCCTGGGCGATATCGTCGCCATGACCCACGAGCCGTGCCCCCACTGCGGGAGGCTCTCGCCCCGGCTGATTACCGCCGTCGGCTCCACCTACGGGACCAGGACCTCGGAGCTGGTCAAGATCAAGGGGACGCTCATCAACCCGGAGACCCTCAGGGATGCCATTGCCAACATCCGAGGGGTCACCGAGTACCAGATCGTCTTCACCAAGGAAGACGAGAAGGACCCCTACTCCATGGATAAGCTCCTCATCAAGATCGGAACACCGGACCGGGACGAGAAAGAGGTGGAAAAAGAGGTCATCGAGGCGGCACGGCAGGCCGTGGAGATGCGGCCCGACGTGATCTTCGTGGCCCCCTCCGAGATCTTCGACCCCACCGCAACCCTCAAGGCGACGCGGGTAATTGACATGCGCCCGAAAGAATAGGGGCGGACCAGTCGCCCGATCTTATTTATCGGCATCAGGGGGTGACGGGGCATGAGGCCCGTCACCCCTTTTTGTATTCCGGCGTGAACGCGGCCGGACGGCCGGTCCTGTCCCGGCGTCACTTCCGGTACGGTCATTGTTACAAAAGGGTGATACGGCGCACGGCACAGGCAACGGATTGAGATAGCATTGACGATAGAAGAGGCAGTTTGGTGGTATAATAAATAACTCAAGCCTTTGTCAACATTATGGAGGAACCATGAAAAAGAACATCTTTATGCTGGTGATTCTCCTGCTTTCCTTCCTATTTGCCCTATCCGCGTCGGCCGAAGACTGCATCCCCTTCAACCCCGATAACTGCAAGGTCGACCTGATAAACGGCAGCTACAAGATCGTCGACGGGAGCATGTGGCTCCTCGACTTCGGCAACAACAAGGTCGAGGCGTATAAGGCGCTCGAGATCATCAAGCACTATCGCTTCAACAGCCAGTGTTTCGTGGGCAGGCCCAACCCGTCGATGGAGTACTGGCTCGTGAACGGATCGGCCCCGACGGGCTCGGTCTCCGGCGAGGACTGCATTTCCTTTAACCCCGCCAATATCGAGGTCTCTTTCGTCGGCGGGGCCTGGAAGATCGTCGAGGGGAGCCACTGGATCCTCGACTTCGGGCAGAGCAAGCCCGAGGCCGACGAGGCCTTTGCCGTTATCAAGAAATACGGCTTTTCGGAGATCTGCTACGTCGGCAGGCCCGGCCCATCGCTGACCTACTTCAAGGCGGCCGGCGTGGTCACGCCTCCGGTCGTTATCGGCCCGATTACCCCGATCGGCCCCATCCTCCCGCCCGTCGTCGTGACGCCCACGCCTCCCGCCGACCAGGACTGCGTGACCTTCAACGTGGATAACCTCACCGTTGCGTTCATCGGCGGGGCTTTCAAGATCGTGGACGGGAGCCACTGGCTGCTCGATTTCGGTCTCAACGTATTGGAGGCCAAGAGGTCCCTCGATATCATCAAGTATTATCGGATGGACAGCCACTGCTTCGTGGGCAGGCCGAACGCGCCCTTCGAGTACTGGCTGGTGGCGGGCGCCGCTCCCTCGGGAGACATGGGGGGGGAGGACTGCGTCTCGTTCAATCCCAATACCATCGAGGTCAAATATGTGTCGGGCAGGTGGAAGATAGTCGACGGAAGCCACTGGATGTTTGACTTCGACCAGAACCAGGGAAACGCAAAGAAGGCCTACGATATCATCAAGTACTACGGATTTACGAAGATCTGCTATGTCGGCAGACCCAATCCTCAGTTGATCTATCTGAAGAAGTAGACCATGAACGGGGGCGGCCTCGGCCGCCCCCGTTCAATTGATTAAACGAAGGTTTTACCGAGCGCCCCGGGGAGCGATATATCGCCCCATTGCGACAGGCTCCGGCCGATCAGGCAGGCGGAAGACTCCCGAGCCGCCGGGGCCCATAAAACAAAACGCCCCCGTTACCTTTCGTGGGGGGCGTCTTGAATCGGCGCGGGCTATTCCTACAGATACTTGCTCTTGCTTGCCTTGATTACCTCGGCCGTGATTCCCTTGAGGGTATCCATGACCTGTCGGCCGTTGATGGCGATCGACAGGAACTCCGGGCTGCCCCTCGGGTTGAGGGCGTTATTGAGCTCGCCGACGGTGGATAGGTCGGTTAGGTCGCGCTTATTATACTGCATGACGGTCGGAAAGATCTCCGGCCTCTGGTTATACATAACCAGGATTTCGTCGAGGTCCGCCCGGGAAAAGAGATTGTCGGGCATTTTGCTCTTCCGGGAGTCGGCCACGAAAACCACGCCGTCGGCCCCCTTCATGACCGCCCGGCGGGTTTCCTCGTATCTCACCTGACCGGGTACGGTATAGAGCTCGAAGCGGAGTTTGATCCTCCCGCCGCCGAGCCGCGTGCTCATCGAGAGATCAAAGAAATCAAAAAAGAGCGTCCGGTCCTCCATCGTGTTGATCGACATGAACTGCCCTTTGACGTCGGGCCCGAGATGAGAATGGATAAAGCGAAGGTTTGTGGTCTTTCCGCCCAGACTGGGTCCGAAATAGACGATCTTCATGATCATTTCTCTGTGGGTCCAGTTGATTCTCATAGGCGGCCGTTAAAATAGTTGGAAGGATTATACATAAAATAGATCGGTTTGTAAACGGTTTATCGGTTCAAAAACCCCGCCCACCCCTTTTTTGACCGCAGGCCGGGCGCTTCCTCGTTTCGTGTCCCGGATTATCGATGCGGGCTTGCCCCGCGGCGGCAGAAAGTGAGCCGCGTCGGGATCCTCGCGCCCGCAAGGGTCAGCCGGGCTCATCGGCCGGGGTCGCGTCCATCCGTCGCATCATTTCACCTGGGGGTGGGCGGTTTTTATTGACAGGGGCACGACCGCTCCATTATAATTCATTAGGTGGCTCATCATCGTTATCGTGTCCGTGGAGGTCTCCCTTATGCCTCGAAAATGTGTGGGGCCGTTCGTCGGCCTGATCGCCCTCTGCCTGCTGATCGGCTGCGGCTCACCGATCATTCCCACCAGAAACAAGCCCCTTGTCAACGTATATAACGGATGCAACGCCTACTGCACGAAAGTGGGTGTCGTCGGGCTGGCCCGGGAGATCAACAAGAAACTTGTCGAGGACGAATATATCGTCGGCGAGCCGAAGAACCTCTCGAACTACAAGGTCGTCACGGAGATCATCTTCAACCCCGCCGACGAGAGGGCGGCAAAGAGGATTAAGGAGACCCTGGGGGTGGGAAAACTCATCCCGCAGCAGGATCTCGCCCCCGGAGGCGTCCAGATCATCCTCGGCATGGACTCGATTCTCGGCGCCTTTCCCACCCTGAAGATCGATCATAAGATACTGATCCTCAACTCCACCGGGAAAAAAGGTCTGGCCAAGGAGATGACCATAAAGATCAATCGGGATGTCACCAAGAAGCTCACCTTTTATACATCCGACAATGCCGACCGGTATTATTACGAGACGGTGGTCTATTATCCCCCGTCGCTCGAAGGACCGGCCAATGAGGTCTTCCACGCCGTTGCGACAGGAAGGCTGGAGCCGGTGGAACAGCTCAAGGACATCGTGGTGGTGCTGGGCCTCGAGTTTGACCCGAAGATGAGCGAGCGTCTCGGCATACCCCGGGGCGCTGAAATTCCCGCGAGCAAGATCGTCGTGGACAAGACCGATTTTACCCTCTTCGTCTATGACCTTTCCGGCACGCTCCTGGCCTCTTTCCCGGTTTCCATCGGCAAGAACCCCGATCTGGCCGACAAGAGCCAAGCGGGAGACGACCGGACCCCCGAGGGCTCGTTTACCGTTTCAGGAATCGAGGACAGCGCGGACTGGACGTTCGAGGGCCGGCCCGCCTACGGGCCCTGGTTCATCGCGCTTTCCACTCCCCCGTGGACGGGCATCGGCATCCAGGGCACCGATGAGCCGGACAAGATCGGCACGGCGGCGTCGGAGGGGTGCATCAGGATGAAGAACGAGGATCTCGAGAAGCTGATGTCATATATCAGGGTCGGGATGATCGTAGACGTTCGTCATTGACGGGTTGGGTGGTTGTCGAACGAACAGCCCGCATCGTTCGGGAAGGGAGCCGATGAGTCAGAAAAAGAGCCGGGTAGTTGCGGTGATACCGGCACGATACGCGTCCAGCCGCTTCCCCGGGAAGCTCCTGGCGACGCTTGCCGGTCGGCCCGTGATCGAGCATGTCGTCAGGAGGGCGTCTCGAGCCGAGTATATCGATCGCGTCCTGGTCGCGACGGACGACGATCGGATCTTCGCCTGCGTGAAAGGATTCGGCGGGGAGGTCGTCATGACGTCGGCCGACCATCCTACCGGCACCGACCGGATCGGGGAGGCGGTGAGAGACATCCCGTGCGATATCGTGGTGAACGTCCAGGGCGACGAGCCGGCTATCGACCCTGCGGCGATCGACGCGGCGGTGGCTCCCCTGCTTGCCGACGAGACGCTGGTGATGTCGACGCTCGCCGCGCCGATCTCCGATATCGGCGACCTCCTGTCTCCCCACGTGGTTAAGGTCGTCACCGACGTCAACGGCAACGCCCTCTATTTCTCCCGGAGCGTGGTGCCCGGCTCCCGGGAAGGGGATTACGACGTCTCATCGGACAGATACCGGTGGCACATCGGGCTCTATGTGTTCCGGAGGGACTTCCTCCTATCCTTCATAGGGCTTACCCGGACGCCCCTTGAAAAGGCCGAGAACCTCGAGCAGCTGCGCGCCCTCGAGCACGGCTACCCCATCAGGGTCATCACCACCCCCTACGTGGGGATGGATGTAAACACGCCGCAGGACCTCGTCGGGCTCGAGCGGCTCATTACGGACGGAAAGTTGGTTTTATGAGAAAGACGAAGTTTATCTTTATTACGGGCGGCGTCCTATCTTCTCTCGGCAAGGGGCTCACCGCGGCCTCGGTGGGGGCGCTGATGGAGTGCCGGGGGCTTACGGTCACCTTCCTGAAGCTTGACCCCTACATCAACGTCGACCCCGGTACGATGAACCCGTTTCAACACGGGGAGGTCTTCGTCACCGACGACGGGGCCGAGACCGACCTCGATCTCGGCCACTACGAGCGGTTTACGTCGGCGATGCTCGGTAAGGCCAATAACATCACCACCGGCAAGATCTATGACTCGGTCATCACCAAGGAGCGGAAGGGAGAGTATCTCGGGGGGACGGTACAGGTCATCCCGCATATCACCGACGAGATCAAGAACCACATCCTGTCGCTTGCCGACGGCGTGGATATCGTTATCGTGGAGGTCGGCGGGACCGTGGGCGACATCGAGAGCCTTCCCTTCCTCGAGGCGATCCGGCAGCTCCGCTGGGACCTCGGGGAGCATAGCGCCCTCTATATGCATGTGACGCTTGTCCCCTACGTCAAGACCGCCGGCGAGCTGAAGACGAAACCGACCCAGCACTCGGTCATGAAACTGAGGGAGATCGGCATCCAGCCCGACGCCCTCATCTGCCGCGGTGAGCGGGTGCTCTCGACGGACATCAAGAAGAAGATCGCCCTGTTCTGTAACGTCGACGTGGAATCGGTGATCTCGGCCGCCGACGTGGAGACGATCTACGAAGTGCCCCTCATGTTCAATCGGGAGGGGCTGGACGACCGGATCATCGAGAAGCTCAACATGTGGACGAAAGCCCCCGACCTCTCGGTCTGGGAGAAGATCGTCAACAACCTCAAGAACCCCTCCTCCGAGGTGACGATCGCGGTGGTGGGAAAATACGTGAACCTGGTCGAATCCTATAAAAGCCTCAACGAGGCGCTGGTTCACGGCGGGATACCGGGCGGCATCAGGGTCAATCTGGATTTCGTGGACGCGGAGCGGATAGAGGCCGAAGGTCCCGAGGGGCTGCTGGGCGCGGCAAACGGAATCCTGGTTCCGGGGGGGTTCGGCTCCCGGGGCATCGAGGGGAAGATCAAGGCCGCGCGCTACGCCCGGGAGCGCAATATCCCTTACTTCGGGATCTGCCTGGGCATGCAGCTTGCCGTGGCCGAGTTCATGCGCACCCTGTGCGGGTTTGAGGGCGCCAACTCGACGGAGTTTGACAACAATACGGACTGTCCAATCATCGATCTGATGCCCGAGCAGAAGGACATCCATCAGCTCGGCGGGACGATGCGGCTTGGTTCCTATGAGTGCGAACTGAAGAAAAACAGCCTGGCCTTCAAGGCCTATAAGACCGAAAAGATCTGGGAGCGGCACCGTCACCGATTCGAGTTCAATAACGCCTACCGCGCCGAGGTGGAAAAAAAGGGAATGGTTATCTCCGGCATCAATCCCCAGCGGGACCTGGTCGAGATCGTGGAGCTCCCGGACCACAAGTGGTTTCTGGGCTGCCAGTTCCACCCGGAGTTCAAGTCGAGGCCCACGGCGCCCCATCCGCTGTTCGTTTCGTTCATCCAGGCGGCGGCATCATGACCCGGACGGTGAAGATAGGGGACATCGAGATGGGGGGCGGCAGGCCCTTTGTCCTGATTGCCGGGCCGTGCGTCATCGAGACCGAGTCGATGGCGCTTACGGTGGCCCGGGAAATCAAGCGGATCTGCGGGGGGCTTTCGATCCCGTTTGTCTACAAGTCATCCTATGACAAGGCAAACCGCACGAGCGTCGATTCGGCCCGCGGGCCGGGTATCGAGCAGGGGCTTGACATACTGCAAAAGGTCAAGCGCGAGGTCGGCGTGCCGGTGCTCTCGGACGTTCACGGCGCCGCAGAGATGGGCCCGGCGGCCAAAGTGCTGGACGTAATCCAGATACCGGCCTTCCTCTGCCGCCAGACCGATCTCTTGGTGGCGGCGGCCCGGACGGGCAAGCCCGTCAACGTCAAGAAGGGCCAGTTCCTGGCCCCCGAGGACGTATCCGGTATCGTCGAGAAGATCCAGGGTGCCGGCAATGATTCGGTCATCATCACCGAGCGGGGTGCGTCGTTCGGCTATCACAACCTCGTGGTCGACTTTCGATCATTCGTCATCATGCGGACGGGGCTTTCGACCGAAAGGCGAGGAAAGAGGATTGTCCTTGAGCCGCACGAACATCCGGCGGTGGTTTTCGACGCCACCCACAGCGTGCAGCTGCCCGGGGCCGCCGGGACGTCGACGGGCGGCAACCGGGAGTTTATCCCCTATCTTGCCCTCGGGGCGGCCGCGGTGGGAGTGGACGGTATATTCATGGAGGTGCACCCCGACCCGCCGCGGGCGCTCTGCGACGCCACCAATCAGCTCTACCTCAGGGAGTTGCCGGGATTGCTGGAGCGGCTCAAGGCCGTGGACGCCCTCACCAAGGAATGGGAGAAGGCGGCCCCGAATTGACGAGCCCCGTGGGACACCGCAATCGGGTGTCGACTCGTGACGGCGAAAGAAGGTGAAAATAGGGGTAACCGGCCGGTAATTATTAAAAAAATCTAATTTATTTCAATCTTTTGCTTGACAAAATAGGTTGCTTTATAATATTATTAAACTCTGTGGGGTATCTTTTTAAGTTTTTTACGGAAGACGAACGGAGAGTTTTGATTGTTATTCTTGAAAGGAGGTGAAATACCTGATGAGGAAAGCTTTAATAGTTATTTTGGTTGTGGCTTTTACGGCAGCGCTGTTTGGTTGCTGTTTTGGTAGCGGCAAGCGTGCTATCGCCGACGCTCAGGCAGTAGTTGATCAGTGCAAGGCAAAAGGTACCATTACCTGTGCTCCTTACGAAACGGCTAGCGCCATCGCATATCTCGGCGGCGCCAGAGAGGTCTGGGGAGATAAGGATTGGTGCAAGGCTTTGGAGTGGGCCAATAAGTCCAAGAAGATGGGCGACGCCGCCCTGGCAGCTCCTCCGTGTGCCGTATCACCGTGCTTATCGATGATGGATTAAATGGAGGTAATTATAAATGAAGGGGAGAATCATTGTAGCATTCATGGCAATTGCTGCAGTGGCGCTTCTGGTGGGATGTGGAGCGGTTACCTCCGGTCCCAGCTATGACGCGCTAAATGCGGCAAAGGCCGACTTCGAGAAAGCTACGGCCCTCGGGATGAAGCAGTGTAGTCCTGTGGACTATGCGATTGCTGAGGCCGAGCTGGAGTTCGCTGAGCATCATCTCAACGAGCTCAAGATCGATCGCTTCAGGGAGCACCTGGCCAAAGCCAATGAAATGATTGGAGTGGGCGTAGACAAGCTCAAACTCTGCAAAGTTATCTATTTTGACTTTGACAGGTATTACATCAAGCCGGTGTACTATCCCGTCCTGTACCACATGGCGGATACCATGCTTCGGTATCCCGATGTCAACGTGGAAATCCAGGGGCATACCTGCGATATCGGCACCGAGAAGTATAACTGCTGGCTCGGACAGAAGCGGGCCGAGGCCGTCAAAGAGACCCTCGTGATCTACGAGGTTCCCGAATCACGGCTTTCTACCGTTAGCTGGGGCGAGTATATGCCCGCCGAGAGCAACGCGACCGAGGCCGGTCGGATGAAGAACAGACGGGTTGAGTTCGAAATCATCTACAAGTAAACAACACCAACGATATCTGTTGGGGGGAAGGGGGCTGCCCTTTCCCCCTTTTTTTTAGGCGACCGGAGGCCGGCCCGTGAAGACCCCGCGTATACGGGGCCCCGGCGGGCGGCTGTCCAAGCAGAGGCATGATCGGACCCCAGGGGGGGAATGGGGCGGCCGCTCAACAGCCGCTCAAAATGATATATCTCTCACCGTCCCCTCTTTCACAAGGGAAATTTCCACCGCGCAGGACTGTGGCACGGGGCGGTAACTAACCCGCCCCACCGACCATGTCGGCGAGGTAAAACGATGAAGGATACCCAGACAGGTAAGCTCACTGAGGCGTTGGAGAGACGCGCCACCGAGACCGCCTGCCCGGATGGATCGACGCAGCGGACTATCGATCTGTCATCGGCGGCCGAGTGTGCCGGGATATGCGGTGTCTCCGTCAGAGAAGCCCAGATCGCGGCCCTTGGCGCCGGTATTATCCCGAAGCGTTACCTGAGGAACTTTGGGACCCTCGGGACCGAGGGGCAAATCGCGCTGCTTTCGGCCGCGGTGGCCGTCATCGGCGTGGGGGGACTGGGCGGCGTTATCGCGCGCAACCTGGCCCGGGTCGGTGTGGGGCGGCTCGTATTGGTCGATGGGGATATCTTCTCGGAGGATAACCTCAACCGGCAGGAGTTCTGCACCGAACAAAACATCGGCGTTCCCAAGGTGGAGGCCGCGGCACAGGAAATCGGGCGGATCAACAGCGCGGTCCTGGTGACTCCGGTCAACCGGCGGGTGGGCAGGGACGAGCTCATAGAGATACTGCGGGGGTGCAATGTCGCCGTCGACGCCCTGGACAATATCCCGTCGCGTTTCGCCCTCTCGGACGCGGCCTCGCTTGTCGGCGTGCCGCTCGTCCATGGCTCGGTCGCGGGATTCGTGGGCCAGGTCGCCACGATGCGGCCCGAGGCGGGCGGATTCGCCGCGATTTTTGGGGATCGCCGGGACCTCCCCGAAAGGGGAGTCGAGGTCTCCCTCGGTAACCTCCCGGGAGTCGTCGGTGCGGTGGCAAACCTCCAGACGGTAGAGGTGATCAAGCTCCTGACCAATAGGGGGGAGGCCATCAGCGGGCGGCTCCTCTTCATGGACCTGGAGAATCTTATCTTTGATCTCTTTGAGGTATAGGTAGTGTTATGAAGAGACGAGTTCTGCTTATATGCGCCCTGGCGGTCATCGCCGTTTCGTGTGTCAGGGTGATCCCGGCCGTCGAGGACGCCGACGCGTCCCTTAACTACGGCAAGGCGCTCATGAACGAGGGGAAATTCGCCCTGGCTATTATCGAATTCAAGAAAGCCAGGGATTTCTTCAATGAGGCGGGCTATACCTACAGCGCCTTTTCGGTCTATCCGTATATCGCGCGAGGCTACTATCTCTCCGGCAACCGGGAGGAGGCGATCGCGACCTACTTCGAAGCGCTGGCCTACGCCAAGGATCGGGTCGACGAGGTGGGACAAAACGATACCGCCAATGTCATGCGAGAGCTGGCAGGGCTGCTAGTGGAGGACAACCGGATCGACGAGGCGCGCTACCTCTTGATGGACGCGGCCCAGCTCTACAAGAATGCGGAGAATTACGAGGCGCTGGACGAGGTGCTGAAAGAGCTCGACCGGCTCTAGTTCCCGTGCGCCTCAATCGGCCGCGACGGGACATGCCCAACCGGCGCGGGAGACCGTTGGGGAGCCCTACCGGTTGGGGGCAGTCGGCGGAGGGATAGTCTCACCGCAGAACTTACATCGCACCGCATCGTTTTTCTTGCCTGCCGGGACGATCTGGTCCCTTTTGCAGTTAGGGCATGTCCTCTTCAAATGCAGCAACGTGCCGACGATTAACTGATATATGAGACTCATTTTTTATCCTTTTCCCCGTCAGTGGTGAACAACAGGAGCTCCGCAGCGGGAAGGGCCGCCGTATTTCCGAGCACTACCAGAACATCATTGGCTACGATGAGGGTATCCCCATCGGGATTTGATATAGTCTGCTCTCCCCGCCTGATAGCAGGGACCGTCATCCGTACTTCTTACGTAAACCGACATGAGCAAGCGTCTTTCCGGCGACGGGAGACCGGAGTATGTCCGTGAACAGAAAAAGGCGAAACTCGTAGAATTTGGGCCATGCCATGAAAGGCGGTGATAGAAGCCGTTATCCCAACGGGTCGCCTTTCGAGTCGGCCTGGACCGAGCCAGAATAGGGCTGATTAACCGTGGGTTTACGCGTTGATGAAGGCAGCGGATCACTCAATATATGCAGGAGAATTCGGTATACCGGACGACGCAGTCAAACAGCTTGACTCTTGACTATCCCTTCACGTTTTCTCGGATATGCCGCAGAGCTCCCTGGCCCTTTTCTGTTTCTTGTCCATATCGGCAAGCCGGGAGATCATGATCCGCTGGGCCTGGGGAGAGCCGGCGCCGTGCATCGATTCGGTGAGATAGCCGACGGCGGCCGACCCCATGGTGAGGTTCTCGATGAGCCTCAGTATGCGCATCCGGTCCTCGGTCGGGACGTCGGCGCGGCCCTTGAAATATTTCTTTACCCACTTCCCCGACCTCGGGAGACCTGAAGTCCTCCTCCGAGGGCAGCGTCACCAGCAGACCGCCGGCGATATCCTGGGCGAGCCGCGCGATCTCGTAGGGGAATCGGGTCACGTTCTGCTTGTGGACGTTGGCCAGCAGCGTATCCACGTAGTAGGTCCCGCAGGGCTCGCGGCTCCCCTCGGCCGCGCAGGCGATGCAGCCGCAGTAGAGGGTCTCGTTCAGGTGATTCATCTCGATGATCTTGTCGCGAACGTGAGACGCCTTGTCGATGCCGTTATACTCGGCGATCGTCTGGGCGGCGCCGATCAGCACGTCGCCCACCCCCACCTTGCAGGCGTAGCTCTGGCGGTGATAGGACGCAAATTGCTCCACGAGCTCGCCGGCGAATTCATATTCCCGATACATGAAGACCCGCTCCCAGGGGACGAAGACGTCGTCGAAGACGACGAGGGCCTCGTGGCCGCCGAAGACGAGGTTGCCCCGGTCGATGGTCCCGTACTCGGGTTTTCGGGTATCGCAGGACTGGCGTCCGATGATGTAGGTGATGCCCCGGGTGTCGCTGGGCAGCGCGAAGGAGATCGCGTAGTCCCCGTCCTCCTTCTTCATCGAGAGGGTCGGCATGACGATGATCTCGTGGGAATTGACCGCGCCGGTCTGGTGGGCCTTGGCCCCGCGGACGACGATACCGTCCTTCTTCTCCTCGACCACGTGCAGGAACGCGTCGGGGTCCGGCTGCCGGTGGGGCGGCAGGCTTCGGTCGCCCTTCGGGTCGGTCATGGCGCCGTCGCAGGTCAGGTCGTTTTCCTGGACGTACCCCAGGTATTTCAGGAAGCGCCGGTTGTATTCGGTGCCCTTTTCGTCGTCGATATCGAACGTCGTCATGGAAAGCGCATTGAGAGCGTCCATCCCGACGCAGCGCTGAAAGCAGCAGCCGGTGTACGACCCCAGCAGCCTTCCCATCTTGCTCTTCTTGACCAGGTCGTCGGTGCTCTGGTGGATATGGGTGAAGCGATTGATCTGCTTCCCGGTGAGATGGGACGTGGCGGTCATGATCTCGGCGTATTCGGGCCGGTGGGCCAGATCGTAGGTGGCCGCCACCGCGTTCATGGAAGGCCGGATGATCGGGTCGTCCACGACGTTTTTCACCCGCTTGCCGAACAGGTAGACGACGAGGTTGAGCTTTCGAAGGCTCTCCTCGTAGGTTTGCGCGTTCATCAGCGTCATGTCTCACTTCCCGTTACTTAAGGTCGTCATACGAATAATCGATTACTCGATAGGCCTTAACGTTGGTACGGATCTTATATATCTCAAAGAATACGTCGGGCACCTTCTGCCAGGTATCGTTCATGCCGGAGACGAGCTTCTTCATATCCTCCCCCGCGAGGATCCCCGTCAGAAACCGCTTGAAGATCGTAAAGCGCATCTCCAGAAACCCTCCCGCGTTGGTCGTCAGGATCATCGTCGATGGGTTTCCCGCGCGCATCTTGACCAGCTCCTTCATGAACTGTCCCTTGCTGGTGCAGGAGAGCCCGACGATAAGCTGATAGCCCGGGTAGGGCACGACCTTGTCCAGATCTTCGGTGTTTGCCTTCAGGAGGTAGTACCCCCCCGACTCACCGATGATCTGGCCCTGATAGCCGTGCATCTGGTTTTTCGGGATTTTGATGGTGTCGGCCTGCATCTTGAACGGGTCGTCCAGCCCCTCTTCATGCAGCGCCCAGCCGTTGCCGTAGCGGGAATGCGAATAGACGAAGATAACCTCCCGCTCGTTGAAGGCCTTGATCAGCTGTTCCTTGGTGGTCACCACCGTCGCATCGATGATGATCTTCTTACCGTAGATCGTCACCGGGATCTTGGCGTCCCTGACCTTGACGTCCAGGACGCCGCCCCCTCCCTTTTCGTCATAGATCTTATTGACCAGGTCCTCCGTGCCGACGCACAGGGCAACGGTGAGGACACCATCGTCCATAAGCGCATGCCAGTAGGGGGGGAGATTCGCGGGGGCCTCGGCCGGGAGTGTCGGCACTAGCGTCTCGAGGCCCTGGTCGATGATGTAGTTGATGAAAACGCCGTACAACGGTGTATAGGGTGGGAGAGCGGTCTCCACGGGGACGGTGGCGCACCCGCCGAGAGCCACAAGCAACAGGAACAAAACTACGCCGATTCGGGAATGATGTTTTCTTTTCATGGTGATTCGTTCGCCTTTCTGAAACGGATTTGAGTAGTACGCAATCTTCCTTCTTTCCCTCGTTGCCCGGGCGCCGGGACGACGGCCGGGTAAGAAAAAACCTTTTTTTTAAAAAGGTTATCTGTTACTATTGTAGGGCGTTTGGGGGGTCGTGTCAAGCGAGAGTTTCTCGACGGGGTAGCCGTTACAATCACGGAGGCGATATGAAGCGCGCCATTTTCTGCTGTCTCGGTTCGCTCCTTATCTGGAGTCTCTTTTCCTGCAGCGGCCTCGGCCGGGAGATGAGGCCGGTGGCCGATGCCGAGGGCTCGCTGGGCATCAGTCCCCCCGAGATTACGCTGATCGCCGTGGGCGACATCAACCTGGGGCGGAAGGCCGGGCAAATCATCCTCTCGGGGGACGTGGACTACGCCTTCGAGAAGACACGGGATATCATCTCGGCGGCCGACATCGCCTTCGGAAACCTCGAGAGCACCATCTCCGAACAGAACGGTATTACGCAAAACGGCACCTGGCTCTTCACCGCCCCGCCGATCGCCGCCGAAACGCTGGCCGACGCGGGCTTTGACGTGGTGTCGCTGGCCAACAACCATGTCTGGGACTTCGGCAAACGCGCGCTGCTTTCGACACCGGGCTACCTGGATCAGGTCGGCATCAAGCACGCGGGCACGGGCGAGAATCTCGACGCCGCCTTTGCCCCGGCGATCATAGAGGTCAAAGGCACCCGGATCGCCTTCTTCTCGGCCACCCGTATCTTCAATTTCGGCGGGTCCGAGCACGAAGCCTTTACCTATACCGCCTGGGCCGATATGGATCGCCTGGGTGCGGCCATCAGGAAGGCGAAACCGGACGTCGACCTCGTGGTCGTGGCGGCCCATTGGGGGGCCGAGTATCAGGATCGGCCCGCCGACGAGATCGTAAAGCTCGCCCATGAGATGGTCGACGCCGGCGCCGACATCATCCTCGGGGGGCATCCCCACGTCCCCCAGGGCATCGAGCGCTATAACGGCGCCTTCATCATCTATTCGCTGGGAAATTTCGCCTACCACCAGACAACCGAACACTCGATCTGGAAGACCAGAAGCATCATCCTGAAACTGACCCTGACCAGAGACGGGGTGAAATCGTACGAGATGATCCCCGTGACGTGCGGCTTTCAGCCGGCGGTCGCCGAGGGGGCGCTTGCCGACGAGATCCTGGCGCACATGGAAAAGATATCGGCCTATTTTGTCAAACCGGCGGTAAAGTAAGCGACGTCATACTTCTTACGGTCACCCACAGGTGTGCGCGTGCCCTCGGTCTCACTGATTGCCGGGAGTGTCCGACCTTTCCGGTGCGGCGGAGCGAGCCCGCGATGACGACACGCACTCGTATTTACATATAGAACATTCTATCGCCGTTATAAGGAACCAGTCATGGCTGAAGAGAAATACTACCTCGGCAGGGTCTTTGACCCCGAAAAGAACGAGCTGACCGACAAGCCCGTCCTGATGGACAGCCGCGACCTGACGACCCACGGGGTTATCGTCGGGATGACCGGCAGCGGCAAGACGGGCCTTGCCGTCGACCTCCTCGAGGAAGCGATCAGCTCCGGAATCCCGTGCCTGGTCATCGATCCCAAGGCGGAAATGGGAAATCTGCTCCTTTCGTTTCCCGGGCTTACCCCCGCCGATTTCGCGCCCTGGATCGACCCCGCCGAGGCCGAGCGCAAGGATAAGAGCGTCCAGGAGTTTGCCGCCGACACCGCCGCAACATGGAAGAAGGGGCTCGCCGACTGGGGGCTCGACGCCGAGAGGATCAAGCGCTACAAGGAGGCGGCCGATTTTGTCGTCTATACCCCCGGGAGCACCGCGTCGGTCCCCATCAACGTGCTCAACTCGTTTGCGGTTCCGCGGGGTGAGATACGTAAAGACGAGGAGGCCGTCCTCGAGCTCATCACCGGGTCGGTCTCCGCGCTGTTGTCGCTGATCGGCATCGAGGCCGATCCCATCACCAGCCGGGAGCACATCCTGCTCTCCAAGATCTGGGAGGACTCCTGGGCGCGGGAGCAGGACCTCAACCTCGAAAAGATCATCACCTTCATCCAGGACCCGCCGCTGAAAAGGGTGGGGGTCTTCGAGCTGGAGGGATTCTACCCCCGCGCCGAGCGGATGAAACTGGCCATGGCGCTCAACAACGTCGCCGCGTCGCCCTCGTTTGCCGGGTGGCGAAAGGGGGTGCCGCTGGACATCGACTTCTTCTTCAAGCCCAGGGGCGGCAAGCCCGGGGTGTCGGTCTTCTACATCTCCCACCTCTCGGACCCGGAGCGGGAGTTCTTCGTCACGCTCCTCCTCTGGCGCCTGGTCACGTGGATGCGGGCGCAACAGGGCTCGGCGCGGCTGAGGGCGCTGGTCTATATCGACGAGGCCGTGGGCCTGCTGCCGCCCTATCCGAAAGACCCGCCCACCAAGAAGCCGATCATGACCCTGTTCAAACAGGCCCGGGCCTACGGCATCGGGATGGTGCTGGCGACCCAGAACCCGGTGGACATCGACTACAAGGCGCTGACCAACGCCGGTACCTGGTTCATCGGTCGCCTCCAGACGAAGAACGACAAGGATCGGGTCGTCGAGGGCCTGACCGCGGCGTCCAAGGGCGGGGTGCCGCCCGCAAAGATCGACGATATGATCTCGGCCCTTTCGCCCCGCGTCTTTCTGCTCCACAGCGTGCGGGAGGACACGCTCACCTATTTCCGTACCCGCTGGGCCATGTGCTACCTGCGGGGCCCGATCGGAAAGGAGCGGCTCAGGGACCTCCCCTCGGCGCCGGTCCTTGGGGCGGCACCGACCGAAGGACAGGAGCCCTCAACCCCCCAAAGACCGAAAGCGGCCGCCACCACCCCCGACGCGGTGCTCCTTGCCGCGCCGCCGGCCGTCGGCCTGAAGAACCGATACATAGCCCCGGGCAGCGCCGCCTACCCACTCTTTTCGCGGCTCGTTCCCCTCGATAAGACGGCAGGCGACGCGGGGTTTCGGCTGGTGCCCGCCCTGGCGGCCCAGGCCCGGGCCAAATTCGATGATCCCGCGGCCAAGCTCGCCGTAACCCAGACGATCACCCGGGCGCTTTTTCCCCTCACCGACGCACTCCCCGGATGGGAGAAGTCTACGGAGCTGGGCGAGGACCCCGGCTTCCTCGAGGATATCCCCGTCGCCCGCGAGCGGGTCACCGGATTTGCCCCGCTGCCCGAATGGCTGACCTCCAAAGACGGGGCAAAGAAGCTCTCGGCCGAGTTCGTGAGCTATATCAACGCCTCGCTTTCCCTGAAGCTCTTCAAGAGCCCCGCGCTTTCCCTCTTTTCCACGATCGGGGAGACGAAAGAGGCCTTCCTGGTCAGGGCCGCGGCCGTCGCCGAAGACCAGGCGGAAACGGAGGCGGAAAAGATCACGAAGAACTACAGGGCCAAGATCGAGGCGCTGCAATCCAGGATAAAGAAGGAAGAGCGCCAGCAGACGCTCCAGGAAATGGACTATCAGGAGCGCAAGAAAGACGAGCTGATATCGGCCGGCGCGACCGTCCTGGGGCTCGTCTTCGGCAGAAGGGGCCTGTCGGGCATCACCAGGGCCTCGAGCAAGAGGATGATGACGGTTAAATCCAAGGCACGAATGGAGGATTCCGAGGCCGAGATCCACGAGCTCAACGCGCAACTCTCCCAGCTCACCGAAGAGCTCAACAAGGAGGTCGCCGCAATCAGCAGCAGGAATAAGGATGCAGCCGCCGCTATCGAAGAGGTCACCATCACCCTCGAAAAAAGCGATATCCTCTTTTCGGATCTCATGGTTTTGTGGATTCCGGTGTAAGAATATCCTTGTTTTTTGTATTGGGTATGCTATAATTAACCTAAGGAAACAAGGGAGACAAGAAGCGAAACCTCATCACGCGTCAATAATCGTTTCCGGTGCGTGGACAGTTAGAATAACTGAGTGGGTGGTTTTTTCACCCCTTTTTTTTAGCGTAAGTCCCCGAAGGGGGTAATGACACATGGACGAAGTCGACAGCGTATTGGAAGCAGCTAAAGAGTTGATGGACCTCAACTATTACCGGGAGGCCCTCGCACTCCTCAAAGAAGCGTCGACCAAATTTCCGGACGAGCCGGATATCTTTTACTTCATGGGGTGTTGCGCCCTCAACGACCGGGCGGGGGAAGAGGCGTTCTACTACTTCTCCGTCTCAAACGAGCTCTGCCCCGAAGACGCCGATATTCTCTCCGGACTCTCGGACGCCTCGCTGACCATGGAGCGAAACGATCTTGCCGCTCGATTCATCTCGGAGGCCCTCAAGCTCGAACCGGACAGCATCAACGCCCGGATCTCGTTCGGCCATTTCCTCGAGAAAGAGGAGCGTTTCACCGAGGCGGTGGCCCACTACCGCAAGATCCTGATCGAAGACCCCGAGAACAGTTACCTCAACGCCCGGCTCGGCTATTGCCTCATGAGCCTGGGGATGTTCGAGGAGGCCGCCGAAGAGATCACGACCTACCTCAAGGAGTGCCCGACCGATGCCGACTGGCACTTTCAGTTGGGCATCTGCTACGGGCACATGGGGATGATCGACGAGGCGATGACCACGTTCAACTACCTGGTTCAGGTCGACCCGGATGACCCGATGGCGCACGCATACCTCGCGCTGTCGATGGCCGACAAAGGCTGGCTGTCGGAGGCCAAGGAAGAGATCACCCGGGCCCTTCGAATGGACCCGAATAACCCGCGCGTGCTGGAGATCTACGACGACATCATGGGGCGCGACGAGGACGGCAACCATTCGGGCCAGTCAGGGGACGTCGGGTCGCTCTTGGCGATGCTGGTCCTCATCAAGACGATCGTCGACAGGAAGAAGAGAGAAGGCCAGAGGCCGTAATAGGCCTCTCTCCGATATATAACAAAAAAACCTCCCCGATGGGAGGTTTTTTTGTACCGATAACAAAAGGAATTACGGGGACACGTACCTAATTCAACCTTCTCGGTATTAACGTAAGGTCTAACGAATTAGGTACGTGTCCCCGTAATTCCTTCTTGGTCTTCTCGAAGACGGTCATCGGGCAGACGTAGTCGGCGGCCTCCACTCCGTCGTAGACGAGATCTCGATAGTGAGCGATCCGCGCGTCATCATCCCCGGGACCTTTGCCTATTGACCTCGTCGGTCGTCTCTTTCAGGAATTCCCCCACTTCCTCAGCGAGGCTCCTTTCATGCCCCCAGTAGAAGTGATCGGCCCCGTGGATGGTGGTACGTCGCTTCGGCTCCGCGAGCCGGTCGTAGACCCGGTCCAGCTCGTCCATGGACACGAAGTCGTCCGCGTCGCCGCAGACGATCAGCTTGGGCACGGGGCTTGCCTTCAGATACGAAAAATCGAACATCCCCGTCGGCGGAGAAATCGCCACCCAGGCGGCGATGCGGGCGTCCGAAACGGCGTGAAAAATGCCGACCCACGCGCCGTAGGAGTAGCCGATCAGGTAGATCGCCGCGGGACTGAGGTCGGGTTTTGCGGCGATGAAATCGGTCGCCGCCCCCACGTCCCGGGCGTCGGTCAGCTCCCCGGTCGACGACCCTCCGCTCCTCCCGACGCCCCTGAAATTGAAGATAAGGGCCGTCAGGCCGAGACCTGTCGCCGCGTCGCGCACGGCATAGACGACGTTGTTCTCCATGCTGCCCCCGTAGGCAGGGTGGGGGTGACAGATGACGACGGCGGGCGCGGCAGGGTTGGGGACGGAGAGCCGCCCCTCGAGGGTGACGTCGCCGGACGGGAAGGTGACGGGGGTTTCGGTGGGCATGGAATATCCTCTCATCCTTGTCGGGGCCCTAAAAAACGCCTCTATGTTTGGGGTGATTAATGCGCCTCGGACCAGTTCTTTCCGCTGTTGATATCGACGCGCAGCGGAACGTTCAGCTTCATGACCCCCTCCATCTCCTCTTTCACGATCGAGCAGACCTGCTCCTGTTCGTCCGCCGGCGCCTCGACGACAAGCTCGTCGTGTACCTGCATGATCATCCTGGCCTTCAATCCCTCTTTGTCCAGCCTGCGCCGGAGGTTGACCATCGCCATCTTGATAAGGTCGGCGGCGCTGCCCTGGATGGGGGTGTTGACCGCCATCCGCTGGGCAAAGGCCTTGACGTTGCGGTCGGAGCTCTTGAGCTCGGGAAGATAGCGCCTTCTGTCCATAATGGTGGTGACGTAGCCGTCATGCTCGGCCTTCTTCATGACCTGTTCGAAGTAGTCCTTGACGCGGGCGAACTTGGCGAAATAGGTCTCGATAAACTCTTTGGCGTCCACGTGGGGGATACCGAGCTCCCGCGCCAGGCCGTGAGCGGAGATTCCGTAGATGATCCCGAAGTTGATGGTCTTGGCCTTGCGGCGCATCTCGGTAGTCACATCGGCGGGATCGACGGAAAATATCAGGGCCGCGGTGCTTCTGTGGATGTCTTCGTTGTCGAAGAACGTTTGGGCCAGCGCCGGGTCCCCGCAGAAATGGGCAAGGAGCCTCAGCTCGATCTGCGAATAGTCGGCGCTCACCAGCACGCACCCGTCGGCGGGCACGAAGGCCGCCCTGATACGCCGTCCCTCAGGTGTGCGGATCGGGATGTTCTGGAGGTTGGGGTCCGAAGACGAGAGGCGCCCCGTGGCCGCGACGGTCTGGTTGTAGGAGGTGTGGATGCGCCCCGTCTTCTTGTTGATAAGCCGGGGGAGGGCGTCCACGTAGGTCGATTTGAGCTTACTGAGCGTCCGGTATTCGAGGATGTGGGGGATGATCGGGTGGGCGTCGGCGAGCCCCGTCAGGACGTCGTTGTCGGTGGAAAAGCCGGTCTTTGTCTTCCGGGCGGACCCCAGGCCCAGCCCATCGAACAGGACGCGGGCAAGCTGCTGGGTGGAGTTGATGTTAAACTGCTCACCGGCCTCCCTCGTGATCTCCCGTTCGAGCGAGACGAGCTTTTCGGTAAATTCCTGCGACAGGGCGGCCAGCGCCCTCTCGTCGACCTTCACGCCCGTCATTTCCATCTCGGCCAGGACAATGACCAGCGGCATCTCGACCTGCCCGAAGAGCCGGCTCAGCGAAAGCTCTTCCATCTTCCTGTCGAGGATCGGGATGAGCCGATAGGTGAGGTAGGCGTCCTCCGCCGAATAGCGGGAGGCATCCTCCACGCGCACCCGGTCAAACGTGACCTGTTTCTTGCCCTCTCCGGCGATCTCCTTGTAGCTGATGGGCCGGTGGCCGAGGTACTCCAGCGAGATCGTCTCCAGGTTGTGGGTGCGCCGCGAGGGATTGATGACATACGAGGCGACCATCGTGTCGAAGGCCACCGGCGAGATCTCGACCCCGTGGTTCTTCATGACGAGGTAGTCGTACTTGATGTTCTGGCCGGCCTTGGGGACTCCGGGAGAGGTCAGCAGGGGCTCCAGGGCCGAGAGCGTCTCCTTGAGGTCGAGCTGTCTGGGTGCGCCGAGATAGCGGTGGGCCAGCGGTATATAGTAAGCGCTCCGGTCTTCAAAACAGAGCGATACCCCGACGATATCGGCGTCGATGGGGGAAAGAGAGGTCGTCTCGAGATCGACCGCGAGCATCGCGGCCCCGGACGCCCGGGAGATGAGGGCCTTCAGCGCCTCCTCGTCCGCGATCGTCTCGTGGGGAATGGCAATCCCCGCCCCCGGGCGCTCCAGCTCCTTGAGGTAGGTGTGAAACTCGAGATCGGTAAAGAGCGCCTTGAGCCGCTGGGTATCGGGGGGCCTGACCTCCATGGAGGACAGATCCGCGTCCAGCGCCACCGGGTGGTCCAGGGTGAAGAGCCGCTTTGAGAGGAGGGCCAGATCGCCGTGCCGCTCCAGGATCTCGCGCCTTTTACCGGTGAAGTCGTCCTTGTGCCGGAGGAGCTCTTCGATCGTCCCGTACTTCTTGATGAGCTCGACGGCCCCCTTTTCCCCGATGCCCGGGACGCCGGGGATGTTGTCCGAGGAATCGCCGGCAAGCCCGAAGACCTCCGCCAGGCCCGTCGGCTCGGTCCCGTATTTTTCCCGGATCGCGGCCTTGTCGGTGACCCGGTCCTTCATCGTATCCAGGAGGGTGACGCGATCCGAGACGAGCTGGGCCATGTCCTTGTCGCCGGTCACGATGACCGCGGCGACACCGGGGGGCAGCTCTTTGACGACCTGGGCGATGATATCGTCGGCCTCCAGTCCCTGGCCACCTCGAGGCTCTTGATATTGTAGGCCGCGACGACCTCCTTGATCTTTCCGATCTGTGGTTTTAGGTCGTCGGGCATCTCGGGGCGGTGGGCCTTGTATTCCGGCGAAGATCTCGTGGCGGAACGTGGGCCCCTTGGCGTCGTAGGCGACCAGCACGTAATCGGGTTGGATATCGTTGATGACCTTGCGAAGCATCCCGACGAAGCCGTAGACGGCCCCGGTCGGAAAACCCTTGGAGTTGGCAAGCCCCCTCACCGCGTAGAAGGCCCGGTAGATGTAGGAGCTGCCGTCGATCAGGGCGATCTTCTTCTGCGCGGTCATGGGCGGCCCTCAAGAAATGTGGAAGGATTTCTTAACTTTACCAAATGACGTCCGTCCCGTCAATCTTTTTAAACCTTGACAAGCCAATCGTTGATATGAGATGATTACCCCAAATGGGATGTCTGCCGCGGAAAAGCGGTCTGACACCGGGACTGACACTGCCGACAAAAAATGAAACCTTCCGACGCTGTCTCGTGTGATGATTTTCCCTGTTCGGACGTGCGAACGGACGTTCACCTTATACCGACCGAGGAGATCGATCCGGGAAGAATCAGGATCGTCATGATATCCGAGGCACCGCCGCCCGACCCGCACGACTACTTTTACGCGCCGGGCGACCCCTTCTACCTGATGACGACGATTCAGGCTTTCGGCGATGCGGGGGTGCACGTCACCAGCATGCGGGAGATCCTGTCGTTGAACGTCTACGTCACCACCGCGATCAAGTGCGCCAAGACGGGCTACGCCGTCAACCCTGAAACGACCGGGACCTGCTCGCATATACTGGAAAAGGAAGTGGCGCTCTTTCCGAACGTCTCCGTCTTCTTACTCATGGGCGACACGGCCGTCAGGTCGATGAACTGCATAGCCCTGCGCCGGCTGGGCAGGAAGGTCATCCCCGGCGGACCGACCTATAAGATTCGAAAGCAGGAGTTCTGTTACGAGGGGAAAAGGTTCTTCCCTTCATATCTACAGACCGGCAGAAGCTATCTCATCGAAAAGAGCAAGCGGACGATGATCGCCGAGGATCTGAAGAAGGCGCTCGAGCTGTCCGGGGCGATATGATCACGCAACACATTAATGGGAACGGTGTGTCATGGAGGTAACGCGCGAGCGGGGCAAGAGCGTCGAGACGATCAGGAAGCTGATCTCGGCCAAACAGTCCCTCATCTACGTGGTGACCTGGGAAGAGGACCGGGTGGAAAAGCTGGTGGAAAAGCTGGCAAAGTCCATGTTCTCGGCTCCCGTCAAGTTTTTCGTCTGGCAGTCCACGACGGGCCTGACGCTCGCGGGCAGGGTCGTCGAGGGGACAAAGGACCCGCTGGCCGCGCTGGACCGCGTCATGGCCATCGAGGAGAACGCGCTGTTTCTCTTCAAGGACCTCCATAAGGAAATGGAGACCAACCCCCTGCTGGTACGAAAACTGCGGGACGCCTACGACGCCCTGGCCACCTCGTATAAGACCATATTCATCACGGCGCCGATCCTCACGATGCCCTTTGAGCTCAACAAAGAGATGTCCGTCGTCGATTTTGACCTGCCGGCGACCGAAGAGCTTTCGGCCCTCTTTTCTCAGATAGTCGAATCGTTCGCCAAGTCCAAGGGGATGAAGGTCGCCCTCACGGACGCCCAGAAGGACCTCTTCGTCCAGGCGGTCACCGGGCTGACCCTGGATGAGGCCAAGAACGCCCTCACCAAGGCGATGCTCGGGAGATCCACGTTTGACGTGTCGGCGCTGGAGGCGGTCCTCGAGGAAAAGCAGCAGCTCATCCGCAAGTCCGGCATCCTCGAGTTTATCGCCAAAAAGCCGTCCATCCAGGAGATCGGCGGGCTGGAAAACCTGAAGAACTGGCTCGAGGCCAGGACCCGGAGCTTCTCCCCCGAGGCGGCCAAGTACGGCCTGTCCCCGCCCAAGGGGGTGCTCATGACCGGTATCTCCGGATGCGGCAAGAGCGTCACCGTCCAGGCCATCTCCTCCTACTGGAACCTGCCGCTCGTTCGCCTGGACATGAACCGGGTCTACAGCGGGGTGATGGGTTCCCCCGAGGAGACGTTGCACATGGCGCTCAAGACCGTCGAGGCGATGGCCCCCTGCGTCCTCTGGATCGACGAGGTGGAAAAGGGGATCGGGTCCTACGGCGGCGAGAAGCGCGACCTGGTCGTCGGCCGTATCTTCGCGATGTTCCTTACCTGGATGCAGGAAAAGAAGGGCAACGTCTTCGTGGCCGCCACGGCCAACGAGATAGACATGCTCCCGCCGGAGATCCTGCGAAAGGGGAGGTTTGACGAGATATTCTTCGTGGACCTGCCGGGTATCACCGAGCGGTCGCAGATCTTCGGCGTCCATCTGAAGAAGAGAAACCAGGACCCCGCCGCGTTTCAACCTGGTGGATCTGGCCAAGGCCTCCGAAGGGTACAACGGTGCGGAGATCGAGCAGTGCGTCCTCTCGGCCCTCTTTGACGCCTTTAACGAAAAACGGGCGCTGACCATGGACGACCTGATGCGGGCGATCGGGCGGATGGTTCCCCTCTCCAAGACGATGAAAGAGCAGATCAAACGGATCAAGAGCTGGGCGTTCAACCGCGCGGTACTGGCCAGCAAGCCCGAGAAGTACGAGCCGAGCTTCGTCCCCAAGGACGACCCCAAGAAACCCCAGGAAGATATCATCGTGACGTCGTTTACGAAGTCGGACCACTGAAATCGTCGGAGGCATGGTGTCCGCGCCCGACGGCCGGCAGACCCGAGCCGCGCGACGTAGGGTCGATGAAGTCCCGAAAGGGTTGTGGGCCGGCCGGGTGTTCCGATTTCATCTGCGCCCAGCCAAAATATACAGAGACGCCTTTATTTCTTCTATCGGTAACCGCTCCGGTTATATGATCCGTTCGGTGGTCCGCCGCGGGCTGGGCAACGATGGCAAACTCCGACTCACTCTCGATAACAAAGGGCCTGCTGGTTCCCCTCGGCATCGCGGACTTCCGCTGGCTCTCCCTCGGATACGGGGCATCGCTCATCGGGAGCATGTTCTATTTCATCGCCCTGACCTGGCTGGCGCTCAAGGTTACCGGCTCGGGGCTGATACTGGGCTCGGTCCTGGCGACGGCGGCCGTTCCCCGGGCGCTCTTCATGATATTCGGCGGGGCGGTGGCGGACCGCTTTTCCCCGAAGGCGATACTGATCTTTTCGAGCGGCGGCGACGCCATCATTACGTCACTGCTTGCGGTCCTTGTCTTCACGGGGTCCGTCCACGTGTGGCACCTCTACGCGGTCGCGATGCTGTTGGGGATCGTGGATCCCGTGGCCTATCCGGCGGCAAATGTCCTGATTCCCCGGATGGTCGATCCCGCTCAGCTGAATTCCGCAAACTCGGTCTTTTCGCTCATGACCTACGTCACCACGGTCATCGGACCGGGGATCTCCGGCCTGGTCGTGGGCTATTTCGGCACCGGGGCCGCCCTGGCGGCAAGCGTGGCGGCCGCCTGCCTCTCGGTCGCCGCCCTCGTCCGAATCAAAACCGATCGGGCGCCCGAGAGCGGACGGCACGATGCCGCGAGGCTGCCGTGATTTTCTGACGGAGATACGCGACGGGTTTGCCTATTCATGGCGCAATCGTTCTATACGGGCCGTCATCGTTCTGCTGGCGGCCATCAACGTTACCCTCATCGGGCCGGTGGTGATCGGCGGGAGCATCATGGCCGACACGCACTTTTCGGGGGCGCGTTCCTTCGGCCTGATGATATCGTCCTGGGGACTGGGCGGCCTTATCGGCGCGCTGGTCGCGGGGGTATCTGCGGTGCGCCGGGTGGGCGCGGCGCTCATAGGGGCCAGCGTCGTCATGGGGGTAGGGATCCTCATCTTCGGGCTGTTGCCCCCCCTCATCGTAGTGCTCCTGGTTAATCTTGTGTCCGGACTTTCCAACGGCTGGATCGAGGTGATCATCACCACCTGGCTTCAGATCCAGTCGGGCGAGGGGATGCGCGGCAGGATCATGGGGATTACCGCTGTCGCGGCGATCGGGCTCGAGCCGGTCTCATACGCCGTCACGGGCCTGCTGGCTCCCGTGGGGCTCACGGTCATCTTCTTTCGCCGCGGGATCCTCGCTCCTGCTGGCAACGGCCCTCACCGCCCGGAGCCGCGCACTGCGCGGCGCCGCGCTCGCATGACGGCGCAACCGCCCGCAGATTGCCCCGGGGCCGCATAGTATAGATATGCTCGATGGCGCGACGGCGGTTATATTTGTCGATAACGGGGTAGAGGGAGCCGGGTCGGGCATGCCGGCCGTCGGGCGGCCCCGGCCCGGGTCGCCGGCGCGGGGCGAGTGCGTTCTCAATAGTACATATATAAGGGATAACGATGAACGTCGAGACTTTCATCCTTGAGGCGATACTGATCTTCGTCCTCATACTTGCCAACGGCTTTTTCTCCGGATCGGAGATCGCCATCATTACCTCCCGAAAGAGCCGGGTCAAAACCCTGCTCGAAGAGAAGAAGCGCGGGGCGGTCGACCTCCTCGATCTGAAGGACGACCCCGAAAAGTTCCTCTCTACCATCCAGATCGGGATCACGATCGTCGGGTCGCTGGCCTCCGCGGTGGGCGGCGCGGCCGCCGTACACATCCTTCCCGATCTCGTCAGGCGCGTTCCCGTCGCGTTTATCGCCGAGTCGTCCGAGGCCGTCTCCATCATAATCGTCGTGGCGGTCATCTCCTATTTCTCCCTCGTGTTGGGAGAGCTCGTCCCCAAGTCGCTGGCGATCAGGTATTCGGAAAGGATCGCGCTCTTCGTGGCCGGCCCCATTCGGTTCTTCTCGAAGGCCGCCTACCCCGCGGTGCGGATCCTGACCGCATCCAATCACGTCATCCTCAAGCTGATGGGGCTCTCCAAGAAGATCGATTCGTCGTTCATCACCGAGGAGGAGATCCTGCAGATCCTCAAGGAGGGAGAGGAGAAGGGGGTAATCGACGAGACGGAGCACGATCTCATCCATTCGATCTTTGACTTTGCCGACAGGCACGTCAAGGAGGTCATGGTTCCCCACCCGAACGTGCAGGCCGTCAACATCGAGTGGAGCAAGGCGGAGACACTCAAGTTCATCGTCGAAAAGGGATTCACCCGCTACCCGGTGTACGACGGAAGCCTCGACAATATCGTGGGTGTCCTCAACAGCAAGGAGGTATTGAGCCGGCTGGTAAACAGGAAGCCGTTCAAGATCAAAGACGTCATGCTTCCGCCCTTTTTCGTCCCGGAATTCAAGGCGGTATCGGACCTCCTCAAGGAGATGCAGAAAAAAAGGATGCACCTGGCGCTGGTGGTGGACGAATACGGGGCGATCGCGGGACTCGTGACAATGGAGGACCTCTTCGAGGAGATCGTGGGGGAGATCGAGGACGAGAGCAAAGTCGGCGTCGGAACCATGGTAAAGAGGCTGAAGGACGGAACGCTGGTTATCGACGGCTCGACCTCGATTCGCGACCTGATCAACATCTGGGGCCTCAAGCTGCCCGATTCGGAGGCCTACGAGACGATCGCCGGGATGATCCTGTCCCGCCTCCAGACGATGCCCAAGGGGGGCGAGGTGCTGCACCAGGACGGCTACAAGTTTACGGTCCTGGAGATCGAGAAGAACCGCATCGTGAAGGTGCGATCGGAGAAAGAGGACGGCCTGGCCGCCTCGAAGGCGAAAAAGACGGTAAAATAGCGGATTCAGACCGGGGACTGTCCGAGGGCCCGGCCGTCCGGGCGCCTCCGGACTCCGCGACAGGGCCGGACCGGGAAACCCGATCCGGAGAGAAAACGGGCCGGCCGCACGCACAATCCGACGGTACCTCTCTCATCGGCCCTCATTGAGAGTTATCCCGAGCCCGAGAGGGCCGTGCATGCGCCGGATGGTGTGGTATGCGCCGGCTCCTCGACCGTCCGAGGATGCACTACACCGACTCCCCCGGGACCCGGATAACCGTAGCCCCATTACGGCAGCGCCGCTTTCCGGCGGCACCAGGAGTAATCATGAGCGAGCGAAAGGGCAAGGTCCAGACGGTCCTGGGCCTCATCGAGCCGTCCGCCCTCGGCTATACCCAGCCTCACGAGCACCTGTTCGTCAATCTGCTCCCCCCGCCCTATAAGGATCTGACGGGCGAGGAGATCACCCTCCAGAACTACGGAAAGAACCGCATCCACAGCCTCGGAAACGCCGAGAACCTGAGGCTGACCAGCCGACAGGACGCGGTCAACGAGATGCGGCTCTACAAAGAGGCCGGGGGCGACAGCATCGTCGATCTGACGGTGACCGGGCTTGACCGAGACCCGCGTCTTCTAGCCGCGATCTCCAAGGAATCCGGGGTTGCCGTCGTCATGGGGTGCGGCTGGTATCAATCGGAGTATCACCCCCCCGAGGTCGAGACGATGTCCGAGGAGGAGCTTGCCGGGGTCATGATTCGAGACGTCGTGGAGGGCGCCGACGGCACCGGCACCAGGGCCGGGATAGTCGGCGAGATCGGGCTGACCTATCCGATGCACAAGAACGAGAGTAAGGTCCTCCGGGCCGCGGCCTTGGCCCAACTCCGGACCGGCGCCTCCCTCAACATCCATCCCGGCAGGGATTCCCGCTCTCCCGGGGAGGCGCTCTCGGTTGTCAAGGAGGCCGGAGGAGATATCAGCCGGACCGTCATCAGCCACATCGATCGAACCCTGTTTGCCGTAGACGATATGGTCAGGCTTGCCGAGAGCGGCTGTTATCTCGAGTTTGACCTCTTCGGACAGGAGTCGAGCTATTATCCCCCCGCCCCGATCGATATGCCCAACGACGCGACGCGGGTCAATTACCTGATGGCTCTCATCGAGCGGGGATTCGGGGAAAAGCTCCTGATCTCTCAGGACATATGCCAGAAGATCCATATAACCCGCTACGGCGGCGAGGGATACGCGCACATCCTTCAGACGGTTCTCCCCGTCATGAAGCGAAAGGGAATGAGCGACCGCGAGGTACAGGCGCTCACGGTGGACAACCCCGCGCGGATGCTGACCTTCGTTCGATAACGGGGCAGCCCTCAGAAAGGGGTCTGCGGCCCGGATGCGTCGTGCAATCCAACCTCCAGTCTGATTCATGACACACGTGACCCGGGCACGGCCAGGATCGGCCCCCCGAATTCAACCCGAGGCGCACATAGAGGCCAGGCGCGGCCCCCTTGGGCGCGTGCGTGAAAAAAGCCTTGACATATATTGTTTAGCTGCTATACTATATCCATGTCTGATGACCGACAACTATTGAGCTCCTCATGGAGGAGGTAACGCGCCTCATCGGGCGGGCCGAATCGGTCCACACCCCGCGTTTCGATTTCGGCACGGGGATTCCGCTCTATCGGTCAGAGACACATACGATCGAGGCGATCGGGAAAAACCCGGGTATCAACGTAACCCAGCCTGGCGGAGAAGATGGGTGTGACAAAGGGCGCGGTCTCACAGATGCTCACCAGGCTCGCCCGCAAGAAGCTGGTGATAAGAAGGCCGATGCCGGGTAACGCAAAAGAGGTCACGGCGGATCTGACCGATTTGGGTAGAATTGCCTTCGAAAACCACGAGAAGCTCCACGACCTGATACTTGCCGCGCTCAGGGATTACTACGGCCGGGATTTGACCCCAAAGCTCCGGCAGTTCCGGCAGCTGGTCGGCGATCTCTCGTCGATTCTCACGCTCCAGCAGGAACGGCTGAAATCGGAGTAATTTTTTTTTCGTCATTATATTTAGTAGCTAAACAATAATGGGAGGGTCTCATGGCCACGAAGACAGTTAACCCGAAGCACGGTCCAGTTTACACGTCTGTCCGTGGTGGCTGGTAAAATCCTTTGACAATTTCCTGCGCCCCTATATTCACAACCCGGCCAGGCTTTTGGCCCGTACGTCAAGCAGGGCATGACGGCGCTCGACGTCGGGTGCGGGAGAGGCTTTGCCTCCCTCGGGCTTGCCCGGCTCGTCGGCGACCGCGGGGTCGTGATCTCTGCCGACGTCCAGCCCGAGATGCTCGAGATGGCCCAGGCCCGGGCGCGCTCGGCGGGACTGTCCGGGCGGATTCGGACGCATTTGTGCGGTCCCGACCGGATCGGCGTCAAGGGTCCGGTCGATTTCGTCCTCGCGTTCTATATGGTCCACGAGGTGCCGGACCAGGAAGGCTTCCTCGCGGAGATATCCCCGATCCTCGCGCCGGACGGGCGTTTCTTTGTTGCGGAACCGCCCGTCCACACGACGAAACGGCGCTTCCGGATCATGATGGAACGGGCCGCCGCCGCGGGATTGGTCCCGGTCGAATACCCGAGGGTGTTACTCGGGAGGGCCGTCGTGCTGAAAAGAAGGACGGCCGGCAATACGCGGAGGGATGCGCGATGACAACGGAAAACAGGTCGCCGGAAAAAGCGGTCGTCAAAACCCGGGGCAGGCTCTACCTGGGGCTCGGGCGCTACATTATCCCCGTACCGCCCTGCCTGATGAGGATGGGGGCGGCCGGCAGCGCCCGGCAGGCGGACCGCACCCTTGCCCGTCTCTCCCGGAGCATCACCTCGTCCGGGATTTCGTCGTCACCGAGATCCCCAAAAGGCGGCCTCGCTCTCCGTGGACTACATAGCCGGGCAGCTGGACCTTTCCCGGACCGGGTGCGGGCGATTGTTGACCAGCTCGAAAGGAAGATGATCTTTCTATTCAGAAACCAGCGGGGAGAGGTCACCTGGGCCTACCCGGTGACCGCCGAGCCGACGCCGCACCACGTCACGTTCACCACCGGGCAGCAGATATACGCGGCCTGAGCGATCGACGCGATAGCGCTGCCCTTCGTGCAAGGGCAATTATCCGACCAATCGCTCTCATTCGTCATCAGGACCGTGTGCGCGCAGAGCGGGCGGCCGCTGCGAATTGACATCGACACCGAGCTGAACTATCGTCTCGACGATGGGGAGAGCGGCCTGAGGCTATTCGTCCCCCTGGTGGATGTGATCCACGCTGGACGAGCCCAGCATCATCGATTCCTTCTGACGAAGGTCGGTTTTCTTCCGGTCGGAAGAAGACGCGCGAAAGCACCGCCGGGCAAACGCGGGGGTGCGGGGCCTCTACCTGACGCTCGACCACGCCGTATACCTTACGAGGGTCATCCAGGGGGCTATCTTCGCCTTTTCAAAGCGGGGGTAGTGAAGGCAGGCTTACCTGCGAGCTTTGGGCAGCGGGGGTGCGGCAACTAATAAAAAGGGCGGCCATGGCCGCCCTTTTTCGCATCTCGCGATAGAGTCCGTTACTTAAAGCTCATCGGCTCAAGCTTGGGCTCGATGGGGGGCGCAACAGGCGCGGGCGGCGGCGGAGGGGTCGGCCTGCCGCACAGGTCGAAGGCATAGCCTACGCTCAGGCTCCCGCCCCAGCGCTTGATCATCTGTCCTTCGAGGTTTATGTAGAGCCCCTCGATGGGCATGTAGTCAACCCCGACGAAGACCCCAACGGGGTTCCTGGCCGCCGTCGTGAAGTTATTAATATCGTTATCTGCGCCAAACTTCTCGGCCTCGAGGTCTTCTCTGACCCACCGGTATTCAACACCGACATACGGGGTCAGGCCGATCTGCTCAAAGTGCCACCCGGCGTGGAGGTCTGCGGTGGCTGCCATTTCGGTCTCCCGGTAAAGGATGCCGGCTGCTGCGGAGTCATCTACCTGGAAACCACCGATGTCGACTTTAAAGTGCTTATCGTCATTGGTAAACGTATAGGCAAAGGAGGCCCCACCGCCGACGTAGAAACCGTTCGGAGCCCGGTAGAAGGTCCCCTTTACCCCAACCCCGCTCAGGAAGCTGCTGCCGAGGTCAAACGTGAGGCGGTCTTCGTTCGTTCCGATACGCCCTGGAACTTCGATCGTGCCCGACTTCACCGCCGCGATGCGGGCGCCGACAAAGGCGTAGACGTCGAAGTAGTTCGTGACTCCGTAGGTAACCTGTAACGTAGCGTCGTGCTCTCGTATGTTCCAATCGTCATCGTCAAAGTCGCCCACTGCCGGGTGGGTGTTGACGACCACGGGGGTCTCGTAATACGAGTACCGGAGCTCGGGCATCAGCTTGCACGCCCCGATGGTATCGCTCCCCTCTCCCGCGAAGGCGTATGCCGACAGGGCGAGCAGAGCGATACAAACAAACAGAATCATTTTACGCATGTTCTTACCTCATATTGCTATAGTGGAAATAACAGTAGTCTAGTGAATGAATGAGTCAGCTCCCGACGGACACGATCCCTGCTGCAGTCATCACCTCCTTTCACAAAAAAACGGCCCGAAAGCCGCTCGTGTGAGTCAATCTCAGATGTATTATCACGCTCTTTCGAATAGTAAAAAAAATAATATTATAGCATCTTAATAATAGGCCTTTTTTGTGTCGTGTCAAGATAAATTGTGGGAACGGCGATGCCTCATTAGAGCGCCGGATGCGGCATCCCGGCCATACGGCACGAGCCCCTTCGGAGGGAAACCCATTGCCATTATGAGCACGTCCATCGGTATGCTGGGAGGGGCCCGCGCCCAGTACCACTTGCGTCAGTCGCTTGTTTTTCTTGATGCCCACCCGATGAAGCGTCCGGAGATTATGGTCCCGTTTGCGGAGAAGAAGTTCGACCAAACGGGGAGACTGACCGATGAGGCGACCCGGGCGAAGGTACGGGAGCTTCTCGTCGCACTGGCGGCGTGGGTCGACAGGCTCAGGGAGACCCAGCGGCCTTCGCCGAAGCCGGCCACCAGGCCGGAGGAGCGGCGCTCCCCGGCCCACTAGAGGGATAAGAGATGACGACCATCGTCGACGGGAAAGATCGACGCTCCCCGCGCGGGTCTTTCCGGCGGTGCCGCCGATTGAGGTACGGGCCAGGCTTATCTTGTCCCTGTGATGCGAATCACAGAAATATCTCATTGCCGCTTGACATGGATACCCTTTAGGAGTATATTAGACTTAGTGGAAAGAAAGTACAAATAGTACATCAAGGGAAAGATGCAGGAGATAAGGAGGAACAGCTATGAAAGAGACAAAAATGATGTGGGGTAAGGTCTTGATAATCACAGCCGTAGTGCTGGCCGCCGGTTTTATTACGGCGCCGGTCTACGTGCAGGGGCCCGGCAACGGCGGCCCGCTTCCGGGTGTAAACCTGGCAAACGGACCCGGATTTCCGTTGCCTCCGATTCCGGGAGTAAACCCGAACGACCCGAGGATGAATAACCTGATCGGCACCGCTCTGGGCACGTTCCTGGGGTACATGGTAGAGAGCAATATGCACCATGATCGGGACGACTACTATTACTACCGCGATCGGGACAGATACCGGGACTACCGGTACGACCGGAGATACAACCGGGGATATGACGGCCGGTATCAGAACCCATACTATCGGTTCGACTACAGATAAAGCCGGATGGTCGTGATCGGGACATGAAGGGCGTTTCCCGTCGGATCTAGTGGGCGGCCCGGCCCCTTCACGGGGATGGGGAGAATCGTAAAATCAACGAGGGGAGCGCAAGCTCCCCTTTTTTTAGGGATCCGGATGTGAGGGCTCACCGCACCATGAAAGTAGATACCAGGAAGAAGATCATCGACGTCCGCCTGCGCTGTTCGGGAAGTACGGGCCTGGGCAATACCGCGACCTCCGATATGATCAAATACGTGAGATCTCCAAGGCCACCCCTTCCACAACTACTTCGGGAGCAAGGAGGACTTCCTGGCCATCATGGAAAGCGAGATAGACAGAAACGAATCGGGCCTGAAGAGGCGCTCGACTACGTGAGCGATCCCTATGAGAAGCTCAAGGTCTTTTTTATATCTCGGTCAACGGGGCCCGACGGGATCCTGCAGCTCCTAATATCCGCCTGGAAAGAATCCCCGATCTCCTTCCCATCACTTCCGAGACGTTCATCGAAGAACGGATGAAGAAAAGGCCTGGATATCATCAAGGGGACCTCGCCGACGGCGTAGACAAGGCGTCTGAGGTCGATGATCCGGGACCTCCTGCATACATGATTCAGAGAACGATCGACGTTTCATCGATCCGTTCCACGTGCGGTGGGGCCCCTGGTCACCATCGAGGAGGAAGGTAGACCGGGTCGTGCAGGTCCTCTTCCTCTGGGCTCTCCAAGAACCGGCGGGGCTCGCCGTGACCGCGTACGGCCAGCGCCGCCGCCCTCTACCGCGAGCCTACTCCGTCAGAACCGGCCGGGTGGCGGGACGTGCGGATGGCCTGCGCCTCGTCGAGCCGGTACGCCGATACGAGACATCCCTTCCGGCACCGAGCCCCGATTCATCCTGCGTCCGGCCTGCGTCGGCGTCTCCCCTTCCGGCATTGACAAAAACGGCCCTTCCCTCGAGAATAAAACAAACGACCCGAAACGGCATAATCCGAACGTATTAGCACTACTTCTGAACTGTCGGCCGCGCCCTAGCGGCCCCGGCATGATCGACGTGGACGCTACCCAAAACATATCCTCAAGGTCATCTCAGGAAGAATTCCCTCTCGCGAGGCGACCCTTCCGCCGATATCGCCGATCGTCGGGACCGGGGAGTCCGAGCGATACCTCCCGTATTGCGGCCCTCAAGGACGCCGGGATCATCGGCGCATCGGGGTGGTACTGGATGCCCGGTCCGTGGGCGCTACGATGCCATGCGCGGCGCGCGTCGGGCCGGAGCGGATCGGGCAGGTCGCCGAGGCGGTCAGCTCGTTTGCGCGGGTAACCCACAACTACCAGCGGGACGGGGACTACGACCTCTGGTTTACCGTCTGGGGAAAGGACGAGGGGGACCTGGAACGGACGATCGGCGATATCGAGGGGAAAGCCGCGATCTCCGTCGTCCGACTCCCCGCCGTCAAGACCTACAAGATCAGGGCGGTCTTTGACCCGGCCTGAGGACAAAGCCTTGAGCCGGCCGAAGCGACACGGAAATAGATGAGACCACACCGGGCGCCAGATGATCACCTATAAGGTCAAGGAGCTGACCATCGTCACCGATGAGACGATCGAGGACGCCCTGAATCGGCACGTCGGGGAGGGATGGAGACTCGACACGATACAGTTCGCCATGGGGCCGGCCAGCAAGCGGCCCGCGATGGCGTTTATCCTCTTTATAAGGGAAGACGACGATGACCACCGTGCCCAGGAAGGCTGACCTCACCCACCGTTTGCTGGCGCGCTTCATAGACTTTCTGATCGGTGCCGCCTTCTGTCTCGTCCTCTACCCGATCGGCGTTCTCGATGGGCGCGACCTATATCGCCATCGCCGACGGCCTCTTCGGAGGCCAGAGCCTCGGGAAACGGATCATCGGGCTGAGGGTCGTGCGCGCAGCGGACGGCGGGCCGATCACCTTCAAGGATTCGCTGATCAGGAACTCCGCCGTACTCCCTCATCTACCTCTTCTATCTCATCCCCTATCTCCGCTGGGTCCTGATCCCCACGGTCGGACTGATCATCATCGCCTTTGAGGTCTATTACCTCGTCGTCGACGTGAACGGATTCCGCGTGGGAGACCTTGCCGCCGACACCCGGGTCATCGACGATCCCGGCACTGGAAAGGCCGGCCTCGATCGTTTGATGCCGTCGGCCCCTGGGCGGGAAGGGACGGTCTGATCGCCGGTTGCGACGGGCTAATTCCTCGTCAGCGTTTGAAACAGGAAATCCTGCGAGGGAACGGGAAGTCCGCGCAGGCGGCCGCCGCCCCATCATCGGGCACAACGGCACAGGAGGAAGCGATGCCCCAGATACCCAAGCTGATCACTGCGGCCCCCGATGCGGCCGAGCTTGCCGGGAGGCTTGCGCGTCGTCCAGTCCCTCATGAAGGACAAAAGCCTCGACTATTACGTCTCTTTCGACCCGGTCAACGTCTACTACCTCACTAATTTTGCCAACAACGTCCACGAGCGGCCCTTTATACTGATCATCCCCCGGTCGGGCACGCCGACGATGCCGTGCCCCCTCCTGGAGTCTACCCATGTCAAGGCGAGGGCCCGGTGCGAACTCATCTACGTAACCTATTACGAGTTTCCCGCCCCCCCCGGTGAAAACTGGTTTGACCTCTACGACGGGCTCATCCCCGCAAACGCCCGGGTAGGGGTCGAGGAGGCATTGCCGGTCGGGATCTATCAGAAGACCCGGGGGACCGTCGTGGTGACCGATATCATCGACGACGTGCGCCTGGTCAAGACCGA
>CAWELC010000006.1:0-578874 GCA_963809875.1 uncultured delta proteobacterium | reverse complement strand
CACATATAGGAGGTGTTATTAACATGAAGAAGTTGGCAGTCATCCTGGCCCTGACGACGTTATCGATGGCGGCCCTGGTCATGTCCGCCCCGGCTCAGGACGAGCTCTACCTGACCGAGCCGACCGTTGTGGACATGTCGAGAGTCATGCCCCGATACGACGCGGCGCTCTGGAACCTGGACTTCAGGGACAACCCGGCCCTCCTGACCCTCGATTGCCCTTATGAGTTCATCGGCGACGTCTACTATCTCGGCGGCTACCGTCACATCTCGTCTGACGCCGTCGGACGGCTCCTCTCTTTCTCGGATCCGCCCGCCTTCAGCAGGAGGGCGTCGGAGTCGGACTACTACGCCCACGGCCTGGGCGCGGACGTCGGGTTTGCGCTCAAGCTCAACGACCGCGCGAACCTCGCGGCGATCTTCGGTTACCGGTGGAACCGCGTCAGCGGCGAGGGCGACTTCGCCGATAACATTCAGCGGTTCGGCGAAACCGACTACGGCTTTTTCAACGGGTCGACGGAAGAGAATTTCAACGGCCATACCTTCAGCGGGTCGCTGCTGGTGTCCAGCGTCTTTACCGACAAGGTCACCTTCGGCGCGGGGCTGAAGTTCGGCTACACCCGTGACCGGTACGAAAGCAATATGAACGGCTTCGGCGTCAGCAACGGCGCCCTGGTTACCGGGACGGAGAGCGCCGATATCGACAGCAACCTCCTGCTGAGATACTACCGCCTCGGCCCCGTATTCGGGGTATCGATGAAGCCGTCGGCGATGCTCAAGATAGACGCCTCGCTGGAGGCCGGCTTCTACATGGGCGACGTCCAGAAAGACTCGGCCTATTTTGAGAGCTTTACCGGTAACCTCGCCACCTTCCTCTTCCGCGACCCCGAAATGGCCTATACCGAGGACCTCGACGCGTCCGAGCTGGGCGGGTGGGACATGAGCGTGAAGGTGAACCCGGAGCTCACCCTGTCTGACGCCCTTTCCGTGCCGATGTTTGTCGCCTTCGACTATAGCGATTTCGGCTGGGAAGTGGGCGGAACGGCCGAGGGGTTTTTCGCACCCTTCACCCTGCTGGAGATCGGCCTGGGTCTCGGGGACGTCGAATACGAGTCTAACGACATCGGGTGGGATATCGCGGCCGGCGCCGGCATCAAGTACCGGGCCGGACTGGGGCGTCGTCTCCGGCCTCCTCTCCTACACGCACCGGGACTTCCGTAACAACTATGGCATTACAAACACTGACTTCGAATTTTTCGACCGGCGGGACCGAGAGCGCAGGGATATCCTCTCTCTCGGCGCCGTCTACGAGAAAGAGTTCTCACCGATGCTCGCGGCCGACCTCGGCATTCGCTACGACATCGGCTGGGGACACCGGGAGATACGCACGAGCCTCTTTGACTTCCTTGAATACATCGATGCGCGGGAGCTCGTGGTCACGGCGGACGACCGGGATATGTACCAGGACCTGACGCTGACCACACACCTCACCCTCACGCCGATGGACCATCTCTCCATTGCGCTCGGCGGCATGGTGAAGATCCCGCTGGATAACCTCGATTACGACATGGACGGGAACGCCAGCGAAGTGGGAGGCTTCATCTTTGCCGCCAGGCCCGCCCTCTTCTACGGCGGCCCGTTTGACATGGGATACGAGTCCCACGGCTGGGACTGGGGCGGCCTCCTTTCGGTCACCTACGAGTTCGGCTGCCCGGTGGCGACACCTCCGGTAACGCCGCCCGCACCCGTGATCGAGCCCAAGCTCGAGCCGATGAGTTATAAGTAATCGTATCAGATCGTCAATGACATCAGGGGCGGCGCCAGCCGCCCCTTTTTTAGTGAGCCTTTGAGATACTTATTTATTACCGTCCGTAAAAGTAATTAAAAAATCCTAATTATTTAGGTTGACAAAATCTATTCGCGGTTTAAACTGTATAGCCATGGTCACATATAGGAGGTGTTATTAACATGAAGAAGTTGGCAGTCATCCTGGCCCTGACGACGCTATCGATGGCGGCCCTGGTCATGTCCGCCCCGGCTCAGGACGAGCTCTACCTGACCGAGCCGACCGTTGTGGACATGTCGAGAGTCATGCCCCGATACGACGCGGCGCTCTGGAACCTGGACTTCAGGGACAACCCGGCCCTGCTTGAGCCTCGATTGCCCTTATGAGTTTATCGGCGATGTCTACTATCTCGGCGGCTACCGTCACATCTCGTCTGACGCCGTCGGACGGCTCCGCTCTTTCTCGGATCCGCCCGCCTTCAGCAGGAGGGCCTCGGAGTCGGACTACTACGCCCACGGCCTGGGCGCGGACGTCGGGTTTGCGCTCAAGCTCAACGACCGCGCGAACCTCGCGGCGATCTTCGGTTACCGGTGGAACCGCGTCAGCGGCGAGGGCGACTTCGCCGATAACATTCAGCGGTTCGGCGTAACCGACTACGGCTTTTTCAACGGGTCGACGGAAGAGAATTTCAACGGCCATACCTTCAGCGGGTCGCTGCTGGTGTCCAGCGCCTTTACCGACAAGGTCACCTTCGGCGCGGGGCTGAAGTTCGGCTACACCCGTGACCGGTACGAAAGCAATATGGTCGGCTTCGGCGTCAGCAACGGCGCCCTGGTCGACCGGGACGGAGAGCGCCGATATCGACCGCAACCTCGTGCTGAGATACTACCGCCTCGGCCCCGTCTTCGGGATATCGATGAAGCCGTCGGCGATGCTTACAATAGACGCCTCGCTGGAGGCAGGCTTCTACATGGGCGACGTCCAGAAAGACTCGGCCTATTTTGAGAGCTTCACCGGCAACCTCGCCACCTTCCTCTTCCGCGACCCCGAAATGGCCTATACCGAGGACTTCAACTCGTCCGAGCTGAGCGGATGGGACATGAGCGCGAAGGTGAACCCCGAGCTCACCCTGTCGGACGCCCTTTCCGTGCCGATGTTTGTCGCCTTCAACTACCGTGATTTCGGCTGGAAAGTAGGCGGATTCCCCGAGGGGTTTTTCACGCCGTTCACCCTGCTGGAGTTCGGCCTGGATGGCTTAGCGCCGCCGATCGAGTACGAGTATAACGACATCGGGTGGGACATCGGCGCCGGGGCGGGCGTGAAGTTTAGCGCCGGCTGGGGCACCCTCTCGGGCCTCCTGTCCTACACCCACCGAGACCTCAGGAACAACTACGGACTGGCGCAGCCTGACTCGCCCGCCGGACCCTCATTTACCGCGTTCGACCGGCGGGACAGGGAGCGCCGGGATATCCTGTCTCTGGCCGTCGTTTATGAGAAGGAATTTTCCCCGATGCTGGCCGCCGACCTCGGAGCACGGTACGACATCGGCTGGGGACACCGCGAGATATACACGACCCTCACCGACGCCATTGAGTATATTGGTCCCCAGAAGCTCCTGATCACGGCGGACGACCGGGATATGTACCAGGATCTGACGCTTTCCACGCACCTCACCCTCACGCCGATGGACCATCTTTCCGTGGCGCTGGGCGGCATGGTAAAGATCCCGCTGAATAACCTCGACTACGACATGGACGGGGACTCCAGCGGCCTTGAGGGCTTCCCCCTTGCCTTCCGACCGGCGCTCTTCTACGGCGGCCCCTTCGACATGGGATACGAGTCCCACGGCTGGGACTGGGGCGGCCTCCTTTCGGTCACCTACGAGTTCGGCTGCCCGGTGGCGACGCCTCCGGTAACGCCGCCCGCACCCGTGATCGAGCCCAAGCTCGAGCCGATGACGATGAAATAGTCCGCATCAGGAATGGAAATGAAAAAGGGGCGACATTTGTCGCCCCTTTTTACTATCTGGGAAGGCTGCACCGGATATGACAGACAGGCACACGCAGCCCCGGACGGGACTTCCGATTCCCGCTCGTTAGTATTTCGCCAGCACGTCCCGCGCGATCAGGATGCGCTGGATCTCCGAGGTCCCCTCGCCGATCTCGCCCAGCTTGGCGTCGCGGTAGAGCCGCTCGACCGGGATACTCCTTGATGTAGCCGTAGCCGCCGTGGATCTGCACCGCCATGCTGGATATCTGGGTGGATGTCTCCGAGGACACGAGCTTGGCGATGGAGGCCATGGTGGCCGCGCCGGGATCGTTGTTTTCCTTGAGCCAGGCCGCCTTGTAGATCAACAGGCGCGCCGACGTCCGTCAACAGCTTCATGTCGGCGATTTTGAAGCTGATCATCTGGAACTTGGAGATGGGGCGCCCGAACTGAACGCGCTCCTTGGCGTACTTGATCGACTCTTCCATGCACGCCATGGAAACGCCCAGGCAGACCATCGCCATCCCGATCCTTCCGTACTCGAGGGTCTTCATGGCCTGCATGAATCCCTCGTTTTCGACCCCCAGGAGATTGCCGGCGGGGATCTCGCACTCCTCGAAGATCAGCTCGGCGGTGGGTGATCCGCGGTAGCCCATCTTGTCCATCGGTTTTCCGGCCTTGAACCCCTTTGTCCCCTTTTCGACGATGAACGAGGAGACGTTTCTCCCCTTGCCGCCGGTCGGGTCGGTCTTGGCCATGACGACGGCGACGTCGGCAATGGAGCCGTTGGTGATAAACATCTTGGATCCGTTGAGCACCCAGCTCTTTCCCTTCTTGACGGCCGTGGTCTTTATGCTGATGGCGTCCGATCCCGCTTCCGGCTCGGTGAGGCCGAAGCAGCCGACGAGGTCGGTGGTGATCAGCCCGGGGAGGTATTTCTTTTTCTGTTCTTCCGTGCCGAAGATGGCGATGGGAATTCCGCACAGGCCGACGCTGGCGCCGACCGAAAGATAGGTCGAGGCGCACACCTTGGCCAGCTCCTCCTGCGCCACACTCTGGGTGACGAGGTCTTTAGCGGTCCCGCCGTACTTCTCGTCATGAAAGAGGCCGGTGTAGCCGATCTCGGCCAGCTTCTTCAAATTCTTTTTGAGGATTTCCACGACCTTGTCTGGACTCCGGCCTTGTCCAGGATCTCGGCGTTCGGTTTTATCTCTTTCTCGCAGAACTTCCTGAAAGAATCCTGCAGGGCCAACTGTTCCTTCGTTAATGCGTAATCCATTTTGTCCCCCTATGCCAACAGGAGTCTGGAGATGATAAACCGCTGGATCTCCGAGGTGCCGCCGCCGAGCTGCGCCAGCTTCGTATCCCTGAAGACCCGCTCCACCGGATATTCGTGCATGAACCCGTAGCCGCCGTGAATCTGGACGGCCTCCGAGATCGCGGGCATTCCCCAGTCGCCCACCCAGAGCTTGGCGCAGGCCGCCTCCATATGGTTAATGGATTTGCCCTGATCCTTGTTCCAGGCGACGCGGTAGACCAGGAGCCTGGCCGCCTCGATGAAACACTTGATATCGGCCAGCTTCTTCTGGATGGCCTGAAATTCGCTGATCGGCTTGCCGAACTGGACACGCTGTTTGGCGTACTGGCTGGACTGCTTAAGGATGAATTCCATCCCCCCCACGAAGGGGGCCAGCAGCGCCGAGCGGTCCCACTCGAGCGTCTGGAGTGTCATCGGGAACCCGTTGTTGAGCGTGCCCAGCTGGTTTTCCTCGGGGACCTCGCAGTCCTCGAAGACGAGCTCGGCCGTCGTGGAGGTCTTGACCCCCATCTTCTTGAGGGTCTTGCTCACCGAAAAACCCTTGAACCCTTTCTCGACGATAAACGCCGAGATCCCCATGTGCTTCTTTTCCTTATCGGTGACGGCGTAGCAGACACAGACGTCGGCGATGGGGCCGTTGGTGATGAACATCTTGGTCCCGTTGAGGATCCACCGGTCCCCCTTCTTGACCGCCGTCGTGGCGATGGAGGCGGCGTCGGACCCGGCGTTCGGCTCGGTGAGGGCCATGCACCCCACCCACTCGCCCGTGGCCATCTTGGGCACGTACCGTTTCTTCTGATCGAGGTTCCCGTGCTGGAAGATGGTATCGGCCGAGAGATAGGTATGCGCCCCCCACGACAACGTCAACCCACCGTCCGCGCCCCCCTCCGCGAGGGCCTCGGCGGCCAGACACGCGGTAACCACGTCGGCCCCGGAGCCGCCGTATTCCTCGGGGAAGTGGAGGCCCAGCAGCCCAAACTCGCCCATCTTCTTCCACGACTCCCAACACCACTCGCCCCTGTAATCATATTCCTCCGCCAGGGGTGCTATTTCCTTTTGAGAGAATTTGAGGACCTGATCCTTGAAGGCAAGCTGTTCGTCCGTAAACGAGAAATCCATGAAACCCTCCTCTGCTAACCGTTTTGCTCAAGACCGGAAAGGATAATGGTCGTGACCATCTCGGTGGCCGACCGCGCCTCCTGGTCGGAGATGCCTTTCTTATCCTCCAATATCCATCGGAGCATGATCCGCTCCACCGCTCCGTACAGGCAGTACGAGGCCAGCTTGGCATCGAGGTCTTTCTTGAATATCCCCTGCTGTTGCCCCCGGAGCACAATTTCGGATATCAGGGCAAAGAGATCCGTAAACTGTTTGATGTTTTCACCGTTGAAGAAGCGGGTGCTCTTGGCGACGTCAAGGATCATGACCTCGATCATCTTCGGGTTGTTCTTGTAGGAGTGAAAGAGGAACGTGACGATCGAATGTATCATCTGGCGCGGGTCGTCCTTCTCCTCCATGATCCTTCTCACGGCCTGGTCGAACTGGCTCCAGCGGGTTCGAAAGATCGAGATGAGGAGATCCTCTTTGTTCTTGAAGTAGTGATAGACAAGCCCGTACGCGATCCCCGCCTCCTGGGCGATATCGGAGACCCGGGCGCCGTAATATCCCTTATCGGCAAAGACCTTCACGGCGGCGTCGAGGATGAGGTCGGTCTTTTCCGGGTATTCGGCGAGCTGATCGGTCTGGTCTGTCGTGTTTCGTTTCTGTGTCATAAAGCGTGTCATCTCTTTTCTGATAAAAGCAAGGTCGGGCCGAGACGATTCGCATATAGATTGATTTGTCAATCAAACTCTATGATATTACCCATCGTTTGTCAAGCCAAATTCTACTCGCGGTCATTTTTTTGAGCCGGAAAACCGACGGGCGTTATTGGACAATTGTGATATAATCGGTGACAAACCGATCGGGGCGCGTGCCGCGGGCGCGGGGGGGATCGAAGAATCGCCGTGCCCGGCGGCCGGGTCCCGGGCACACTCATTCCCGGCGCTGCCGGGCGCTATTTTCTCCTCTGAGATGGTGAGGTACGCATATCGCTCCGATATACTCCTTTATCCTGGATACCCTGGCTACCTTCGCGGCGGTCATCGTCGCCCTGAACCTCGCCGCCTCCCTGGCGCTGGCGATCTACCTGTGCCGCCCGAAGAAGCGGACGTACCTCGACGACTACGTCTTCACCCCGTTCGAGACGGGCGTCGCCTTTGAGCCTGTCTCCTTCAGCACGCCCGACGGCGTCAGGCTTTCGGGGTGGTGGCTGACGGGGCGGACAAATCGGGTGGTCGTCGGCCTCACGGGAAGGTCGGGGATCAAATCGGACCTGCTCGGCGTGGGAAGCGGCCTGGCAGGGCGGGCGTTCACGTGCTGCTGTTCGATTTCCGCGGACGGGGGGAAAGCCAGCGTGCGCCGCTGGGGATGGGCCGACAAGAGGCCGTGGACGCCGGGGCGGCCGTGGACTACGCCGCCGCGCGGCTGCCCGGGGCCCGGATCGGCCTGATAGGATTTTCGATGGGGGCCACGATCGCGATCCTGACCGCGTCCGATAACCGGCGCGTCCGGGCCCTCGTGCTCGACTCCCCCTTCGAGGACCCCGACCGGCTCATCCTGAGTCGGCTCGGAAGCCTCTTTCCCCTCACGCGGGGCCTGCTGCTGCCGGCCCTCACGCGGCTCTGGGGCAAGATACTGTTCCGGTCCGATATCGGGGGGCTGGACGTCCCGGCGCACGCGCGGCGCCTGGACGTTGCGCGGGCGCTGGTGGTCGTGTCCGGAAGAGATTCGGTCATCCCCCCGACCCAGCAGCGGGCGCTATACGACGCCCTGACCTGCCCCAGGGAGCTCTGGGAGGAGCCGGATGTCGATCACTGCGGCGCCTATTTCAGGGACCGCGGCGCGTATATCCGGCGAGTCGTCGATTTTTTCTTGAAAACACTCCCGACCGATTGATGCTCCGTCCGCGCGCCCGGCACGGGGCATACGGAGCATTGCGGCCCGCTTGGGGCCGATGCGCCCCGCCGGCTCCCCATATCGCCTCTATCGCGACGTCCAACCCCGCGATGCGCCACCCGTTTTCCCTGAGCCTGCGCCGCCTCCCGGGGCGTTTCACGGGGCGTTGCAAGCTGCATTCATGAAACACTGCGAATGAGTGTGCATCAACGCCCGCTAATGCCATTCAAACCTAAGATATTAATATCATTATACTACCACACATGATGAGTTTACATATCCACTCGTTGACATAATTTTGTATATTATTCAACACCCTCCCCGTTTCTGCAACGCAACGGCCTCAAGCTCATCGCGAGCCCTCTTTCTATCGAAAATTCAGACATAATCGGCCCAAAGAAGGACAAAATAGTGGCGCAGGTCACGATAAGAGAGCCCGTTTGACGGAGCTGCTGTCCGTTTTGGCACATGAATTGCTTTATCCTTATACATGCGTGTATTTTTTTACGATTTTTAAGGATATCGGATGAAATTGATTACCGATCGCGACCTCGCCCGAAGACTGGCCCGGACCATCATCTCGGATATCACCATTTATAATGCAAAGAAGATAAAAGAGGGCCTGAGGAACGACAACCTGTTTAACATGCTGGAAAAGGAGATCGAGCAGGGCAGACGGGTATACGAAAGCAAGGTATCCCCGGAGATCTACGAGGCGTACACCTTCTATGAGCTTGCCGTCGTCGACGTCATGCTCATGCAGTCGGCCGACTCCGAAAGCAGGATCTGACCCTGCCCGGACCCGCTCTTGCCGACAGGCCGGCGCCCCGACTCTTGAGCCGCCGACAGGATCACGATGGACCGGACAGCTAAGAAGTTATATTCATTCTCTATAGCTCGAGATCAAGACGATATGCCTGCTTTCAACACAACCGATGAAGCGGCCTACCAGCTCAATCGCGACGGGATCGTCGTCGTGAAAGATGGGGACGTGGTATCGGCCAACGAAGCGTTCGTCCGGATGGTGGGCCGCCAAAGGGATTCGATCGTCGATCATCCGTTCGACGCGCAGCTGACGCCGGAGGCCCGGTCGACGTTCAGGAAGGTCTCCGCCAAGGTCCTGGCCGCCGGGTCCCCGGACGCCTTCCGGACGGCCCTCTCCCATCAGGACGGACACGCCGTCAAGGTCGAATGCTCCCTGCGCCCGGCAACGGTGGGTGACGAGGACGTCGTGTTCATCTTCGCGCGCGACATCTGCGAAAAATGGCAGCTTGAACAGCAGATGAAGCTGACCACCGATAAGCTGGTCTTTTTCAGCAAATGGGTCAATAAGAGCTCCGCGGAGATCATCGAGATAAACGAGCGGCTCAACACCGAGATAAAGCGGCGCAACGTCGCCGAGAAGACCAAGGACGACATCGACCGGAGGTTCCGCACGATAGCCGAGGTGATCCCCGAGGTCTTCTGGATGTACTCCCATCGCGAAAAGAAGCTGCTCTACGTCAGCCCGGCCTTCGACAAGACATACGGCCGTCCCTCCGAGGAGTATTACCGGAACCCGGACCTCTGGCGGGAGGTCATCCATCCCGACGACCTGGACGCCGTCAAGGAATCCCTGGACAGCTTCTTCGGCAAGGAGCGGGAGCTGGAATACCGGATCCTCCAGCCCGACTGGTCGATCCGCTGGATCCGCGACCGCATCTTCCCCGTCAGGGACGCAGCCGGGGAAATTATTCACATCGTCGGGTTTTGCGAAGACGTCACCGAGCGCAAGCGCCTGGAGGAGGACCTTCGGAATCTCTCGATCACCGACGGCCTGACCGGCCTGTTTAACCATCAGCACTTCTTCGAGAAGCTCGCCCAGGAGGTCGAGCGGGCCCGGAGGATCTCCTACCCGCTGTCGCTCATCATGTTCGATCTGGACAACTTCAAGCAGTACAACGACAGGCACGGCCACCTGAAGGGAGACGACGTGCTCAGAGAGGTGGGGCGGGTGACGCAGCAGATGATCAGGAGCTCCGTCGACAGCGCCTTCAGGTACGGCGGGGACGAGTTCACCATCATACTGCCCAACACGACTGAGGACGGCGCCCGGGCGCTGAAATCCCGCATCTTCGGCGCGATCCGGGAGCGCGTCCCCGAGATCGGGATCAGCGCCGGCATCGCCGTGTTGGCCGAGGGCCGGAGCGTCGAGGAATTCGTCGAGGCCGCCGACAGCGCCATGTATCTCGAAAAGGGAAAGACCGAAGGGGTCTGACCCTCCCACCGGGGCCCGCCCACCGGCATGTCCGCTAAGAGGCCCGGTATCTCCCGTCGTCCCCGAGGCTAACCCGTCCCGAGCCCATCATCCCCGTCAGATGCTTTTCGATCATCATCCCCTCCCAGTAGCGCAGCAGCGGCTCGGCGTAGGGAAACGACCCGTAGATCGGGGCGGCCTCCACGAGATCCGCCAGCGACCGGGGAGTCGCCGCCAGCAGCGCGGCGATTTTGTCCTCCCGGCGATCGAAGACCCCAAGGTATCGGGCAAATCCCTCAGCTGATCCCCCCGGTCATCACGTCGCGGTGGCCGGAGACCAGCAGGCGGATATCCAGCTCCATGAGCCGGCGCAGAGACGCCTTGAAGGCCTCGATATCCGACTCGCGGTGGCCGTACCAGGGGCCGAAGGGGGTCAGGTCGTAGTCGAAGGAAAAGAGGATCTTCCGGTCGGGCTCCCAGAGGCAGTAGTGGTCGATGGTATGGCCCGGGGTGTGCAGCGCCACCAGACGGACGTCGGCAAAGACGAACTCGGAACCTTCCCGGTAGGCCGCGTCGGGCCGCCGGTCGATAAATCCCATCGTCCGTTCGACCCAGTCTTTCCAGTAGGCGGCAAGCTCCCCCGGCTCGGCCAGGCGGTCGGCCAGCGCCCGGATGTTTCCCCCCGAATCGAAGCCTTCTGCGGGCATGTGGACGGTGACCGAACCGTCAAAGGCCCCGTTTCCCGACGAGTGGTCGGGGTGGCCGTGGGAGTTTATGACGGCGCGTATCGGTATATGTGTTCTTGATCTCCCGGATGGCCTCGGCCCCGCAGCCGGTGTCCAGGAGCACCGCCCCGGCGGCCCCGTCTGGATAACCACCGAGTGGGAGTAGGGAAAGCGGCCGTTGAGCTTGCCGCGGGCAAGCGTAATCGAATCGGCGATCGGCTCGAGCATGGTTCCAGGCTCCTATAGTCCTATTGGCACGCCGGGCAGACGGTGATGCACTTGAAACAGTAATACTGAAAACCGATGAATTGCGCCTGGTAGATCGACAGCAGCACGGGGTCGCGCAGGAGCGCCTTCTGCTCGTCCGGGGTCGCGCCGATGAACTTGCCCATGTGCCTGAGGGTCCGCATGATCCCGTAGGGCTGGGACGACTTGAGGCACTTGATCATGTCGGTCTTGCCGACTTCTGCCAGCGCGCCCGCGGGGCAGCTGTCCACGCACAGCCCGCAGTCGTTGCAGAGCTCGTCGGTGACCTGCGGATCGGAGGAAAGCGGAAGCTCCGTCAGGATGGCCGTGAAGACGATCTGGGAGCCGTACTCGGGGCTGATGATGAGGTTGTTGCGGCCGAAGGCCCCGAGCCCCGCCGCCAGGGCCGCGTGCCTGAGCGACACGTCGGCAAACATCCCCATCACCGGGGGCTCCATGTTCAGCGGGTAGGACGGCGCGACCGGCGCCGCCTTGGTCCTGGTCTTCTTTTCGATGAAGCGGGTCATCCGGTAGTTGTTGGCCAGGGCAAAGTCCATGCCGCCCAGCCTCCCGCCCATCGCCATGCGCATGTTTTCGGACTCGTTGGACCCGTGGTTTTCGCGATAGCCCAGCACCACCAGCGATTTCACGCCGGGAAGCATCGTCGTCAAGCGCCGGAGTCCGTTCCGATTTGTAGTCCGCTGCCGCGGCAAACCCCACCACGTCCGCGCCGAGGTCCAGTCCGTATTGTCTGATTTCTTCCTTGTCCATTGCGTCTCCCCTTCTATCGTTTTAATATCTTAGCTTTTATGCAATCTAATTGTATACGAGTTATCGGCCGAAAAAAAATCAGCCGATCTCCCTGACCACCGAAAGGAGGCCCCGCAGCTTCGCCTCGTCGTCGGCCGAAAGGCCGCGCAGGAAATCTTTGTTTGCCTCCGCGGAGAGCTGCGCAATCCTGCGCCGCGGTCTCGCGCCCCGCCTCCGTCAGGCGCACGGAGATCGCCCGCCGGTCGTCCGGGTGCTCGGCGCGCACCACGAACCCCTGGGCCTCCAGCCGGTCGATGATGCCGGTGAGCGTGGCGCTGTCGAGCTGGGCCCGCTCGCCGAGCTCCTTACTGGTGATGGAGTCCTGGTCGAAGAGAAACAGCATCACCATGGCCTGCGCCGCCGTGACGCCCAGCGGGGCGACCCGCTGCCCCCAGAAACGGACGGAGTTCTGGCTGGCCTTTGCCAGCTGAAAGAATATGCAGTCGGTGGGTTTCATGGGTGTCGGGTTTACGATACTCCTCGTGTACGATTAACTCGTATACTAGCGAAATGAGAGGGGGATGTCAAGGATTTTTTTGAGGGGCCAATAGCCCCCCTCATTACTCGGACTTCTTTTCGGGGCAGTCAAGACCGAACGTACCCCACTTATTTATATCTAATCCAAGCTTTCTACTCGTGATACCATCCGATATTTCTTAGTATGCAATCTGACTGTGGCATTCCTATGATCCATCTTTGGATAGGTAGTTGGAATAGGATTGTATCGACTATGCCATATCCTCCAAATAGAAACATGAAAAGGATAAACCAACTATAATCGCATTCAAAATAGAACCATTGAGAATAAAGATAATCCCCCATACAACTGCGTAAGCAAGCTGAATAAACCAAGGAGCTACTAACAGCGAAAGTATATTTACCCATCTGAGATAGAATAAACTAATAAAAGCACTACCAATGCCGAGGATAACTAGCATTACTATACCTACTGTCAAATAGCTATATGAGGACAGCAAGAATGGTAGGGAAAAATAGGCTATATAGTCTGGTAGCCATGTCCAAGACACAGTCTCTCCTATAAGTTGATTTAGTGACTTGTATGGTAGTAGTTCTGAAAAGTAATCAGACAAATACCTTATTGAAGCTCTGACATTTAAGTCCTCGTTCCGAGTATAAGTTCCATTGAGTAACTTTGTACTCATCATGGAACAGCGTTGTTGTAGTCTCATGCAGGAAGCTTCCTATATTCATTTCTTGTCCCCTGAGCTCAATATTCCAATAGGTCCTTCGACCATCCTCTCTACGATCCGGAGGATGTCCTTAATACCTTACCTATCCTTATTCGTCAAGATCCCGAATGTCCCAGCAGTTTCGATTTTGGTTTATGGGTAGGAGAAAGCATCAAAGATCAGGGTTACGAACAGACTACCTATCTCTTTTTGATAGCTTCGTCAACTTTTCTTTCTATAAGGTTGAATATCGCAGGGTCCAATATCCTTACTTGCGTCCTTCCACTTTTCTCCTCAAAATAGCACGCAACTGCCTCTGCACCACATTTCTTGTGTAGACTAGGCGCAATCGCCAAAAACACCTCGAATTATCTTTCCATTTGCCTCACCCTTTGCATGGTCATAATCGCCCGTAAGTTCCTTTATCATGCCGGCAAAAAGCGCTCCCATTGCACCATCCGTAACCGCCTTCGGTGTGTGCGGGATCCAAGACATGAGCATATTCGTGCACAATTAATGATTCCAGAGTCGAGCATTTTCGATAGCGAGGGCCCACTTCCTCAATCTTCTTCTTTAGCTCGCGGGCATCGTCCTTCCACAGGTCTTCTTTAAAGAAGATACCGTCCACCCAGGCACGAGCCCATGAACCGCCAGTACTAAAACAGACCCGCATTGCAGAAAGATCTTTGGCAACATCACAATACTCATAATACTCACAATACTCAAGAAGACGCGAAAAAAGATACAGATCCTTTTCTGTTCCAACCGCCCGTAGCTTGACAGAGAATCGTCCAGCCATTTCATGGAGTGTGGCATTTATAAGGTTTGTATACTAAGATCAAAGCTTCGGTAATCTACAATTCCTCTTTGGCCGATAATATACCTTCTCGCAAACGCCTCGGCTTCTTGTATGCTACTTGCTAAAGGTGTATTTTTTTCATTCATCAGGCGCCTTCGCAACCTATGACTTGTTCACACCCCCTCATCTCCCCTCCCCCCTGTATCCGGCTCATGATACCGCCGGTAGGCGCGGGTGAGCGTCGAGTAGGTAAATACGGCTTTGACCGCCGGGATTTAAGTAAGGCGATACAAGATAGCGTAGGCCGCCATGAGCGGGAAAAGGGGGAGAGGATACTGCTTGATAGAGAGACCTGATAGATCCGTAAAAGAGCTTGTCCGGCACAGGGGGCAATTATTTCTTTTTCGTCTTCTTCTTATACGGCGCTGGAGCTAAAGCAGGGCCACCAGCGGATAGTACCCCGGCAACTGAGGGTATTATGCTCGGACTCTTCTCATGTCCCTTATTCTTTATCCCTTTCTGTTTCTTCTTTTCTCTCCATGCCATAGCAATACTCCTTTGTTTTCAGTTTCTTTTTCGCGATCCGGCGTGACCTGCCCGTCACGCCGACGATGATACGCTTTTCGGCGTCGGTTAGACACCGCATCAGCCGGTCATTAGGGTAAGTATAGCTTCTTTGTTAGCTTTTGTCAACGGAAAACCGAACAGATAAAAATAGCCTTCCCTCGCCGGGTCCCATCGAAGGGAAGCATCCGACACCTCTTATCGTGTTTTACGACGCAGTCTCCCTCCCCCCCGTATCCGGCTCGTGGTAGCGCCGGTAGGCGCGGGTGAGCGTGGTGCAGGTAAACTCGATAGTGCCGGTTGCATCCGCCCTAAAGACTAAGAATCAGATACGCTACGAGGAAGACTCCGACTGCGACGACTAAGACGGCGAGCAGTATGTGAAGGATCGATGAGGGTTGATAGGTATCCTCGTCTATCTGTCTTTCCACCTTCTTGTACCTGATGAACGCGAGCAGGCTTATCAAGGTGCCAAGGCCGACAAGGAATATCCCAACGATTTGTGAATAGCCATGAGAAGGGGGTAAACTATTTTCAATAGTACCATTCCCCAAAATCAGTGACATCTGCCTTATGAACAACGCGAACTTTTCAACAACAAAACCAAATGCCATTATCCCGATGCTTGTTCTTACCCATGCAAGAAACGTTCTTTCATTGGCCATGTGAACACGGCGATGAAGAAGTCTTACAGATTTCTTGTCTTCAATTATCTCTGACATACAGCCAACCCCTCCTGACTTATGGCTTGCCTCATCTGCCGAAGATTAAAAGGAATATAACCGGCATGTTGCCTTCCGTCAATGGTAAAAACGAGCGGACAAGAATCGTCGACCTCGCCGATCTATCCCGGAAGGAACGCGTCCGCCATTGCCGCTACCGATTCCTGCGCCGCATCTCCCTCACCCCCGTATCCGGCTCGTGGTAGCGCCGGTAGGCGCGGGTGAGCGTCGTGTAGGCAAAGGCGGCGTTGACGGCACTGATTCGGGTGAGGAGGTAAAAGAGGACGTAGGCAATGGCGAGGGAAATCAAAAAGAAGGGGTACTGGATGACCGTCACGGCCCACGTCCCGCTGAGCACCTCCGCCCCGGGAAGGACTCCAACGAGCAGGTTGAGGAGGTACTGGGCGAACGGCACGGCGGTGATGAAATAGAGGATCACCGCCCACGAGTGCCCCGCCTGCACGGCCTTTTCGGGGCAAAAGCCGATGCAGTGCATGCAGCTCTCGCACGAAAAGGTCCAGTAGGGCCGGGGGCGCTTGGTGCCGAACATGCGGATCGCGCCCACGGGGCAATCCCGCGCGCACTGCCCGCAGCCGTTGCAGCGGTTGTCGGCAAGAAATAGTTTGGAGAAGAAGAAGCGGCCGTAGAGCAGGTAGCCCGCCGACACGGGGATGAGCAGGATGCCCAGGGCAAGACTGACGAATCCTCCGAAGGCGCGCCCGCCGGAAACGACCCTGTCGAAAAACGCCTCGGCCACAGGTTTCGCCCGCTCGATGATCGCCCGGGCGTTTTTGTCGGAAAACCCCGGGTGAAGCGCGATCCAGTTGGAGGGCATGTCGATCCCGGCGACCCCCCGCACCCGGTAGCCCTTCAGGGCCAGAATCGCCGCGACCAGATACCCCGCCGTCCCCTCTAATCCCGGCAGGAACAACCTGCCGAACTTCGTCCCCGCCCGGGTGGCCACGACAAAGGCGGCAGTCCGCTGGCCCCGCGGCATCCGGGCGGCAAACGTGATCATCTTCCAGGGGGTGGTAAAGCCGTGGGTCGGCGTGAAGAGGCCGACGAGCCGGCCGGGGCCGGTCTTAATATCCGGTGGTTGTATATCGGAGACAAACGAGACCCGGGACGCGCACCCGGCGGCCCGGGCGCGGTCGGCCGCCCATTGGGCCACCCGGTAACTGTTGCCGGTGCCGGAAAAGACATAGAGGGATGCCTCGCGGTACGCGGCCATCGGCTATTGCCTCACCAGCAAGAGCACGTAGTAGCGGCGGTAGGAGCCGATGCCGACCTTCGAGAAGTCGCCCAGGATGTTCTTTCGATGGCCGGATGAGCCCATCCAGCGTTTGACGAGCGTCCTGGCGTTGTCGTCGCCCCAGGCGATGTTTTCGGCGGCGCACCGGTAGGAGATCCCCGCCTCGGTCAGGTAATCGAAGGCGTCCCTCCCGTCGGGGCCGGTGTGGCTGAAATAGTTTCGCGTGGCCATATCCTCGGCATGGTTCTGGGCGATGGCCGAAAGCCCGGCGTCCCAGGCGAGGGGGGGAAGGTCGTTTTTCTCGCGCTCACGGTTTACCTGGGTGAGGATCTCATCCCGTATCGAGGGGTCGACCGGCTCGGCGTAACCGACCGCATCTCCCCAATAGACCGGGACACACGAGGCGATCGCGATCATGATCGTCAGCCAGAGGGTACAAACGGCCCGTCTCATGGTATCAAAGGTCCCTTCATCGATTGGTTAGTCATGGTGTGTACTCTGTCGGGCCCTCTGGTCCCGGTCGGACAGGCCCCCGGCGCATCCTAGTCCGAAAGACCCCGCGCCCCGCTCCGGGGGGCGACGCCCCTCCGGGCGCCCTTTTGGCCGATCTCCCTGACGGAGCCCGCCGCCCGGGCGATCGCCTCGGCAACGGCCTTCTTGATGTCGCCGGTTGTCCGTCTCAGGTCGATGCTGACGATATAGTCTCCCGTGGACTGGATGAGCTTCATTGCCTTGAGATATACCCTGTTTTCCCTGACCCAGTTCTTGCTGAGCCGCTTGGCGTAGGCGGTCAGCATCACCCCGAAGAAGTCAAACCGGCCCAAACGCCTGATCGCCTCGCGGACCGAGTAGAACCGCAGGTGCCCCCTGATCTGGGCCTTCTGGAGCTGGTAGGCCGACACCAGCTTCGGGGCAAAGACGACGTGGTGGCCGTCGTAGAAGCTCCAGTCCCTGATGATGATCCGGCCGTCCTTTTCGAGGTCGTGGTACACGGGCGTCCCGGGCATGGGGGTCAGGACGAGGAACTGGACCGAATCGAGCAGGTGCTTCTTGGCGAACGTGACCGTATCTTTGAGCGATTTTTTCGTATCGGTGTCAAAGCCCATGATGAACATCCCGTGCACGTCGATGCCGTATTTCGCAAAACCGGAAAGCCCCTCCTCCATATCGTCCATCGTCTGCTTCTTGTTCATGCACGAAAGGCTCTCGGTATTGACGCTCTCGAGGCCCACGAAGACCGTCTTGAGCCCCGCACTCCGCATCAGCTCGACGAGCTCGAGGTCTTTTCCCGCGTCGACGCGCACCTGGGCCGAGGAGACAAATGAGAATTTCTCGGCGATCATCTTTCGCAGCAGCTCCTTTGTCCTTTTCGGATCGGCCGCGAAGTTGTCGTCATAGAAGAAGACGGAGTTCTTCTTGTCGTCGTATTTCCTGAGGTCGTCGATGACGGTGTCCACGTTCCGATACCTCATGCGCCGCCCGAACATCCGGGTCACCGAGCAGAAGGTGCAGTTGTAGGGGCAGCCGCGCGAAGTCTGGATGGGGATGACCCGTTTGACCCATTTTCGTTTTTTGAGCATTTCGCCCGCGATGAGCGAGGTATCCGGCGGGGGCAGCTCATTGAGGTCTATGAACGATTCATCGATCGGATTGTTGACGGTGCGTCCGCCGCGGACATAGGAAAGGCCCGGCACGGCCTCGATCCCCTTTCCCGTCTCCAGCGCCTCGATGAATTGGGGAAACGACCGCTCCCCTTCTCCCCGGATAACGTAGTCGGCAAAGCCCAGCGCCTCGTCGGACATAAACGTGACGTGGGGTCCTCCCAGGACGACGGGGATGCCCAGGTTCCTGACGGCCGCCGCCATCTCGTAGGCCCGGGGGGCCGTGGACGTGGTCGTCGAGATCCCCACGAGGTCCGATCCCAGCACCGCGTCCCAGGTGATCTCTTCGATGGACTCCACCATCACGGATACGTCGTGGCCCCGCTGTTTGAGGATGGTTCCCAACAGGATCGTGCCGAGACGGGGCAGGGCGTAGAGGGAAAAGATATGGGCATCAGGGCTTTTGGGCTCTATAAGGATGATCTTCATACTATACCTTCTCTTTCATCACGTGTTAAAACAGTAAACCGGTTCACCGGCTTGCCTCCAGTGCCGTGCATGATGAAAGACATTTTGAGGGAGAAAATATGGGGATGGGTTGTAACGTTCCTGTCGAGGCTGAAAAACGCGGGCGCCCCTCGTGCGACACTGCGACAACCGGACTCTATATCAATGCCTTTTTAAGAATTATATACCCGGGGCGTTCGTTTCGCAAGCGTTAGTTTTCATGCCAGGTCTTTGCTCATCAGCGAGATCTCGCGGTCCCGGAAGAACCAGCCCCGTTTCTCGTAAAAGGCCGAGGCCCCGTTGTCGCGGTAGATCATCAGGTGGATGCGGTGGGCCCCCAGCGCGGCAAATCGCCGCTCCACCTCGTCCATGAGCGCCGTGCCGACGCCGCCGCCCTGGAGATCCCGGGCCACGGCCAGGTGGTAGACGTAGCCCCGGCGGCCGTCCCACCCGCCGAGGACCGTCCCGGCGATCCGTCCCTCCCGCTCGGCCACCAGGCAGGTCGTCGGGTTCATGCCCAGGAAGGCCGCCACCCTGTCGGGTTCGTCGGCCGACGAAAGCCCCATGCCGGGCAGCGACTTCCAGAGGGAAAGGACGACGCCATAATCTGAGGACGTCATCGCGCGGATCGAGACGCTGCCCGGGGTCGCAGAATCTTTCATGCGGTATACCCTCCCCCTCCGGAAAAATCCGGAAAAATCCCGCCGAGACCAAAGACGGCCGGCGTTGCGCGGAAAAAACTGCCCGCCCCTTTACTATATACGAGAAGGCCGGGAGCGGTCAACAGAGATCACAAAAAGATAGGATAGCGGCGAAAGTATGGTATAATATGGCGCAATAGCATATCGTCTGGAGGCAGCCATGGACCTTGTCGAGATCATGTCTCACCTTTCGATACCGCGGCCCAACCACAGCCAGGCCCTCGGAGAAACGGCCGGATTCATCAAAGCGACGCTGACCGATTGGGGTGTCCCGTTCATTGTCCAGCAGTTCCCGCTGCACCCCTACATGCAGCTCATCCTCGGAATCAGTGTCCTGGCGTTTGCGATCCTTCTTTTCGTGCTCATCCTCAAGAAGATGCCCGTGGCCGCGCTTATCGTCGCCCTGGCCTTACCGCTTCTGCTCATCGTCGAGTTCGAGCTCTTCATCCCCGTCGTCACGGGTATCGTCAAACATACCGGCGAGAATATCATCGTTACCTATACGGTGCCACATCCCGCCCGGGAGCTGATATTTGCGGCCCACTATGACTCCAAGACCGAGTTCTGGGATCACATCCAGCGCGCCAGGATCTACCGGTTTATCCCCCTCGCGTTCGTCCTGGGGCTGTTGCTTGCGGCATTCACCTTCTTCACGAAGCACTATGCGGCGCTCAAGAAGAAAGGGGTCACGGCGGTTACCCTCGTCCTGGCCGGCGTGGTGGTCGTCTACTGGGGCCTGATCTTCCTCGGCTTCGGGGGGTATATCTTTATCCCCTCGGACCGGCAGAGCTTCGGCGCGGTGGACGACGGCACCTCGGTGGCGACCCTCATGGAGCTCGCAAAAGATATCAACGATGGCAAGGTCGACCTGGGTAACTCCAACGTCACCATCATCTTTACCGCGGGTGAGGAGGTGACGCTGCAGGGGGCCCACTGGTACGTGAGGGAACGCTTCGGGAAGGGCGAGAAGCCCGCGCTCCCCACGAGCCTGGTCAACCTGGAGCTCGTCGCCCAGAACGGCCCGATGGTCTACTGGGAGAAGGATGGGATATTCCTGAAATATTTCAATGCCGATCCCGAGCTCATCGCCCGTCTCGGCAGCGCGTGGAAGGACGTCTCCGGGACGTCGATAGAGAGCCGCGGCAAGATCACCGACGACGCCCAGCGCTTCATGGCGGCGGGCATTCCCGCGATCACCGTCGGCAATGCCGGGATCCCCGGCCTCGGCGAGGGCGGGTTCCACTCCACGAAGGACAATTTCAGCCGCGTCAACCTGGAAAACCTGACATTGATGATCAAGGCGATGGAGCGCTATATCGAGTCGTATAACGCAGCCAAGTAGCGCCAATTTCGCTTTCTTGGGGAGTGACCATGGAATCTCGTGCCGTATATCACCGGGATTGTTCCGCCTGCGGAACGGATGGATTTATCATACGGGACTACCGCGCGAACGCCGACGGCACGCTCCTTGCCCCGCTGGACATGGATAAGCGGACGGAGGGCTGGATCGGTATCCCCCACGGCGGTTTCGGGATGGCGGCCATCATGGAGCTCCTCTCCCTGCTGCCCCCCGGTCCCGGCAATGCCGGCCGCACTTTTCCGGTCTGTGCGGACTTCAGGATGGGCGGGGCCAGCGTCGTGGTGGGCGACACGTTGGCGCTGACCGTGCGGGCGACAGAAACGGGAGGAACGGGGATCATCGAAAAGGTCGGGCAGCCCTACCCCTACATCACCGGCGAGATTGCCTACGGGAAGGACGACCCCAAAGGGAGGGAGCTCCTCTCCTCGTATCTTCCCGGAAACTTCGCGGCGATCAGGGAGAGGCTGACGCCCCTGCCCTACTACATGAAATGCTTCGTCTGCGGGGTCGACCGGGACTACCCGGGCCTCCGGCGGCAGTTTCAGCTCGTCGACGGCGGCAAGGAGCGGATCGTCGTTTCCCTGATCGGATTTGACCCCGCCGACAGACAAACGGCCTGCCGCTTCCATCGGGACGGGCATTTCCACCCCATCTGCTTTTTGGCGCTGGGCGACGAGACCATGGGGTGGGGGGCCTTCTTCCTGTCCCGCAACGGCGGGGTCTCGGTACGGCTCTCCTACACCTTCTACCGGGAGGTCGGGATCGACGAGCGGCTCGTCTTCTTCGGGAGGGGGGAGCGGGTAAAGGGCGACATCGCCAAGCGGATGATGTTCTGGGCCTCCGGCGGGGCCGCGGTCGTGAGACCCGACGGCACCTTTGAGGTCGTCATGTCCTCCTCGGGCCAGTGGCTGGCGATTCCGGCGCTGACCGAGCAGATGAGGCAAAACCTGATACCGGCCGAATTGACGGCTCAGGCCTTTCGGACGGCAGAAGAGACGCAATAGCGGTTGCGACCGCTCGGGAACGGGCGTTGGGCGACATCTCGTAAACCCCTTTGGCCGAATAGACACCATGAGAGGAAAGAACATGAAGAAAAAGAGCGGGCATCGAGAGACCGAATCCTCCGAAAGAAAGGTAACTCGAAGGGACTTCATCGCGGGATCGGCGGCGCTGGCCGCCTCCGTCTCACTGGCCGGTGGCGCAGCCGGGATCCTCGCTTCCTGCGGGCGGGGCCCCGCCGAAGGGGAATACGATACCCTCATCAAGGGGGGGACCGTCTACGACGGCACGACCGGCGCTCCGTTCGTTGGAAACATCGGTATCCGCGGTGACCGGATCGTTGCGGTCGGAAACCTCCCGGCGAAGGCCGGGCGTGTTATCGACGCGTCGGGGCTCGTGGTCGCGCCCGGGTTCATCGACGTCCATACCCACTGCGACCTGACCTTCATAAGAAGCGGGTGGAAGAAAAACCTCGCCTACGTCCTCCCGTCGTTCCGGGGAAACTACAACTACCTCTACCAGGGCGTCACCACGGTCGTGAGCGGGAACTGCGGCTACGGGTATACCGACGTCAATAAATGGCTCGACATGGTCGATTCCGTCGGCTTCGGCACGAACGTGTATCACCTGGTCCCCCACGGGATCATCCGCGAGGAGCTTTTCGGAGAGCGCCAGCCGACCGATCTTACCGCCGGTCAGCTGGAGCTGATGAAGGCGCGCGTGAACGAGGCGATGGAGGCCGGCGCCGTCGGGATGTCGTGCGGTTTGGCTTACTATCCCGGGTTTAACGCCTCCACCGACGAGCTGGTCCAGCTCTCACGGGTGGCCGCCTCCTACGGCGGCGTCTTTGCGATCCACATGCGCGACGAGTCCGGCGCAATCGGCCCGAACGGGACCTGGGCGCTGGTCGACTCGGTTAAAGAGGCGATTGCGGTCTCCGAGCGGGCCGGGATACCCCTACAAATCTCCCATCTTAAGGCGCTTGCCCCCTTCAACGGCGTTACCCCGGCCGACGTCTTTCCCCTTATCGAGGACGCGCGCTCCCGGGGCCTTGACGTGACCGCGGACCAGTACCCGTACGACGCGGGCAGCACCTTCATTACGATACTGCTGCCCGATGAGCTCGTGTCGGGGGAGAGCGTCAAGGACGCCTACCGGACGGCCGACGGCAGGAAAGAGGTCAGGCGGGCGATCGGCGAGGTCTTTTCCTACCTCCCGCCCGAAAAGATCCTCATCAGCACGATGTCCGAGGGAAACACCGACTACGAGGGAAAGACCATCGCGCAGATCGCCGAGATCGAGAACAGGGACCCGGCCGACGTCTACGTGGAGCTCGTCTGCGACATGAAGGCGCCCGTGGGCATTTTCTTCCAGATCGACATGGACATGGTCAGGCAGATCACCCAAAAGGAGTACGTCTTCACGGCTTCGGACGGCTGGACGGTGCCCAAGGGGATGACCATGCCGCACCCGCGGTGCTACGGGACGTTCCCGCGAAAGATACGCGAGTTCGTGCTGAACGAAAAACTCATCGACCTGGGCACCGCTATCCGGTCGATGACGTCGCTTCCTGCGAAAAAATTCGGCCTTTCCGGCCGGGGGACGATCGAGCCGGGCGCCTACGCGGATATTGCCGTGATCGACGTCGATACGATCGGCGACCATGCAACGTACCTCGACCCTCATCAATACTCGACGGGAGTGAAGTATCTGTTCGTCAATGGGGTCCTCTCGATCGCGGATGGATCGACGACGGGCCTTCGGGGCGGACTGCCCTGCAGGAGGGCGTGACGGCGCAGGTGAGTACGCGATTAAGCCCACGAACTGCGAAGGGGGCGGCGAAAACCGCCCCTTTTCTTTTCGCCCGTCCAATCTCGCCTAAGAATCCATAAGAAATACGAACGCCATAAACGATTTTTTCACATTTTGCTTGACTTATCATACGAGTGATCATTAGAATATCCTAACTTTTTGGCGTTCGCTTCTCTTTCACCCGGAGAGAGGCGGCATTTTGCAGCTCCATCGACGGTCTTCCTCTTCATACTAACACCACTCCGGCGACTGCCTCTGTTATCAGGTGGGTTTTCTCGACTCTTGAAGTAAACCTTTCTTAAGGGGACTTTTATGGACAAACGAAAGGCATTCTTTCTCTCAGTAGTAGCCATCTTTCTCATGGCCGTCATCGCGGTCGGCGCGGCGGCCCAGGACGTGGTCTACATTACGGAGCCCGTCCTCAACGAGACCCCGAAGATCATGCCGCGGATGGATGCGCCGCTGTGGGATATGGACTATAGACACAACCCGGCGCTTCTGAAACTCGACTGTCCCTACGAGTTCATCGACGACGCCTACTACCTCGGCTCGGGCTGGGACATCTCTTCGGAGTCCATCGGCCGGGGGTTCACCTTTTTCGGTGCCGCCCCGGCATTTATAACGAACAAGGTCGCGACCAAGTACCTGACCACCGTGCTCGGGACCGACGCGGGCGTAGCGCTCAAGCTCAACGACCGGTCGGATCTCGCCGTCATCGCCAACTACCGCTATGGCAACGTCCGGGGCGACGGCAACTTCTTTCTCGTCTATGCCAATAATATCATAACGCCCTTCGTCTCCCGGAGCAACGGGTCGATCGACCAGAAGATCGAGTCCCACGACCTCTCCCTTTCGGTTCTCTACAGCCTGAAGCTGAGCGACGCCCTGACGCTGGGGGCCGGGCTGAAGGAGACCTACCGGACGGAGTGGCTCAGCGACGACCTGTTCGCCGTAGGGTCTGACCAGGCGGGCAATCCCAATTTCCGTACCGACCTCGACCGCGACCTGCGGCTGAGGTACAACACGATTTCGCCCGTCCTCGGCGTTTCGTTCAACCCGGCCGGGCACTTTAGCCTGGACGGCTGGGTTTCTGCCGGTTTCTACTTCGGGGACGTGCGGAAGAACGCGACCCTGTTCGATAACGACCCCGCCGGCGTGCCGACATACCGCGAGGACCTCGACTCCGGCGACGTCTCCGGATGGGAGATCGCGGCCTCCGTCCGGCCCGCAATTGCGCTCTCCGATGCACTGTCGGTCCCGTTCGTCCTCGAGTATGCCTACCGCGACTTCACCTGGAGTGTGGGCGGCTCCTCCACGGGCGAATACGCACCTTTCGTCGGCGACCTGATCTTCCACGGCGCGGGCCATATCGGCTACGAGAACGACGAGACGACCTGGCACGCGAAGGCGGGCGCGGGCCTGACCTTTGACGCCGGGTGGGCGATGCTCGCGGGCATGCTCTCGTACACCCGCTGGGACTTCCGCAACGCCTATGACCAGGAGAACGAGACGACGGGCATTGCAACTGGGCTGACCGCGTTCGCGCAGCGGGACACGGAGAGCCGGGATATCGCATCGCTGGACCTTTCGGTTAAGAAGAAGTTCTCCGACATGCTGTCTGCCGACTTCTCGGCCTGTTACCTCGTCGGGTGGGCCCACCGAAGATACGAGATGTCCTACCGGTCGCCGTGGGAGATACTTCCCGCCTCTGGTGCACAGCTCAAGGTGGTGGCCGACGGGCGGGATGCCTACCAGGACCTAATCCTCTCGGCGGGGGCGACCTTGACGCCGATGGACCGCCTGAGCCTCTCGCTGACGGGGACCGTCACGATCCCCCTCAACGACCTTGACTACACGCTGGAGGGCCTCGCCGGGGGGTTCACTCCCGGGCAGCAGGTGCCGACGCGTAACATCAAGCTGAGCGGCCCGGTGGTCAGGGAGTACGAGTCCTCGGGCTGGGAGTGGGGTGCGCTCCTGTCCCTCACCTACGAGTTCGGCTGCCCGGTAGCAACCCCGCCCCCGGCGCCCCCCGCACCCGTGATCGAGCCCAAGATCGAGCCGATGAGCTTCAAGTAAGTCCAGTATCAATGAAATGAGAAAAAGGGCGGCACGTGCCGCCCTTTTTTTGTTTGCATCCGTTTCAAGCCCTTGATTGGACGTTACTGTCGTCCTTATTGACGCTAAGCCGGGTGGCACGGACAACCGGCGGGTTGTCCGTGGTAGAATTCGTTTATCCCACTGACAAGCTTCGCTTGTCAGTGCCACCCACACTGGCCCATCAGTCGCAGCAAATAAAGCGTTTGGAAAGCTCGTCTATTCATCTCGCCCGAAGCTATGGAGAACTACGTCTCCCAATACGTTTCCTACGCGTTCAGGCCCGCCACAAAGAGGTGCGTCGCGGGGCTCGTTATCGTCGGGTCGGTGATCACGTTGACCACGGCAACCTTTCCCGAATCCTTAGCGCGTTTCAGCGCCGGGATGATCTCCGCCGGCTCCGTGACGAATTCCCCGTGGGCCCCCAGCCCCGCGGCCATCAGGTCGTAGCGCACCGGCCCGAGGTTCGTCCCCACGACGCGGCCGTATTGTAACTCCTGGCCGTGCTTGACCATTCCCCAGGCCTGGTCGTTGGCCACGACGACAATGACGGGTATATTGAGCCGCACCGCCGTCTCGATCTCCATCCCGTTGAGCCCGAAGGAGCCGTCTCCGTTGATCACCACCGACGCACGACCCGGGTGGGCGAGCTTCCCCGCGATGCCGAAGGGAATACCGCTCCCGAGGCACCCCATGAGATTTCCGCCGTTGGAGAGAAACCTCCCCGGCCCGCCGGCGCGCAAATGCATCTGCGAAAAATAGGTGATGTCCCCGCCGTCGGTGGCGTAGACCGCTTCCTTCCCGAAGACCTTGTAGACGTCCGAGACCAGCCGGATCGGATGGATCGGCGCGGCGTCGCCCTGTTTCTTGGCGTTTTCGTCGGCCATCAGCGCCACGGACCCTTCCCGGAGCTGTTTGGCCCAGGCGGAGTGGTCGCATTTCGTGATCTTTTCCGCGACGGCCGACAGCACCAGCCCCGCGTCTCCGACGATCCCGACCTCGTGGGGGATGTTCTTGCCCACCTCGCAGCCGGCGATATCGACCCGGATTATCTTTGCCGTGGGCAGCATCTTTCCGTACATGGTCAGCCAGGTCATGCGCAGGCCGGCCACCAGGGCCACGTCGCACTGGGCCGCCGCGACCGTGAGCCCTATCAGCCCGCCGTCCCACAGAGAGAGCGGGTGATCGTCCGGCACCATGCCCCGCCCTTCATTGAGGAGGATAAACGGGATATTCGTCTTTTCGACCAGCTGCTTCAGTCCGTCGCCGCCCTCTCCCCACCTGACGCCTCCGCCCCCGATGATGATCGGCCGCTTGGCGCCGGCCAGGAGTTTGGCGGCTTCGGCCACCGCCCGCGGGTCGCCCGCGGGCCGGTAATCCGTCCGGCCGACGGAGGAAAAGGGGACGGTATCAAGCTCGACCTTCCGGCCCAGGACGTCCACGGGGATCTCCAGATAGACCGGCCCGGGACGGTCCGAAAGAGCATGACGGAAAGCGGTGGCGATATATTCGGGAATGCGGTGGGTGTCGTTGACGACGAACGTCGCCTTCGTGATCGACCGCATGAGGGCAGCCTGGTCGATGTCCTGCAGGGCGCCCAGGTCGTTCTCCTTTCGCGGGCTGCGCCCCGAGATCACCAGCATCGGGATGTGGGACGCCATCGCGTCCACCACTCCCGTGACGGCGTTGGTCAAACCCGGTCCCGCGGTGACGAGGCATACCCCGAGTTTCCCCGTGGCTATCGACCACCCCTGGGCCATCATCGCGGCCGCCTGCTCGTGGCGCACGTCGATGACGCGGATTGGGCTTTCTTGAAGCGCGTCGAGGATCTTGTCGATATGACCGCCGCACAGGGTGAAAAGGTGCGTGACCCCTTCCCGTTCGAGGGCCTTGGCCACCAGATGCCCGCCGTGAACTTCTGCCATGGCGATACCTCCTCTTTCGTATTGTTCCCCTTGGGCTATAGCATGATATTGAAGGGATGTCAAAATAATTGGGGGGCGGGTGAAGGCGCGCGGCGGCGATACGTACGCCCCCCGGACACCGGCCGGCGGCGCGTTTTTCATAGCGCCTCCCGTCCGTCGCGAGCGAAAACGCGGGAAAGCCCCCCGCCATCGGGCTGCCTGCGGCCGCCGGGAAATTAAAGATTTTCTTGACATTTTCAGAAAAAGGTATAGAAACAAATACATTTGGATATATCCAAAAATCCCTCCCGAAAGAAGTGAAAACATGAAACGCCCCCCCTGGATTCTGTTCGTATCAGCGATCCTTTCGTTTTGCGCACTCGCTCTTTGCTTTTCCCTGCCCCTCCGTTGCCGGGCAGGCGCTTATCCCGATGTCCGATCAATACGTCTATCTGGCCGAATCGCGCCAGGAGATCATCGCCGCATGGGGGGGAACGGAGGAAGCCCTCATCATGACCGCGGAGATTGCCGCTTCGAGATCCGCGCCGGTCATCCGGTATATTGCCGTGCCCGCCCGCCCCACCGTCGAGAAGACGTCGGGCGAACTCCTCGCCAGACTGGAGGCCCTCATCGCAAAGAAGGCCCCGAAGATCGGGCTTGTCGTTGACGGCAGGAAGACCAATAAACCCGCCGTGCTCGGCATCCAGCCGATCTCCGAGACCACCATCGGCCCCCGCACGATCAGCGTCGTGAGGATAGAGAGTTCTGAGGCCTTCGAAACGTGGGCCGGCGACCTCATGAAACGCGAAGGAGTCGAAAACCCCGCGCCGAAGATCGAGAGGCAGCTGCCCGTCGTCGCCGACTACCTCGCGCGGAATATCAACTACTTTATCTTCGACGTCGTGACCATCGGCGAGAAAAAGGCGGCCGTGGACCCCGTTCTTATTCGCTTCAAGAGCGACTCCCTTTTCGTCCCCCTCACGATATCGCGTATGACATCCGGGGTGTCGGCGGTGGATCTCTTTATCGTCGCCCCGGGGACACCGAAAAGGGCGGCGATCCCCTACTTCTTCGAGCCGGTTGCCTATAAGATTCCCGACGGGATCGATTTTGCCAAGTTCCCCGGTCTCCTCAAGAAATATAATCCCCTGACCTATTCCCGCGATCACCCGGTCTCTTTTCCCGTGACCATGCCGGAGCGCGTCGGGTTGTCCCCCGCCGTGGCCGATGTCATACCCGGATGGGAGACCAAAGCGCGGCTGGCCGCGTTCAGATTTCGGGGCAATCTCGCCAACCTGACGACGGACGTTTCCCTTGGGCGGGACGATTTCGAAGAAGGGGATTTCGAGACAGCCGAAAAGGCGGGGAAAGACGCCGGCGAGTTTGCCGTCCTGGCCCCGGACGATAAGGTCAATCTCCTGACGGCCCCGGGCGCCTGGCACTACGAGACGGGCGGCTCCGACCCGTATACGTCGCGCGCGGCGGCCGACGGCAACCCGTCGACTCCCTACATCCTGCCGCTGAACGGCGAGTGGACCATCGACCTTTCGAAAGAATACGAGATAGACGGCGTTGACATCGTGGCGACCGTCACGAAGCCCGACATTGTACCGTCAAAAAACCGGCTCTGCCTCTACGCGTCGGACACCGGGGATTTTTCCGGGGAGGAGAAGCGGGTCGACACCTGCGTGGTGAGGAGCCTCACCTCGTCCACGGAAATCGATGACCCCACCCGAAACGCCGAGCGTATCGTGCTGACGGACAGACGATTCTCGGCCCGGTTCCTGAAGATCACCTACCCCTATTCGGAGTCGATCAGCAACCTCTACCTCTTTGAGGTGATCCCCTGGGGGCAAAAGGAGGATTAGGCGGACCGGGAGATGGATGAACGCCGGCACGGGGGTCGCGCGGACCGGCGCTATGGTTTTACGCTGTTCTGCTCTTCGCGCCGCTTTCTGCCCGGGCGGCACATCCCCTGTTTCACCAGCCGAATGAGCTCGTCGATCCCCGCAACCCGTTGACCGAACTCCGTATACGCCGCCCCCACTCCCCAGGGGAAGTGCGCGTCGCTCCCGCCCACCTCGGGCACGTTGTACGGGTTGTAGAAGGCGCCCCGGGATCCGTTGAAGCGCTCTATCGCATGGGGAGGCTGCTTCGGGTAGGTGTGGGGATGGGCCAGCACCGCCAGCGCCCCGAGACGATCGGCCGCGCCGATGACTTCCTCGACCTCAAAATCCATCCGCCCGAATCCTCCGGGCAGCGCCCCCATCAGGGCGGTAATATCCGGGGGGTAGACCAGGATGTCTCCCTCGATCGTCGAGACCTCCATGCCGATCAGCATCAGAAGCCCCCGTTCGGCGAAGGCCGCGGCAAGGTTGTCGTAGGCGTTCGGTGAGAGCGCGTTTTCCGCCCAGCCGAAGTTGTGGTCGGTGATCACGACACCCGCCAGCCCCGCGGCCTCGGCGTACCGGGGAATGTCCAGCGGATCGTAGAACGCGCAGGGGGAGCCGATAGAGGTGTGGACGTGGAGGTCCAGGCGGCTCCCTCCGGATGTCCCGTCAGATACGCCGCCCCGGTGTCCGGATTTCATGGATTTTCCCGTGACATCCTCTCCTTTTTCATGCGAGCGGTAAACCGGCGACTTGGGCCGTGATGACCACCGAAAGGTCGGCGTGCCCCCGCAGCAGCGATACGGGAAAGCCGGCAGTGATCTGCCCGAAGAGGAATTTCCTGACCACCGCCTTTTGCCATCCCCGGTTCATGAAGACCACGATCCGCCGCGCCGCCAGTATCTCGGCCATCCCCACGGTGACCGCGCGCCGGGGGATGAGATCGACGGCCCCGCCCGCCTCCATCGCCGCGTTGATCGTCCTGGTCTCGGGCGTGAGCGAGACGATTCGCGTGGTCAATTGTGAAAATTCTTCCGCGCTCATCGCCGGCTCCGGCTCGTTGAAGGCCACGTGCCCGTCGATCCCCACGCCCGCCAGCGCCAGGTCGATCCCTCCGGCGTCCTCTATCTGCCGTCCGTACCCGTCGGGGTTTTCGGGGTCGGGAAAGTGCACGCGCGCCGGGTCAAAGCCCGGATGGCCCGACAGCCCGGCTGTCAGGCTCGCGCGGACAAAACCCCGAAACGAAAGGGGATCTGTCCTCGGGGATATACCGGCCGCCTTCGTCCAGGTACTCGTCCATGAAGAAGAAGGTCGTCCGGGAAAGATCAAGGGATTGTCTGCTTGACCGCATCGACGAAGAGCGGGTATCCCCCCCGCGGCCCGACAGGCAGGATAAGGGAGGTAGTCCTCCCGAGCCGGTTGTTGTGCCGGATCTCGCCGGTCATCTCTTCGGCAAAGCGCCTCGAGATGGCGGCGTCGTCCGTGACGATCTCAAGGCGCGTCCCCGAGGCCCGGGCAAGCTCCTCCGGCTCGATCGCGAGGAAATCGGACCGGGTCATCTCACTCATGCGCGCCCGAAGGGCCGGGCCGGATCTCCCCCGCCGCGCCCCCCGTCTCCTTCTCGGCCAGAGCCCGGGCCTTTTCATAGTCGTCGCGGGCGCCGTAGGGCGAGTTCATCGCCGACAGGCCCCCCGAACGTACCAGGTGAAGCAGCACGGAGCCGGGCCGCTTTTTCAGTTCCTTATCGAGCAGCTGTTGTTCCTCCATGAACAGGCCCGACGCCTCCAGGGTGAGCGCCTCAAGCGCCGTTGCCTCCTCCGAGCCGACGAGCCCCGCCCCGTCACACCACGCCTGAACCGCCGAGAGGTCCGAGGCGACCACCGTCTCTTCGGCCGGCGTCATGAGCGTGAACGTCGGACGGAGGGCGGCCCGCGACGAGAGATGGAGGTTGCACCGCCCTGCGCAGAGCGATACGTCCCATGAATAGGCTACCCCGGGAACGAAGGGAGCGTCGGGCCCGGACACAACGGCGCGGCGGGCGTTTCCCATCGTCCGGCGGAGAACCTCGTTGTCTTTTGAGTAGGCGTGCAGGGTATAGTCCCTCCCCCCCTCGGCAAGGTTCCAGGTAAAGGTGCGATCCCAGACCGACGGGCGTAGCTCGGTGTTACGCGGCGACAGCAGGAAGAGCTCGTCGGACCGGACCTTTTCGGTGGCCGGGGGAAAGACCGGTGCGCGGGTAATCCGATCCTCGACGATTCCCCTGATGGAGTCGAAGGGACGCCCCTCGGCCTTCTCGATATCGACGATCAGCCTGTCGTAGATCGGTGTGGACCAGAGCAGGGCCACGGGCGGCTGCGGGGACGGCGCCAGGGAGCAGGCCGCAGGCATCATAAGAATGGCGGTCAAGAACAAGCCTCTCACGCGCGCGATATCCATTTCGGTGTCCTTTCTCTGCGTGCGGGCGCTCGGGCGCCCGCAGGGAACTATCATATCTCACGATCATATCTCAGAAGGGCCGGGAGACCCGTCGTCCGTCCTCCTTTACTATACCGCAACTTCCAATGTGCGACAACTTTTTACTTGTCAAAGGTGCCGATTGTGTATATGGTAAAGCTTTATTAGGCAAGTTTTTGTAATCAGCATTACCTATTATGGGGAGGAGATGAGACATGGCCGACAAGAAATTCCCGACGGGCGGCGCCGGCGCCCACATGGTGCTCCTGGTGATGTCGTTACTCTATCTGATCAACTTCATGGACCGTCAGGTTCTTTCGGCGGTCCTGGAGCCGATGCGGATCGATCTGGGCTTGACCGACCTTCAGGCGGGTGCCATCCAGACGATCTTTCTCCTCGGCATCGCCCTCTTCTCTTTTCCAGTGGCCTACCTCGCTGACCGCTGGAGCCGCCGCAAGGCGGTGGCGCTCATGGCCATCATCTGGAGTGTCTTCACCTATCTGACGGGACTGGGCAGGAGTTTCATCGGCGTGGTCCTCCCCCGGGCGATCGTCGGGGTTGGCGAGGCGGGCTTTACCGCGGGCGGCACCGCCATGGTTTCGGCCTCCTACCCGAAGAAATCGAGGGCTGCCGTCCTGGGGGTCTTCTCGCTTTTCTCGGGCCTCGGCGCGGTCTTCGGCGTGATCCTCGGCGGACTCCTCTCGAAGAAGTATGGATGGCAGACGCCCTTTTTCGTGTTCGCCTTACCGGGGATTATCCTGGGGGTGGCGGCGTTCTTTCTGCGCGACTACAAGACCGCCGATGAGGTGGACGCGGGCGGCAACCGGCTCGGCTTTTTCTCGTCGGCCGCCGCCCTCTTTCGGATCCCCACCCTCAGGTGGCTCTACCTCGGCCACGTCATGCACAACGTCATGGCCTTTTCCCTCCTTACCTGGCTTTCGGCATATTTCATGAGATCGCGAAGCATCGCCGAGGATAAGGCCGGGATGCTCCTGGGGATCATCAGCCTCATGGCGGTGTTCGGCGCCCCCCTCGGGGGGATACTGGCCGACTTCTGGCAGAAGAAGAGCCCCCGGGGAAGGATGCTCTGGGCGGCCGTGGCCGATATCCTGGCGGCCCTCTTTATCATCGTCGGCCTCCAGTTGAACGTCGCGGGCGTCGGCTTTGGCCTCGCGCTCGTCTGGTGCTTCTTTACGATGTCGGCCCTGCCGGCGCTGGCCTCGATCACCCAGGACGTGGTGAACCCGGGCCTCAAGAGCATGGCATGGGGTATGGCGGTCTTCGTGATGTACGTACTGGGCGGCGGCTGGGCCCCGATGCTGGTGGGGGGTATCTCGGACTCCCTGGGCGGCGGGGAGGCCGGGCTCAGGATCGCGCTGACGATCATGTCGGCCGGCGGACTCGTCGGGGGCGCGCTCTTCTTCTTCGGCTCCCGCCACTACCCGGCCGACCAGGAAAAGGTCAGGGATCATACCCTCGAAAAAGAATAGGCCGGACTTTCGTATCGAGACGGGGGGGTAACCCCCCGTTTCCTCTCCGATCCCTCCTGACACCACCATCGACAATCACGCCCGGCGTGACGGGTGCCGTCACCGGAAGACGGCCTCCGAACCCGCCCGGCTCGGTCCCGAGTGTCCGGCCGCCCTTCGGATTCGTCACGGCCCGCCGGTGGTTGCACGTCCCGCTTCCTGAAATCCGTACGGAAAAAATATTCCACCCGCCGAAAACTGTTGACACAACCGTCCGGGTCTGCTATATATTCCTAAAGCTTAAAGTTATACTTTAAGACCTGCATATAGGACACGCTTCGGTCGTCGTTACCGACTCCGGCGACCTTTAAGCAAACATACCCGATAAGGAACCGACATAACCCCTTGAGGAGGAGCTCATGTTCAAGACGAGGATCACCGAAATGTTCGGCGTCAAGTACCCCATCATCTGCGGCGCGATGATGTGGCTGTGCACCCCCAAGCTCTGCGCCGCCATCAGCAACGCCGGCGGCATCGGAAACATCACCGCGGGCAACTACAACACCGAAGACGAATTCAGAAACGCCATCAAGGAAACAAGAAAACTTACCGATAAACCCTTCATGGTGGGAATCACCATCCTCCCCTCCGTGCGCATCTCTCCCGAGCACCACAAGATGTACGTCAAGGTCTGCGCCGAGGAGAAGGTCGCCGGCATCGAGGTCTCCGGCTCTCCCCTGGACAAAGGCATCGGCCCGGAGGCCGTCGAGACGCTCAAGAAGGCGGGCGTCAAACTGTTCCACAAGGTCGGGGCGATCCGGCACGCCGTCCACGCCGAGAAGGCGGGCTACGACGGCATCTACGCCGCCGGCATCGAAGAAGGCGGCCATCCCCTCAACGACGACGTCACCACCATGGTCCTGACCCCCCGGATCGCCGACACCGTCAAGCTCCCGGTCGTCACCGTGGGCGGCATCGCCGACGGCAGGTCGGTGGCTGCGGCGCTTACCCTGGGGGCGGAGGGCGTCATGATGGCGTCGCGCTTCATCGCCACCAAGGAATGCGTCTGCCACGACAAGATCAAGCAGGAGCTGATTAATCGCCAGGAGTACGAGACCACCCTCTTCGGCAAGTCCATCGGGCTGCAGGGCCGCGCTCTCAAGAACAAGAATATCACGGATATCCTCGCCATCGAGGCCAGGGGCGGCGGGCTCGAGGAGCTGATCCCCCTGATGGGCGGCGAGCGGATCAAGAACTCGTGGGACAACGGCGACGTCGACTACGCCCCCCTGATGGTGGGCCAGTCCATCGGCTTCATCAAGGATATCCCGTCCGTGCAGGAGCTGCTGGATCGGATGGCCAAGGAGGCCGTCGCGCATCTCGAAAAGGCAAGGAAGAAGCTTTCCGCGTAATATACCGATATCCCCCGGGCCGCGCCCGGGGGGACCGGAGGCATACATGACGGACCAAGCGGTCATCGGAGAAAAGAAGGGAAATATCTTTTATATCACTCTCAACCGCCCCGAGAAGCGCAACGCCATTTCGTTTGAGATGCTGGAGGCGATAACCCGGATGGTCGAGGACCTCATCATCGACCCGGAAGTTCGGGTCATCATCGTCAAGGGCGAGGGGAAACTCTTTTCGTCAGGGGTTGATTTCAACTCCCTGGCCGGCCTTGTCGGAAGGTTCATGCCCGATGCCGCCGCGGGAGGCGGCCTGATTCGCTCCGATATCCACCGGTTCCAGAGCATCCTCAACCGCCTGGAGACCATCGAGATACCCATCATCTGCGCCATGCACAACCGTGCCTACGGGCTGGGCGTCGAGTTTTCCCTGGTCTGCGACATACGGCTGATGAGCGACGACTGCACGTGGGGCATGCAGGAGCTCAAGTACGGCGTCATACCCGACCTGGGGGGTACCGCCCGGCTCTCACGGATCGTCGGCCAGTCCCGGGCCATGGAAATCCTCATGACCGGCAAGATGTATTCGGCGCAGCAGGCCCTCGACTGGGGGATTGTCAATTACATCTATCCGCCCGACCAGCTGCTGGCCCAGGCCGAAAACCTGGCGAGGGACATCATCAAGATGGCGCCCCTGGCCGTCGGTGCCGCCAAACGGGTCATCAAGCGGGGCGAGGGGGTCGACCTCATGACCCACCTTGACATGGAGGCGGGAATCCAGAGTATTCTGCTGCGCTCCGAAGACTTCAAGGAGGGGGTGCAGGCCCTCATCGAAAAACGGGACCCGCAATGGAAGCGAAAATAGAAATGCCATGCCTTTTCGTCCATGACACACGGAGGTAACCATGATCGGACAGGGATACAAGGTCATCGCGGATTATTGCCAGAACGGTATCCCGGCCATAAAAAGGACGGGACTTAAGATCACCGACATGAGCGAGCGTTACGTGAAGATGACGATGCCGCTGGAGGGCAACGCAAACCACATCGGGATGATGTATGCCGGCTCCCTCTTTTCCATCGGCGAGATCTCCGGCGGCGTCATACACGGCGCGAGCTTCGACACCGAAAAGTATGTCCCGATCGTCAAGGAGGTCAGCATCCGGTTCAGGCGCCCGGCGCTCACCGACGTGACGCTCGAGGTCACCATGACCAGGGAGGAAGCCGACCGTATCGTGAAGGAGGCGGCCGAAAAGGGCAAGGCCGACTTTACGCTGGACCTCGAGATCAAGGACGCCTCGGGCGAGGTCGTCTCGATCGTCCACGGCATCTGGCAGATCAGAAAGATGCCGGAGGGGATCCCCAGCCCGTTTCCGAAACCCTAGCGGCGTGTCGCCTCCCGGGGCACCGGCGCGTCCACTGTCGAGCCCGCGGGGGTCATCTACGAAGAGAGATACCTATGGATTTTGTAAAGCTTTTTCAGCCGATCACGATCAACAAGACCCGGATCAAGAACCGGATCGTCCTGCCGGCCATGGGCCTGTTTATGACGGACGACTACTCCTTCAACGACCGCTATCGATCTTTTTACCGCGAGCGGGGCCACGGCGGCGTGGGCCTCATGATCGTGGGGCCGCTGGCCGTCGATCGGGTCGGCAGCGCCCCCTTCATGCCGGGACTCTTCGAGGACCGGTTCGTCGAGCCGCTGCGCTCGTTCGTCGACGAGATGCACCGGACCACCGACGCGACCATCGGCACCCAGCTTTTCCAGATGGGCCGCTACGCCTATTCCGCTTTTTCGGGCATGACGTCCATCGCGCCCTCGGCCGTCCCCAGCCGCCTTACGAAGGAGACGCCCCGGGCGATGACCAAAGACGACATAGAGACCGTCAAGGAGGCGTTCGCGTCGGCCGCCCGGCGGGCCAAAGAGGCCGGCTTTGACTATATCGAGATCATCGCGTGCACCGGCTACCTCATCAGCCAGTTCCTCTCCCCGCTCACCAACCGGCGCACCGACGAGTACGGCGGCCCCATCGAAAACCGTATGCGCTTCGGGATCGAGGTGATCCAGGCCGTGCGCAAGGCCGTGGGGCCCGCCGTGGCCGTCGGGATCAGGATCGCCGGAAACGACTTCATGGACGGCGGCCACACCAACGTCGAGTCCGCGGCCTTTGCGGCCGCGGCCCAAAAGGCCGGGGTGGACGCGGTCAACGTCACCGGGGGGTGGCACGAAACCAACGTACCGCAGCTGACCACCAACGTCCCTCCGGGTGTCTACGCCTACCTGGCCCGCGGCATCAAGCAGCGCGTCTCGGTGCCGGTATTTGCCTCAAACCGGCTGGGCGATCCCGCTCTTGCGGAAAAGGTCCTCAGGGCAGGATCGGCCGATATGATCTGCTGGGGCAGGCCGCTGATCGCCGATCCCTCTCTGCCCGACAAGGTGAGGGAGGGACGCCTTGACGAGATCGTCTCGTGCATCGCCTGCAACCAGGGGTGTTTCGACTCGATCTTTTACGGCAGGGCGGTCCACTGCGTCCTGAACCCGACCGTCGGCCGGGAAGACGAGGTGAAGATTCGGCCTGCCGAAAAGAGAAAAAAGGTTATCGTGGCCGGGGGCGGGCCGGGCGGCATGGAGTTCGCCCTCACCGCCGCCCAGCGCGGGCACGACGTGACCCTCTACGAGAAGGAGGGGGAGCTCGGCGGCCAGGTCAACCTGGCCAAGGTCCCGCCCGGAAAGCACGAGCTCCAGAAGATCATAGACTCGATGAGAAACCGGATGGAGCACTTCGGCGTGGCGGTCAGGACGGGCGCGGCCGTTTCGGAAAAGACCGTGAGAGAGGAAAAGCCCGACTACCTGGTCGTGGCGACCGGAGCGCGGCCCATCGACATCAGGGTCCCGGGGATCGACAAACCGCACGTGGTGAGCGCGTGGGACGTGCTGTCTGATCGGATCGCCGATATCGGGAAACGCGTGGTGATCGTCGGCGGCAGCGCCACCGGATGCGAGACCGCCCACTACCTCACGTCGATGGGCGTTCCCGACCCGGAGGCCTTCACCTTTCTGATGTACCACAACGCCGAGGACCCCCTGCACGCCATAGAGCTCCTCCACACCCCGGGAAGGGAGGTCGTCGTGATCGACATGGTGGACCGGATGGCCGACAACGTCAGCAAAACCGCCCGCTGGTCGCTCATGAAGAGCCTGAAGCTCATGGGGGTCAAGCTCATGCCCCGCACGAAGCTCCTGGAGATCACCGACGACGCGGTCCTGGTCGAAACCGACAAGGGAAAAGAGAAGATCCCGGCCGACACCGTGGTGATCGCCGTCGGGGCGCGCTCGGTCGACGAGCTCTCGGCCGGCGCACGAAGAGACGGGGTTTCGGTCATCACCATCGGGGACGCCAAGGGGCCCCGCAAGATCACCGACGCGGTGCGGGAGGGTTTCGAGGAGGCGCTGACGATCTGATATCCCCGCGCCCCGGGCGCTATCGAGGCCCGGACGTGTACAGCGGGTTCTTGTCTTCCATCATCGTAACACAAGGAGTCTGGAGATGGCCAAAAAGTACGACGCCGTGGTCATCGGGGCCGGGCTGGGGGGCATGTCGGCAGCGGCATACCTGGCCAAGAACGGGAGGTCCGTTCTCCTCCTGGAGCGCCATAACATCCCCGGCGGCTACGCGACGACCTTCTGCCGGGGACGGTTCGAGTTCGATGTCTCACTGCACGACCTCTCGGCCATCGGGACCCCGACGGCCCGCGGAAGCCTCTATAACTATCTTGACTATCTGGGGGTGGCCGGAAAGCTGACGTTCATCCCCATGACCGATCTCTATCGAATCGCCGACAAGAACATCGACCTGACGATCCCGTCCGGCAGAAACGAGCTCATGGAGTTTCTTGTTGACCGATTCCCGAAACAGGCCGACGGAATCGAGAAATTCTTCGACGCATCCAAGGCCATGATGAACGATTTCGGCGCGGTCATCAAGGCCGCGTCGATGCGCGGCACCGACCTGGAGCCCGCCCAGCTGCCCACGTTTGTCAAATACGGCATGAAGACCTATAAGGAGGTCCTGGACGCCTTCATCAGTGATGAAGACCTCAAGACCGTTCTCTCCCCCTACTGGGGATACATCGGCCTCCCGCCCTCCAAGGTCCCGTTTCACCTGATGTCGGCCGTGTGGGAGTCCTTCCTGGACACCCCCCCCCACCATATCAGGGGCCGATGCCAGGCCCTCTCCAACGCCTTTATCGATTCCTTCGTGGAAAACGGCGGGGAGGTCCGCTTCAACTGCGGAGCAAAGAAGATCCTGACTACCGGCGGCAAGGTCACGGGTGTGATCACCGACGAGGACGAAGAGATCAGCGCGACCACGGTGATCTCAAACGCCAACCCGCTGTCGGCCATGATCAACCTGGTGGGCCCGGACGCCGTCCCGAAAGAATACATGCGGGACCTCAACAGCCGGATTCCGGGCTTCTCCCTCATCAATATCTTCTTCGGCCTGGACTGTCCGCCCGAGGCGGTGGGCGGCAAGGTCCACGAGAACTACCTCAACTTCTCCGCGAACGCCGACCCGATCTGGGAGAAGGCATTCACCCTCGAGCCCCCGGAAGGGATATTCCTGACCTTCTACAACATGACCGACCCCGAAGTCTCCCCTCCGGGAACGACGCTTGCCAATATCCTGCTGGCCTCCTACGCGAGGCCCTGGTACCTGGTGCCGCCGGAACAGTACGTGGACGCCAAGAACCGGTATGCGGATTCGGCTCTGAATATCGCCGAGCAATTCCACCCGGGGCTGCGGGAGCACATCGAGGTCATCGAGGTCTCCACCCCCATCACCAACATGCGCTACACCGGCAACATCGGCGGGGCGATCTACGGGTTCGACCAGTACCTCTCGGACTCCGGGCTCTTGAGACTTCGGCATAACACCCCCATCAACGGGCTCTTCTTCGCCTCGGCATGGACGATCCCCGGCGGCGGCTATCAGCCTTCGATCATGGCCGGGTCGATCGCGGGGGCCAGGGCGCTGAAAATGCTTTTGTAAGGAGAAAACAATGGATATAAAGCAGTTCATGGGGCACGTCGAGGGGTTTGGAGAGGCCGTTGCCGAGCGGGAGACGCTCAAGCGCGTCTTCGGCGATCTCTCCATACCGAAAGATTTTGCCGAGAACTATATCAAGCTGCTCCACCCGAAGAAGATCGCGGTCAGGGTGACCGATATATTTCAGGAGACCCCTTCCACCAGGACGTTCCGCCTGGCGCCCCTCGACGGCTACCTGCCCCCGTTTCGGGCCGGGCAGTATGTCAACTGGGAGGTAACCATCGGAAACGTGAGGACGGGCCGTGGATTTTCCATCTCGTCTCCTCCCCACCAGCGCGGATTTTACGACCTGACGGTCAAACGGATGGAGCCGGGCTTCGTCTCCGGGCACCTGATGGACACGGTCAAGGTCGGCGACAACTTCTCGATCTCGGGACCGGCGGGTTTCTTCTATCACGAGCCGCTGACCGACGGAAAAGAGCTCGTATTCATCGCCGGGGGATCGGGGGCAACCCCCTTCAGGAGCATCATCAGGGAAGTGACCGAGCGCGGGCTCGACATGAAGATCTGGCTCATCTACGGGACGAGGAGCGCCGACGACGTGATCTTCGGCCAGGAGCTCGCCGCCATCGCCGGCCGACACAAAAACGTACGGCTTGAGCTGGTCGTCTCCGAGCCGAAACCCGGATACCGCGGAACCACCGGTTTCATTACGAGCGACGTTATCACAGAAATGCGTCGGAGACGTGAAGGGAAAGACCTTCTATCTCTGCGGACCGGAGGTGATGTACAAATTCGTCATACCCGAGATCATGAAGCTCGGCGTGCCGGGCCGTCGGATCAAGAGCGAGGCATCCGGGCCGCTCGCTGGACGTAACGAGGGAGCCCGGTTGGCCCGCCGACGTCAAGCCCGACGCCCTCTTTCGGATCACCGTCAACGGGAAAGACACCATTGAGGCGCGGGCGGGAGAGCCCATCATCGTGGCGCTGGAGCGGGCGGGGCTGGTCATTCCCAACCAGTGCCGGAGCGGAGAGTGCAGCCTCTGCAGGACGAAGGTGGTAAAGGGCCGGACGTATATGCCCGATCGCGTGCCCGTGCGGGAGGCCGACCGGTGGTACAACTACGTCCACTCGTGCATGGCATACCCCACCTCCGACCTCGAGATCAGATACTAGGCATCACGGACGATCGGGGTTTTACACGAACCAATAAGTCCACCCCGGGAGACAGTGTCTCCCGGGGTGAATTTTTTGAATCAAGGGGCAAACGCGATCGAGAAGATGCCCAGGCAGCCTGTCCGCGCGAGGAGCCGGTCCCGACACCTCGCTATCGCGTTACCGCGGCCGACCGCATCCGGGCGGCTCAACGCTAATCGGCCCAGCTGATACACTCCACCGGACAGGAATCAATCGCCTCCTGGATCTCCTCTTCAGTCGCCCCCGTGGGATTGAACACCTCCGCCACCATATCATCGTTGAGTCGAAAGACCCCCGGGCAGAGATCAACACAGGTCTCGCATCCGGTACAAATATCCTGATCGACAAGCGGTTTTTTTGCCATCTGATACCCTCCACGCCGCGCCCCACGAATACGTCGTTTTCATGGGGGCCGAGTAAAGCCATACAATCGATTTAAGATACCACCTTAACGTCTCTCCTATTATACCCGATTCGACCGAATGCGGCCACTTGTGCCGAAAAAATTCTTTGCGCCGGCGTCAGGAGCCGATTTCTCTGCCCCCGACCCACACCCTCACTATGTCCAGCGTTTGATCCAAGAGCAGGAGGTCGGCGTGCCTGCCCACGGTGATGCTCCCCACCTCGTCATCCCGGCCGATGAGGCGCGCGGGATTGAGGGACGCGGCGCGCACTATGTGGGCCAGGGGGATGGTCGTGTGGGTATGGAGATTTCTGATCCCCGCAATCAGGGGACTCGCGCTGCCCGCCAGCACGCCGGTCTCGGGGAAGAATACCCTGCCGGCCTCTATCCGCGTCATCGTCCCGAAAAAGTCGTAATCCCCCTCCGGCACTCCCGGGGCCACCGCGTCGGAGACCAGGATCATCCGGTCGGGTCCCGTGGCCCGGTAGGCGAGCTCGATCATGGGAGCGGCGAGGTGAAAACCGTCGGCGATGAACTCACAAAAGACGTCAGGGGAAAGCAGCGCCGCCACGGCGATCCCCGGCTCCCGATGATGAATCGGACGCATGGCGTTGAACGTGTGGCATGCGAGCCTCAGGCCCCGCCCGATGGCCGCGCGGGCCTCTTCATAGGTCGCATCGGTGTGGACGGCCCCGGGGACGATCCCCGCGCGGACAAGGTCGTCGATCAGCTCCATGCCTCCCGGGATCTCCGGGGCGAGTCCCATGATTTTCAGTGCTCCCCCCGCGGCGGCAAGGTATCGATCGAGCCGTCCCCGGGAATAGGTCCTCAATGCGTCCGGCCTCTGGGCTCCCGCCCGGGAAGGGTTGAGGAACGGTCCCTCCATGTGGGAGCCGAGGATCCTGGCGCCGGTGACCCGGCCGGCCGCCTCCCGGATCGCCGACAGGGCGGCGACCGTCGTGTCCTGGGGGGATGAGGTTATCGTGGGGAGAAATGAGGTCGTCCCGAGACGGGCCAGTAGTCCCGACATCCTTTCCAGTTCCGGGACGTCGGCCGTATCGCACATCACGCCGGCCGCCCCGTGAATGTGGATGTCCACCAGCCCCGGGCAGAGGTAGGCCCCCCGGGCCTCGATGACCTCGGCCGTCGTTCGTTTAAGCCCGGTGCCGACCGCGGCGATCCTGCCCCCGGAGATCAGGACATCGTCGGTCTCGGAGATGATCTCCCCGAAGATTACCCGCGCTCCACTGATGACGGTGTCTCTCACGCGTCTCCTCCGGCAAGTCGTCGGGCGGCGTCAATAATCGCCTGGATGGAGTCGCGCGAGAGCAGGGCCATCGACGATTCATAGCCGCCCCCGTCATCGCTCAGATACCCGAAATAGTCGCCTGCGTAGCCGCAGACCACCAGGGGATCCTTTGCGTCCGCTTTGAGCGAGATGGCCGTATTGCTCATCACCTCGCCGGGAAAAAGAATCATCCCCAGAGACCCCACCCGCACCAGCGTAACCGCCGCCGTCATCTCGCGCTTGCCCAGGACCGCTTCGAACCCTCCGGCTGATGCGAAGAAGAGCGAGACGATCGCCCCTTCCCTGATCGATTCCAGACGCCGCATCTCGCCTGGGGTCATCCCCTTCGTGCGCGCGTCGTCGATCTCCTTTTCGACGGAAAAGAGAGCGCGCTCGGCCTCCTGCCTGCCGGCGAGATCCCGATAGCGCACCGGGACGTGGGTCGTGCGCACGATGATCTCGCTTCCCGAAAGAGGGATCGGCCCGGACTCCGCACCGGAGACCGCCTCCCGGAAAATCTCCGCATGACGTTTCATCTCCTGCGGATTCCTCCCCCTTCGGCCGAATCGGGTGCTTACGTCACCGGCCGCCCCGTTGATGAAGAGCGACGATCCCCCCATCTGCCGATCCACAGCGGCCAGCCCCCACCCTACCCAGTCGGCCGAAAAGTGGAGATTTTCCGGCCCGAGGAGCGTCGGATGGCAGCCGTAGAAAATGATCCGGCCCAGCGCGTCGCCGTTGAATCCCCCCAGCGTCAGGACCGACAGCTCGTTGTCGACGGGGAGTGCCGGATCGTTGCGATGGGCCCCGAGGCCGACGACCCGCGTGGAGCCGAGGAAGAGCCTCACGTCCCGGGCCGCCTCCGCAAGCGGGCCTGCCGCGCTGATGATCTGTCCCGAGACCATGGAAAGGTATGCCGCCTCCTGCTCGGCCTTCGTGACGAAGGAGCCGAAAACCCCCGGGCCCGAATGCGTATGGGTGGCGGTGATGATGACGCGATCAGTGTCGATGCCGAGCGCCTTTGCCGCCGCCGCCTTGACCCCGCGGGACCAGCGGCCGTCGACGTATATCCAGTCAAGGGATATCAACAGCAGTGCGTCGTTCCCGGCGGCCAGAAACAGGAGCCGGGCATAGATCGGGTCGAGCACCCCTTCGGACACCCCGGACCGAAGGATATATCCGCCGAGGGGAAATCCCCCCGGCGGCGTTACGTCGACGGAGCTTATCGATGCGCGAAACCGCGTCGTCATGACAGGCCCCTCGTCAGCGTCTCTCTCATCGATTCGAAGTCCCAGCCGAGCCTTTGGCATGCAATCCTGACGGCCCCGCCGACCGCCGGCATGAGGGGCGGCCTGATATCCGCAGCGGGATAGATCTCTCTGACGGCAGCCGAAAAGGGGCCGATAATGACGTCACCGGCCAAAAAGACGCTCCCGGACCAGGAGACCTGCATATCCTCGGGCGCGAGCGAGAGGTTGCGCGCGACCGTCGTAACGGCCAGGGCAAGCTCCCGACCCGCCGACTCCATGACCGACCGGGCCGTTTCATCCCCACGACCGGCCTCCTCGGCCACCAGGCGCGCCGCCTCGGCGATCCGTTCGCGCGTCATGGCCTTGTCGAGGTAGATCGTGATCGCCACACCGATCATATCCTGGGCCCCGAAGTGCTTCGGAAAAAGGTCGACGAGGCTGGTCTGTTTCGCCCTTCCGTCGTAGGCCCTGGCCGCTGCGCGAAGCCCCCCCACGGCGATGTCGTAGGCGCTCCCCTCATCCCCCAGGATGTGCCCCCACCCTCCCGCCTGGAGCGACTCCCCCTGCCGGGTCCTGCCGTAGATCGACGAGCCGGTCCCGGCCGTTGCCACCACACCCCATTCGTTGGGCAGCGCGCCGAAGAGACCCGCGACCATGTCGCCGACCAGGTAGACCGGCGCATCGGGGAAAAACTCGGTTATGATCCCCTGGACATAGTCGGCCCCTTCCCTGAGATAGCCGATGCCGGCGGTATCACCGGCGATGAGTGCCACGTCGGCCGGTCCCACCCCCGCCGCCTCGATCGCCCCCCCGACGGCCTCCCTCAGCGACGTGCGGACCACATCGATGGGGACCAGGACGTGGTTGGCCGGCCCGCCCGCCGCCCTCCCGACGATCTTCCCGTTCCGATCCACGGCGATCGCCGTCGTATGAGTCCCACCGCCGTCCAGGGCAATGACCAGATCTCGTCCCATTACTGTTCCTTCATCCCCATGATCTTTCGGGTTTCCTCGGGGCTGTCGCCCAGCTTGTAGCCGAGCAATATGGTAAAGCCGATCAGAGACACGACGCCGAGCATGATCCAAACCAGCTTGATTCCCAGAGGGTTATCCTTCGTGTTTCCGAACGCCTGAAAGAGGAGCGGGAGGATGACGGTCGAGAGGGCAAAGCCCACCTTCCGCGAGAACCCGAAAACGCCGAAATAGATCGCCTCCCGCCGTTTTCCGGTCACCATCTGGTCGTAGTCCGCGATATCGCCCACCATGGCGTAGACGAGGATCATGAATCCGCCGAGGGGTATGCTCACCGGGGGCAGGAGTATGAAGGCCTGGACGGTTACCGGAATGCCGGGGATCGAACCGACAAGGAAGATGAGCGGGAAGAAGAGCGCAAGGAGCAACGAAACCACCTGCAGGAGCCGCCTCTTACTGTAGAGGTGAGTCAGCCACATCCAGAGTGGAACCGATGCGACCATGCAGAGGATAAACTCGGCCTGGTAGTACATCACAAAAGACTCTTCCTTGCCGATCACCGATTTCACAAAGTAGGGCATGACGACCAGCAGGACCTCGTAGCACATATAGAGGGCAACAATGGCCATCCCGAAGAAGAGGAATTGTCTGTTCTTGAAGGTCGCCTTGAACGCATCCCAGAAGCCCAGCTTCACGTCGGCATGGGAGTATTCCACCGGCAGCTCCTTGATCCCCGGCAGGCACATAAACATGGTCGCAAAGCCGATGGCAGCCGTCACGAGGGCCATCGTCAAGGCGCCCCGGTTTTGATAGAGCCCGGGAGCGATGAAGGCCACCATCAGGAAGCCGACGATGGCATAGATCAGCTTCCAGGAGGTGAGCTTGATCCGGTCCTCCGAGGTGAGGGCGATCTCCGCCAGGAGGGCGTCGTACGGGATGCCGATAACATCGTAAAAGAAAAAATAGATAACGAATATCCCCATGAGATACACGACGTTGACGATAGAAACCCCGCTCACCGGGGGGAGCCAGAGGAAGATGAATGCGATAATCATCAGCGGCGTCCCAATGACGATGAAAGGTTTCCGCCTTCCCCACCGGCTCCTGGTGTTATCGGAGACATGTCCGATGAGGGGGTTGATGACCGCGTCAAAAACCCGTCCAATGGTCAGGATCAGACCGGCGGCCATGATCGGTATATAGGCCGGCCTCCCCGAATCGGACGGCGGGGCGTAGAAGTACATGATCCAGGTAAAGAGCACCCCCTCGACGAAGTTCAGCGAGATCGATCCCCAGTTGTAGAAGAAGACCTCCTTATTGGTGAGGCGCTTGACGACGTTCTCTTTCATGATACCCTCCTGAACCGGATTGCCGGAGATTATCAGACAATCGTGACCGTGATCGACCATGCCCTCCTCTCCCCCGGCATCAGGCAGAGGTAATAAAAGGGCTCTACCGAAAAGACGCGGCGCTCGTACCAGAGCCGGACGAAGGCGAGCGGAAAATCGCCCTGGGCAACCAGTCGCCTGTCGTGATCGACGTTTCCCATCTCAAACCGGTTAACCAGGCCGTGGTCGGCGGGGCTAAACTCAAGAAGCTGGCCGGGCAGCCCGGTAAAATCATCCGGCATCCGCAGCCTCCCTTCACCGTCGGCCGAAAGCGGCCGGACGAAGTCATAGGCGGGAACGCACGTTTCGGGAAGCCTCACGTAGCAGCCGCTCCCCATCCCTCCCGGCGCGACGAAGGGGTGCCAGTACCAGAGGGTCTGGATGGGACGATCGAGGCAGCGATTCGTGAGCGCCCACGATATCGCCAGCCCGGGGCGGTCACGCAAGAGCCTGATCTCCTTTTCCAGCAGGTAGCCGACCCCGCCCACGGCGGCTTCCTGCACCCACCGATAGGAGTCGTCTCCCCGGTCGCTTGTGCCGGGCAACACCTCCCGCACCCCCGGCTCCTCGCAGAAGCGGTAACCGCCGGGCCGCGCCAGATGGATAAGGCCCACGCCGATCTTGAGGGCCGTATCCGCCCGCGCCGGCTCATCGCCGATGAAGAGCGGGTTGATGAACTCATCCGGATACCCGAAACCGACGACCCGGTCGCGCGGGAAGTCCGGGGAGGCAAAGGAATAGCCGTCGCCCGCAACTATATCGTCGATCCAGCCCCCCAGGACGAACCTCACCGAGAGCCCCTCGGGCCGCTCGGGGGTCGGGACCAGCGAGAGGGTGATATGATCGTTACTGAGCCTGTCCATCCTACAGGTACCTGATTCTCCCCCGGTATTTCATATACTCCCGGCTGAGCTCCTCGAGGTTGGACACCTCCATATTGACGGAGACGAAAACCGCCGGCGCCTTGCCTTTCTTGGCCAGGATGTCGACGGCCTCGACGATGATGGATTGAACGATGATCGATCCCATGATAGTGGAGGTGGGCCCCAGGGGCGCCTTTGACCCCGGCACCTTGATCGACGCGTCGCCGATGGCCACGTGGTTGTCAACGACCACGTCGGCAACCTCGAACAGCCGCTTTCCCGACGGGTGGCTCGGTTTGACGCTTTGCGTGTGTTTCATGCTCGTGACGGCGATGATCTTGGCGCCCAGCTCCTTGAGCTTGAGGGCCATCTCGACGGGGGCCTGGTTCTTACCCGAATTCGAAATGATAATGGCCGCGTCCCCGCTCCTGATCTGATAGCCCGAAAGCGATATGGAAGCCACACCGGGAAGCCGCTCCATATTGGTGCTGCGCATTGCGCCGTGGGAGACCAGAAAAGACGGATCGAGGATCGCGTTTATCGGAACGATCCCGCCCGCCCGACAGAAGATTTCCTGGGAAACAAGGGCCGAGTGTCCACTGCCGAACGTGTGAATAACGCCGTCCGTCTCAATGGACCCGGCCACGACGCCGGCCGCCGCCTTGATTGACTCGCCCTCGGAATCGACCGTTTCTCCGATCTGCCTGATGACCTCTTCTATAAACGATTCCCACATGGTATCACACCTCCCCTGATTGTGTAGAGTAGAATAGCTTTTTCACCTTTGGGCAGAACGGACAGAGATCCCACGAGCAGAGAAGAAAAAAAGGGTCGCCGGCGAGAAGCCTCGGGATAGTCTTCAGGAGTCCCCTCCCCGAGACCCGCTGAACCAGGGCGTTGCCGTCGCGGTGGTAGGTAATAAGCCCCGCTTCCTTAAGCGGCTGTTCCACCGCCGTGAAGTTGATGCTGCATCCCGGATTTTCCTTCGGCGGAAATTCGGCGAGCGAGCCGTCAGGCAGGCGCGAGCGGAGCGTGTGGGCGTACTGATCGCTGTAGGGAATATCCAGGTACGGGACTTTCGCTATGGCCTCCGCAACGTGGACGGCGGAGTTCGCCCAGTGCCCCACCCCCAGAAGGATGATATCACCCCCTTCCTCGAGCATCAGGTGCACCGGCGACCCGACACCCAGGGCCGTGGCGGTCTCGTGCGCCGCGGCAAGCCGATCCCTGTCCGCTCCCCAGATGGCCACGGAGTGCGTGGGATGGATGCTCCTGGTTACGTCAGGCCGCTTTCGAAATGTCTCCGAGATCGCTCCCATGGTCGTGGGTGTATGTGCGGGATCGAATATCTCGGCGGGAGGAAACGTAAAGGCGGGCATCATGATGGTCCCGGCGTGCCCGACGGACTCCTGGATCGCGTCGATGACGGCATCGGCCCCGCCGTCCACACATCCCAGGAGCCTCAGGCTCGAATGGACCAGGAGACGGTCGCCCCGGGTAACGCCCAGGCGTTTAAGCGCTCGTGCGGTATCAAACCCACGATTCGGGCTCGGGCTCATTGCGTAATTGCCCCCATCACCGGACCTGCCGGGTGAACGCCTGAAAAGGGATTGCGTCCGGGCATTTCCCGAAGTATCGACCCGCTTTCACGAATCAGTCTTTCATATATAAATTTATCTAATTCTTGTAGCGACGAAAGAACATATGGTCAGGCATTTATTTTGGGGACAATGGCGCGGGTACGGTTAGTTCTGACGCGTCTGGACAAGTCCGCGCAACCCGGAACGCTACGTATTCTATTCCTTTTCTTTGAACCTTTTCAAGATATTTCTTAGCTAAATTTGACGGCTCCGGCGATTTTTTTCCCCTTGAATGGGGGCCGATTACCTGATATACTTAATCGTTATATTTCACCCCAAACTAGAGGACCGCGCTCATGAACAGTTACGTCGGAACCAAGACCTACATCGTTTCACCGGATCTCATGGATTCCGTCAACGTCGCCATCGCGCTCTCACGGCCGCTGCTCGTCAAGGGGGAGCCGGGGACGGGCAAGACCCTGCTTGCCCACTCCGTTGCCGAGAACCTGAACAAGCCGATGATCGTGTGGAACATCAAATCCACGACCAAGGCCAGGGACGGTCTGTACGTCTACGATACCGTCCAGCGCCTCAACGACGCGCGTTTCGGCGAGGGAGAGGTCTCCGACATCAAGAGATATATCAAGCTCGGAAAGCTCGGTCAGTCGTTCACCACAGACGAGCAGGTCGTGCTCCTCATTGACGAGATCGACAAGGCCGATCTCGAGTTCCCCAATGACCTCCTCAACGAGATGGACGTGATGACCTTCCATATCCCGGAAACCGACGAGACGATCACGGCCCGGCACCGGCCTATCGTCATCATCACCTCAAACGCCGAAAAGGAGCTGCCGGACGCCTTCCTCAGGCGCTGCGTCTTCCACTATATAGAATTCCCCGAAGAGGCGCTGATGATCGATATCATTCGGGTCCATTATCCCGATATCGAAGACGCGCTTTTGGCCGCCGTCCTCAAGAAGTTCTACTGGATCAGGACCCTCGATTCCCTCAGAAAGAAGCCGTCCACCTCCGAGCTGGTCGACTGGGTCCGCGCCCTCATCGTCGGGGGCGTGTCCCCCCAGCGGGTGGAGGAGACGATGCCGTTTCTGGGCGCGCTGCTCAAGAAGCGCGAGGACTTTGCGGTTCTCGACCGGCAGAAGGAAAACGAAAAGATCTACGACAAGTACCGCTCCCAGTACAGATAAGAGCACGGGGACATCGGGCCGTTGTCACCCGACAGATGGTGAGACCGACCGGGTGGTCTAAAATATGTTCACAGATTTCTTCTTTGAGCTCAAGGCGCACGGCGTCCCGGTTACTCTGCATGAGTGGCTGGCCCTGCACGAGGCGCTGTCCAAGAACCTGACCGCGGCCAGTCTCGACAGATTCTACACCGTTGCCCGCTCGATCCTCGTCAAAGACGAGTCCCAGTTTGACAAGTACGACCTCGCCTTTGCCTCATACTTCAAGGGTATCCAGACCCCCGAACAGATCATCGACGAAATCCTCAAGGGCCTCAAGAAGGTCGAGGCGCTGGCGCTTTCTCCCGAGGAGATGGCCGCCATTGAGGCGCTCGACCTTGAGACCGTCCGGAGGAACTTCGAACAGCAGTGGAAAGAGGGCCGATACAAGGAACACACGGGGGGCAACCGCGCCATCGGGACGGGCGGCAGGTCCACCCAGGGGGCCTTCGGCTTTCACCCCACGGGCGTCAGGATCGGCCAGGGGGTATCACGGCACAAGCGGGCCATCCAGATCGCCGAGGAGCGACGTTTCAAGAATTACGACTCCGACCTCATACTGGACACGCGCAATATCCGCGTCGCCCTCTCCCGGCTCAGGACACTCCTTCCGGAAGGCCCCGAGGATGAGCTCTCCCTCGAAAAGACGATCGATAAGACCGCCCGCGACGGCGGCGAGATAGACCTCGTATTCGTCAAGAGCATAACCAATGCCGCCAAGGTGATCCTGCTGATGGACGCCGGCGGTTCCATGGACCCCTACGTAGAGCTCGTCTCGCGACTCTTCTCGGCCGCCAAGGCCCAGATCAGAAACCTCCACTACTTCTATTTCCACAACTGCGTCTATCAGGACATCTACACCGACATGCGGCGCAGGACGGGCTTGCCGACCTGGGACTTTCTGAAGAAGTTCGGGTCCGACTATAAATGCATCATCATCGGCGACGCCGACATGGCCCCCACGGAGCTGTTGAACCGCAACGGGGCGATCCACTATTTCTATTATAACGACGTCCCCGGGCTCGAGTGGCTCGCGAGGATTCGGGACCATTTCAAAAAGACCGCATGGTTCAACCCCTGCCCGGCCTACGTCTGGCCCCGCACCGACACGGTCGAGATGGTGCGGGAGGTCTTCCCGATGTACGAGCTGACGGTCGACGGGCTTTCCGAGGGGATCCGCAGGCTCATGCGCTAGAAGCGCGCCCCGCGGCCGCTGGGGAGACCTCCCGCGGCCGAAGATCGTCTATGCGGTTTTGTTCTCGAATCTGCAGCGGGGATCGCCCTTGGCAATGCACTCGGTCTCGACAATGCGCATCTCCTTAAATCCTCCCGCGTGACACATCGCCTCGAAGGCCCCCGCAAGGAAATCACATACCGTCACCTTGGATTTTCCTTCAAAACGGATGACATACGGGGAATGGGATGCCTCGCAGGTGAAAAGGCCTTTGCTCCCGTCGAACTCCGTTACCTCACCGAAAGACCAGCCGCGCTTGCCGCCCGTACGCGTGTAGTGCCTCACCAGGGCCTCGCCCTTGAGGCCCAGCTTCTCGATCATCGTCTGTGAGACCTTGAAAGCGGCCTCATAGCCGGCCCGCCGCATGAATACCTTGGCCAGATTGATGCCGCCGAGATCGGCGGCCGCCAGCATCATGTCGCTGAACGTATCCTGGGGGGTCAGGACAAACCGTTTTCCGAGGACGGTGAGCATCCCGTCGTCGTCGAGGGCCAGGTTCTTCTTGAGCTCTTCCAGATCTTCGGGGCTGTTGACGCGTTTCAGATCGGACATCACAAAACCTCCTCAATAGTGGTGGCATCGTATCGAAAAGGCCAATCGGAATTTTTCGACCGAAGGAATAGACAGGAGCGCAGGGTGAGTCTTTTTCGTCTGTGTGCCGCGGACAGCATTGTTTCCAAGCATCCGGTGGGGTGAGTAAGGATTGTTATTTTATACCGTCAGTATAAAAATGCAAATTAATTTATCGATGATTTATTCATATATGCAATACATTACGTCTCCCATCACGGACTTTTTTTATCGGCCGTCATTACCCCAGTCTACCCCGGCATATTCCCCGGGTTGCCCCCGTGTCCACCTATTGCAGCAACCGAGATGCCCTAAAGGCCTCGCCTTTCCGGAAGGTCCGTATCGATAATCGCTCCCCCGCGGTAACTCGGTATTACGACTGGATGGGTTACGTGAGTAATATCCATCGCCCTTTGTTGATGCAGGACGAAGCACCAAATAGGACCGCATTACCCACAGAGAGCAAGAATTGGCTTGACAACGAGGGTAATTACGGTATTATAGTACCTAATTACCACTTTTTCACGCGGAGACAAGATAGAAATGACGACCCTTCTCAAGGTTTCCCAGGCCGCGTCTCTGGCCGTCCACACGATGGCGCTCCTGGCCGGGGATAATCGACGATCACTTTCCGCAAAAGAGATTGCCTCTACCCTGCACGTCTCCGAGGCGCACCTTGCCAAGGTGCTCGGAAGACTGGCGCGCGAAGGCCTCGTCCAATCGACCCGCGGGCCGGGGGGCGGCTTTGTCCTGGCCGACGGCGCCGACCGGACCCCTCTGATGACGATATACGAGGCCATCGAGGGAAAATTCGCGCCCCACGACTGTCTCTTCGAGACCCCTCTGTGCGCTGAAGGCAACTGCATCTTCGGCGGCCTGGTCAGGAAGATTAATGAAGAAATGAAACACTACCTGACCGACACACTGATTTCAGATACAACCTTCGCCTTTGGAGACCACCATGAAAATGAGAAAGATCATTGAGATCGACCGGGAGCGCTGTGACGGTTGCGGCCAGTGCATCGCCGCCTGCGCGGAGGGCGCCCTGGCCCTCGTCGACGGCAAGGCTCAGCTCGTGAGCGACGTCTATTGCGACGGCCTGGGCGCCTGCATCGGCGACTGCCCGACGGGCGCGCTGACCGTCGTCGAACGACAGGCCCCCGATTTCGACGAGGCCGCGGCCGGATTGCATAAAACAACGGATCAGACGACCGCGCGTGTCGCCGCTCCTCCCCTTGCCTGCGGATGCCCGGCAAGCCACGAGATGACGCTCAACGTCTCGGGCCGGCCCGACCCGTCCGGGGCGTCGGCGGGCGACCATCCCTCAGAGCTCTCCCACTGGCCGATCAAGCTCAGGCTCCTCAACCCGGCAGCGCCCTATCTCGCGGGCGCCGACCTCCTGCTTCTGGCCGACTGCGCCGCGGCGGCATGCCCCAACCTGCACAACCGCCTCCTGAAAAACAGGTGCGTGGCGCTGGGATGTCCGAAGTTTGACGACGTTGATTCTTCCGTCGAGCGCCTGGCCGACATAATTGCCCGGTCCGCTCCCGCATCGATCACGGTGGCCTACATGGAGGTGCCCTGTTGTCACGGCCTGGCGGTGATCGCCGATCGTGCCGTCGCCCAGGCCGGCACCGATATCCCGGTCGGGCACGTCATCCTGACCCGGACGGGCGAGCTTGTTTCCGAGCCCGCTGAAATCGATGACGGCCGACGCACGCATACCGCCCGTTCCCGGTGATATAATAGATCGTCAAGCAAGACAGATAACGGTAGAGGGAGGAATCTCACAATGACGCGTGGCATCTGTCCCGGACAGGACACGAGATACTGGAAACCGGGAGACATCTTCGAGGTGGTCTGCCCTTCCTGCGGTGGAAAGCTGGAATTCTTCAAGGACGATGTCTCCCGAAAATGCGGGTGCGGCATCCGGGTTGAAAACCCGAGGGTCGGCCCGGGGTGCGCGCAGTGGTGCGGGCACGCCGCCGAATGCCTGGGCACCCAGCCCGGGACCGCGGGAAACCCGGGAGCGGCCCCGCTTCGGGCGCGGCTCATCGCGGCGATGGTCGAACAGTTCGGCACCGACGAAAAAAGGATACACCACGCCCTTTCGGTCCTTTCCCATGCCGAGGCCGTCAGGGCAATCGAGGGAGGAGACGCGCTGGTGGTCACCGCCGCGGCGCTCCTGCACGACATCGGTATCCAGGAAGCCGAGCGGATCTACGGGTCGCCGGCTCCCCGATATCAGGAGGAGCTCGGCCCTCCCATCGCCCGCTATATCATGGAGGAGCTCGGGATGGACGAGGCGACCGTGGAGCACGTCGTGCGCATCGTCGGGAGCCACCACAGCGCCCGGGACATCGACACGATCGAGTTTCGGATCATCTGGGACGCCGACGCCCTGGTCAATCTCGCCGACGAAGAGAAGGACCGCCCGGTCCCAGATGGTGGGAAACGACTATCGACAAGGTCTTCCGGACCGGCGCCGGCGGGCAGCGCGCCCGGCGGATCTTTATCGGGGAGTGATCGATTGAGAGACACGGGGACCCAATGCGGCAGTCCGGCCGTCGCCCCGGGAAGAAGGAGCATACCATGACCGACGTTCACACTGAAGACCGACCGGAAAGAAGACGCCCCCGATCCCCGCACCGGAGGGGCCACCCCATCCTATCCTCATGAAAGAGCACGAGCTGATGCTCGATTTCTCCGAGCGCCTCGTCGCGATCGCCGGGGCGCTGACGGGCGCTCGGGACCAGTGGATCGCCTCGCCCCATAAGGAGGAGATCGGCCATCTCGTCGATCACCTCGTCGAGTCGGAGAGCCACTACGTGAGGGAGGAAAACGTCCTGTTCCCGATCATCGAAAAGCACGGGATAAGCGGGCCGACACGGATGATGTGGATGGAGCACGACGATATCCGTAAGCTGAAAAAGGAGCTCTCCTCGATTATCGACAATAGCGATAGCGCTCCCTTCGACGCAGTTTGCGCACCGGCTCTACGAGACGGCCTCGGCGCTCGCCGACCTCCTGGCTTCCCATTTCAACAAGGAAAACTCGATCCTCTTTCCCGCGGCGCTTCGGGTCGTACCCGAGCCCGAATGGGCGGACATACGGCGGCAGTTCGACGAGCTGGGCTACTGCTGCTTTACCCCCGGTCGCCGGCCGCCCCGGACACCGCCCATGCCGGCGCCGCCCCTTCTGCCGGCTCCCGAATCGACGGCACGGTCATCCTTCGAAACGGGGACGTCTCTCGGTCGCCCAGCTCTCCGGCGCTCCTGGATCGCCTCCCGGTCGACGTAACCTTCGTGGATAAGGACGATACGGTCCGCTACTTCAACCAGGCGGCCGACCGTATATTTCCGCGGGCAAAGGCGGTCATCGGCCGCACCGTCCAGAATTGCCACCCACAGAAGAGCCTCGACAAGGTCCAGGCGATCCTGGACGGCTTCAGGAGCGGTACCCTGGACAAGGCGGATTTCTGGATTCCCATGGGAGAAAAACTCGTCCTCATCCGCTACTTCGCCGTGCGGGACGGGGCGGGCGACTACCTCGGGTGCCTCGAGGTGACCCAGGATATCGCCCCGATCAAAGCGATAGAGGGAGAAAAGAGGCTGTTGTAGAGTCGGCACGGCATGACGCCGCGCCCGATCGTGCGGGCCCGTCCGCGACAAAAAAATCCCGCCGTCTGTGAGACGGCGGGATTTCGTGTATCGGGCGGCTTCGCGGCCGCGTGTCAGGCCCGCGCGAAGAGACGCGTCTTGAAGCGCAGCGCCACGTTGACCAGTGAAATCAGGATCGGCACCTCCAACAGCGGCCCGATGACCGTGGCAAACGCCTCATTGGACGAGATCCCGAAGATTGCCACGGCCACCGCTATGGCAAGCTCGAAATCGTTGCTGGCCGCCGTAAACGAGACCGCCGTCGACTGCCCATAGTTGGCGCCGATCTTGTACGCGATGTAAGTAGGTGACAAACCACATGACCAGGAAGTAGATGACCAGGGGCACGGCGATGATCAGCACGTCCAGGGGCCGGTCGATAATATATGCGCCCTTCAGCGAGAACATCACCACGATCGTAAAAAGCAGGGCGACCAGCGTGATCGGCCCGATCCGCGGGGCAAAGACGTTTTCGTACCACTCCTTTCCCTTGAGCTTCAGCAGTGAAAATCGCGTGATGATTCCCGAGACAAAGGGTATCCCGAGGTAGACGAAGACCGTCTTGGCCGCGTCCCAAAAAGAGATGTGCGCCTGGACTCCCTCAACAAGCCCCAGCCGGTTGAGCCCCACCGTGATGAAGAGGTAGATAAGAACGGCGTAAAAGAGGACCTGGAAGACGGCGTTAAAGGCCACCAGGCCCACCGCCAGCTCCCGGTCGCCGCCGGCCAGCTCGTTCCAGACGATGACCATGGCGATGCACCGCGCCAGGCCCACGAGGATCACCCCGATCATATAATGGGGATAGTTATGGAGAAACAGGATCGCAAGCCCGAACATGAACAGCGGCCCGACGATCCAGTTTTGAATGAGCGATAAAGCCAAGAGCTTCTTATGGTGAAAGATCCTCCCCATCTCTTCGTACTTGACCCTTGCCAGCGGCGGGTACATCATGAGGATGAGCCCCACGGCGATGGGGATGGACGTGGTGCCCACCTGCATCCTCGAGATAGCATCGGTCACCGAGGGCCAGAAGTTTCCGATCGCGATGCCCGCCGCCATGGCGATGAATATCCAGAGCGTCAGGTACCGGTCGACGAACGAGAGCCTCTTTTCCGGTAACGGGGTCTTTTTCATGCCGTCCTCCTCCAAACGAGTCTAGTTCCGCTTTAATTCCTTTCCAACAGTGAACGCGATGCCGAGTTTGTCGCCGATACCATAATATGCCGGACTGCCGAACGAACCCCACAGCATCGGCCGCACCTTCTCGATATCCGGAAGCTGATGTGGATTGAGAGCCTCGCCGTCGGCGACCATCCCGACAATTTCTCCGATGAACATTGTGTGCGAGCCAAGGTCGATCTGTCTGACCAGTCGGCATTCAAGGGCATAGGGAAATTCTTTTACGATCGGGGCATTGACCAGTTTGCTCTTTTCGGGAGTGAGGCCGGTCTCCTTGAATTTATCGTGCTCTCTTCCCGACACCATGCCGACAAAATCGGCCTCCCTGAAATACTTTTCAGAGGGAATATTTACGGTAAAGGCCGAGGTCTCTTTGATGTTGTGATAGCTGAGCGTCGCCTCCCTGAGAGACACGCTGATACAGGGCGGCTTGCTTGACGCGATTCCTCCCCAGGCGGCGTTCATGATATTGGGCTTGCCGTCGGAGCCATATGTCCCAATGATGAGCACCGGAGAGGGAAGCAATATCGTTTGTGCCGGAAGGTCGAGTTTCATAGCCAATTCCTCGCTATTAGGTTTGATTGTTCATATTTCGACGGGTACTGCCGGTGGGCGCGGATTGGCCGCCCGTCTTCCCCCCGGCTTCACCCACGGTCGGATAAGCCGCGCCGGCCGCGACGAACAGAAGCAGGGCACCGGTAACAATCGTCTTCGTTTTCATGTAACTATATTTCTCTCCCCGCGGGGTTTTTTTATGCCGGTTTACCTATAAACGAGCTGAGACGTATAGTAGTTGCATAGCACCAGCTTAACCATAAATCCGAAAGACGTATATGAGGCAGTAGTAAATCCCCACGAGGATAAAGACGATCCCGGTGATGCGCCTGATCCATACCTCATACCGGATGATCGTGTCGAATATCGGTGTGATCTGTTTTACCCCGGCGGCCAGCAGCACCGCGAAGGCCAGCACCGGCAGGCCCGTGGCCGCACCGTAGGCGGAGGGGACGATTACGACCGATCCGCTGGCCACGGCAATGGGAATCAGGCTCCCGAAAAAGAGCGCCGCCGAGACCGGGCAGAACGAGAGCGCAAAGACGGCCCCCAGGAGGAACGCCCCGCCCAGACCGAGGGCGTCGACCCACCGCTCAAGCCGCTTGCTCTGACCGAACCCGGAGACGTTAAAATTGATCAACCCGACCAGGACCATTCCTACTATAATGAGGATGGGGCCAAGAATCTTGTTGACGTTGTTTTGGAGAAAAAAGGATAGATTCACGGCCGCCAAGAGGCTCTTGACCAGGATCATTCCGATGATAACGTAGACCGCCGTTCTCCCCAGCGTATAGAGAAGGCCTGAAAGAAAGACTCTCCAGGAGCTTGTGACGTTTCTCCCGACGTACGATACGGCGGCGATGTTGGTCGCCAGGGGACAGGGGCTGACCGTCGTGAGTATCCCCAGCCAGAACGCGGAGGCGATGGCAACGATAAGGTCGGTCATCGGCCGATCTCCTTCAGGTACGCCCTCGTCTCGCTTATGACGTATTTCTTGAACGCATCCTTGTCCTTGAGGAGGTCCCATACGCCCTCCAGCTTTTTCCATTGGACGCGTTTTCCGTCCACAACCTCTTCGAGCACTACAACATAGTATTCCAATCCGAAGTCCTTCACGTACGCCTTCGTTGACCGGGTCCTGCATATTGAGAACGCGCAGGTGAAGGCTGCCGTTGCCGAGCTCCTTGAGGAAGGCCTCGTTGACTGCCTCCCGCGTATACATCTCGATCGTCTTGCAGGTGATACATCGGTAGTATCCGTGGAAGTAGTAGACAACGATGTAGGTGTCCGGTGAGGTCTCGACGGCAGGCTTCGGTTTCTCCGTGGGAGAGGCGTCCGTAGACGGCCTGTCCACGGCGGGATCGGTCGCCGGGGACACCGCCGATAGGGGAGCCGTTGCGGTAGGAACGGCAGGAGCTGTTTTAATGTCCGGGCTTTTCCAGAGTGCTCCTACCGCAAGATAGGCGACGCTGGCCGCGACGAAAAGCAGCAGGATTATGGTGACGATGGTCTTTGGTTTCATGAGCTAACAACTCCTCGGATGTACGAGCGGTACGATACTACCGCGTTTTGCTTTTGTCCTCTCTCGTCACATGACGGCGTGAAAAAGCACACCTCTTAGCCGCGGGACACCGGTTCCTATCGGAGATCATAACCGAGTTCCCTCCATTTACGCAATATATCTTCTTTTGATAAATAGCCCGCGTGACGATAGAGCTCCTTTCCCGTTTCATCAAGGAATATCTGCGTCGGGATGCCCCGTATCCTGTATTTCTCGGCGGGAGCGGGGTCTTTCCATACGTCGTAGAAGACAACGTCAAGTTTCCCCTTGTATTCCTTCTTGATCTCCTCGAGAATCGGCGCCATCATCTTGCAGGGTACGCATCGGTCGGCACCCAGGTCAACAAGGACGGGAAGCGAATCCGCAGCGACGGCGGTGTTATCGCTTAACCCGTCATTCTTCGGAATTGCGCCTGGCCCTATCGCGGAGATGTATAACACACCTGCCGCCACGAATACAACCACCACCAACAGGATGATCCTTACTGCGGAAGGAATTCGAAGCCGGCCTTTCTTGGACTGAGATTTCTCCATCATGCACTTTCTCCCATTTCTTGCTATCTTTTATTCCCTCATGTCGAGCCAATTACTAAGCGTTGAGTACATCAACAAGCCGAAGCTGTAAACCCTTCATATTTTGTTCTCGTTTCTCTCCTTCAGTTTCTGAATAAGCGCCTGCACCCTAATCAGCAGTTCAATAGCCACTCTTGGACCATTTTCTTTATGTCGTCTCTCAGCATTCTCATCCGCGTCAACTTTTCCTCACGGGTACCGGTGAACGCGGACGGATCGGCTAAGCTCCAATGCAGCCGCTCGGCCTTCCCCGGAAAGAGGGGACAGCGCTGGCCGGAGGCCTCGTCGCAGACGGTGATGACGTAGTCGTATTTTCTCCCCGCCTTGAAGAGCTCAAAGACGTCCCGGGTCCTGTTTCGGGAGATGTCGATGCCGACCTCCCGCATGACTTCTATCGCCAGGGGATTGATCACGGTGGGCTCGAGCCCCGCGCTCTCGACCTCGAAGCGTTCTCCGCCCAGCTTATTCAGGAACGCCTCGGCCATCTGGCTCCGGGCGCTGTTGTGGACACAGACAAAGAGTACTTTCTTACTCACCATAGCGGCTCCTTCCTCCGTCTATCGCTTACGATTGAACTCACACTCGCTCTCCCGTAGCCCGGCCGTCCGGAACGCTACAGGAGATCCCAGATCATCTTAACGGCAATACCGATCAAGACGAGGCCGATGATAATCTTGACCTGCCTTCCCTTGAGCTTATCGGACATGAGATAAGACCCGAGAGCGGCTCCGGCGGCCGAGCCGATCGCGGTGAAGGCAAGCAATGAGTAGTTCATCCCGCCGAGCGTTACGTGCCCCAGGAAGCCCGCGAATGACGCAAAGATCACCACAAATGCGGTGGTCGCCGAGGCCTTCTTGGGGTCAAATCCAAATCCCACCAGCGCAGGCACGATGAAGTTTCCGCCGCCCACCCCGAGCAGGCCACCCAGAAACCCGGCAACGCCGCCGACGCTCATTCCAACCCCCAGAAGCGTCCCCGTTTTGTAGGAGTCCTCCTTAAGCCGGGGAGTGTAAAAGAGCATCATCGCCGCCGCGAAAACCAGGAAACCCACGAACATCCAGAGCAGCAGGTTTTTGTCAAGCTGCTGGCTCACTCGCGCGCCGATGGGAGAGAGCGCGCTGGCGATGATGAGAATCGGAATCGCGATTCGCCATACGACCAGCTTACGTCTGATAAAATTAACGGAGGCGACCGACATACTGATCGAGTTCAGCAGCAGGGCCGTGGCCATCGCCGCGTGAAGCTCGATCCCAAGCGCGATAAAGACGGGGATCAGGATGAATGCCGCGCCCACCCCCGCGATGGTGAGCAGTGTCGTGAACGCAAACGTGATGATCCCTGCGATAATCGCCGTCATGCACCGCTCTCCCGCTTGACCGTTTTTTCATATCCCGAGCAGGGTATGCATACAGGTTTGCCGTCTCTTATCCGCACGAACCGATCGAATACGTACTCTCCGCATTCAGTACAGAGCGTCTTATTGAACGAACCCTTTACCGGCGTATAGGTGAAGTCCGGTTTATCCTCGATCTTAAAGACCGCGTCGTCCGGCTGTTCGGCAATCCAGTCGATGACCTCATCGCCGACCGCAGAGGGGATGCCCGACGGCTCCACGCCGCGTTTGCGGTATGCGAAGAATTCGAATTTGCCCATTGCGTCCAGAAATGCCGGGGTGAGGGAAAAGCGGACGGCCCCTTTCTTGGGGTGATAAAAGGTCGCGGCCAGTTTGCCGTAGAAGGTCTTGGCCATCAGGACCTTGCCGTAGGTCGCGCCGGTTGCGGCCTGCATACCGTCCATCATGCAGCTCTGCGGGTGGCCTTCTCCCATCTCGGGGAATATGAAAAAGCCGTGGTCTTTCTCCCTCTCGACTCCAAGCCTTGCCATTGCGAGCATCCCCATCCGGTAGCCGATCGGCATGAAAGGACAGCGATGCCCATGAAACTCGAACGCCCATTCCGGCGGTACGAATTGTGTTTTCATCATTTTCTCCTTTGCTTTGTTCGCATTAACGCGGTAACGAGCGGGACCGCGCGGCACCAGCCGGGTTCTTGCTGTGACCGTGCTTCCGGCGCAGCATCGGCAGAGCCGTATCCGTCAACGGCCCATGAGGAGCGCCGCGCCTTTATCCACGATGACTATGATATTCTCGTCGGAGACCGGAGACTGCCCCTTTTTCATTCCATGGTCGCTGACCCGAAGGTGGACGAAATCGGTGATGCCCGCCTTCTCCAGCGTCTTCCTGGCGCAGTCGATGGGGCAGCCGTCGACGGCAAGCACCCGGGAGGCGCCCTTGGCCGATTCGATCATACCCGACACCCCGCCGCCGATGCCGGCAAGACACGACATCTTTCCCGCGCCCTCCCGAGTCAATTTCCGCGCGGCACGGTCGGCGATCTCACCCACGTCGGCGGAGCCGGAACAGGGAAAGATCAGCCTTGTCCCTTCCCCGCATTGACATTCGTCTTTCGTGCTCATGTTTCTGCTCCTTCGTGCAGACTGCCTGGATTTGTGTCCGCAATCCCGTCGTTGAGAGGAGGCGGAAATACGCCGGGCCTACTTTAGAAACTCCTTGATCTCGTCAGGCGTCAGGAGCTTGCCCGCGGCCTTCACCACGCCGTCAATTGCCAGCGCCGGCGTCGTCATCACGCCGAAGGACATGATCTTGTCGATGTCGTTTACCTTTTCGATCTCATAGTCGATGCCGAGCTCCTTTGCCGCGGCCTCGGCATTTTCCTGGAGTCGATTACACTTGGCGCAGCCCATGCCGAGTATCTGGATTTTCTTCATCACGTTACTCCTATTTCTGTGAAAGCAATCCCTGAGGATCACCTCTGGATTATGGTTTTCACACCTGGGCGAAGAGCGACCCGTAAATCAACCCGCTGATCGTAGAAAAGAGCACGACCAACGAAACATACACGAGCATCTTCTTCGTCCCGATAACACTCCTGATTATCAGCATGCTCGGCAATGATAGCGCAGGCCCCGCCAGAAGCAGCGACAGCGCCGGCCCCTTGCCCATCCCGGCACCCATGAGCCCCTGGAGGATGGGCACCTCCGTGAGGGTTGCAAAATACATGAAGGCCCCCGCCACGGCGGCAAAGAGATTTGCCCACAGCGAATTGCCGCCCACGGCCCATGCCACCCATGCCGAGGGGATAATCCCCTCGTGGCCCGGACGTCCGAGCAGAAAACCCGCGACCAGCACGCCAAGGATGAGAAGAGGTAAAATCAACTTCGCGAAATCCCACGTCGAGGAAAACCACGCGTTGGCCTCCCCCTTATCGGAAGCGGTGATAATCGAAAGACCCGCCACCCCGACGACAAACGGGACCAATGGATAGCCGGGCGCTATCAGCGCCGCCACCGCGACGCCCGCGGCGGCAAGCGCCACCCAAAGCCATTTCACGCCGAACCAGCCGATGAGGATGAGGCCCAGCCCCGCGCCAAAAAGGGAAACCAGTATCCATTTGACCGAATAGATCAGGGCAAAAAATCCCGTCGAACCCTCGGGACTGCTCCATGTGGCGAAAATGAGGATTGCCACGAGGACGAAGAAGAAAAGGGCATTCTGCCATAATGACCTCTTCGGATCGGAGACGGGAAGCGAGGCAAGAGCGGCAACTCGATCGACCTCTTCCTTCCTGAAAATGAAGTGCATAAGAAGCCCGATGACGATCGAGAGGGAGACCGCCCCTACCGTCCGGGCGATCCCCATCTCCAGGCCGAGGATTCGCGCCGTGAGGATGATTGCCAGGACGTTGATGGCCGGCCCCGAGTAGAGGAAGGCCGACGCCGGCCCCAGCCCCGCGCCCATCCGGTAGATACCGGCGAAGAGCGGCATCACCGTGCAGGAGCATACGGCCAGCACCGAGCCGGAGACCGAAGCCACCCCGTAGGCGAGGACCTTGTTTGCCCCCGCGCCGAGATATTTCATGACCGAATCCTGGCTCACGAATACGGCGATCGCCCCGGCGATGAAAAAGGCCGGGATCAGACAGAGCAGCACGTGCTCCCGCGTATACCATTTCGCCAGGGCCAGGGCCTCAAAGATAGCGTTGTCAAACCGGGGCAGGCCCAGCGGCAGAAAGTAGAGGCCGAGAAAGACGGCGATCATCAGGAGCAGTATCTTATATTCTTGTTTCCAGTTCATCGTTGTTCCTTACTGAGATTCAAATACAAGCAATTACACTTCGTTGATGCGGAAATCCTTATCCTTCAGGTACCATTCCATCAGGTAGGCGATCCCGATGAAGAGGGGCAGCGACACCAGCGTGCGAACCAGCGTGAATTCCGGGCCCAGGAAACCGATCTCCATCCCGAGCATGGGTATCTTGAGGGTGGAGAAGGCCCCGAGGTAGACAAAGATATTCCTGACGCTCGCGCCCTTTTTGTAAAGCAGTGCGGCGACCGGGAATGCCGCGTAGAGCGGCCCCGCCTGGAACATCGCCAGAATTATGACCAGCATCATGCCCCGCAGGCCCGATTCGTCCCCGACGTGCCGCTGGACCATCTCGCGGGGAAACCAGACGTCAAACAGGCCGATGATGATAAAGAGAAAGGGGATAAAAGCCATCATCTCGAGGAAGTAGTCGACGAAATGGGAAAAGACAGCCTTGCCCGGCTGAAAGTCGACCAGGAAGGACACGGCAATCGCCGCCAGAAAGACGGACGGCACGAGATATTTTTTCAAGATCTCTTTCACAGTATGATCCCGACCATCACCCCGATAGCGATGGCGGCGACAAAATTGAGGATATTCCTGAGGATTGCGACCCTTTTCCCGAAATAGCGTATCTCCAGGGGCAGCGTGACGATCCCCACCATCATCAGGGTCGTCATGAAGGTCGCCACCGTCGTGTACGAGGCGCCGTCCTTGACCAGGAACGCGGCGATCGGGTAGGAGATGAAACCGGGGATGAGGGTGACGGAGCCGATCAACGCCGCCGCCAGGGGTCCCCAGATCCCCGAGCCCGCGCCCAGGTAGGTCCGTATCAGGGAGGGCGGGATCACCGACATTATCACGGCAATCAGGATCAGTATATTCAGGAACGGCATGGCGATGAGCCAGAACATCCGAAGACCCTTCTTGACCCCCTGAATCGTCTTGTCCCTGTCAAGCATGAAAGAGACAATCAGCAGGATAATCGTGACGAGCATGAAGATTACGGCATTCTTCAGCATACTGTTCCCCTGAGTATCAGAGCCCTCCGCGCGGCCGTTGCCACCTTTCGGAGAGGAAGAGAAGGCCTGGATGAGCGGAGTCACGGGGCTCGGCCCGTCGCCTCCTCGTGATCGGAGGGACTATCCCCGGATGCTAATTGTGGCTACTTGACCAAATAGCCACACGTTTGTGAAAAAAAGAAACGGTTTTCCGTTTCCACGCAAGGTCGACGGACGCCGGCCGGGCCCGTTTCCGGCACCGGCGGACCGACGCTACCTGCCCGTCGAAAGTGCGTCCTTCGTCTCTTCGATCATGCTCTCCTGGACGTCGCGGACGCACGAGAAGAAATTGAGGACACAGGGAAACTTCAGGGTGTAGAAGACCTGCGTCCCGCGCTTTTCGTCCTCGATGATGCCGGCGGCCTTCAGGATAGAGAGATGTTTGCTGACCGTGGACATGTCCGCCCCGACCATCTCGGTAAGATCCAGGACGCAGCGCTCGCCGGCGGCCAGCTCATCGACGATGAGAAGCCGCGTCGGATGAGCCAGCGCCTTGAAGATCCGCGACTTGGCTTCATAATATGCCCGTGTCTTTTGGTCCATCACCGATTCCCTATGGGTTCTCGCGTCAGCCGTCCCTCTCTTTCCCTTATCGCGCCCGTGCGTTGCGAGAGCCGACCTTTCCTATTTGGTAATATAGCAAAATATACGTCCGCTGTCAAGAAAAAAACGTGCCGATCTTCGAGACCGTGCTGCTCACGGCAGATGCCGCAGGCCAAGACGTCCCTGCCGAGGAAGATTTCTATTCTATTTTCCGTGGGGTTTTCTATTTCAGGCGCAAAACGGAAGGCCGTCCCGTGGGAGCGCGTCATTAACCGAGGACATCTCTGACCTTGGCCAGAAGCTCGCGCACGACGAACGGTTTGCCGATGAATCCGGCGGCGCCCATCTCCATGAGTTCGCGGTGCCGCTCTTGCTCGCTGTGGCCGCTGGCCAGGAGGATCCTGGCGTCGGGACGGAGCTGGAGGATTCGGCTCATCACTTCCTTGCCCCCCATCCCGGGCATCATGATATCCAGCACAACCAGGTCGATCTCCGCTGCCCGCTCCTCAAAGATGCGGACCCCCTCGGCGCCGGAATACGAATCGAGCACGCGGTAGCCGAAATCCGAGAGAAGCCGCGTGAGCATCTGGACGATCTGGGGTTCGTCGTCGACGATCAGAACCGTCTCGCTCCCCCCCGTGACCTCCTTCGAGTCCCCGGCGGGCGCATCCTTCTTCTTCTTCGACACGGGCAGCGCGACGATGAACTCCGTTGCGCCCCCGGCCTCACTCTTCACGCCGACCCAGCCGGCATGACCCTTCACGACACGGTAGACGACCGAAAGCCCGGGCCCCGCACCCTCCGGCAGCCGCCCCCCCCGGAAGGAAGGCTCGGATAGTCGCTCTCGGGTCTGCCGATCCATGCCCTGCCCGGTGTCCGAAACGCTGATGATAACATAGTCACCCGGCGGCACGTCCCGGCCGGCCTCGATCCGTCCGTCGGGGAGCGTTGACATGAATGTCCTGAAGGTCAGCGTCCCTCCCGTCGGCATCGCGTCCCGGGCGTTGACGGCCAAATTCAACACCATGTGTTTTATCTGCGATATATCGGCATCCACCGTTCCCGCATCCTCATCCAGTTCAAGCCGGATGTCGATCGACTTATCGAAGGTCTTCCGTATGAGGTTGTGGATCTCTCTGACGACGCGGTTTAAGGACACCGGCTTGATCTCCATCCCTGTGCCGCGCGAGTAGGCCTGAAGCTGCGAGGTGAGCTCCGAGGCGCGCTCGGCAGAGTCCTCGATAGCCGACAGCCCCTGAAAGAAGACATCGTCCGGGGTCGCCTTGCCCTTCAGAAAAGAAGCGTATCCGAGTATAGTCGCAAGGATGTTGTTGAAGTCGTGGGCGATGCCGCCGGCCAGCATGCCGATCGCCTCCATCTTCTGGGACCTGAACAGCTGCTCCTCGGTCTGTCTGAGGGCCTTTTCTATCTCCTGCTTTTCCCGGGCAAGCCTTTCCGCCGCGGAGAGCCTCTCGATGAGGTACGGCAGTGTCTCGAGGTATCGGCTGTCCGCGTCACGAAAAAGAGCGCAGACCGGCCCGGCATCCACAAGCTGGTCCGCTGCCCCGGCCTCGGGCCCCGTGATCACGATCGTCGGGGGGAGGTTGCCTCCTCCGTCGTATTCGCGCAGGTCGGACAACACGCCCGGCCGGGCGGATGTGAGGTCGATGCAGAGAACGTCGTAGCTATCCCGGTCGCGGATCGCCGCCGACGCCCCGGCGCATTGGCGGACTTCTACGGAAAAACCACGCGCCTTGAGCAGCTCTTCCGCCCGAAGCGCCGTCTCCCGGTCATCCCGGATATAGAGAATTCTGATGGGCGGTCGCTTTTCCATTCGTTATCGTTATCGGCGCCTGTTCCGGGACGGCAGAGGATAACGTGACGCCGCCGGCCAAGTCCGGAAAGCCCCATGTTTTCTCCCTGCCACCCGATCGGCTCAATCCTTGATGCCGGCCAGCTTCTTGACGAGCTCTTTCTTTTCCTGGATGTTGTAGGTTCCCATGATGGCGATGGCCTCCATCACCGGCGACCCGCCGCCGTGGACTCCTGCGTACTGCAACACCCCCCCGATCGCCGATACGCTCATATCCGAGATGAGGCGAAAACAGCGGTACTGGTTTTCGGCCGATATGTCGTCGACGCGCTTGATATATTTCTGCACGAAGGCCCCCACCTCGGGGCTGAGATACTCCTCGTCATAGGGCAGCGTCGCGGGGAGCCCCCCCGCCAGATCGCAGAGGATCTCGTACTCGTGATAGATATGCAGCCCCGCGTGGCGCCTTCCGACGTTGCAGTAAACGACGTTGGGGATCTGGGTGCCCGATGGGTGCGTCTGGCTCTCGGTCGCCGCCGCGACCCCCGCCGCGTAGGTAAGCTCGGCCACGCTCACGAGCTCGGCCAGCTTGTCCCTGACGTGGGTCGACTTCTCGATGCCGTTGTACTCGGCCACGAGGGCCGACGCCCCCATCATGAGGTCGGTAACCGCCGGCTTGCAGCCGGTGTAGCTGTGGCGGTGGTAGAGGGCAAACAGGAGCGCCAGCTGTCCGCCGTAGGCGGTCTCGCCGGCCAGGAAGACCCGCTCGTTGGGTACAAAGACGTCATCGAAGATCGTCAGCGAGTCGGCCGCCCCGAAACGGGCCATCGGCGCGTCCAGCTCGGGTTTTCTCTGCCGCACCTGCGTCGCGCGGGTCACGAGCTTCACGCCCGGCGTATCGGCGGGAATGGCAAAGGCGACCGCCCAGTCCGACTCCTCCTTCGTCAGAAATCGGGTGGGGATCGCGATGATCTCTTCCGCGTAGGGCGCCATGGTGTTGTGCGCCTTGGCGCCCCGCACCACGATCCCGTCCTTTCTGCGCTCGACGATCCTGAGGTAGAGGTCGGGATCGGTCTGCTCATGGGGCCGCTTGGTCCGGTCGCCCTTCACGTCGCTCTGGGCGCAGCAGCCCACCATGTTTTTTTCCTGGAAGGTCTTCAGGAAACCGAGAAAACGCTTATTATAGTCCGTTTTCTTTTCCTGGTCGCACGCATAGGTAATGACGGAAAGGGCGTTGATGGCATCGATGCCCATGCAGCGCTGGATGCACCCCCCGCACCGCTGGCACAAAAGGCGCGTCATCTTCTGTTTCTTCAACAGATCGTCGCTGGTCCGGTGGATATGGGTGTAGCGATTGATCTTCTTTTTCGTGAGGTGCGACTGGGCAAAGATCACATCGCTGAACGCGGGGTCGTCCTGAGCGTCAAACGTGAGACCGACGATGTTCTTGCCCGCCGTCAGCCTCGGGTCGTCCCGCCCGACGACCTCGCCGCCGAGGTATATGTTCGGCCGCATCCGTGACAGGTCCGCGAAATATTCCTCTTTCGTTCTCATATTCGACTCCTGAGTGGTGATGGACCCCGCTCCCGGTCACCGGCAGCGGGATCAATGGAGTGCATACCGGACGCGGGACCCTTTCCCGAGGATCCCTGTGCCCGGGACCGGCCCCGCAGTACGGGCGTTGGAGCCCCCCCTTTCGCGTCGTCGATAGGGATCGGGGAGGGTCGATGAGCCCCGGGACCCCGGTAAGCCCCGCACAGGGCGCTTTCCCGGCGTGTCGCTCGGTGTCGATGGAGTCGATATGGAGATGGGTGGTTTCCGGACGACTTCGGCGATCCCGGGGGCACCCTCCTCCCGAGAAGGCCTTAAAGATGACAATATTAGTAGTATATCACATATAGAGGATCGAGTCGAGATATCTCATTGCCGGTCACCCGGCCGACTTCACGCAGCCCGGGGAGGGGCCGATCCGTCCCGCCGGCCGCCGCCCGCTTATTCCGGCAGGGGGGGCACCGCGTCGTCCTCCCAGGTCTCGGGTGATGGACGGTCCCACCACGATGCCGGGATATTCCCATAGACGCCGTACGCCTTCAATCCGCGCCTGAAGGCCTCTATGTTGGCCTTCTTCACCCCGATATGGTCCGGCTGCGGGTAAAAATAGGCGCCGAAGCCCCCGTCCTTCGTGCCGAGGTTCCTGACCATATGCCACACTTCCCGCTCGCATTCTTCGGGCGTGCCCCGGGGATAGATCGACTGGATGTTGACGCACCCCCACATCATGATCCTCCCGCGGAAGGGGGCCAGGCTCCCGTAGCCGGTCATCCGCGGGGAGTCCAGCTCGAGGGCGTCCACTCCCCACTCGATGAGCAGCGGTATCAGCGGATCGATCTTTCCGCAGGAATGGAGATGTACCTCACATCCCAGCCGGTGGGCCCGCTCTGTGATGCGACGGAAGACCGGCTCATAGAATTCGGCAAAGAGGCCCGGATTCATGAAAGGCCGGCGCTGATCGGCCAGGTCGTCGTAAAGGAGGAACCCGTGGGGCGCGGCGCCGCTGGCCGCCCACGCGTCGATGACCGCGCAGTAGTAGTCGGTAAGAATGGCCAGCAGCCTCTTGAGCTGCTGCGGGTTTCTTCGGTGGTCGATCAGAAAGTCGTTGAATCCCCGGATGTTGGCGGCCAGCGAAAACGGGCCGAGGTTATCGAGGATAGCCATTCGGTAGCGTCGCCGGGCGACGACCCTTGAGGCGGCGGCAAAAAATCGGTAGCGGCTCGAATCGGCCGGATTCGGATGGTACCGGGCGATATACTCGTCGAATCCGGACCAGTCCGAGCAGTGCCGGCCTGACGGGATGGCCGATGGAGGTCAGGTCTTTCTTCCAGACGACCCCCCACTCGTCGATCTCCTCCCGCGGCATCGACATCCAGTTCCTGAAGCGGGGGGCTTTCGCCCAGGCGGGCCGCTTCCATCGCCAGAGGCCGAACCGGGCGAACATCTCGTCGCCGACGTACGGAAAGAGTCCCTCCTCGTCGGCGGCATGCCCCGGCCGCCATGTCTTCGGCGGCAGCATCACCAGCGGGGCCACGTCCGCGAGCCCCGGTATAAAGACCGGGACACGATCGGGCCCCTCAAAATGAATCGCTGCCTTGACCCGCTGGATCGAATTCATCACACGACTCGCTCGGAGACTACGGCCCGCACCCGCACCATTGCATGCGCGCAGCCAAACGGGAGGCCGACGGCCGCATTGTAGCACGTCTGTCGGGTATGACAAGTCAATTGTGATGGAGCCGCAGGACAGCCGGGCCGGCGTCGCGCCCGCCCTCGCGTCGATCTCGGACGCGACCCGGACAATTCGCCCGGCGCGCTGAGCCACCGGAGGGGCCGGGCGACAGGGGAGACGGCAGGCAGGCGCGGCCCTCCTATTCGAAGAGGGCCTTTCCGTTCTTCAGGTCGGCCGCGTTGATGACGATGCTACTACCCGTTGTTCGATGGGCAAGATACGACGGCCAGCACCCGAAGCTGCGGTTCTTCGAGCCGATGTCATCGATTCGGAAGACCCTCCCGCAGGTGCGGCATTGGATATCGGTCCCGTGCTGCTCGTACCCGAGCCTTCCCCCGCATACCTCGCAGGCGTCAAAAGCCACCCGGGGGGTTCGGTCGGAGCCAATGACCGCGAAAAATCGTATTTTTGTCGTGCCATCGGAAAACTCGTAATAGCGCGCCGTCGCGGACAAATCCGAGATCGGTATTGTTATCACGCCCGCGGCATCGGCCTTCACCGTCTTCGTGACGGCCCCGGACACCGCCGCAGACCAGAAGAGAAGTAAGGATCGATACCAGAACCGTCCAGAAGATGCGTTGCTTCATAACCGGCCTCATAGTTTCTTGAATTTTAATAACAGCGAATTGGTCACCACCGACACCGAGCTCATGGCCATTGCCCCCCCGGCGAGGATCGGGTTGAGCAGTCCCAGTGCCGCGATCGGTATCCCGATGGTGTTGTAGATGAGCGCCCAGAACATATTCTGCCTGATCTTGTTCATCGTCGCCTTGGAGAGCCGGATGGAGCGGGGGATGTCGGCAAGCTCATTTCTCATGATGACGATGTTTCCCGCCTCCATCGCCACGTCGGTGCCGCTGCGCATCGCGATCCCGATGTCGGCCTGGGCCAGCGCCGGGGCGTCGTTGATCCCGTCGCCGACCATGGCCACGGTCCCCTTCTGCTGAAGCTCCTTGATATAGGCCGCCTTGTCGGCCGGCTGCACCCCGGCAAAAACGTTGTCGATCCCCGCCTGTCGTGCGATGGCCCGGGCGGTCCGCTCGTTGTCGCCGGTCATCAGATACGTTTCTATCCCCATACCCCGGAGTGTTTCGACCGCGGCGGGCGATGTCTCCTTGATGGTGTCTGCCACTGCGACGATCCCTTTCACACGGACGCCCTCCGCCAGTATCATGGCCGTCTTACCCTCCCCCTCCAGGCCGGAGATTCTTTCGGCGACGGGCGCCAGATCGATCTTCTGCTCCTCCATGAGCCTGGCGTTGCCGAACCGGTAGGTCTTCCCGTCGATACTTCCCGTGACTCCCGCGCCGGTTATTGCGGCAAAGTTCGTGACCCGGCCGTTTCCGATCCCTCGCTCCTTGGCCAGCGCCACGATCGGCTGCGGCCAGCGGGTGTTCCGAGTGGTACTCGAGGGAAGCCGCCAGAGACAGCACGTCGGCCTCCGACAGAGAGTCCACCGAGATAATATCGGTGACGGCCGGCTTTCCCTTGGTAACCGTGCCGGTCTTGTCAAAGACGATATATTTCAGCTTGTGCACGGTCTCCAGGACGTCGCCGCCCTTGATGAGGATCCCCTCCTTGGCTCCCCGGCCGGTCCCGACCATGATGGCCGTGGGGGTGGCAAGCCCCAGCGCGCAGGGGCACGAGATGACCAGCACCGCGATGGCCGCCATGAGCGCAAAGGAGAATTCCCGCCCGATCACGAGGTACCAGACGAGAAACGTCAGGATCGCCGCGCCGATAACAGCCGGGACAAAATAGGCCGAAACCACGTCGGCAAATCGCTGGATCGGCGCCTTTTTGGTCTGTGCTTCCTCGATGAGCCGGATGATCTGGGCAAGCGTCGTGTCACCGCCGACCTTCCCGGCGGTAAAGACAAACGAGCCGGACCTGTTCATGGTCCCGCCGATGACGACATCCCCCCCCGTCTTATCCACGGGGATGCTTTCTCCGGTGATCATGCTCTCGTCGACGGCAGAGCTTCCCGAGACGATCGTTCCGTCCACGGGGACCGACTCCCCCGGCCGCACGATTATCCGGTCCCCCACGCGGACCTGCTCGATGGGGATCCTCGTCTCGGCGCCGTCCCGAAGGACGGCCGCGATCTTCGGGGAGAGCTCCATCAGCTTTTTGATCGCCTCAGACGTCCTGCCCTTGGCCGCGGCCTCGAGGTATTTGCCCAGGATGACAAACGTGATGAGAATCGTGGACGTCTCGAAATACTGGTGGGACAACGGGTCGAACAACAAAACCCAGAGGCTGTAGAAATAGGCGGCGCTGGTGCCCGTCGCGATCAGGGTGTCCATATTTGCGCTTTTGTTTTTGAGGGCCCCCCACATCCCCCGGTAGAATCGGGCGCCGACGATAAACTGCACCGGCGTGGCCAGGGCCCAGAGGATGTAATCCTTGTAAGGGACCATGATACCCGCCCACATGAGAACCATCGAGATGACGAACGACGGGACCGCCAGACAGGAGACTGAATAGAAAGAGGTTCCTGATCTCGTTGATTTCATGCCTTTGCGCGGCCTCCTGCTCGGCCAGGTCGGCCCCCGGGTTGTAAAGCGCCGCCCCGTAGCCCCTGTCCTTGACGATAGAGATCAGTTTGTCCGCCGTGACCCTCGTCTCATCGAAGGCGACCGTGGCCTTCTCCGTCGCAAAGTTGACATTGACCTCGCTCACCCCTTCGGCCTTCGTAAGGGCCTTCGTGACGGTGTTCACGCAGTTGGCGCAGGTCATGCCGGTTATGGTTAAGACGGTTTTTTCCATCTTCCCGATCTCCTCTTTTCCCTATTTGATATCAGCCGGCGTCAGCGGGCTGATGTGTGCCATGTCGATGATCGTGTTCGTCTTGGCCAGGACCCCGATGATGACGATATCCCTGCCGAAGAACCCATCGATCGTGTCTCCCGGTTCCTTGAGCAATCGCTCAAACCTCATCATGGCCGCCTCTCCGGAGCCGAGAATAACGGGATAGTATTGTTTGCCGTTTATCACCCGGACGGAATAGTCGGCAAGCGACCCCTCCGCAAAGGGGAGCGTCAACGGCGGGGCCTCCCCCACGGGGAGGACAAAAAAGAGCTTCGGGGATTTATTATCCTTAATGGCGATGAAGACCCGGCCTTCCTCCCCCTGGACCTTCTCGTATTCCGATTCGGAGACAAAATGCATGTCGTCGACGATACCGTAGGTCTTCTTGAGTACCCCGCCGACGACCGGATCGATCCCGAAGAAGCCCGTAATCTTATCCCCCGGCCCTTTAAAGAGGCCTTCACGCCGCATCATGGCGGCCTCGGCGCTTCCGATGACAACCGTGTTTTCCTCCGGCACAGGCTTCCCCTCCGAGGCACGATAGGCCGAGAGGGCCTCGGGGTTGGCCACGGCAAAGACCTTGAGCGTCCCGTTCTTATAGTCAGCCTTGAGCTTCATATCCCTATACACGGTTATATCCCGATAGACGTACGTCATCCCCGGATAGGGGCTGCCCCACACGAAGTAGTAAAGGGACCCGACTATCAGCACGACCGCTGTAACGATGATGGACAGCTTCTGCTTCTTGACGATATCAACAACAACGTTCATCTGATCACCTCTTTGATTCCACATGCGGGATGACCAATCACTGTCTTATCCCGCCTCCGCAGCAGCCGCCGCCGATTCCCCCGCTCATCCGGCAGGTCCCGCCCCGCGGCAGGGCACCCTCGCCGGAACCGGGGTCAATCGCGCCGCCTTCCGCTATGTCCTTCTGGTCCCTGACCACAAAGGCGCCCGGGATCATCCCCATCCAGCAGCTCCACGAGATGACCCCCTCCTTTGTGGGAGTGAACTCGATGACCTGCTCTCCTTTCTTAATCGGAAAGTTCAGGCCGTACTCGGGCACCACGATCGCGTTGTTGCACGAGTTGATCTCGACGCCGGTAATGATCCACCTGACCGGCACCCCCTTGACGAGGACGAACCGATCCGGCTCCCAGCCGTAGCGCGTTACGCTCATCCGTATGACCTGATAGCCGTCCTTCATCTCAACGCCCGCCGGCGCAGATTTATCTCCCGACGCGACGCCCGAGACCAGCAGCGACGATGCATCCAGTCCCGTTCCCGATAGGGCGAGTCCGCGGTTGATCATGACGATCCCCAGGATCATGACGATAACACCGGAGGCAAAGAGGATCTTCCTTGTGGCCCGGGCCGAGACGAGGCTCGCGGTAAACCCGAAGCCGAGCATGACCGGGAGGGTGCCCGCCCCGAAGACGAACAGCGACTTTGCCCCTTCGATGACGCTTCCGGTCCCCGCCGCCATGACGTAGATCGCCTGCAGCGGGCCGCACGCGATCATGAGGCCGCTCAATAGCCCGATGACCAGGGGGCTCTTGTATCTGTTTGATTGCCGGTCAAGAAATCGGTCCATGAACGCCGGCGCGGGAATCCTGACCCTCTTTGTCCACGAGAAGAGTCCGAGCATCGAGAGGCCGTAGATCAGGAGGAATAGCCCCGCGGCAATTCCCACCACCCCGCGCATGAGGGGCGTAAAAGTGATAAAGGATCCCAGGAGCCCGAAGCCGGCTCCCATGACGGTATACGAGAGGAGCTTTCCCGCGCCGTATTGAAGGTGAGAAGCGGCGGGACTTACTCCCCGGGCCCCGGCCTTGGCTGTATAGCCGACGACGAAACCGCCGCACATCCCCACGCAGTGAAAACCCGTCAAGAGTCCAACAACAAACAGGAGCCCAAGCCCCATCGTTGGGGTAATATCGGGGACGCTCACGGCGCTCGATATCTTCAAAATGAGATACACGACAATAACGAGCCCGATCACCGCGAACGCCGCCCCGACGGCCTTAGGGAATTTACGTTCGGCCCCGCTCGTGTCCGGTTTGGCGCCGTCCTCCACGAAGGTAAGCTGGTAACCGATTGTATCCAGCTTGCCGATAAGCTCCTGCGGGCCGACCTTTTTGTCGTCAAACGTCAGCGTGCCGGCGCCCGTCTTCCATCCCACGGATACCGTATCGACGCCTTCGACGGCGGCAAGACTCTTCGCGACCCGCTTTTCACAATTTCTACAGTGCATCCCGGCAATTCTTATGTCTTTTGTTATCGACGCCATTTGTTCCTCCTCGCGTGTTGCCTCTTTTGGGGTCCGAACGTCCTCAGGTCAGCTCGGACCGTCATGGCATACTAATTACTATCAATTTACTATGGTTTCCTGATATTGTCAAACAATAAAAGAAGAAAAATCCTTCGAAAAGAGTTCGGGACATTTTCCTTGACAAAGTGTCCCATAACACGTATTATACTACTAAAGCTATAGATTAGATAGTAAAGGTAGATAATGAAAGTCTCAACAAGGATCAGGTACGGCGTTCGGCTCATGTTGTCCCTTGCCGAGAACTGGGGTAAGGGTCCGGTGCTGCTCAAGGAGATCGCCCGTGACGAGGAGATATCTGAAAAATATCTGTCTCTGATTGTCATCCCCCTGCGGACCAAGGGTCTGGTCAATTCGATCCGCGGCGCCCGCGGGGGCTACACCCTCGCGCGGCCTCCGGAAGAGATCACCGTCGAGCAGATCATGGAGGCGATCGAGGGGAGGCTCTCCCTCGTTGACTGTATCTCCGACAGCGCCCGGTGCTCCCGGGCGGAAGAATGCGTCACCCGGGACGTCTGGGCGGCCCTCGGCGACACGATCACCCGCACGCTCGACTCCGTCAGCCTCGACCGACTCGTCCAGATGAAAAAGGGCAAAACAGATAAGACAATTACCTATGCCATATGACGGGACCGGGAAATTCGGCCCGCCGGGAGACACGCCCTCGTAACCGGGCCCGTCTTCAGTGAGGCAACCCATGAAGCGTATATATCTCGACTATGCAGCGACGACGCCAACCGACCCTCGGGTCGTTGACGAGATGCTGCCTTATTTCACCGAAAATTTCGGCAACCCCTCGAGCGTCCACTCGTTCGGCCAGGAGGCCAGGGGGGCGATCGAAAAGGCCAGGGCCGATATCGCCGGCCTCATCGGCGCCGCGCCCGATGAGATAGTCTTCGTTTCGGGCGGCACCGAGGCCAATAATACGGCCCTGAAGGGGATCGCTCGCGCCAAGCGGGACAAGGGAGACCATATCATCACGTCGTCGGTCGAGCACCACAGTGTCTCGGAAACGGCCGCCGCGCTCAAGAAGGAGGGATTTCGCGTTACGACGCTTCCCGTCGACGAGTACGGCATGGTCGACCCCGATGACGTAAAGAAGGCGATAGGCGAAAAGACGATCCTGATCTCGATTATGCATGCCAACAATGAGATCGGGACGATTCAGCCGATCGCCGAGATCGGAAAGATCGCCCGCGAACGGGGGATCACCTTTCACACGGACGCCGTGCAGAGCTTCGGCCATATCCCTGTCAACGTTGACGAGCTGGGTGTCGACCTTCTGTCCACCTCCTCCCACAAGTTTTACGGACCCCGGGGGGCGGGTTTCCTCTACGTGAGGAAAGGGACGAAGATCGTTTCGCTCCTGTCCGGCGGCGACCAGGAAAAGCGGCGGCGCGCCGGCACGCACAACACCCCCGGGATCGTGGGGACCGCGACCGCGGCCATAATAGCACACGTATCGATGGCCGAGCAGTCCGCCCGCGAGGCGCTCCTTCGGGATCGTCTGATACGGGAGATCACCGGCGCCGTCGAGGACACGAACCTCAACGGGCACCCGACGACCCGGCTTCCCAACAACACCAACATCTCGTTTCACTTCATCGAGGGCGAATCGATACTCCTGTCTCTCGACATGGAGGGGATCGCCGCCTCGACCGGCTCGGCCTGTACGTCCTCGACGCTGGAGCCTTCTCATGTCCTGTTGGCCATCGGGCTTTCCCATGAGATCGCCCACGGGTCGATCAGGTTTTCTCTGGGCCGGTGGACGACCGATGAGGACGTAGCGCGGGTCGTCGAAGTGCTCCCCGGGATCATCTCGAGGCTGCGCATGATGTCACCGCTCTATACGGAAAGGACAAGCCATGGAATCGTACAGCGATAAGGTAATGGACCATTTCAGAAACCCCCGAAACGTCGGGGTGATTGACGACGCGGACGGCGTGGGCAAGGAAGGCAACCCCATGTGCGGCGACATTATGGAGCTTTTCATCAAGGTCAGGGACGAGACGATCGTCGACGTGAAGTTTCGCACGTTCGGCTGCGGCGCCGCCATTGCCACCAGCTCCATGATCACCGAGATGATCAAGGGCAAAACGATAGACGACGCCCTCAAGATCTCCAACAAGGCCGTCGCGGAGGCCCTCGACGGCCTGCCCGCCAAGAAGATGCACTGCTCGGTGCTGGCCGCCGATGCCCTCAAGAAGGCGGTAGAAGATTACCGGGAGCACAGGAAGGCCTCATGAAGCGAGTCCTCGTGGCCATGAGCGGCGGCGTTGACTCGTCGGTGGCGGCCTTCCTTCTCAGGCGAGCCGGGTACGACGTGGCCGGGGTGACGATGTGCCTCGGGGTCAAAGAGAGTGCGGACTCCACACGGGCCAGCTGCTGCGGACCCGATGCTGTTCAAGACGCCCGGGCGGTGGCCGATACGCTGGGCGTCCCTCATTATGTCCTTGATTTTGGAGCTGAGCTCGAAAACAGGGTGATCGGCCAATTTGTCGCCGAGTACCGGGCGGGGCGCACGCCTAATCCCTGCGTTGTCTGCAACCGGCACCTGAAGTTCGATACGCTCCTTTCCCGGGCGATCGGACTCGGGTTTGATAAGCTTGCCACCGGGCACTACGCACGTATCGAGCAAAGGGACGATTCTTTTGCCTTGATGAAGGCGCGCGACCGAAAGAAGGACCAGACGTATTTCCTGTCCGGGGTGAAAAGGGAGGCGCTCCCCGCCATACTCTTCCCCCTGGCCCCGTTTACGAAAGACGAGGTAAGGGCCATCGCGGCGGACGCCGGGATGCCCGTGGCGGAAAAGCCCGAAAGCCAGGACATCTGTTTCGTGCCGGATGGAAATTACGGGCGGTTCATAGCCGGGAGGGTCTCGGACGTAAGGCCCGGCCCCTTTGTTGATGCCTCGGGCACGGTCATCGGAACTCACCGGGGCATTCATAACTATACCGTCGGCCAGCGCGGGGGGCTGGGCATACCCGCGCGGACTCCACTTTACGTTATACGGATCGATGCGCCGAATAACGCGATCGTTGTGGGAAGGCGGGAGCAGTTGTCGGCGGGCGGAATGGTCTGTCGCGACCTGAACCTGTTCGTCGACGAGCTGCCGCCCACCGCTACCGTAAAGATCCGCTCCACGAAGGCCGAAGTGGCCTGCCGGCTGACCGCGGACGCCGCAACGGTTCGGGTAATCTTCGATCGCCCGCAGGAGGCGGTCACCCCGGGCCAGGCGGCCGTTTTCTATTCGGGCGACCTGGTCCTCGGCGGTGCTACTATTGACCGGGTCATCGCCGCAGAGGATGACATCGGTCAATAGCCCTTTTAGTCATTCACAAGCCCCGGAAACAGGAATCCGGGTTTCGGGACGGCTACCCTGGCAAGATAAGATATGGAAACCTTTGAGATCACGCGGATAACCGAGGGCGGCGTCGAGACGAGACTCGATCCGGTCACCGAGGAGATCCCCCTTACCATCGACGTCAACGGCTCCGAGATCGCGACGCTGCTGGCCAGCCCTACGCATATCGAGGACCTCGTGAAAGGGTTCCTTTTTACCACGGGGCTCGTGCGCAGCGCCGCGTCCATCCAAACCGTGACGATCGACCGCCAGCGCTGGAAGGCCGACGTGACCACGGCCGACGAGGGCATAGGGACCGATCTCGCGTTCAAGCGAATATACACCTCAGGCTGCGGCAGGGGAGTCGTCTTCTCGACGAGCCTTGACCTGATAAACCGGGTGAAACTTCCTTCCGGGTTTAGCGTGGAGTCTGCGACGATCATCTCTCTCATGAAGGCGCTGATGACCGGATCGGAGGAGCATCGAGCCACCGGCGGCGTCCACAGCGCGGCCCTGGCCGATGGCGGGGGCGTGCGAATATTCATGGACGATATCGGCAGACATAACGCCGTCGACAAGGTCGTGGGAAGGGCGCTCTCGGAAGGGATCGCGCTTTCCGAGAGCGTGCTCCTGACCAGCGGGAGAATATCGTCGGAGATCGTGGGCAAAGTGCTGACCTGCCGCATCCCGATTATCGTCTCTCCCGGCGCTCCCACAAACCAGGCGGTGAGGCTCGCCCGGGAGACCGATCTGACGCTTGTGGCCCACGTCCGCGGGACACGGATGAACGTATACAGCGGGGGGCAACGGATTAGATAGAAACGGGCGTATATCAGAGAGGAGAGGATACCATGGCCGGAATTTATGACGATATCACCAAGACAATCGGAAGGACACCGCTGGTAAGAATCAACCGGATGGCCAAGGGAGCCGGCGGCACGGTGCTCGTGAAGCTCGAATCTTTCAATCCGCTATCGAGCGTTAAGGACCGGATCGGGGTCTCGATGATCGAGGCCGCAGAAAAGGACGGCCGCATCACGAAGGATACCGTCATCATCGAGCCGACCTCGGGCAACACCGGCATTGCGCTCGCCTTTGTCTGCGCCGCCAGAGGATATCGGCTCATGCTGACGATGCCGGAGACGATGAGCACGGAGCGGCGCCAACTCCTCAAGATTCTCGGTGCCGAGCTCGTCCTGAGCGAGGGGGCAAAGGGCATGCCCGGCGCGGTCAAGAAAGCGGAGGAGCTGGCGGCAAAGACAAAAAACAGTTTCATACCCCAGCAGTTCACTAATCCCGCCAATCCCGAGATCCATAGAAAGACGACCGCCGAGGAGATCTGGGCGGATACGGGTGGGGGTATTGACTATTTCGTGTCGGGCATCGGCACCGGTGGAACGATCACCGGCGTCGGCGAGGTAATCAAAAAGAGAAAACCGACCGTGAGGATAATCGCCGTCGAGCCGACGGATTCGCCCGTCCTTTCAGGCGGAAAGGCCGGCCCCCACAAGATACAGGGTATCGGCGCGGGGTTTATCCCGGATATCCTCGATCGGGACATTATCGACGAAATCATTACGGTCACAAACGAGGACGCGGGGATCATCGCCCGGCGCCTGGCGCGGGAAGAGGGAATCCTGGCGGGGATCTCCAGCGGGGCGGCGCTCTGGGCGGCCCTGGAGATTGCCAAACGCGGCGAGGCCCGCGGCAAGGTCATCGTTGCGCTCCTTCCCGATACCGGAGAGCGCTATCTTTCGACCTGGCTCTTTGCCGAAAACGCCTCCTGAGCCGGAAAAGAGGTACCCGAATATAATGGAACAACATCTATCTTCCGGGACGCCAAAGGGAGTGGGACCCACAGAAACCCGCTCCGTAACCTTTGCGCATCCGCCCGACGATCTCGTCCTCGAATCGGGAAGGCGGCTGGGACCGGTGACGCTGGCCTATGAGACATACGGGGCGCTCAACCGCGAGAGGTCAAACGCGATCCTGATCCTGCACGCCCTCTCGGGCGACGCCCATGCGGCGGGATTGACCGAGGGAGATGCGGATCCCGGCTGGTGGGACAGTATGATCGGTCCCGGCAGGGCCTTCGACACTGACAAATACTTCGTCGTCTGCTCCAACGTTATCGGGGGGTGCAAGGGAAGTACCGGTCCCTCGTCGATCAATCCGGCTACCGGCAGGCCCTACGGCCCCGATTTTCCTATCATCACCATCGCCGATATGGTAGATGCCCAGAGGCTGCTCATCGATCATCTGGGCATCGAGAAGCTCCTTGCGGTCACCGGGGGCTCTATGGGCGGAATGCAGGCCCTCCAGTGGGCGGCACGCTATCCCGATCGCGTCAGGGCGGCAATCCCCATCGCCACCGCACTGAAGCACTCACCCCAGCAGATCGCCTTTGACGAGGTCATACGACAGTCGATCATGGGCGACCCCGACTGGCGACAGGGTAACTACTACGAGCATGGCCAGCCCAACAGGGGGCTTGCCGTGGCCCGGATGATCGGCCATATCACGTTCATGAGCGACGCCTCTATGGAGGAGAAATTCTCCCGGCGCCTCAAGAACGGAATCTACAGCTACTCGTTCGCTCAGGACTTCGAAGTGGAGGGATACCTGCGCTACCGGGGAGATAGCTTCGTCAAGAGGTTTGACGCCAATTCCTATCTTTATATCACCAAGGCCATGGACTATTTTGATCTCTCGGGCGGGCGGCTCGTTCAATCCGATCGCGAGATCGAGACGCGGTTCCTGGTGATCTCGTTCAAGTCCGACTGGCTTTACCCTTCCCAACAGTCGCGGGAAATCGTCAGGGAGCTCAAACGGGGGCGTATCGACGCGACCTACTGCGAACTTGACTCCACCTACGGGCATGACGCCTTCTTGGTGGAGACCGACGCCCAGACCCGCATGATCACCCATTTTCTCGACAATCTCGGGCGTCGCCATGAGTAATGAGGTGCGGCTCGATCATCGGCTCATCATCGGAATCATCGGCGAGGGTTCGCGGGTGCTTGATCTCGGTTGTGGTGAAGGCGACCTGATCGCCCTCCTGGAGACCATAAAAGACGTGCGTGTTCAGGGAATTGAACTGGACAATGACGCGGTCGGACGCTGCATCATGCGGGGGCTTTCGGTTTTTCACGGCGACATTGAAAGCGGACTTATGGAATATCCTGATCGATCGTTTGACTGGGTTATCCTCAATCAGAGCATGCAGGAGACCCGAAAGATCGATTTTGTAATCGAGGAATGCCTTCGGGTTGGTAGATACGTGATCGTGGGCTTTCCCAACTTCGCTTACGTCAGGGCCCGGGCGGCTATCTTCTTCTGCGGAAGCGCCCCCGTTACCTCATCGCTTCCCTACCACTGGTTTGATACGCCTAACGTCCGTTTCCTTTCGATCAAGGACTTCTTCGCCTTCTGCAGGCGTAAGAAAATTACCATCGTCGACGCCAGGTACCTGGGGAAACGCAGGACCATCGGGATTCTCCCCAATCTCCTGGCTCAGAACGCGATCTTCGTACTAACCAAATAGCCACAGCAAGACGGGTTTGCTGAAGCCGGGCCACGGGCTCCGAAGAGGCGCCGATCGCCTGTAAAGAACGAAGGCCTAGTCGCCGTGCAGGTCCCGATAGCTTCCGAGGGCCAGACTCGCAAAAACAACCACCGCCCCCGACAGAAAGACCACGAGTGACAGGAAATTTCCCCCTACCAGATTGGCGTACGATTCCGGAAAGAGCGCGGCCAGGATCGTCAAAACGCCGCAGAGTATCGTCAGGATATGCCAGGTCATTGTTCAGTTTCCTCCGCTCTGTAGAAAATCACGGTTGACGGGCGAGCTACCTCCCATTTGCATACCTATAGCTGGAGAAAAGATAACGCCGTACACCAGAGATATTCTCGGGGGAGGCTTGCGCAGGTCAACAGAGGTCTTCGTCTATCGATCATATTCGTGGCTCCCTGCCCGAAGGACCGCCGTCGCCCTCAGCACCCTTTTCGATATAATATTTTCTATACCATACTATCGATGCCATTTCCAGAAAAAATGTCGTCGGCGGGCATCTATCCAAAGGTAAACGTGTCCATATGTAAATGAATTGCACGCCGGCATATTCCGATGGCAGTTTGGTACGCCTTGAGATTGCGCGGCCGCACGGCGATGCAAGCCGGGCAACGGTCGATCGATAAACGCCGGCGACTCGCTGTAAATAGAAGATGGTCCCTGAGGCAACGGCAAATAACCTCACAGGCTCCATCTTTTTCCTTTATTTTTACCTATAATACGATATAGTGATAAATGATCAAGTCTGGCTTTGAGGGACGATCGATGTGCGATTATACATCCACCTATCTGAACCTGAGAGACAATTCCCACGTCTCCTATTCATGTCATCACCCATCCTTGAGAAAGCCGGACAGGAAGGCGAAACCGCTCTGCATCTTTCATGATCCTCACGAAGATAAGGACGCCGAACGCTTTTATCTGGAATTTTTAAAACTCTACCGCTCCGGGCAGCATATATTTTGCGGCTTCGTTTTTCCAAAGTCTTTTGATTTTTCCCGGCTCAAGAAAGAGACGGGCCCCCTTACCTTCGTCGACGCCGTATTTTCCGACGCGGCCTTCCTGTGCGTCGTCGATCTCTCGGGCGCTCACTTTACCGGGGACGGCGGTGTCAACTTCATCGAGGCTTCCTTCCAGGATCCGGGGACAACCTCTTTTGCGGGGGTGCGATTCGAGGGGAGCGGCGGAGCCAATTTCCGGATGGTCAGGTTCTCCGGCGGCGGCACAACCAATTTCTCCCGCGCGGTCTTTTCCGGAGGACCTGTCGACTTTGCCTGGGCAAAGTTCGCGGCGGAGGGAGGCGTTGATTTCAAACTGGCCGAATTTGTCGGCGACGGCGCCACCGATTTTCATTTCGCCGAATTTACCGGGAAGGTCGCTAATTTCACCGGCAGCTGCTTCGGCAAGGGTGGCGGGGCCAACTTCTCACTCATCCAGTTCGCCGGTGGTGACGGCGCCAATTTCTCGAGCGCGAAATTCATCGGCGGTGGGCAGGCCAATTTCTCCACCACGAACTTCTCCGGCAGAGGAGGGGCAAACTTCAATAAGGCCCAATTTTCCTGTAGCGGAGGGGCCAACTTTTCACTGGCACAGCTCACGGGAAAGAGTAAGGCCAACTTTGTGGACGCCCGGTTTGTCTGCGACGGGCCGGTCAATTTCTCTCGGGCGCGTTTCTCGGGAGGCAGCGGCGCCGATTTCAAGGATGCTCTGTTTCGCACTCCCGGCGGCGTCAGCTTTTCCGGCGCCACTTTTACCGGAGAGGGGAAGATCCACTTCCGGGGAAGGACCTTCTACCGGGGCACGACCGCCGATTTCACCGATATCTCCTTTGAGTACCCCGACCGGGTGGTATTCGACACCGTCGACCTTTCCCGGGTCCGGTTCATACTGACTGACGTTACGAAGATCAGCTTCATCAAAGTCTCCTGGTGCGGGAGACGGTACAACTCCTCTCTCTTCTCCGGGAGGGTACGGGTCTTTGACGAAAAGTTTCAGGAGCGTGGAAGGATCCTCCGCCAATGCGGTCGTCTGGCTCATGCACTCGGGCTGGATACCGCTCTTCGCGCACTCATCGACAAGGTCGCTCCGAGGCGACAAGGAGACATGCCGGGGTCCGGCTCTCTCCTGAAACGCTGGCATAACGCGCTCGTCTCACGAGCGAGGGTCTGGAGCGCAAGAAAGGAACAGAACCACTGGAATGTCTATCGGCTCTATAACCAGCTGATGGTAAATTACACGAACGCGTACCGATATCACGAGGCGGGAGACTTCTATGCCGGGCAGATGGAGATGCGCCGGCGGGAAAACTTCGAGAATCCTCTGGTGCGGATCGGCCTCTGGTTCTACCGGCTCTTTTCGCTCTTCGGCGAGCGACCGGGCTATGCGTTGGGCTGGCTCATCCTCGTTGTCGCACTCTCGGGGATGGTCAACCTCAGGATGGGAATTACTGGAACGGCTTCCGGTCTCGCGCCGATGGCCATAGAGGAAACGGCCGTCTCATCGCCCGCGCCCGAATCGATCGTCGACCGAGCCGGCGTAATCAGGTACGGCTCGATTTCACCAAGTGACTTCATGAGCCCCACGTTCCGTGATGATTACCTTCGCGCCGTCTCCGCGACCGTGGGCCTGTTTCTGCCAAACGCGGGGAGAGACGCCCCTGTCCTTGCCGATTCACCCTACCGAACGTTTATGATCCTGGCCGAAATGCTCCTCTGTATTCTTTTCTTTTTTCTCTTCGCGGCAGGGGTGTGGCGGAAATTTGGCAGGAGGGCCGGGTAGAGGGTAGACTCCTTCTCGCAGTCTATAAGACTCCCGGCCCGATAAACGACTACTGTATTGCTGCTTCGCTAAAACTTCCCGTAGGAAAGATCGAGCCCCCCCTCAATAATTCCCCGGACTTTTGTCAACAGCCTGTCCCTGTCTTCGATGGTGAGCCCGGTGACATCCACAATATCATGGATAATCATCTGGATCTTTCCCGGCCTGAGAGAGAAAAGCCCGCCCTTCGGCAGACAAAAACGGCTCCCATTGATGGTGACCGGCAGAATCGGGGTCTTGGTTGAGAGCGCCATGACGAATCCCCCCTTTTTGAATTCGAGCAGCCTGCCGTCCCTGCTCCGGGTCCCTTCCGGAAAGATGATGATCGAAAGGCCCGACTTGATTCTCTCATCGGCCGCTTTCATGCTCTCGTGGGCCTTATCGGGGTCACTCCGGTCGATAATAATCATCCCCATTCTCTTTATGGCAATGCCAAAAATCGGGACCTTCATGAGTTCTCGTTTGGCGATCCAGCGCATTTGAAGAGGAAGCCGAGTGGCCAGCGCCAGGACGTCGAGATTACTCTGGTGATTGGTCATGACGATGTATGACTTGTTCCTGTCGACCTTTTCTCTTCCGAGGACCTTGACGCGAACGCCGGTCAGGGTCAGGTTGATCCAAGCCCAGGTAACCGCAAGATACCGGTAGGTGAACCGAGCACCGCTATCGACATGAGGGATGAGCAGTATAAGAAGTATAATGGGACCGATAACAACGGTGGAGAGCATGAGGAAGAAAAGCCAGATCGGTATGTAGATGGGATAGATGAGATTGTAGAAGAGTCTCTTCATTGATTCCTCCGGAACCGCACGGCAAGAGGTGAAAAAATGACACGTCCGAGGCGTAGATACTATCTTGCTCCCGGAGCCTTAATAGCGAAAATTCTCCCTCTGATAATATTTTTAAACCTGGTAAGGAGTTTGTCAAGAAAATAGTTGGGATAATCGGACGGCGGGGTAGTGTCCGTTGGGTTTACTCGGAAGCGGGATGTGCGCAAGCCAGGCTCCGTCATATTTGTGGGTCCGGCCCGGATCACGAAAGGAATCGCCCTGTTGAGCCCACGCATACAACACGACGCGGATTCCACGCAAGAATATCCAAAAGGCTCCTTACGTCGGAGCATCTTGCTCGTTGGCCGTCCAGAAATGGACTCCTACCACCCTTTCCGACGCCAGATAACGATAATGCTGAGAACCGACGTGGCAGCCAACCCGAGGATGATCCAGAAGGCAAAGGAAAAATCTGAGAGGGGAATCTTCACGTTCATCGAGAAGGCGCTTACCACGAAGGTCGGCACCATGATCATAATCGTGATGAGGGTGAGCGTCTTCATGAGAACGTTGAGGTTGTTGGAAACGATGGAGGCACGGGCATCCATCAGGCTGGCCAGAATGTTGGAGTAAATCTCAGCCTGGCGATAGCACTGGTTGTTTTCGATAAGAGTATCGTCCAGAAGCTCAAGCTCTTCCGTAGAAAAGCCTATCTTGTTGGCATTGATCTTGAGCTTTTCCAGCACAACGCCATTTGAGTTGATGAAGTTCAGATAGTAGACGAGGCTTTTCTGCAGGGAGAAAAGGTTAATCAGGTAGCGATTCTCCATCGCCCGGTTGATCTTGTCCTGCAACTCGTCTGAAATAGCCGAGATCACCTTCACGTGCCCCAGGAAATGGTAGATCGAACGGTAAATAAGACGCAACAGGAGGTATGCCGGAGTAGCGATCCTTATTTGCTGCATTCCGTCAAGCAGAGGAACGTCCTCTGAGATAACGATAACGAGCCGGTCCTTGAAGAGGTAGGCGCCGGTGGAGGCGATACGAAAGAGAAATTCATCTTTATGGCTGTATGGCTCGGGCCGTTTAAAGATAATGGCGGTGTGCTTCGGCTCAAATTCGAGCCGAGCCAATTCATCCGGGTCCAGGGCCGAACCGAGGGTGTGCTCGTCAAGCTTGAGTTCCTCAATGAGATGCTTCTTTTCACTCTCATCGGGGTTGATGAAGATAAAAAGGAGGGCGTTTTCTTCTTGCGTCTCCACCAGCTTTCCGCTAACTACGTTATATTTCCTGAGCATTGAACAACCTCACGATAAAACGCCCCTTCAGGAGGGGCTTTAGTCGAAAAGTCGCGGATTTGGCTAGCTGAAATAACTGTACAAATCTTGTATATACTCATTTTCGGCGTTTTGCAATAGCGTTATGGAGAAAAATACGGCACATTAAAGAAAGTTAATTGAATTTATCGGATTATATTTCGCGTACGAATACTTTTCACTCCCTTCATTTGCCTTGACACTGTCATCCCCCTTCACTATACTTATCGGCGACCACATTGGGCACACCAAGACCTCACGATACAATCGAACTCACGCTCAGGAGGATCTAATGTCTGTTGCAGAATGGAAGAAGGAAGGGACCGTCGCGGTCATTACCATGACAAATGGTGAGAACCGCCACAACACCATCTTCGTCGCCGATATGTCGTCCGCTCTGGATGCGATTGAGAACGACAAGGAAATCACGTCCGTTGTGATTACCAGCAACGACCCAAAGAACTGGTCACAGGGAATCGATCTCCCGTGGTTAACGGAACGGATGGGAAAGAACGAGACAAAACAAATCAAGGAGTTCCTCTACGGCATTAACGGTATCTTCAAACGCCTTCTCACCTTTCCTATGCCGGTGATCGCCGCCATCAACGGTCACGCGGTGGCCAACGGAGCTATCCTGTCGTGCGCCTGCGACTTCCGGTTCATGCGCGCCGATAAGGGCTTCTTCTTCTTTCCCGAGATCGACATCGGTATTCCTTTTCTGCCGGGTATGATAGCCTTTTGCAGGAAGGCTATCCCTGAATATAAATTCAACGAAATGCTGCTTTCCGGCAAACGGTATGGCGCGTCAGAGCTTGAGACACACCACGTGATTGTCAAGGCGTGCGAGAATCCCCAGACACTGATGGCCGAGGCGATGGCTTTCGCCGGAACTTATCAAAAGAAACGGGGGATTTTCGCCGAGATGAAAAGGCGGATGTATAAGGAGATGGTTCGTGTGATCGAGACGGAGGACCCACCAATTATTGAAAAGCTCACACTCATGGTAGGAGACTAAGAAGCCGCAAATGAGTACCCCGGTCTAACGTCCACGCTCCATTTTAGTGAAAGTGGATCTGTCCCTGCTTTGGCCGATCTATTCCTGGGAAAGCAAAACGGAGGTTCAGGAGAGACACGTTGTCTCGATTCTGCGGCGCGGAGCTTACCGCGCCGCATTATACTATTAGTAGAGCAGACTTCCAAGAACCCCGAGCAAGATGACGAGGATACCAGCCGTTCCAAGGTCTTTCCTAAGGGCGCTCATAAAGGTCTCGGGACGATAATCCTTGAGAAATTCCTTGATCTTCTTGTCCTGAATTCTCCTGATGATCCCGTCCCTCAAAGCCCTTTTGTAGGTATCGGGCGCAAGTTCGTATCTCTCCGTTAAGCTGTTGTAGAGGACCGCACCCGAATATCCCTGTTGCACCAGTGATAGCTCGTCGATAACAGCATCCACATCAGTCTCAGTAAAAACGAGATCATCCGTTGTGCCATTATGGTGAATAATCCACGACGCCGTTGAACAGCCACATATCGAAGAGAGTAGAAACGCGGCAACAGCACACAAAAAGGCGAACTGAAGCCTATTCGTAATATCTCTAATCATTCTCCCCATAGTTTTGCACCCATTTCTGTGAGTTCATCCGAGCCCTTCTCGTCCAGTTTCATGGGGATATATTCCCGCAGCACTTTTTCCTGCCTCTGAAGACTCCGAATCTGGTCTTGATTAGCCGCGAGAGAATCCGCACGGCGTTTCTGGATTCCCCAGAGTATTACCATTACAAAGAGGGTTAGGAGAACAAGGATAAACAGATAATCCTTAAAGGTGAGGGTCATGTTTCACCTCCACTTCTTTTTCGTTTTTTTCGCCGATAAACTTCGTGAGAACATTCGCGCCCATATACGCGGCAAAGATAAGCGCAAGGTTGAAATCGAACATCCCGGTCCAGCTATAAACGAGACATGCCAAGACAAGCGCCAGGAATTTGCGTCCCCCAATCGTCTCCCATAATTTCTTCATTGCCCCGCCCCCTGTCTGATCTTCGCGATGTAGTCCATGCAGTCCCCGGCATACAGGTAATACTTCGGCTTTGATTCGTCCGGCCGCACCCACACGACACCGGGCCTGTAATCAACTCCCGGCCGTATCAGGCGCGGTCGTCGAGGTGAAAGAAGTTCCCCCCGGGATAGAAGCCGAAGCCGACCTTTGCGTATATTCCCATATCCTCAAGCGTCTCGACGAGCAGATCGTAGGCCTCCCACATAGGTTTTCTTCGGCAGCCTGAAATCGGCGGCCCGGCCGATGTAATGATAGGAATGTCGAGGAATGATGGCCCTTCGGTGTCCACGCGGGCGAGGTAAGCTCAAACGGTGTATCCGCAAGATGCCTCACGGTGTCGAGGATCTTGAGGAACTCAAAGGACATCTTTGACCAGTCGCCCCAATTCTCCCCGGCGTGGAAATGCTTGATCTCATCCCAATCGGATACTTTCATTTCTTCTTCCCGTCCATGTGCATTTGAATGATATAGTCGAGTTTGCCGTCGATGTTATCCATGTCGCGGTCATATTCACCCTTCGTAACGTAGTTGGAAATGATTTCTTTTTCCGTTTCCCGGGCAAGGGCGACCGCAAATTCGGCACGGTAGTAGATCACCCCGATTACGCTTCCGAAAATCCCGATGAAGATAACTATCATCGGCAACAGAGCTCTAAACGCTTCCCACATCGTCATCCGTACCTGTCTTTCTTTGTTTGTCATCTGTATACCTGTTTCGTTTCTGTTGCCAATCGTCGCGTGGTCCGCCCCGCGATTTCCGCTTGCCTCTTGTCCTTAGAAAGATACCGTATGCTCACCGTGTCGTTGAGGTTGTAGGTCCCGGAAGCCGAATAGACCATCATCGTGCGGCCGCTGTCGAGTTCCACCGTGTACCGCCCGTCCTGAGTAATGGCGATAACCCGGCCGACTCCCGTATTGTTGACCTGGGCCTGCCGTGCGCGCTTCTCAAGATATTCCTTTGTCCCTTCTATTCATAGTCCTCGTACCGTTCAAGCGTCAGGGTTATTGCGGTCCCGGTATTCGTTCCCCTCGTCGAAACCCCCTTGATATAGAGCAGTTGATTTATCAGCCCGATCTCGGGACACGTTAGCTTGATATACTTTCCGACCTCCAACAGATACCCACTGTCGGGATAGGGCATATTGACGGTGTAGGTATCGACGATCTTCCATGCCCTGTTGAGCTCCGCGTACCCCCGGTTGATCGCGTCGGCCTCGGTGATGATGAGGGAGTCCACCACGGCCTCCAGTGGACGATCCCCCGAGCCGTAATGACACTCGACGCTGATGGGACTGGTAACGTGGTCGGTCATATCCTCTCCAACTGGTACGGCACGAGAGCCCTGACCTGGATAGGTCCCCATCGCGTAACCGACGTATCCGCAGTTATCCCCGGTATCGACGTTGCTTGAGTAGAGGTCACCCGGGATGGTGATGGAGGCGGTCGTGGTCTCATACAGCGGATGGGTCAGGGTGACGACCCCCGTCACACCCTGATTCGCCGTGACGGAATGAAAACTGCCCCTGATCGTTTGTCGTCGTCGTTTCCGTTTCGTATCCCCACGCGATAGAGACGGCCACATCGGGAATCCCGTTTTAGTGTCTGAGTCCTGCACCGTTCTTGTTCCCGTTAACGTAGCCGTCGGGGCCGCTTCCTAGATTATCCTCCGGACCCGCCCCCGGGAGTTCGGCGACTGGCTGACCCGTGAGCGTAAGACCGATGATGGTATATTGGCCTGCTGCTATATGTCCGACATCCCAGGACGCATTTGAGGGATTTGTTCCCATGCATACCGGGAACTTTGCCCCTCCGGTGTTGACCAGGGGCCTCGTGTCGTATCTCGGCCACTTGATTATTCCGGTAAATCTAACCTGGCCGCTTCCATTCTTTTCCGGGACTCCGTACCCCTTTACTTCCGCCCAGCGGATAACCCGATCGGACGTATTGCCCCCGCCGTCCGACCCTCCCCCTCCACCCCCGGGTCCCTCGATGGTGATATAGGCGGTCCCGTATTCCCCGCCGCAGGCCGCGACGACGGTATTGGTCATGGATGCCTTCGGCGTTTCCCGGTAGGATGGGTAACTGAAGGTGGCCGTGGCAATCCCTGTGGTCGTATAGATGACCTGGATGGGCGTAATGGGGGAAGGAAGCGGGGTCGCCAGCGTGATCGTAGTCCCGTTGACCGTCGCGCCCGAGGCGTAGTTCACGTCGGTATAGGGCTGGCCGTGCTCGAACCGATAGATGGACGTGAGAACGCTGGGTGGATGAGAAGTCGAGACCTCTATCTCCGAGACGGGATAGATCGGATTGTACTTGCCGTTCTGTATCCCGCCTTCGGTGATGGTTTCTGTCGTGGTGGTGACCTGGTTTGGCGTGATAACGCCCGCGTAGTCTATCGCCTGCCCGTAACCGATGACGGAAAGATCGACGTATAGCCCGTTTTGCGCCGGGTATCCGTCGGAATCAAAGACCGCGATCTTGACCGTCGAGACCTCCCCGACGCTCACTGAAGAGGGATCGGCGCTCACGTCGAGTGAACCGACCCGGGGATCTGCGATCTGCACGGTGAGCTGGGCCGTCTGCGCGTCAAGGTAATCGGCCGAGACTATGGCAAAGCCCCCGCCCCCCGAGGAGGCCCGGAGCGTAGCCTGGGCCTTTCCCTTCTTGACCAGTACCTCCGTTGGTGCGATATCGGCGTAGTTGTCAACCGAGAAGGAAACCGTCTCGCCTCCCCAGTAGGTGACCTGGTACGTCGTGTCGTCAAGGGCCGTCCCGACCCTGATGGTGCGGCCGTCAAGCACTTCATAGGGACCGGCGACGACCGATGAATCCGATTTCTTCTTGACCTCGACCACTCCCCCGCCCTCGGTGTCGATCATGGAGGACACGGATAGTTCGTAATGGTCGTTTCTTGAGGGTTCCTGTTCCTCTTCTTCGATGAGCGCCACGTCGGGTATCGTCAGATCCTCATTGAACACGGTCGCCGTAATCGTGCAGGAATCAAAGCCGTTGGATTTGAGCTTGGTCTTTGACGCCTCAAGGGTTATCTGCGCCCATCCGCCCGTTAAAGCCGCGTCCTGATACCCCTCGACCGTCACCTTGTTTTCTCCGTCGGGGACAGCACGGCTGGTACTCACAGAAACGATGTCCCCGGAGGTAAGAGACATCACCGGCGTTTTCCCAGCCGTCTGATAGTCCTTATAGGCGCACACGAGGTTATCCGATCGGTCGGTATAGACCAGTCCTCCCCCGGCACCGACCATCTTTCTGGATGACCGAGATGGGGGGTTCGTCGTCGGCCGTCAGGGCTCCAACCGGAAGGATAGAATCGGGGACGTTCCATCAGAATCGAAAGGGACTCGGCCGTGGCGAGGTCGCTCACTACCTTCTACTTTGTCGTCGCCTCATCATAGAGCGTCTGAAGCCGTTCGGAATAGGGACGATCCAAAAGCGCCGTCATCGACCGCCCGGTGAGCGTGCAGGCGTAGGAGCCATGAGCGACGTTCTTCTGTGTCGGCTCAAGGAGAAATTCGCCCAGGGAATACCCCTCGTGATCTATGATCTCAATCCGTGCATCTTTATACGTCGAATCGCTGTATTTTCCAGCCTTGAGCGATTCCGCATATGCCTTATCCTTGATCGTGAGATTTACGACCTTACAAAGCGTCTGGTCGTCGTAGTCAATCGACCAGTCCGTGATCTTGGAGGATACGTCAAGGCCGTCTATCTCGACCGTCGCCCGGTTGGAGAGTTGCTTGCCCTTTATATTTCCGTCTGCCACGACGCCGTCAAGATAGATCAGTTGCCCCTCGACCCCGATGTTGTTAAGGAGGGTGAAGTCCCCACGGAAAGGATTGTGATCGAGGATCGAGTTTTTGAGGGTAAATGACTGACGGAAGTCTGTCGTCAGGTTATTGACCAATGAAAGGACCGATGATTTCTGAAACTTCTTCGTCAGGTCGTTGCGGAGGGTAAAACCCTTTCTGATGGTGATATCTTCGATGTAGAGATAGTCAAGGATCAGTTGGCCGAAATTGGACGCTATATCGGAATCTCCGGCAAGCCAGTAATACGGGTTGGTATTATGCGTCGGGGCAGTGGTGGTTGTTGCAGACTGAGTGCCATTGGTAAAATCCACTTTGCCCGTGTGCGGGTGGATCGTTATCGTTATCGCATAAGCAGTATTAAGAGAAATCGTTCTAGTGAATGATGCTGTCGCAAAGTTGTTTACCCATGTACTCGTAGATTGTCTCCAATAGGCCCCGTCAGCTCCATCGGCGGCATTATGGGAAAACCAATGCTCCTGATAGGTCCCGGCGTTGTTGTAAAGAAAGCAGGCAATGCGTGGCTGTCCTATAGTTCCGAGGACGGGTTCTGCCGCGCTCTGCACGAGCTCAAAGGGATGGATGATATCAGACGTCGGAAGGCTTGTCAGTTTGTAACCTACAGTGATCTTGATAGCCCTGTTCTTTAATTGCGCCAGAGTGAGTAGATCGGAATAGATCATCGCACCGTTGGCGTTGGAAAAGGTACTAATATACCCATACGTCCCGTCTTGATAGACTGATCCGTTCCCGGCGAGCGCGGTATTGATCCCTTCCTGAAAATACCCATCGGGAAGATTAAAGTACTCTTTGAGAAAGAAGCTCATGTAGCACTCGCATAAATAGTGAAGGAGAGTATCCCGCCCCTCCCGGTTGGTGTATTCAACTGAAATCCGAACGCGAATTTCTTATCTGCGCCAAGTTGCAGAATCGCCGGAGTACCTTTCCATGCGTTTTCCGCATCCGCCGATGAAGCAGTAGGTCGTCATAGTTGCCTGAGTCGATCCTCCGGTCCCGGCTGATTTATAGGCAACGGCTGTCTTGCACCCGAGTGCCCCCATGTAGACGCTTCCTGTTGTATATGTCAGGTATCCGCTCGTCGGGACTACTTTGACATAGTTTACACCGGGCATATAAAGTAGACCCTCGGCTCCCGTGTAGTTCCCGACGGTCTCATTCCACGTGGTGGTAAAATCGGTGCTGCCGTAAAATCCATAGTAGTTTACTACAGACCAGACATGGCCCGTATCTTCTCCGCCACCTCCGCCTCCCCCCGGAGGTTCCGCAAGGACGCTCTTCTTGCTCATGAAGATAATCCCCTCCCCCCCGGTGATCTTGTTCATATAGATCACGCCCATATTCTTAGGGAGGGGGGTCATGAAGATGATGTCACTCAGCTTGTCTCTCCATCCAACGTGTACGTCGCCTTATTCCCATTATACGAAGCGGCCGCCGCCGGCACGATCTCCTTAAACCATATTCCTTCTGCTGAAGGATAGGTCGTAAAGGTGAGGGTATCCGTATTCGCCCACGTTCCGCCCCAACAACTTGTAGGTATCGAGAAATAGTAGCTTCCCCAATGGGCCACGGTAAAGGCGACTGAGATCGTCCCAGACCCGAGAGCCACCGTTTCTCCCCCGATGACTGCCGAGACCGTGAACGCTGTCGCGCTCGAGAAGGTGACGGTCACCTGGGCGTATGTAGCCCCGAGATCGTAATCCACGATGTTATCGGTGAACGTCCCGGCCGGAGATGACTTGACCGGCGTGCTATGAGAAGCTGCTATAGTCCCAAGATCAAGGTACGCAGCCACCACAGTCCCATCGGTGCCGTAGTGGACGGAGTTATCAAGACCAAGTTCGGTATCGGCTGTCGAATCCGAAAGCACCTGGATCGAGTTTTCGGAGTAGTAGGAGTCCGTCCGCAGAGCGACCTTCGTCCCCGATGTAAACGCCGTGGCGCCCGTTACCGATATCTGCGCGACCACCTGCGCCGCCGTCTGTCCGTTTCCTACGAAGGTCACGGTTTGCGAGGTCCCGCCGTTTACCTTGACCACGAGAGTGAGCCCGTCAACGTCAAAGTTCTCATCCTCGGTGCCGGTTAAGGTTCCCCGAGTCTTTACGGAGTGGTTCGATACGCAAGCGGCATCGGCCTGGATGAAGCACTCGGTTGAATTGGTTTTAACGAGATCGGAGAGCTTCACGAAATCAGTATAGGAAACTACGTTGGCCGTCGTTACGCCGTTTTGCGTAAGGGTGACCAATCCATCGGTCACCGTGGTCGCGTCGGAACAGTCGGCAGCGGCGGCCATAAGAAAGCCATTTTTGTAGACCGCAACCGTGGCTCCCGTGGTAACCGCGAATCTCCAAACTGTCCAGACATCCGAATCGACGATGTTTGTGCCGACTTCATTCCACGAGGCCCCGTCATAGATAAAGAGGCCATCTGTTGCGAAACGTACTCCGAGGGTAGCGGCTCCGTTATCGACAGCGAGGGCAAAATAATCCCCATTGGCGACCGTCCCTATCAGATCGAAGTATGTCCTGATCTCAATGGTGTAGGTCGTCCCTATCGTTCCCGCGTCGATATATCTCTCGGCCTTTCTTCCCGCACCCGCAACGGCCACGGTGAATTTGAACGTATCTCTTCCGTCGTAAGTCTCTTGAGTCGAGGCGCCATTAGAATCGTTATCCGTCCAGTCGGTGATGTCTGAACAGTCTTCGTCAAGTATCCCGCCTGTCCCGATCGTATAGATCGCATAAGACTGGTCGAGATACTCAATGGTGGGAAGCCCGTTTGTAAGCGTATCCCAATCAATAAGAGCGATATCCTTGTACGAAAAGATCCCCAGGCCCGCACCCTCGAACTGACAGGGGATCGTCTTTGAGGTCCCGCCCGTCAGGGCCTCGGTGAGCTCCGCACTGCCCTTCCAGAAGGTAATCGCGTAGTCCCCGGTGGCCGGGTTTGACCCTTCCGTCACCGTGTCAATGACGAATGACGTTGATGAGCTCGTGGATGTGGTGACGTTGGCCCTGCCCCTGAATACCCCTGCGGAGGTAAAGAAGAAGACCTCGTCGCCTGCGTTCAAAGACCGCGCCGTACCCAGGGCGGAGACGGTCCGGCTGGCGAGCGTCCAGGTGATGCTTGATTCCGTCCATCCGTAGTCTGAGGCTTTGGCCTGGGTGTCGTCGTCAAAGCCCCTTTTCAGAAGGATATAATCGCCTGCCCGGGAGAGGATGTCGGCCATGAACTTTGCCGATGTCAAGGTCCCGGAGAGTTTCTTCATCAACGCCTTTCGGTATCTATCGAGCCCCGCCGTCCTTTGCGCTTCGGTGACGGAAGGGAAAAGATTCTCGGCGGCGTTATCGACTACCGCGTCATTTGTAAGAACGCCCCCATTCCCGGAGGCGTCGGAGATAACATTCGATTTGAAAAGGCCTACAGTTGCGGTCATGATTTACTCCAGTCTCAATCTAAATGATATGGCTAGACTATAATTGACCAGCACTCGAAGCATAAAGATTATGAGCCAAGAAAGTCACTCGACACACACAAGATAGATTGCTCCGACCCACCACGTATTCTCGTCAGGGTTTGAATGGAGCATCAAAGTCTCCATCTGTATCGCACCTCCCGACTGTTCATTCCTAAAGCGGACGGTGCGGTCCTTTCCATTGAGCGTAAGTGTATAGTAGGCCCCTTTGACCGCGGATAGCGCTCGAATTGACTCAACGGTAGACCCTCTGAGCCAGCCGGTCTCGCGCGTGGCTTCGAGGGTAATGGGAAAGTGTTTTCCCCGAGAGCCAGCCACGACTATCTCAGAACCGTCGATCGCCGTTGAAACATCCGCGATGAGGTCAGGATACTTGTTCATATCGACCCAGAGCGGGGTATGGTCAAGAGCAATGTTACCCAATGAGCAACTCATCTGATATATCCCTTCTATGGCGTATAAATCTCCCACCGTCCGTAAGCTCCGTAAACGCCGCCACTGTCTTTAAGAAGCTTGATCTTGCTCGTCACGCCTGCCCACGCACCCTCTTCTCCAGGTTTGAGCGGAAGCTCGGCAGTGGACGAGAAATTAACCCTGCTGTGGGTGATCCGCATGTTGTCACCGTTGAGCAGTGGCTTGGTGAGGCGCATGGCATAATCAACCGGGGCTGAATTTGCGAAGATCGTAAAATACTTACCGGTATACACGTTATACGAGTAGTCGATGTGAATAGTCTGGCCGCTAACAATCGACCCTCCTGAAATCCGTTTCAGGTGGCCGCCTTTTCGATCCAGGTAGTAGTCGACACCCTCGGCATAGGTGATGGTTTCCGCCTCGCTGGCGACCGCCACTTGGCAGTCGAACGTGAAATCAGCGGAGTGTACGAGGGCCATCCAGTTTGTTCCCGTCAGGACGATACTTTCGCTCGTCACTGCCTGAATCCCGGCCATAGAGGTTGTCATATTCCCACCATGAAGCGCCAAGTTCCAGAGGTCGATATCGGCGATCTCCTCCCAAACAAACTCAATCTCTATGTTCACGTTCCCGAAGATCGTCTTATCTGCGCCGAAGGGATAGCCCGAGACGTCCACGTGCGTTACCTCTTTGCCGTTGACCCGCACCGTCTCCTCCCTTATGATGCCAAGGGGCCGCCAGCCGGAGCTGGAGTCGACCTCTATGGCCCCGACCGCGGAGCGGTCAAGGTTCTCAGTTCCCATATGCTTGCTCCTTTGTTATGATCCGTCAGCCGACTTTCGGCACAAACTGAAGTGATACCGCATACCTATAGTCAAGGAGACCCGACTCGATGAGTATACTTTCGCTTATGTCTTCGAAGACATGATAGACAATGAAACGCTCTGTAATAAAGCTCTTTCGATGTAAAAGCTCGCGAAGCCGTCCCACGATCGCAGCTCTCAGATTCCGGTTTTCGGGCCTGGTGAAGATGTGCAGGCAGTATCGTTCCGTCCATTCGTCAATGCCGGGGGCGAGTCGGACGGGGGCGGGTGCGGGCAGTGTCTCTATGACGATATAGGCAGGTTTGGCTGTACTTATCTTTTCCACCTCTAAATTGTTCAAAGAGAGGCGAATTCTTTCATTGGCCGTGTCTGCCCCTAAATAAGCCATGAGTCCCGGGTCTCCTGCCAATATCCCATATATCAGCTCTTGAACCTCACTTTCGAAAAGGGTCATCTTCCCGACCTCCCTGGATACGGCATAGTGACAAGGTGATCACGCATCCCGGACCTCATCAGTCTGCTTGAGGCCGAATTCGAGGTGCGTGCCCCGATCTTCGAGGGCATCGACGATGTAATACGTATCATTGATGGTCATTCGGTCGCCTTTTCGGATATCGGCCGCGGCAGATACGAAACCCTTGAAGTCGGTAAATATCTCCAACCCTCGAAAGGACCTCCGGTAGGTCGAGCTTCGAGATTGAACATACACCCTAACGGCTGATACCGATTCCCGCCAGGCTCCGTCCTGATAGCGATGAAAACCCACATCATTTCCGAGGAGATCTATTATGCGTGTTGCCACCTCCCTCATGGACGGGTCCGGCAGTGTTGACATGACGTCCTCCTTGACCTTCTTATCGGCCCGGGAAGGGGGGATGAGGATCTCCCCCTCCCCGGGCCGCGCGACCTTGAATCTCAGAAACCCCCAACGCCCGCCCCCTCACACCGTTTCGGTATCGGCGGGACTCAGATGGAATATCCGCGATCCCGGGCCGACTATCGGCATCCCTTTTCCTGTTCTGGTAACGATTATGTCACAGCGGCAGCGTCGACATGAAATCTATGAATGGTTTATGGAAAAAAGGCCGGGTGCGTTGTGGAGGATAGGAAAGGATGGTATCTTTTTTTGGCTGACTGCAGCCGATCAATGACCGGTGCTGGCACAGCCGGCCGGTAGCCTGAATGCGCCGTTTTCGAGCGGTCAGGATCGCCGGTGATCCGGTCGACATTGTCCGAGTCCAAGTGATGGGCCGAGAACCTGGTCTAAACGGTTAAGAGGAGTCTGGTGACAGGTTACACTATCTGGAAGGGCAGGCAAGCCGGCATATCCGACGGAACCCCATATGGTCGCACCTGACCAATGAATAGCCCGTGGGGGAGAGGAAGCAATGGGATTTGAGAATACTCTTTATCGGCAGGGCTGGGCAGTATAGTTAATTGCCAGGTTCTGATCTTTAGAGACCCTTCGAAGGTACGGTCATCCGCACGGGACAGGGAATTTATCTTCACGCCTCAATAGCTGTAGCGGGGGCGGTTCGAGATCCCGTTAGGCGTGCTGTAAGGATTGCCGGTTCCCTCTCGGTAGACGGCGCTCCAATTACCCGCTCCTTCCTTTGAGTAAACCTTCAGGTAGTAGGTCCCGCCGCCCATGAGCTGGATGATCTCTCCGTTCTTGAGGTCAAAATCGCCGAGGATCTCAACGCCGTCCTCACCGATGACTCTGACCCAGAAATCCGCCGTCCCCTTCGGGTAGCTGAAGGTGACTTCGATATAGTCGACCTGGGCATTGACAATGAAAGTCTTAAAATCGCCCGCGCCGGACAGATACCCCTTCTCAAGACTCGTGCCGGGGGGAAGCGTAGTCATATCAGGAAATGGAGGGAACTTCGGTGCGAGGGGCGCCGCAGGGGTCTCCTCATCTGACGGGCTGGTTCCAAGGGCAACCGTTTCGGTCGGCGGGCCGCCAAAATAGAAAGCGGTGAACGAGCCGGCGCCCGCCCGTGAGTAGATAGTAATCAGATAATGCCCCTTCTTGTTCAGATCGATGATCTTTTCCTTTTTCAGATCGAAATCACCCAAGACCTTCCTTCCATCCTCGGCGACAACCTTTGCCCAGATATCCGCACCTTTCGTAGGGCTGTCAAAATAGATACTGATTCCGTCAGTCTTCGCCTCAAAGGGGAACTCCTTTTTGTCGGTTCCCTCCGTGAGATCGCCCTCGGCGATGATGTAGGAACGGGGGATGGGAGATCCGGCGGGATTGAACTTCGCTATGAACCCTCCCGATCCCCGGGTCGGATAGACAGTTAGGTAAAAGGTGCCTCCGCCGTAGAGCTCGATGATCTCTCCTTTATCCAGATCATATTGGCCCAGGATCGTCCGCTTGTCATTGCCCACAACCCTGACAGAGAGAGACATAGTCTCTTTCGGGTAATAAAACGCTACCTCGACATAGCTCGATTGGGCCGGCACCCGAAAGACATGGGTATCGCCAGGTCCGGAAAGCATCCCGTTGATGGTGACCTCCCCGGAGTTGGGGGGCGGACCGACTGTAAGGGGAGTTGGCGGCACGACGGGAGGGGCGCCGGTGGGAGAGACGGCAAGCGGGGACGCCGCAAGATCGTAACTCGCGTTCCAGCTTCCTGCCCCGTTCCTCGAATAGACGGTCACGGTATAGACCCCTGCTCCTTTTACGGATACGGCATCCCAGTTATCCAGGTCGTACCGGCTGACGGCCCCTTTTTGGTCGATGACGCTGACCCAGAAGTCAACCGATCCCCTTGGATATGAAAATACAATTTCGAAGGTACCGCCGGGGCTGGTGACCGTGAAGGAAGATGAATCGCCCGTACCCTTGAGGTGGCCGTGTTCCACTCGGGCGTAAGCGGGAGAGGTACCGACAGCCACGGTGATCATGCCGAGTATAATAGCCGTAAGAATAACAATCCGCTTCATGGTCTCACACTTACCCCTGTACCAGTAGACGAACATTATAGGTTCTCTGTCCCTTTCCTGTCAAAAGAAATATTTCCATTCATTGCGTGCCGAAATGGACGAAGTATTCCGGGTATGAGAGGATATCTTTGCCGATCAGCCTACGTGATTTCGTACTGCTGGGTAGCTACGCCCTCATGAATCAGGCTAAGGAACTACTATTCCCGGCAGAGACATACGCCAAAAAAATGGGCGTCGGGAGCATAAAACCCCGATCGCCCTATCTGAGATATTCTACTACCAACCCGACCCTTCACACCAGGGCTTGGCTCAACGATAAAGAGCTCTTCGGACAGCCCGGATTTCCTCTAATGAGTCATCGCTATCCGTCCATCCCGTCGATCCTCGCCCTCCCAAATATCATCCCCTCCCCCCTCGCCAGATCCGTTTTGATGATCTCGCGCAAACGGACGAGGGCTCCCAACGTCTTTTCCTGATCGACCGAGAGTTCACCGATAGAAAAGGTCCCGGCCTTCAGAGCCGCGATCTCGGACTCAACAGCGTCGAGTTGCTCTCTCGTAAACCCCATCAGTAGACCTCCAGGCGATACGCCTCGCCTCCGCTCTGCCCCCGCAACCATACCGTTCCGTGGCGGCAGAAGTCCATCTTTCGGACCTCCCCCGTAGTCAACCTCCCGTGGACGTTCTGGCCGTCGAAGGAATATTCGATCGAGCCATTCTCGGCATCGTTGAAAACAGTGACGGAAAAAGAGGCAAATCCAAAATCGAACGCTCCGAATAGGGTGGTGAGGGCCCTGGTGCCGCTATCGGAAAACCAGCAGTTTTTCGACATCTGAATATCGCTGATGATCGCCATGATCGTTTCCTCCAAAAAAGAGGGGGAGAATATCCTCCCCCGAATGCGGTGCGTTATCAGCTCGTTGCCAGGTTACACCCGTACCAGTAGCGCCACTGGACCACGCCGACGCCGAAACGCCGCTTAATCTTGGCAAACCAGGTGTCGGTGGCTTCGTCACGGTAGACGGTGATCTTTGCCGGCTGGCGGTCGTAGAAACGAACTCCGCGACGCGCCACACCCATATACCACGCGTTGTCGTCCTCGATGTATCTCCAGTATATCGGTGTGAACATCCCTTCCAGGACGTTTTTATTACCGTACGCGTCTATCTCGTAAACAGACTGGAGAATCTGGTCCAGGATGAATCGGTTCTTCGGGTTCGTGACGATGACGGTGGGCTCGATCTTGATCCGTTCCCCCCGCTCGTTGACGGCGTTGGTGACGGCCATATGAGAGTAAACGGTCTGGATGCCGTCGTAGGTGATGTCCAGGCTCGACGTGAGGTTGCTCAGCTTGGCCGACCCCTGGAGCCTGAAGGGATGGCCGTCGGCCCCGGCCCCGAAGAACGGCTTGCCGTCGTATATGAACTTCGGGTTGGGATCATCATTGTTGGTAAAGGAACCGTTAAAGGCAATCCTGTCGCCAACGGCCAATGCCCCTTTATTGAAGATCCGGGCGACGGCTTCCTCCTCAGTGATCCTGACCCCCTCGCCCCATCCCCGGGCGAACTCCATAAGGTCGGCGTTGAGCTTGCCCGCGTTGAGGTCCGACAGCATGTCGTCGGTAAGGGCGATCTGATCCTTGTAAGTCCTGAACTTGATGTACCAGGTCCACCCCTCGGACGGCTCCGTAAGCGGGATCTCCTGTCCATCGGGGATCTCCTTAAGCCGGGAAACCCCGATGACCTCCGTCCCTTTTGCCCCGTCTCCGGCCGATACCGGTACGACCTCGACGATCTTGTCATAGACGGTCCCTTCGGCGTCGTAGGATTCAAAATACCATTCGTAGAGATCCTGGGTGAGGAGCTCGGGAAAGTTGCTCGATACCATAATTCCCATAGACGTTCTCCTTTTACGTTGTTATGCCCCTGCGGCGCCGTAGTCGATGTCGGATCCGGCGTCGCTTTCCGAAAACGGCCCTTTGAGCATCACGTAGGCCAGACCCATCTCCTCATCCACCTCGACGATCCAGGCGTTTTTATAGGTGTCGGCGGCCACGTTGACCGACTGAGCGCCGTTAATATCGCAGGTTTGGAAACAGTGGCCCTGGGCGACGTTCTGGGCAGGATAGGCAAAGACGCTGCCCGGCATCGCCAGCACGATCTGGATGGACGCGTCGCCGTCCGCATCCGGCTTAGGCTCTACCTTCTCGAGGGCGACGCCCACGATGGGGTCGGAGGCCGCGCTCCACTTCTTGATGTATCCCGCCCCGACGGCGCCGCCCACGGCATCCAGGACGACGATATCTCCGTCATTGATGGTGCCGGTATCGGCGACCCTGGCCGTCACCACGACCCGGGGGCCGTAGCTGTAACCGTATTTCATATAGGTTGCCATACGTTCTCCTTATTCTGAATTATCCGCTGTTTTCGAGATATGAGAGCCTGCTGCCCCGCGGTACTCGCCATATCTCTGAGAGGTCAAGCCCGCCTTGCGCCTTGTCCGACCGCCTCTTGACAAGCTCGGCGGCAAAACCGGGACTTACCCCGAGCGCACGAGCGAGCCCTTCGACCTGTTCGGGATAGGAAGACGGCCCCTTGGCGGGATTGGTCTCCGATCCGACATCGGCCGGACGGACGGCAAAGAGATAGGGCTTGGTCTCGAGTAACACCTCGGCCGCCTGTCCGACTCCGGTCACTTCTCTGCTCTGAAGATCCGCCGTTATGTTGGTGAGATCGGCCAGTCGATAGGCGTCCGAAACCATGGCGGGACTCATCCCAAGCCTCACCGCCTCCTGAAAGAAAGCCGTATAAATCAGCGCATCTTTCGCCGCATTGATCCCTTCCTGCGCGGCCGCACCTTCCGGGGGCGAATCCCCTCCGATTCCCGTACCCCTGACGAGGGGTGTTACCGCCTCGATCAGGGAATCGAGTCGTCCACTGATATCCTCGATCCGCTCGGTCAGCCGCGCCAGCAGGTCGGTTTCAGAGATGCTATTCTCTTCCGTGGATTCGCGGGGAGGCGGAGCATCTCTCGGGGGACCCTGCCCGGCGGCATCGACAGGATATCCGCCCGCATTGGAAGCGGCCAATATGGACGGCCCCGTCAATGCATAATCGTTCCCATTAACCATACGTTCTCCTTTTTTGAAATTCCTGATGATCATTGTATGTGACGGAACGCCCGGTCATGAAGAATATGAATTTGCATGGACATTTCTTCTGCGGTACAATAAGATCGGACGGACAACGGCATGAAGTCCGTGACTACACCTTTAGCGGGGAAACCCCATGGACGTTATTACGGCTATCTCCCGAAGACGGAGTGTCCGCAGGTACCGGCGAAAATCGGTGGACCGGGCGCTTCTGGTCGCGATGGTGAACGCAGCCCGCCTTGCCCCCTCGACCATAAACCTGCAGCCCCTCGAATATATTGTCGTGGACGATGAAAATATCGCCGGACTGCTTTTCCCGAATGCCCGTATGGGCGCCCTGCTGTCCGAACCGAACCGGCCGACGGAGCAGGAGCGGCCTTGGGCATATATCGCTCTACTGGTTAATACGGCGATCATGAAGTCCGGATATGAGTATGACGTCGGGTGCGCCGCTCAGAATGCGCTGCTTGCCGCCGTTTCCTTCGGGCTGGGGGCCTGCTTCATCCGAAACATCGACCGAAATGAGATCCGCGTGCTGCTGCAGGTCCCCGCAGAATACGAGGTCGACAGTGTGATCGCCGTGGGACACCCGGCCCACGAGCCGGTGGCCGACGATACGGAGGCAGGTGACGTTCGATACTATCTGGATGAGTCAGGGGTTCACCGGGTTCCGAAGCGGACGATGGAAAAGATCCTCCATCTCAACCGGTTCTAGCGCAAACAAAGGAAGGGGTTGGCTCTGGAAAGATTCAGGGGCTTTCGTTGCCGCGCGCGGCCTCTTGATTGGGATAACCCGGGCCGCATCCGGGCGGCAATGAAAACGGCAGGGGAGGACGCGCTTTTCTGGAAACCTCTCACGAGCCAGCGGCTCCGAAAAGGGCGCCGGGAGTCCGAATTTACTCTATGCGTTTGGTATGGAGAAAGGCGCAGGAGGCAGGGCAGTCTCACGCTATCGCAACAGGAGAGGTTCCGAAATTCATCGAAAGAGGACCCCTGGAGGGACCTCGTTACTCCTCCAGGGTCTTCTTCATGCGTCTATATTCTCCCTCGTCAATCTCGCCGGAGGCAAACCTCCTGTCGAGAATCTCCCGGGGCGTCTCCTTCTTCTTGAACACGTTGAGCGGGTCCTTGTCCCCGGCGCCGAGCTTTCCCTGGGTATAGAGGATATAGAGCACTACCGCAATGACAATGATGAACATCAAGAATAGGAAAGACATCATCCCGTTTCCTTCTTCTGGTTTTCAGAATCTGTTGAATGCCGCACGCTCATTTCCAAATAGCCGGATCTTTCGCGAGCCGCCCATCGGAGGTAAGCATAGCCGGATTTACGAGATCGTCCACATGCGGTTCTTTCTCACAAGATCAAAGAGCTCGCGGCTGCGCCGGTTGATCTCCTCAAAACCCCACCGCTCGTAGCCCAGCAGCGCGTTAGTGACGGCAAGCTCCGTGTCCCAGTAATACTTCTTCTCCTTCTTTTCGGAAAACGGCCGATTGGAGAGACCGAGGTTCCAGTCTCCGGTGACCAGGGTCAGGTTTCCGATCCGACCCAGGTTTTCCCGGTGGAGTTTCAATAATTCGTCTCTCGAGTCGACGCTTCCCATGAGCTCCTCCCGCCATTTACCCCCGAGGACGACCGGCATGATGTGCTCCGTTGTGACGGAGCCGATCTCCACCGGCTGCTCTTCCGGGTTCATGAGCCGCGAGAGCGCCATGAGAATATACTTTGTTCGGGACTCCCCCGCCTTGAACGGCCTGGTGATGAAGTTGCGGGCGAACGTCTTGTCGTCAATACCGTTCTTAAGCAACTCCTCGGCGAGCGCGTTCTTAATGAAGTCGCGGTACTGGGACGGGTCGTGGCCGGCAAGCTCGAGGCAGATGGTATTATAGATCTGGTCGAGGTTCCCGGTGAAACGCCCGGAGATCCCCCACCGGATGTGGAAGGCCTCGACGTCCGAAAGGATTGCGCAGACGTCCTCCTCCGATATGCGGTGCCCTGCGCCGTCGAAGGCTGAAAAAACCAGCAGCAGCAGCGAATAGGAGGGAGTGACCTCGACGAGGTGGAGGTTCCTGAGGTGGCGGTTGACGGCCTCGGACGAGAAATGCGCCCGCGAGATCTTGTCATAGACCGCCGCCTTTTCTGCGAGGTCCGCGGTGAAAGCCTTGATATCGGCAGGTTCCGCGTGGGCAAGTGCTATCATGATCTTCTCGTAGAGCCGCGCCTCCGGGACCTTACCCTTGAATCGGGACAGGACGTACCGCCTGAGGAACTTGACCGGGTCTTTGTCTCTGACCCGCGTGAACATCTCGTTCCACAGGAAGATGGTCTCGTCAAAGATCCCCCGCTCACTGGAAACCTTCATGAGAAGAAAGTTCTTCACGAGATCGACGGAGGACAGCTCGAGGCCCCGATCATTGAGGGTATCGAAGAGGCGAAAGGCATTCAGGTGGGAGAATACATTGATATGAACGATGGAGATCTTATTGAGAAGGCCCGATAAGATATCCCCCTCGGTCTTATTGCGGTAGTAGGAGTAGCATCTGGCCAGCAGGCTGTCGTTTCTGTCGGAGGACCTTCCCTCAAGGATCTCCTGAAAGAAGGGGTTGTCGAACTCACCGAGGGTAAGCTTCGGGATTTTCGTGAATTGTCCGTCGCTGTACTGGGTGATGAAGAGAAACCCGGTCAGGTAGTCGGCTAGATCCGTCTCGCCCCGTTCCCTGAGGGCGTCGCGAACCGCCGACAGCCATATGAGAATAGTGGCCAGGCGTTGCTGCCCGTCGACAACCTGGTAATATTCGACGGCCGCAGTGGTCTTGAGATCGGTTACGACAACGACCGAGCCGAGGAAATGGACGTCCGCATCGGTAAGCCCCAGCAGGTCGTCGTAGAGTTCCTGCCACTGTTCTTCGTTCCAGACGTAGGGACGCTGATATATGGGAACCTTGTATGCCCGGTTCTTATCCAGGAGGAGATTCTGCATGGTGATTTCATGGGCGTCGAGAAATTTCATGGATTGACCCTTACACTCGGAGAAAATCCCACCGGTCCTACCGGGAGACCGTGCGCGCTTTCCCGGCATCCACCGGATCTCCGCCCCGACAAAAGACACCCGAAAGTTGCGCCATCGAAACAACGAATTGTCCGGCTTCCTGTCATCGCTGATTACTCCGCTTTCCTTCGCTTATCGATTATCCGCTGGGCAAGTTTAAGGATAGCCTTGATGTCGTCGATGTCCGACGGGGTCAGTTTGTCTAATTCCTTGAAGCCCTCAAAGGCCGAGATCAACTCCGGATCGTCTATCCGGGGAATGGTGAGGTTTATCTGGTACTGGTCGCTGAACTTTCCTTGTTTTTCGGAGATCGCCCCGATATGGTCGGGATCAACCTCATCAGGAGCTCTGCTCAGAGTCTCACCGGCCGCCTCCCCTACGCGGTTATTCTCGGAGCCGTAGACCGCGTCACGTCGTTGGCGATCACCCTGACGTCGCTCAATCGAATTGGGCGCCTCGGCGGAATCAAGGCCTTCCACAAGACTCTCCAGCGTGACGTCGAGAGCGGCTGCGATGGCGCGCATCGTTCCGAGCGTCACTTCTCGCTCGCCTGACTCCCAGCGGCTGACGGCGGATTTTCCCACACCAAGGAGACCGCCCAGTTCCTCTTGGGTGAGTCCCCTTCTTCTCCTCATATTCCTGATATTTTCTCCGTCACTCATAGTACCATAATAGTGATAAGTTTCTGATATGTCAACTGTAATCGCACGTTGCGCCGATAAGACGAGATAATAGGCGGATTGTTGACATATCGGGAATATATTTGGAGAGAAGTTGCCATCGGCGGGACATTGACCAAAACCTGAGTTGACGTTATGGGAACTTCTTGATACTGTGCCTCCGGTCATCACTAAAAAGGAGTCAATGAATGTTCAATCCCGACTGCTACCTGCCATCCGAATCGTTCTTTTATCGGTACGAGAAGGCACTGATGGAGCTTTCCGATGATGATCTCTTTATCTGGTTGATGCACCGGGCAGGGAAAAGCCAAGAGTGGATCGCCGGAAAGCTTTTCATGAGCCAATCGGCGGTCAGCCTTAGGATTAAGAAGATAGAACGTCACTTCAGGCTACGGGTTACCGGGAGGGAAGATCCCGGTAAACCGCGGATTAGAAAAAACTAATGATTTTAGTTGACTTTTACGGAAAAGTCGGATATTCTAATAGTTCTATGCTGAGAAAGCCGTGGAAGGAAATGAACAACATTAAAAAGATGTCGGTGCTGCTTGCCTCGCTTCTCATTCTTTCCGCCCTGCCCAGGCCCGCGCTGGCCGGGAGCTGGTTTACCGATTGGAAAGATAAGATCGTCTACTATCATGACCTCCTGGAGAAACTCGTGTTTCTCCCGGACCTCCCCCCAGCCCCAAAAAGGATCAACGTGCTCATTCTCGGTCTCGACGGACGGCGAGGTCAGCGCGACCGGAGGTCAGATGCCATTCATCTCATGACCCTGTTACCGTATCAGGGCAAGATCCGCATCACCTCCATACCTCGAGGGACCATGAGCGAAAAGATCATGGAGGGAAAGGAGATCATCGCCAATACCTACTCGCTCGGCGGCCGTGATGAGACCATTAAGGCCGTGGAGGCCTATCTGGAAGTTCATGTCGACTACTATATCATCGTCGGCTTTTCCGAGGCGGAAGCCCTTTTCGAGAAGCTGGGTTATAATGGTGAGAAGACGCTGCAGGTGCTCCGTTCCCGCAAAGCCTATGGTTTGGGGGACGTCCAGCGGTCCCACAACCAGGCCGTATTTATCGCCTCCGAGATCATGCGGAATTACCCCCTCTTTAAGGAGTACCCGACGCTGGGAAGAGCGCTTTTGTTCGTCGCGCACGAAATCGTGGAGACCAACATGCCGTTTGAGGTCATGGTCCAGGTTTCGGACCTCTACCTGGCCAACGGCCTCAACGACGTCACGCTCCTGATGAGGCCCCAGAATTATATGTCCAGCCTCAAGGATATCAAGATCACCCCGGAGACGATCGACGCCATCCTCAACGAACAGAAGAAGAACATGGAGAAAAATGAGGAGGCCCAAAAAGACATGGAGGAGATGAAGGAAAAGCAAGAGGAAGAAGCTACCATGTCCCAGTATTTGTCCGGGATCATAATGTATAATAAAAAATTCCTGGGGAAGGAAGACCGAAAGCTCATCAACCGCACGGAATCCTACTACCAGCAAAAACTCTGGTATCAGGTGAAGGACAGGAGACTATCCGAGAAGCTCCATTTCCAGTTCATGGAGCTTCTTTATCAAGCGCATTTCAATCTGGGGGAATACGATAAGGCCAGGTCGATAGCACAGGGTTTCATGGATGAACGGTCACTTGACCTGATCAATAAGGACTTCCAGTTACAGGTTGGCGAAATGATCAAGCGGTGCGAAGAGCACCTGTACGCCGACAAGAGCGCGTAACGGCGCGTTCCTGATGTCAAAACAGTGGACCCGCTGCACCTCGATCATCAAGGTGCGGCCATAATCGCCCACAGAATTCTTAACCATCGGTTTTCTCTTATGAAATGGACTCGGAATTCCTGCGGCAAAGGGAGCATTTCTGGACAGCGACGATCGCCCGGGCATCCCGGCGGAATTGACTGCGACCCTGCTGCCGCGATCGGCGCCTTAAGCCGCAAGGCCGCACGAGGCCTGCTTATATTTCTGGTCATCGCCGTATCATTCTCCCTCTTTGGATGCGCAACCCTCCTCGGCCGGGCTCCGAAGACGTCGGATGCACCCCCATCCGACGCCACCGCGCCGATCCCGGAAAGCTCAAACCCCTACATCCGAGACACGATAACCACCCACGCGAGCCTTCCTTTCGACCCCCTGGGCAAACCTTTCCCGTTTTATCGAACGCCTTTCTGGGACACGTTTTCTCTCGGTCACTACGAGCTGCGAGTGACGCCCGAGGACGAGCGGCCTAATTGCCTGGGTGGGGTTCAGATGAACTACCCCAAATGGCTTATCGCCTTATCTCGAGAATATGGGTATAGAAATGTTGTCGAGATGCTCTACTGGGGTGTCGTCTTTACGGACGTCATGAGACAGAGAGTCTCTCTGACCTGGACGGGTAACCTCGAGTCATCCATGAGGAATGCCCACAAGCGTGACTTCTATTCCCTATTCGACTATATGAACCTCAACTACGCCGAGTTTTCGTGGATCTATTTTGAGCGGGTCTACAACAAGCGGTGGATCGTCGCGATGAAGAATAACCCGGAGACGGGTCTGGACGCCTTCAACTACTGGAAGCAGCACAAAAAAGAATATCCCGTCAGGGTCAGGCTTCCCCGGGTGGACAGCTTTCAATATATCCCCCGAGAAGGAGACATCGTCGTGGGGCTCTATAACCAGACCAACTACCCGACCAGTTATATCAGCCATATTATGTTCTGCGTCAAAGGCGGAGATGACCCGGTTTTCGCCGAGCAGCTGGAGGAGTACGGCTATTTCTCTCCCTTCTCTAACCTGATCAAGAACGAGTTCGATTACGGCATCGAGGCGATAATCCGCCCCTTTTATCCCGTGGATCCGTCCCGATTCGAAGAGTTCGTCAAGACGCCCCTTTCCTCCTATGACGAGCCGATCCCGGACGGGTCGATCTTCCTGGCGCCAAAATCTAATATCCAGCAGTATCTCATGGACACGATGAAGGGCAAGGATTCCAACGAGGCGGCCGAAAAACCTCAATAGGCCGCCCGACGCCAAGACAACCCCGGATTAACCACTTCGCCCGAGTTTGTGTCAGGCGGAAGACGCGACTGACGTGCCGGAACTCTTCGTTATCGGTGATCGCCGCCGGGGAACCGACATCTCGCATTACAGCCCTACCCTTCCCACCCTTCCGGTTTCCCTCCCATCCCGTACCGCGGCTCCGAAAGCGTCGAACCCCTGACAACAGCCCCTGTATGGTCGCGCGGTCCGAGGTCCCTGGAGCCGGAATTCCCATTGACACTTGTCTTTTAATCAGGTATTCTGTCCAAACAGCAATAAGAGGTACGACAGACGATGCATGTGACCTGTCCCTCGTGCAAGTTCGGCGGGACTGTCCGTGATGAGCAGATCCCTCCCGAGGGGAAAAACGTCTATTGCCCAAACTGCAACATACGATTCCGAATAAAAAGAGACCCGTCTTCCTCGGCCCCATCCCGACAGACCCAACGCGATACGGCAGCGGGCCAACCCCAACACCCCGATTCTAACACGATTTCCTGTCCTGCTTGCGGCTTCAAAGGAAAAATCAGAGGTGGGACTTTGACCCCGGGTCACGGAAAGATCATTACCTGTCCCTCGTGCAAGACCCCCTTTACGCTTACCCCGCCCGTCGACGATTCGGCGTCGAGATCCGATGCCGCGCCATCCCCTGCCCTGGCACAAGATCCCCCCTCCTGTCCGGCCTGCGGCTCGAGCATGCCACACGCGCTGCCGATCTGTCCTTCGTGCGGCCGGATACTCATGGGGGTTAAGATTCATTGTCCTTCCTGTAAATCAACAAATGTCGGTATAAGCGACGGAAGTCGCGGAAACGGGGGATCCGAATGGGAGACAATGGTGTTTCAGCCTAACTCCCTTACCGCAGATAAACTGGCTGATATCCATATTCCCCTCTCGTGCCGGGATTGCGGAAAGACATGGACTATCCAGCCCACCCGGATGACGGCGGTCGATAAGCCCGCGGGGGCCGCGCGATAGGCCACGGTATGGCGGAGAATAAACCGCCCGCTGTCGCTCTGATCGGAAGGCTCCGGGATGACCCTTGGCAGGGATTGCGCGAACGGCCAATGGCGTCAGGGTTCGAATATCCGGGGTAGTGTCGCTCTCTGAATTCCGGTAACCGGGTGCCCCTCGCATCCAGAGGCCACCTGAAGGGTATCCCGTTTGTCTCCTTTCCCGTTATCGGGGAATAATCTGCTTTCCTTTTCGATGTGGATGAGTTATACTGTGACGTCGAAGGGCTCGACGTGTCCTCTCTCACTATCTGCCTTCCAGGGGAACCCATGATCGAACGCTACACCAGACCGGAAATGGGGAAAATCTGGGAGCCTGCAAGGCGCTACGAAACGTGGCTTGCCATCGAGATCGCGGCCTGCGAGGCGTGGTCGTCTCTAGGCAGGATCTCTTCGACCGACCTGGACATGATCACGGGCTTTCGGAAAATACGAATTTACCGATTCAGATATTAAGGAAATAGCCGATATCGAAGAAGTCACGAAACATGACGTTATCGCGTTTGTGACATTCATGCAAAAGAAGATTCACGCTTCCTACCGCCCGATTCATACACATGGGTTTGACCTCGTCTGACGTCCTGGATACATCACTCGCCCTTCTCCTCGTCGAGGCCGCGGATCTCATTATCGCCGATATCGATAGACTCCTGGCAGTCCTCAAACGGCGCGCTTTCGAATTTAAGAATACGATTATGGTCGGCCGTACCCACGGCATCCATGCCGAGCCGATCACCTTCGGCCACAAGCTTGCCGTCTGGTACGAGGAGATGAAGCGAAATCTCGCAGCGGATGCGGGAAGCCCGAAAGGTCATAGCGGTCGGCAAATTATCAGGAGCGGTCGGGACGTTCGCGAACCTCGATCCCCGGGTGGAAGAAATCGTGATGAAGAAGCTCGGGCTTGTGCCGGAGCCCGCGGCCACCCAGATCGTCCAGCGCGACCGGCACGCCCAGTACTTTACGACGCTGGCCGTTGTCGCCTCCTCCGTTGAGAAGTTCGCCGCTTGAGATCAGGCACCTGCAGCGAACCGAAGTGGCCGAAGCACAGGAATACTTCTCGCGCCGGTCAGAAGGGATCGTCGGCCATGCCGCATAAACGAAACCCGATACTTTCCGAAAACATCGACGGTCTGGCGCGGATCGTTCGGGCCAACGCCGTTGCCGCGCTCGAAAACGTCGCACTGTGGCACGAGCGGGATATCAGCCACTCGTCGGTGGAGCGGGTCATCGCGCCCGATTCGACGATCCTCCTGGACTTTATGCTCGTCCGTTTTACCAATCTCATGGACAAGCTTGTCGTATATCCCGAGCGGATGAAGAAGAAACCTCGAAGCGACCGGCGGACTCATCTATTCGCAGAGGCTCATGACGGAGCTTATCAGTGTAACGGGAATGGGCAATACGAGAGACGATATTTACGAACACGTTCAGAGTATCGCGAAGAAGGCCATGGACGGGAGAGACCAGTTTCATCGAGTTGGTAAGGCAGGACGAGAAGATATCGGGTTTTCTTCCTCAGGAAAGGATCGAGGAGATATTCGATCCCGCGTGGTATGTCCGCTATACGGACTACATATTTAACAGGGTCTTCTCGTGAGAGATATCTGTTTCCTCAGTGTTTTATCGTGATATAATGAGTTATTAAGAACCTATCTATTAGTCCTACCAACCATGGACGAAGCTTCACGAAGAGTGCGGGGTATTCGGCATCTGCTGCGACGGAGAGGCCAGCAAGCTCACCTATCTGGGCCTGTATGCCCTCCAGCATCGAGGTCAGGAGAGCGCCGGGATCGTAGCCCACGACGGCAGGCGTTTCTACGCCCATAAGGCGATGGGGCTCGTCAACGATATCTTTGACGAGGATACCCTCGACGCCCTCAAGGGTCATATGGCCATCGGCCACGTACGATACTCCACCTACGGATCTACCGTAATCGAAAACGCCCAGCCGCTCGTCGTCAACAACCACCGGGGCGGGCTCGCAGTCGCCCATAACGGAAATCTGGTCAACGCCGGAAGGATCAGGCACAGGCTCGAGGAAAGCGGCTCTATCTTCCAGTCCACCTCCGATACCGAGGTGGTGATCCACCTCATGGCCCAGTCGAGGCGGGAATCTCTCATCGACCGGCTCACCGACGCCCTTACCGTGCTGAGGGGCTCCTATTCGCTGGTAATGCTTACGGAAGGAAAACTGATCGCCGCCCGTGATCCGCGGGGCTTCCGACCGCTGGTCCTGGGCCGCCTCAAAGATACCTACGTCGTCGCCTCAGAAACCTGTGCCCTGGATCTGATTGAGGCCCGTTATATTCGGGACGTGGCCCCCGGCGAGATCATCATATTCGACGAAGACGGGTTGCAGTCCTACTTTCCCTTTCCCGAAGGAAGATCACTCGTTCTGCGTGTTTCGAATATATCTATTTCGCCCGGCCCGATTCGATCGTCTTCGGCCAGAACGTCTATACGATCAGGAAATCGTTTGGCGAGAAGCTGGCCCGCGAGGACGATATCGAGGCGGACCTCGTAATCCCGGTGCCCGACTCGGGTGTGCCCGCCGCCGTCGGGTACGCCCAGACGGCCGGGATACCGTTCGAATTCGGCCTGATCAGAAACCACTACGTTGGAAGGACCTTTATCGAGCCCTCCCAGGGAATTCGCCATTTCGGGGTGAAGATCAAGCTCAATCCCGTCAAGCAGGAGCTATGCGGCAAGCGGGTCGTGGTCATCGACGACTCTATCGTGCGGGGGACTACCGCAAAAAAAATCATCGGGATGATCCGGGGCGCCGGCGCAAAGGAGATCCACATGCGCATCAGTTCCCCGCCGACGACCCATTCCTGCTATTTCGGAATAGATACACCCACCCGGCGAGGAGCTCATCGCGTCCAAGCCACACCGTGCAAAGAGGTGTCCGACTTTCATTGAGGTGGATTCCCTTAAGTATCTTTCCCTTGATGGACTGATGGACTCCGCTAATCAAACCGGGCTCTCTTTCTGCAACGCATGTTTTTCCGGAAGATACCCGATATCGGTGGGCGAGGATGACACCAACGAAGTGATGCAGCTCGTCCTCTTCCCGAAGCGAAGCCGGGCGATGGGAGTGGTATAGGTGATCAGGCTGAATCTGCATGACACCGACGTCAACCTGAAAATTGTCATCATGGGGCCGGAGCGATCCGGCAAGACCTCCATCATCACCTACCTTACCCTCAATACCAAGAAGACAATTCCGATCTCCCCTCACCTCCCATGCCAATCCTGTGGGAAGGACCACCTTTTTCGACCATCTCAGGATTACCTTTCGGCATGGTCGGAGACAAACGGGTGAACTGTTGATCTCTTCACGGTGCCGGGAAGCCCGGCACCTCTCCGCTCGGCGGAAGAAGGTCCTTTATCTGGCCGACGGAGTCATCTTCACCCTCGATTCGAGCGGCCAGGGAAAAGTGAACAACCTCAAGGCCGCCGCCGAGTTCATCAGCTGGCTCAGGTCCGACGGTATCAGACCTTCCCGTTTTCCTATCGTGTACCTCTACCATAAGGACGACCTAAAGAATCGGTCCTCCCTCAGGATATTCAAGAAGCTCTTCTCGCTTTCCCGCGCCCCGATGATCAACGGCTCCGCCTACGAGGGCAGAGGGATATGGGAGGCCCTCAACACGGCGGTCAAAATCATCCTGTCGTCCAAGGGCAAGAGAGCTATCGAGGACGTTTGCCTTGCGGGAAGACGTCCCGGTCACCATGAGGGAATTCGAGGATATCTATAAAACCTACTACCTGAGGAAGGCGGCCTTTGAGTTCGATCGACACCCCTCCTTCGGCCAGAAGGTCATCCGGATCGACCCGTGCTCGGAAGATTTTCTGCTGGCCCTCTCGGAGGCCTTCGAACGCCAGGGGAGGATCGAAAAGGCGCATAAGTACCGCCAGTGGGCGCTCAGCCGTCGGACCATCGAAGACCCGAGGACCGCCATCAGGATTGTCGATGCCGAGTCAAAGAATCCGATCAATAGCCTCGAGCGCACGAGGTACCTGACCGCGGCCCGTCTATTCGTGGAACAGGGCAACAATGAGAGAGCGCAAAAGGCGATCCGGGCCGCCGTCGCCGGCACGGACGACCTGTGCGATCATTTGATGCTGATGAAGCGCCTGGCCGAGATGAAACGGAGCGCGGGGCGGCACGAAGAAGCCCTCAACTCCTTTTCACGGATCGCCAATCGTTTCGCGTCGGCGCGCCTCCACCGTCAGGCCCTGTGTCTTTACTATCGCGTGCTTTCCGTGCGCCCGAGGAGCCTCGAGTGTCTGCTTGGCTGCGCCAACTCCCTGGAGGCACTGGGCCGGTTTGCCGACGCGCTCAGCTACTTCCGGTCGGTCCAGCAACTGATGAACGAAGCGAAGATCGTCGTGGGACGAGCTGACGTAAAACGAAGAATCGACCTCCTCACAAAAAAAATCGGGGATACGCAGAAAGCAAGCGACAATATCTAGAGTCAAGCGCGGTCCGGAGCCTTCATTGGGCCCCCTCCGATACGATTCCCCTGGCGTTACCTTCCATTCGTTCGACGGATTCCCGTCACCGTGGCTCTCGAGTTCCGGAATCACCGTACTCCCTGTGATTCCTGCAAAAAACGCCCTGCAAACCCTGCTTCCATCAATCCCCTATTTTGCTTGACATCCTCCCAAGAACTGTTTAGGATATTAACGCATAGTTAAAAATAGTGTTAACTAAAATTGAGCTAATACATTACTTATGTTTACATATTTTACATCCATTTTCACGTAACCTTTTTTGTTCCTGAGCCTCCTCCAGTGACCGTTCGTGGGATGAGCAACGGGACCGGGTTGTCATATAATCGCTGGCTCATTCCCGAATCGCTTTTTCGGTCGTCGATATCAGCGGGTCGCTCGATCGATGATCACGAAATGATACGTCGCGGACGCAGCGATGGGCTTGGCTAAGTCACCATGTCAAGAGAAGACACCGTTAAAAGGATATCGCACTCAAAGATCAATGGCGCTGCTGAGAGAAATATCAGTGTTCTGTTGATTGGCGGCGATTCTGACGTAATTCGGCTCGCCGAAAGGGTTGCCGGACGAACCGAACGAGGACAGATCAGGCTGGACCATGCACTGTCCCTGTCCGACGGTCTGGATTGCCTCTCCGTCGGAGATATCGACGTAATTGTCCTTGACTCCCTTCCGAATGACCTAAGCGATCCCGAAGCGCTCGTGCGCATTTCAGAAAATTCCCCACACGTGCCCGTTATCATCCTGTGCGATGGAAACGACGACCGTTCCGCGTCCGCCCTCTTCGGGCACGGGGCTTATGATATCTTGAAAAAAGCGGAAATAACAGCCGATCGTCTGGTCGGGGCCATACGCTCGGCGGCGGCGTACAAACGCGGCCAGGTAGAGGTCAGGCAATCCACCGAGAAACTCCGCGCCTTCTTTTGGGGCATACCCGTCCCCACGTACATCTGGAAGCATGAGAACGACGACTTCACTCTGACCGACTACAATAACGCCGCCCTGGCAATTACCGAGGGAAGGATCTCGGGTTTCGTCGGGCAGCCGGTCTCTCGAATGTATGGAGACGTGCCCGAGATCATCGATGATATGCACCGCTGTTACCACGAGCGGGTCACGGTCAAAAAGGAGGTCCTGTATCACTTTCAGTCCACGGGCCGCGACCGGTACCTGGAGGTCACATACGGGTTCGTGCCGCCGGATCTCGTTTTGGTGCACACGGTTGATATCACCGAGAGAAAGGAAGCGGTGCGGATTCTCCGGCAGTTCAACAGCAAGCTCGAGGCAACCGTACATGAACAGACCGCCCGCCTGACCGCGACAAATGAGGAACTGGCCGCCGAGATAGAGGAGCGCACGCGTGCCCAGGAAGCGCTCGCCGAATCCGAGCGAAGATACCGGCTCCTGGTGGAGAATGCGAGCGAGGGCATTATCGTCGTTCAGCAGGACCGGATAGTATTCGCAAATCCCCGGGCCATCGAGGCCATGGGTTATCCTGCCGAGGAATTGACCGCACGTCATCTGATGGATTTCGTGCACCCGGATGATCGGGGCAAGGTGCTCGACTACCACCTGAAGGGATTGGCGGGAGAAAACCCGCCCCCCATGACCTACCGGATCGTTAACCGGGATGGCAACGTCTTCTGGGCTGAGGTTGACGGGGTCCTCATAGAATGGGGCGGGAAGCCCTCAGGTCTGCTCTTCTATAAGGACGTCACCGACCGCATGGAGGCGCAGGAAGCGCTGCGAGAATCCGAGGAAAAGTATCGGCTCGTCGTGGAAAACGCCGACGAGGGGATAATCATTTCGCAGGCCACACATATGAGATTCGTCAACCCGAAGGTGGTCAAGGATCTCGGATATACGGAAGAAGAGCTGAAGTCGCGGCCTTTCATCGACCTCATTCATCCCGACGACCGGGAGATGGTCATGCGACACCACCTGGACGGAATCTCGGGAAAGAAAGTCGACCCCACCATTTCGTATCGCATATTCGACCGCAATGGGACCTTGAAATGGATCGAGGTCACCGGGGTCGCGATCACCTGGGAGAACGAGCCGTGCGTCCTGCTGTTCGTCAAGGATATCAGCGACCGGAAAAAGACCGAAGAGGTACTTCGCGAGTCGGAGGAAAAGTACCGCCTCGTCGTGGAAAATGCCAACGAGGGGATCGGCATCAATCAGGACGGAATTGTCGCATTCGTTAATCCGAGGCTGTGTGAGATCACGGGATATACGCGGGAGGAGCTGATCGGCAAACCGTTCACCTATGTCGTCCATCCGGACGAGCGCGAAACGGCCCAGTCCCGCTTTCGGCAGATGACCGAGGGAAAGAATATTGAGCTGCCGTATCCCTACCGGCTCGTCGACAAAGAGGGCAACATCAAGTGGATAGAGGTAAACAGCGTATCCGTGAGCTGGCAGGGGAAACCCGCCGTTCTTATTTTTGTCGATGACGTCACCCAGCGAAAGTCCCAAGAAGACAAGCTCAGAGAGTCGGAAAGCAGGTACCGGGAACTGGTCGAAAACACCAGCGACCTCGTCTACGCCATGGACGGCGAAGGGAATTTCGAACTGGTTAACCGGACCATAGAACGGGAGTATGGATACTCGGCGTCAGATTTGGTTGGGAAAGGATTCAAAGATATCGTCAAGCCCGACTCGTACGAATCCATCGCTCAGGTCTTCAAGAAACAGCTCAAGGGTATAGACGTCGGCGCATTTGAGTTTGACCTCTATGACAAAAACGGCAATACCAGAACGGTCGAGTCCCGTGAGCGTCTCGTATGGGAGGGAAAACGGGTAGCGGAGGTCCATGGGATCGCCCGGGATGTGACCGAGCGAAAACGGGCCGAGGCCGCGCTGAGGGAGTCGGAAGAGAAATACCGACTGGTCGTGGAAAACGCAAGTGAGGGAATCGTCGTCGTGCAGGGCACGACCATGCAGTACATAAATCCAAAGATAGCCGAATGGACCGGCTTCACTCGCGAAGAGCTGGCCTCCAGACCCTTCCTCGATTTCATCCCCCCGGATGATCACGAGCTGGTTATCAAGCAGCATCTAAGCGTGCTTGAAGGAAAGGGGCAGCTCCCGTTTATTACCCATCGGGTACTTAACCGTGAAGGGAACTTCCTCTGGATCGAGGTGAGCGGAGTCCTGGTCGAATGGCAAGGCTCTCCGGCAACTCTCCTGTTTGTCAAGGACGTCACCGAGCGAAAACGGATTGAAGAAGCCCTCAGGGAATCGGAGGAAAAATACCGCCTGGTTGTGGAAAACGCAGATGAGGTGATTACCATCGCCGTGGGTGATCACCTGAAATTTGCCAACAGGAAGGCCCTCGAAATATCTGGTTACACCGGCAAGGAGGCCTCGACCATTCCGGTTATCGAGATGATCCATCCGGACGACCGTCAGATGGTCCTCGAGTACAAACGCAGAAGGGACGGGGGAGAAAAAGAGCCTCAATCGTTCACGATGCGGCTTATCAAGAAGGACGGGCAGACGATCTGGCTGCAGAACAGTGTCGTGCCGGTCCTGTGGGAGGGAAATCTCGCGGCGCTCAATGTCGCCACCGACGTAACCAAGCAAAAGCGTATAGAGGACGCCCTGAGGGAATCGGAGGAGAACTATCGCCTCGTTGTTGAAAATGCTGACGAAGTAATCATAGTCTCCGTGGATGGATATCTGCAGCTCTTCAACAGGAGGACCGTCGAGCTATTCGGCTATCCCGAAGATGATCTGCTATCGAGACCGGTGATCGAATTCTTTCATCCTGATGATCGGGCGTTTGTCCTTGATTATAGAAAGCAACGCGAAGAGGGCGAGCAGCAACATCAGTTCTTTACCGCGCGCATGGTTACCAGAGACGGAAGAACCGTCTGGATGCAATGCAGCGTTGTTCCCTTCCTCTGGCGGGGGAAACGCGCGGCCCTCGTCATCGCCAACGACGTCACCGATCGAAAGCGGATCGAGGACGCGCTGAGGGAATCCGAGGAAAAGTACCGCCTCGTCGTGGAGAACGCCAACGAGATCATCGTCATCACGTATGACGGATTCGTAAAATTCGCCAATAAAGGTGTCATGACCCTCTTCGGGGTTCCTCCCGAAGCCTTGTTTGGAAAACACCTCAAGGATCTGGTCATAAAGAGAGACCGCGAGAGACTTGGCGAGGAATACCGGAAACTGACCTCTGGAGAGGAGGCATTGCCTTTCTACCGGTATCGAATGCGTGACGCTAAAGGGGACATCCGCTTTATCGAGGTTAATGGAATCCCCCTCACGTGGGAGGGACAGTCCTGTGTCCTGAGCTTCGTCTCCGACATAACCGACAAGGTCCATGCCGAAGAAGAAATAAAGCGGCGCCTCCGCTACGAAGAGGCGGTGGCCTTCTGCTCGCAGGAGCTCGTCGGATCGAGCGACCTCAACACATCAATGGGCAATATTGTCGAGCATCTTAAGGGAAGGATGGACGTCGGCGGCGTCTTCATCTGCAAGAATGTTATGGATCCACTCGAGGGTCTCTGTATGTTGACGATCTGCGAGGCATTCGCTGACGGTCAGAGGCCGCCGACCAATTTCCCTGTGCCGGACAAAGTCGCATACACGTATCGCTCAAGGGAGATGCTGGACGCCCTGAGTAACGGCCGCCCGTTCGGCGGGCCGACAAAGGACTACCCTCGGGCTGATCGTGACGTTCTGACGCTCATCGGTTCTCTCTCGAGCATTATGATCCCGATTACGGTGAGCGGCCAATTCTGGGGTTTCATCGGTTTTGACGACTACAAGACCGAGCGGGTATGGGACGACCAGGACATCCTCCTGCTTCAGACCATTTCCTCGATGATCGGGACCGCCCTGGCCCGGCAGGAGGCCCAGGCGGCCCTCGAGGAATCCGAGCGGAGATACCGCGAGGTCGTGGACGGGACGAACGATATGATCTATGTGATGGACTACAAGGGAAATTTCAAGTTTATAAACAACGCCGCACGGCAGCTGGGCTACGAGCCGGACGAGCTCATAGGAAGGAATATCTACGAATTCTACGCCTCTTCATCGAGCAACTACGCGCAGGAGCTCTTCCGCCTCCAGAGGACCGGCACCCAGCTCAGCGGCTACGAGCTTGACATCGTCACGAAAGACGGTCAGGTTCGAACAATCGAATTCAGGGATGATCTGAAATGGGAGGGAGACAGAATCGTCGAGGTCCAGGGAATCGGCAGAGACGTAACCGACCGGAGGAAAAGGGAGGAGCGTCTCAGGCTCGTGGCGGAAAGCCAGGAGGCGGTTCTGGACAGCGTTCCCGCGATGGTCTTCTTTACCGATCTATCCTTCAAGATCACCTGGGCCAACAGGATCGCGGCCCGGATGAGCGGCTCCTTCGGTGGAGGAATTGGTGGGGCACCGCTGCTTCGAGCTGCTGCACGGCACCCAGGAGCCGTGCGAGGGCTGCCCCGCTGCGGCGTCCCTCAGGTCGGGAAGGATCGAAAAGAACGATTCCGCGCTCATACACTTCGGCAAGAACCGCAGCTGACCACCGCGTACCCGGTGCTGGACGCGGAAGGAAAGATAACCGGCATCGTCGTGACCATTGGAGATTTTCGCCCGGAGACCAGCTTCGATATCTCCCAGAGCCTTACGGCCGTCGACGAGGAGATGGACGAAGACGGAGAAACGGAGCTCTTTCTGGCGCCGCTGGACCCGAACTATATTTATCCCTTCCATCTTTCCATCGACTTTCAGAAAGACACCTTCATTATCTCCCTCAGGTGGGACGAAATCCGCAAGGAACATCTCCTCAAGAGACTGGCCAGATCGGAGTCTGCGGTCGCGCGCTTCATCTACCTGGCGGCGCGGATGAAGATCGACGGGAGCGGGTGGGTCGATAAGGATCTCATCAGAGCGGGAACCATGGATACCAACCTGAACAAGCTGCGTTCCGTCCTGGAAGAGTCGGCAGTGCCCTTCCTCGACCGATTCTCATCCCGGATGCTTATCCGGAGCAACAAGGAAGAAAAGAAGAAGGTGCGGCTCGCGCTCTCTCCGATCAAATATCGAGATATCTCCAAACATCAAGAATTTCCGGTCGAAGAAGCACCGATATCTGGTCTCGGTCGTCAAGAAGGATCAAGCGGCTCAAGCGGGATATGGAGAATTTCGAGCAGCCCAAGGAATACCTTATCAGCGAGCTTGCCATACAGCGGCAAAACGAGACTAACATCAAGAAGAGCATCGATATCGTTGAGACGCTCATCAGCGAGGCATCGACGATCCTCAAGTTTTAGCATACCGCCGGGCGCCGCTGCCGGCCGGGTATGCCCCGGTAACGTTAGTCAGGAATCAGTAAAAAGGGGCTTCCCGACGGGAAGCCCCTTTACATACCGCCCCTTTCACATACCGGAACGGAATCCTATTTCCCCTTGCCCTTGCCCTTTGGCTTGTCTTTGCACTCTTTGCACGTGCTGATCCCGAAGGGCAGATACCCGGGACAGAAGGCAAAGGTCGCCGTCGCCAGGGGCAGAAGACCCAGGAGTCCCCACCAGCTGTTATAATAGTAGCCGATGATAATCACGACCGCGCCGATAACGAAACGCACCGCCTGATCAATGGGTCCCACGTTCTTTTTCATGATACGCACCTCCTTATAATTCCCTCTTATTTAGATGCATGAGCGGGAAGGAAATTTCGTGATGCCGTATGTGTATCCCTCCCCTCAGCCCGACCACCCATCGGTTATTCTCCCGTCGATCTCCTTTTCTCACGACGTTTCGACGCACACTCGCTTCCCGGATCCGATTCCGGGGGTTATCTGCTCGGCTCCACCTTCGGGTTGACGATTCCCATCTCAAAATGATCGGAAGCGAGCACGCAGCTGTAAATGAACCCCTGAATGAAGACTCTCGTCCCCCTGTCCAGAGAAGAGGACATCTCGTCGGCCTCTTTCAGCCCGACATAGACGAAACTTTTTATCGGGTCGCTCGAATCGCCTTCGGCCTGGATGTAGTAACTGTAGAGTGAAAGGGGAAGCATGTTCGCCAACGACGAGCCCAGCTTGCCGACGTCCCTGACGACAAAATAGCCCACCAGCATCTTGCCCACCAGTCCCTGGGCATATTCTTTGAGCTCCAGCTCCCGCTGAAGGCCGGTCACCACGGTGGCTTTGTTCAATTCCCCGTCGATTTCGGAGATATCCAGGAAGACGTCGCTGGTGAAGCTCTCCTCAAGGATCAGGGGTTCCGACGGCAGGGCGGTCTCCTCTTCGGAGCCGCCGGCCGGTGCCGCGGGGCCCTCGGGGGGCGCCGTTGTCTCCGTCGGCGCGCCGACTAGGGAAGTCGGGGTCATGAGACCGGCGGGGACGCCCTCACTTTTCTTGAGCGGATTGGTGAGGGTGTAGTCGTGGGTATATCTTCCGACCAGCATGCCGACGATAAACACCGCCGCGAACGACAGGGCCAGGAGTGCGATGCGGGTGACGAGCCGATCCATCGGGGGGCGCGCGGCCCGGGTCTCCCGCTCGCGGAAAGGGATAAAATCCCGGCCGTTGACCTCGACGTCCGGAGGGGCGGCTTCGCGCGGCTCGGCCTTTCCCTCCGCGGCCTCTCTGCTGACCACAAAGGCGGTCTTACACTGGGGGCATCCGACGGTCCGCCCCCCCTCAGGTATCAGATCGTCTTTGATCGATCCCTCATAGCCGCATTTTGGACACTGTGTTTTCATAACCTACCCGCGCGTGTATGAAATGAACGAGCCGCTACTTCAGCAGAAGCTCCATAAAGCGCCTGGAAAGACTCTTCCCCGTTTCCGGGGGACGCCAACCGGCCTCTCCCTTTCGATGCCCTTCGATGACCACGTCGACGAGGGTGATGCGGATCCTTTTGTTGATGACCGCCGCCTTGATGATTCCGGCAAACAGCACCGTATCGCCGACGCCGTAGGCAAGAAACTCGTCGGAGTACGATTCTTTGAGGACAAGATCGACGTCGTAGCGGTCATACGTCAACCTGATGATCGTCCCCGGGGAGGTCAGGCCCAGGAAATCCAGGACGGCCGAGCCGACCGTCTTCTGGATATCCACGACCTTTCCCATGCCCACGCATCCCTTGCCGACCAGTCCCCTCTCGTACGAGGTGATCTGGAGCTCGGTCATGGAGCCGGCGTCGCTCGCTATGGAATTGAGCAGAAGATAGCCCGGGTGCTTTTCGCCGAGCTTCTTCATGATGTCGTATTCCTTGCTTTCCTGTATTTGCTTGTTGAATCTGGGGACGAGAAACAGGATCGCGGCTCCGATGGCCAGGGCGGCAAGAACGATCAGGCAGCCCCAGAGGAAGGGACGTCTCTTTTTCTTTTTGGCCTCCCCGGGCGGCGCCGGTGTGTTTTGCGCCGGCTCCCGGGCCGGAGCTCCGGAGGGGGCCGGCGTCCGGCCGTCGGCGGGCAGGACCGCCAGGCCGACGACAAAATGGTGGCCGCACGACGGGCATACGATGCGCTTAGTGTCCCGTGTGCCCTTGTCATCCGGGACCCTCCCCGCAAAACCGCATGCCGGACAGCGAATGACCATCGGTCCACCAAAAGTAATTCTTGTTCAGGATATCAGAAACGGCCGGTATGTCAATGGAATTCAGGCGGAGGCCCGGAGGCGCCGGGCGTGTGCAGGCCCGCAGTTTTGCGCGGCCCCGCACTTTTGCGCGTGGCCCACAGGGCTCTTCCGTCGCTCGTGCCGTGACCCGCCTGTGAGGCGCCCGTAGCCCCCCCGTAACCCGTTTTCCCGGCCTCAGGCCGACTGCCTCCCGCGCATCTTTTCCACCATCTGTTCGTCGTAGCCCAGCTCACCCAGCGCCTCGGTCATAAATCCCCGGTCGGCCAGGAACTGCGCCCGGGCCAGCACGTGCTGCGGGTCCTCCCCGGAAAGCGACGGGAACGACACCGTGGCCGTAAAAAGGCCGGTGCCGAACCTGACGGCCAGGAACTTCTCGATCAGCTCCTCGAATCCCCGCCTGAGATAGACGAGCTTCTTTTCGGTATAGCGCTTCAGCCCTTCCAGCAGCGTATTGAGCGCCTTGGCCGACGTGGCCGATGAGGCGACCTCCTCCCTGAGCTTCCGCGGCACGGAGCCCAGCCGGTAGAGGTGGTCCAGCGCGTCCTCCAGCTCCCGCTCCACGGCCGAAAGGTCCACGTCCCCCCCCACCGCCTCGATCGGGATCGGCGAGAGGGCGCCGGGAGAGATGGTGATGGCCGTGCCCGGCTCCACGTGGCCCGACTCCTTGGGCGCCCAGACCCGAAAGCTGTTGTACTTGGTGGCCCAGGCCCGCTTGGTCAGCGCCATGTTCACCGCCAGCTGTCCCTCGATCAGGTCCTGGATCCCGGACCGGCCGTAGGGGCTCCCCTCGACTTCTTCCCGGATGATCCTGATGACCGGGACAAATCCGAAGGTATGCGCCTCCTTCTTGACGACTCGCCCGTCCATGAAGAGTGAAAAGCCGCTGCCGTCGATCTCCTCGCGCATCCGGGCAATCCTCACGCCTCCCCCTTGAAGCGTCACCGCCTCGTCCCACTCGAAGACGTACGTCGTGACCTCGAGGCAGTTCTTCTCGTCGGTCACCGCCTCCACGTCCTGGGAGTACATCTTCTGGACAGCTATCTCCCCGTTCTTGACGAAGAGCTTCAGGAAGAGGGTCCCGTAGTTTTCCTGGGTCAGGTAATAGCCGGGCAGCGCCTCCCAGAACGTGCGTCCGCCGCCGAAGCTGCGGGAAGAGAGCCACGCCTTGACCTGGCGCGGTCAGCCCCTCGTGGGGCGTCGTATCCCCCCTCCTGGTCACGACCAGGTCGAGCGTCGACGGCATGAAGTTCGTCCGCGTGTCCTGGATGACCCGGACGTCGTTTTGAAAGTAGAAGTCCCGGATGGTGATCCGCTGATCCCTGGGGACGCTCTCGGCCACCCGGCGCGCGGAAAAGTCCGCGAAGATCGCGTCCCGGTCCCCGTTGTAGTAGTCCAAAAAGAGCTTCATATCGCGTCTGTTCATAGTATGTTCCTTTCAGGGCGCGGGCACCAAAGCCGTCCCCGCCGCCGCACGGCCGCGCCCCTAGAGCGCCGCCTTGCCGAAATCGTGCTGAGAGACCTTCCTCCTGTGGACGAGCCGCGCCCAGCGGATCGCGTCCATCGGCACGATTGCGACACTCCGAAACCACCGCCGGACGACAAGCGCCCCCCCGCGAACGGCGATGCCCGTCACCGAGGGAAACGACCTCGTCTCGCCGTCGACAAACCGCACTTCAGCATCCATACCGCCTCCTGTACTTAAAATCCGAGCGTCCGCACAAAGTCCGACTGGCTCACCCTGGCTGTCCGCGCCCCCCACGCGGCCAGCGCCAGCGAGATGACGCAGTCGTCATGGTAGCCGGCCGGCGCGCCGTACGCGACGCTCCCGCCGGGGAGGTTGCGCGCCTCGAAGATCAGGAGCTCGTCGACCAGCTCCTGGACCGGCGGGATGGCGATCCTCTTTTCGTCGATCATCAGGATCAGGTTTTCGACCAGCGCCGCCTTCGTCTCGTTGGTGAACCGGTACCCCCGGCAGGCCGCCCCCATCCTGATGAGGTCCTCGAGGATCGGGTCGCCCACCCCGGTCGAGTCGACCCACGCCGGCGCCCGGTTATACCGCTTCAGGGCCGAGGCCGTCCGCCGCTTCATCACCCCCCAGCTCGTCCGGGAAAAGCGGTCCAGGTAGACCAGTGAGCCCGAGGAGTCCAGGATTGTCAGGACCGTGTAGTCGCGGTGCCTGCCGATATCGAGCCCCGCGGTGTAGCGCGCGCCGACGATCGGGTCGGCCAGCCGCGCCGTGATGATGTCGCCGACCCCGGTGAAGACCCCGGCCCCATCCTCGACGAAGCGCGCCAGGTACTCCTGGGCGAAGACCGCCTCCGGCAGCGACCGCCGGGCGTCGTCGATCTCCTCCGGGTTGATGAAGGGGTTATCCCCCGTGGGGAAGGTGAAGGACTCCCAGTTGGCCTGCCGCTCGTCCCTTCCCCGCGCAAAGAGGTGAAAGAACCAGTTCTTTCCCTTGGGCGTGCCGATGAAGAGCGCCCTCCCCTCCCGGTCGGAGAGCGCCGGCCTCAACACCTCCTCCCAGAGGTGGCGCGGCAGGAAGGCCGCCTCGTCCACGACCAGGAAGTCTATGCCGAACCCCCGCAGGTTTTCCGGGATCTCCGCGCTCTTGAACTCGAGGGTCGAGCCGTTGACCAGCGTGATCCGCCGGTCCACCTTGTGGACCCCGGCCAGCGCCCGGCGCGGCATCCCCCGCTTGACCAGGTCAAAGGCGATCATGCTCTGGCGCAGCACCGGCGCCACCCAGAACGAGAGGGAGCCCGGGCGACTCCCAGGCGTGCCTGATCATCTCGGCCGTCGCCGCCAGGGTCTTGCCCCACCTCCTGCCGCAGGCGGCCACCCTGAAGCGCGCCCCCGATTCGTGGAGCGCCCTCTGTCCCGGGTGGGGGCGGTAGAGCTTAAGCCTCTTTATCTTTGTCATCGACGAACGTCGCCTCGTAGATCACCTCGTCCTCGTCGGCCGTCTTTGCCGAGATGAGGTCGATATATTTGAGGTAGAGCTCCTGGTACTTGATGTCTCCCCCCGTGGCCTTTTTGACGATGTCCCGAAAGACCGCGTCGTCCGGGAGCCTTTCGTCGGCGCGGCAGGAAGCGTCCGGGCCGAGCCCCTCGGCTGCAGCGGCTGCCGCCGGCGTCTCAGTGGATTTCTTCTTCATTCACCCGCCGCTTCAGGTAGTCCTGTATCCGGTCGATCCGATAGGCCACGTCCGATTGCGTCACCCCGATGCTCGTGCCGATATAGTCCTGGGAATATCCCCTCCGGTGCATGAGCCATATCCAGAGCTCCATGTCGGGCATCTCCATGAGCGCCCGCTCGTAGTCCACCACAAAATTCCTCTCCACGAAAAAAGTGTCTCCCCGGTACATCGGCCTTCCCTCCGTAAATGCAGATTCAATTCTACCGGGGATCGGCCGACCGTATGAAGATTAGCAGGCGGAAAATGGAAATAGTGGAAATAAGGCGGACCGAGAGACGTTGACAAGAGCGCCGCGTTATGATACGTATCGTACGGCGAAAAACGAGCGGACGTCTGGGGCCCCCGAGAAGGCCCCGTCTATTTTTTAAAGGTTGACAGAACGTGAAAGACAGACAATCCCCCGTGAGGGTGCGGTTTGCCCCGAGCCCCACCGGCCACCTGCACATCGGCGGCGCCCGGACCGCCCTCTTCAACTACCTCTACGCCCGGCACACCGGCGGCGTCTTCATCCTGAGGATCGAGGATACCGACCGCGAGCGCTCCAGGGACGAATATACCGAGGCGATCCTTCAGAGCATGACGTGGCTGGGGCTGGAGTGGGACGAAGGCCCGGTGTTTCAGAGCGGGCGCGACTCCCTCTACCAGGCCGCCATCGAGCGGCTCCTGGCCGAGAAGAAGGCCTACCGCTGCTACTGCACGCCGGAGGAACTGGAGGCCAAAAGGAAGCTTGCCGAGGAGCGCAAGGAAAAACCGATGTACGACGGGACCTGCCGCGACAAGGACCTGCCCGCGCGGGACGAGCCCTACGTGGTCCGGTTCCGGTCGCGTCAGGACGGCGCGACCGAATTCGTGGATCTCATCAAGGGGGGGATCGTCTTCGAGAACAAGGAGCTTGACGACCTCATCATCCGGCGTTCCGACGGCTCCCCGACCTACAACTTCACGGTGGTCGTGGACGACATGGACATGGGCGTCACGCACGTGATCCGGGGAGACGACCACGTCAACAACACGCCCGCGCCAGATCCAGATATTTACCGCCCTGGGCTACCCGGTCCCCGCCTTCGCCCACGTCCCCCTCATGCTCGGGCCCGACCGGTCGCGCCTCTCCAAGCGGCACGGGGCAAAGTCGATGACCGAGTACATCTCCGAGGGCTACCTGCCCGAGGCGATGGTCAACTATCTGGCCCGCCTGGGCTGGAGCCACGGCGACCAGGAGATCTTCTCGATGGCCGAGCTCATCGAGAAGTTCGACATCGCCGACGTCGGAAAATCGGCCGGCATCTTCAACCCCGAAAAACTCGAGTGGCTCAACGCCCACTACATCAAGGAGTCAGACCCCGCCGCGCTTGCCGCGCGGCTGCTGCCGTTTGTCGAGGCCCGCGGATACGCGCCGCCGGACACCGCGTGGCTTGCCCGGGCGGTCGTCACCCTGCAGGAGCGGTCAAAGACCCTGGTGGAGATGGCCGAGATGGGCGCGTTCTATTTTACCGACGAGATCGCCTACGACCCGAAGGCGGCCGAGAAGTTCCTGACGGCCGCAAGCGTAGCGCCCTTCGCGAGGCTGGCCGAAGGGCTGCGGAAATTGGACGCGGTGGGACAAGGACGCCATCGAGGCGCTCTTCAACGGGGTGCTGGACGAGCTGGGCCTGAAGCTCTCGGCGCGTCGCCCAGCCGCTGCGCGTGGCGCTGACGGGAAAGACCGTGAGCCCGGGGATCTTCGAGGTCATCGAGGTGATCGGAAAAGACCGGGTGATCCGGCGGATCGAGCGGGCCGTGGCGTATATCGAGGGAAAGAAGAAGTGACGCACAGCCGGGGCCGCGCCACGGTTCGCGCCCCCGTCCTGGATATCGTATTCAAAAAATAAAGCCCTCATTATGAGGGCTTTATCTTGTTTACGAATGGGGTTGACTCAAATACATCCCTCTAGGGTTACCTTCCGCCACCCTGTGCGCCGCCGCCGCCTTCTTCGTTCGGCTCGCAGGTTCGTCAGGTCAGGGGCGGTCGGCTGGTCGTACTCCAAATGCTCCAGCGCGTCGTACCGCTTTTCGGGCGGCATGGGGGGCGCTTCCTTCACGAAGACCAGCACCGTGTCGCCGTCTTTCACCGCAAGCGGGGAGACCGTCGTGATCGTCCGCAGGTCGTAGTCGATCACGACCGGGTCGTCGATGTAGACGACCTTCCCGTCCCTGCCCACGACGGCCACGTCAAATTTCCCGGCCCTGTCCGGGTAGGGGATCGAGATGAACTCGAAGGGCTCCTTCTCGACGATGCTGCCCGTTAGCTTCAGCGAGCCCGCGGGCACCGCGGCGTCGGGAGCGTAATTCACGCTCTCTTTTCCGACCGTGAAGACGAGGCTCTCGATAGCCGGGTAGAGCCGCGGGTTCTCGGCCGCCGAGACCGTCGCCGCGTCCACGACGCCCGCGTCGTCCTGCAGCGACCTTTCGCCCAGGGCGGTTACGTTGATAACCCGCACCTTGACCGTGGGCGACGCTGCCGCCGCCGCCAGGGCGCACGCCAGGACCACAATAAGCGCGAGAAATAGTACGTTCCTTTTCATAACACCCTCCTCTCGAAATGACCTCACGGATTAGTCCCGAATCTCATCATGGTTGCTTTATACCACCTATTGTACCGCGCATGTGCGCTCCCTGTCACACTTTTTTTCATCCGTGCAAGGGAAATGACATTTTTGTGATACGGCTCACGCCCGCCCTCGGGTCAGCGGCGTATTCGGAGTCCGGGACGGATTGGAGTGGGCCCGCGCCGAGCGCTCGTCGTGTGTTTGAGGCGAAAGGGATTAGAGGGCCGGTGGAGGCATGGACCCACCCGATGCGGAGGCATAGAAGGCATTGTGACCCCCGATAGACCCTGGGCAAAAGAAAACGGCGCCCCGCCGGGGGCGCCGTTCCATTTCTATTCCGACTGATGATCGGCTCGTCCTAAAGTTCAGCGATTACCCTTAGTCCTTCGTTCCTTTCCCACCGTTGTCACCGCCGCCGCCGTGGCCGTCCGTGCTGTGGTCGATCAGCATTACCTGTCCCTGTCGGCTGCTGCGTGCCCGGTATGTAGGTCTCCAGGTGTTCGAGCGCGGTCTCCCGCTCGCTGGGAGGTATCAGACCCGCTTCCCTCACGAAGACCAGCAGCGTGTCGCCGTCCCTGACGGAAAGTCCCTTGGGCGTCGCGATCGTCCTCAGGTGGTAGTCGATGACCACGGGCTCGTCGACGTAGGTGATCTTCCCGTCCCTGCCCACGATGGCGGCGTCGTACTTGCCCACCTCGTCGGGGTTGGCGATGGAGATAAACTCGAAGGGCTCCTTCAGGCCGATGCTGCCGGAAAACTTGAGCAGGCCCGCCGGCACCGCGGCGTCGGGCGCGTAGTTCACGTTATCCTTGCCGACCGTGAACACGAGGCTCTCGATCGCGGGATACACCTGCGGGTTTTCGGCCGACGAGATCGTCGCGGCCTTCGCGACCCCCGCATCGTCCTGCAGCCGGTCCTCGCCGTAGGCGGTTACGTTGACCACCCTGACCTTCACCACCGGGGACGCCGCCATCGCCGCCACGGCAAGCGTCAGGACACCCACGATACCTATGACCGCCAGAAACGCTACCTTCTTTTTCATCGCACTCTCCTTGCGGATATGATCCTAAAAATTATTGACGCATTACATGGTGATTCCTTTATACCGTCCACCGCGCCCTTTTTTTGCGTCCTCCGTCACACTTTCGTTCGTATCGCGCGCAAAAATGACCATATGTGTGATACGACTCACGCCCTCCACCAGGCACGGCGCGGCCGTCCCGGCCGCGGCAGGCGATACTACGGGAGCGGCGGCAAGGTAGGCAATAGAATGGAAAACGGGAAGAAGGGAGGACGGTGCGGGTCAGACGAGGTAGTTTATGACCAGGTAGGCCAGGGCGGCCACCGCCAGCACGAAGAGGACCGGCGCCACCAACAGCCGGTAGACCGACGAGAGCTCCGCCCGGTAGTAGCGCGCCGTCAGCACCAGGCAGAGGTGCACCGGCGAGAGCATGATCCCGGCGTACCCCCCGGCGTAGGCCAGCATGAACGCGATCAGCGGGAAATCGCCCGTGGTGAAATAGGTCAGCAGGATCGGAAAGGTAATCCCCACGAACGCCATCGTCATGCCGGTGGACATGGCGATGACGAACGGGAGGATGATGAGGACGAAAAACGGGGGGATGCCCAGCGAGCTGAGGTTTGCGGCGATCTCCGCGGCCGCCCCCGTCGCCTCCAGCACGCCCTTGAAGGCCAGTATCCCCGCGACGATGGATACGTAGGCAAACGAGAAATTCTCCTTGACGATCGTCCCGACCTCCCTGGGCGTGGCCCGGTAGATGAGCATGCGAGACCAGAAAGACCAGGATGAGCGTGAGGGCAAGGTCCGTCTTGAAGACCAGGACCGCCAGGATCACGACGACGAGCGGAAGGCCGCTGACGAAAAAGTCGACAAAGACGCCTGCCCGAGATGCGCCGCTTGCCGTCTCCCGCCGAGGCCACCCCGCGAAACCCGAAGAAGAGCCCGGCCGCGACCGCGGCCAGCGTCAGCGGGAGGTTTGCGGCGGCGATCGTGGAAAGCCCCACCCCGAGGATCGCCGAAGACAGGATGACCCCGGGGTACGTGGGAAAGATATATTCCCAGAGGTGGCGAAACCAGTAGTTCAGGAAGGTCTTCTTTTCGGGGGAGAGCTTCAGCTCGTCGGAGGCCTCCTCGACCATCGGCGCCGAGATCATCGCCCCGCCGATGATCGGCAGAAACCCGATGATCGCGGGCACCAGCGCGACCACCCCCTTCGGGTCGCCCAGGAGCAGCCTCAGCGCGTCCACCATCTTCTTGATCTGCCCCTTTCTCTTCATCAGCTCGGAGAGAAAGACGATCATGAGGACCGCCACGATGATCTCGACGGCCTCCAGCGTGAACGCCGCTACGGCAGCCGCCGTGGCGAGCTCCCCGATCCCCATGGCGTACATGAGGCCCAGGGCCGCCGCCGCGATCAGCAGCGAAAGGCCGAGGTCGAGCTTGCGCCTGATGAGCAGGACCAGCAGGATCGCGATGAGGGAAAATCTGAGGATACCCATAGGAATTCGCTACTTCGGTGACGCTCCCTTGTGAGAAGTCGCGCGCCGCGCCGCGGGGTGCTCCCGCACCGACATCCGGCTGAGCCCGGCCAGCACCTGCGCCGCCTGCGAGAGCTCCTGGTAGACCGGGATGCCCGCCTCCTTGAGCACCCGCCCGAAGGGCTCGAAGCTCGGGATATAACCGAAGATCCACGAGACGACCGGTTTCTTGGTCCTGTCCATGGCCTGCCGTATCGACGTCGATATCCAGCCGCTCGCTGATGGGCGACGCAAACGGGAGCATGACGACCGCGTCGACGTTTTCGTCCTCGAGCACGATCGGCACGACCGATCTGCAGCGCCTCGTTGATCCCCCGAAGCTCCATCGTGGGCCAGATATCCACCGGGTTTTTCGGGGGCATCCAGGCCGGGAAGATCGGCCTCAGCCGCTCGATGGTCTTTTCGGAGAGGTCGGCAAGCTTCAGGCCGTAATCGTTGATCAGGTCGGCCGCCACGATCCCCCCGCCCCCGGTGACCGTGACCAGGGCGATGCGCGATCCGCCCCGCTGGTGGGGCAGCGTCGCCAGGGCCTTGCCGACGTTGATGAGCTCGATGAAGTCGTTCACCCGGATGACGCCCGACTGGGCCAGCGCCCCCGACACCACGTCGTCGCTGCCGGCCAGCGTCCCCGTGTGGGAGAGCGCCGCCGTCCTCCCCCCCACGCTCCTGCCGCCCTTGAGGACGACCAGCGACTTCTTGCCGGAAAGCGAATCGGGCCAGGTCGAGAAACTCCCTCCCGCGCGCGATCCCCTCCAGGTACATCAGGATGATCCGGGTCTCGGGCTCGTCTGCCAGGTAGCGGATGATGTCCACCTCGTCGATGTCCATCTTGTTGCCGATGGCCGCCACCTTGTCGATGCCGAAATAGCCGCCGTCCAGCACCTGCAGCAGGAACCCGCCGGCCATCATGCCGCTCTGGGCGATGATCGATACGGGTCCGGGGATGAGCATCGCGCGCAGGTCCGGGGCGGGCATAAACGGGGAAAAGAAGAGGTCGCGGGCGCTGACCGACCCGGTACAGTTGGGCCCCCAGACCCGCATGTCGTTTTCGCGGACTATCTTCATGACCGCCGCCGCCCGCCGGGCGCCGTCGCTGCCCACCTCGGAGAATCCCGCGGCCTGTATCTGGACCCGCTTTACCCCGAGGCGCGCGGCCTCCTCGATGACGCCGGGGATGGTGTCGGCCGGCGTGAAGATGATGACGAGCTCCGGCCTTTCGGGAAGGTCGCTCAGCGACCGGTAGACCTTCCTGCCGTCGATCTGGTCGTAGTTGGGGTTGACGGGATAGACCGCGCCCTTGCCGTAGTAGGTCGCCAGGTTGTTGAAGATATGGTAGCCGCCCTTGATCTTGTTGGGCGTGGCGCCGACCACCGCGACCGACGCGGGGCTAAAGAAGCTTTTCATGGGGACTCCGAAAGCATAAAGGGCCTAAGTATATCACACTTCCGGATTGGCATAAAGGATTTTTCGGTTCGGCCAAAGGTTTCAATTGCGAGCGCCCGCGCGCGCGATCGGCATGTCAGGCGTACCGCCCGCGGGACATCGCGACCTTACATACCGTAGGGGCGATCCACCTGGTGGTGCCCGCTGGTCCCGATCTCAAGGTACGTATTCATCGTCCTCGAGCGCACTTGAAAGGGATTTTCGACCGATTTATCCCTAACGATCTTACCTACCGTAGGGGCGGCATATATGCCGCCCGGCGGCCTCGCGTACTGTCCTAAGTATCGTCACGCGATATAGTGGTCATCGTCAACCCACTTCAACGGATTGTTCGCGATATAGCGCCTGGTCTCGTTCAAATCGTCATCGTTTCGGATCACGTGTTCATAGAACCCTCTTTGCCAGGCAAAATTTTGATACCCGTTCCGCCTGCACCAGCGTGTTACCGCCGATTTATACATCTGGATGACTACGGACAACCGAACCGGGCTTCGACAGGGGAGTGGTCACTGTAGGGGGTCTCGCGGGCAGCATATATGCCGCCCCTACGGAATCGATGACGATAATTCGCATGAACATGATTCGGCATGATAACGTATTGGTCAATCGTCGCATCTGGAGCATGACTTGGTATGTCGATAAGAAATCGACGTGCGACCGGCCTATCCTGGAAAGCACCACTCCAGCGTCCTCGCAATGCGCGAAGAAGGGTTTCTTCTCATTCGTACAGATCGTCACGAAATAGTACCCCGGAGTCGAATAGTCGTACTGCTTCAATCGAATGGAGCGGCGGGGAGTCTTTTCGGCGGGATCACCGTCTTTCGTCATTGATTGTTTTCATCCTGCGGACTGTCGCAGGTCGTGCCCTACCCCTCCCCTTATCCATCCCCCGGCCGGCGCATGAAACGCCGCGGGTCGACCTCGCCCATCTCGTAGAGGATGTCGAACAGGACCTCGACGATCGGCAGCTCCACGCCGTATCGACGGCCGAGCTCCACGGCCGCCTTTGTCGCCGCGTAGCCCTCCACGTTCTTCTTTGCGTCCTTGGCAAACCTGAGGGCGATCGGGACGGGCCAGCGCACGAGGCTCTTTCCGAACTCGCTGTTCCGCCCGCCCCGGGCCGTCGCCAGGAAATCGGCCATCCACGCCTGCCCCTCGGTATTGAAGGTCTCGGCGTCGGCCCCCATCGCCTGGGCCAGCGTCTTGATCTCCGCGGAGATCCGGGTGACGAGCGTGGCGGTGAAGTTCACCGACGCGTCCTTGGCTCCGTCGGCGATGCCGTAGGCGATCGCGTAGACGTTTTTCATGGCGCCGGCAAGCTGCACGCCGAGGAGGTCTTTCGAAGGATAGACGAAGAAGTCGGGGGTGGAGAAGATATCGATGAGCCGGGCCCGCAGCTCGTCGTTTTCCGCGGCAAGCTGCGTTGCCGTGAGCTTTGACTCCATAATCTCCCCGGCGAGGTTGGCCCCGGAGACGACGGCGATCTGTATGTTGGACCTCCCCCGCCGCTCCATCTCCTCCCAGACCACCTCCACCGGGAGGAGCGCCGTTTCCACCTCGAACCCCTTGGTGGCGATCACCAGCGCAAACGGGTCGGGGTGGGCGTCCAGGACCTGCCCCGCCGCCTCGCGGAAGTATTCGGAGGGGGTCGCGATGACGACGATCTGGGCCCGGCGGACCCCGGCCCCGAGGTCGGACTCCACGTGCACCACCTTCGGCAGGAGGCTCCCGGGAAAGAAGTGGGGATGGGACCGGTTTTCGGCTATCGCCTGCACGATATCCTTGCGGATGTCAAACAGCACCATGCTCCAGTCGGCGTAGGCGGGGTCGGTGTCGAACTTACGCCCGAGATGTGTGGCCAGCGTATACCCGAAGGCCCCCGCGTTCACTACCGTCAGGTTGTTTCCCGACCACTGGGGATAGATGCGGTGGTCCAGCTGGTTGGCGTAAAAGCGGCCGAGCGGCCTGTCGGAGAGGTAAAACCGCCGGGGAAGCATCAGACCCTTTTTGACGATCGCGCGGTCTGCCAGCGGAGCCAGCCCCGCCTCCACGGCCTTACCGATGCCGCCCGAAAATGCGTCGTCCAGATCCGGGTCGGACCCGTAGCGCTCCCGGTGAAACGCGGCCACCCTCTCAACCTCTTCTGCCGCCGCCGTGTGGAGCTCACGCTTGGTGAGCCGCTCCCTGCTCATGAGCGTCCCCGCGACGACGTGGGTCGGCAGCACCTTCTTGTTTTCGGCCGCCTCCTCCATCGCCCGCCGGGCGATGGAGTCTCCGGGGCCCCGGCCGGGCGGCGTCTCCCTGATCATTTCCGCCGCCGAAAAGGGCCGGCCGAGCGTCAGGTAGGCCTTTCCGTAGACCCCCGGCATCCCGTTCAGCAGCGCGTCGAAGAGCCGGTGCCAGTACCCGGGGCCGAAGCGCAGGTAGTGGCCGATCGGAACGTCCGCGCTTCGGTCCTTTCGGGAGATGAGGCCGGCCAGCGGCTTGTGATAGGTCAGCGCCCGGTCCTCGGGAACCCGGGAAAACGAGAGGCTCAGGGGGACCACCGTCACGTCGCGCTCCGATCTCAGGAGCGCCGAGATGATCCAGGGAGGGATGGTCGCCCTCATCGTCCCGTCGATGCTGCGGGTGGTGTAGCGGGAGGCCTCGCTGTGGACGACAACCCGGGCACCCTCCTCGAAAAGGGCCTTCAGGTATTCGGAGAGGATGCGCTCGTACGCGGGGTAGTGCGGCGCCCAGAGGTGGGACTTGGTCACCTTGAAGACCCTCAGCCGCTTCAGATGATCTTCTATCGCCCGGTTGGGCATGAGCAGGTCGCCAAGGGCCGAAAACGGCAGCGAAAGCCCCAGGGCGTCGAAGTAGACCGCGATCATCACGCTGTCGAAGTGGGAGTTGTAGTTAGGCACGAAAAGGACGGGCCCCTTGGCCGCGCGTATCGCGTCGGCGTAACGGGCCTCGCGCCGGTCCCCCGAAAGAAAGGGGAACGCGGGATCGTCATGGACGAAGAGGTAGGTGGAAAGGTACCAGGCGATCCGCCGCACCCGCTCGTGGAGCGCGGGATCGTAGCCCGCCGCCGTGTCGGAGAGGATAGCGGCGGGGGAAAAATCGCGCGGGAGTGGTCCCGGCAGTCCCCGCTTGCCGACCTTTTTAAGGGCCGCCCGCGCCCGGGAAAGGGCGCCGGCCGCCGGGCGCGGGTCTTCCGGCCGAAAGGGGGGGAGGACTCGCTCGACGTTCGGGAAGTCCTCCCGCTCCTCAAAAAACCGATAGACCTGTTCGGGAACAAGTCTATCGGAAAGCAGGCTCCTGATGGGATATTTTCCCACGATACCTTACGGCACGATGAGAATCGGGCAGGGCGCCAGATGAATGACCCGGTCGGCGGTGCTCCCGATGAGGGGGCGGGTGCCGACCCTTCGGCCGTGCGTTCCCATAACGATGAGGTCGACCTTGTTCTTCTTGGCGTAGGTCACGATCTCGTCGGCGGGAAAGCCCTCCCGGATGGCCTCGACGACCTTGATGTTCCACTCCTTGGCCGTGTCCTTCACATCGCGGAAATATTTTCTGCCCTCGTCCTTGAGGCTCTCCAGCACCTCATCGGCCTGGCTCTTGCCGAGGCGCTTGAAGTTATCGACCACCATATCGGAGATCACGAAGATGGTGTGGAGCTCCGCGTTTGATAGCCGACAGAAGTTGACGGCCACTCCGACCGCCTTCTCGGAACAGGATGAGCCGTCCACGGCAACCAGCACCTTTTTATACCCGGACATAGGATACCTCCACGGCAAATAACGGGTTACGCGCCTGGTCCTCACTGTTTGATAAAACGATACTATCATATCGTAATCCGAAAAAAGGTCAAGTCAAAAGGTTACGGCACTTCGAGCGCACGGAGAGCGGCCTTTTGACTCCTTGTGCCGACCGCGTCCGGCCCGCGATGCCGCCGGGCGACTTTTTCCCTTTTCTTTTTTCATCGTTCATCATATAGTGACCGGGTATCCGTCATCGGGGCCGCCATGAAAACGATGAGACGACTCATAGGGATCTCTCCCGCACCGTGGGCGGCGGCCCTGCTCCTTTTTGCCGTTTGCTCCGTTTCCGCGGCCGACGATACGGAGCTCACCGTCCGGGTCATGGAGGGAAAGGTCACCGACCGCGTGACCGTCGCCGCGCCGTCCCCCCTTCGCGTCTCGTTTTCCGGCGGCGCCGTCGAGGGGCCCCGGGTCACTATCGCGGCCGACGGATCGGCAACGCTTTCCCTCACGCTCGGCGGCAAGAGTGTTCGCGCGCCGGCCCCCCTGACGATTGCCCCCGTGTCGGACGGGACGATCCTCACCGTCACGGCGGGCGACAACCGGCACCGCTACCGCGGGAGGCTTGCCGTTTCCGTCGAAAAGGGCGCGATCGTCCTGATCAACAGCGTGCCGCTCGAGGAATATCTCCTTTCGGTGGTGCCGGCCGAGCTTACCACGACGGAGACGGCCGCCCTGGAGGCCCAGGCGATCCTCTGCCGTACCTTCGCCCTCAAGAACAGAAAGAGGCACGGCGGCTGGGACCTCTGCGACCTGACCCACTGCCAGCACTACGCCGGGGTCGACTACCGAGACCGCCTCGGGTAGTCGGGCGGTGGAGGCAACCGAGCGGCTCATCGTGACCTACGACGGGATGCCCGCCGAGGTCTTCTATCACTCCAGCTCCGGCGGCATGACCACCTCGCCCGCCTACGTCTGGGGCGGGCCGCCCGTCCCATACCTGGTGCCCGTCCGGGACGCGCTCAACGGGCGGGAGCTCGGGGCGGCGAGCCCCGATTTCAAATGGAGCTTCGTCGTCGGCAGGGAGCCCCTGTTGGCCGCGCTCTCCGACGCGATGGGCACGCCCGTGACCGGGATCTCCGTGACGGAAAGGGACCCCTCCGGGCGGGCCGAAAAGGTGCGGCTTTCGGGGGCGGATCGGCAGCTCATGGGCGAGGAGTTTCGGATCATCGTATGCCGCCGCTTCGGCTGGGGAAGCCTCAAGAGCACGCTCTTTGAGCTGGCCCTGAAGGGCGGGGCTATGCGGTTTGAGGGCCGGGGGCTGGGGCACGGCGTGGGAATGAGCCAGTGGGGGGCCGTGGACCTTGCCCGCATGGGAAAAAGCTTCCGCGAGATCATCGCGTTCTACTTCCCCGGCACAAAGATCGAGCCGACGGGCAGATAGGCGGCGAGACTCCATCCGCAATTTAACGCGGCCCCGCGCCGCGCATCACTCTCATGGGCAACGGTTTAAGATGAGCACACACATTCGGCGGGCCGAAAGCGGCGACATCCCGACGCTGGTCACGGTCATCAGGAGCGCCTTCAAGTCGGCGGCCGACCGGCTGGGGCTGACTCTAGAAAACAGCGGCCACCACGCCTCCAACATCACCGACCAGTGGGTGGTCGAAGACATGGACGAGGGGGTGCGCTACTATATTATCGAGGCAGACGGGACGCCCGCCGGCGCCGTGACGGTGGAGCACGCCCGGCCGGAGGTATGCTACATCGGCAGGCTCTCGGTGCTGCCGGAGTACCAGGGCCGGGGCCTGGGGCACGAGCTGTTGACGTTTGCGATCGGTGAGGCCGAAAAGACCGGGGCGGACTACGCCTCCCTCGGGGTGATCTCCGACGAAAAGCGGCTGGTCGAGTGGTACGGGCGGATGGGATTTAGGGTCAACAGGCAGATCAAGTTCGAGCATTTCCCGTTCGAGGTGACGCTGATGAGGAGAGAATTGAGGCAAAAGTAGAACAGTCATTGCGAGGAGCGCCAGCGACGCGGCAATCCCCTGACTATTCAGTCTGAAACCGGTCTTTACCCCGCCCCCTTAATCCTTCGTCCGCCGGAATTTACGATTCGCGGCAGGCCCGGGCCTATACTAAATCAAAACTGTCAATAGGATACTATCAACCGTCTATCATATCAATAAGTACGCGCTGTCATTCTATGGTATACTCACCCCACGATGCGAGGGATACTTCAAACAATAGTCGAGTGCGCAGATCATTTTGGGATGCTCTCTCCCCGCGATTCCGTCCTCGTCGCGCTCTCCGGCGGGGCGGATTCGGTGGCGCTGCTGGTGGCGTTGGTCGAGATCGCGCCGACCTATGGTCTGAAACTCGCTGCCGCCCACGTCCACCACGGCCTGCGCGGAAAGGAGGCCGAGCGCGACGCGGCGTTTGCCCGGAAGATCACCGGCGAGATCGCGCAACGATACCGGATCGATATCCCTTTCCATCTCCACAGGGTCGACGTCAAGAAGATCGCAAAAGAGAAAAAGCTCTCGACGCAGGAGGCGGGCCGTCTTGTGCGGGACACGTTCCTGCGCGGCCTCATGCACGAGATCGGCGCGACGAAGATCGCCACGGGCCACACCGCCACCGACAACGCCGAGACCTTCCTGATGAGGTTGATCACGGGCGCCGGTCCCGAGGGGCTCTCGGGGATCCCGCCGGTGCGCCTCCCCTATATCCGCCCCCTTATCGAGACGACCCGGGCCGACGTCGAGGCCTTCCTGACCGCGCGCGACATCCCCTGGATCGTCGATTCCTCGAACCTGAAAAACGACTACCTCAGAAACCGGGTCAGAAACCAGATCATGCCGGCGCTCGCCGCCGTCAATCCCGCGGTGGAGCGCTCGCTGACGGACGCCGTCGCCGCGTACCGGGAAGCCTTTGCCCCCATCAGGGCCGCCGCCGAGGCCTTCGTGGCGCACCACGCCGCAGGCGACACCGTGGGAGTCGGGGATATCGGCGCCCTCGTCCCCGAGGTCGCCTCCGAGGTCGTGAAGCTCCTGATCTTCGGCGCGGCCGGCCCCCGGCCGACACCGCTGAGGCTGGGGCGCCGCCATATCCAGGCCGTCATTGCCCTGGCGGAAGGCCCCTCCCACGGGACAAAGAGTGTACGGCTCCCCGGCGGGTTGACCGCCCGGCGCGTCTACGATGCCCTGACCATCGAGCCCGCCGCGGACCGCCCCGGGCGCGATCCGGGGTCGCTTGCCGGGATCCCGCTGGTCGTCCCCGGCCGGACTCCCCTGCCGGCCTGGGGGATGATCGTGACCACCGGCATTGCCCCGTTCGACAGTAACGAGAAGTCCGCACCACCCCCCGGGTTGGCGGGTCCGGGGACGAGCACTATTTTGCTCGATCTTGACGGCATCCCCGGGGACCTCGCCGTTCGCGCCCGACAGCCGGGCGACCGCATCCACCTTGCCGGCACCGGCAGTGCCAAGCTCTCCGATCTCTTTATCGACGAAAAGGTGCCGAGGGACCGGCGGGATCATGTCCCGCTCGTTACCAGCGGAGACGATATCGTCTGGGTCGTGGGGATACGGGCGGACGCGCGCTTTGCCGTGACCGATCGGACACGGCGCGTTCTCTCCATGACGTTTGCCCGGGAAGAGGAGTAGATCCGCCTTGCGTGAGGCAGTTGCCCGGCCTAGGCGGCGTTCGGTCTGTGACGGACAACGGCGATCAGGGCGTTGGCCAGGATAGCCAGCCCGGTCACGGCCGGCAAAAGCGCCGTAAACATGAGCTTGATGTGCCGCTCGCCGGTGAAGGCCTGTATCGGCCAGATGATGAGCCAGACGGAGAGAAACGCGAGGCTGAGGCGGTCCCCCCACCGTTTCTCGGCCAATCCGATAGGAATGAGGCAGCCCGCCAGCAGCGAGTTGCCCCACAGGATCATGGCCACGAGGTTACCCGAGCGGAATTGGAAGGCCGATTCGAAGGGGATGACCCCCATGGCCAGCAGGAAGATCGCCAGGACGATCATGCCGGCAAGCTCGCCCCTGGACATGACGGAAAGTGAAAAGAGAAAGGCGATCCCGGCGAGCATCACGGTCAGATGCAGCGCAGCAATGACAATCGGATGGTGTACGCCGAGGTAGTTTGTTACCCCGAACATAACGAGCCATCCGCCGAGCAACAGATACCCGGCCCTCAAGAACACTCTTAACGGCCCCGTTTCCTTCATACGGTACTAAACACGGTCACCGAGTTTTCCTACCGGTGCCGAGAAAGGGCACTGTCCCCGCTTCGGCGCGGCCCTTTCGGGCCGCCGCCGAACAATCAACTCCGCGGGTGACAGCCTTTGACCGATTTGGCTGCGACCGGTCCATCCCAGCGTCCGCCCGGAGGCTATCTTCTGATAAGAATGAAGACGCCCGCGACGATACCCAGGATCGTCAACATCAGCCCCTCTCCCGGGATGTCAATACCGAGCAGCGGTATCGCCGCTCCGGCGATCAACCAGATGGCAAGGAGGATCAGGCCGATCCTGGGGAAAGGCGTACTGCCACTCAGTGAAATCAGGAGGAAGACGCCCGCCAGGATCGCCAGGATCATGACAAGCTCGCCCGCAAATGGGAGGCTCATGCCGATAAAAGGCATCAGCCCCACGAGGATGAGCCAGACAGCAAGGAAGATTATCCCGAGCTTTTGGACCCAGCCCCCCCCGCGCAGCCCAATCAGGAAGACGATGCCGGTTGCGATCGCAAGGATGTCCAGCGCCAGCGTGAGAATCTCGAAAGCGATTCCCAGGAGCCCGATAACCCCCGTGGCGATAAGCCAGATACCCAGCAGGAGCCCACCCAGGTTCTCGTACTTCCTCATAGCACTACTCCTTAAAAGTGACGTTATGAACACCGACCAATCGAGGTCCGCGATCCGCGCGGCGCGCCCCTAAACCGCCCTCCGGTTGAGGTGCGCGGCAAGGCGCTTACCCAGTGAAACCACCGTCCACACCACCGGCAGACCCAGCGATTGGGGAAAGACGCTTGAATCACACACGAAGAGGTTGCCGATCTGAGTCTCCAGGTTTTTATCCACCACCGCCCCGATGCGGCAGGTAGCCGAGGGGTGGGCGCCGATCGGGGGGAGCTCGATGATGGAGTGATCGGGGGCCCCAAGCTTTCTCAGGACCCTCCTGATGATCGACACCCCCTTGCCGAGCCGCTTCATATCCCGGTCGGTCAGCGGCTTGGAAAACGAGCTGTCGGAGATGATCTCCCCGGCCACGTCGTCGGCGATCTTGACCATGATACCGGTATAGCGGGGAAGATGCACGAGCTTGGGCATTTTTGCCGGCGCCGCCAGCATCGTCTGCAGCAGAAAAGCCGACCATCCGGGGAAGACCGGCAGGATCGCGATCCCGTCGGATTCGTGGTGTTCCAGTGTTCCCACGCTCATGGGGTTCGCGTGGAGCGTGTTCATGCCGGGTACGATCCCCCCAACGAACTGGAGCCAGTCGCAGGCAAATCCCCTGCCCGCCTCCGTTATCCCGCTGTTTCGGAGGATAATGGGGGAGCCCACCGCGGCCGAGACCACCACGCTCTTACCGTAGTAGCGGACGGGCCTTCCCCATCGGGTGGCTTGGACGCCCGTCGCCCGGCCGTTTTCCGTGATAACCCGGGTGACCCTGGTGTGAAGGGCCAGATCGGCACCGAGGGAGACCGCCTCGTCTCCGTATACCCGTGAGGTCCACTTGGCGCCGCGGGAGCAGCCGAGCATGCAGTCGGCGCAGTCGGGGATACATTTTTCGGGATCGATGAATTTCTCGACTTTCGTCCAGTGGTAGCCGAGGTCGTTGGCCGCCTCGAGGATGCGCAGGTTGGCCCGGCCCACCAGCTCGTCGGGCAGCTGCTGAACGCCCAACTCCGTCCGGGCCTGGGCCGCCTCCGCCGTCAGGTCGATGCCGAAGGGGGAAAAGACCGAGGCGGGCGGGCCGACGGCGCAGCCGGCGGCAACGTTGGAGGCCCCCCCGTAGTTGTTTACGCTCACCACCCAGTGCCCTTCCCGGGAGAGCGTAAACCCGAACCGCTTGGCCATGAGCGCCATCGCCGCCGTGTTTCCCACCCGGTTAATCCTCCCGCCTCGCTCGATGAGGAGGACCTTCTTCCTGCTCCTGGCCAGCTCGCGGGCAACGGTGGCGCCGCCGGGTCCCGAGCCCACCACGATAACGTCGTATTCTTTATCCACGGCGATACTCCACGAGGATACCTCTCATAAAATATTCTATTATCACCGGCCTGAAATGTAAATGAAAAACAAGGGAAAGATTCTCGGGGTTGCGGCAGCGGGCGCGCGGCTTCTATGCCGTGAGAAGAGCTCGATTTCCCCCGGGGGGGCGAGTTGCAGACGTATTCGAACCGGATCACAATCGTTCGGGAAGATTGCCGGCTCAGGGCTCGAAATAGATGATCGAGGCCTCCGGCAATACCGCCACGCGCGTCCCCGGGCCGAACTCCTGCCCGAGGAGCGAGAGCGTCTCTCCCCAGTCCCTGGTGCGGGTGATGGCCCCGGGGTTCCTCACCCAGTCGGTGAAGGTCGCGTCCCACTGGGGCGCCACGCACGATGACCCGGACGCCCGGCGGGATCTCGGTCGGTGACGCCTGGCGGCCGCCGTGGGCCCGCCCGAAGCTTCGCTGGAGGTAGTGGGGAATCTGTCCCTCGGGGGAATCCACGATGATCACGACCGTGCCGGTGCCGTCGGCCAGAGCCGATGCCCCGATGCGGGCCGCGATGAACATCTCGTTGGCCTTCACAAAGGCGTTGGCGATAACGAGCCGGCAGCCCTGCGGTCTCCGTCCGACCGAGTAGACATCGCGGGCCAGCTTAACCGCTTCTTTGTGTTCCTGCCTGAAGTCCCCGGCGAAGAGCGCCGTCGTTTGCCCCCGCTCGTTGACGATCGCGTCGATCTTGAAGTGAAGGTCCGCCATCGCGGCCGCCTCTTCGATGTCCTTTCGCATGACGTTTTCGTCGCCCGTCCCCGGCCCCGTCGTCTCGGGCGCCCGCGCCTTGACCTCGATGTGATAGTGCGCGGCGCTGTCGATGGAGGCAACGCCCGGCAGGATGATCTTTCCTCCGCCCGAAAAACCGGTATTGATATGGGCGGTAACGCACCCTATCCCGATCCTGAGGTCGGCCTCCATGACCTCGCGGTTGATCGACAGCTTCGTGCCCCGGGAGGTGGTGCCGACGAAGACGCAATGGTCGTAGGGGTTATGGTTGAAGACCGCGAAGCGCTCGGTGATCGCCGGGCCCAGCTTCTTCCTGAACTCGTTGTGGGTGTGCGCCCCGTGATTGCCGAGGGCCGCCACAAACGTGATATCCTCCTCGTCCATCCCTCCGGCGACCAGCTCCCGGATGACGACGGGTGCGATCTCGGATATCCGGGTGGGGCGGGTGATGTCGTCAAAGACGATGACGGCGCTCGATTTGCCGCGGGCCAGCTCCGAGAGCGCCGCAGAGCCGATGGGGTTTTGGATCGACCGCTGGATGTCGGCGGGCGAAAGGGGCGGCCGATCCCGGCCCCGCATGGGCAGCAGCTGCACATCCCAGGTATCGGGAAGCTCGATCGTGGATGACGAGTTATCGTACCAGAGGCGCCGGGGGATTTCGATCTGCATAGTCGGTCCTGGGGTAAAGGAGAAAACGGTTCATCTACCGGAGTCCCGGGCGTTTAGGGCGCTCGGAGATCAAAAGGCACGTCTTATTTCCCGGGGGATGCAACTTACGGTTTCTTCGTGTTCGGTCACGATGCTCCTCTGTTGAAAGGCGCATTTCGGGGCCGAGCTCACGATCTTTCCTTCAGCTCAAAAAGGCAGGACGTTTCTCCGAGGGCCTTGCACCTGGTCTCCCGCACCAGATACTTCCCTTTGCCGTAGGCCCAGTCGGCAAAAAAATTTATGGCGCCGGCATACTGGGCGCAATAGGGCTTCGCGCTGGAGATACCCTCACACATCAGGCACTCGGGGACATCGAAGGCGGCTCTTTCCCCACCGACATCGACCACCTTCCCCCGGTTAATGGCAATCGAGAACATCTCGAGGGACTTCTTGAATTTTTCGTCGTCGGGGAGATCCCGCAGATGATTGAGCACCCCGAACTTGACGGTTGAGATCTCCGCGTTCTTGTAGCCGACCTGGCGCAGTATCCCCTGGGAGCCGACTGCCCCTACCAGCCTGATGATCTCCGTGTATATATCCAGCTGCTGCTTGTTGCTATATTTCTTGTTCCAATCGTATTCCGGGACCGACGCGAGGACGTCGGCGAGCTCGGCGGCCCGAAAAATGATATTTCGGGCGTTTTCACCCATTATGGCAGCCAGGGTGTCATATACAGCTCGAATCGACAGATTCGTTACGGTCAGTTCCTGATGCTGCATTGTCATCCCTCCCGTGATATGATTCCAATACGAAATCGCCGTCGAAGGACCCCGCGGGGAGACCCTGTCTTGCGCATGGCTCCGGGAATGAGGGACCCGGCCGTCCCGGACGATTGTATATAATATACTTTTTTCGGGTATTTTATTCGAAAAAGAGCGGCCCTTCAAGCATTATTTTACCGTCCCGGTAATGATTGAACGCCGAGAAGGTGTGGTGGACTGGTTGCTCATACGAACGGCTCATTTATGTCTCCTTTTTCTTGTACACCTCTTCCGGCCTGAAGATGGGCTCTCCCTCCTGGATGAGGTCGTCCCCGTCAAGCCTCCGGAAGAAACAGGACCGGTGCCCGGTGTGGCACGCCGCCCCCCCCACCTGCTCGACTTTAATGAGCAGGGCGTCGTCGTCGCAGTCGACGCGAATCTCTTTGACGATCTGGAAGTTCCCGGACGTCTCGCCCTTCTTCCAGAGCTTCTTCCTGGAGCGCGAATAGAAGACGACCATCCCTCCCTTCAACGTCAGCTCCCAGGACTCCCGGTTCACGAACCCGAGCATGAGAACCTCTCCCGTGCGGTGGTCCTGTATGACGGCCGGAATCAGGCCGCCGAGCTTTTCGAAGTCGAGCGTTACCATCGATCAATCCTTATGAGTTGTGATGTTTTTATGGGGCTGGAAAACCGGGGTGGCCGCACGGTTGGACTGCGGTGCCCGACTCACCGCGTCGCCGACGTCTCGTCGGCTCGGCATGGCGCCGGTTCACGACGACGGCACACGGAAACGAGCATCGCGGGCGATTTCCCCGCGCCCGGAGCGCAGGGCTCAGGAGCAATACGTCCCCTCCCGAACACCCCGTCCGGCCCGCCGAAGGGGATCCGACCGGCTGAACGGGGACCCAAGTGAAGCCTTTTGGTCCGCCGGCCGCGCCCCCTCTTCCTAGTATTTCGTCTGGCCGAGATCGATGCTCGGTATGGTCCCCAATCCCGACAGGGTGACGGTCACGAAGAACCCCAGCTCGTTGGGCTGGGTCTCTTCGGGGTGCCGGTTGTTGTAGACGGTAAGCCCGATCCCCCAGCACTGGCGATGATAGTTAACGGTGCCGCTGAGATAGCGCAAATCGCCCTCGTCAAAAGAGTAGCGCGCCCCAACGCCGAGATCTATGTTGTCGTTGACGACCATCTTCATCGAACCGAAAAGGTGTTCATACTGCTTGGGGTAGATGACATCCGACTCGATGACGTATCCAAGGGAGGCGGAGTCGCCCCGGGCATCTTTGACAAGAAGATCCGTGCTCAGGTAGAGGAACCGTTCGAGCTCGTGATCGAATCTCCCTTTGCCCCGGACGGTAATGTACGAAGACGGCGAAAACCTCAGCTCAAAGTAACTGATAACATGGGGAGACGTTACCGTATATCCGAGCCAGGGGATATCGGGCTCGAAATCGATCCCCGCCCCGATCTCGGCGTAGAGAAGCTCGTCGCTAGCCCCTCCGCCGTCGGCGGAGCCCCGCCGTGCCAGGATGCGGTTGACGAGCGAGACGTACAGCAGGCTGCTGCTCCGCACGCGATCCAGTTCATCGAAGTAGGGATATGCCCCCTCGTCCAGCGGTGGCGAATAGCGGTATCCGACAACCGGTTTGATGATGTGTCTGATATATGAGTATGGGCCGGAATCACGGGGATAGGTCCTGGCCAGATAGGTTGAGACCTCAACGCCGGTGGTGTAGGTCGCCCGGTCTGTCTCGCTGGGAAAGGCATCGTCCCCCTCGAGCCACCACCAGGCGAGATTGCCCTCGACCCACGGGGTTACGGAGAAGTAGCCCGTGGCTATATTGGCCGTGAGCCGGGGATTGGCTTCGAGCCGGTACCCCCGGAGACCTTCTTCGCGGTAGAAATTGGTGGCCGAGGCGTCCATATCGAACGCCAGGGGACTCCCGAAGATTGACAGCGGCCTGACGAATGCGCTCAACCGGGGAAGGCGCTGGACCGTCGATCGGTCGGAGTTGGTCAAATCGTTCAGGTTCTCAAACCAGGACGCGTCCAGTATGAGGCTGCCCGGATACCACTCTTTGAGCAGCGAGACTTTCGATTCGAGATAGGGGGCGGTCTTGAGGTTGATATCGTCGGCGAAGTCCTCGAAAAAGGTATCATCGGAAACGAGGTTGATGTCCACGAGCGCCTGGACGTCTCCGGGAAGCGTCTGCTGGTGGTAGGCGTCAAGCCACCATCGGAAGCCGTGCTCGCTCTCGGTCGTGTTCGGATTGGTGATTCCCGAGTCCTCGATGAAGTTATACGCCAGCTCCCCCCTCAGGTCCTTCTTCAGAAAATAGCGGTATTCCAGGCCGCCCATTACGCCCCGATCGGTCATGATATCGGCGCTGAAGGTCGCGTCCGTACTCCGGTTTATCGCCCAGAAATAGGCAGTCTTGAACCGAAAGCCCCGCGTGTCGGAAGCGCCGACAAGCGGGAAAAGGAACCCGGATGCCCGCTTGGTCCGTGCCGGAAACATCCCGAAGGGCAGGTAAAAGACGGGAAAATCCCTGATCCAGAATGCTCCGCCCCAGATCTTGCCATACCCCTCCAGCGTCACTTCCGATCTCTTGCCGGTGATCTTCCAGTCGGGGACGGGCCCGTCGCACGAGGTGAGGCTCCCTTCGCGGATACGATAGGTCTTCTCTCCCATTTTTTCGAGCTCGTCGCCGGTTATGTACATATGCTTGTCGGCGTAAAAGATCATCCCCTTATAGATAACGCCTGTCTGGGTATCGATGTTGAGATTAAAGCGGTCGCGCATTGATCTGGTCGGTCCCGTTGAAAAAGGAGACGTTCCCAACCGCCTCGGCCTCCTTCGTAACCCCGTTCATCGTGATATGGTCGGCCTTCAGCACCATGGGGCCACGGGTGATCTCGACGTTTCCCTCGGCGGTATAGATCTTGTTCTCCCGGTCGTACGAGAGCATGTCGGCCGACACCATAATGGGCAGCGTCGAGTCTCCGAAGTCGGCTTCCGGAAACTGGGCAAACGACGGGACCGCGATCAGGAATAAGGCACAGCATACGATTGTTTTTAATGTTTTCATATTCAGTCACAAAAAAGATGGTTTGGACATTATTCATAGCAGAATTAAATGTCGTTTTCAAGCATAATGTTACGAATAATAAAAGGTGGCCGCGGTCCCGAAAAAAGGGGCGCGCGTCTCAAAAAAGTTTGACGGGAACCCGCGGGAGGATTACAATTGACCCAGAAAAGTCCGGAGGTCGGTCGTTCATGTCCATGATGGGCCTTCCCGACGTCTCGCCGTCTCGACCGCGACACGACGTCTCCCGGGCCGCTCCACGTTCCCCCGGGGGGCCAATCCATTTAACAGGAGAGACGCTATTCAACCGACGCGCGACATGATCGCCACAATCCCCTCCCTGCGGGACGTTGCCGACCCCGACGAGGTCGTGCGACGAAAGGAATTCTACCGCCGCTCCCTCGATCTCTTCCTGATCATGATCGCCAAAGAACCGGTAAACGTGCCCGCCTGGGGACATTGCGGGCTATTGCTCTACGAGCTCGGAAGGTTCGACGAAAGCCTCGCCTATTTTCAGACGATCATCGACCACGAGCCCGAAAACGGCGTTGCGTGGGACGCTCAGGGCTTCATCCGCATGGAGCGGGGAGACTTCGACGGGGCCGCCGAGGCCTTTGGGCGGGTCCTCGATCTCTTCCCCAAGCGGGGTGACGTGGCCGGTGACCTGGCGCTGTGCCTCTTTCACGCGGGAAAACATGCGCAGGCCGCGGAAGTCCTGACGGGTCGCGTCGGCAAGTCCATGGGGACCAGGGAGCACTATCTGCTGGGCGTGATCGCCCAGAAGGCCGGCCGGGATCCCTCCCCCCACTTTAGCCGGGCGCTGAGCGTCTACCGTCGGCCCGAGGGGCCCGTTCGGGAGGGGATCTTCGCGACGCTGGCGGCAATGCGGGGGGCGATCCTTTCCCGGATGGGAAAGAGTGACGAGTCCCGCGCCGCGCTGATCGAGGCGGGAGACCGGGCCTCACTGACCGACCCCGACCGGATGATCCTCTCTGCCGTCGATCTGACCTTCAAGGTGCGGGGGGTGTTCATACGGGAAGTGAAAGGGCTCCTGGAGGAACTGCCGGGATGACGGCAGCGAGCGCTTTTCCGCCCGACTTTACCGCTGGAGGATAGCTCATGGTTATGGGACCGACGCCGATCTGTCTCAAGTGCGTCCGTTTTCACGACAATAACGATGACCGCTTCACCTGTGAAGCTTTCCCGGATCGGATACCGGATGAGATCGTCCTGGGCGGCTTCAACCATAACCGGCCCTTCCCCGGCGATAACGGGATGCGCTTCCTCGCGCGGGTGAAGTTTGCCGTCATCGGCCACGAACAGGAGGCGCTCTCTCCCTTCGCCCAGGAGGTCCTCGGCAGGATCACCATGGGGCTGGCGGACGGCGGGTTTATATCCCGTATGCGCATCCTGGTGGCCGAGATCGACCGGGCAGTCTCGGAGCTTTCCCCCAAGGGCCAAAAGGCGACGTGGAAGGCCTTCTACACGATAGTCGATGAGCTGAGAAGTGCGCGACGACATACATAGAGGGATGGTTTTCGATTGCGGGGGACGTCGGTTGGTGCAAAGAATTCTATGGCCCGTAATGTCGCACTACACTATACGAACTCGTGGAGGTAGACATGGGCGAGATGCAGGGAATCACCCGGCTGGGTTTTCGAATCGTTCTGGACTCGCTTGAGGAAAATATCGGCGCCAACGGGAAGAACGCGATCCTCAACTATACCAAGCTCGATAAGTACATCAAGGCCCCCCCCGATTACGACCCCGAGGGGCGGATATCCACCGAAGAATATCAACAACTCTGGAGCGGGGTCCGGGAGATCCTCGGGAACAAGGGGTATAACTCGATCATCTACCGGGCGGGCATCACGCTCATCAGGGACGCCAAGAAGAGGAATCCTGCCTATGAGGCGCTTGTCCAAAGCGAGCAGCCGCCGGTCGAAAAGCTCGTGACCCTTGTTTCGGCCTACCTCTACGCGATCGGCCTGACGCCGGAACAAGCGATGGAACACCTCCCGGATCAGAAGTCCATCATGGTCCACCGGGCCGAATGCAACGAGTGCATCGAGGTCTGTAAGAACCGGGAGATCACCAGAGAGATCACGAAACCGGGATGCTCGTTCATCGTTGGGGCGTTTACCGAGCTTGCCAATATCCGCAAAGACCTCCTAAAGGCCGCGGTGGAGGAGACGCAGTGCAAGCTCATGGGAGCCCCGGAGTGTACGTTCAAGATCGCGTATGAGGTTGTGTAGAGGCGGGAGCGCGTCCGGGATAGGACGGTCACGAACGGAGGCGGGACGGGAGAACATCCCGGGTTAGCGCGGCAGCTGAGGCCGCCGCACCTTTTTCCCGATTTATCGTTTCAATCTTCTTTATCGGCGGGCATCGACATGAGGTAGAGGTCGAGCCCCTTGCCCCAATAATCTTTCTCGATCTTTTCCGTGGCAAGACCGAACTTCTCGTAAAACCTGTAGGCAAGCTGCGAGGTCTCCACGATAATCCTGTTCAGCTTCCTGTTCTTTCGCATCTCCGTGATGGAACGCTCGATCAACAGCCGTCCCAATCCCTGCCCCCTGTGGCCCGGCTCAAAGAAATACCACGAAAGCCTGCCCGTTGAGTCGTCCGGGAAGTGGTACCCTCCCGCCCCGATTACTTCCTTGTCCTGCTCGACCACAAAGTAGGTGCCGTGATGCCGGTCCAGGAATTCCTCAAGGTCTTTGACTTCCCGTATATCGAAGAAGTCCGGCACGTTTTTCATAAAGACGGCCAGCACCCGTTGCCGGTCATGGGGCGTATATCTTCTTATTCGCATCATCCGGCCGCTTCCATCCTCGTTAAAGGGACACCATACATAGTATAATCGACAGTCTAAACCTATGGTGAACAGTAACCAAGTACGGTGTCCCCTTAACTCCGCACCCTTAATTCCACATCCTATTTCAACATGCTGTAGCCCTCGGGAAGCTCAAAAAGGGAGTCTTCCAGGGAATCCTTCTTGATGTTCCGATATTCTTTCGTCAGACGATGGGCGTCTGTTTTGAGCTCTATCTTGACCGGGTAGTCCAGGTCGCGCGCGCGATAGACGGTAAGCGTCCCATGCGATGGATCGTGAAACCGGTAGAGCAAGACATCACACGTGAATCCGAGGACGTCTTCTGTCCCGAGGGACTCCTCCGTCGCGACTTCGCCGAGCCTTCGGCTGGCCTCCGGCACGATGAAATCATCGTCGTCGTAGTCCCACTCCTCATCGTAGACCTCCCCTGCCGGGAATATTGTCCACTGGGCGCCGAAATCGGCGCGGTAGATGACAATCTCTCCACCCGCCCTGGTCGTCAGCTCGTACCTGATGTTACCGTCTTTTATATACGCCTTCCCGGCGTATTTCGACCCGTCCTGATCGATGGCAACATCGGCCGTAAATTCGGCGCACCACGCGGCCGTACAAAGGACTAAAGCCCCTGCAAAGGCCGCGGCAAGACAAAAAGAGCTTTTAATGATCTTACCCATATTTTGATGCTCCTCCGTAGTGTTGATGGGCTATTCTACTATCGGAACGCGGGCGGGTCAAGCTCCGGCTCATCCACGCGGGCTGCGCGAAGGGATGGGACGTCGCCGCCAGCGCTATATCTTCATATTACGGTGGTCGTACATCGCCGCCGGCTCGCCGTTCAGCGCTCTCAGCTGATCGCGTATAGCCATCAGGTCGTTATGGGCCAGCTGCTGGTACTGGAAGATCTGGTTTTCGCACTCCCGGAGCGCCGAAAGGAGCTGGACGAGCTGTTCGTGGTTCGTCCGCACGGTCGCCGAGAGATCGGCCGCGACACCCGCCGCTCCCGCGCCCGCCACGCCGCCCGTCAGCCCCGCGCGGGTCAGGCAGCCGTCGACGGCGGCCTCCACGGCGTCTCCCCGGCGGGGATGGCGTCGACCGACGCGGAGATGTGTGCGACGGCCTCCCTGAGATCCCCCCGCGTCTCGTCCATTACACCCTTTGTCTTGACGAAGGCGTCCTTTACCGCGTCACCGATCGACTCGAATATCTTGAGATCACGTTCCATTATCGTCTCCCCTCTTTCCTGATGTGTATATATCGGGCGGCCTAAGCGCCCGCGGCACCCACGGTTCCGGACATTCCTGACATATCCCCGGCCGCACCGACTACCATAGTAGTACAGCCCATGGCGGAATATTCAGACTATGAGGCAAGGTCCCGGGGAGACGATCGGGGAAGAATTAAGGGGACACCATACTTAATTAGTGGATCTTCGGCTTAGACGCATTATGAGGACTAATTAAGTATGGTGTCCCCTTAATTCGCCAGGCGATAGATGACAAAGCGCCCGGAATCCTTCTGGTGGTAGTAGAGGGAGCCGTCGGGCGCGACGGTCGGGGCCTCGACGAACCCGGCCGCCGCGCGGATCTGTACCGGCCGCCCGAACGGGGTCCCGACCCTACCCCGGGTCGCGACGTAGATCCCGACGTGTATCGGCACGAGACCCGCGAGTCTCCTCAGTCGGGTGAAATAGAGGATCAGTCCGTCGGCCGAGGTCGCCGGCGCATACTCGAGGGCGTCCGAGTTGACCTCGGTCATGATCATTTCGGCGTCGGGGTCGGGGACAAAGCCCGTGCCGGATCGGTGGGCAACCAGGATGTCTGCCGCCTCCGGCAGCCCGCGGGAAGGATTAATCTTACCGTCTACGTAATAGAGGGTGGTTCCGTCGGCAGAAATCTCGGCGTCGAAGTTGACAAACGGGGGTTTGCCCCTCGCGATGCCCACTACCGGCCCGACGGCAGCGACCGTCCCCTCCGAAAACAGTCCGCGAAAGAGGACCGAAAAGGTCCGCGCGTAGTCCCTCGTCGAGACGAAATAAAAGACGCCGCCCTTGTCCATCGAGGCCACGGCGTCAAGCGCGGGCGAGTTGACCCCGGCGATCTCACCGAGGAAGCCAAAGGTAAGATCATCGACGCGCCGCGCCCAAAAGAGGTTCGTGTCGACGGACGGGTCGTTGCTGTTATTGAAAAAGAGATACCGGCCGTCGCGGCTGATAAACGGCTCCATCGCGTCGCCGTCGTAGCCTCGGATCGTGACGGGCTGGGGGTTTTGGTAGGAGGCCGCGAGAAACTCTGCGGAGGAGTTGTTCGATGCGGGGGCGGTGCAGCCGGTGACCGGAAGCGTGATGGACATCAGGGATAAGACAAGGATAAAGATACAATCAGCCGGGTTCCGAACGGGGAAGGACCGGCTGATTGTTGGATGCCCGCGTATGACTGCCCGCCTATCCCCTCTTATGCCGCCTTCTCCCTCGCGAACCTCGCCCGCCGCATCGCCAGAATCCCGAAGACCATCGCCAGCGCCGTCAGGACGATATAGAGCACGAAGGCGTACCCATAGGAGCCCGTGGCGTCGTAGATATAGCCCGAAAGCGGCATGCCGATGCCCGCGCCCAGCGTCGAGAAGATGTTCATGACGCCGTAGATCAGCGCGTAGTGCTTGAGTCCCAGGCCGTCGGCCGTCATCAGCGGCGGCACGACCGTCTGGATCGCGTTGGCAAACCCATACACGACCCCGAAGAGGACCGCAACCCAGGCGATCTTCGCGCCGAAGAGGATGCCGATCCCCACACCAAGAACGATGGAAAAGACCACGAACCCCCTCACCACACCCTCCCGGTCGCTGATCCTGCCCAGCACGAGCTTACCGAAGATCGTCATGCCGAGATAGACGGCCATGATGTTGGCCGCAAACGTGGAGCTGTGGCCGAGGTCGGTGAGATACGGGATCAGGTGCTGCTGGATTCCCATGTTCAGGGCGTTCAGGAAAAGGATCATGCCGGCCAGCATCCAGAAGATGGGGAGCTTGACCGATTCGCCCAGCGTGAAGCCCGCGGCCGCCTCGCTGGCCGTTTTCTTGTCTTGGGCGGCCGTCCCGTCGGGGAAAAGGCCCATCTCCTCGGGCCTTCTCCTCATGATCAGAATCGCGGTGGGGATGCAGAAGATGCCGATGATCGCCCCGAGGATGATGTAGGTCTTTTCCCACCCGTAGGTCAGCACGAGCCAGTTGGCCACGGGATTAAAGACCAGCCCCCCGAGGCCCGTGGCCGAAAAGACGATCCCCATGGCCATCCCCCGCCTCTTGACGAACCAGTTGTTGATCATCATGGAGACCGGGATGATGTGGCTGCCCGCGTGGCCGATACCGACGATGACCGCCACGAGGTAGAAGTGCGTCAGCGTCGTGCACTGAGAGAAGAGCGCAAACCCGACCGCCAGCAGCGTCGTGCAGACCCCCATGACAATCCTGACGTCGAGCTTTTCCAGGAGCTTGCCGATAAAGGGCGCGGCCAGCATCATGGAGAGCGCCGATATCGTAAAATAGAGGGAAAAGTCGCCCCTCGAAAAACCGAGGGATTCCACCACCGGCTTGAAGAAGACCCCGATGGCATTGATCCCGATGCCGATCCCGATGAAATGGAGGATGAACCCCCCGATAACGATCCACCAGCCGTAGAAGAGCTTCGTCTTTTTTCCTTCCATTGTGCGCCCCCGGTGAAGGTGTTAGGAGATATTGATGTGATGTCTACCACGATCCGGGGAAAAATTCCACCTATTTTTGGCGGGGTGTTCGCTCAAAGAAAGGCGCGGCCGGGGGGACGGGGTCTCCCCCGCTTCGTTCTCCTGCGCGCTTTATCGGGACGGATTGTTCGCAGTGGCTCGGGCTCGGGCCTCTCGGCCCCTCAGATCAGGACGTATCTCCCGTCCTCTCTCTTGATGGTCCCTTCGGAAATGAGGATGTCAAGGCCCGGACGGACCTACCGTGCCTTGGGATTGCCGTATCTCCTTCTATCCCGCCGAATCTTTATGAGCCACAGGGTACCTCCTACTATTGCGGCAATGCCCATCATTTCAAGCTCTACATGTTTGATATCACCTATAACTTTCTGTATTGCATTTCCAAGGAAGTACCCCCCGCATCCGACCAGTATGGCCCAGGCCAGGGCGCTCATCCCATTGAGAAGAACATAGAGCAGCACCGGAACCCGACTCATCCCGATAGCAAAAGGTGAAACGGTCCTCAGTCCGTAGGCAAAACGAAATCCGAGTATGAAAAGTACTCGGTAGCGATCTATGAGCCTTTTCACATCAGCGATTTTTGTTCGCCAGTGGGAAAATCTATTCAGGAAGGCCCGGCTGTAATATCTACCGAGATAGAAATAGAGCTGGTCCCCGGCATATGTTCCCAGAAATGCGGCGGTTATCACCAGAGGTAGATCTAAGTATCCCTGGTAAGCCGCAAATCCGGCGAGGACAAGTATCGTTTCACCCTCAAGAAAAGTGCCGACAAAAATCGCCGGGTATCCAAATGTCTTGATGATAAGTTCCAGGGTCATGGTGACGATACCAATCGAGCATCATGGGTAAAGAGCTGCGTCCCCCCCGGACAACCTTCATTCCCCCGCGATCTGAAGCAGCGCGGTTACCGTTCTCCAGTTCCGTGTGGTTGCGGAGAGTTTCAGTTTCTTCTCGAAGAGATCGTTGGACAGCTTCGTCCTGCCGTAGCCGTTCGGGCAATGGAGATAAACCTCCCTGTCTGTCACGGCGAAGGAATCGGAACCGTCGCCGACCGCACGCACTTGATCGAGAGCCGCCCCGTCGGGAAAGTCCGACAGGAAGGTTACGTGCAGCTTGCCCGTATCGATTCCCTTCTCCTTCAGGAACGGGTTATTTTCCACGACCCGTGCCAGCTCGTCCTTCGTCCTGATAAGGACGGCCGCGGAAAAGCCGAACGTTTTCGTGATCCCTTCTTCGATCAGTCGTATCAGTCGGGATCCGTCGGTAACCTCGGAATCGAAAACAACGTTGCCGCTCTGCACGTAGGTCCGGACGTTTGTAAGACCCAGCGACTCGTAGAGGGCGACGAGTTGTCCCATCCGGATTCGTTTGCGCCCGCCGACGTTTATCCCCCGAAGCATCGAGACGTATGTCGTCATTTTCTGCCCCCGCCCCGGCCCGACACCCAACTCACCTTTTCCTCATAAGACAGACCCATGCTCCGGGTGGATTTGGATGATCTGATTCAAAGTGGCTGGCATAGAGTGAGAGAATTTCAAAGGCACGTTCAACGGCGACCGCTATATCTCTTGCTGAGCGCCGAGGCGGTCCTGCCTGTCGGGTTGCGCCGTGGGGCAATCCATCAGCGTTTCCAATAATGCTTAACCACAAACCACCTTCTTCCAGATGGTTTGCGACTTTCTCGGAAAACTTCCTACGGACTTCATCGGAATCAAAGGAGTGAAAACAACCCCGATCGAATACAAAGCCAAAGGGCATACCGTTGACATCTTGTTGAAAGAAATCAATCAATAGAAACGTGCAGCCAACACCGTCTTTCGAAGAATTTTCTCTGGCGTTTTGCAGGGCAATTTCAGAAACATCCACACCTGTTACGGTGAAGCCTTTTTGGGCGAGCCAAATAGAATTCGTGCCGCTGCCACAGCCTATCTCCAAAGCTTTACACTTTTGAATCGGTCTTTTAGTCACCATATCGATAAGGTTGAAGTCCGGCCTTCCAATATCCCAGGGTGTCGTTCCGGCTTTATATAGCTCTTTATACCGCTCTTCTTCCGATTTTGCCATTTTGTACCCCCTTTTTATGCGTAGGAATTAAGGGGACACCATACTTAATTAATGGATCCTCGGCTCAGACGCATAAGGAAGAGCAATTAAGTATGGTGTCCCCTTAATTGCCCCCCAAGAATCGATCCCCTGCTACCATCCCGGCGCCCGCTTGTCAAACCAGGGCGCCGCCTTTTCTAACTGTGCCGCAAGCCGAAGCAACCGCGCCTCCTGCCCGAACGGCGCGACAAAATGCACCCCGCAGGGGAGCCCTCCGGCCGTCCAGTGCATCGGCACGGACATTGCCGGCAGCCCCGTCAGGTTCGGAAGCTGGGTGAACGGCGTGGCGGCGAGGTTATCGATCGCGAGCTTTTCCACGATGCCGGTGGCCTTCAGGAGCGATCCCGCCCCGAGCCCGTTGACGATCTTCATCAGCACGACTTCGGCAGGCTTCGGCTTGAGCTCGCCGATCTTGACCGGGGGACGCGCCGTCGTCGGGGTCAGGTAGAGGTCGTATTTCTCGAAGAACGTCCCCATCACCCGGGCCGCTCTATCCCACTGCCGGATCGCCGCCACGAACTCGCCCGACGAGACGGCCCTGCCCAGAAGCCCCAGCGTCCGGGTGACCAGCTCCACCTCGTGTTTGGCCGCCCGGGCGCCGTAGGTGTCCTTAATGACCTTGATGTCCGCGGCCATCTCGCCCAGGTACATGATGAAGTAGCCGATCGCCAGCGCCTCAAACGCCACGGGGGGGCTTGCCTCCTCGACCCTGTGGCCGAGGCCCGAAAGGAGCTTTGCCGTTTGCTTTACGGCCGCCGCGCACTCCTTGTCCACGCCCTTGCCGACGGGAGAGGAGATGTCAAAGGCGATCCTGAGCTTTCCGGGATCCTTCTTGATCTCCTGGATGTAGGGCCGCTCCGGCGGCGCGATGACGTAGGGCGCGCCGGGGTCCGGCCCCTGCACGGCGTCCAGCGCAGCCGCGCTGTCGCGCACCGAGCGGGAGAGCACGTGGCCCACGGTCGCCCCCTGCCACAGCTCGCCGTAGTCCGGTCCGGTAGGGTTGCGCCCGCGGGACGGCTTGAGCCCGAAGAGCGCGCAGTTGGACGACGGTATGCGGATAGACCCGCCCCCGTCCCCGCCGGAGGCCATCGGGCACGAAGCCCGCCGCCACCGACGCCGCCGACCCGCCGCTGGAGCCGCCCGGCGTGCGCTCGAGGTTCCAGGGGTTGCGGCACGGCCCGAAGAGGTCCGGCTCCGTGTAGGCCACCAGCCCGAACTCCGGCAGGTTGGTCTTGCCGATGACCACCAGCCCCGCCCGCTTGTAGCGGGCCACCAGGGCGCTGTCCCGATCCGGGATGAAGTTGCGGTAGGCCCGGCAACCGCTGGTCAGCGGGACGCCGGCATAGGCGTCCAGGAGGTCCTTGAGCAGAAACGGCACCCCCGTAAAGGGGCCGTCGGGAAGCTTGCCCTTTGCGCTCTTCCGGCCGATGTCGTACATGGCGTGGATGACCGCGTTGATCTTCGGGTTGCCCGCCTCGATCCTGGAGATCGCCTCCTCGACGAGCTCTGCGGCCGAGACCTTCTTTTTCTTCACGAGCTCCGCCAGCCCCAGCGCATCGTATTTTACGTATTCCTTGATGCCGGCCATCGGTTTTCTCCTCTATGATATGTATGAAACGGGTGTCACGTCTTTAGTCGTCACACCGGAAAAACGGTGTCGTTTGGGAGGCGCTTGGGTAGCCCGCCGGGAGCGTGCAGTCGGATACACCACACGTACCCCTGACTCCCTTACCACTTCAGACTCACCAGCCACAGCATGAGGCCGGCCACCAGCACGTTAAATGCCATCGAGACGTTGCCCCACGAGTAGTTCCGCTTGATGACCGCCTGGAGGATATGGTTCACGGCGGACCCCGCCTTGAAGACAAAGAGGACGATGATGAGCGCCGACCAGAACTGGATCGTCCCGAAGAAGTCGACCTGGGTGGCCAGCAGGCCCGCGACGGCAAAACCGAGGTGGACAAAACCGACCTCCCGCTCGAAGTTTCCGTCCCCCCGGTCAAAGCCCGCGGACGCCGCGACCTTTGTGCCCAGAAAGACCAGCCCCACAAACGAGAAGCAGCCCTGTATATAGACCGCATAAAAGAGAAGATTGTGCAGGAGGACATGGGCCCGGTCGAGAGCAGGGTCGGCCGCTATCTGAACGGCCGACACGAGCAGAGCCACGGCCGGCAGGATGAAGATATACCACTTCCCGATGATCTCTATCAGGATAAAGTGCGCGAGTCCCTTGCTGTTCGGTCTGGTCTGCGCCATGTGCACTCCTGTCACCCGGCAGGCGGAAGGGGGGGCAAATCAGCCGCGGAGAAATCAGTCAGGAGGCTCCCGTTCGGCCCCGCCGATACGAGGTTTTTCTTTGATTATGCCATATCGGCCCGGAAAAAGCGATTGATAATAGCCGGGACCCGTGATATTTTAATGAGAGGAATGTACGGCTGCCGACCAGGCGGCCGGGGCTGCGGCCGGATTCGTACTCCGACGCGACATTCATCCGGTTACCCATCGTGTAGTTCCGACTAGCGCCGGCGGTCCCGGGAGACCGCCCTTTGTCTTCCCCTCACGACCGTGATAGGGAGATACGCATGCCGATGCCGATTCTGACCTCGTCACGCGATCCGCTTGGCCAGTTCTGGGCGCTGGGGGCCGACCGCCTCGTCGATGAGCTCCGGACCACCCGCCGCGGCCTTTCGTCCGAAGAGGCTTCAAACCGCCTGCAGAAGTTCGGACCGAACGCCCTGAAGGAATCGAAGCGATTCGGGCCGCTGGCGCTGTTTCTCTCGCAATTCAAGAGCCCCATCGTCCTGATCCTTATCGGCGCTGCCATTCTATCTATCTTTCTTCGCGACACCTCAGACGCCCTCATTATCCTTGCCATTGTCATGGTAACGGGCCTGCTGGGATTTTGGCAGGAAAGGGGGGCCTCCAACGCTATACAACGGCTTCTTTCCACCGTCGAAATCAAGACCTCGGTGCTGAGGGACAATACCCAGGCCGAGATTTCGAACGCGGACGTGGTAAGGGGCGACGTCGTCCTGTTGTCTGCAGGCGTAAGCGTCCCGGCCGACGCGTTTATTCTCGAATCGAGGGATCTCTTCGTTAACGAGGCGACGCTGACCGGCGAGACGTTTCCCGTGGAAAAAGAGGCCGCCACCCTTCCCACGGACACCCCGCTGGCCTCCCGGCGCAATTGCCTGTTCATGGGAACCCACGTTATCAGCGGGACGGCGACTGCGCTGGTCGTGCTGACGGGAAAGGACACCGAGCTGGGACGGATATCGGGACGCCTGCAGACGAAACCCCCGGAGACGGAATTCGAGCATGGGGTCAGGCATTTCGGCTATCTGTTGCTTGAGATCACCCTGGTTATGATGACCCTGATCTTCGGTATCAATGTCTTCCTCAAGAGGCCGATCCTCGATTCCTTTCTCTTTTCCCTGAGCCTGGCGGTGGGGCTGACGCCCCAGCTCCTCCCGGCCATCATCACCATTAATCTTTCGTACGGCGCGGGCAGGATGGCCGAGAAGAAAGTCATCGTCAAACGACTCTCGTCCATCGAGAACTTCGGGAGCATGGACGTGCTGGCAAGCGACAAAACCGGGACGCTCACCGAGGGGGTCGTAACGATCACCGGCGCCCTGGACGCATCCGGGAACCCGAACGATCGCGTTTTTCTCCTGGCCTATCTCAACGCATCGTTCGAGAGCGGCTTCACCAACCCGATCGATGAGGCGATCAGAAAATCCAAGACACTGGACATCTCCCCGTATAAAAAAGTCGACGAGATCCCCTACGACTTTCTCCGGAAGCGGCTGAGCATCCTGGTTTCTCAGGATAAGGCGGGCCAGATGATCACGAAGGGCGCTTTCATGAATATCCTGGCAGTCTGCACGCTGGCCCGCGCGGGCGACCGGGTAGGGCCCCTCGATACGGCCAGGAAAGAGATCGAGACTCGTTATGAGGAACTAAGCAAGAAGGGCTACCGCGTCCTGGGCGTCGCCAGCAAGGAGGTCCCCCCGGACCATCCTCTCACGCGCGAGATGGAATCGGAGATGACATTTGAGGGATTCGTCGCATTCTTTGACCCTCCCAAAGCCGGGGTTGCCGATACTATTGTCCTCTTGAAACAGCTGGGGGTTTCCCTCACCATCATTACCGGCGATAACGCCTTTGTCGCGCGGGAGGCCGCCCGCCAGGTGGGGTTCACGGACGATCAGGTCGTTACCGGCAACGACCTGCGCTCCATGAGCGACGAGGCCCTCACCCACCGGGTCGGCACGGCGCGCATCTTTGCGGAGATAGAGCCCAACCAGAAGGAGCGCATCATCATCGCGCTCAAAAAATCGGGGCGCGTCGTCGGGTACCTGGGGGACGGGATCAATGACGCCCCGGCGCTCCATGCGGCAGATGTCGGGATATCCGTGGAAGGCGCCGTTGACGTGGCCAAGGAGAGCGCCCAAATCGTGCTCCTTGAAAAGGACCTCGGGGTCCTCGCGGAGGGGGTGCGGGAAGGCAGGCGAACCTTCGCCAACACGCTCAAGTATGTATTCATGGCCACCAGCGCCAATTTCGGCAATATGTTCAGCATGGCGGGGATCTCGCTCTTCATCCCGTTTTTGCCGCTTCTCCCCAAGCAGATCCTCCTCACCAACCTGATGACCGATTTTCCCGAGATGACGATCGCCCGGGACCATGTGGATCCCGAGATGACCAGCGTGCCCCGCCGCTGGGACATCTCGTTTATCCGTAATTTCATGATGACCTTCGGCCCGCTCAGCTCGGTGTTTGATTTTGCCACGTTTGCCGTCCTGCTGCTCGTGCTTCACGCCAACACCGCCCAATTCAGGACGGGCTGGTTTGTGGAATCGGTGGTCTCCGCCTCCTTTATCGTCCTGGTGATCCGAACCAGGAGGCCCTTCTGGAGGAGCAGGCCCGGCAGGTATCTCCTTGTCGTCACCCTCCTGATCATGGCGTGCGCCGTCGTCCTCCCGTTTACTCCCCTCTCGGAGATCTTCGGGTTTACCACCCTGCCGTGGCCGTTCCTCATCATACTGGGCGGTATCATCATCCTCTATGCGATCGGCGCCGAGATCACCAAGCGGCTCTTCTTCGGGCGGATAGTCCGCCTGAAAGCAGGCGAGCGCCCGCCCGGTCCCTGATCGTTTCCCGGCACACCCCCGCTCATCCTTCCGTCCGGACCTCCCTGACCACAACGCGGATCCCGCTGACGGCCACCACCTCAACGACGACCCCAACGCGGATATCTGCGCCCGATTCGCTCAGGGCCCTCCAGAGCTCGCCCCCGAGTCGGACATGGCCCGTGCCCTTCACGTTATCCACGGCGATCGTGATCGGCCCCCGCATGCCGACCATTCGGCTCGGGCCGAACCCCGGCCGCTTCCTCCCGGCGATTTTCTTCGCAATGACCAGGGAGAAGGCCGACAGCACGCCGGACACGACCGCGAACGCCGCCCACTGGACCCCGGTGCCGTAGCCCTCATAGGCCAGAAGCCCCGCGACCATCGCCCCGATTCCGAACGGGAGGATAAAGAAACCCGGCACGACGATCTCAATGGCGGCCAGCCCAATCCCCGCGGCCGCCCAGATCCACCAGATCTCAGTGGCAGGCGTCATAACGCGAATCCCGGCGTAATGAAAAGTGAAGGGAAACAAGAGATTCTCAGCATACTACAGGGGAGACGGTTGTCAAGGAGCAAGATGCGTTTCGTCAGAATACGGCGCTTCATCCGATTAGCACGACATTCCGTCACTTGTACGCGGCGCGAAAAAAAATGCTTGACAGGGGGGAGCATGATTGGTATTATCAGTATATTCTGATTATTCTGAATATACCTACTTTGCTATGTTCACTTACAACAGTATGGAGCGACCCATGACAAAAGAAATACCGGGCAAAAAGGGGAAACCCGCCGAGGCGGCCAACCCATCCTGCTGCCGGGTCCAGTCCATCGTTACCGTCGACGAGCGGGGCCAGATGGTGCTGCCCAAAGAGATCAGGGAGCAGGCGGGGATCGGCGCGGGCGATAAGCTGGCCGTGGTCAGCATGGAGAAGGACGGGGTAGTCTGCTGCATCGCGCTGATGAAAATCGATGCCTTCGCCGGCGCCGTCAAAGACCTGCTCGGCCCCGTCATGAAGGATATCCTGTAGGCGGGCAGGCGACCGGATCTCCGCGTGGGCGGTTTATTCAAATCCCCGTTGGGAGCACCTTTCCCGCATGGGGTACATTCCGAAGGAGACGTATATGAACAGGCGTGTTGCGCAGCTGATGGTCCGCCTGACCAGTGTCGTGGGCTGGATCTCGCTGCTGGGTTTTCTCGTCTTTCTTATCGTCGGCCCCCTGGGGCTCGTAGACCTGGGGTTGAGTCCCCGCGGCCTGCTGTGGCTCGACGCGGGATTCTCGCTCGCCTTTTTCATCCAGCACAGCACTATGATCCGTAGATCATTCCGGACCCGGGTCGCCCGGTTGGTCGCCCCGGAATATTTCGGCGTCCTCTATACGATCGCCTCCGGCGTCATTCTCATAACAGTCGTTGTCTTCTGGCAGGAGTCTTCTGCGATGATCGCGTCGGCCCACGGCGTCGCGCGGTGGCTGCTGCGCGCGGTCCCGGTTGTATGTATGGCCGGCTTCGTCTGGGGCGTCAGGTCGCTGGCATATTTTGACGCCTTCGGGGTTAGGCCTATCATTAATCGCCTTAAAGGAAGAGATCCCAGGCCGATGCCCCTGGCGGCTGCCGGACCGTACCGCTGGGTGCGCCATCCCCTCTATCTTTTGATCGTGCTGATGATCTGGTCGTATCCTGATTTGACGGCCGACCGGCTGCTATTCGATATTCTCTGGACGGGCTGGATCGTGGTCGCTTCGGTGCTGGAGGAGCGCGACCTCGTGGCGGAGTTCGGCGATTCATACCGGCGCTACCAACGGCAGGTGCCCATGCTTATCCCGTACCGGATCCCGCCCAGGGACGGCTCGCGGTCGGCCGGGTGATCGCTTAAATGACCGGCGGGAAAACCGTATCGTGGAAATCGTGGCTCCCGGGGCCCGGGCCCCCGATACGGCCGGGAATGCGTTCTGTCCCGACGATGGAAATGTTGAGAACCAAAAAGGAGAAGTGAGATATGAACGAGACTGAAATCAAAAAGAGTGTGAAAGAACGATACGGCAAAGTGGCCGCGGCCAGGACCGGCGGGTGCGGCTGCGGCTGCTCCGCCCCGGAAGCGGTGCAGTCATGCTGCGGCCCCGCGAACTCCGCCGACGCCATCGCCAAGGTAATCGGCTATTCCGACGAGGAGCTCAGGTCGATCCCCGAGGGCGCCAACATGGGGCTGGGCTGCGGCAACCCGGTGGCCCTGGCCTCGCTGGCTCCGGGCGAGGTGGTGCTTGACCTCGGCTCGGGTGGGGGCGTCGACTGCTTCATCGCCTCGAGGCTGGTGGGGCCGACGGGAAAGGTCATCGGGGTCGATATGACCACGGAGATGATCGACAAGGCCCGGGAAAACGCCAGGAAAGGCGATTTCGGAAACGTCGAGTTCCGCCAGGGGGAGATCGAAGACCTTCCCGTCGAGGATAACACGGTGGACGCGATCATATCCAATTGCGTCATCAACCTGGCGCCGGATAAATCCAGGGTATTTCGCGAGGCCTTCCGTGTGCTCGCGCCGGGGGGCAGGCTCATGGTATCGGACCTCGTCACGGTTAGGGACATCCCCCCGTCCCTGAAAGAGTCCGTCGACGCCTACACTGCCTGCATAGCGGGGGCGCTCAAGAGGGAGGATTACCTGGGGGCGATTGCGGGCGCGGGGTTTCGAATCCGTTACGGTCGAAAACGAGACCCCCTATCCCACCGAGTGGCTCATGTCCGACCCCGACATGGCCCCGATGATCGAGGAGGCCAAAAAGCAGGGTTTTGTGGACGACGGAAAGCCCTACGTCACCAGCGTCAAGATTTCCGCCAGGAAGCCGGGCGGCGCTAAAAGGGTAAACAGTGGGGGCTGTTGTTGACGACGAGGAGTCGGTTTTGACCTCATATACTGACTGCAATGGGCGGCCGTTCGGCCGCCCATTGCTTTATCGAGGGCTGCTCTTTGGGGTGACCGGACCCCGGGAGGCGAGAGGGATCCGTCAACGGCGACTTCGGCGAGGGCCGGCGTCCGACGCGGTGTCTCTGCCGGGAGGAATCGTGCGCGGCAGTGGCCTTAAGGCTTTGAGGACCGACGGGACCCGAAGCTATACGGTCTCTCTGTCCGTTTCTTGACACCGCCCCGCCGCGATAGAGCCGATCCTGTACTACCTGGTGATGGTCGCGTCCCAGGTCACTCCGTCCGACGGCTGCACGGTTCCACTGGCCCTTGTTCCGTCGGGCGAGAGGTAGCCGGTGTAGTGGATGACGGTCCCGTCATTTCCGCGTCTTTCGATTTTCACGAAATTACCGCGTATGTCAATAATGAGGACCGCCGTACCGCCTGTGCCTCCTTTCGTCCAGGTCGCATCGAACACATTGCTGTAACCCCTCCGGGTCCAGACTCCATTCCATCCCGCTTCATGCTCATACCATACCCTTCCCAGCCTATCCGATCCGATGAAGGACGGCGTCACTCCGCCGTAGATGCACGAGAGTATAAAAATCATCGACAGGAGCAGCAACGGGATCACTATTCTCTTTTTCATAAAACACCTATATAGTTATCTCTGAGTGAATCCGAGGCCATACGCAGTGATATAGATTCGCAGGCTCTCGCAAGCTTCGGACTTCCAACTTCCGCGCCATATAGTAATTATAATACGTTACCGCGCGTGTGACAACATATTTAGCGGACCACACGGCCGACAGGGCCTCGTCTCGTAAATTTCCTTTTTCTTCCGTTGGACTCCCTGTCAAATCGGGTGGCTCTAGAAATTCATCCGCATCTTGCAGACCCCGTACTCGGCCTTCCGGTCCACGGCAAAGCCCGACTTCTCGAAGATCCTGAGCATCGGCGAGTTGTCCTCGAAGACGTCGGCCGTGAACGCCACCAGCCCCTGGCGACGAGCGAGGTAGACGAGCTGGTCTGCCATCGCCGTCCCGATCCCCTTGCCCTGATAGTCGTCCCGGATGACCATGGCGGCCTCGGCCGTCCGCGTCGCCTCGTCGATCTTGTACTGGCCCATCCCGATGACGATCTCCTTGTGCTCCAGCATGATCGTGGCAAGCACGATCATCTCGCTGGTAAAGTCGATGGCGGCAAACCGCTGGAGTATCTCGTGGGGCATGTCCTGGCGCCTCGAAAAGAAGCGCCGGTAGAGGGACTCCGGCGAGAGCGCGTAGAAGAAGTCCTTGAGCAGCGGCTCGTCGCTGATCCTGACGGGCCGAAACAGGATCGTCAGGCCCCCGGCGAGCGTCCGGTAGCGCTCCAGGTGCTCCGGGTATTGCCCGCCTTTGCCCGGGACGAAGACCTGGTCGGGATAGATGAGGCACAGGCGCCTCGCCTCCTCGATGAGCCACGGGCCGAAAATCGGGGTGGGCCACCGCGATCAGCTCCATCGCACGCTCCCGGATGTTCTTGCCCGCCAGGTACGCGATCCCGTACTCCGTCACCACGTAGTGGACGTCGCCCCGGCCGAGCGTCACCCCCGACCCGTCCGGCAGCAGCGGGACGATCCGAGAGACCAGCCCGTCTTCGGCGGTGGACGGCAGCGTCAGGATCGTCCGTCCCCCCGGTGAGAGGATCGCCCCCCGCATGAAGTCGGCCAGCCCCCCGATCCCGCTGTAGAACGTATGCCCGATCGATTCGGCCGTCGCCTGGCCGGTCAGGTCGACGGCCAGCGCCGTGTTTATCGCGGTCATCCGGTTGGCCCGCGCGATCACCAGCGGGTTGTTGGTGTAGTCGGAGGTCCGAAACTCGATGCCGGGGTTATCGTGGATGTAGCGGTAGGTCGGCCGTGTCCCCATGCAAAAGCTCACGACGGATTTCCCCTCGTCGATCCCCTTGCCGGAATTGTCCACGACGCCTTTCTTGATCAGGTCCACCAGCCCGTCGGTCAACAGCTCCGTGTGGATGCCCAGGTGCTTTTTGTTTCCGAGGTGGGCGAGGATCGCGTTCGGGATGCTCCCGTAGCCCACCTGGATCGTGTCGCCGTCCCGTATGATGGGTGAGACGAAGGCCCCGATCCGCTGGGCGATCTCGCCGGGAGCCTTCTCGGTATATTCCGGCAGCTCTTCGTCGCGGGGGACGACCACGTCGACGTCCCGGATGGAGACAAACGCGTCCCCGTGCACCCGCGGCATCCGGCTGTTCACCTGGGCGATGACGAGCCGCGCGTTGCCGACGGCGGCCTTCGTTATGTCGACGCTGACGCCCAGGCTCATATAGCCGTAGGCGTCCGGCGGTGAGACCTGGATGAGCGCGGCGTCAAGGTCGATCGACCTGCGCTTGAAGTAGTCCGGGACCTGCGAGAGAAAGAGTGGGGAATAGTCGGCGCTGCGCCGCGCGACGCAGTCGCGCTGGTCACGCCCGATAAAGAAGATATTCTCCCTGAAATTGTCGTCAAACGGGCTTTCGTCCCCGGGGACGACACCGAAGGAGTAGATCTGATAGACGTGATCGGGAGAGACCGGCGACGGGTGGGCCAGGGCATGGGCCGCGAGCGACCCGACCAGGAAGGCAGGGCGGCCGCAGCCCCCGCCGACGAAGACCCGGTCTCCCCTGCGGATGAGGGCGACGGCCTCCTGGGCGGGCCGGACCTTTTCGGCGTAGAGCTTCTTTACGCTAACCGCTCTCATCGGGCCCTCACGAAACCGGGGCAGCGGCATGCCCCGGGTTCAATCCCGAGCCCCCGGTGCGCCCATGACGCACAAAGCGCCGGGTGTCAAAAGTCGCGTTTGAGGATTATGACGCCGCCGAGGCTCTTCCGGGTCAGCTCGAACCCGTTTTCCTCGAAGATATGGAGCATCGGCGTATTTTCAGGCAGCACTTCCGCGGTAAAGCCCAGCAGACCCTGTTTTTTGGCAAGATACATCAGATGTTCGAGGAGCTCGGTTCCGATCCCCCGGTTCTGATACGAATCGCGAACGAGGAACGCCACCTCGGCCGTCAGCGAGAGACGGTCGATAATATACTGCCCCATGCCGACGATGATCTCGCGGCCCTCAACCTCACGCGTCGCCAGGATCACCGTCTCCCGCGTGTAGTCGATCACCACGAACTTCTGCAGCTTCTCATGGGGCATGGAGATGAGGTAGATGAAGAAGCGCCGGTAGATGCTCGTGTCCGAGAGGTCGTAGAAGAAGTCCTTGAGGAGCCCCTCGTCGCTGATCTTGACCGGCCGCATGAATAGCGTAAGCCCTTCCCCGGTCGTCCGATACGCCTCCAACTGTTCGGGGTACCACCCCTCCTTGCCGGGGATGAAGGCCTGGTCCTTGTAGATGAGCGACAGCCGCCTGGCCTCCTCGATCAATTTGGACCGAAAGTCCGGGTGCGCCACCGCGATCAGCTCCATCGCTCGCTCCCGGATGTTCTTGCCGTGCAGATACGCGATCCCGTACTCCGTCACCACGTAGTGGATATCTCCCCGGTTCAGCGTCACCCCCTCCCCCTCCCGCAAAAACGGCACGATCCGCGATACCTTGCCGTTCTCCGCCGTCGACGCCAGCGCCAATATCGTCCTGCCTCCCGGCGACAATATCGCGCCCCGCATGAAGTCCGCCTGGCCCCCGATCCCGCTGTAAAACGTCGTACCGATCGATTCGGCCGTCGCCTGGCCCGTCAGGTCCACCGCCAGCGCGCTGTTGATCGCCACCATGTTCCGGTGCTGCGCAATCACCAGCGGATCGTTCGTGTAGTCCACCGTCCGAAACTCGATCGCCGGATTGTCGTTGATGAAATCGTACGTCTCGCGTCTCCCCATGCAAAACGTCGTCACCGTCTTGCCGCGGTTGATCGTCTTTCTCGAATTGTCGATCACTCCCTTTTGCATCAGCTCGGCTATCCCGTCCGAAAAAAGCTCCGTGTGCACCCCTAAATGTTCCTTGTTCTCCAAATTGGCGATGATCGCGTTCGGCAGGCTCCCGTACCCCACCTGGATCGTGTCCCCGTCCCGCACGATCCGCGCCACGTACCGCCCGATCGCGTGCGCTATCTCGTCGGGCGTCGTATCCTCGTAGACCAGCAGCTCCTCGTCGTGCGGCACGATGTAGTCGATCGCGTCCACGTGCACAAACCCGTCCCCGTGCACCCGCGGCATCCGGCTGTTCACCTGCGCGATCACCGTCGTCGCGTTTTGCACCGCCGCCTTCACGATATCCACGCTCACCCCAAGGCTCACGTACCCGTGCGCGTCCGGCACCGATACCTGCACCAGCGCCACGTCCACCGGTATCATCCGCCGGTCCAGACAGACCCGGCACCTGCGATAAAAATATCGGCGTGTAGTCCGCCGCACCCCGGTTGACCGCGCCCCGCGTGTCGTTCCCGATGAAAAACGAGTTGTGCCTGAAATTCGACTTGAACTTGTCGTCCGTGTACGGCGCCACACCCAGCGTCCAGACCTGAAATACCTCCGCGTCGAACACCGCCTTCGGGTGGGACTCCACGAACTTGATCAGCGCACCCACCAGATACTGCGGCTCCCCGCACCCCGTGCTGATGAAGATCCGGTCACCCCGATGGACGTTCGCAAATACCTCGTCCTCCGAAACAAACTTCTCGGGATAGCGTGATTTCAATTGCTCGATGTTGTATGCGATGTCCTCGGCCATATCCGCCTAATCCACGAAGTTCATCTTCATCTCGTAGACGCCCTCGGAGGCCCGCTTCTCGATGTCGAACCCCGTCTTCTCGAATACGTGGATCATGGGCTTGTTCTCGACCAGGACCTCCGCCGTGAAACCGGTGAGTCCTCGCCGCTTGGCAAGATACGTGAGGTACGTGAGGATCTCCGTGCCGATCCCGCGGTTCTGGTACTCGTCCTTGACGATGAAGGCAACCTCCGCCGTCAGTGAGGTCTCCTCTATGATATACTGCCCCATGCCGACGATGACCTCCTTTTCGTCCTTCATGACCGATGCAAGTATGACCATCTCCTTGGTATAGTCGATAATGACGTAGCTCTGGAGCCGCTCGTGCGGCATATCCGGCCGCAGCGTAAAGAAGCGCCGGTAGATGCTTTTGTCCGAGAGGTCGTAGAAGAAGTCCTTGAGGAGCCCCTCGTCGCTGATCTTGACCGGCCTGAGGAAGATCGTGAGGCCGGAGCCCGTCGTGCGGTAGTTTTCGATGTACTCGGGGTACCACCCCTCCTTGCCGGGGATGAAGGCCTGGTCCTTGTAGATCAGTGACAGGCGCCGGGCCTCCTCGATCAATTTGGACCGAAAGTCCGGGTGCGCCACCGCGATCAGCTCCATCGCTCGCTCCCGGATGTTCTTGCCGTGCAGATACGCGATCCCGTACTCCGTCACCACGTAGTGGATATCTCCCCGGTTCAGCGTCACCCCCTCCCCCTCCCGCAAAAAAGGCACGATCCGCGATACCTTGCCGTTCTCCGCCGTCGACGCCAGCGCCAATATCGTCCTGCCTCCCGGCGACAATATCGCCCCCCGCATGAAGTCCGCCTGGCCCCCGATCCCGCTGTAAAACGTCGTACCGATCGATTCGGCCGTCGCCTGGCCCGTCAGGTCCACCGCCAGCGCGCTGTTGATCGCCACCATGTTCCGGTGCTGCGCGATCACCAGCGGATCGTTCGTGTAGTCCACCGTCCGAAACTCGATCGCCGGATTGTCGTTGATGAAATCGTACGTCTCGCGTCTCCCCATGCAAAACGTCGTCACCGTCTTGCCACGGTTGATCGTCTTTCTCGAATTGTCGATCACTCCCTTTTGCATCAGCTCGGCTATCCCGTCCGAAAAAAGCTCCGTGTGCACCCCTAAATGTTCCTTGTTCTCCAAATTGGCGATGATCGCGTTCGGCAGGCTCCCGTACCCCACCTGGATCGTGTCCCCGTCCCGCACGATCCGCGCCACGTACCGCCCGATCGCGTGCGCTATCTCGTCGGGCGTCGTATCCTCGTAGACCAGCAGCTCCTCGTCGTGCGGCACGATGTAGTCGATCGCGTCCACGTGCACAAACCCGTCCCCGTGCACCCGCGGCATCCGGCTGTTCACCTGCGCGATCACCGTCGTCGCGTTTTGCACCGCCGCCTTCACGATATCCACGCTCACCCCAAGGCTCACGTACCCGTGCGCGTCCGGCACCGATACCTGCACCAGCGCCACGTCCACCGGTATCATCCGCCGGTCCAGAAGACCCGGCACCTGCGATAAAAATATCGGCGTGTAGTCCGCCGCACCCCGGTTGACCGCGCCCCGCGTGTCGTTCCCGATGAAAAACGAGTTGTGCCTGAAATTCGACTTGAACTTGTCGTCCGTGTACGGCGCCACACCCAGCGTCCAGACCTGAAATACCTCCGCGTCGAACACCGCCTTCGGGTGGGACTCCACGAACTTGATCAGCGCACCCACCAGATACTGCGGCTCCCCGCACCCCGTGCTGATGAAGATCCGGTCACCCCGGTGGACGTTCGCAAATACCTCGTCCTCCGAAACAAACTTCTCGGGATGCTTCTTTTTGAGCGCCTGTATGGTCGGCATGGCGTATGCTCCATTATCGGAAATCAGTGGATGGTACTATTGTAAATCGAGCCGATTGATTAGTCAACTGAATGCGGGGGCGCGTTCGACGGGCGGACGGTTTCGGCACAAAAAAAACCCGGCTCAGGCCGGGTTTTTGTCTTGCCGGGACCCTATGAGGTCCCGATTTTCTTGTACCGCTGTTCGATGAGCGCTTCCAGCTGCGCCGGCGACGGGATCGAGCCGGGGGGGTTGCCGAAGAAGTCGACGCGCGCGTCCCCCATGACCGAGAGTTTCACGTCCTCCACCATCTGGCCCGTGTTGAGCTCCACCACGAAGAACTCCTTGACGCGGCGCGAGAGCTCCCACAACGGGGCCTGGGGATACGGAAACAGCGTGATCGGGCGAAAGAGGCCCACCTTCATCCCTTTTTGCCTCACCCGGTCGATGGAGGTGCGCACGATGCGGGAGACCGAGCCGAACGCCGAGACGATCAGCTCGGCGTCGTCGACAAGATAGGTCTCGAACCGGGCGTCCTTTGCCATCGAGTCGTATTTCTCCTTGAGCTTCCAGTTGTGGACCGTCAGCTCCCCCTCGGCCAGGTAGAGCGACTTGAGGAGCTGGGGTGGGCGGCCGTCGGCCCCGGTGAGCGCCCAGGGTTTCGCGGGAGGCGGCGGGATGTTCTTATGGCGGACCATCGGCTCCTTTATCTGGCCGAGGATCGAATCGCCCAGGATCATGACCGGGTTTCGATAGGTGTCGGCAAGATCAAAGCCGGTGATCGTCAGGTCGTAGAGCTCCTGAACGGAGTTGGGCGCAAGCACCAGCGTCCGGTAGTCGCCGTGACCGCCGCCGCGGGTCGCCTGAAAATAGTCGCCCTGGGAGGGTGAGATGCCGCCCAGCCCCGGGCCGCTGCGGGAAATATTGACGATCACGCCGGGAATCTCGCTTCCGGCCATATAGGATATCCCCTCCTGCATGAGCGAGATGCCGGGGCTCGACGAGGAGGTCATGGCGCGCTTGCCGGTGGCGGCGGCCCCCAACACCATATTGATCGAGGCGATCTCGCTCTCGGCCTGGATGAAGGCGCCGCCGGCCTTGGGCAGGTGAAACGAGAGATACTCGGGTATGTCGTTCTGGGGAGTGATGGGGTAGCCGAAATAAAACTTCAGCCCCGCGTCCAGCGCGCCCATGGCGATGGCCTCGTTGCCCTTGATGAGCTCCCTTCTGCCCTCAGGTGCCGGGGAATGGGTATCGGTCACTTGAACACCTCAATGGCGATATCGGGGCACATCTCGGCGCAGAGGGCGCACCCGGTGCATTTCTTGCCGTCGTCCTCCCAGACTGCCGTGAAGTAGCCCTGGCCGTTGGGCGTGCCTCCGATGATGATGATCTTTTTTGGACACGCCTCCACGCAGAGCTCACAGCCCTTGCATATCTCGACGTTGATGGTCACAGCTGGGCATCGATTCGGTTTTCCTTGTTGCGGCCGCGTAAAATGTCGTTATCTTCCGGGCGGCATATATGCCGCCCCTGCGGTTGGTATCGTGACCCCGAAGAAATCACGACCGGACCGATAATTCGCTGTTGCTTTTCTTTCTCTCTGCCAACCGGCCCCACGGAAAGAGCAGTTTTAGTGGGTTGCGTGCTACCCCAGCAGAGCATGATAGACGCCATAGTGCTAAGCGGCTACGCTACAAATCGGCCGTTCGTGTTCTCCTGTCGGGGCCCCCGCGAAGCCTGCTTCGCGGGGTGACTTTAGGGCCAGCCCGTCCCGATCTCCGGTTTATAGCTCTTGTATTTCTCCTTGGCCGTGATCGCCTTCAGGGTCTTTTCGGCCTCGTCCTTGGTCTTGTACCACTTGATCCCCACCCGGGTGGTCCCATCCCCGAGGTCCTTTGAGTAGGCGGGATAGCCGTCTGTCTTGAGCGACGAGACCAGGGCGTCGGCCTTCTTCTTGTCCTTGGTGGTGATCATCTGGATGAAGTAAAGGGCTGCCTCCGTCTTGTCGGAGGGTTTGGGTCCGGTGGCGACGTCCGTCGGCGGTTTTGTGGTCTCCGGCGCCGTGCCGGGCGGGGTGTAGGAGCCCAGCTCCTCGGTCTTCACCTCTCCCCCGCCGAGCGTGTCGTAAAAATTGACGTCCGGCTTTTCCGCCTTCCGACACCTTGTCCGTGTCGCCCGAGGGAGTCGGGACGAGGCCCGTCTCCTCGCCGGGGAGCTTTGCCGTCTCTATACCTTTGAGGGCCTGGGACTTGCCGGTGATATAGCCGACCGAAAATACCAGCACCCCGACGATGACGCCAACCACCACCAGCAGCGCCACGTGGCGCGGCTCCAGCGCGAACTCGTACGATTCCTTGGCCTTACGATAGTCCCGTACCTTTCTCTCGTCGTCATCATCGGTGAAGTATTTCATATCTCTTCCCTTCATGTCATACCCCCTTTTAACCCATGAAATAAATACGTCTGCGTGCCGTTACATCCGCTCGGGGGCGGATACTCCCACGAGGACGAGCGCTCTCCTGATAACGATACCGACCGCGGCCATCAGGACCAGGCGGGCGACACTCAGTGGACGGTCCTCCGTGATCACCCGGTGATGATTGTAGTAGCTGTGGAACTCGGAGGCAAGCTCAAATACATAGAAGATGACCCGGTGAGGCTCCATCTCCCGGGCGGCGTCTGAGATCACGTCCGGGAACCGCGCCACTATCTTCATCAGGGTGAGCTCCTCCGGCAGCACCAGCCGGGAGAGGTCGGCAACGGCGGGGTCGGAGACCGGACCGAGCCCGGCCTCCTGGGCCTGCCGTATGATGGAGCAGATCCGGGCGTGGGCGTACTGCACGTAGTAGACCGGGTTTTCCTGGGACTGCTTCGTGGCCAGGTCCAGGTCGAAGTCGAGGTGAGAGTCGTAGCTGCGCATGAGCATGAACCAGCGCATGGCGTCCTTGCCCACCTCGTCCATGACGTCCCTGATCGTCACGAACTCACCGGCCCTCTTGGACATCGTTACGGGCACTCCCCCCCTCACCAGGCTGACCAGCTGAACCAACAGCAGGATGAGGTTTTCGGGCGCGATGCCCATCGCCTTGACCGCCGCCTTCATCCTGACGACGTAGCCGTGGTGATCGGCGCCCCAGACGTTGATGACGATATCAAACCCGCGCCGATGGAACTTGTCCCAGTGATAGGCGATGTCGGAGGCGAAGTACGTCGGCTCCTTGTCGCTCTTGATGACGACCCGGTCCTTGTCGTCGCCGTAGTCGATGGTGTCAAACCAGAGCGCCCCCTCCTTCTCGTAGATCAGCCGGCGCTGTTTGAACTCCTCGATATATTTGTCCACGAGCCCCTCGTCATAGAGGCTCTTTTCGGAAAACCATTCGTCATAGACGATCCCGAAGTCCGAAAGGTCCTTCCTTATCTGGTCGAGGACCTCCCGGCAGGCGGCGTCTTTGCAGAGAGCGACCGCTTCCCCGGCCGGTATCGAGAGGAGCCGATCCCCTTCGGTCTCCCTGATCCTCCGGGCGATGTCTTTGACGTAGTCGCCCTGATAGTAGTTATCTTCAAAGACAACTGCTCCGGCCGAAAAGTTCCTGATAGCGGGCAAAGACGCTCTTGCCGAGGTTTTCGACCTGGGAGCCCGCGTCGTTGATGTAATATTCCCGCTTCACCTCGTATCCGGCGGCAGAAAGGATAGAGGCCATCGCGTCGCCGACGACACCTCCGCGGGCGTGGCCCACGTGCAGCGGCCCCGTCGGGTTAGCGCTGACGAACTCGATCTGAACGCGCCTGCCCCGCCCGAGATCGACGTTGCCGTAGGCCTCTCCTTCGGCGTGGACCCGGCCGACGATACCGCGCCAGAAATCCTCCGTCAGGGTGATGTTGATGAAGCCCGGCCCGGCCACGTCCAGGCTCTTAATAAGCCCTTCCCCGGTGGCGCGCCCGTTTTGAGTCATGGCGTCCACGATCTGCTCGGCCAGCTGCCGTGGGTTTTTCTTTTCGGCGGATGCCAGGATCATGGCGATGTTGGTGGCAAAATCGCCGTGGCGGGGATCCTTGGGAGTCTCTATCTGGGCGACAGGGAGGGGATCCGTTGAAATAAAACCGCTTTCCTTGAGTTTACGCAGAGAACCGGAGATAATCTCGCGAAGATTTTCCTTTACCAATATGAGCCGCTCCCGTTACCACTTCCAGTATTTGTCTTTTTTCTTCATCTCGGCTTCCTTCATCTTCTCGTCGAAAGCTCGGTCCAGCGGCTCATCCTTGATGGAAAGATCCTTGGTGAAATCCGAACAGTACAGGGCCCCCGATACCCCGGATGAGCTTGAGAATTTCTTTTGGCAGTTTCTCCTCCATGCGCATACGGCACAGAGTTTCTTTTCCAATGTCATTGGGAACCCTCCCTTTTCTGGGTAAGTGTATCCTTCTATCTATGACGCCGTATCCCCGGGCCTTCACGGCGGCCGGGACGGCGATCTGTTGACTCTCCGGCCGGAGTTGCTTCCGGCCGATATTCCTATAGAGGAATGCCCGAGCATTCCCCTTTTATTATTATACCAGACAATCCCGGGGGATGCAAACGAGTTATCTCCCGAAACGATACATTACCCGTGTCCACCTACCGCTTGCCTTTGCCGGCCGTCTCCCGGCGGTACACGTCGGGACGCCGGTCGGTGAAAAACGGCCACAGGGACCTCGCCCTCTGCACCTCGGCAAGGTCTATGTCGAAGAGCGACACCGAGTCGTTCATGCCGGCCGGCTCGTCGATGAGCTCCCCGTCCGGGTTGGTGGCGAAAGTCTCGCCGTAAAAGTCCTGGCTCTGTTCGCTGCCCGTCCGGTTGACCCGAAGCGAGAAGACGCCGTTGGCGATGGAATTTGCCGCGATGGCCGTCTGCCAGCGCTCGTGGGTCTTCATGGCCGCGGCCGTGGGGCAAACGATGAGCTCGGCCCCCGCCAACCCCAGCGCCCGGCTCCCCTCGGGGAAGAAAACGTCCCAGCAGATCTGGACACCAAGGGTGAGGTATTTGGTCCTGAAGACCGGCAGGCCCCGGTCCCCCGGCGCGAAGCAGTCCTTCTCGTGCCAGAGGGGAATTTGCGGGACATGCACCTTACGGTAGGTCCCCAGGAGCGCGCCGCCGGCGTCGATAACCGCCGCCGAGTTGAAGTACCGGGCACCCTTCCGCTCGCACAGCGGCACCACGATAACCATGTCAAGGTCTGCGGCGAGCCTTGAAAACTCATCCGTGAGCGGACCGGGGATCGTCTGGGCGAAGGGGGCGGGGTCCGCCTTGGGGCGGTGGGGAAACCACGGGACGCTGAAGAGCTCTGAAAACGAGACGAGCTGCGCTCCCTGTTCGTGAGAAAGGGACAGCAGCTCTTTTGCGCGAGCGACGTTGCGCTCGACGGCATCGGTGATGGCAAACTGGATCCCGGCGATTTTCACCCGCTGTTCCGTAGCGCACCGCCCTGCGTGGTTATCATTACCCGGTATCATATACCCCCCAAAAAAGGCAGTCAAGATTTTTAGTTTGACATGGAATAAAAAAACGCCTACCATTTCAGGGCTTGCCGGGGCCGCCGGCGGCAAAAAGCATCCCAGGGGGCTTCTCTAAAATATGGCTTCAGGCACTCGCAACGTCGCCGTCCTCCTCAACAGGAACGCGCGCCGGTTCACCAACTCCCTCATCGACGACGTCGCACGGATCATCCCCAGAAACCAGATCTGGGCCACCGGCTCGCTGGCCGAGGCGCGGGACGCGGTGAGCGAGATCCTGGCGGGCGGCTTTGACGTGATCTTTGCCGGCGGGGGCGACGGGACGATCGTCACCACGATCTCGGCGATCCGCGACGTCGTGCGCTCGGGAGCGCGTTGGCCCGTGCCGCCCATCGGCATCCTGAAGCTGGGGACCGGCAACGCCTGGACCTACGCGGTGGGGGTGAAGGGGGGGCTCGGGCAGCTGGCCCACGTAGTAAAGGGAGGGTATTTCTTCAACGCCCCCAGCTGCCTCATCGACGTGGGGGGCCTGTTGTGCCCCTTCGCGGGGATGGGCTGGGACGCCCACATCCTCAACGACTATTATGACCTCAATAAGGAATACCGGCATTCCCCGCTGGCCCCGGTCATGAGAAACCTCTTCGGCTACTTCGTGGCCGCCGCCACCAAGACCATCCCCAAGTTCGTGGAGGGGGCAAACATCCCCGAGGTGGAGGTGACGTTCACCGGATCGCGGCTCTACAAGCCCGACCGGCACGGAAACTATTTTCCCATCACCGACCGGCACAACACGATCATCTACCACGGGCCGGCCTCCATCGTCGCCGCCGGCACGATCCCCTTTTTCGGCTACAAGATGCGCGTCTTTCCGTATGCGGCCAAGGTGCCGGGGACGATGCACCTGAGGATCGTGAACCTCGACACGGGGGACGCCGTGCGCCACCTTCACAAGATCTGGAAGGGGACCTATTTCAGCAGCGACATCATCGACTACCTGGCCGACGGGATACGGATCACCTCGGCCCAGGACCAGCCGATCGAGATCGGGGGGGACCCGATGGGCTACACCCGCTCGGTCGACTTTACCGTCTCGGACTTTACCGTTACCATCGTCGCCTTCTGGGGGCTCTAACCATGAAAAGAAGCACTCTCTTCGTTGTCTTTGCCATCATGCTGGCCGCGGCGGCCCTGCCGGCGCAGGCGCAGTCCGACATCACTATCGAGGACGCAACGGGATGGACCATCGGAAAGATCCGGGACAACGGCGACGTGGAGGATGCGTCGGGCTGGACGATCGGCCGCATCCGGGACAACGGCAGCGTCGAGGACGCCTCCGGCTGGACGATCGGCCGAGTCCGCGACAACGGCGCCGTCGAGGATGCGTCCGGATGGACCATCGGCAGCATCCGGGACAACGGCAGCGTCGAGGACGCCTCGGGCTGGACGATCGGCAGGATCGGCTCGGGTACGATCGACAGCTCGACGGGCATGACGGCGCTCAGGTTCTCGGGCCCTGCGGACTACACGCGCCTGGGCGCGTATGTCTTCTTTTTCAACAAAGTGCTGAAGAGGTAACAGGAACATATCAGGCTTGGGTTCCCACCCCGACGGGGCCGCAAAGAACGCGACCTTTTTTCACCCTCACGTTCGAGCGGGAACGCCCAAGGCAAAGGAGAACAATGCATGAAATATAAAACGGAGCCGGTTGGTTCAAGGAAGGAGAACTACCGCACACGCGTTGCTACCTATTCGATGGGAACGCTCATTTGCGCGATGGTCATGTTTTCCGCTCTTGGGGTGGTGCGTGCACAAGAACAATGGCCTTATGTCATTCCTTCTAAAGACGGTACGCCTATTTCCTACGAGGTATATGGCACCGGCGAGCCAACCCTCGTGTTCGTACATGGTTGGAGCTGCGATGCCCGCTACTGGCGGGCACAAATACCATATTTCTCCAAAAATCATCGCGTTATCGTACTGGATCTCGCGGGCCACGGCCACTCGGGCCTGTCCCGCACGACCTACACCATGAAGGCGTTCGGGGAAGACGTTAAGGCTGTGGTGGAGACAACGAACAGCCGCAGTGTAATCCTGATCGGCCACTCAATGGGCGGCGCGGTCATTGCAGAGGCCGCCCGGCTCATGCCGGACCGGGTGATCGGGCTCATCGGCGTGGATACGCTGGGAAACATCGAATACCCCCTGAAGGCCGAAAAAATGGAGGAGATGATGGCACCGATTAAAAAGGATTTCGTGCCCGGGAGCCGAGCGTTCGTCTCCGAAATGATCTTCCCCAAAACGGACCCCTCTCTCCGCGAGTGGATCCTGGGCGATATGTCATCCGCACCACCCGCGGTGGCCCTGAGCGCTATGCACGAGTATCTGTCGCAGTATATCACCGGGGAAGCGGCCGGGATATTCGACGAAGTCCGCGTCCCCGTCGTCGACGTGAACGGACAACTGGAGCCCATCGACTACGTAGCGAACCGGAGGCATATGTACTCGTTCGACGCGATCGTCATAGAGAACGCCGACCACTTCCTGATGATCGATCGCCCGGATGAATTCAACCGGGCATTGAAAAAAGCAATAGAAATGATCATGGAAAAGCAGGCTAAGTAAACAGAGAACGACAACCGCAGATACAAAAGAGGCGGCCGTCCGGCGGCCGGAAGAGAACCAAAACGGGGGGGCTCATCGCCTCCCCGTTCGTTTACCCGTAATCCGGCGAGTGCTACTGGATGACGGTATCGTTTCGTTATCCCGATTTTATGTACTTGGCCCGTCAATATCGTGTTTGCCACCGCCTCTGGTCGGCCGATCATATCCAAACTGAATGGGTTTCACTTCCCCGACGAACGCGAGAATAACGTAGCTCGGCTTCTTACGCAATTCCCGATTATCTCGCTTGACCGAATTCAGATACTCCCGCGCCTCGACCTTCAGCCACTCCCCCACCCGGCGCAGGCCCTCACCCGTTTCGCGTTGTTTCTATCCTCTCCCGATGGGGCCCCCACAAAGCCTGCTTTGTGGGGTGTCAAGCCGTAGGGGCGGCATATATGCCGCCCGTTCTCTCCCTTATAGTTCATCACTCTGACGGTAACATCTGCGGATTCCACGCGATCTCCCAGAGATGGTTGTCCGGGTCTTGAAAATATCCGGCGTATCCTCCCCAAAAAGTCTTCTGAGCCGGTTTTACGATAACCGCACCTGCATTCTTTGCCTGCTCCATAACCGCATCGACTTCCTCCGGGGACAAAACGTTGTGCCCCAGTGACAGCTCGGTTGCGCTATGGGGACCGAGCGGGACCTCGGAATCCATGGCAAGACTCTTACGTGGATACAGCGCGAACTTTACTCCCGATTCCAGATCGAAGAAGGCAACTGCTCCGTACTCGAACTCGGTCCCTATAATCCCCTCCGTCCTAAGGCCGAGGCCGTCCCGATAGAAGCGAAGTGACCTTTCGAGGTCATCAACGCCGATGGTGATAATTGAAACGCGCGGCTTCATGGATTACCTCCCTGGATTATCCCGAAATATTCTCTTCCATTATAACATTACATCTCTGCTTGACTGCATCCGGTGACGATGATAAAATTCGCCATCGATGCGCCGGCTTAACCATCGTTGAGTCAAGAAGTACGTACGATTGAGTCGGCATGTGAGTATTGGACTACCCATGAGGAGGAGGTAAAAGATGAAGAAGCTCGTTCCCTTATTCCTGGCCTTATTCTGTGTGGCCCTTTTTGTCCCGGCCGCATTCGCGGCCGATTCCTCCGGTCCGTCCCGGACGGATGCGCGTTTTGCGCCGACGCTGAGGATCGGCTGCGCCCTTGACATTGAGAAGCCCACCCTGGAATTCTCAACTGACGTAAACCTGCTCCTGCATCCGCAACTGCGATCTGACCCTGCCGAAGACGGGCCGACTCTACCTCGCCACCGAGCTCCCCTTCAAAGTGACCGACCGGCTCACCGTGTCCCTTGACGGCGACTGGATGTTTTCCGGCTCGGACACGCAGATGGACGAGGATTATAATGGCGGGTTCGGCTCCGGCACAAGGCAGTGGGATGCCGACGGTACGCTCCACTGGGTGTCGGCCGATCTGCTGGTGTCGTACGCCCTCATCAGGGACGCCGAGCTTGATAAAGACCTCTCGGTGGTCGCCGGGCCTCAGGTGGGACTACCAGTCACTGAACTTCACCGACCCGGACCACACCGTCAATATCCTTACCTCGCCCGTCGATACGGTCAACTTCAGGATGCAGACCCTGACGCCGCTTGCCGGGATTTCCTGCACGTTCGGCGAATTCAAGTCCGGGATATGGGGGGGCGATTTGAACGTCCGCGTACTGGCCGGGCCGGTCGTCTGGGGGCGTGTGGATTACTCCGAAAAATTCGGCAACGCCAATTTCATCCGCTTTGAAGATGACCTGAGCCACGGCTATCTCGTCAAGGCCCTGGCCGACTTTGAGCTCCTCTCCGGCAAGATCGCCCCGGGCGTCGACGCCTCGCTCTCCCTCTTCGCGCAGTACACCAAGACCAACGTGAAAGGCGCGGTCGTGGTGGACTCTTTCCTGGGCGTGACCCCGTTTCAGACGTCCCCGGGCGATTTCGAATCTGACAGCGGCGTGTTCGTGATGGGAATTGCCGGGACATTGATGTTCGACATCCCCGGAAAGCCGGCGCCGGTTACTCCGCCGCCCGCGCCCCCGATCGAGCCCAAGCTGGAGCCGATGAGCCAGAAGTAGATTGATGTGGAGATGTACGACAACAGGACTTGCATCGAGCCGTCGCCGGCCTCCTGACGGTTTAACCCGTTTGGCCGAACGGCGGCAGTGATAAAGATAAGAAGAGGCGGGGCCACATATGGCCCCGCCTCTTTCCGTTAGCTCGTATGTATAGGCGCTGCCGCCCCTGCGCGACGGCGTCCCTTCCTCCTTATCGCGAATGTCCACCCGTCGAATTCAGATACTGGGGCGCCTCGACCTTCAGCCACTCCCCCACCCGGCGCATCCCTTCCGTCAGATCGACTTTCGGCTTATACCCGAGCACCGTCCGCGCCTTTTCGATGCTCACCGGCGCACCGGAGGTGAGGATCCCCACACCCAGGGGCGTCAGCTTCGGACGTATGCCGAAAGCGGCATAGAGCCCGTAGCTCACGTGCGCGACGGCCACGGCGACCGGTTTGGGGACGTTTGCGGTGACCGGGCCGTAGCCGGCGATCCCGGCAAGGCGGTTGAAGTAGTCGCCCCAGGTGGTGTCGTCCTTCCCATCGCTGATGATGAAGACCTCCCCGGGTGCCTTCGGGTGCGTGGCCGCGAGCAGCGCCGCGTCCACGAGGTTATCCACGAAGGCGTGCCAGCAGAGCCCCCGGCCCTTGTCTATCAGCACCATTGTGCCCCGCTTCATTAGTCCCAGCGGGCGCAGGATCCAGTTGGCAGACCCCGGGCCGTAGACCACCGGCGGCCGGAGGATCACGCCCGGAAACCCGTTTTCGCGGTGCCGATCCCGGATGATCTGCTCGGCCATCCCCTTGGATATGCCGTAGTGCCCGCCGGTCCGGGTATACGGCGCGGACTCATCGGTGACGAACGTGCGCTTGATCCCGGTGACCGCGTTGGTGCTCATGTAGATCAGGCGGCCCGCGTCCGCCCGGTCGGCGGCCGAAACGACCGCCCGCGTCCCCTCGACGTTGGTCCGGTAGTAGCCTTTCCTGGGCCCGAAGTCCCCGACCTGGGCCGCCAGGTGAAAGACGGCCTCGGCCCCCCGGCATCCGCGGGCCAGCGCCTCCCCGTCGCTCAGGTCGCCGGGGATGACAACGACCTCGTCGTCAAAGAGCGCCCGCGCCTTGGCGGGGCTGCGGGCAAGGAGCCGCACCGTGTGCCCCTGGGCGAGGAGCCGCCGGACAAGGTTCGTGCCGATGAACCCGGTGCCGCCGGTGACAAAGGATGTGGTGGCCATATACGTGCCTTAAAAATTTAATGAGGCCCTTATATCACCGCCGCGCCGGCGCGTCAATCCCTTTCCCATGATTTTGAAAGCAGCCCCTTGCCTTTCGGACCTGTTCGTGATAGATAGATATGTATCATCGACCGAGGCAGAACAGGGAGGACACATGGTATGGACCAGATAAGCGGAAAAGCGGTGATCGCGCAGGGCGGCGGCCCGACGGCGGTCATCAACCAGAGTCTCGTCGGCGCCGTCCTCCAGGCCAGGCGCTACCCCCACATCACCAATTTCTACGGCGCCGTGGGCGGCGTGGAAGGCCTGATGAATGAGACCTTCATCGACCTGACCCAGGCATCGACCCATAACCTCGAGGTCGTGTCCCGGACCCCGGGCGCGGGCCTCCTCTCGTCGCGCAAGCGGCCCACCGCCGAGGACTGCGCGCGGATCTTCGAGGTCCTCACCGCCCACGACATCCACTACTTCTTTTTCATCGGTGGAAACGACTCGGCCGAGACGTGCCGCATCGTCAACGAGAACGCCATCACGGCCGGATACGACCTGAGGGTCATCCATATCCCGAAGACCATCGACAACGACATCCTGGTGACGGATCACTGTCCCGGGTACGGGTCGGCGGCCCGCTTCGTCGCACAGGCATTCGCCGGCATCAACCACGATAACCGGAGCCTGCCCGGCGTATACATCGGCATCGTCATGGGGAGGAACGCCGGCTTCCTGACCGCCGCCTCGATCTTCGCCAAGAAATACGACAATGACGGCCCCCACCTCATCTACCTGCCCGAGCGCCCCTTCAACACGGAGCGCTTCGTCAACGACGTGGAGTCCGTGGTATCGCGGCATGGCAGGTGCGTGGTGGCGGTCTCGGAGGGGATCGGGGACGAGGACAAGAAACCGGTCATCACCACCCTGACCGACCGTATGGAGCACGACGCCCACGGCAACATCCAGCTTTCGGGGATGACCTCGCTGGGCGACGCGCTCGGAAACCTCATCAAGGACCGGCTGAAGATCAAGCGGGTCCGGTCGGATACCTTCGGGTATCTCCAGCGCTCCTTCCTCGGATGCGTCAGCGAGGTGGACGCCCAGGAGGCCCGGGAGGTCGGGGAGTGGGCGCTCCAGTTTGCCACCTGGCACCGGGTGGACGGCTCCATCGCCATCGAGCGTGTCGGGGACTATGCCGTGCGCTACAACCTGGTCGGGCTGGACGAGGTGACCGGAGGGACCAAGGAAATGCCCGACCACTTTATCGAGGGGAGCAACAACGTATCGGTCGCTTTCAAAAACTACGCCCGTCCGCTGCTGAGCGCCCTGCCCGAGCACGAGCGCATCCACGCCCCCGAGGTTAAAAAGGTGATGAAGAAATGAATACGAAAAAGGTTCTCAGGCATATCGCGGGTTTTCTGGTGGGCGGGACGCTCTTTGCGATCCTGATCCCGGTGGGACTCTACTATCTGTCGGGGGCCGTCGACCGGTGGCTGGGCCTGCCGTCCTTTGCGGGCGCGGCGCTCAGGCTCGCGCTCGCCGTGCCGATCGGGGCCGTGGGGCTCTCGTTTGTCTTCTGGTCCAACCTCTTTCTGGTCACCCGGGGCAAGGGGGGCCCGGCCGAGGGCTTCGGCATGGCGGTCTCGCCCCGGACGGAGCACCTGGTGGTCACCGGGCCGTACCGCTGGTCAAGAAACCCAATGGTCTTCGGGGCGTTTACCTGTTATACGGCGCTCGCGCTCATCTGGGGGACGATCGGGGGGCTCATTATCATCGCCGTCTTCCTGCCCCTGGGGATGCTCTATATCAGGCGTTTCGAGGAGACCAGGCTCCTGAAGGATTTCGGTAAGGAGTACGAGGAGTACAAAAAGCGGGTCTCGATGATCGTGCCGTGGCCGAAGAAACCGGCCAAAAGGGGTTGATCGACGGCCGACACACCCCGGTAACGATCCGCCGCCAAAAGAAAACCCAACAGAAAAGCCCCTCCCGGGGCTTTTCTTCACTCGACTTCCGAGCCTTTCTGTCGGTCAGGCCTTCATTCCACCGCCAGGATCTCAAACCGGCACGATTTGTCGCCCATCGCCATGCAGGCCGTCTCCACGGTCTTCTTGTTTTTTATGCCGGCCCACTCGATGGTCACGTCCAGATACCCGTTGTAGAGGCTGCAGATAGGGTGGTCGTGCTTGGCGTGCGCGCATATGGTGCACTGCGGGTTGTCGTAGACGATCACGCCGTTCTCCCTGGTCACCTTGCCCCTGCCCGAGACCAGCGAGTAGAGCTCGATGGCCTTGAAGAGCTTCTCGTCGGGCGGCAACTCCTTGATCGATTCATATGCCCCGATCTTGATCGTGTTTTTGCCGATCGATTTTCCGATCAGGCGGAAGATCGCCCGCCCGCCGTCCAGACCGAGGACGTCGACGAAGCTCGATGATATGGCACGGAACTCATCGTCGGTGAAGTTTTTCTCGAAAGAATGGTCGGGTTTATTCTCCAGGAGGTGGGACATCTTGGAATAGTTGAGGATCGCCTTGAGCCCGTTGGCGCCGAGCACCTCCTCGGATGCGTCCAGGGTGATCCGTAACACAACATTTGCAACCGTCTTTTCTGCCATTCTATTCACCTGTCAGGAGTGTATTAAAAGAGCAATTCATCGGGTGTATGATATGCGCATACGACCGATCCGTACGCGCATGGCATCTTCAGAGCAGCTCGTACCGGCAGGTCGCATCGCCCATTGCGATGCATTTCGTTTCCACCATCTTCTTCCCCGTTACGCCGGCCCATCGGAAGAACTCGTCGAACGCGCCGTTGAGCGCGGTGCAAACCGGCGTATCGTCCTTCAGCCCCGTGCAGGCCGTACACTGGGGGTTGTCGTATACAATCGTATCCCCCTCCCGAAACGCCTTCCCCTTTCCGGAGGCCGCCGCGTATATCTCGATTACCTTGAGGGCTTTTTCGTCCGTTGGCAACTCCTTGAACGAGTCGAAGACGCCTGAGGCCAGTACCTTGAGGCCGATAGTCTTGCCGATAAGCCTGAAAAGGGCCTTGGCACCGGACGTGCCGAGGATGGAATAGAAGCTTGCCGTCAGGGCGCTGAATTCGTGCTCTTCGTAGCTCTTGGTAAAGGAATAGTCGGGGATGTTGTCGAGGATGTAGCCGAGCTTCGCGTAGTTGAGGAGCGCCTTGAGGCCGTTATCTCCCAGGATCTCGCTTGTCGCGTCTATCGTGGCTCGGATCGCGATATTTGATACGGTTTTTTCCGCCATTGCCGGCTCCTGAATCGTTAGAGGTGAGTGTCGGTACCGCCGGATAGAGAGGAAGAAGCGGGTAGCATGAAACCGGGACGGCAACGATGACTTTTGCGTACAGTATACAGATTTAACGATGACTATTCAACAAAAAACGTTTCTGAATTGATAGGGGAATCTTGCGTTTCCTGGCGGTTAAAGCGGGGTGCGCCCGGCCCGGCATACAGCCCGGAGTCGCCGGACGCCGTGAGCTCGGTTCGGCGGCGCGGCGCGACGAACCGATCCGCACCCTGCCGCAGGCAGTAAAAAACCCCGCCCCGCCGCAGGCAAGGAGGGGTCGTATCCCGTCGCCTTCCTCAGTAGGCGTAGAGGTTCCCGTAGGGCCTCAGCGATTTCGGGTAGTACTTATAGAACGGTTCCGACATGATTTCTTTTGCGTCCAGGTCGAAGTCCTTGGCGAAATCGGCGATAAAGAACTCGAGTATTTCCCTGTCCTGCTCGTTGGGCTCGGCCACCCCGAGCTCCTTGCCCAGCCGGTGTTCGTCGACTTTACCCCTCACGAAGATGGCCCCGCCGTGCATCCCTGTCCCCATGAAGAGCCCGGTGATGGCGCGCTCGGGATGGCGCGAATACATCCCCAGAAGGATAAGCCTTCCGCCGGCCATATACTCCCCGAAGAAGTCGCCGGACTTGCCGCCCACCACGATCACGGGGACCTTCTCGTAATACTCCTTCATGTGGATTCCCACCCGGTAGCCGCAGTCTCCCTTGATGTGGATCTTGCCGCCCCGCATGGCGTATCCGCAGACGTCCCCCACCATGCCGTCCACCACGATTTTACCGCCGTCCATGGTGTTGCCGACGCCGTCCTGCGCGTTGTTGTGGACGCGCACGATCGGCCCGTTCATGAAAGCCCCCATGTCCTGGCCGGGCGTCCCGTGGATGTCGATGGTGACCTCGGCCTTGATCGCGTCGGCGATGTAGCGCTGGCCGTTGACATTGACCAGATCGAAGTGCCGGACGCCGGCACCGATCTCGTCCCTGATGGTCTTGTTGAGGTCCCGGTAATAGACGCCGGCCGAATCGATCCTGACCACGCCGTTTTTCTTCCGAATCATCTGTGATCCCCGCATCTGGTGGCCCCTCAGATCGCGCCGGTCGTCTGCAGTCCGACGGGCATTTCGGACCTGCTGTCGGTAACGACCCCGTCGTCCAAAAGTGCGATGACCGGCTCCCCGGCGATGGGCGCCCAGATCTCCTCGGGGTCCGGGCAGATCTCGCGGATGGCGCTCTCCTCGGATGCCATGTAGACGAAGTCCCCTTTTTCCGCGACAAGGAGCGGCCTGAGTTTCACCCGGTCGTTGAGTCCCACGAGCCCCCGGTTGTTGGCAAAGAGAATGGCAAAGGGCCCGTTGAGGAGCGACGACCCGTAGACCATCCTGATAGCCGCCAGCGCCTGGGCTTCGTCCTCGTCCATCAACTCGATCTCGTGCCAGAAGGGGGAGGCCAGCGCCTTGCAGGCCACCTCGTAGGAGAGGCCGTGGCGCCGGATGAGGAGGTCGAGCATGTAGGCCACCACCTCGGTGTCGGTCAGGAGCGTGCACTTGTACCCGAACATCTCCAGGTAGCGCTTATTGATGCCGTAGGACGATATCTCCCCGTTATGGACGATGGACCAGTCCAGGATCGTGAAGGGGTGCGCCCCGCCCCACCAGCCGGGGGAGTTGGTCGGGAAGCGGTTGTGTGCCGTCCAGATATACCCCTTGTACTCGTCGAGCATGAAGAACTCGCTGATGTCCTCCGGGAACCCGACGCCCTTGAACGCTCCCATGTTCCTGCCCGACGAGAAGACGAAGGCCCCCTCGATCTCCTGGTTGATGTGCATGACCCGCTCCACCACGATGTCGTCCTCGGTGACGACTCCGGTGTCCGCCTTCTGGCGCTCCTCGTCCGAGAGCGACGGCAGCGTGAAGTAGCGCATGAGCAGGGGGTGTTTCTGTATCTTCTCGGTCTCGCGGATCGGTATCTTGCCGAGGTGGTGGATGATCATCTTCTCTTTGAGGTATTCCTCGGTCTCCCGCTTGGCCTTTTCATGCGAGTACATGATGTGGAAGGCGTAGAGCTCCTTGTAGTCGGGATAGATACCGTAAGCGGCAAAGCCCCCGCCCAGGCCGTTTCCCCGGTCGTGCTGGTTCCAGATCGCGTTGGTGACGACCGAGCCGGAGATGCGCTCGCCCTTCTTGTTGATGACGCCGGCAAGCCCGCACCCCGAGATATCCTTCTGATAGGTATGGTTCATGATCGCGTTAACCTCGCTCTTCTGACCTCCCGATCAAAGTGGACGTGACCGAAGTCCGTCGAGAGCATCTTTTCCTCCAGCCCCGTCACCGGCGTTCCGTCCCTCACCAGCCCGAAGAAGACCCCGGCCCGGGCCACGTCCCCCACGAGGACCGCGCCCACGAGCCTGTCCCCCGAAAAGACGAGCTTGCGGTAGATGTCGTGCTCCTCGTCAAGGCGCGTCACGACGCGGTATCCCGCATCGTCCGGCGGGTTGATGAGGCCCACGCTGATGGACGAAAGCCCGTAAAATCCGATAGAGTTCATCGGGATGCCTCCCTCGTACGATTCGGCGGCCCCGGCCATGTTGCGCCCGGCCTGCCGTCCCTGGCGGGAGGCGTTCGGCAGGATCGGCGTCACCCGGCGGTCCTTAGCCGCCAGGTCGTAGGCCTCAACGACGTCGCCCGCGGCAAAGACATCGGCCGCCGAGCTCATAAGGTACTGGTCCACCAGGATGCCCCGGTTCACCTGGATGTTGGCTGCCGCGGCAAGCGCCGTGTTGGGCTTTACCCCGACGGCCACCACGACGGCGTCGGTATCGATCTTCTTGCCCGACGCGAGCGTGGCCGCCGATATCGCCCCGTCTTTCGTCTCGACGCGTTTGACCGAATCGCCGGTGATCACGGAGATCCCCGCCTTATCGAGGCGTTTCTTCATCAGGTCTCCGGCCGTCTTGTCGAAGGCCAGAGACATGATCCGGTCCATGAGCTCTACGACGGTAACCGCAATGCCGATGTCGTTGAGGGCCTCGGCCGCCTTCAGCCCGATCAGGCCGCCACCCACCACCACCGCCCGCTTGATCTTCTCTTTTTTCGCCGAGATGGTCAGGGCGTCGTTATAGGTGGTGAAGCTAAAGACCATGTCGGCGCCCTCGATCCCTTCGATGGGGGGGACGATGGACGTGCCGCCCGTGGCCAGGAGCAGCTTATGATAGCCGATCGTCCCCGCGCGGTCCGTGACGACCTCTTTCTTTTGAGTGTCAATGGAGACGGCCCGGGTATCGGTCAGGATGGTAACGCGGGCCTCCCGGTAGAAGGCCTCGTCGCGCAGCGGCATCCCCCAGTCGGCCAGTTTCCCCGACAGCCAGTAACTGATCCCCGGCCGCGAGTAGGGGGGAAACGACTCGTCGGTTATCAGCGTAATGGTCCCCTTCTCGTCCAGCGACCGAATCCCGTCGATGGCCCCCAGGGCCGCCACCCCGCCGCCGATAATGACGTAGTTCATCCGACTTCCTCCTCGACGACGATCAGCGCCCGGTTGGGGCAGGCCTCCACACAGGCCGGGATGGGCCGGTCGCCGCAGAGGTCGCACTTGACCGATTTATGGCCCGCCTCGTCCATCGCGATGGCACCGACCCGGCAGGCCATGACGCACGACCAGCACCCGACACACTTGTCGATATCCACCAGCACCCTGCCGTCCGGATATTTCTGCATGGCCCCCGTGATGCAGGCCGAAACGCACCAGGCGTCCGTGCAGTGCTGGCACGTGATCGAAAAGGAGACCGGCCCCTCCTCCTCCACGTGTGCCCGGGAAATGGGACGGTTGTCTTCCCGGTAGGTCTTGACGATGTCTTTGGTCCGGGAATGCTCCACGATGCAGGCGATCTCACAGAGCCGGCACCCGATGCAGACTTCCTCTTTTGCGACGACGTATCTCATGGGGTTATCTCGTAAATTTTGCTATTTTTGCTACCGTCGTTATGCAGAGGGTCCTCGACAGACTCGGATGTCCCCCTTATACGGCGGCCTCCGGGCGGCATGTATGCCGCCCCTACGGGTCCAAACATGATCGACCAAACGGTGCGATCGACCAACACCTGACGTTTCTCCTCTCTCTCTTTCCCGGCGGGGCCCCGAAAAAGCGGCGCTTTTTCGGGGTGCCTTCTTTTCCAAAAAAAATCGAAGATTTTTTTGGAGTTCTATTCCCCCGCGTGCTTGATCCCCAGGATATCCAGCTCCGCCCGGGAAAGGTCCACGCCCCGCAGCCTCTCGCGGTTGCCCCTCAGGCTCTCGATCGCGTTGATGCCCATACCGCCCAGCATCTCCTGGATCTCGTGGCCCCATGCGTGGATGAGGTTGATGAGACGCTCGGTGGCGATATCGGGGTTGAGCCTCTTTGCCAGGTAGGGGTCGTTGGTCGTGATACCCCAGGGACACTTCCCGGTGTAGCACTTCTGGCACATCCCGCACCCCATGGCAATCAGCGCGGCGGTCCCGATATAGACGGCGTCGGCCCCCAGCGCGATGGCCTTGACCACGTCCGCGCTGCACCGGATACCGCCGGCCGCCAGCAGCGACGCCTGGTTCCTGATCCCCTCCTGTCGCAGCCGGTCGTCGACCGCCGCCACCGCCAGCTCCACCGGTATCCCGACGTTGTCCCGGATCATGAGGGGCGCGGCGCCCGTACCGCCCCTCAACCCGTCGATGGCGATGATGTCGGCCCCGGCCCGCACCATACCCGAGGCGATGGCCGCCACGTTGTGGACCGCGGCGATCTTGACGGAGATGGGCTTGGTATAGTCGGAGGCCTCCTTGAGGGCGTAGATGAGCTGGCGCAGGTCCTCGATGGAGTAGATATCGTGGTGCGGAGCGGGCGACAGCGCGTCGGTCCCGGTCGGGATCATCCGGGTCAGGCTGATCCCCTCGCTCACCTTCTCGCCGGGAAGGTGGCCGCCGATGCCCGGCTTTGCCCCCTGGCCGATCTTGATCTCGATGGCCGACCCCGCGTTCAGGTAGTCGGCGTGCACGCCGAAGCGGCCCGAGGCCACCTGGACGATGGTCCACGGACCAAAGTCGTAGAGAGTGGGGTGGAGCCCGCCCTCGCCCGTGTTATAGAGGATGCCGCACTCCTTGGCGGCCGTCGCCATGGCCAGGTGGGCATTGTAGTTGATGGCCCCGTAGCTCATGGCCGAAAAGACGATGGGGAAGTTGAGCTTCACCTGGGGCTCGATGGGCGTCCTGAGCTTGAGCTTCCCGTTCTCCCTGACCACGTCTATAGCGTCGGGCTTGCGGCCGAGGTAGGTGATCAGCTCCATCGGCTCCCTCAGCGGATCGATGGAAGGGTTGGTGACCTGGCTCGCGTCCAGCAGGATGTGGTCCCAGTAGATCCTGTAGGGCTTGTCGTTACCCATCCCGGTCAGGAGTATACCGCCGGTGGAGGCCTGCTTGTAGAGGTTCTTGATGTAGTAGGGCGTCCAGCTGGCGTTGGCCTTGAAGTTCCGGGGGTTTTCACGGATCGAAAGGGCGCCGGTGGGGCAGAGGGCCTCGCACCGGTGGCAGTCGACGCACTTGGGGTTATCTTCCTTCATCGAATCGGTTTCGGGATCGTATATGTGTGCCTTGTATGAGCACTGTCGCTCGCAGACACGACAGTTGATGCACAGATCTTTATCCCTGTCGATGATGAAATCTGAAAAGGTGTCGTACGGCGATTTGTACAGCAACGGTTACCTCGGTGACTCTTTCGTTATCGATGAAACGAGTAGTCTCTAATATTTCGGCCGCGCACTCATCCCGCGGCGCATTAACAGTGTTTTATATAGGAAAACAGGCAGAGCGTCAAGGTGAAACGCGTTTCCCCTGTCGATTTCGTCGGGAAAATCGTCCTGCCTCTCTTTTGTCCGCGCGGCACAGACGACAGCACGAGGCGACTCTCCCCTCTTCCCATTTAAATCATGATTTATTTTATCATATATTCCGCCGGCGCTCAAGCCTTTTATTTCCCGGCCACCTCGCCGAACGCCCGGCCCAGTATCTCCCAGACCTTCTCGTGGTCCTGGCACTTGTGGTTCCAGTAGGCCGAGCCCAGGTAGGCCCAGGCGGCGATGTTGGTCACGCCCTCCTCGGCCATGATATGTACCGCCCGCCCCACCTCGTCTTCCCTCCCCGCCCAGATGAGAAAGGCCTGCACCCAGAGCTGGGCCTCCTTTCCCGTTCTGCGGCAGATATCCGAGACGCGCCGCGTCGTGTCCCGGACGTACTTTTCCAGCGGCCGGTCGAAGACCATCCAGTAGGGATCGGTCCCGAATATGTCAAGGGTGGGTATTTCGGCCAACGGGTCCCACGTGGAAAGGCCGACCAGCGGGTTCTCGTCGGGCAGGACGCAGACGGCGTTTTTCATGCCGTGTCCGGCGGCATGCCCGGTGATCTCCGAAAAGAGGTCGAGCACGACCTCGTCCCTGAACCGGATGAGGTCGTCATCCAGCACCGCCGGGAGGTCTCGCCCGAACCGCTCCCGAAACATCGCCCGGCAGCGATCGCATGCACACGCCCAGCGGTCGGCGCCGGCGCTGCCGAAGAGCATCTCGTGGGTATAGTGATAATGGGGCTCGTCCCAGAAGACGACGTCGGCGCCGGTCGTCGCCGCCTGATCGATCCAGTACTTCACGTAGTCCCGAAAGGGACGGCTATTGAGGCAGGCGATGGGGGCGTGGGCGCCGTCGTTGGTCTTCTGGCACTGGTCGGGCCGCTCGGCAATCCAGTGGGAGTAGGGCTCCGGGCCGCCGAAGACCCGTCCCACCCCCCAGGGGTTGATGTAGACCTCCAGCCCCAGGTCGTGGGAGAGCGAGACGATGTCCTTCATCACCATCGTGTTGAAGTTGAGGTCGTATTCGCTCATGGTGTGGACGACGAAGGTGCAGTTATGCGCCACCATGTCGAGAAGATCCTCCCGGACGTGCTTGAGGTTTCTCGTCTCGAAATAGGCGACGCCCGTCTTCATCTGTTTTTTTCGGCCACCGCGCTGCCCTCCGACTTGGAGTTTCCAAGGGCATAGATGTCCCTCTAGAATTCATCTTGATTCCGGCGACGTTATGATCGCGCCGGTCGCGTCAGCGATTTCGGGCACCATATATGGTGCCCCTACGGGTTCTCCCGTGATCCGGATGAAATCGCCCATCTCCATTTAACCTTCGGTTCCTTCACTCCTCCTCTCCCACGGGGGTGTCAATGCCCCGCGAGGTTGAGGCCCACCACCCCGATGATGATCAGGCAGATCGAGGCGATCTTCATGCCGCCCAACGGCTCGCCGAAGATGTAGTATCCCGCCACGGCGATGACGGCGGTTCCGAGCCCCGACCAGACGGCGTACGACACACTCACGTCGATGGTCTTGAGCGAGAGCGCCAGGAACCCGAAACTGATCCCGTACAGTATCACCATTGCGATAATGGGGATTACCCGGGTGAGCCCCATCGAGAGCTTCATGTTGATGGTCGCGGCCACCTCGGAGAGGATGGCGATCAGGAGGAATAGCCAGCTTATCATGTCTCTGTATCACCCGTACATAGAGGTTGTCACGCGTTCTCTCACACCGACGGTCTCCATCGAGATCGTTCTTGACGGCGCGAAGCCTTGCTACCCGTTGAGACGCCAGATCGCCGAGTTGAGCACAGCGGCAAACGTCACCCAGGCCAGATACGGGAGAAGCAGGATTCCGGCCGCTCTCGATATCCGGAGGAAGAGGACGATGCACAGGACGATGGAGAGCCAAAGGGCCGTGATGTCGGACAGCGCCCACCCGGGCGACCGGAGGCCGAAGAAGATATACGACCAGAGGCCGTTGAGAACAAGCTGGACGATAAAGACGCCGGCGGCCACCCTCACCCTTTGAGGAGTCAACCCGTCCTTGATGACCAGGAACAAGGCGACCCCCATCATGAAGTAGAGGAGCGTCCAGACGGGCCCGAAGATCCAGCCCGGGGGGTTGAAGGTCGGTTTGACAAGCCCGGCGTACCAGGTCGGGATCGCCGGGGCGGTGAAGAACGAGCCGATAATCCCGGGGATGAAGCAGATGCCGACGGTCGCCACAAGCAACGCTGCTTTTCGCAGATTCATACTTCCTCTCGTTTTTCGCATATCATAACATATCGGCATAAAACCGGTAAGGAGAATGTCCTTCTCCTCGCCGTAGCACCCAGGAATGCGTTCATTATTAGGGTGGTCACATCGTTGCCCCCTTCCGATAGCTCCCCAACAGCTTCAGGTACTGGGTGTTTTTCTTGAGCTCATCGAGCAGGTCCGCGTAAGCCGGATCGTTGATATCGATCTCGATATCGACGTAAAAGAGGTAGCTCGTCGATTTGTCCGGCAACGGGCCGCGATTCGAGCTTGACCATGTTGATGTTCCGGTCGGCAAAGACCTTGAGCGTCTGAAACAGCGCCCCCGGTTGGTCGCTCACCGAAAAGATGATCGACGATTTTTCCCTGGGGCCCTCGAACGGGTCTTCGGCCGCGATCACGGCAAAGCGCGTGAAGTTTCGCGGGCTCGTCTCGATCCCCTCCTTGAGGACGGAAAGATCGAAGAGCTGCGGCGCTCTCAACGCTTCCGACCGCCGCCTCGTGCTTCCCCTTGGATTCCTTGACCCGGGCGACGCCGGCGGTGGTGTCCTTGACCGCCACGGCGTCCCACTCGGGATGTTTTTCGAGGAAGCCCGCGCACCGCTCGAAGACCTGGGGCGTGGCGTAGACCCGCCTGATGTCGGCGGTCGCCGTGTTCTTCTTACCGATCAGGCTGTGGACGATCCTGAGCGTCAGTTCGCCCACGATGGAAAGATCGTGGGCCATCAGGTGGTCGTAGTTCTCGTGGATGCTGCCCGTGAGCGAATTTTCCAGCGGGATGACCCCGAAGGCCGCCTGGCCGCCCGACACCGCGTCAAAGACCTCGGCGAACGTCGAGCGCGGGTCGCTGAGGTCGGCCCCGAAGAACTGGGCGACCGCCCGGTGTCCGGAAGAGCCGGGGGCGCCGCGGTAGACGGCCCGCGCGGGGGCCTTGGCCTTTCCCACGGGCCGGGCCATGATGCGGGACTTTTCGATGTAGCCGAAGTCGAGCTGTTTTCCGACAACCGGGGCGATGACCGAGAGATCGCGCATGAGCTGCTCGAACTGGTGGGGATAGAGGCTCTGGGGCCCGTCGGAGAGCGCCTTTTCCGGCTCGGTGTGCACCTCCACGATGATGCCGTCGGCCCCCGCCGCAATGGCCGCCCGCGCCATGGGGGAAACCTTTTCCCGGATGCCGGTGGCGTGGCTCGGATCGACGATGACCGGAAGGTGCGAGAGCTTCTTGACCACCGGGATGGCCGTGAGGTCAAGGGTGTTTCGGGTGTAGGTCTCAAACGTCCTGATCCCCCGCTCGCAGAGGATGACCTTGTCGTTTCCCTCCGACAGGATATATTCGGCGGCCATGAGCCATTCCTCGATGGTGGCCGATATCCCCCGCTTGAGGAGGACGGGCTTGTTGAGGCGGCCGACCGTCTTCAGCAGCTCGAAGCTCTGCATGTTGCGCGCCCCCACCTGCACCACGTCGACGTACTTCATCATCAGGTCGGCCTGGGCCGGCGCCGTCATCTCCGTGACGATGCCCATGCCGGTCTCCTCCCTCACCTCCGCCAGTATCTTGAGCCCCTCCTCCCCCATCCCCTGGAATGAATAGGGCGACGTCCGGGGCTTGAACGCCCCGCCGCGGAAGAGCACGGCCCCGTGGGCGCGCACGGCCCGGGCGATCTCCAGCGTGCGCTGCCGCCCCTCCACGCCGCACGGCCCGGCGATGACCACCAGCCGGTCGCCGCCTACGGCCACGCCGCCCACGTCGATGATCGAGCGGGCCGGGTGCATCTCGCGGCTGACGAGCTTGTAAGGCTTACTGATCGGGATGACCTGAAAGACGCCGGGCAGCGTCTCGAAATAGCGGATGTCGTTGGCGATCTGGCCCACGACGCCGAAGATCGTCTCCTCCACGCCCTTCATCTCCTTGATGATCAGGTTTTGGGAGCGCAGCTCGTCCCTGAGCCGCTCCTTTTGCTCGGCCGTGATGTCTTTGTTGAGCACGAGTATCACTGGATGTCCTCCATTATAGTAATTGCGACCGGACGCCGCCGGCCGTGTCCGCGAACCCGGTTTGAATCCGCAGGGACGCTTTTCATCGCGTCCGAACAAACGATCATTAGCCGTAGCCCGACAACCCTTCCGGCGGACACCATATATGGTGTCCCTACGGGTTCAAACAGCTCGCAGCGAAAAAACCGGCGCATATCGGCTCCCCCACGGGCGGCGCTCCCGCCCTGACGGGACCCGGTGGGTTCGTCGATCGGTACGATTAGACTGATACTGGATTGTGAGAGAGGTCTATATGACTACCGCGGACAAGCGAAGCCTGCCCGCGGTATAAACGTAAAAAAGCGAACGGATGGTGTTACGGTCCGTAACCGTTGGATGCGATTAATTTCGGATTCACTCAGGCAAACCCCATGGGGATGGGTGCTCCTTTGTTGGTTTTCCTTTCCTCGCGGCAGGGTCGAGTCCCGCCGAATAGTCGATCGCGTCGGCTGTATTCTTGCATATCCGGGTCGCGCCTGTCAACTGAATTTTTTCGGAACGGCGAGTTCGTGAGAGGCGGTCAGTGGGCCGTTCTCTCCCCCTCGATCTCCTCCAACAGCGCCTCCAGCCTCAAGAAGAAGGTCTCCTCGCTGTATTTTCGCACGTCGGCATGGTCCACGTCCACCATCACCGCGGGGATCCCGAAGGCCTCCTTGACCCGCCGCATCAGGTCCATCTGCATGACCGAGTAGACCTTGCAGCTGCGGTTGGAGGAAAAAACGACCCCGTCGATCCCGTATCGGGAGATAATGCGCGCCATCGCCTGAAAGCGCAGGTCCAGCCCGTAGGAGCAGATCGTGAAGTTCTGCATCCGGGCGACGTTTTTCAAAGGATCGGGATCGGTAAGCTCGATGGCGTCGATCTCGCCCTCGGCGGACCCGATGCAGGAGGTATAGGTGGCATAGATAATATTCGCCGAAAGGTCTTTCAGCCGCGATGACATGGCCCGCAGCTGGTGCCAGGGGGCGATATTGTCCCAGAGGAGGCGGTATTTTTCGTCGGGCACGGGGTATATCCCGTCGCGCATCTGCTGCTCGGCCTCGTCTGCCAGCATCGTGAAGTGGTTGACCAGCGTCCTGGTCCCCCGGTAGACGACGTAGGGCGCCATATGGACGAAGGTGTCAAAGGCGGTAATGGCAGACGGCCGCGTCCGCGCAAGGTCATAGAACCGCTTCCACTGCCGGTTTGCCTCGTCGGTGAAGGCCATTGCCTCTTTTGTCTTTTCGATGTCGAAGCGCTGCCCGGTCACCTTCTCGATGAGCCCGATGAGATCCGAAAACTGGGACACCATGTAGTCCACGTCTTTGGGCTGCTGGGGGCCGTAACAGAACGGGACGTCCATCACGAAGTGGGGGACCCCGAGCTCCCGCCGGTAGACGTCAAACCACTTGACCAGCAGCGTGCAGTTGTTGTTGTCCGAGACTAAAAGGGAGGGCCTCGGAAGCCCCATGCCGCCGCTGTCGGCCGTGCCGAAGAAGCTCCCGATATCGATGCGGGAGTACGAGCAGAGGTCCATGGAAAAGCCCATCGCTTCGGCCTCTTCGGCGAGCCCGCCGCCGATCCCCCGGGCGGCGCAGACGGCCGAATGGTTCTCCGGGGCGACCACCACCAGGTCAAATCCGTTCAGGATCTCGATGGGCGCGTTGACCGCGATCCAGACGACCGGCGTGCCGTCGGCGGCACGTGTGTGATTGCCGAGGAAATAATCGGTCATGATTTTCGTCAGGTTTGCCTTGGACTCAGGAAAACGCTTTTGAGCGGTCATGGTAGTCCCTGTTTGGAAATTATGGCGCGATTCGAATTCTATCGGGCGGCCGCCGGGGAGCCGCCCCTGCGGGGGTATATCCACGGATCCGCCGAGCACCCGTAGGGACACGACGTGTCGTGTCCGTCTTACGGGCGGCATGTATACCGCCCCTGCGGATTCTATTCCGGTCCCGCTGAAATTACTGCTATGCCGGAGACGGTAGTTTTTACTCTCCCCTTCCCCGCCGGGGCCCCCGCCAAATCGAAGATTTCACGGGGTCGTTGTGGGGTGTCACAGCATTTCGGCAAACGCCTCGATCCTGGTCTTGACCGGCCCGAGGTTGTCGTCCTCGGCCGAAAACTCCAGGACGAGCGTCTTTATCCCGCGCTCGTCCAGGCGCCTGACGATATGCGGAATCTCGAAATATTCGTACTCGCAGAACTTCTCCCCGATGACGATCATGCCGGAGGCCTCGCGCTCACGGGCCAGCTCGACGAGGCCATCCACCCTCCGGTCGGACGACCCGATCAGCGTGGTGCAGGGAAAATGGTCGCGATAAAACGAGACGTAATATTCGGCCGGGTCGGCCGCAGGCCCGGGACCGGCCCCATAGGAGCGCGCCAGCGCCGCGATGTCGTTTCCGACGACCGTCATGCCCGCCGCCTCGATCATCGACGTCACCTTCGGCGGCGGGGGGTGGATGCCGGTGAGGACGACCCGCTTCCCTTCACGAGACGCGGCAGGCAGTGACTCCTTCGCGCACCTCTCTTTCAGGCCCGAAAGCCGGGCGATGCGGTCCTCCACCGGAAGATAGGTGTTTCCCATCACGAGCCCGGCGAACTCGGAAAACGGGAGGCCCCCCCGCGCGACGAGGAGCTCGGCCTCGCGGGCAAGCTTCCGCATTTCGTCATAGCGCGCCACGCTCTCGGAAAACCGGTCGGGCGAAAAATCCGCCGAGAAGAAGCGCTCGAGCTCCCCGATGAGACTCCCTATCTCGCCCTTCAGGTAGGCCGCCCCGTAGTCACGATCGAGCGACTGTACCGGCACGTGCATGCGAAAGACGGCCGGCGCTTTCATGGCCCGCGCCTTCCAGCCGTCGGCGAGGATCTCGGGGAGGTTCCTGACGGGATCGCACGCGTTGTAGAAGAAGAGCCCGGAGGGCTTCATCGGGCCGTCCGTGAGGAGAAATTCGGCGGCGTTTCTCACGATAGAGCAGACGTAGTTCTGTATGTGCTTATCGGCAGCCGGCGTCCGCCGGACGACGTCCTTGAGCCCCCAGAGGACCACCGGGACCGCCCCGAAGGAGTGGATCAGCTCCTCGGGCGGATAGAGGGGCATGCACCCGATAACCGGCATCCCGTCTTCCTGGAGCCGGGCGAAAGGCGGGCGTATTCGCGTTATTCATCAGTTACCGATATCGGCCACCTCCCCGATCCGCTCCATTATCCGGGGGATGAGCACGTCCATATCGTCCATCTCGATGCGCAGCGCCCCTTTCGGGCAGACCTCGACGCACCGGCCGCACCCCTTGCAGCCCTGAGGCACCACCGCGCTTCCCTCCGAAACCGTCAGCTCCCCCACGAAGCAGTGTTCGACGCAGACGCCGCACCCGTCGCACTTTTCCCGATCGACTACCACCGAGATGCCCGGCAGCCCCCTGTAGGCGCGGTCGAGCGCGGGCCCCCGGTTTTTCATGTGGGTGCGGTAGAGGCAGCAGCAGTCGTCGCAGTAGCAGATGAACATCAGCCGGGAAAAAGGCACCGTCCAGAAGGCCACCGGGTCTATCCAGACGTGGGCAATGCTGGCGATCAGCCCCGCTTTTGCCGCCCGCCTGACGTGGGCCATCCCTTCGTCCACCGTGACGAAACGGCCGTGGGAGGGGTGCATCCGGCGGGTGGCCGGGCCCAGGGCCATGCAGCCGATGTCCGCGGGATGGTTTCTGCACTTGAGGAGCCCGCGGCAGATGCACTCGTCCAAAACGAAGATATCCGACGAGCGCTTCAGGATCTCCTCGACGACGCGGCTGGGAAGCGCCACGGAGTCGGGCATGGTGATCTCGGCGTTTATCGGGATCGCGGTGACCTGGTTAAACGGGTGCGCGAAAAACGGCGCGATGAGCCACCTGAGCACCGGCACGTTGCTGAGCCGCTTTGCCGCCTGCATGAGGGGCCAGCTTGCCGCCACCGAGAGCTTGACCATCGTCCGATTCGGGCCGTACTTGAAAATCGCCGTCATCGTTTCTCCTCGCTTCTGTTCGCGCCGTTGCGCTCATCTTCGCCCGGCGGCCCGCGCCGGGAGTTGCGAGGGCCGGCCCAAGCGTCCTATCGAATATCCACGACGCCCCGGAGGCGGCCGGTGATAGACGCCATCGCCGCCTCCCGGTCGGTGACGACCCCCCGGGTCGCCCCGGCCTGACAGACGGCCTCGCACCTCCCGCACGCCTTGCAGAGGCCCTCGTCGCGCACCACGACCCCGTCGGTCATCGAGAGCGCCCCCATGAAACACTCGCCGACGCAGTCGCCGCAGCCCGTGCAGAGCTCGCGATCGATCGTAAACGAGACCCCTTCCAGCGCGCACGATCGACTTTCCGGCCTCCTCGGGGAGATATTTTCCCGAGGCGAAGATCGTGCAGCAGCAGCGGCAGCAGTGGCAGACCGTCAGCAGATGCCCCCGGTCCCTGACGCCCCAGATAAAGTTGTCGAGCCTGACGCGGCCGACCATCGGGATGAGGCCGTCGGCGAGCGTCCGATCGAGGTGTTGCTGCGCTTCGGCCACCGAGACGTGCCGGGCGATGCGGGGGTCGATTTCTTTTGTCCCCTCGCCCAGCAGCGTGCAGCCCAGCGTGGCCGGATGCTCCTTGCAGTCCCGGGCATCCCGGCAGGTGCAGCGCTCGATGATCACCCGATGGGACGAGTGCTCGATCAGCTCCCGAACGATCTCGCGCGGGAGGTGGGAGCTCTGAAACCCGCCGAGTCCCTCATTGATGGGAATGTATGAAATATTGAGATTCTTTCTTGAAAAGAGGGGAAGCGCCAGGGCGGCGACCAGCGGCCCCACCACCGGCCACCGGGTTGCCCGGGCGGAAATCCACGTGATCGGCCAGATCCCGGCCAGGACATGAAGCCACCAGTTTGGACGTCGCGACATATCATCTCCCCTGTGCGCCGACCCATTGTAGCAGAATCGCCCGGTCGTGTAAATTTTTTATTGCCCCGGCCTGCGCGCCGGCCCGGGAACTCGCCGGTTTCGGAACGACCTCGGCAATCACGGCCCGCGGTCCGCCCCCTGAAATCGTTTGACAATGGTTCGTCTTTGGTATATGAAGGGAAAGAAAAAGGTGGCTCGATCGTCGCCGCCGTGGCCGCCTCCATGGAGGAATAGAATAATGCGACGCACAGGAAAAATCCTTGCCGTTGTCTTCGTGATCGCCGCAATCGCCTTTCCGTTGATCATCTCCGGGTGCGGGAAGACCGCGAAGGTCAACCGGATGATGGTTGGACACTGGGTAAGCCCCCAGAGGGAATATACGACCAACCCGGACGGGAGCGTATACTACATCATCCGCGATTATACCTTTACCGACGACGCCTTTCGCGCCGTGACAAGCGTCTACGGCGATCCGGTGTCGGACGTCAAGTTCTACACCGCCACCGTGGACGGCACCTACAAGCTGGTCGGGGAGTCCAAGAAGGTCGAGGGAGCCGCCGACATCAACTTCACCTTCGCCCAGATAATGATGCAGCCGGACTCGATGGCATTCGTGGATATCTTTATGAGGTCGGGGTGCGGCGACGGGATGTGGGGGCTGAGCACGCCCCAGGACGTGAGCAAGTCGGGCTGCCTTGCATTTCGCTCGATCACCGCTTACCCCATCGAGTACAACGTCGTCAAAGTCATGGGTGATTCTCTCCAGCTGGGGTTGCGGCCCGAGGACGGCGACCTGGGCTCCGCGGACAAGCGCCCGACGAAGCTCTCGTCCGATGCGCTGATCCGCCAGGCCGACGAGTAGCTAGACGCCCGAAGGTTTCTCTTGAGCACCATCCGCCCCCGCGAAACGGGGGCGGCGTGCCGCCGGGCGCCTGAGCGCCACCTGCCCGCGACGCGTGCGGGCGATAGCGGGCGCCTCATCACACGTTGAATCCGCCGCCGCTTTCACTCCCCTCCTTCTTCCGGTATTCCTGATACCTCACCACCCGTGCCAGCGCCTTGAGCGCCCGATCGACCGTCGGGAAGACGACGCACCCGGCGTCCTGAAAGGCGTCCGCAGCGCGGCGGATTTCCCGCTCGAGCTCGAGGTCCTCGTCGCTTTGAGAGATCGAGGTCCGGGGAAGGACCGCCACGATGGGCTTGCCCGAGGCCGTGCGGATTTCCCGGGCACCCTCGGCGAGCTTCGGCCAGTGGGCAAAGACCGAGAGCGGGGTCTGCGCCTGATCGGCGACCCGCCGCATCAGCACCTGGGAATGGAAGAGGAGCTGCAATACAAAGATGACGTCGACGTCGGGTTGGCGCGGCGATGATCCGCATGATCTCGACGAGGGAATCGGCGCCGACCAGGGGGGTCCCCGTGTCCACGGGGTTTTTGGCGCTTTTTCCGAACTCGGGGAGATGGGTGTTGATCTGCTGCTGGACGCCGTCGCCGAAGACCGGCATGACCAGCCCGAGCTCATCCACGAGGTCGGAGGCCTCTACCCCCAGCGCCCCGCCGCCCCCCATCACGGCGACGCGACTGCCCGCCCGGGGATAGATGCAGCTGAAGGCCGCCAGCGTATCGATCAGCTCGGTGAGCCCTCGCACCCTCACCGCGCCCGTCTGACTGATGACGGCCTCCCATACCGCCGCCTGCCCGCCCATTGACCCGGTGTGGCTCATGACCATCCGGGCTCCGGTGGCCGACGTGCCGCCCTTCCAGATGATGACCGGCTTTACCCGGGTGACCTCTTTGAGCAGCCCGAGGAACCGGGGGCCGTCGGAGACCCCTTCGAGATAGGCGGCGATGATCGAGGTCTGGTCGTCATGGGCGAAGTAGTCCAGCATGTCCAGCTCGTTGACGTCGGCGGCATTGCCGTAGCTGACCATCGCCGAAAACTTCACGCCCCTTCCGATGGCGACCTGGCCGAGGTCGGCCGTGAGGCCGCCGCTCTGGGCGAAGAAGCCGACGGGTCCCGACTCCCGGGAAAAGCCCGAGCCGGGGATGACGGTGATGCCCGCCTTCGGGGAATAGACGCCAAAGCAGTTCGGGCCGATGACCCGGATGCCCCGCCGGGCGATCTCCCTGACGCGATCCTCCAGCCGCTTGCCCTCGTCGCTGTCCTCGCCGAACCCCGCCGTTATCACGACCGCGCCGGGGCAGCCCGCGGCAAGGGCCTCCTCGAGCGCCTCCGGGACGTTGCGGGCCGGGATCGTGACGACGACCATATCCGGGACCTCCGGGAGTGCCGAGAGGGTGGGATAGGTCTTATACCCGAGGATCGTGTCGCTCTTCTTGTTGATGGGATAGAGCTTTCCGGAAAACCCGATGTGAGCCAGCGACTTCAGGAATATCCATCCGAACTTGCCGGGGCTCCCCGAGGCCCCGACGACCGCCACCGACCGGGGATGGAGGATCCGATCGAGCTGAGCGCGAGAGTGAGCGTCCATGAGTGGGTTTTTTCCTTTCGGTGTATCGTGAAGAGGAAAACGATGCCGCCCGTTCGGCCCCGCCGCGGCCCCGACCCGGCGGGACTGCGGCGGCCGGGCGTCTATCCGTTCTTCTTTTTGTCGATCCTCTCCCTGAGCCACGCCGCCCACGCGTCCAGGCCCTCGCCCGTCTTCATCGAGACCGGAAAGATCGTCGTCTTCGGGTTGAGCGACATGACGGTCTTCGTGAAGGCCTCCATGTCGAAATCGGTGTAGGGCATCAGGTCGATCTTATTGAGGATGCACGCCTGGGTCTCGATGAACATGAGCGGGTATTTCTGCGGCTTATCGTGTCCCTCGGGCACCGACAGGATCATCACCCGCACGTCCTCGCCGACCTCGAACTCGGCCGGGCAGACGAGGTTTCCGACGTTCTCGACCACGACGAGGTCTATCCCGGTCGTGTCGAAATCGGCCACGGCCTCGGCCACCATCGCCGAGTCGATATGACACGCGCCGCCGGTGTTTATCTGGACGACGGGGATACCCCGGGCGTCCATCTTGTCGGCGTCCACGGTGCTGGTTATGTCACCCTCGACAACGGCGGATTTCACCGCGGGCCCGAGCTTCTCGATGGTCTTGAGGATCGTGGAGGTCTTGCCGGCCCCCGGCGACGACATGAGGTTGACGACAAGGGTCTTTGACTTGTTGAAACGCGCCTTCAGGAGCGCGGACATCTCCTTGTTGTCCTTGAGGATGTCTTCCTTGATGGTGACGAGCTTTACGGCCATATAGGTCTCCTTGGTCTTTTCATTAAACGATTAACACGCCGGGTTTTCCTGCTTCATCGGTTACGGCGTTTGAGATTGCCACATCCCGCCACGGCGCCTTTGGCTCCCCGCGGCTTCGGCAGGACGCTCCTCGCAATGACGAGTATGACGTTATTGCTGGAAAAAGGTTTGTCAGCACTTCTGCAATCACTCTATCTCAATGCTCTTGACCGTGAACTCCCTGCCCCTGATCAGCTCCGTCCCCTTTGGTCCCGCAGACCGGGCAGTTGAAGTCGAGCTTCTTCTTGTCCACCACAAAGGGCTTCTTGCACTGCCCGCACATCACCGTGATCGGGACCCGCTCGATGACGAGCTTGGCCTCGGCCGCGATGGTGTCCTTTGCCAAGTACTCGAAGTAGCGCTGGACCCATTCGTCGATCAGGTCGGTCAGATCCCCGATGACCAGATTGACCCGAACGATCCGTTTCGCGCCGTTCTTCTCGCCGTGGGTCAGCGCGATCTTCAGGATATCCTCGGTAATCGGCAGCTCGTGCACGCGCGTCTCCTTCATCGGCGAAATCCTATCTTATCGAAAAGGGACACCGTCTGTAAACAAAATAATAAAACTCCGCCCGGTGGGGCGGAGATGCCGGCGTAACATGAGGTCACCGCGCGCCCGGCGCTCGGGGCTACTTGCCTCTTCTCCCCGCCCGGATCCCGAATCTCTCCACGTAGCCGCACGTCTCCGGCAGCCAGTCGAACCTCGGGAGATTCTTATCGGTCAGCCTGATGCAGTCGTGGCAGACCTCAAATCTTTTTTCGTATACGGCGCATTGCCGCGAGTCCGAATCGAGGTACTCGCATCATCGTTGGAGGCGATCAGGGTATCATCCTCGTCATATACCAGCTCGAAGCAGCACTCCCCGCAACGCCGGCAGAGCGCCTCCCACTCGGGCGAGCCGGGCACGAGGTCGATGACCGGCTGCGTCGGCCGTCCCCTTGATTTTGCGTGCCAGTAGTGAAAAAAGCATCTTTGCCATTGTCGCGTCGTCCCGGGCGGCATCCCCGCCGGCCCCTCCCCCGGACCTTTCGCCGGAGCCGGATGCACCACGTCGACGGTGAGGCAAGCGCCCGCCGGCGACGGGGGGAGTTCCCTGAGTGATGATATACGATCATAGTACCGCGTCGGCCATCCCCCTGTCAAGGAGATGCACTCCGCAACGGCACCGCAGCTGAGCCGCTCGGGCCGCCGGACCCGTCCCCTCCCAGAGGGGCCCGGGCGGCACAATTGCGTTGCGCTCACCCGGCTCATGGGGTATACTTATTGCTCTGTATGCAGCCGACAGCGCATAGGCTAGCGAGGTGAACAATGATCGTCAAGCAGCTTGAAGTGGGGGGCCTCGCGGTCTTCTGCTACATCCTCGGATGCGAGGAAACCGGGCGCGCGGCTCTCGTCGATCCCGCGGCCGATGCCGATCGAATCCTGGCCGAGGCGGCATCGCTCGGTCTGACGGTGCACTACATCATCAACACCCACGCCCACCCGGATCATATCTCGGGCAACGCGGATATCGTGGAGCGGACGGAGGCCTCGATTATCATCCACGAGGCCGAGGCATCGTGGCTTACCAGCCTTGCCAACAAGGCATTCCTCAAGATGATCGGGGGCAGGACTTCCCCGCCGGCGGATCGCCGCGTCACGGACGGCGACACGATCTCGGTCGGCAACGTCAAGCTTTCGGTCATCCATACCCCCGGCCATTCGCCCGGCAGCATCTGCCTCAACGACGGCGGCGCGTACCTCGTTACCGGCGACACCCTGTTTGTCGGCGGGGTCGGGAGAACGGACCTGCCCGGCGGGTCAATGAAGACGATGATGGCCTCCATCAGGGAGCGGATCATGACGCTGCCCGACGACACGGTCATCCTGCCGGGCCACAACTACGGCCCTGCGCCCACCTCAACCGTGAGGGACGAGCGGGAGAATAATCCCTTTCTCTAATCGTCGGCGGGCAGAGCGCTGTCTCCAACCGGGACATGGTCCGGTTTCGAGCCCCCGATGAGGAAAATGGGAGGTTTGACGGTAATTGGGGAAGGGTTGACCAATCGAGAGACGCGCACCCCGAAATATTCACCAGTGCCGTAAAGATACCTGTTTACAAAGCCGTCCTGATGGTATATAAAAAAATTAGGATTCCGTAAGGTTTATTACCGCAATGCGTTTTAACTTCGACAAGAAAGAGATGGTCATAAAGATCGTCTACTTCGGCCCGAGCCTCGGCGGCAAGACGACGACCCTGCGGGCCATCTACGCCCAGCTTGCCCCGGACGCCAAGGGGCAGTTCATGTCCATCAATACGAAGGACGACCGCACCCTTTTCTTCGACTTCTTCGACCTCTCCACCTCGACGAAGATCCAGGGTGGAAACGTCAAGGTGCGCTACGAGCTCTTTACCGTTCCCGGACAGGTCAGCTACGGCGAAACGCGGCGGCTCGTGATGAAGGGCGCCGACGGCGTCGTTTTTGTGGCCGACTCCCAGGCGGCCAAGATGCCCGAGAATATCGAATCGTTCAAGGACCTGCGAGCCATCCTCGCTCACTACGGCAAGGAATTCGAGACCTTCCCGACCGTCATCCAGTACAACAAGCGCGACCTTCCGGACGTCACGCCCATCGAAGAGCTCCACGCCACCCTCAACAGCAGCGACCGCCCGGAATATTCCACCGTTGCGCTCACCGGCAAGAACGTGATGGAGACCCTGGAGGCCATCTCAAACGAGTGCGTCAAGGCCGCCAAGCGCTAGGCCGAGTCCCCTTCTCCCGCTATGCATCCGTGTGACTTCCGCGCGCCGCCGCTTCGCCCTTTCGGCTCGAAAAGCCCGCGACCGAGGAGCAGCTAAAGGACAGAGGCACCCCATTCCCTTCGAACCCCGACGTGAAACATTCGTCGCACCTATCCTCCCCTCACATGATTCTTCACGACCATCCGTCAGGAACCGCCCCAACGATGGCAACCGGCCTGCAAATTCGATTGACTTTTGCGGCCATTTCTTGTTTAAATGACCTCACTATATGTACCGGAGGCGGAGAGAAACCATGGCATAAGGAGGAAATAATGCAAAAGGGAAAACCCAAAAAGTATCAGGTGGGGGGGATGAGCGCCAATCTCATTCTCGTCGTCCTTTCCCTCCTCTGGATGATCAACTTCATGGACCGACAGGTAATGTCGGCGGTTCTCGAGCCGATGCGCATCGACCTCGGCCTTTCCGATACCCAGGCCGGGGCTACTCCACACGATCTTTCTTTTAAGTATCTCGTTCTTTTCTCTCCCCATAGCATTTCTCATCGATCGGTGGAGCCGGCGAAAGGCGGTTGCCATCATGGCCGTTATCTGGAGTCTCTTTACTTTCGTGACCGGGCTGGGCCGGAGCTTCGCGGGCGTCTTTCTCCCCGGATCATGGTGGGTGTCGGCGAAGCGGGGTTTTCGGCCGGCGGCACCGCGATGATCACCGCGGCCTATCCCGCCGAATCGAGGGGACGGGCCATGGGCATTTTCAACATCTTCGTCCCCCTCGGGGCGGCCCTCGGCTACATCATGGGCGGTTACCTTTCCACCCATTACGGAGGATGGCGGACTCCCTTCTATGTATTCGCCGTACCCGGCGTCATCCTGGGCATCGCCGCCTTTTTCCTGAAGGACTACAAGACCGTATCGAGGACGGATGCCGACGTGGGTGTACGCGGCTTCTTGGCCTCAGCCGTCTCCCTCTTCAAGATCCCCACGCTCAAGTGGCTCTATATCGGGCACGCCATGCACAACATCATGGCGGTCTCCATCCTCGTGTGGCTTCCCACGTTCCTCATGCGGACCAACAACGTCACGGAGGCCAAAGCGGGTATGACGGTGGGGATCATCAGCCTGATGGCCATCATCGGCTCCCCGCTGGGCGGATTCCTCGCGGATTTCTGGCAGAAGTCCAACCCGCGCGGCCGGATGCTCGTGCCGGTTATCGGCGACCTGGTTGCCGCGGCACTCCTGGTACCCGCTCTGATGACGGACGCTTCGGGGCCCGGGCTGATTCTGATGTTTGCCTTCGGGATCTTCCTGATGCTGGGCCTTCCCTCCATCCACACGATCACCCAGGACGTGGTGACTCCCGGCATGAAGGGGATCTCCTGGGGGATGATTATCCTGGTCATCTACCTGCTCGGGGGAGGGTGGGCGCCGTGGATCATCGGCCTGATCTCCGACGCCCTCGGCGGCGGGGCCTACGGGGTCAAGATGGCGCTCTTCATTGCGCCGGCGGCGGGCATTTGCGCCGGGCTCCTCTTTCTGGTCGGCTCCCGACACTATGCGGCGGACGTCGAAAAGGTAAAGCACGAAATCATCGAGGAAGAGACGGCGTAGCGTCAGTGAGATTGCAGTAGGCGGTCGAAATGCGGCGGGAGGGGGCTCGGCCGAGCCCCCTCCCGCATAAATTTTGGGGGCGCTGCGAAGTCAATCGGGACCGGCAGTTTTAGGTGCCCCGGCTCACCCGCCGAACCCTCCCGCCGGAATCCCAAAGGCGTGGTATACTGAAGCATTATGGACATACGAGAAAGGTAATGCCGATGAAGACGGGACTCTTTTCGATGCTCATGTTCTGTCTGGTCGCGTGGGGGTGCGCTTCCTCGACGGATGCGGCCGACCCCGGGCCCCGGCAAATCCGGCGTCTTCCCCGGGCTCACCCCAGGTTCGGGAAAACGCCTCCCCCGCGGTTCACGACGCCTTTGTGCAGATCATACAGGGCAACTTCGAGGAGGCGCTGAGGCTGAGCAATGAGGCGATCGCCCAAAACCCGGCCGATCCGGACGCCTACGTGGCCAGGTCGCTGGCCCTGGCCTCCCTGGGAGATAACGAGGGGGCCCTGGACAGCGCCGATCATGCGCTGTCGATAGACCCGGCGTCCGGCGCCGCCTATTTCGCGAAGGGGACGGCTCTCCTCAGGATGGGCAACGGGGACCGGGCCCAGGAAAACTTCAAGAAGGCCTGCGACCTGGGCGAGACGAGGGCCTGCAGATTCCTGAAATAGCCGGGGCCCGCAGGGACTCCTACCTCCGATACCCGGTGATCGTCGCTTCCCAATTGGCTCTCACGACTCCGCCCCCGGATACCCTTCCCCGGACACGCGTTTCATCGCCCGAAAGGATACCGGTGTATTCATAGTCGTATCCATCGCTGCCGTACCGCCGGTATATGGTCACATGGTCGCCGTCCATGGCCACCGTCAGGACGGCCGTCACGCGCCGCACCCCGTTCGTCCAGACCGCGTCAAAGACGTTGCTGTCCCTCCTGCGGGTCCAGACACCTGTATAAGCGCCCTCGGTCTCGTACCAGACCGTGCCCAGCTTATCGTACGGGTCGTGCGTATACCAGGTGTGGTCCCGCGTGCCGCCTATGATGTAGACGCGATGCTCGGGGTATTCTCTCCTGTCTCGTCCAACGCGTCCCCTGTCGTGGTCATCGGCGTCACCCCGGGACTCGTTATGCTCGATCGCCCAGTCGTCGTTGTCGTGATCTCTGTCGCGTCGGTCTGTGATCACATCCTCGTCGTGACGGTTGATATCTCCGTGGTCAGTCCCGATGACGACGCTGATGTGGTCACTGTTGTCGCGGTCTACCCCGATATCGCCGGTGTGATGTTCTCCGCCTCCGGGATAGGTCCGGGTGTCGCCGCTTTCGCGACTGATGTCCTTATGGTCCGTCCCGGCGACGTCGGTGGCCGGATTGGCGTTTGACCTGTCCTCGCGGTGCGTCCCGATGCCGCCGTCGTCATGGTCCGCGTCTTTTCGATCTTTGTGGATGATGGCCGGCCCCCCGGGCGTTCCGGATTCCTCGGCATATGCCCCGGCAGACCACGATGCCAGAAATAGAGCCGCCGAGATGACCGCAAGACCTATCCAAAGAAACTTCCGTGTTTTCATATCAGTCTCCTTTCTTCTGTCATCTTTATAAAATATAAACAAAGAAAGCGCGATAAACCTTCGGGTTGCCGCGGCCGTGCCGGACCGCATCGAGCCCCTTCAGGCGCACCGCTTCCGTCATGAGGAGGATGGTTGACCGCAGCGGCCCCCGGGGTTATCATGAATAGGAATAGCCCGGACGCGCGGGCCTGCGCCCGCCTGACCGAGCTCGTCCGCCCGGAAGAGACGTGGACAAATCGCGCACGCGCACGTGGAGGCAAAGCGGTGCCGAAATGCCCACCCCCTCCGGCACCCCACGCCATGGAGGTTTTCATGTTTCATACGATTCCCGACCCCGTCCGCGACAGGATGCGTTACCTGGAAGGACTCGATGCCCGCGACCGGGCCGAGGGAGGCCCCCGGGCCCACCGTCTTCGGCAGATTCCGGCCCAGACCGGGAGGTTTATCGCGCTGATGGCCCGATGCGCGCCGGACGGCGCATACGTCGAGGTGGGGACGAGCGGCGGTTATTCCGCGCTCTGGCTTGGCCTGGCGTGCCGGGATGCCGGGCGGACTCTGACCACCATCGAGATACTGGATGAAAAGGTCAGGATAGCCACCGAAACCTTCGAGGCCGCGGGCATGCGTGAGACCGTGCGGCTTGTCCACGGCGATGCGCGCCAGCTGCTTCGGGATTTTGAAGAGATCGCCTTCTGCTTTCTGGATGCCGAAAAGGAGGTTTACCTGGAGTGCTATGAGCTGGTGGTTGCGCGGATGGTTCGCGGCGGGATCCTTATCGCGGACAACGCCGTCAGCCACGCCGCGCAATTGCAGGGGATGATTGACCGTGTCCTGGGCGACCGGCGGGTGGACTCTTTGGTGGTTCCGATCGGTAACGGCGAGCTCGTCTGCAGGAGATTATGACATCGAGGTCTACTGGACATTGGGGGCTTTTGGGGCTTTTGGGGCTTTCCGGGCTTTCGACTGTCGCACACGTGGCGCCTCCCTTGACGGGCAGGACAAGCCCGCGGACTCAAGAGATGCCACGCGATGGTAAATAAGACGTTTTGGGGACGGGAGAGGCGGCAACGCGGGGCTCAGTTCAGGATATAGTAGAGGGGGTCGACGTGGACCCCGTTGAGCATCACTTCGTAGTGGAGGTGGGGACCGGTCGTGCGGCCGGTGTTTCCGACCTCGGCGATTCGATCCCCCCGCTTGACGGTGTCACCCACTTTGGCCAGGGCGCAATAGAGGTGGCCGTAGTTGGTCGTGATCCCGTAGCCGTGGCTGATGGTCATGAAGTTGCCGTATCCCTGTTTTATGCCAACGAAGATTACCATTCCGTCGGCCGGCGCCGTGATGATGGTGCCGACCTTGTTGGCGACGTCGATGCCGGCGTGCAGCCTGCCCCAGCGGAAGCCGAATTTCGAGGTCAGGAACCCCCTGGTGGGCCAGACGGCCGGCGTGCAGTCCATCATGTTTCTCTGCTCTTCCAGAATGCAGGTCAGCTCGTTGAAGCTCTGTTCCTGTCGCTTGGATTGGACCAGGAGACGATCAAGGTCCTGCTCTATCTGCGCGGAGAGGTCGTCGTGGCGTCGCTCCAGTTCATTGTAAGACGCATCCCCGTACGTCGGCCCGCCGACGCCGAATGGGTCAGGTTGTTCTTCGGCATCTTCGACCATCGTCAGCGTCCGCAGCTCGTCATCCATCTCCTTGACCGTCCCCATGCGCGTCGAGACCCGGTCATAGGCCTCCCTGAATTCGTCGATCTGGCCTTTGAGATAGCCGTTTTCCTGCTTCAGGGCGGTAATCTCCTTGATCTTGACGGTCGTGTTCAGATAGGTGTGGAGCATGAATCCAGACGTGACAACGGCCGCAAGGAATACAAGGCCGAGAAAAATGAGGGTAAAGTTCGAAATGTTGATGGTGCGGAACGTATGGGCCTGTTTTGAGCGATCACCGGCGATGATGATGGAAAAATAGGACTTTTTTATCATGTAAACACCTGCCCGGGATGACCTGCACAAATGTATGAGTATATGGTGTCCGTGACTATAGGTAAAAAAAGGCGGTGTGTCAAGTCCATTAGGCAATTTTAATGGAGTCAAGAAGCCCGACGGAGCGCAGGGCGCCGCGTGCGGCCGTACCGTTGTCACCGGCGTCGCGTTGAAGGAGCCGGGCTTCGACCGAGCCCCAAAATCCGCCGGACCGGAAATATCTGTGGCGATTGCGCGGCGTTTATGGTATAAATGATAAAACCGAAATAAAGGAATTACCATGCGACCAACACGGAAGCCCTTATTAGTCTTGGCCGTTTTTTTCTTAGGTGTCCTGTTTGTTGTCTTTGCCTGCGGGAGGCAGGCCCCCCCCGCCGAGGCCGGCGGAAGGGCCGTTGTAGGGGCGTCCGCCCCCGATTTTGTGCTCAAGAGCGTTGACGGAAACGACGTCCGTCTCTCGGACTATAAGGGAAAGGTCGTCCTTCTCAACTTCTGGGCCACCTGGTGTCCTCCCTGCCGATCCGAAATGCCCTCCATCGAAAGCCTGAGCAAGAAGATGAAGGGGTATGATTTTGTCATCCTCGCGGTGAGCATCGACGGCTTTGAGACATCACGGCTTAAAAACATGGTTTCCCCGAGCCACTATACCTTCACGGTCCTCCATGACCGCGACAAGAAGGTGGCTGACGTCTATCTGATCTCGGGAATCCCCACAACCTACATCATCGACAAAGAGGGGACGATCGTCGACAAGTCGGTCGGAGCCGAATATTGGGATTCCGGGGATCGCATTAAGCAGCTCATGTCGCTCGCCAAGTAGCTACCGCCGCCCCCCCGGACAACTCCCCCGACCCGCGCGGGCGATGGGGATTGCGAAGTCTGCCTCAAACGGCCCCCGGCACGTCCGGCCGCGGGGACAGGCGCCTTGATATCTTGACCGCGCCTGCCGGGAGGTCTCTGCGGGAGGGGGAGGCGTCACCAGACACGACTATTCTCGGGGTCGACACATTACACACGAGGGGTCGGCTTGGGGAGGTCATCCCGGAGTTTTGCGCCCGCGCCATAAGCGGAGCGTACGTCGGTGAGGGCGCCGGACGAGAACCCGACACCCGGCGGACATCCGTGTGGTAACGATGGAACAGCTATTCCTCCACCTCCTCCAGACCCAGGCACTTCCCATCGCCTTTGTCGTCCTCTTTATCGGTTCGATCATCGAGTACGTCTTTCCCCCTTTTCCCGGCGATACCGTCTTTCTCTTCGGCGCCTTCCTCGCCGGCAGGGGGCTCCTTCCCATTTGGCTGGTGTTCCTGTCGGGCTCGCTCGGAAGCCTTGCGGGCTCGCTTTCCATCTACTGGCTGGGAAGGTCAAAGGGAAGGGACTATTTCATCAGGAAGAATTTTTCGTTCTTCTCCGCCGATAAGGTCCGCACCCTCGAGGACCGCTTTGCAAGGTGGGGCGGGATCATCATCTCGGCCAACCGCTTTGCGCCGGGGTTTCGTCCCTTCTTCTTTGTGGCGGCGGGGATCGCCCGAATGCCTCTTTTTTCGGTGGCCGCCTACAGCATAGCCTCCATCGCGGCCTGGAACCTCGGTATCTTCTACCTCGGCTACCACGTGGGACAGCAGTGGGAAGAGATGAAGAGCTTCGTTCGCCTCTACTCCACCATTGTCATCGCGTTTATCACCGCCGTCATCATCATATACGTCGTGGTAAGGGTGATCGGCGAGCGGCGCAAGAAAAACCCGCCGCCCGGCGCCGGAAAGGGGGTTTGACACATGGAATTTCGATCCGTTACGAGAAACGCGCTCTTTTACGATCCCTTCAACAACTTTCAGAAAACCGAACGACCCACCGAGATCCGAATCGATCCCCTCTCGGGAAGGTCGTCACGGATCATCTACTTTCCCGTGGCTCTCCCCCCGCCTCCCGACCAGAGTCAGCTTGCCGAAGTGACCCGGCAGTTCTGTCCGTTTTGCAGGCCGGCAGTCTTTGAAAGGACGCCGCGGTTCCCGGAGGACATAGTGCCGGAGGGGAGGTTGATCCGGGGCAACACCGTGGTCTTTCCGAACGCCTTCCCGTATGACGCCCACAGCGCCGTTGCCGTCGTGACGGAGGGGCACTATGTAAAGATGGAGGCGTTTGAACTCCGGGAGCTCGAAGACGGCATCCTGGCGGGCCGGGAATATCTCGGGCTGATAAACGCGCGCCACGCCGCGTGCGCGTATCTCTCGGTCAATATGAATTATATGCCGACGGCGGGCGGCAGCATCCTGCATCCCCATATCCAGCTCGTCGCGGGGGACCTCCCCACCAATTATCAGCGGGAGCACGCCCGGCTCTGCCTCGAGTACACCAAGGCGCACGGAACCGACTATTTCACGGACCTGATCGGGCAGGAGAAAGGACGTCAGGAGCGCTTCGTCTTCGAGGACGGCAACATTGCCTGGCTCTGTTCGTTCGCCCCCATGGGCATCACCGAGTTTCTGGCGGTCTTTAAGGACCCCGGCCCGATCACCGAGGCCACCGAGTCCGTCATCGCGGGCTTCGCCCGCGGAATGGCCGCCGTCCTGAAATACCTGGCCTCCATAAACTTCGCGAGCTTCAACATGTCCCTCTATTCGGCTCCGACGGACAGCCACGCTTTCCCGACGCACGCGCGCATTGTGCCCCGCACTCTCTTGCCGCCGGTCGGCGCCAGCGACGTCAACTACTTCGAGATGCTCCACCACGAAGTCCTGACGATCATCCGGCCCGAAGAGTCGGCCCGGGGGGCACGTCCGTTTTTTGACGGGGCTTTTAAGGGGGAGGCGCGGTAGGGGGTAAAGAAGGCCGCGGTTCGGAGTGAAAGGGCTGACGCGGTTCGGCCGACCTCAGTTCTGATCCTCTTCCATCTCCTTCTGGGCGCGAGAGAGGAGGGTCGTCACGGTATCGTCCTGGCTGTATTGTGCCGTACCTATCTTGATCATTATCCGCTTGGGGATGACGAGGGTCGAGTCCTCCTCGATGATCCGCTTCATCTTTCGTGAGGCTGCGCGGGTCTCCTCCTCTTTTGTGTTCGGCAGCAGCACCAGCAGCTGTTCCGGTCCGAACCGCCCGCTGATGTCTCCCCGGCGCATGTTCATCCGGAAGAGATAACCGACCCGCTGCATTACCTCTTCGGCCTTCTTGCCGCCGAACTCCTTTTTGATCGGCTCCAGGTCGCTCACGGAGGCCATCATCACCCCGAGGGGCGATCCGTATCGCACGGCGTTCTCGACCTTCACCTCAAAATACTCCATGATCTTGTGCCGGGTGTAAAGTCCCGTCAGCAGGTCCACCGGTATCATCCGCTGGATGTCGCGCCTGAGCTCTTCGAGTTCCAGGCGCGGCCGGTCGTCCCGCATGATCTCCACGACACCCATGACGCCGCCGGCCGTGTCGCGAACCGGCAGCACCCTGATTTCCACCGGGAAGATATTGTTCTTTCGGTCACGAAAGAAGTTGCGGCCTTCGTAGATCTTACCCTTCTTGAGTGACCAGTCCAGAAGACACATCGTTTCACAGAGGCTGGCCCCGTCACCATCGGTATGTTTCGGGGTGAAATCGCCGCATCGCTTCCCGACGACCTCCGCCATCGAGTAACCGAGGAGCCGCTCGCCGTAGGGGTTGATATAAACGATGCGCTTGTCCTTGTCCACAAATCGGACGCTGCTTTCGAGATTCTCGGCCAGGGTCTCGAAAAAGATCGTATCACTGTCACTCATGGTCGTTTCTCCCGTACAACCAGCGTTCTCATCCTGTTGACCGCTCCGGCCGCCTCCAAAAGCCGGGGGCAGGCCAGATCACCCGTCTTATGAGGGACCAGGATATCAAGACCCTGCTTTTCCACATCGTCCAGTATGCGCCCCAGCCCGTCGATGAGGTCGTGCGCGCCGGGGGCGTATTCTGTCGCATATCTATGGATGAGCGCGCCGACGGCCCGGGTCTGTGCCCTGTCCACGAGCTGCGGCAGCCCGTCCAGGTCTATCTCGAGGGTCCCGTAGAGGATCTTGTTTCGCCCCTTGGCGTCGATCTTGACCTCGCGTCTTCCCCGGGACGGGTCAAAGGAGGAGGGATCGGGCGAGCGCCTGGTGATATCCCCGAACCTTGCGCCCCCCTCGTCGTGCCGCTCGGCGCGGTGCAGCGCGGAAATTCCCTTTGCCCGGGCGCCGACGTCCATCGGCAGATACGTATCCATGGCGATGATCGTATCGGCCACGTCGAAGTAATCGCCGCTTCCGCCCATCACGAGGATCGTCGAGACCCCGTGATCTTCGAAGAGTTTCTTGACTTTATCCACAAAGGGCGTAATCGGCTCCTTGTCTTTCGAGATCAGTTGCTGCATGCGTCCGTCGCGGATCATGAAATTGGTGGCCGACGTATCCTCGTCCATCAGCAACAGCCTGGATCCCGCCTCGAGCGCCTCCATGATATTGGCGGCCTGGGAGGTGGACCCGCTGGCGTTGTCCGAACAAAAGCCCACGGTATCCTTGCCGAGGGGGAGGTTCGTGATGAAGGGGCTGATATCGACCTTCTGGACATACCTGCCGTCCTCGGCGCGGATTTTGACCGCCGTGGGATCGGCGACAACCATCTGTCTGCCGTCGCCCGGCACATGGGGGTAGACCGCTCGCTCGAGGGCGGAAAGAAGGGTCGATTTTCCATGGAACCCTCCACCGACGATGAGTGTCACCCCCCGGGGAATCCCCATACCGGTGAGCTCTCCCCGGTGGGGGAGCGTTACGGCGACCCGCAGCGACGGAGGCGATACGAAAGGCACCCCGCCCCGCGCGAGCGGCCGGTCGTCGACGCCGCTGTTCCTGGCCAGGAGCGACCCGTCGGCCACGAATGCCGCAAGATTCAACTCCCGCAGGCGTCCCCTCAGATGGAGGTAGTCCTCAACCGTCTGGACGTGCTCAGTGAAGGCGCGGCCGTCGACCCGGTCGGCAAAGAGGGACTCGGCAACGACGGCGGGAACCTCAACAAATAAGATCTCGATCGCCTCGCGACCCAGCACGCTCCTGCCGGCTGCGGGCAGTCCGACAACAAAGCGAACCTCGATGAAACGTTCGTCGATGACGCACGAGTTTCTGAGGAGGATTTCCTGTCCCCCCGCCTCGACCGCCACCAGCCCGCTCGTCCCCATTCCCCGCCGCCCTTTCACGCTCCGGGCGACGGCGCGGTCAAACCGGCGCGTCAGGAAGTCGCCCGCGGCCATCGTCCGGACCGAACCGGAAAAGAGGGCCGGATCAAAACCGGTGTCTTTTCGGGCGACACGAACGCTCAGGCGCGAGGGCGTCGCGAAGGGATCACCCTGGACGTGGTCCACGGTCAGGGTATATCTTCCAAAGTCGTAAGCGCCACGGATATCTCCGTAGGCCTTATATCCCCTTCGGTCGATCCGGGTGAGGGTCGAATGGAGATCTTCCTTCGGTTTCAGCACACTCTCCGAAATCATCTTAACTACTATACCATTGTGGGGGTGCATTGTAAAATATTTTGACCGCGCGACAGGGCGGGGGTGATGGATATCCCTTTATTTGGGGGGCGGAGCATCTTTCGGCGAATCTCGGCTCCTTCTCCCTCAAAAGGGGGCGGATGGCCGGTTGAGGGGGTCGCCCGCCCCGGACCTCTATTCCCCCACGTTCTGGGCGCCGACCACGGTCACCACGAAGCCCTCGGTGCCCGCGGGGACCGAGAAGACGGCCAGCATATAGGGGATGGATTCGTTGGATTTGATGTGCGCGTTGTCGAACTTCTTGCCCGACTGGACCGACAGCAGTTTGATGATATCCTTCTTCGGCAGCGTTTCGAGCTCCTTCAGTTCCAGGACATTGCCGCAGTAGGACTCCGACGTTCCCAGCGCTTTCCCGTTCTTGTCGTAGAGGGTGACCTTGACCTTGATGCGTCCCTTATCGTACGTGGAGTGATTAATGACCGCGCCTTCCAGCACCAGGATCTTGCCCGCTTGGCTGTTAACGACGTAGTAGTAGTGCATCTTCATCTCGGCGTTTTCGAGGTTCGCCAGGGGGTCTTCCGTGCCGGAAAAGAGGGAGAGTATTTTTTCGGGATCGAATCCTTTGCTGAAGTAGGCGGAATAGACCCAGTATCCACCCGCGAGAAGGAACAGGAGGATGAGGGCGGCGACCGTCAGAGGGCTTCTTCGCGCGGCCTTCTTCTTGGTTCGGGCCATCGGCATCGGTTCTTCCATATCCCCGAAGGGAGCGTCCCGACTCTCGATGCCGATCGAGTCGCTGAAGCCCAGATCGTCTTTCCCCCCCAGGAGCGAGTCGTCACCGATAGCGAAATCATTGCCCGCCGTCGTTCCGGCGATGGGTTGGGACGCCGGAATCGGTGGTACGGCCGTACCCTTGGGCGCGGGCGCCTCGCCGAAGGACAGGTCGAAATCGGTGGCGGCGCCCGGCGCCGCCCCCCTGGTCGCGGTAGTCTCGGCGGCCGCGGGCGCCGGGGCGTCATCAAAGGAGAGATCGAGATCGCCCAGGTCGCTATCGAGGTCCTTATCGAGGTCAAAGTCGCTTTCAGCAGCCGCCGCCGACTTCACCGGGCCGGTCGAGGCCGGGGCCCGATCGGGACCGGCTGCCGTCCCGGCGTCTGAGTCCATCTCAAATTCGAGGGAATCGGAATCGGCGCTCTTCTGGTCTTGGTCACCGATATCAAGGTCGGAATCCAGGTCGAAGTCGGAATCGCTGGCATCCAGGCCGAAATCGTCTCCTCCCAGGTCCTGGTCAATATCTCCGGTGACGTCCGAATCGGCGGCGCTATCCGAGGAGAGATCGCCGCCGTCGTCGTCAAAACCTGAAAGATCGTCGGAGCCGGCGGAAAAAGAATCCTCCGGGGGAGCAGTGTGCCCGGGCGGTAAGACCTCGAAGACGTTCTTACAGCGGGTGCACCGGATCTTGACTCCCTCGGGTTTGACTTTGTCGTCGGGGAGATTGAATTTAGTATGGCAATGGGAGCACTCTACAATCATGGGGCCTCCCTCTTTCGGTTAATCCGAGTGGAGTAATGCGTCAATTATATCATCCGGGAAACTTTTTACAAGCAAAAATGGCCCCGCCGGAGATATATACTTGTATTTCAAATAGTTCGACGCTATAATAAAATGTGGTTTTTTATATGTCAATAGGGCTCTTGTCCAATCATGGAAGATTCGCACTTCTGGGAACAGGTCAAAAAAAGAAACGAAGAACTCACCACGATCAATGAGATTGGACGTGCCCTCACCTCGAGTCTCGACGTCAAAGAGATCCTCTCCATCATCATGCAGCAGATCAGTTTCCTCCTCCAGCCGAAAAACTGGTCTCTCCTGTTGGTCGACGAGGAGAAGAACGAGCTCTATTTCGAGATTATCGTCGGGGAAACAGGAGAAACCACCGAGAAGATCCGCAAACTGAGGCTGAAGGTCGGCGAGGGGATTGCCGGCTGGGTCGCCGAACACGGCGCCTCGGTTCTCGTCCCCGATGTCTCCAAGGACCCCCGGTTTTCACCCAAGGCCGACGAGCTGTCCCAATTCAAGACGAAATCCATCGTCTGCGTGCCGGTCATCAGCAAGGACAAGACCATCGGCGTCATCGAGCTCGTGAACTATTGCGACGACAAGGAGTTCACCCAGGATGACCTGCGCATACTCTCGATCCTCGCCGACTATACCGCCATCGCGCTGGAAAACGCCCGCTACTACGAGCTTGCCAAGCGGCTCATCCTGACCGACGAGCTGACCGGGCTCTATAATTCCCGCTATCTCCACCAGCTCCTCAACGGAGAAGGAGAGGAGGAGCTCAGGGACCTGAGCCAGGTGTCGATGATCTTCATAGACCTGGACTATTTCAAGAACATCAACGATAAATTCGGCCACCTCATCGGAAGCAAGACACTCCGGGAGCTGGGCGAGGTAATCAAAGGCAACCTGAAAAGCACGCAAAAGGGGATTCGCTACGGCGGCGACGAATTCGTCATCATCCTGCCGAAGACCGACAAGGCCCGCGCCTATGAGGTCGCCAAGCATCTCAGGTCAAAGATCAAGGAAACCCGGTTTTTGACCGTAGAGGGACTCAATATCAAGCTGACGGCGAGCTTCGGCGTCGCGTCGATCCCCGAGGACGCCTCAAATTACCAGGAGCTGATCGGCGAGGCGGACAAGGCCATGTACCAGGTCAAGAATACCTTTCGGGACGGCATCTCCCTGGCTAAGACCACCTGGGCCAGCGACTATTAGACTTTCTGCAATGTTCGAATATCCTTCGTTTATATCCACCATAGGGAGATATTCAGAATGAACGCACGGCAGCGGGTTGAAAAGACGATTAACCTCCAGGAGCCCGATCACGTCCCGGTCGGCCCCTTCATGATCTGGCACAACGCCGTCACGGCGGGCGTAAAGATCAAGGATTATGCATGGGACGTCGATACCTGTTTTCGGGCCAATAAGAAGACCCTCGAGTTTTATGACAACGGCCTTGACGTGATGAACCTCGCCCCGATGATGCTGGCCTACTCGAACATCAATCCGGTCCTCTATTCGGCGCTCTATTTCGACTGGCGCTTCCCCGAGGACAACATTCCCCAGTTCTTCGAGGTTTCCCAGGGGGACGAGACCCTCTACGACACGATCCTCAAAAAGGGATTCTCCGCCGTGAGAACCTTTAAACGCGTCGGCGTGGGCCGCGTCGTCAAGAACCTGACCCTGGACGTCATAAAGTATATGCGCTGGATGAAAGTCGTAAAGAAGGAATGGGACGTCGTCCCCTTCGGGGACATGGTCTGCTATACGCCGGCCGAAATCATGCTCTTTTTGAGGGCGAATCAGGGGTTCATCGACATCGCCAAGCGTCCCGAAAAGCTCATCGAGCTCAACGAGAAATACAACAAGGTCTTCATCAAGCGATCGATCCAGCTGGCAAAGCTGCTCAAGGCCGAATTTATCTTCATGCCGTCCCTGAAGTTCTCGACCAGCTTTATGAACCCCAAGATCTTCGAGAAGATCCAGTGGCCCTGGTACAAGGAGATGGCCGAGGCGTTCACCGCGGCGGGGTTCAAGGTGCTGCTCCATCTTGACGGAAACTGGGGACCGCTGCTTGAGCACTTCACGGAGCTGACGCCGAAAAAGTACGTCATGGAGCTGGACGTCACGGATATGAAGCGGGCAAAGAAGACGGTGGGGCACATCATGTGCATCAAGGGCATGGTAGGGCCGCTGACGCTGGCCATGGGCACCACCAGGGAAGTGGAGCGGGAGTGCAAGCAGTTCATCGACGACTGCGCGCCGGGCGGCGGCTTCATCCTCTCCTCGGGCTGCGAGGCGCCGCCCAACACAAAGCCCGAAAACCTCAGGATGATGATTACGTGCGCGCGGGAGTACGGGAGGTACCGCTGATGCCCCGCCGGTGATCTGCCCGTCTGAGACCGAGAAAGGACGCGCCCTGCCCCCGGTTCGAGAGCAGGGCGCTGCCTTGTCCTGCCCCCGCTATTGAGGTCGTTCAGGGACAGTCTCTCCCGAAGGGCGGCCGCTTATATCGATTGTGTGGAGACGAAAAGCGAGCGGAGGAGCTCTATCATGAACCCGGAGAAGATGACAGAGAGCGTCCCGACGATAATGAAGGCGGCAAGGCACCCGATACAACCGCAGACCAGGCAGGTCCGCTTCTTCTTTGGGGACTCGGCGCCGCTCTCCGACTGAACGGAACCGCTCTCCGGTGAGAGGTCGGCCATGGCAACCCTTCTCAAACAGACGTAGGAAATGTGTGGGTCGAACTCAGGCTATCGGGGCCTTGAGGAGCTTGGTGACGATCAGCTCGATCACCAGACCGTAGACCGCGCCGGCGACCTCGAGCCACGCAAACGAGACCCGCGGCGATGATGCGCAGCGCCTTTGCCTCCGGCGTCTTCCGTCCTCTCGCCATGATATCGTCTTCTTAAAAGATCGATCGGATCGCAGCGAGAACCGTATCCCACAGCCCCGTAAAGTATGCCACCGCCTCCGGATCGGCCGTCGTCGTCGACCAGACGTGGACGCCGATGCCCATCTGGGCCAGCACCCAGTCGCCAATGGCCAGCTGGCCGATAGCCACGTGCCCCGTCGTGAGCTGCCCGATCCCGAAGATGACGGCCGGAGCCACCTGTCCGATGGCGATAAGCCCCCCCATTAGCTGGCCGAACCCGAACAGGAGGCCCAGGCCCAGCTGGGCAAACGTAATGAGCCCGATCCCGAACTGGCCGATCGCGATCACCCCCCGGGCGATGCGAAAGCCGCCGTTTTCGTTGCGCCCGAAGGCAATGTGGATCAGCGGCCAGCCGTAGATCTCGGTCTTGGTCTTATATTCGAATCCCACAGCGATCCTCCTGACACCCGGAAAGGCAACGCCCCCGCATAAGCGGAAGGCCGCGCCGGGCATGACCCTCCTGCACTTTAGGACAGGACTCTCCCGCGCCTCGCGGCAGGACATCTCCGTCGGACGCTTCCGGACATCCGTACGATGCCCCTCCGTCGCGGCCGAAAGGTCGGCGCGCCTATTTCTTTTCTTCCTCCTGGATCACCCAGATCTCCGGGAGGTTGCGGAACTTCTCGTCGCAGTCGATGCCGTAGCCGACGATGAAGCCGTCGTCCATCTCGAGGCCCACGTAATCGACATCGATGGCGACCTCGCGCCGGGCCGACTTGTCGATCAGGGCGCAGATCGCCAGCGTCTTGGGCCGCCGGCGCCTGAGGATATCCATGAAATATTTGAGGGTGATGCCGGTATCGACGATGTCCTCCACTATCAGCACGTCCTTTCCCTCGATGGGGGCCGACAGGTCCTTGAGCATCTTGACCTCGCCGGAGGTGGTGGTGCCGGCGCCGTAGGAGCCCAGGACCACGAAGTCCACCGTCACGTCCAGGTCGAGCTTGCGGATCAGGTCGGCCATGAAGACGAAGCTCCCCTTGAGGATCCCCACCAGGATGATGGACCTCCCGCGGTAGTCCGTATTGATCCGCCCGGCCAGCCCCGAAACCGCCCGCTCGATCGTCTCGCGGGAAAAGAGGATAGTCTTATTCATACCGTTGCGCCCACTGGATACGGGAAAGTCTATGTTATTTGTATACCCGTGTCAAGGGAGATCGCGCGCCGCGCGTCCACGCGAAACGCCGCCCGGGAGAGTCGCCGGAGGGTCTCCTGCCGGCGGTACGCCGGGCGGCGCCCGTCGGAAGTCCGGCGACAAAAGACTTGACCCACGGCCGATATCACGTTAAGATTAGGCAATTTTGGACAGTTGGAGATTGCCCATGAATAAGAAGGCCGGCCGCCTCGCCGCCCTCTTCCTCTCTCTCCTCGTCCTGTTTGCGCCCGCCTGCAAGAGAAGCCCGACGACCGGCCCCGCGGGGACCGATACCGGCGCCGCCTACGGAGACGCCATCATCATCGGCAGCATCGGCGACGCATCGACGATGCTGCCGCTCATCGCTTCCGACAGTTCATCGCACGAGATCGCGGGCTTCATCTACAACGGGCTGGTGAAGTACGACAAGAACTACAAGATCGTCGGCGATCTCGCCGAGTCGTGGGAGGTCTCCGACGACAACCTCACGATCACCTTTCACCTGAGAAAGGACGTGAAATGGCAGGACGGCGTCCCGTTTACGAGCGACGACGCCATGTTCACCTACCAGCTGATGATCGACCCCACAACGCCGACGGCGTATGCCGGCGACTTCCTCCTGGTCAAGGAGGCATACAATCCCGATCCTTACACCTTTGTCGTGAAATACGGAGAGCCGTTCGCGCCGGCGCTCATCAGCTGGGGCTTCTGGATGATGCCCAAGCATCTGCTGGAAGGCACCGACATCACCACGTCAAAGCTCGGACGGCAGCCGGTCGGGACCGGCCCCTACCGCTTCAAGGAATGGTCCACCGGCGAAAAGATCGTCCTGACCAGCAACCACGACTATTTCGAAGGGCGGCCGTTCATCGATTGGATCATCTACCGGATCATCCCCGATACGGCCACGATGTTCCTCGAGTTGAAGGCCGGCGGGGTGGACTGGATGGGTCTTTCCCCGATACAGTATAAGCGCCAGACCGATGACGCGTCGTTCAAAAAGAACTTCGTCACCTACAAATACCTCGCCGACGGCTATACCTACCTCGGCTTCAACCTGAAAGACCCGAAGTTTACCGACAGGCGGGTGCGCCGGGCGATCTCGTATGCCGATCGACAAGCAGGAGATCATCGACATCGTGCTCCTGGGTCTGGGCGAGATCGCGACCGGACCGTACAAACCCGGGACCTGGCAGTACAACGGCGACGTCCAGCGCTACGACTATGACCCCGGCAAAGGCGCGGGAGCTGCTTGCCGAGGCCGGCTGGAAAGATACCGACGGCGACGGCATCATCGACAAGGACGGCGTCCCCTTCTCGTTTACCATCGTCACCAACCAGGGCAACGACCTGCGCGCCAAGACCGCCGAGCTCATCCAGAACAAGCTCAAGAACGTGGGGATAAAGGTGAACATCAGGATCGTGGAATGGGCGGCCTTCCTCTCCGAGTTCATCGAGACCAAGGACTTCGAGGCGGTCATCCTGGGCTGGAACATCCTGCAGGACCCGGACCTCTACGACGTCTGGCACTCCTCGAAGATCGGCCCCAACGAGCTCAACCACATCTCGTTTGCGAACGCCGAGGTCGATCGGCTCCTCGTGGAGGGACGGCGGACGTTTGACCTGGACGGAGCGAAAGAAGGACTACGATCGTATTCAGGAGATACTGGCCGACGAAGCGCCCTACGTCTTCCTCTATATTCCCTATGCGCTGCCGGCCATCCAGTCGCGCTTCAAGGGCATCGTGCCCGCGCCGGCCGGCATCAGCTACAACTTCAACAAGTGGTACGTGCCCGAGGAACTTGCAGCGACTACACCAACCTGCAGTAACTGGGAGGCGTCTCTCATGGCCCGGTATATCGTCAAGCGGCTCCTCCTGATGATCCCGATCCTGTTGGGGATTACCATCATCTCCTTTGCGGTAATGCAGCTTGCCCCCGGCAAGCCCACCGATCTGGCCACGGCCGAAAACCCGAAGGCGACCCCCGAGGCCAGGGAGCGGCTGACAAAACTCTACGGCCTGGATAAGCCGCTCCACGTCCAGTACTACAACTGGCTCAAGCGGATCGTCAGGCTTGACTTCGGCGAGTCGTTTTCTCCCGACCGTCGGCCGGTCATCGACAAGATCAAGGAGACCATCCCCATCACCATCGGGATCAACCTCCTTTCCATCCTCCTTATCGTCATCGTCGCCATACCCATCGGGATCTTCTCTGCAACCAACCAGGACTCGCTTTTCGATAAGGCGGCCACCGTCTTTGTCTTCATCGGTTTTGCCGTCCCGACGTTCTGGTTGGCGCTTGTTGATGATGCGGTTTTTCGGCATCGAGCTGGGCTGGCTTCCCATATCCGGGGTCAAATCGATCATGTACGACTTCCTGAGCGCGCCCGCCAAGATATGGGACGTGACCAAGCACCTGCTGATGCCGGTGCTGCTCTCGGCCTTCGGGGGGCTGGCCGGCCTGTCGCGCTACATGAGGAGCACCATGCTCGAGGTGATCAGGCAGGACTATATCGTCACCGCCCGCGCCAAGGGGCTGCCCCGGCGGGTGGTCGATCTACAAACACGGGCTGAGAAACGCCCTGATGCCGGTCATCACGATCCTCGGCCTCTCCGATACCGGGCCTCATCGGGGGCAGCGTCATCTTTGAGAGCATCTTTTCGATCTACGGAATGGGGCGGCTCTTCTATTCGAGCGTCATGGCGCGGGACTATCCGGTGATCATGGGGATACTCGTCATCGGCGCGATCCTGACGCTTCTGGGAAATCTCCTGGCGGATATCTCGTATGCCGTCGTCGATCCGCGCATCAGAAAGGGATAGGTGCGGTCATGCAGACGAAAATGAGATTGGGCGAGTTTCTGGTCACCAAGAGACATCATCACCCGGGATAATCTCTCGCGGGCCCTCAGATACCAGGAAAACTGGGGGGGAAACTGGGGGAAGCCCTCATAAACCTGAAGATCATCTCCGAGGATAAGCTGCTGGCCTCCCTGAAGTATCACCTCGAATCTCCCGGTGATCAATCTCGAAAGCATCAGCGTCCCTCCCGAGGTCCTTCGGCTGGTGCCCAAGGAGACGGCCAAGAAGTTCAAGGCGGTGCCGGTCAAGGTCGGGGAGGTCGGCGGCAAGAAGACCCTTTTTGTCGCCATGGCCAATCCTCTGGACCTCACGGCCATCGAGGAGATTCAGTTCGCGTCGGGCCTGCGGGTCCAGCCGGTCCTGTCCCGGGAGAAGGGTCTCATCTTCGCGCTGCGCCAGCTCTACGAGATCGACGTGGAATACTTACGCGCCCAAGCAGGCCCGAGTCCGTGCCGAAGGGCGCCGACGAGGGGATGACCATCATCCGGGCCGGAGAGGAAGTGAAAATAACGGAGGCGCCGGCGGCGACGGCCCAACCGAAACCCGTGCCGGATACGCCCCCCGCGCCTGTGCTTCCCGAGCAGGCGGCCGACGTCGCGACGATGGAGCGAAAGATCCTGCAGGCCCTCATCAAGCTGCTGATCGAGAAGGGAATCATCACGCTGGACGAGCTGCAGGAGAAGATGAAGGAATAGTCACCCCGCAAATGCAAGCATTTATGGGGGCCCTGAATCACCCCAGAAAAACTTCGTTTTTCCGGGGGCCCCGGTGGGGAAGATATTAGACCATGTCATCCCGAACCAGTGATAGGCAGATGTGGGCTGATAAGTAAAAGAATAGGATATGAAAACACCGATCATCCGTTCCGATTTCTGGCGCAGATTCTTCAGGAACCGCCTTGCCGTTTCGGGGCTGGTGATCGTGGGCTTTTTCTTTTTCGTCTCCATCGCCGCCCCCCTCCTCTCCCCCTTTGACCCGGACGTGCCGGACAGGAACCACGTCCTGACGGCGCCCGACTCCACCCACCTACTTCGGCACCGACGAATCGGGCCGGGACGTCTTTTCCCGGATGGTCTGGGGCTCGCGGATATCCATCAAGGTGGGGTTCGTGGCCGTGGGCATCGCCATCCTCATCGGCACGATGCTGGGCGCCGTGGCCGGCTACTACGGCGGGCTTTTGGACGGGGCGGTCATGCGGTTCGTGGACGTGATGCTCTGCTTCCCGTCGTTTTTCCTGATCCTTGCCGTCATCGCGATCCTGGAGCCCTCGATCTACAACATCATGGTCGTCATCGGGATCACCGGCTGGATGGGGGTGGCCCGTCTGGTGCGGGCGGAGTTCCTGACGCTCTCCCGGCGGGACTTCGTCCTGGCGGCCCGGGCCCAGGGGGCCGGGGACTTTCGGATCATCTTTTCCCACATCCTGCCCAACGCCATGGGGCCCATCCTCGTATCGGCCACCCTCGGCGTGGCCGGGGCCATCCTCACCGAGAGCGCGCTCTCGTTTCTCGGCATCGGCGTCCAGCCCCCGACCCCCAGCTGGGGCAATATCCTCACCGAGGGCAAGGACGCCATCGACGTGGCCTGGTGGCTGTCGCTCTACCCGGGGCTTGCGATACTCCTGACGGTCCTGGGGTATAACCTCCTCGGCGAGGGTATCCGCGACGCGCTGGACCCGCGGCTGAGGGACCGCAGCGCGTAGGAGTCGGCGCGACATTGACGTTGATCTGAGTTACATTGACATTCTTATCCGGAACTCGGGACCATGACTGACAAGCGTGGCAGCGGACGCATCGAGAAGAATCACGGCGGGGTGGCTCCTGTGCGCCGCTTTCGCTCCTGCTGCTCCTGTACGGGGGATTCAACGTTCGTGAAGGGCCGAGGGTTGACCGGATACCTCCGCTCATCCCGCTCATCTGCGCTGGCCCTGGGGACGTCGCTGCTGATCCTGGGGACGATCCTGTTGATCGACGGGTGGACCGCCCTGTGGCAGGCGGAAAGGAGAGACCACCGGGCCGCGCGGGAATCGGCCGGTTCCGGGCTGGGAGCGGCGCCATCCCCCGAGCGGGCCACGGCGCGTCACGCGGCCGTCCCCGGCGGAGATACGGATACGTCCCGGCGCCCGCGGCGAGCATCCCCGGACGCCGGAGCCTCGAGGAGCCCGCGACAAAGAAATGCCCCGGATGCGCGAAAGACCGTCTACAAGGACGCGAGGGTCTGCCGGTTCTGCGGCCGCGCCTTCGGCGTGACGCTCCGGCTCAAGGTCTACCCGCCGGCCGACAGGAAGAAACGGGAGCACGTGGTGGCGCTGCTGGCGCAAAATTGAAGATGCCCGCCGACGAGGTCGCCCACCTGCTCGACCTGGGGATGCGGTTCAAATACGATTCGCCCGAAAAGCTCGCTGCGGCGCGCGGAGAAGTTCGAGTCGCTGGGGTGCGCGACTGAGGTGTACGAGAAGGTGGGGAGGGAGTGAGGCAGGCTTAATCGGGGCAGACTTCCGGTCACGGGGAGAGTGCAGGCCCGGGTGGTTTTCTACTCCTTTCTCTGCTTTCTATCCCTTTTCATCTTTCCTTCATCTTCATCTGCGGTCACCTTCACCGGCGGCAGCGAAAGCCGGTACCGGATGGCAACGAGCCTGAGCCCGGTGACCGCGGCGGCGGTCGTGAAATAGACAATCGCCTGCGGGACGCCGGAGGCCGCCAGCAGAAAATAGAGCGCCCCTCCCAGGAGGCAGGCCGTGGCGTAGATCTCTTTCTGGAAGATGAGCGGGACCTCGTTGACCAGCACGTCCCTCAGCACCCCGCCCATCACCGCCGTGATCACCCCCATCAGCACCGCGAAGATCGGAAGGACGTCGGCGCCCAGCGCCTTGTTGATCCCGATGAGGGTAAAGACCCCGATCCCCATCGCGTCAAAGACCAACAGCACCCGCCGGTAGGTCAGCACGTGGCCCGCAAACAGGAAGACCACGAAGACCCCCGCCGCGATTACCAGAAGGTAGTTCACGTCATGGAGCCAGAAGACCGGCGTCGTCCCCAGGGTCAGGTCGCGGATCGTCCCGCCGCCCACGGCCGTCACGAACCCGATCGACAGCGCGCCGAAAGGATCGAGCTTTTTCCCTGCCGCCGACAGCGCCCCGCTGACGGCAAAGGTGAAGGTGCCGAAGAGGTCGAGGATATAGATGATTTCCATAGGTAAGAAGCCTCACGTCCTGCTACTGACAGCCACGCGGTATGATGTCACAACGGAATTACGGGGACACGTACCTAATTACCATTTCTTGACTTAAACGGAGTACACATTAATTAGGTACGTGTCCCCGTAATTCGGGCCTGGGAGGACATAGCGGGCCGGATCGGGGCCCCCACGAAATCGAAGATTTCGTGGGGTGATTAACCCTTCCTCTTCCTCCCCGGGATATAGACCTCTTTCACCCACCGCTCGATCTCGGCCAGTGCCTGGGCCTCCCCGACCTTTCCGGTCCAGCCGAGCTCTTTTTTCGCCCGCGTGGTGTCCACGTCGAGGTTTTTGCCCATGACGCCGGCCGCGAGCCTCGTCAGCGGCGGCCGTATCCCGAGCGGGGAGAAGATCGATTCCAGCAGCCCCGCCGAGCTTCCAGGCCGCCGAAAACGGGATGTTGCCCGCGGGGCGCTTCCCGATAAGCCCCCCCAGGAAACGCTGGTACCCCTCCCACGTGATCTTGTAGTCGTCGCGGAAATGGTAGGTCTTTCCCGCCGCCCCCTTTTTTTCCGCGGCGGCGATCGCCCCGTCCGCGAGGTTGGTCACCCACACGAAGGCACCCGGCACCCTGCCCCCCGAGATCAGCGGCAGCGGCCCGCGGTAGTAGGCGTCCAGCACGTCTCGGACCCACACGCTGCCCGGCCCGATGACGTTGGCGGGCCTCACGATCACGTACTCCATGCCGGCCTCATCGGCACAGCCGGGCGACCAAGTCTTCGGCCTGGCCCTTCGTATCGCAGTACGGGACGCCGCATTTCACCCGGGGCGCGTCCTCGGCAAGACCGTCGATATCCCGCCCGAGGCCGAGGGCCGCCACGGAGGAGAAATAGACGAACCGATGGATCTTGCCCCGGCATTCGGTCAGGAGGTTTTCGGTCCCATCGACCATCACGCGCCGGAAGAGCTCCGTCCCCCCCCAGTCCAGGACCCTGGTGGCCAGGTGAAAGACCACGTCGATCCCGTCGGCCGCACCCGAAAGGCTCTCGGGCTTGGTCAGGTCGCCGCGGAAGATCTCCACGCCGAGCTTTTCGGCCGCTGCCGCGTCCTCGCTGGGCAGAAAGAGCCCCCTGACCGAATGGCCGCGCTCGACCAGGCCCGCCACCAGAAACGACCCGATGAATCCTCCCGCGCCGGTTACCAGTGCCTTCATCTATTTCCTCCCGTTGGGTAGTTCCTGAATTATGGTGACACCATACTTAATTAAGAGACTATCACCATTAAGACTATGGACGTAATTTAAGTACGGTGTCACCATAATTCCTACCTGGTATGGTGCCTCCGGTACCACTCGTACATCGCCACGGCCGCCGACACCGCGGCGTTCAGCGACTCGCTGCCCTCTTCCATCGGGATGCCGATGAGCCTCTTTTGCCGGAAGCGCTCGGGCACCCCCGGTCCCTCGGCCCCCACCAACAGCCCCATCGTCCGGGGCAGCACGACCTTTGCGATGTTCTCTCCCTCGGCCGACAGCGAAAAGAGGGGGATTGCCCGCACCGTGAGCTCCTCGATGGACGGTCCCCTCAACAGAGGCACCCGGAAGAGGGCCGAGCCTGCCGCCCGCGCCGATTTATGGTGGTAGGGATTTGCCGCCCCGCCGAGCAGCACCACGCGGCCCGCCCCGAGGGCCGCCGCCGACCGGATCGCCGCCCCGACGTTGGCCGGGTCCTGGAAAGGAACGAAGAGGGTGAGCCCCTCGTTCTTCTCGGAGTCCTCCCAGGCGGCCAGCTCGGGCACCCGTACCAGCACGAGCGGCCCCCCCGTCCCGTGTACGTCGAGCTCGGCGAAGAGCTCGCCGGAGAGCCGGTAGTGCGGCACGCCGGTCAGCGCCTCCGGGGGCCCGCCGGCTGTTCCGGGTGCCGATCCATCCCACGATGTCCGCCGCACGGTCCCGGACGAGCTCATCGATTATCTTGGCGCCGGAGACGACGGCCGTGCCCTCCTTCTTGAGGCCGCGGCCCGAAAGGAGCGACATAAACTCCCTGAAGCGGGCGTTTGCCGCGCTCACGATATCGACGACCGGGGCCACGCCCCGGGATGGCCGGGCCGCCGTCCGCTCGGAGGACCATTCCTCGTCCGTGCGGGCAAAAACCAGGAGCCTGCGCGCGTACGGCGTCTGGGGAACGGTGTAGGGGATATCGCGCTCGAGCCGAAAGAACCCGCCCGCCAGCGCCGGGTCGATCTCGCCTTCCCCCGCCGGGCCCTTCATGAGGATGACCCGGGCGCCCGGGGCCAGAAAGGGGGCGCAGCGGGCCAAGCGTCTCTTCGGCACTTTCCAGCGCCCGCGTGATCACGCCCGGGACCGGCAGCGGAAAATCGGGCATCACCTTGTGGGGATAGACCTCGGCGTTGGCCAGGCCGAGCAGATCGATCATCTCCAGGATGAAGGCGACCCTTTTCTTGCGCGGCTCGGCAAGCACCATAGAGAGGGCGGGGTCCATGATGAGGAGCGGCAGCGCCGGAAACCCCGCCCCCGTGCCGATATCGAGCAGGGGAGACGGCAGCCGGACGAGACGGCCGGGCATGACGGAGTCGATGAAGTGCTTGACGACGATGTCGGGAAACGTCACGAGCCTGGTCAGGTCGGCCTCGGGGTTCTTTTCGACGAGTTTCTGATACAGGAGCCAGAAGCGGTCGAGCTGAAACGCGGAAAGACCGATACCCGACCGGCTGAAGAGCTCCCGTATGCTTTGTTTGCCCTCTTTCACGCGATAGCCCCGCGCCCGTACGTTTTAAGGTGAAAAAAGAGACGCCCTGATGTATCCTTATACCACACAATCTACGCCGGATAAAGATGAGAATCGAGACGGACTGGACATTTGACGCGGTCAAGAAGCTCGTCCTGTACGAGGACAACCACCTGCTGGCTATGGAAAAACCGGCGGGCATCCTCACCCAGGCCGACCGGACGGGGGATATCTGCCTGATGGACCTGGCCCGGCTCTACCTGGCGCAGAAGTATAAGAAGCGCGGGGAGGTCTTCCTGGGACTGGTGCATCGATTGGACCGCCCCGTGGGAGGAGTGATCGTCTTCGCGCGCACCAGCAAGGCCACCCGGAGGCTCTCCGAGCAGTTCCGGGCGCGGGTGACAAAAAAGGTATACCGGGCGCTGGTGGAGGGAAAGCCGGACCCGCCGGAGGGTGAGCTTACCCACTGGCTCCTGCAATCCGGCACGATGATGAAGATCGTTCGGCCCCGGACGCCCTCCTCCCTGGAGGCGCGGCTGATCTACCGGACGCTCGAGGTCAGGGGCGATACGAGCCTCGTGGAGGTGGAGCTGATCACGGGCAGACGCCACCAGATCAGGGCCCAGCTCGCGGCGATCGGCTGTCCCATCGTGGGGGATATCAAGTACGGGGGGCGGCCGACCCGCGGCGAGACGAGGCGGGCGGGCGACGTCGTCACGGGGATCAGGCTTTTCGCCAGCTGTCTCACGTTCCGCCACCCGACCACCGGCGACCAGATCACGATCGAGGCGTCAACGCCCCGGGAGTTTCTCACCGCGGATGACCGATGAGGGCGTGGGAGAATTACGGGGACACGTACCTAATTAGTAGGCATTCTGTTTAAGTGTAGAAACAGTAATTAGGTACGTGTCCCCGTAATTCGCTAGGTAGGGACGATAGTAAGATAGAGAGGACGCGCGATGATCTCGGGAAGAAAATTGATGAAAATCGGGTGGTACATGTTGTCGGTGCCGCTTATACTCCTCTTTTTGTCGATCATTGTCAGTATGGTTATTTCCGGGGAGGAAGGCGCGGTCAACCCGTTCGTTCGTCTCGTCGGCATGGCCCTCGTGTTCATCTGGGCCCTCTCGCTCTTTCCGCTGGTGATCGGGCTTGTCAAGATCATCGCCGAGGCAATCGCACGCAAACGCAAGGAGTCCTCGACAAAAGGGGAGTAACGCGAATAACGGGGACACATACGTAATGAGTAAGCATTCTGTTTAGGCAAAGGGATGATGATTAGGTATGTGTCCCCGTAATTCGGGGCGGCTTGTAAGCCGCCCCGAATAGCGTGGCCTCTGTTCGTATGGCCGGATTTTCATCGCCCTAAATCAGCCATGCGTAGACCAGGCCGATCGCGAAGCTCGAGATGATCCCGTTGACCAGCTCGATGGTCAAGAGCCTGCTCGGGTGAAGAGCCCCGAGGTGCATGTCCAGGAACTTGGGGATGTTCTTGGTGACCACGAGGATGAGCCCGAAGACGAGACCCGCGGCCACCATCATCGCCGGCAGCACCGGTTTGATGAACGCGTAGACCACGGCCCAGAAGAAGGTCTGTATCACGATAATGAGGATCAGAAACCCCATCATCGCGCCCATGCTCTTCCACTTCTTGACCTTCCCCTTGTCTTCAAACGACTTGTAGATCTTGGCCACCATCGGGTTCATGTAGAGGACCCACCCCAGCACGAACCAGACCACCGAGGCCACGAGTGTAGCCAGCAGTATACGTCCAATTTCAAAGTCCATCTTTCTACCTCCGTTAAAGACATCCGGCGTAGAGATCCCGGGACGCAATCACCGTGACGCGCCCCTTAAAACGATCGAATGAAAGAGACCCTCGGCGGTTCCGCACCTACCTATCAGTAGATAGGGAACGTACCGAAAAAAATTAACCGGCCATCGACTCCATGAGCCGGCCGGCGACGTCACTCATCCGATCCTCTCCCAAAAGCCGCGAAATCTGGAGCGACCCCTGCAGCGCGCACATGATCAAGAGCGCCTGATCCCGCGGCTCCCCCTCGTACCGGAAACTCCCCTGCTGCCGTCCCTGTCTAACAACCTCGGTCAGCCAGGATGACATGTCGTCGTACATCTGTCGGAGGCACTGCCTCATGCGCTGGGGGATGACGTTGTATTCGGCCTCCATGATGCCGAAGGGACAGATCCGGGTCTTCTTGTCCAGGAAAAGGCGGAGGAGCCCCGTGTACATCTCGACTTTTTTGCCGGGCGTGCCGCCGGCCGCGTCGACGCCCGACAGGTAATCGTGCATCGCCCGGTGCAGGCGCTCACAGACCGCCACCCCCAGGTCTTCCTTCGTGGGGAAGTGGTGGTGGACGCTGGCCTTGGTGATGCCCAGCTGCTTTGAGATATCGTTGTAGCTGAAGCTGTTGTAGCTGCCCGAAAGCATCAGCTCCTCGGCGATATCCAGTATTTGCGTCTTTCTGTCTTCCATTATGTGTTGCACCTTGTTTGACTTTCTCTCTAACTACTATTCTACCTACTAGTAGGTAGGATGTCAAGGGAAACGACAGGCCGGCTATTTCCGCTAAGGGCGTCACCTACATTTGCAGGTCGGTGGTTTCTTGGGTGAACGGAATTACGGGGACACGTACCTAATTACCATTTCTTGACTTAAACGGAGTACGCATTAATTAGGTACGTGTCCCCGTAATTCGGATCAGGGGATTGCTTCGGTCGTTTCACTCCCTCGCAATGACGGTAGTAGCATGATCCACTCACGTCTGCGGCGGGCGTCACTTCCATTCGTAGGGGCGGCATTCATGCCGCCCGTTTGCAGCTCGGCAGGTTATGAGTAGTCGATTCATTCCGGCGGTCGCCCGTCAATAATGCGATATTACCCCCCCACCCCGCTCAGCCGCTCGCTCAATTCCCACAGCCGCGCCGCCATGTCGGGGTCTTTTCCCTTGGGCAGGATCTTCCTTTCTTTCGTCAGGTTGAAGAACCTCCCCGACACCCCTTCGAGCTCCGGGGCCGTGGCAAGCCATACGGGCGCCGCCGCCCCCTCTTCGGGCGTCTTCATGAAGTGCTTCCACAGGATGATGGCCGCGCCGAGGGCTCCGCGCGCGTCTCCCTGCGCCAGCCCGGTCTTGATCACGCCGGGGTGCAGCGCATTGACCGTCACGGTCACCGTCGCGCCGCCTGCCCCGAGCCGCCGGGCAAGCTCCACGGTAAAGAGGAGGTTGGCCTGCTTTGAGTTGCAGTAGGTCCGAAACCGGCCAAAGTCGGCCCCGGAGGGCGTCCGTTCGAGGTCGAGCCCGCCGAAGACGTAGAGTCCCGCGTTGACGTTGACCACACGGGCGCGCCCCGCCGCCGCGAGGCTGGGCAGCAGCAGGTTCGTCAGGATGAACGGCCCCAGGTGGTTGACCATGAACGTCGTCTCGATCCCGTCGGCGTTGAGGACCTTCCTGGTCATCCAGACCCCGGCGTTGTTGATCAGACAGTCGATCGCGGGATATCTGCCCCTGATCGTCTCGCCGAGCGCGCGGGCATCGGCGACCGTATTGAGGCTTCCGACGACGAGCTCCACCGCGCGGCTCCCCGTTGCCGCGCGCACCTCGTCGGCGGCTGCCCTCCCCTTTTCGGGGTCGCGGCTCACCATCACGACGCGCCGGCCCATGCCCGCCAGCGCATGGGCGATCGCCTTGCCGATGCCGGCGTTGGCGCCCGGTGACAATATACGGTTTCTGATCCATTAACTCCCTCCTCCGGGTCCTAACTTGAATTAAGGGGACACAATACTTAATTATAACCATTAATTCAGGATACTAATTAAGTATTGTGTCCCCTTAATTCACAAACTCCTTCATTCCGGGACTACTTCTTCTTGGCCCCCTTTTTGTGGAGCGTGTCGATGATTTCGTCCAGCATATCTATCTGCAGCTGCTGGATCTCGAGGATGCGGCGGTTGTGGTGGATGATGATATGGTCGAGCTTCTCGTGGAGCTGCTTGATCTCGATCTCCGCCTTGAGGTTCACCCGGTAGTCGTTCTCGGATCGGGTCCGGTCCTTGGCCTCCTGCCTGTTCTGGCTCATCATGATGACCGGGGCCTGTATCGCGGCCAGGCACGAGAGGATCAGGTTCAGGAGGATGAAGGGATACGGGTCGAAGGTCCGATGGAAGAGGACGTAGACGTTGATGGAGATCCAGATCAGGATGAAGCCGCCGAATATGCCGATGAACTTCCAGCTCCCCCCGAACGACGCGACGTGATCGGCGATCCGCTGTCCGAAGGTGTCGTGCTCCGGGAAGTCCTTCTCCACGTTCCGGGAGAGGATCTCCGCGTTCCTGATGCTTTTGAGGACCTCCCGTTCAAGGTCGGTCATCTCACCCCTCTCCTTCTTCAGCATCCGCTCGACCTGCTTGTGCCTGAGCTTGTTGAGCTCGGTGATCGAGACATAGCCGTTCGGATCCCAGTCGGGGTGCTGTTTCTTTACCAGGTTGAGAGATGCCTCGTCGGTGATCAAAGATGCCGGCGCCAGCTCGTCCATCGGAAATTCCTGGCGGGTAATCTGAGAAGTCGCGGTCCTTTTCTTCTTATTTTTCATCCTGCTCACCATAAAAATAGTGAAGGGTACGATGATCGCCGAGACCGGCCCGCAGCGTCAGTCACGCTCATCGCGGTGCTCGATAACCTCGTAGTGGGCCGACCGGTCGTCAAATCGCGACAGAAGCTTCCGGGCGGCGGGAGGCACAACGGCGGCCTCGTAATCCTCCCCGGCAAAGGCCCGCACAGCCTCCAGCGAGTCGAACCACATGATTGTCACGAACTCGACACCATCACTGATGTCCCGGCGGAGCAGGTGTATTCCACGATACCCCTTGATGGCGCGTCGCGCGATCCCGACAAAGACTTCGGAGCGCAGCAGCGCTTCGTAGGCATCCGCGTTTTCACGGCTTGTCCAACCGTGCCAAATTCGGCTTATCATTTTCGGTTCCTCCAACGATAGTCCTCATAGAAGACGGGCCCGCCGCTCCCGCGCGAATCGGCCTGTACGGGTGCCACGGGTCCGGAGACGCGGTCGCGTCAAGTTCAAATGAAACGGGGGGCACTTAATCCCCCCCGCAGTCTCACGTATGCTCCCCCTACTCTAAATCGCCGAGAGGATATCCGGGTCCAGGTTTGCGAACTTGGCCAGCCAGGCCTCCCGCTCCTTCCTCAGCACCTCCGTGAGGCGACGGTACTCCTTGTCGTCGTAGAAGCGGTGCGGGTCAAACCGCTTGATGTCAATACCGGGCACCGACTTGGCCACCTCGTAGCCCCAGTGGGGGTCCTTTTCCCACTCGATCTCGCCCCGGGCGATCTCGCGCATGATCGCCGCGGAGTCCGTGACGGTGATCTTCTCCCCGTCCGGCCCGCCGACGCGCCCGGTGTTCATGAGGAAGCACTCGCAGTCCGGGTTGCCGCGCAGGAACTTCATGAAGATGTTGCCCTCCTCGGCCTCGTCACCGACGATGAACGGGTTGGTCCCCACGACGCGCTTGGATTTGCCGGCCTGGGTCGGGTCGCCCGCGGAGGTCTCGATCGACTCCCCCAGCATGAAGAAGGCCGCCCCCTGCTCCGGGTTCAGTCGCGCCACCGGCGGGACGATGTCGTTCCGGCGGGTGATGAAGATGACGATATCCGCCTTCGGCAGGTCGATGTCCTTGTCGGTATAGCCCACGTCCTCCCGGTAGACGACGCACCGGCCGTTGCTGGTGATCCGGGAATCGAAGAAGTCGACCGAACCGTCGCGGTCCACCCATATGTTCTCGAGGATGGCGCGCTTTGAGGTTGCCGCCGCATAGAGAAGAGGCTGACCCTTCGGCTCCAGCCCCTCGGTCTTGATGTAGTAGTTGCGCTCGGTGCCCACGCAGTACATATCCGGCTGCATGAAGATGACGTCGTCCTGCCGGATGACGATCCCCTCGTCGCCGGTAAGCCCGTGGTTGTGGCAGGAGAGCGACGTCTTGCCCGTGCCCGAGAGCCCGAAGAGGATTGCCCCCCTGCTGATGAGCTTTCCGTCCTTGGTCTTGACGTTGATGATCTTGCTGCCCGCGTGCAGCCCCAGCCCTCCTTTTTTCTTGGCCCGGTACATCCCCATTCTCAGGTGGGCCTTCTTGTTCTCTCCCAGATAGTCGGTGCCGAGGATATACGTGACCCCGAGGTCCGGCTGGACGAGGACCTTGCGCTCGCGCCATTCCGGCACGTAGATGGAGATCTGCTCGGGCTCCCGTTTCGGGTCCTTCGGCTCGAACAGCGTCTCGTTCCACATATACGCGATGCGGGCGTACTCTTCGGTGATGAGGAGCCGGCAGGAGATCACATGGTCGGGGTTGATGCACATATCTCGATCCACCTGGATCATCGTCTTCCACGTGAGGTATTCCTGAACGTCCTTGATGATCTTTTCCTGTTCGGGCGTGGGGTCCCCGAAGACGACATCGGTGAACTTGGCAGAACGATTTCTCACGACGCTGATGTAGGCGGCGCTTCCGTGTCTCGTGGTACGCTCGTCCTTCTTCGCGAGGTCGCGCAGCTCATCGGTGGAGAGCCCTTTGAGGATGTGATTTGCATCGATCGGTTTTCTGAAGATGCTTTTGTCCGCCATGTACGTGTCCTCCTGATTGTGGTGTAGATGACCGCTGGTATCGGTGCCGCAGATAATTTCAGTTTTACGGAGTTGCCGCGCGAGACCTACAGGTTATCGATGGCCTCCCTCATCCGCCTGGTTGTCTCGGGAGTGGTGCCGCAGCACCCCCCGACGATCCGAGCGCCCGCCCTGATCAGGTCGGGCGTCCGCTCGGCGTAGACCTCCGGGCCGTCGGCAAAGCTCGTCACGCCGCGCTCGACCTCGGGATTGCCCGCGTTGGGCTGCGCGATGATCGGGATATCGGCGGCCTGCGCCATCTCGGCCACGACGTCGACCATGTCGCCGATCCGAAGGCTGCAGTTTGTCCCCACCGCCGCCGCGCCCGCATCGCTCAGCGCCCGGGCGGAGTCGCCGGGCTTGTTTCCCATGATGGTGAAGAAGCCCCGGGGCTTCTTGTTAAACGAGATCGTCACGAATACGGGAAGGCCCGTTGTGCGGGCGGCCGAAAGCGCGATAAGGGCCTCCCGTACGTCTATCATCGTCTCGATAATGAAGAGGTCAACCCCGCCTTCGGCCAGGGCAAACGCCTGGACGGTGAATGCCTCGGCCAGCGCCTTCTCGTCGGCGTCCCCGGCGGGCGCGAGCAGCTTTCCCGCGGACCCGATGTCCCCCGCGACGAATTTTCCGGCCGGGCGCGACTTCACGGCGAGCTCGGCCCCCCGCCTGTTGATCTCGGCGGTTTTGCCGGCAAGGCCCCAGTGCGCGAGCTTCAAGGACGTCGCCCCGAGGGTGGCACTGGTCACGATGTCGGCCCCGGCGTCAAAATAGGTCTTATGGACCGACGCGATGTCGTCCGGGCGTTGAAGTATCCAGGCCTCGGGGGTCTCGCCCGCCTTCATCCCCCGCTCCATGAGCATGGTGCCCCACGCGCCGTCAAACAGCAGGATGTCGGTTGCGAGCTTCCTTTCCATCTCGTTCATTGTGTTGCATCGCGCCCGGTTTTCCGGGGACATCTCCGCCTCATATGGATTACAGCTTGTCGATGGCCTGCCGCATCAGGCGAATCGTCTCGGGGGTGGTGCCGCAGCATCCCCCAACCACCCGCGCCCCGGCGCGGATCAGGTCGGGCGTCATCCGCCCGTAGACCTCCGGGCCGTCGATATAGGTCGTCACGCCGTGCTCCGTTTCGGGATTGCCGGCGTTGGGCTGCGCGATGATCGGGATATTGACGGCGTCGGCCATCTCGGCCACGACGTCGACCATGTCGGCGATCCTCAGCGAGCAGTTGGTCCCCACCGCGGCGGCGCCCGCCCCGGCCAGCGCCCGGGCCGAGTCTCCCGGTTTGTTTCCCATGATGGTGAAGTATCCCCGCGGCTTCTTTGTGAACGAGACCGTCACGAATACCGGAAGCCCCGTCGATTTGGCGGCCGCCAGCGCGATGAGGGCCTCGTTTACGTCCATCATCGTCTCGATGATCAGAAAGTCCACCCCGCCCTCGGCCAGCGCCAGGGCCTGCCGGGTGAAGGCTTCCGCCAGCATCGCCTCGTCGGCGTCCCCGGCCGGTTTCAGGAGCTTTCCCGTGGGGCCGATGTCCCCGGCGACGAATTTTCCGGCCGGGCGCGACTTCACGGCGAGCTCGGCGCCTTTCCGGTTGATCTCGGCCGCCCGGTCGGAGAGCTTGTAGTGAGCGAGCTTGATCGAGGTGGCCCCAAAGGTGGCGGTCGTCGCGACGTCGGCCCCGGCGGCAAAGTAGGCCTTATGGACGGCGGCGATATCGTCGGGGTGGTCCAGGACCCACGTCTCGGAGGTCTCGCCCGCCTTTATCCCCCGCTCCATGAGCATGGTGCCCATCGCGCCGTCAAACAGCACGACGTCGGCTGCGAGCTTCTTTTCTATCTCGTTCATAACCTACACCCCGGGAAATTTGTCCGGGAATACGGACTGGTTAGTCAAATCCTAGTAGTAGACGCCCGGCCCGAAGATCTCGTTGATCGCCTCGGCAACGGCCGTGCGCACCCCCCGGTCCAAAAGCGAATAGAGGTAGGGGCGCCTCGTCCGCAGCTGGATGACCCGTCGGGGCTTCACGCCGGCCTCCCTGGCCAGGGCCTCGGTCGCCGCGCGCAGGTCGCACAGCTCGTCCACCAGCCCCAGCTCCTTTGCCCGCCGGGCGGTGAAGACCTCGCCCGTGGCGATCTTTCTCACGGCCTTCTCGTCAAGCCTTCTCCCCCGGGCGACCGCGCCCACGAAATCGTCGTAGACCTCCCGGTTGATCGCCTCGATCTTCTTTCTGCCGGCAGGCGTCATCTTCCTGGTGAACAGGGTGTCGTCCTTGAGCGCACCCTCTTTCAGGACCTCGATCTTCACCCCGAGCCGGCTCATGAGGGCCGAGATGTCCGGCTTGATAAAGATCACGCCGATGCTGCCGATGACGGCAGACGGCACGGCCATGATCCTGTCTGCCACCGAGGCCGCGTAGTAGCCGCCGGACGCGGCCATGGTCGTCCAGACAAAGAGCGGCTTTTTCTCCTTCAGGCGGGCAAGCGCCATGACCAGCACCTCGGTGGCGGTGACCGATCCCCCCTGGCTGGAGAGATTCAACAGGACCCCCCTGATCCGCGGGGCCTTTTCGGCATACTCGATAAGCTCCACGATGGGGGCCACCGACTTCATCGAGATGATGCCGGAAAAAGGGATAACCGCGATAACGCCGCGCCTTAAATATCTCATCATGGCCGCACTACCCCAAATTTTAAAATGCGCGATACTATATCAAGATTCCCATTTCGTGTCAAGGAAAGAAGATTAACCCCCTTCATCCAAAGCGCTCACGCGCGGCAAGGGGTTGGCGCCTAATCCCAATCTCTCATTAGTATACCATGAGTAAGAAGGCTGCGGGAGGCAACGAATCGACAGGGGAGATTTCCGGGTGTGAGGAGGGACGGGACATGCGGGCCGTGCGAGAGGAGATTACATCTTCAGGGTAAGGACGCGGCACGGGGGCGCGGGCAAGGCGGTGTACGATCGGGCACGCGAGGGGATTCAGTGACGTGAGCGCCGGACCCTAGTAGTTGTAGTAGGTATCGTTGTAGTTGTCGTATACGTTGTAGTACATGTCGCTGTAGCTGTCGCTGTAGTTGTAGTAGTTGAAGGCGTCCGAGTAGTTGTAGTACTGGGTATTTGTGTAGGCGGTATACGTGTTATTGTAGTTGTCATACACGTTGTAGTAGTAGTCGCCGTAGTTGTCGCTGTAGTTATAGTAGTTGAAGGCGTCGGAATAGTTATAGTAGTTGTTGTAGCCGCCGCCGCTGTCCGAGTAGTTGTAGTAGAGGTTCGAGTATCCGCCGGTGCACTCGTCCTGGCCCTGGGTCACCACGGCGGTGACGCCGAGGGTCCCCAGCAGCGCCACGCCCTTGGCCATGCGCTTGAGGGCCTCCCTCCGGTTCAGTTTTTCGGGCTGCCGCGCCGCTTCTTCCTGAGCTTTCTTCTTCTTGTCTTCCATTGTCGTTGCTCCCGGTCTCTCTCTGCGTCTCAAAACGGCTGAACGGCGATGACGATAAGACACCGGCAGACAGGGTGCGTCATCGGCCGTTTCATCTATTTGCGTATTATACTATCCGGCAACAGGTGATTTGTCAATCTTATTCGGTCTACGCATGTGCCGCTCCTCGACTCCAGTTTTTCGTACGAGATATGAATTGACACACGCGGTACATGTCCCGCCGGAGCGTACGACGGCCGCCCCCCCGGGCGGCGGGAGCTCCCGTCCGCGGATAGCGGGGAGGCGGCCGTAACGCAGGGGCCGTTTCATTTTCCCGACAATCTCCTTGACTTTATTTCCCATGAGATTAAAATAGTAAGATACTATTTTCAACCGATCGGATCACCTCCGACCCTAAACGGAGCACCCAATGACGGAGCTAAAAAAGGTCTTTTCACGGCCCAAGAGCCTGACCGATAAACCGTATCACTTCTGCCCCGGCTGCAATCACGGCATCATCCACCGACTCGTGGGCGAGGCCCTGGATGAATACGAGCTGGTGCCCCGGACCACCGCGGTGGCCTCGGTGGGCTGCAGCGTCTTCCTCTACGACTACTTTGCCATCGACGTGCTGGAGGCCCCTCACGGCAGGGCGCCGGCCGTCGCCACCGGCGTGAAGCGGTCGCTGCCCGATAACATCGTCTTCACCTACCAGGGGGACGGGGACCTCGCCTCCATCGGGATGAGCGAGATCGTCCATACCGCCAACCGCGGCGAGCCGATCACGGTGATCTTCGTCAACAACACCGTCTACGGCATGACCGGCGGCCAGATGGCCCCCACCACCATGCTCGGCCAGAAGACCACGACCTCGCCCTACGGCCGCGAATATTCCCAGGACGGATACCCCATCCGCATGGCCGAGATGCTGGCCACGCTGGAGGGATCGGCCTTCGTGGCGCGCGTGGCCGTCAACAAGCCCAAGAACGTCATCGCCGCAAAGAAGATCGATAAAGAAGGCCTTCAAGATGCAGATAGAGGACATCGGCTTTTCGTTCGTCGAGGTGGTCTCCACCTGCCCCACCAACTGGCGGATGACCCCCAAGGAGGCGGCCTGGCGCGTGGAGGAAGAGCTGCTCCCTTATTTCCCGCTCGGCGTCTTCAAAGAGCGCACGATGTCCGACGTGATGTAAGCAGCACCCCGTGAAATCGACGATTTCACGGGGGCCCGCTGGAGAAGAGGAAAGAAGAAAAACGGGATTTCATCCGTAGGGGCGGCATATATGCCGCCCGTTTGCAGGAGCGGCGGACTCCGACAATTGCGAGACCCGAGGAAGGGACGCGCAATAATCGTACGGCGGGATACCGGAGAGGATGTTTTCGCAGGAATCCTCGTTCGGTTTAATTTCTTCGGTAGAACTCATGTATTTTGACACCACGATGGCCGGGTTCGGCGGCCAGGGAATCATGCTCATCGGCAACCTCTTTGCCTACGCCGCGATGGAAGAGGGGCAGGCAGGTCACCTACATGCCCACCTACGGCGTGGAGATGCGCGGCGGCACCGCCAACTGCACCGTCGTGGTTTCCGACACCATCATCGGCTCGCCCATCATCGGTCACCCGATGAGCGCTATCGTCATGAACCGGCCCAGTCTCACTCGCTTCGGCCCGACCGTGGTGGAGGGGGGCCTGGTGGTGATCAATTCGTCGCTGATCCCCGATACCGTCGAGGACCGCCCCGACCTGAAACAGATCCGCGTCCCGGCAAACGAGATCGCCCAGAGACTCGGCAACGACAAAATGGCCAACATGGTCATCCTCGGCGCATTCCTCGACCTGGTAAAGGTCGTCCGGCCGGAGTCGGTCTTCGAATCGTTCTCGCACGTACTGGACGAGCGCTACCACCGCCTCATCGGCAAGAACGTCGAGATGATCAACGAGGGTATCCAATTCATCCGCACAAACGGGGGAAAGCCATGACCGAAGACCTCAAGGTAGGTGAAAAGATCAAGCTCCTCAGGGAGAAGAAGAAACTCTCCCTCCCCGACCTTGCCCAAAAAACGGGTTTCTCCTCGGCCGTCCTCTCCCAGATCGAAAACCACATGATATCACCTCCGCTGGGCACCATCATCAAGCTGGCCAAGGCGCTGGAAGTGGAGACGGGCTATTTCTTCAAGGAAAAGCCGAAGTCCCCCTACTGTGCTCGTCAGGAAAGACGAGCGGGCGTCGGTCTCGCGGGTCGCCAGCAAGGACGGTGTCAGCTACGGCTATTCGTACGAGGCGCTCGGGGCCGACAAGAAGGACCGCAAGATGGAGCCCTTCATCGTCACGCTCGATCCCGAGACGCTCAAGAAGGCGGGCCAGTCGACCCACGACGGGGAGGAGTTCATCTTCGTGCTCGATGGGCAGATGGAGGTGACCCTGGGCGACCATTCGGACGTCCTGCTTGCGGGCGATTCGATCTATTACGATTCCACCATCCCCCACCGGGTTGGCGCCAAGGGCAGCGCCCCGGCCAAGATACTGGCCGTCCTCTTTACCGGTGCAAAATAGCCTCCACGAAAACTTCGTTTTCGCGGAAGGGGCAACGCCACCCCAAAGAATCGCAGATTCCCCGGGGGCCCGGCCCGGAAGGTAAAGGTCAGAGAGACACGACCCGCGATGCATCGTTCTTTTTGATTAGCCGGCGGATCGTTCCGCTGGAGCAACACAATGAGGAATATTTCGAAATGTGGATTAAGAAACCGGGCCCGGTCACCGATCGGATTGTCCTCCTGGGCAGGGAAGAATCCTGCGTCTATCTCTTAAAGGAGGCACCGAACACACGATCATCGGCGGCGGGATGATCCACATCGTGCCGGAGATCCTCGCGCAGATCAGGGACGCTCGGCATCGATGAGGACGCCGTCACGCGGCTGTTGGTGCTGCACACCCACTTTGACCATTGCGGCGCCGTGCCGGCGCTGCAAAGGCACTTCAGGAACCTGAAGGTCTATACCTCCCCCCGGGGAAAGGAGCTCCTGGCAAACCCCGACGTCGTGGCGCAGATCAAGGCCCTCAACGAGGGAATGATCGCCATGAACAAGATGGAAGGGCAGGCCAAGGAGCTCGGCCTGGTCTTTGACGGCATCCGCGTCGACGGGACGGTGTCGGGCGGCGACCGGGTCGAACTGGGGGGCAACGAGATCGAGATCATCGACGCGCCCGGCCATTCCTCCTGCTCCATCGCCGCGTACCTCCCTGCCGACAAGGCGCTCTTTGCGTCCGACGCCGGCGGCATCCCCTACGGCGACACCGTCTTTGCCGCCGGCAACAGCAATTTCACGCAGTTCCAGCAGACCCTCGAGAAATTTGCGACCTACGACGTCGAGGTCCACCTCTCGGAACACTACGGGGCGTTCACCGGGGCCGAAGGGAAGGGCTTTATACACCGCGCGATCGCCGCGGCAAGCCAGACGCGGGCGCTCCTGGAGGAGTCGTACAGGAAGACCCGCGACATCCCGAAAAGCACCGTCGAGATCACCGATTCCATGATGGGCGGCAGGCCGAGGACTACTTCCTGCCCCGGCCGGTGGTGGAGATGGTGGTGGGACAGATGCTGCGCCACATCGCCAAGACGATCGACGGGAGGTAGATCTGCTCTCGACCCTTAGGGTTATCATGATGACGACAGGAATCTTTATGTTATCAGGCTATTTTATCCGCCGATGAGGCGTTGATCCGGGGCCCGGGCGGTCCCGCATCATCGCCTCTCCAATCGTCTTCCCGAAGTGGACTGACCCCTCCCCCGCCCTCTTCGGAAAGACGGAGAGGGACATGCACACGCACGATTCGACAGCTTCCATCCCCACCTATGGATCGAAACGACCGACCGGCCGCCTCGCCGGCACATCCTTGTCCGGGAATAATACGCGGTATCGGCCTGGAGTGTCGACGCGCCCAATACCTAATATCCAGTCAATCGACAAAGGAGCAGTAGCATGAAAATCGACGCGCGCGGGCTCGCCTGCCCCGAGCCCGTGATGAAGACAAAGGACGCCCTGGGAAAGATCGACGAGGGGACCGTCGAGATCCTCGTGGACAACGAGGGGGCCGTCGGCAATCTGGAGCGCCTGGCCAAATCGAAATCCCTGCCTGCGCGGTCACGAAGGAAGGGGAGTGCTGGCGCGTGAATATCTCCAAGGTCTCCGGGGAAAGGCAGCCGACGAAACCCCCGCCGCGTGCCCCGTCGCCGGTGAGAGACCTTCCTGATCGTCGCGTACCGACTCGCTCGGCAAAGACGAGGCGCTGGGGAAGATCCTGATGATACGGTTTTTCGAGACGCTGGCGGCAGGCCCCGAGCGTCCCCCACACGATCTTTTTCCTCAACGCGGGCGTGCGCCTGACGACGACCGAAGACAGCGTCGTGCCGCAGATACAAAAGCTCGCCGGAAACGGCGTCAACATCTTCTCCTGCGGCACCTGCCTGAAATTCTACGAGCTCGAAAAAGAGCTCAAGGTCGGAAAGACCGGGAGCATCGACCAGGTGGTGGACGCCGTGATGGGGCCGCAGCGGGTGGTGTGGGTATAGGGTCCCGGACCGGAGTCCGAGACTGATGGGGTCAGCCGATGCCGGGGACCGGGCCGATGAGGGCGGCCCATCGCTCACGGGATCAGTGGCCGGTGGGGGCCGGGGTCACGCGCGGATCCGCGCGGTCTTTCAGTTGACTCCGTATATCTTGACGTTGCCGGGCGCCTTTTGGACCCTCTTTATCGACCGGATATCGAGCGTCCGCGTAGCCCAGCTCATACGAGCCCCCCGTGCTGTCGGGAAGCGTGATATAGACGATGCCCCGGTCGTAGCGGTAGTATCTGAAGTAGTCGCTCGTGCTGCCGTCCTTGAAGACGATCTGATATATCCGTATCTCTTCCTTGGCTGTTCCTCTTGGGGCGAAGTGATGTCTATCTGCAGAAGGTTTTTCAGGACGCCGCCGTCTTCAGTCCCGGGCGATATCTCGGCCCCGGACGTGGGATAATTGAAGGTGACGTCGATGTTCTTGTTCCACGGGCTGTCCGCGGAGTCCCTGCCCTTCTCCAGGCCGAACAGCACCAGGACACAGCGCGCCCAGAACGGCGACGGCCCCAAGCACCCGCCTGACGCGCGGTCTTTTCAGATAATGTCCCCACCACCTGAAAACCGACCCGAAGGATTGGCCGACAGCCTCCACAAAGTACCCGAAGAAGCCCGGCTCCAGCTCCTCGTCGATGACCTGCCGGACGATGTTGGTGCCGCAGGTGGGGCAGAGCATGACCTTCTTGTTCTCGGGCACCTTTATATCCCCGCCGCAGCTGGCGCACCGGGCACGGAAGACCTTGACCGGAGGGCCCGCCACGTCGTCCAGGATCGCCTTGTCGTAAGTCACCAGCTCAATAGCGGGCGACTCTTTCACGCCGTGCTTTTCACTCCTCAACGAGACGACCGGTTTCTTGATGAATATCTTCGCCCTGCACTTCGGGCAGCTCACGCGCTTGCCCTGTTCGGGTATGAGGTCGTCGCTGATAGTCCCCTTGAACTTGCACACCGGGCACGATATATCCATACACCCTCACGTATAATTATTTTTTTCTATCATTCTTTTGACGGTATGGCAACAAATAATACAATATATTAGTCTCGCTCCGGGCGTCACGGGCGGCATAAGGGAGGAAACGAGGCGGGTGATATCGGGCGCGGCGGGTTGTCCGGATATAAGGAATCGCAGACGGGTCAAAAAAATGAAGCCGCGATGAAAAAAAAGCTTGACAACCATTTCAGAAATGAATATACTATTCGCTATTCAGGGTACAGTATGATCCAGACGAAGAAAGACGACATACGAAAGAGGATCGAAGACGCGGCGCTCGTCGTCTTCTCCACAAAGGGTTTCGCGGGGGCGACCATGGCCGATATCGCGCGTGAGGCGGGACTTTCGGTGGGCAACATCTACCGTTACTACGAGAACAAGGACGCGCTCTTCTACTCGGTGCTCTCGCCCGATTTCGTGTGCGACTTCTCAAGCCAGATCGGCATGAAGATGCAGACGGCCGAAGGCGTCGAGCTTGACAAGGTCAAGGAGTTCCGCCCCATGCAGATCAGGGACCAGGCGGTCAAGACGTTTTTCGCGGATAACCGGCTTCGCATCGTCATCCTCTTAAACCATGCAACCGGCACGCAGTACGAGCGGTTCAGGAAGGACCTGATCGACTTCACCATCGATAACGCGTTCCGGTACCTGCACACGATAAGCGGCAAGCCGGTGGAGGTCTCACCGGCCAAGCTGCAGGTGCTCAGACTCATCTACGACAACATGTACGGGGCAATCGCGAACATCCTCACCCGGTTCGAGACCAGGGACGATATTGCGGTGGCCTACGACTGTTTTTTCGACTACCACTACATGGGCATCGCGAAGTTTCTCAGTTGATTTTTTTTGTCGATAAAATGAATATAGTATTCGCTTTTGAGAGGTCGGAGCGCCGAAAACGGTGGGGACGGGATGAAGATCCACAAGAGAATAACCGGATGTGCGGCGTTTCGCGGGGCCGGCAGCCGCCCGCGGACCGGCCGGGGCGTGCGGCGCTTGGCGCCGATGCCGTCCGGCGCGGACGTCAAGAACCGGCACCGGTTTTTCGATACGTCCGACGCGCCCCGGCCACCGGCGGTCGCTCGATCTGGCCCTCCAGATGGGCCACTGCGCGCCGGCCGTCATGGCCGCACTGCTGCCGGACGACGACCCCGGCCGGGACAACGCCGTGCTGCTGGCGTCCGCGATGGCCGGCGGCATCGGCAACAGCGGCCGCGAGTGCGGCGCGCTGACGTCGTCGGTCCTCCACCTGGGCGAGAGGTACGGGCGCGCCGCCGGACCCGACGGGATGGCGCTCTCGGTCACGATGTCGCAGCGGCTCATCGCCCGGTTCGGAGAGGTCCACGGCGGCACCCGATGCGACGAGATCCGGCGGGGGGGCAAGAACCCGCTGCCCTGCATGCGGGCGATGGTGAGCGCGCCCGAGATCGTGGGTGAGGTGATCCGGGAGGGCGTCTCCGGCGTGGACAACGCCGGACGGACTGACACGGCCGCCCGGCCTCCTTTCGGCCTTCGGGGCGCGGCCGTTCCACTGCGCCCACAGCGTCTTTTGCGGGGCTTTCCGGCATCGTCGCCGGACTGCGAGCGGCTGCCGCGACATGACCTACCCGTTCGTTGGCGGGTTCGCGCTCTCGGGCGGGACGTGCGCGGCGGCCTCCGCGGGAGTGCTTGCGATCGGCCTTGCCACAGGCTCGATCGAGAAGAGCTATGCGCGGGTCATGGCAATGATGGCGCGGATGTTCGTCGGGGGCGACGCAATGATGATGGCCGATCACGTCAACAACTTCAACCCGGCCATCAACCGGGGAGAGGCGCTCATGGAGTGGTTCGAGCGGGCCTACGGGACCGCGTCGCTGCGCCGAGCTGACGGGGCTGGATATCCATCGTGGCGAAACGGTGGAGCGCTACCTTGCGGGAGGCGGCGTCGAGCGATGCGCGGGGGTCGCCGCGGCCGTTGCGGCCAAGGTTCGGGAGATCGTGGGCGGCACTTGTTCAAGATGATTTTAAAGAATTAAGGGGACACAATACTTAATTAATAGACTCCCAGCTTAAACTTTAGAAATAGTAATTAAGTTTTGTGTCCCCTTAATTCGAGGTTTTTAAAACAAAGGAGGAAGACAATGGAAAACAAGGAACTGTACGAGAGGGCCAAAATGAGGGTCAGGGCGCGGATGGGCTTTTACACCCACCTGGGCATCTACGCCGCGGTGAACACATTGCTCTTTGCCGCCAACTGGAAGGAAACGGGGACCTACGGGTTTGGCGTGGTTCACCTGGCCGCTGGTCGGCTGGGGGATCTGCCTGACCTTCCATTTCCTTTCGGTCTTCGTGTTCCGCGGAGGGATCACCGAAAAGATGATCGCACGGGAGATGGAGAGGCAGGGGAAGTAGGAAAGGGTTAAAGAGGGGTCGAGTCTTTGAACGAGAAAAGGAATTCAGAGATTCGGCCCCTATGCTTCAACCGATGGATCAGCCTTATTTACGGGTTCCTCCCTCCATCCAATCTCCACCAGCCACAACCCGTTCTCCGTCTTGATAAGCTGGGAAAATCCCTCGAATCCCTCCACCTCAGAGACCATGATCCAGGGGGACGCGTTGAGGGCCGTGAGTTGGTCGGCGGTCGCCTCCCCATCGTCGGAAAAAATGAGCCGCCCTCCCGCCTTAAACTCGGCGCGGCGGGCACGGACGATGGACGGAATCAGGCATTCGGTCGGCTCCCGTCCCGAAACAGTTCCCTCTTCCCGAAGGTAGTCGAGCATAACCTCGTCCACGGTCTTTCGCTGCCCGCCGGTCATCTTGCTCCGATCGCTCCCGTTATGTTTTGAGTTGCCATCTCTCTTCATAGTGTGCACCCTGCAGGGCTAAAACGTCTCGTCCTCAAACCTGTTCGGTACGAAATCCAGCTGGTCCTCGACAATATGCAAAGACTTCCCGTAGGCTATCGGATTTCTCCAACTCTTTTTATCCGTCGTAACCTTGAACACCTTATCCTTGAAGACGACGATCAGCTCGTTGCCCCGGTAGAAATGCGCGTAGTAGTGCTGCCTCTTGATCAGGAACCGTGAGGACATATTTTCCTGGATCTCTTTTATCACGCGGTCGAGATCGGACGGACGCACCCTGATCTTGTAGAACACGATCAGGCCGGCAAAGAGCCGCTTCGTGCCGATGACGTCGAGTTTCTGAAATATGCCCCTGTCTCTCTGGCTGTGATTGATGACGATCCCATGATACTCGTCGGCCGCCAACTCCGTCCTCCCGTTCAAACGAATTAAGGGGACACCATACTTAATTACCATTTTAACTCTTAAGCAGAATTTCTATTAATTAAGTATGGTGTCCCCTTAATTCCCCCTTATCCGTTCCCGATCGCCTCCGCCACCTTTTCCACCCCCACCTCTTCTTCCTGCCCCGTCGTCATATCCTTGATCTTGACCACCCCGCGGGAAAGCTCGTCCGGCGCGACGATGACGACCTTTGCCGCACCCGTCCGGTCGGCGTAGGCAAATTTCTTCTTGAGCTTGCCGCTGTCCGTATAGACGTCGGTAGCAACGCCCTTGCCCCTCAGCTCGTGGGCGATCTTCATGGCCTGGCCCATCTCCGCGTCCCCGAAGGCGATCACCAGGACCGCCACCCCTGCCCCCGCGTCCGCAAACATCCCCTGGTCGTTGACCACCTCGATGATCCTTTCTAACCCCAGCGCCATGCCCGTGGCCGGCACGTCGATGCCGGTGAAGAGCCCGATCACCCCGTCGTAGCGCCCGCCGCCGGCAAGGCTCCCGATCTTCGGCGTCGTGACCACCGTCTCGAAGACGGGGCCGGTGTAGTAGGCAAGCCCCCGGGCCAGCCGAGGGGCAAACGAGACCCGCCCGGGGTCGACCCCCGTATCGGCGAGCAGCCGGAATATCTTCGTGAGGTCGGCGACGGCCTCCGTCGCAACGGCGTCCCCGGAAAGCTCCCGCCCCATGCGGGCAAGATCACCGGCCGGGTCTCCCGTCGTCTCCGTCAGGGAAAAGAGCCGGTCCACCGCGCCTGCCGCAAAACCCGCCTCCCTAAACTCCGCCCTCACCGCCTCCTCGCCGACCTTATCGAGCTTGTCCAGCACGCGCATGGCGGCGGCCGCCCGGCCTTCGTCGATGCCGATGGAACCCATGACGCCCGCCAGGAGCTTTCGGTGATTGACCAGCGTCACGGAGCCCTCGAATCCCAGGTCGCCCATGACGTCGGTTATCAGCATGATGATCTCGGCGTCGGCGGCCGCGTCCTTGACCCCCACGATGTCGGCGTCGCACTGGAAGAACTCGCGCAGCCTCCCCCGCTGGGGTTTTTCGGCCCGCCAGACCGGCTGGATCTGGTAGCGCTTGAACGGCATGACGATCTTGTCCTGGTACTGGGCGATCACCCGGCACATGGGCACCGTCAGGTCGTACTTGAGGGCCACCTCTTTTCCGCCCTTGTAGGCCAGGTCGAAGATCAGCCCCTCGCCCTCGTCGCCGTACTTGCCGGTGAGGATGTCGTAATACTCCATGGCGGGGGTCGCCAGCGGGGCAAAACCGTAGGTCTCGAACCTCTTCTTGATGATCCCGATGACGTGCTCGCGCACGCGCATGTCGTCCGGGAGGAAGTCCCGGGTGCCCTTCATGATCCGTGGTTTGATGATGTCCATAGGATTTTTCGCTTTCCTGCAGTTTATATATGGTAGCGGAGTTACTTTTGTATCAGAACCGGTCCCGAAAGTCAACAAGGCCCGCGCGGTGCCGTCATCTCCCCCATTTTACCCCGGAAACCGGCATTTTCTGTCACTATAGGGGGCCCGAAAAAACTTCACATTTTTCTTGACATACGATACTGACGGATATACGATTTATGTATAGACAGGATGAATATCCTGGTAGTGGTGCTGCCGGAGAGGGAGTCTGATTGCCTCCTTTGAGGTGCTCAGCGAACTTTCAGGCGGCTTTTTTATTCTTAATGTCTCGTGTTTAATGATGTTTTCTGTGATGAGGTCTTGCTGTATTTCTCCCTCCACCTCCCCAGACAACCATTGTTAGCAGGAGAGACAAGGAGCTGAAAATGCAGGAAAGTAAACTGTTCGTGGGAAACCTGAGCTACTCGGTGACGTCCGACCAGCTCACCGACCTCTTCTCCAATCACGGCACGGTCGTTGAGGCCAAGGTCATCGAGGGGAAGGGCTTTGGGTTCGTCGAGATGGGCAGCCCGGAAGAAGCCGAGGCGGCGAAAGAAGCGTTGAACGGAACGGACTTTGCGGGCCGTGCCCTCAACGTGGATAAGGCCAAGCCGCCCAAGAGCAGAGACGACAGGGGCGGCGGCGGCGGAGGCTATCGGAGGTACTAATCCGACGGTCGATACCGACTATCAGGGGGGGGATATCCCCCCCTTTTTTTATTCTGTGCGCCGTACTCTACCGCGTTGTGCCCGCACGCCCCGCCGACAGGCCCCGGCCGGAGGGACAGACCGCCCTGCACGACCGGCAGGTTTCCAGTGAATACCCCTTGGGAGTGACCGTCGAAGACACGGCCCGGCACCGCTTCTGGTTGACCACGCCGTCCGCGATGGCGCCTGCCGGACAGGACGTCGCGCACGCGTTGCAGGTCTCGCATCCCAGGTCGTAAGCGGCCGGATCGTCGCCGGCCAGATCGATGCCCAAAAGCAGGGCGCCCAGCATGATGCGGTTTCCGAACCGGTCATTGGTAAGCAGCGTGTTGGTGCCCATTACCCCCAGCCCCGCCAGCAATCCCGCATGCTTGAGGGAAAGGATCCCCCGCCCCTCGCGCTCCTGTTCGTCCCAGTATTCATACGGCTCGCTCGGGACGGGGACCGCCGGGGCCCCCGCGTCCTGGAGCACCAGCGCCAGGTCGTACATGAGCATAGAGACCGCCTGCAGCGTCGTATCGTAGCCGAATTTATAGGGGACCGGGCCGGGGGCGAGCAGCGCCCCCTCGGGCACCCTCTTGGCGACGACCATGACCGATCTCGCGTCACTCCAGATATCGGTCGGCCCGAAGCCCGGAGGAGCCTGGGAGAACCGTGAGACCGGGGCGATGCCGCAGAGATCGGCGCCGGCCTTTGCGGCAAGTCTCTTGATGCGTGATGCGGTCATCATGGGTACGCTCACTTTCAGTGGGTAACGAAAAAACTGATTATATCATATTTCCGATATGGGTTAAAGGACTCTCAAAGATCATGACCATACTTTTACGGCGGCGTTCCCCCTTGCCGCCCACAGACTCGTACACGGAGCGGTCGTCGGTACGTTCGATATTACCTAAAATTCTTCTTTTCATATGTGTAGTAATGTGGTCAAATGGGGCATCCTGCCGTTACGCCATACTAATCTGTTGAGGGGCATATTATTATGGATCAGTCCTACGATGTCATCGTTATCGGATCGGGTTTTGCCGGCCCCGTCGCCGCAATGAAGTGCGCGGAAAACGGGCTGAAGACCCTCATGATCGAGCGGTCGGAGCGGGTCGGCGAAAAGGTCATCTCGGGCCTTACGATTCCCATTTATGGGTTCCTGTTCGGCCCCGCGTTCATCCGGGACGGCAACCCGCCGGTCGAGCGTCCCGTGGACGGCATCATCAACTATATCATCAAGGATATCGACAGCGGAGACATAGAGGTCGACGATACCCTCATGATCCCGAGACCCCTCTCACCGATCGTGGCGTTCGGCTACAACGCGTACTGCATGCCGTTTTGCGAGTGGGAGGCCAGGAAAGCGGTGGAGGCGGGCGCCGAGCTCGTCACCTCAACGACCGTCACCGACGTGATCGTGGAGGACGGGGACGTGAAAGGCGTCGTCATCGAGGGAGGCCGGCGCATCCGCTCGAAAATCGTCATAGACGCCGAAGGGTCCCAGGGCCTCGTGGCCGTGCGCGCCGGCGTCCGGAAGCGGTACCCTCCCGAGACGATCTCCCTTGCCGACACGTACGACTACGAGATGGCCAAAGACACGGTCGACAAGATCATGGGCTATTCCATCCGCTTTTCATGGGGATGGGACGAACAGCGGATCGCGCCACCGCTCGGTCACGGAAACGGGCTCATGGTATGGCCCTACCGGGAGAGCCTGCATTTCATGCAGGACCAGTGCCTGAGGCTTGACGACAAGCGGGTGGTCAACCTCAAGAAGGCCTTCGACGAATACCATACAAACGTCACCACGAAGCTCCCCTGGTGGACCGACGAGATCGCCCCACACATAACGCTGAGGGCCCGGATGTGGGAGGGATTTGAGATATTCGTGGGCCTCGATGATAAGCTGGCCGCCATGCCGAACCACACCGACGGGATGATCCTCATCGGGGACGCGGCGGGCCTGGAGTCGACCGAGCTGTGCGACGGGGTGCCGGCGGCCTGGTTTTCCGCCGATATCGCCGCCGACGTAGCGATCAAGGCGGTCAAAAAGGGCGACGTGTCCGCCCGGTTTCTTTCCCGGTACGATAGGAAGATACGGAAACACCCGATTATCCAATGGTCCATCAGGGCGACGAACAGGTACAACCTTCGAAAGGCCCAGGCCAGCCATGACGAGAAAGAGCTCAGAAAATATGTCCACCAGGGGTGGGGGCTGGCCGCGCTCGGGGAGATAAGCACCCCGCTTTTGCGGGTGGCGCTCGTCGAGATCGTAAAGAACCCGCGGGTGATCGCCGCGTGGCTGGCGATGTTCTTCCGCTATTACCACAACTGGCATTACGAGCGGTTCGACTATGGCACCTCGCGGAACGAGACGGTCGTGCTGCCCGCGGGGAAGACGGGCAGCGGGGGAGGGGGATTTAGGTTCCTGATGCGGCTTTTGGTCGTCCTTCTCCTTGTCTTTGACCCGGTCATCAGGCTCCTGGCTTTGCTGTCGATCCTGCTCGCGTGGCTGGCAAACCCCCTTGCGCGGCTGGCACTTCCCATAATCGAGCCGCTCTATACAGGGAGTATACGAATAACGAAGGGCGTGGCGGCGCGCATGAGCGAGCGTCTCATCGCGTATACCGTCGGGTCCGATTCTTCGGTCTTCCGCGGACGGTTGAAAAAGGGGAGGGACTGATATGACAACGACGTCAAAAAGATTCCCGGGTGTTGAGTGGGTAAAGGCGGCGGCCGACTTCATCTCCGTCGACGGCGAAAAATGCAACGGGTGCGGCGACTGCATGAAGGTGTGCCTGGCCGATTGTTTTACGGTCGAGAAAGGAACGGCCCGCGTGAGGAGCCTTCAGGAGTGCATGGAATGCGCCTCCTGCTGGTACGTCTGCGACCGGGAGGCGATCCGCTTCTCCTGGCCGAAGGGCGGAGCCGGCTTCAGGACCAGGTTCGGGTAAACGGATCTCAGGGCGCGCTTTCGGATCGATTCGCGAGCCCCCGTCAATATATGCGGGCCTTGGAAAAAATAGTTCATTATTATCTTGACAACTGATAAAGAATCGTATAAAATTAGTTAAAATCAGGGTAAGGATCCTGATTTGTGGTGCTGCCGGAGAGGGAGTCTGACTACCTTCTTTGAGGTAATCAGCGAACTTTTCAGGCGGCTTTTTTATTTTTAATTCTCGTGTTTAATAATGATGTTTTCTGTGAAGAGGTTCTGTTCTTTCTCTCCCTTACACCTCCTCAGGCGACCATTGTTAGCAGGAGAGTAAAGGAGTTGAAGATGCAGGAGAACAAACTGTTCGTAGGAAACCTGAGCTATTCGGTTACGTCCGAGGAGCTCACCGACCTCTTTTCCGGTCACGGATCGGTAGTTGAGGCCAAGGTCATCGAAGGAAAGGGCTTTGGATTCGTCGAGATGTCCAGCAAGGCAGAAGCCGATACGGCAAAAGAAGCGCTGAACGGCACCGACTTTTCCGGACGGTCCCTTAACGTGGATACGGCTAAGCCGCCCAAGAGCAGGGATTCCAACGGTGGTGGTGGCGGCGGCGGCTATCGGAGGTACTAATCCGATAGTCGATTCCGACTAAAAAAAGGGGGGGTAACCCCCCTTTTTTATTGTGCTCAAACGTGCGTCCGATACAACGCCCACCCCAACCGCCCGCACACCAAGAATTACGGGGACACGTACCTAATTCTTTTAGCCGTATTCAAATCCGTAGGGGCACGACATGTCGTGCCCGTTTCTTTCTCTTCCACGAATACCGTCATTGCGAGGAGGCCACATCGGGGCCGACGTGGCAATCCTCTGACTGTCATCGAATGCGGCACTTCACCGTGCGCCCGGGGAGGTTCCCGGTGACAGTCAGGGGATCGCCACGGTCCCGCCACGTCGCGTGCGCTCCTCGCGGCTTCGGCAGGAACCGCTCCCTCGCGACGACGATGAAGTAACGAAAAAAAGAGAAAAGATATCGGAAGAATCGCGGGAAGACGTACCTGATTTATCATTCTCGATACTAAATGAAAGGCATGGGAATTAGGTACGTGTCCCCGTAATTCGACTAGTCGAACTTCAGATCGATCCCCCGGCTCTGCGCCCGCTGGTAGAGCCACGTGAGGAGGTTTTCCGGCGGCCTGTTTTGCTCCGATTGGGGCCTGGCCACCAGGCTGATCGATTCGGTTGGGCAGGCCGACGTGCAGACGCCGCAGCCGATGCATCGGTCGGCATCGACAAGATAGGAATCCCCGTCCTCGCGGATCGCGCCCACCGGGCACCGATCCTGGGCGCAGACCCCGCATGATGAGCAGGTGGCCGCGTCTATCCGCGCCGCATAGTTGCTCCGCGCCAGGAGGTGGGGCGCGCCGAGCTCCCTGATCCCCCTCAACAGACCGCAGCAGCAGGGGCAGCAGTTACAGAGCCCGAACTGCCCCGTCTGGGTGTTGTAGAAGGCGCTGTGGACCAGTCCGCGCTGCTCGGCGTCCTCCAGAATGGCCAGCGCCTCCTCCTTCGGGATGTCCCTACCCCCCAGCGAGAAATCCCCGGGCGAGCGTTCCCCCGAGGAAAACGAGAGGCAGACCTCCAGCGGCTGGGCGCAGTCGTGGCCCGTTAGCTTTCGCTCCTTGCGGCAGATGCACTCGTGGACGGTAAACGACCGCGCGTCGCCGATCATCCGCTTGACGTCCTCGTAGACGAGGATTTCGCTCTTTTTATCGATCGTGGCGTTGACCGGCACGACGCGGGCCAGCGCCGGCTCAAAGCCGCCGACGATGCGCTGCAGCGTGGGCCAATACTCTTCGCAGAGCTCGGCCAGCTCGCGGTCGATGCGGTACATCTGGAACTCGTAGATCCCCACGACAAAGGGCATCAGCAGATAGAACCGCTGCCCGGTCCAGGTGACGCACCCGATCTGGCCCTTTTCGGCCATGACGTTAAGCGTCGTCTCCATGTCGGACGTTGACCTGCCGAGGCGCCCGGCGATCGTCTCGGCGTTTTCCGGGAACGCCTTGAGCAGCAGAGCGATGCCGGCCTCCTCCGGTGAAAAAATCTTCTCGAGGATCTTGAGCTCCACGCCGCTGTCGGTGGGCGGGAAGCCGTTCGGGAGATCGTCGAGCCGCTGGGCCAGGCGTCTGTAGACATCTTCGGTCATGGCACGAATCCTCTCAATCGGCGCGGTCATCCGGGGCGCCGCGCCTCTGCTGTAAAGGTTATATCGCGATGAACCTCATCCCTATGTTCATACTCCGTCGCATCCCGGCTATTGCCCTTGCCCCAGGTCGCCGGCAATGATCCCCTTTCTCAGGTAGATCGGACGGACCAGTCTTCTGAGCTCGGGAAGTTTGCGGGAAAAGAGCATCGAGCCCGCGATGCAGCCGGCACCGCCGATCGCCACCGTATACGGCACACCTATTGAATTGGCGAGGCTGCCCGCCACAAGGCTCCCGAACGGGGTCATCCCCATGAAGGCCATGGCGTAAAAGCTCATCACCCGTCCCCGCTTGTCCTCGTCGACGATGGTCTGGATGACGGTATTGGTCGAGGCCATCTGGACCATCATCCCGAAACCAACCACCGTCATAAAAACCAGCGCGAGGATAAAGGAGCGCGTCAGCGAGAGGCCGATCAGACCGACGCCGAAGATAGACGATGCCGCAACGATAATCCTTCCCAATCCGACGACACTCTTTCGAGAGGCCAGGAACAGTGCGCCCGCCAGTGCCCCGACGCCCGTCGCTCCCATGAGAAAACCATACGTGTTGGGGCCGCCGTGTAGGATTTCCTTGGCAAACACGGGCATGAGCACCATATACCCCATGCCCATCAGGCTGACAAGCGCCAGCAGCAGCAGGAGAGACCGGATGGGGGCAAAGCCGAAGGCATAGGAGAACCCCTCTTTGAGGCCCCGAAGGAAATGGGCATGCACGACCTTGGGCTTTTTGGGGATCCCCTTCATCGCCAACAGCGACACGATGACCGCCAGGAAGCTGGCGGCGTTGGCGAGAAAACATAACCCTTCCCCCACGACGGCGATCAATATCCCCGCCAGCGATGGGCCCACCAGCCGGGCGCCGTTGACCATCGAGGAGTTCAGGGCGATGGCATTTCCCAGGTCTTCCTTCCTGCCGATCATATCCACGACGAAGGATTGGCGGGCCGGGACGTCAAAGGCGTTGATCAGTCCGAGAAGTACCGTCAACACGATGATTTGCCAGACCAGGACCGTCCCCGTCAGGACCAGGATCGCCAGGATCAGGGCCTGTATCATGGAGAGGATCTGGGTGAGAACCAGGGTCCGATGTCGGTTCCACCGATCGACCAGCACCCCTGCCGCGGGGGCAAGCACGAAGGTCGGGATGCGGCCGGCAAAGCCGACCACCCCCAGCATGAAGACCGAGTGCGTCAGGCGGTAGACGAGCCAGCTCACCGCGATCTGCTGCATCCACGTGCCGACCAGGGAAAGGCCCTGGCCGCCGAAGAAGAGACGGTAGTTCCTGTGGGACAGGGACCGAAAGGTCGTCCTCAGGCCGGCTTGAGCTTTTCCAACGCTATTCATTCTCATCAAGAACCCGCTTCCTCTTGCCCGCCCGCGTCCCCTTTTCCATGTCCCCTCGCCGGGAAGTCCCGCCGGACGATGCCGGGCCGGATGGCCGGCGAGCACCGCGTTTGACGGGGAGACGAAAAGGGTCCCGGCATTCAGCGCATCTCTTATATGATATCAGATTCCGCTCCGAAATACATCAGAAACGGTCAAAAAGGCGCCGCGCTCGGGCCGCCCGGCGGCGGAAAAGGGCGGACGTTGTCCATCCTTCACCGCTCGCCCCAGGCTATCGGAAAGACGACCCGCTGCCCCTTGCTAGACGCGGGACGGGCCGCAGACGCCCGCCGGGACAGCGTGGAGCCGCCGGCGGCGCGCCTCTTCTTTTGCATTTTGAGGTACCCTGCGGTAGGATGGAGAACTGATTCCAGGCGAGGACGGATCGAAAGACCGGAGACGTACGCCCGGCCGGTCCACCCGGCCGGGCGCGTGGCTGCAAATTTCAAGTCGCGAGACTATTTTCGATACTTGACGTAGAAATAGGTCCACGCGACAAAGAAGGCCGCAAATATAACGGTATTCAACCAGATGAGGCTCACGGGAGCAGTGATTACGGCAAACAGGGCCAGATAGAGACCGAGCAGTGTGGCCAACAGGGTCCAGACGACCTCCATCATGACGATGATCCGTACCTCCGCCCAAGCCTTTGCGTAAAGGCATACCCAGTCCTTGAACGACAGCGCCAGGGTGATAGCCCCGAAGTACCTCACGAACACTTGATCGGTGGGACCGTAGCCTGATAGCTCAGCCCATTTAAACGGCATTACCAGATACATGAAGCCGGCGACAAGGGAGGAAACACCGTGGATGATAAACAGCGCCTTCAACCCCTTTGACACACCGCCGAGTTTTTCTTTGGCCATGATTGCCTCCTCTGTTTATAGATAATTAAGAACCACAAGTTGGGCTAAGAGACGTGCCCTTAGTAACACTCTTAAGGAGCCTTACTCTGTCGATCGCCGTACGCCGCTCCGCTATCGAGGGCTCGGTCGGTTCGGCTATCTCCTCTGCTTGAAGTAGAAATAGATCCACGCCACGGCAAAGGCCGGAAATACAACGAAGCACCACCATATTTCACTCGGCCTCCAGACGAACAAAAGCACATAGAGGCAGACAATCGTCGAGAAGACAGTCAGCGCGATCTCCATCAGGACGCTAATTCTCACATCATCCCAGCGTTTGGAGACGAAGCAAAACCAGTCCTTAACTCCAAGGGCCAGGATGAAGGCGCCGAGAAGCCGCATGGGGCACGGATCGACGGGGCCGATATCTTTAAAGCATCCCGCATAGCCGATCGGTATGAAACATAACAGGAGACCGAAAATAAGCGAAAAGATACCATGAATCAGGAACAGATATTTCAGCCCCTTCGAAATCATCAATACTTCCGTCTTGGCCATAATTGCCTCCTTTCTTCATGTACAATAAGAAATCGCCAGTAGAGTTTCTCGGATGTATTGCACTACCCCCCTATTACGGTAAGGCGGAGCTTACCCTCTCGATCATCCCGCCTCCGCCACACGGCGCTTCGAGAGGAAGAAGACGAAGAGGACCAGAACGATTTCGATGATGTTGACGGATTTAAGAACAATGCCGTTTTGGACTAGATACCCGGCATAGAGCAAGATGAGCTGAGAGATGAGCACCATTACGAGAACCGACCAGCGGACAAAGGCATCTCCCTTGGCCAATCTCCCTGCCAGGAGTAGCGCGCCGAACGATACCGCCAGGAAATGTGCTCCAATAACCCGCTTCATGATCATGAACAGCTCAAATGTCCGGGGTTCCAACTGGTCCCGGGTTTTCCCCAGGAACGCGAAGTGGAAAGGCATGAGGGTTGGGCGTAACAGGTAGATGAGGCCCATTACCAATCCCGCCGCGAACATAATAAACACGACAACTTTGATCACGAGCTCTCGTTTTTCCATTTGTTCACCTCACATCAGGTATAGTTTAAATATCACTCTTGACTCAACCGAGCCGGACGACGCGGTCAATTAATCCGGGGACGTCACTGGGAGTGCACGAGGGCGACCTTGATGCTCTCGTTGTCTTTCTTGTTAAAGAAGACCCCGATCGCCTTACGGTATTCATCCACCGGGAAGGTATGGGTCACGAAACCCGAGAGACCGATCTTGCCCTCCTTATGGAGGGCCAGCACCGTCTCGAAGGTGCCCATCCGCTCACCCCGGAAGCTCTCGTCCATGCCGTGGCTGTTGCTCCCGATCAGCTTTACCTCCTGAAAGAGGATCGGGGAGTAGTCGAGATGCTCCGGGGCGAAATTGGCCCCGACGAGCACCACACAACCCCCGCCCCGCGCCCAGCGAAGGGCGTCCTTGACGGTTCGGTCGCTGCCCACGGAATCGTAGACGATATCGAATCCTCCGATGACGTTCTCGTTATTGAACATCCCCCGGATGTATCTGCCGCCGGTGATCCGGGCGACGTTCTGATAGGTATCCTTCTCGTCGATCACCTCCCGTGCACCGAGCCGCTGGGCCATTGCCGCCTGATGGGGGTAGCGGGAAATCACATATATCTCCGCCCGCGGGTTGATCGCCGAAACGGCGGAGATGATGCAGAGCCCGATAGTTCCGGCGCCGATAACGAGCACCTTGTCTCCGCCCTGAGGGACTTTTTTGAGGACCGCCCGAACGGCGCAGGCATAGGGCTCGATCATGACCGCCTCGCTGTCGGAAATGCTGTCGTCTATCTTCACGGCCTGGCTCCTGTGGGCCACCATGACCGGCGAGAAGCCGCCCCCCCGGTTGACCGGGAGACCCCCGTCAGGTATGAGGTCGGCGCAGAGGAGGTAGTCGCCGTTAAAACACATCGGGCATTTCGGCTCCACCTCGCGATTGAAGCAATTGGGCATGTGGTACCTGAGCACGACCCGGTCGCCACGGGAGATGTCCCGCACACCCGCTCCCGTCTCGGTGACCTCTCCAACGACCTCATGCCCGAAGAAGACCCGCCCCACCGGCGGCACCGCGACGACGGAAGCCTTTGGGGACATCTCCAGGAACATGAGGTGTACGTCGGTCGCACATACTCCGCACATCTTATTCTTTATCTTTACCCAGTTGGGCCCCGGGAGCTCGGGCTCGGCCATCTCCTGATAGCGGACCGGGGAAAAGCCTGAGAGGGGCGCGCTCTTCCAGAAGAGAGAAAAGGCCTTGGTGATCATGATTCGCGGGACGTCGGCATCCAGATAGAGTGACTTCATCGCGAGTTCCTCCGTTCCTGAGCTACTTAAACATCATCTTCCATACGAGGGGAACGATTCGCCTGGCCATCGCATGGGTCAACTTTTTCGGCGCCAGGCAGCGGACCGGCCCCTTGGCAATGGTCAGGAGGCACCCGTTGCACGACATGCACCGGGTCGTTTCGGGACCGTCTCCTGAGAGCCAGCGGTTGGGCAGATCGGGCTCCGAGATCAGCGGGCGGGACAAAGACAAGAAGTCGATCGGGCTGTTATTGAGGATTGCCTCCATCCGCTCCACGGAGCGGTTGCCGCCCACCAGGATGACCGGTATCTTCAGATCGAGCGACCTGGTGTACGGGAGGAAATAGGACTGCTTGGCCGGGTCGTCTATTCGGGTGCGTGACTCGGGAAGCGGGACGGGGAAAAAACCCAGCTCCTCCTCGGTGCGGGCCAGGCAGTCCCACATTCCCCCGCTTACCTCGATCGCGTCAAAACCGGATACCTCGATCTTTTGGGCCAGGGCTGGAAAGGTGTTGATGTCTATTCCGCCCGGGACGAAGTCGTCGGCGTTCGCCTTGATGAGGATCGGGAAATCCGAACCCACCCGCTTCCGTGCGCCGGAAACGATGTCCGATACGATCCGCACCCGATTTTCCAGAGACCCGCCGAACCGGTCCGTCCGTCGATTGGTGTAGGGGGATAAGAATGATGAAAGCAAATAGCCGTGCGCCCCGTGCAGCTGCACCCCGTCAAACCCGGCCTCCCTGACCCGGACTATGGCATCGACAAAGCGCCCGATAATCTCTTCGATTTCATCTACCCTCAGCGCTCGTGCCTGTTTTTTCAGTATCGGTGACGGCACCTCCGAGGGCCCCACCGGTTCTGACATATCATTCTTGTAAGAAATATTTCTGCCCGCATAGCCTATCTGTGCAAAGATTACGGTGTCAGGCGCTTCGCCCGTATCGCGTCAGCCGCTTTTTTTAGCCCGGCGATGTGTCGATCCGACCAGACGCCGGCCTGCTTATGGACGGACCGACCATTCTCGGCAACGGACGTGACTCCGGTAACAATCGTCCCGACACCGCCGCGGGCCAGTGTCCTATAAAAATCGACGTACGTATCGGTGACCGCTCCATCGTGGTCGGCAGCCGCCTCGAACGTGGCTGAGCGTACCAGGCGGTTTTTGGTCTTCAGGCCGGCGATGGCCCCTTCGGAGAAGATGCGGTACGAATCCCGTCCATTATTCCTCCTCTTGTTTGTCTCCATGACGGTCCTCCTTCTAAACAAGTAAGATATCTACCGGAAAGAGCCTTTCGGTAGGGTCGTTAGTCCGGTTACGAGAGCCCCGACCACCGTCTGAAGCAGAACCGATAGAAATCTCCGAGCGTTTCTGCCTTCTTCATTTCCCCGGCGGAGCTGCCGACGTCCATCTTTTCCAGGTCGCCCATGAGGGCCCCCAGCTCAAACCAGAAACGGGACGGCACGATCTTCATCCCCATCGCGCTCGTTTCGATCAGCTCGAAGATCACCCCGCCGGTGGGGGTCGTATCAAGATAGGCGTACTTCGTCACCGACCCCCCGAGGCCGCCGCTGCTTTTCAGCACGCCCGACTGCAGCACCTTGATACCGCAGTCCCTGCACGAGGCAAGCCTCTCCTCGAAGTCGTCGACGTAATAGCCGAGGTGGTGGATCCCTTCCCCGTGCCTTTCGAGATGATCCAGATAAATGCTCCGGTCGCCTCCCTTGTGCTCGATGACCTCGTACTGGGTTTTGCCCGCGAACGCCAGGGCGATATCAAGATCGAAGCGTATCTGCCGCTCCTCCTTCAGGTAGTGCTGCTCGTCGGTAAATCTGGACCGAAACCAGGGCCCGATGCCGTAGACCTGCCGGTAGTGCTCGACGGTTTTCGGCAGGTCACGCGTGACGATCCCTATCTGGCGTACCGGGGGCAGCGAGAGCGCCTTCCAGGGATCGCTGCCCGTCCGGACCTGACCGCCCGGGTCCGTGCGTTGTGCCTTCCGGTCCTGCCGCGTCGGCCGCCTCATCATGTCTCGCAGCCAGTAGCCCAGATAGATATCGGACCTGCTATATGTAAAAAGCATCGCGCCCTCCCTGATATATTAATATATAATTTAATGATTATTCATTGTTTGAAGTTTGCCCACGGCTCCTCCACCCGCCGGAGGCGCGGCCGGAGGGGGACATTTACGACTTCTGCTATGCTACGATCTCGGGAAAGAGAGCCGGTTGCCGATATCGGGGCTGGTGACCGGCACTCCCTCTCGCCTGACGTGAAGCATGGGGACGTCGGAGGATGCGGTCTTGGATCGAGGAGAGTGGCGAAGGAATCGGATACTCAATCGTCCGGTCGTTTGTCCGGAAGTGAAATATCGATGGAAAGGCTTCCCAAAAGGGGGTCTTATCTAACTGACCGATTCAGGAAGATGTACGTGCCGTTAGCGATCGCACCCGGAAAAGGAGGAAACGGGACATATCTCGATAGTCTCCTTCAACTGTGTCTTCCAATAAAAGAAATAAAAGACGAAAACAGCCAGCCGGCACACGGCGATGCCGGCTCCTACTGATATGCCGATCGGAGAGAGGGGAGCTGGAAGCGGAGGATGAGAAGCCGGAAAATAGAAACAGAGAGAAGGTCCGGTTTACAGCAGGGATAGTAACTATTGCATCCTTGTAGTACCGATTTAGATTAATGTCAAGTATATATATTGTATGCAATAATAATAAATATATCACTATTAAGCGAGAGAGCGGCCACTATTTTGGAATAATCCGGTGGGAGCCGATAGAGGAGAGACGTGCGTCCCCGCGATGGACGGTCAGGGTCGGCTTACGGCGGGAAGTGCGATCGTTTCGATATGAGGCGCTATCGGGGATTGTTAGGGGCTGTTGGAGCCGGGGGGCCATGAGAGGGCCGGCATACCGCGGTCAAAACCCGGACTAAGCGTGGCGCCAATGGATGCACATCAGATCATGCGATTTGGATCCATTCGTCGTCTCTGGCGACCCTCCCTTCGGCCGCCAATTTCCGGACGTGGCTTTCGGTGATGCCGGCGCCCGGAAAGAACCTGACCATCTCGTTGGAAAACATCCGGCAGACCAGATCGACGAACGAGATCCTCCCTCCCGCAAGGATATCGAGCATCCTCTTCTCCCGGGCAAGGAGCCTCTCGTTGACCTCGTCGATTTTCCTGATCGGATCGTCGATCACCGCGCCGTGGGAGGGCAGGATCAGCCGCGGAGCGCACGCCCTGATCTTTTCGAGGCTCTCCAAATATCCGGTGACCCCTCCGGAGGCCGGCGTGTACCACGCCACGATATCGCCCACGAGGTCACCGGCAAAGAGGATCCCCGTCTTCCGGTCGATGAGCGAGATGTGGCCGGGCGAGTGTCCGGGGGTATGCAGCACCTCGAACCGGTAGCTGCCGATAGATACGACGTCCCCCTCACCAAGCGACCCGTCCGGGTCGGCCCGGGACATGGATCACCCCGAGCCTTCGAAAAATGAGAAGAGGTCTCCCACGGGGCCTTCCGTTTTCCCGTAGAGGCGTTTTGCGAGCTCGATGTCGAAGGTATCCGTGAGACTACGCGGGTTGCGGGCATGATCGACGTCGTCGGCGTGGATAAGGACGGTGGGCCGGTACTCGGACAGCAGCGCCCGGGAGGCCCCCATATGGTCGGGATGGGCGTGGGAAAGGACGAGTGTGCCCAGAGACGACAGATCGAGACCCAGTTGGGACAGTCCCGCCTTCAGCCGGTCCAGCGCGCCCGGCCCTCCGCAGCCGACGTCTATCATGGAAAATCCGTTAGTATCGGTGACGACGTAGACGGCGGCGGTCGCCGGCCACATGGACGACGGTGGGAAGAGACGGTACAGGTCGCCGGCGATCTTCTCAACGCCGAGGTTTTCGGATCTCATGATATTCTATCGTGTCCTTGCCAGCTCCCGGAAAGGCCGTGCCGGGGTGACGGAGACTACCCCCCGGATCTCATTCGCGTCCGGAACGCCGCGGCTCGGTACATAAAAAAAGGGCCTCATCGGCCCTTTCTATAATTCCTGGGGTGGGTAAAGGGACTTGAACCCTCGGCCTTCGGGGCCACAACCCGACACTCTAACCAACTGAGCTATACCCACCATAAGCTCTTAATAATAGTAATTTACCTCAGGCCTGTCAACTTAATTTTGACATCGCGCAAAAATATGGTATAAACTGATTCTATCTCGGAGACAATCATGGACACACAGAAACGCGGAACTGACCTCGTTGGGAAAGAGGTGATCAGGTTTCGGCACGCGGAGCGCCTCTTCCTCGAAGAGGCCGTTCGGTGGGGCTACCAGGAGATCAGGACGCCGACTATCGAGCCGATCTCGCTGTTCACCGCCGCGGGAACGCTCGATCCCCGTATGCTCGATAATCTCTACTCCTTTCTGGACTGGGACGGATGGAGCGGCCAGCGGGTGGTGTTGCGCCCCGACGGGACGATCCCGGCAAGCCGCCTCTATATCGAGCGCTTTGCCGGCATCAGCGAGCCCGTGCGGCTCTGCTACGTCGCCGACATGTTCTCGTACGACGAAAACGGGACCTCGGAGCACCGCCAGTGCGGCGTGGAGCTGATCGAGGGACACGGCCAGGCCCCCGCCGCGTCGGACGCCGAGGTCATGGAGCTCGCGCTTTCGATCCTCAGGAAGATGGGTTTTGAATCGCCGCTCCTGAGGATCGGCTATCCGCCCCTTATCCGCGAGCTTCTGGATGCCGCCGGCCTCTCCGCCGACGAGAAGGACGAGGTACTGGGTCTCATCCACGACAAGAAACGGGACGAGCTGGCGCGTCTGGCGGGCTCCAAAGGCCTCGAAAAACTGCTCGGCCTCCTGGACCTCAGATCATCGTCGGCCGATTTCATTGGAAATGTGGGCTCGTTCCTCCCGGAGTCGGCGGGCATCAAGGCCGCTCTGGGCGCATTTGCCGCCTCCGTCGGAGCGCTTCAGGCGGCCGGGATACCGTTTGAGATCACCTTCTCGCTCCCCCTCAACTTCGAGTATTACACCGGCCTCGTCATGGAGGGATACCCCGACTCCAAACGGACGGGCCGGGGCGATATCCTCATGTCCGGCGGCCGCTATGACAACCTCGCGGCGATCCTTTCGGAAGGCAGGACCTCCGCCCGTGCCGTGGGATTTGCCTTCAAGATCGAGCGGATCGTCGCCGCCCCCGAGTTCACGGCGGCGCTGTCCGAACACGCCGTACTGGTTATGCCCGGCGACGACCGGGCGTATGCCCGCGGGGTTGTCTCAACCCTGCGGGACCGGGGTTTGATCGTCGAGATCGCCTCGACGGGCCAGGATCCGACCGCCTTCCGGTGGGTAGTGGCGATACACGGGGATATGCTGAGGCTTTCGGACTCCTCAACCGGAAAGACGCTCGACCTCGCCAAGGAGAAGATCGGTGATATCCCCGAACTCATCGGACGCTGACACCCGCCTCAAGGTGGCTCTGCCCAAGGGGGGCCTGAGCAGCCCGGTGGCCGCCCTCATGGAGCGGGCCGATTTCATCGTGCCGGGCTACCACGAGGGCTCCCGCGTCTACCGGCTCACCAGCGAGTCGCCCCCCGGGGTCTTTGTCAAGGTGTTTTCACCCAAAGACATCCCTATCCAGGTGGCGGTGGGCAACTACGACATCGGCATATCCGACCGCCTCTGGGTGGACGAGCTCATAACGTCGTATCGGGCAATCGCGCTGGTGGTTGTCACGGAGCTTTCTTTCGGCGCGGCCCGCCTCTATGCCGCGGCGGCCGCGGGATACGCTCAGCCCCGCCCGGGCGACCCGACGTCCCACGCCACCGTCAGGATCGTGAGCGAATACCCGAACCTGGCCGAGGCCTACGCCCGCTCGATGCGGTTCTTCGACTTCCGGGTCTTCCCGGTCTGGGGGGCGGCCCCTTCATACCTGCCGGAGGCCGCCGAGATTGCCGTCGTCAGGGCGGCCAACGCGGCGGCCGTCAGGCGCATGGGGCTTGAGCCGATCGCCGAGGTCAGGAAGTCCCAGGCCGTCGTCATCGCCAACCGGGTCTCTTTCGAGACCAAGGACCTTTCCGACATCCTCGCGCGGCTGAGGGAGGCGTCATGATCAGGCTGGCTCTGCCCGACGGACATCAGCAAAAACACGTGATCGGCCTTTTCGAGGAGACCTCCCTCCGTCTTTCCGACTACGACCTGGGCGCTCCACGGATGCGGCCGCGGATCAACCTCGAGGGGGTGGCGGTCTCGGTGATACGGCCCCAGGATATGCCGGGACAGGTGGCCGTCGGCAACTTCGACCTGGCGATAACGGGGCTCGACTGGCTGCTGGATCACCTGTGCCGGTTCCCCAAGAGCCCCGTGCAGGCGCTCCTCTCCCTGGGTATCGGGCGGGTGCGGGTGGTGGCGGTGGTGCACGAGGAGGTCGGCGCAGAGACGACGGCCGACCTGAAGCGGCTTATCGCCCGGGGACTGATCGGACGTCCCTTTTTCAGGATCGCCTCCGAATACGTCAACCTCGCCGATCGGTTTGCGCTCCATCACCACATCGTGGGCTATCGGGTGATCCCGACCTACGGGGCGACGGAGGCATTGATCCCGGAGGACGCCGATCTCATCATCGAGAACACCGAAACGGGCACGACGCTGGCCAAGAACCGGCTCAAGATCATCGGCGAGCTCTTTGTGTCGACCGGCTGTCTCATCGGAAGAAGGGGAATCGGGCAGGAGAATGATCCTGCCGTTCAGGCAATCATGCGGGAGCTCACGAAGTTCCAGGAAGCCCAACCCGGCCAACGCGCACAGCCGTGAGGCGGCCGCACGCCGCCGGCCGGTCGACTTTCGGGCCGAAAACCCCGGCCGCGCAGGCCGGGAACGCACCGCGGGCCTCGCCGATAACCTCGGGAGGCCCGCTTCGCCTCTGAGAATGCCTATGAGAATGCCTTTGAGAGCGCCTATCGCCCCTATCCCGGGAGCTCGGCCCCCAGCAGTCCCCTTCCCAAAAGCCCCAGGAAGAAGCTGCAGATGAACGCGCCGATATTGAGGATGATATAGATCTTGAGCAGGCCTCCTGAGGAAAATTGGGGCTGGAGCGCAAGGGCCATCATAATCACGGAGAAGACGAAAAAGAAAGTCCCGAGAAATATCTTTTTGGTCAGGACCGGCGTGGTGACGCGCCGAAACCGCACCTTGCCGTCTACCAGCCCGGAGAGGAACGAAAAGAGAACGGCCAGCGGTAAGAGCACCGACACGGTGACGAGCGTGTCAAGCACGTACCGGCCAATAACGCCCTGAATAAACAGGACGGCCACCGCCAGCGCCAGCGTGAACGTGGAAAATCCCACGGAAAAATGATCGATCACCGGGTGAATGTCGAGGACCAGGATTCTCCTCCTCTTTTCCGATACCGGGTCCGTATAGGGGAGCATATTTTTTGCCGGGACCCCGCAGGCGGGGCATACGTCTTTTACCCGTGAGCCGGCCGTGACATAGCCGCATGACTTGCAGCGCACAAGCTGTGCCATGAGTGTACCTCCCGATACAAATGGTTTTTCCCTGTTGTGATTATACACCAACATCGGCGGTCATAGACGCAAAAAAATCGTTGAAAAACGGCCGCTTGTCAAATAGAATAGAATCAGTGTCTCAGGAGGTGTGCTATGGACGCGACGTTGCTGGCGCGCATACAGTTCGCGCTGACGATCGGTTTCCATTTTCTTTTTCCCGCCATGACCCTCGGAACCGCCCTCATCATCCTGATATCCGAGTCGACCTACCTGATCAAGAAAGACGAGACATACCGCAGGATAACCGACTTCATGGCGCGGCTCTTGGGCGCGATCTTCGTCATGGGCGCGGCCACGGGCCTGGTCATGGAGTTCTCCTTCGGGACCAACTGGTCGGGCTATTCCCGGATGGTGGGCGACGTCTTCGGCCCGGTGCTCGCCGCCGAGGGGGTCATCGCGTTTTTCCTCGAGTCGGTTTTCATCGGCGTGTTGGTCTTCGGCCGAAGCAGGGTCTCGAAGGGGGTTTACTGGACCGCCGCGTTCCTCGTGTTTCTCGGCGGCCATCTTTCCGCCTTCTGGATCGTGGTGGCCAATTCCTGGATGCAGACCCCCGCGGGCTATATGATCACACCCGAAGGCAAGCTATTCCTCACGAGCTTTATGGACGCGGTCTTCAACGCCTCCACGATCCCCCGGTTTATGCATACCGTCATGGCTTCATGGATGACCTGCAGCGTGATGGGGACCGGCATCGCGGCCTATTTCCTGCTGAAGAAAAAGCATTTCGAGACGGCCAAGAAACTGATGAAGCTCTCGATGATCCTCTTTATCATCACCCCGCTCCTCCAGCTGGCAACGGGACATATCCACGCAAGGCAGGTACTCGATACCCAGCCCTCGAAGGCCGCCTCCCTGGAGGGGCATTTCGACTCGAATATGGCCGGAGTCCCGCTCTACGCGGCGGGATGGGTCGACGAGAAGAACTCGAAGACCTACGGCATCGCCATACCGGGGCTCCTGAGCTTCCTGAACGACTGGAGCTTCACCTCCAAGATAACGGGCCTCAACGATATTCCCGCCGACGAGCGCCCGCCGGTCAATTTCGTCTTCCAGACGTACCACATCATGGTGGGCATCGGGATGTTCCTGATCGCGGTGGGGCTTCTCGGCGGGTATCTGCTGGTGACGGGCCGGCTCTACACGGCAAAGTGGTACCTCATCGTGCTGCCGTTCCTGATCCCCCTTCCCCACATAGCCCACGAAACCGGATGGATGAGCGCCGAGCTGGGAAGGCAGCCCTGGGTGGTCTACGGGATACTCAGGACCGCGGACGCGGCGTCGGTGGTGGTGCCGGCCGGCAATATCATCTTTTCCCTGATCATGTTTTCGCTGATATACACGCTGCTGTTTATCGTTTTCATCTCGGTTGCCGTCGGCCTTGTTCGAAGGGGACCTGCCGATTGATGAGGAGGTAGCGACATGAATAGCTTGGAGGCATTCCAGGAGCTCTGGTTTATCCTGATCGTGATCCTGTTTGCGGGGTATTCGATCCTCGACGGGTTTGACCTGGGAATAGGCGCGCTGCTGCCCGTCTTCGGCAAGACAAAGGAACAAAAGGACACCCTCATCAACTCGATAGGCCCGGTATGGGACGGCAACGAGGTGTGGCTCATCACGGCCGGCGGGGCCCTTTTCGCGGCCTTCCCCCAGGCCTATGCCACGTCGTTTTCCGGCTTCTATCTGGCCTTCATGCTTGTCCTCTTCTGCCTCATATTCAGGGCGGTCTCGTCCGAGTTTCGCGCCCACAGCACACGGATGCCCCGCTTCTGGGAATGGACCCTCACGACGGGCAGTCTTCTGGCGGCCCTCCTGTTCGGCGTGGCGCTCGGCAACGTGGTCTACGGGGTGCCCCTGGATGACCGGATGGAATATGCCGGGACCTTCTTTACGCTCCTCAGGCCGATCCCCCTGGCTTTCGGTTTCGCCGGGCTCACCGCCGTCCTCCTGCAGGGCTCGACCTACACAATCTTGAAAACCGAGGGCGATATCCAGAACCGGGCGTTTCGAGCCGCGTCGATACTGGCGATCGTCGAATCGATCATGATTCTGGTTTTCTTCATCGCGGTCGTCGCGACCGTACCGGGCAGCTACAAAAATCCCGCGTTTATCGTCGGGACCGTGCTTGCCGTCCTGGGCATCAAGGGTGTAGGCGCTTCGGTCAAGAAACGAAACGAGCGCGCCCCCTTCTGGGAATCGTCCACGGCCCTGGCCGGGCTCTGGATCATGGTGGCGGCGATACACTTCCCCAACCTGATCACAGCCGCAAACGACCCGGCGCTGAGCATCACGATCAGAAACGCGTCCACCTCTCTTCTGACGCTCAAGATCATGGCGGTCATCGCGATCGTGGGCATGCCCATCGTCATCGCCTACTCGATATTTGTCTACCGGGTATTCAAGGGCAAGACAGGCGCGGAAGGGGGGTACTAGAAACGTACAAATCAGCGCGGACAGGTCGCGGGAGGAATAGAGCATGTTCACGAGAATATTGAGAATGAGTGCGGCGCCCTTTTTCGTCGCGGCGTTCATGGCGCTGTCGGCCCCGGCGTATCCCGCCGACAACGCCGTCATCACGGAGGACTCCGTGAGTGTACGTACCCAGCCCTCCGTCTGGGAGGACGTCAGGGGGACGCTCGACAAGGGGGCGCGGGTCGAGGTGATCTCGAAGACCGATTTTACCGACACGATCGACGGCTACATTGCGCCCTGGTACGGGATCGACTATGGGGAGTACGGGGGCTATGTCTTCGGGCGGTACGTGAAGGTCGACCCGGGCGCCGTAGTGCTGCCGCTTCCGACCAGCGATATCTACGGTGATCGGGTCAGCCGTTTCATCGTCCGCGGCCTCTACCGGTTCGGCAAGGGGATGCCCGACGTCATCAAGACCCTCGGGCAGCCGATCTCCCGCGTCCACGAGAACGCGGAGGGGCTGGTCATCGGCGTCGATACCCTTACCTACAACGGGCTGGTCATCAGCACCCGGCAGATCGAGAGCGGAAGGACGTTCGTCTTCACGGTTGACTGTACGACTCCCGCCTATGACTTCAACGGGCTCAAGGTGGGGAGTACCTTTTGGGACATGCAGCGCATCCTCGGCCCGCCCACGCAGCCCTACGCGCCCGGCGATGAGACCATCACCTATTATGACGTCTCGGGATTTGAGTGGGTAACCTTCACGATGAAAAACGAGGTCATCGTCGAGATCGCGTTTTACGCGGGCATGGCCGACTGAGAGGGCAAGGGGTGGCGCCCGTACTACAGCGCCGCACTTTTCGGCGGCACGCGGCCCCTACAGCCTGTACAAGCCTGTTCGTGGGGTGATAGTGTCGTGAGATCTCGGATACTATTCACCGGCTAACATGACAGGTAATACCGCGCCCGAGTGCGCCGACTCTGCAATGAAGACGACTGAGCAGGTACGGCGATCCGCGATACCGGTTTCTTTCCACGGATAGGTGCGTCACTCCGGTAGTTATCATCCAGTGACGATTGCAGGCGACCAGCGCCGCGAGGTGGCGGGCCATTTTCATGACGTAGCGGACCTCTTCGGACGTCCGCCCTCGGCCGAGCAACGGCTTTTCGCGGTACGACAGCCACTTCTTGATAACCTGATACCCGCCGATCCCGTCACGATGTCGCTTTGCCGCCACGTGCATTCGGACGCTGAGCCCGTTATCCTTCCTTCTTCCTCCCCTCCCGGCAGTTGATCACCGCCACCACAAATCCGAGTCCGGTGAAGAGGAGCAAAAAGAAGAAGTCCTTCGGGCTTGCCCAAAAATAGCCGACGAGATTGCCGAAAGAGTTGCCCAACAGGAGTTGGTCCGTCGCGGAAAAGGAGAGGCAGATATAATAGAGGTACTCCCCCAGAAAGATGATCAGCACCGTGAAATAGATCGAGAGCGCTATCCCCGTTCGATCCACGGTGATCATTCCCCGTTTTACGCATGTCGAGGCAAACCAGCCCGCCCCCACCGGCAGAAGGATGCTGTAACTGTCGGCAAAGATCATGTAGGCCGCCCAGACGACCACGCCGATTACCGTTCCGACAAGGCCGTAAAGGCCCCCCCGGCCGTAATTGGGCAACGGCTGTGCGGCAGGGAGGCCGTCGCCCCCGTCATCGGATTGCTTCAACCTTGGTGTCCTTTTCCATCTTGGACAGCGACGAGACCCCGATCCAGGCCCCCGCCAGGGCAAATATCGCCGTAACGATAAGGTTCCGCGGGTTGTTGGTCATGATGTTCATATAGTCCTGGTAGGCCAGGGGGACGTCGACCCGGCCGATCGACCGATAGATGAGCCAGACCAACGACAACACCTCGCCGGCGAAGACCGACGCGAGGACCAGGATCGCGGAGATGACCTGTCCTACCCTGTCGACCCTGCCCATCCCCTTCTTTATAAACCAGGCCACAATAAAGCCGATGCCGGCCGAAAGGATCAGGTAGATGTTGTTGGACAGCACGACGACCGCCGCCCACGCAATGGCCCCCGCAGCCGCCCCGACCAGCCCCAGGATGATCCCCTTCAGGTAGTCGGGGCTCGTCGCCTCGTAGGCCATCCGTGCCGCCTCCCTCTTGGCGCGGATCGTCTCCAGGCAGCCGGGGCAGATCAGGGCCGGCCTTCCGCCCTCTTCCACGACGCCTGCGACGCCCGGTCTGTTGCAGACCTCGCAGACCTTCGGGGGCGCCGCAAAGGAGGCGCCGACCAGCGGCACCAGCCCGTCCAGCGCCCCGACCAGCGTGCGCCTGGTCCTGCCCATGAAGAGCGACGAATAGGGGATGATGTACTGGACGGAGCCGTCCCCCGGGGTCTTGAGCATCGAGGCCTTCAGTCCCTTGACGCCCTTGACCGCCTTCTTCAGGGCGGCGAAATCTCCCGGACCCGTCCTCAGCGTGAGGGTGACCGCGCGCACGTTGCCGTACGGGACCGACCTGACCAGCGTCGGAAAGTCGGAGATCGTCCCGAGGAGCGATCCGTCCTCCCGGTCGACGGTAAGCCCCCGCTCACGTCCGACCTCCCCGAGGATGTCACGAATCTTCATACGGTATCCTGTTATTGTACGAAATCCGGCAGGGGCGGCGTCGGCCGTCCCCGCCGGTGGTACGTGTAGTACTACTTTCCCGACATCTGTTTGCGCAGCTCCCGCTTGAGGATCTTGCCGACGGCGCTGGTCGGCAGCGCGTCCATGAAATCGATCCGCTTGGGGACCTTGTAGGGGGCGACCTTTTCCTTCATGTAGGCGAGGATCTTTTCCTTTTCGGCCTCGTTTGCGGCGATACCCTGCTTGAGCACGAGGGCCGTCGCCACGATCTCCGAGCCCGGCTTGTTGGGGTCGGGAAGGCCGACGGTGGCGGCCATGTCGATATCCGGATGCTCCATGAGGGCGTCGTCCACCGTGCGGGTGAAGACCTTGAAGCCGGAGACGTTGACCATGTCCTTGAGCCGGTCCACGACGTAGAAGTAGCCGTCTTCATCCATCGTGCAGACGTCGCCGGTATATATCCATCCGTCGCGCAGGGTGTTGGCCGTCTCCTCGGGTTTGTTGTGATAGCCGAGCGTAAAGACCTGGGGACCTCTGGCGACCAGCTCGCCCGGCTCCCCCTGCGGCACGGCTTTCCCGGTCTCGGGGTCCACGAGCCGCACGTCGGTATCGGGATACGGGATGCCCACCGACCCCGCCTTCTTCTTGCCGTATCGGGGCAGGCTCGTCAGGACCGGGGTGGTTTCGGTCATCCCGACCACCTCCACCAGCTTTCCCTTGCCCACCACCTCCTCGAATTCGTTGATATATTCAGGGGGGAACGGGGCCGCGCCGGAGACGAACCAGTCAACGGTCGAGAAATCGAGCGCGCGAAACGCCGGCCGCTTGAGGAGCTCCAGGAAGATCGTCGGGACGTTGATGATCCCGTTGGGCTTTTGGGCGTCGATCGTCTTGATGATGAAGTCGATATCCCGCGGGTTGGGTATGGCGATCTGGGTGATGCCGAGGGCCATCCCCATCATCCCGATGAAAAGGCCGGCCTGGTGAAAGAGGGGAAAGGCCGACAGGACCTTGTCCCGGCCGACACCGAGCTCCATCCAGGCCTTGATCTGGGCGATATGGCGGACAAGGTTGGCGTGGGTGAGGAGCGCGCCCTTGGGAGGCCCCGTGGTCCCTCCGGTATACTGCATGAGGGCCGCCGCTTCGATGGGCACCGTGCGTTCGACCTTTTCGTCGGACACCCCGGCGATCGCCTCGAGGTACCGCGAGACAAAGACCCCCTCGATCGGGCCGACCGGACCCGTCGGGATCTTCTTGAGGAGCGTGCCGAGGAATTTCTTTACCGGGGGGAGAAAATCCGCGATCCCGGCGACGAGGACTGTCTTGACCGGCGTGCCGGCGGCGACCTCGGCCGCCTTGGGGAACAGCAGGTCAAGCGTCACCAGGACCTTGGCCCCCGAGTCTTTGAGCTGATACTCGAGCTCCTTGGCCGACAGCAGCGGGCTCACCCCCGAAAGGACGCAGCCTGCCTTCATGATCCCGACGATGGCGATGTAGTAGGCGGGGATATTGGGGAGATTGACGCCGACGGTGTCGCCCGTTTTCAATCCCCGATCGACAAGAAACCGGGCGAACTGGTTGGACGAGGCGGTCCAGCTCGGCGAACGTGATCGTCCGTCCCATATAGGTGACCGCGGGACGCCGGGGTACGCGCTCGGCGGTTTCGACAAAGAGCCGGGCGTAGGGCTTGTCGTCGTAGACGAGATGCTGGGGAACGTGAGGATCGTAAAACTTCAGCCAGGGTTTCTTGGAATAGATGTCGTCCATATGCGGCCTCATAGAATTAGGTGAATAAAAAATATATACGAGGTACGTATGAGACGTTTATTCGCTCACCCGGGGATGGCAGCCGGTATCCCCGTATCCCCGGGGTGTGGGACGCGCGCCTTGTGCGCTCGGATCAGCGGACAGGGACGATACGCGTCCCTATTTCTTTTCCTTGACGACCTCCTTGAGCGCCGCCCGGGAAAGGTCCGGGTCGATGATCCGGCGCCATTTCGTGAACTCGCGGGCCTCCATCGCCATTCCCTCGGCAAGAGTCAGCCGCAGTCCTTCGTTGATCAGCTCCTTCATCTTCAGGAGCGCCCCTTTGTTCGTCTTGCGGATCTTCTGGGCGATATCGACGGCCGTCTGCATGAGCGCGTCGTCCGGCACCACCCGGCTGACGAGGCCGAAGGCAAGCGCCTCGGCCGAGTCGATGAACTCCCCGGTGAACGACATTTCGCGTGCCTTGACCGGCCCCACAAGGCGCGGCAGCACCTGGGTCATTCCCCCGCCGGGGACGATCCCGACCCGCGCGTGGGTGTCGGCAAACCGGGCCGACCGGGCCGCGATGATGATATCGCACGAGATAACGAGCTCGAGCGCCCCCGTCACGGCAAACCCGTTAACCGCGGCGATCGTCGGCTTTTTGGCCCTCGTGAGCGCCAGGAAGGTCTCTTCGCCGGCAAAAAGGCCCTTAAAGGATGGGTCCTGTTCGCCCAGCCTGAAGCTGTCGAAATCCTTCATGTCGATGCCCGCCGAGAAGGCCGTCCCGGCTCCCGTGAGGATGATAACGTCCACGTCGTCTGCGGCCTCCGCGGCAACCAGGGCGTCGTGCAGCTCCTTGAGGAGGGCCAGCGACAGGGCGTTCCTCACCTCCGGCCGATTGAGGGTTATGACGGCTACTCCGTCGGTGATCTCTTTTGTGATGAACCGATAGCTCATGGGATGCTCCCTTTCAGATGAATAAGCGATGGCTTGGTTACGGCTCCTCTCGAACGACGCTTCCCCCATCGATCCTGACCTTTCCCTCCCGGGCAAAGCGGATTACGACCCCCCTGACGACGTTGAGGGCGTTAGTCAGGATCGGGCCGAACGCGTCCGGATAAACCGCCCCCGTCAGGGAGGCGATGGATTGCCGCCCGTTTGAGCGCACTGCCTGTTCGACCCTGGCCGTGACGCGCTCCTGGGCCTCAACGGCCCGCCGGGCGAGCCGCTGCCCCTGGGCGACGGGTCCCCCGTGGCCGGGAAACAGCAGTGCGGGATCGAGATCCGAGAGGAGATCGAGAGACGCGCGATAGTCGTCATACAGGTTGAGCCAGCCGTCCGCATCCTTCTGCACGACGACAAGGGGAAGGGGATTGTAGGCGGTCGAGATCAGGTCGCCGGAAAACAGGATATGGTCTTCTTCGAGCAGGAAGGAGACGGAGCCCGGCGTGTGTCCCGGCGTCTCGACGACGATAATCGGCCCCGCGCCGCTCTCGAATCGATCCCCCGCCCGGACAAAACCGTCCAGTATCGTCCTGTCGTCGTTGTTGGCCTCTTCCCAGTAGTGGCTCCGTTCGCCCGTAGAAAGCGACCGCGTCTCCTCAATCCTCTCCGGCGCGACCCCCATCTCCAGGTAATATGCCAATACCCGATCGAAATAGTCCGAAAAGGAAGCGGGGGCCAGTATCCGGGTGTCGCATTCGTGGAGCAGAATCCTGGCCCCGGAGGCCCGGCGAATCGTGCGCGCCAGGCCCGAGTGATCCCGGTGGCCGTGGGTAAGGAGCACGATCCCGATATCGGCCGACGTCGCGGCCGCAGGCGGAAAGTGCGTCGGTAAGCGCCGCGAAGGATTGATCACCGAAAAAGCCGGTATCGATGAGAATGGGCGTGGGACCGTCGATATAGTACGCGTTGGCGTGATCAATGATCAAGGGGATTGGGATTCGAATCGGGAAGATCCCCCGCTCGCGGAGATAGGCCTTTCTCTTTTCTTTGTCGGAAAAGTCCATGGGATATCGTCATAGGGTCGCGCCGTTCTGCCCGACTATGACTTGTACAGGTGCTCCATACCCGGAATCTTCGCGGTAGTCTTTGTCTCGTACCCGTAGACCATGTAGTAGATCAGGTTATCGAAGAAATTGACGACCCGGTTGTTTATCTCGAGGACTTGATAGAGCTCAAAGGCCGTGGACAGAAACCCGTGGGAAAGGACGAACAGCCAGATGTGCCGCTTGAGGAGGAGGTGGGCCGAAACGATATCCTCGATCGGGAGTCCTTCCTGAGCCCGCTGCTTGCCGAGGTTGATATAGAAATCCTTCAGTTCCGCCGGCTTCTTCTTCTCGTCCAGCCAATCGCCGAGCTCCAGCAACACCGACGTGCCGTACGGGACGCAAACCGCGGCATCGACGGCCTGGAAAGCGGTCGTCGTCTCGTTTTCGTGGATCTCGCTGCACCAGTACTTGACGATCTCGTCGATATTGTCCTTGATGAGCCGTACGAATTTTTCGGATATCATTACTTTCCCCTCCGATGAATAATGATGTCTAATATTATAGGGAGTCGGCAATAGGTTGTCAAATGATTCTCGACGGGCGGTGGATTATTTATGGGGGATGCCGGGGGCTACCCCCTCGCCTTTCCGGCCGGGCAGACCCGTTTTTGGGCGGGGCCGTGCCGGCCCGCGCCCATGTTACCGATAATCCGAACCGATGGATTTCCCTCTTTTAAGAAAAGAGATCCCCCTTGACACGGCCGTTTCCATGATTATCTTGAAGTTCATAACGGAACGAAATCAAGAGAGGAGGCAAAGCATGACACGGTACACATGGTATATTGACAGGAACCCGTTCGTCTCCGAGTTAGGCAAGCTCCAGCGGGAGATGACACGGCTCTGGGATCAGATCTATCCCGAGGATGGGTTTTCCGAGGGGACCGGGCTCTTCCCGCCCGTTAACGTCTGGGAGGACCGCGACAACTACTATGTCACGGCCGAAATCCCCGGAGTGCAGGACAAGGAGCTGGACGTCACCGCGGCGTCGGGGAGCCTCACCATCAAGGGCGAGCGCACGATAGACGTACAGGAGGGGGTCAATCACCACCGCCGCGAGAGAGACGCGGGAAAATTTTCGCGGGTCATCGCGTTGGGCGACCGGATCGACTCCGAAAAGGTCGAGGCCGGCCTGAAACACGGCGTCCTGACCATCAAGATCGGTAAGGCCGGGGAGGCAAAACCCAAACAGATCACCATCAAGGCGAGCTAACAGGAGGCAGCCATGAAGAATAAAGAAATCGAGCTGAAGAATAAGACCGGATCGGATATCGCGGCCGAGGCCGAGATTACCCGGGAGGGCCCCGTCTATACTCCCCGGGTCGACATCTGGGAAAACGAAAATGAGCTCACGCTCGTGGCCGACGTCCCGGGGGTGGAGCCGTCGGGCATCGAGATCGACCTCAGGGACAATACCCTGACCATTATGGGCAGAGTCGAGCCCCAGGAGGAGCGCCGCTACATGCTCAAAGAGTTCGGGGTGGGCAACTACTATCGCCGGTTTACTCTCTCCGAGGTGATAGACCAGGAAAAGATCGCCGCCAGCGTGAAGAACGGCGTCCTGACCCTCACGCTGCCCAAGGTGGAGAAGGCAAAGCCGCGCAAGATTCAGATCAACTGAGTCCGGCCGCGCGGCCAAGCGTCGCGCGAAAACCCGTCACGAGTGCCGCCCGCGGACACCCTTTAAAAAAAACCGCGGGCGGAGCCGCTTTCGGGACGCAGGGTCGTAGCGGACGACGCGATGCGGTGGAGAAACCTCTGTTCAAGCGGGTCTTTCTGGCGTACAATGCAGTGAGGGGCGTAGGGTCGCGTCCGGCGTTTCGCGGATGGTTCACATGGTTCAAGACCCCGGCCTTGCAGGGTTTCGACCGGACCGGGGGATTTTTCCGGGTATCGGCGGGTAAGGTTTCATGGAGCGGGATTATTACCAGGTACTCGGCGTCGAGCCGGACGCCGACGAGAAGAAGATCAAGAAGGCGTATCGCGCCATCATCAGGTACTGCCACCCGGATTCGCCTGACTGCCGGATGACGACCGAGGAGCTCTTCGAGGTGCAGGAGGCATACGAGACGCTCACCGATCCCGAGAGGCGGGCCACGTATGACCGGACGCGCAGATCCCGGGGCTCCTCCCGGGCCACTCCGTTGCGGCGCGGATCTTCGGTCCGTCCCGCCCCGTCCCGCGATCCCTTCTACCAGGACGATGTCTTTTCAGATCTCTTCTCGTTCTTCCGTGACCCCTTTGCCGATTCCCCCTTTTCCCGGTCCGGCGCATCGGGCGGCATTCCGGAGCGCGGTCTTGAGATCACCCTGACGCGCCGGGAGGCGCGCCGGGGCGGGCTCTTTGAGATATCCATACCGGGACCCGGCGGAATCCCGACCGGGACAATCGTGGTCAGGATAGGACCCAACGTCCGATCGGGGGCCGAGGCCGTGGTGGATCTCTCCGAAACGCTCGGTATTGGCCAGCGTATCCACGTCACGATCATCGTCGAGGACGACCTGGGATAGATCTGCCCTTTACGGACCCGCCCCTCCTGCGGATGTTCGCGCAGATTGAGCCCGCGACCATCGTTCTCCAACGAAGACGTCCCGATCCACCGATTCTATGGTATCATAACGTACGTGGGGGCCGACGGCCCGGCGCGGGCGGCCGGCCGGGGTCTCCCGCGATATCAGCGAGCCAAGGAGTCTCCATGAAAGCAGTCAGATACCCGGTCATCGGCCTCTTCGTCCTTCTTCTGTCCGGCGTCGCCGGCGGCGCCGAGATGCCGAAAGGCGTCAAGCTTGCCGTCGAGCCCGCCTTCGACTGGGCGGGTCCGTTTGCCGACGGACGGGCACAGGTCTTGATGGGGGACCGGTGGGGCTATATCAACACGTCCGGCAGGGTTGCCATCGAGGCGACATTCGAGGAGGCCGGTCCCTTCTCCGACGGGATTGCCCGGGTGGTCTCCGGCGGCAAGGTCGGGTTCATCGACCGCTCGGGGGACTTTGCCATCGAGCCGGCCCTCGATGACGCCTTTTCCTTTTCGCGCGGCATGGCCCCCGCCCGACGCGGCGACAAATGGGGATACATCGACGACTCCGGGGAGTTTGTGATCGAGCCCGCCTTTGACTGGGCGACCTCCTTTGACTCCGGACGGGCGATGGTGCGGACGGGGGGCCGGTGGGGGTATATCGATAAGTCGGGGACCCTCGTGATAGGCGCGGCCTACGGGATGGCCCGCCCCTTCTCGGAGGGACGTGCCGCCGTGAATTCCGGCGAGGGCTGGTCGTACATCGACACCGACGGCGCCGTCGTGATCCCCGGGCCCTTCGAGACGGCGGGAAGATTCTCGGAGGGGCTTGCCCAGGTGACCGACGGGTCGGGACGGCACATCATCGATACGTCCGGGGCCGTCGTTGCCGCCCTCCCGTTTGCGGGGGCAGAGGGAATGACCGCCTCCGAGTGGTTCTCCGAGGGGCTCATGCCCGTGGACAGGGTGGCGGGAACCGCAGAGTCGGCCGAAACGTCCGCCCCCCGGAGCGAGGACACGGAGGTGATCGAGGAGCCGGCGGGGACGTCGGTCGTCAGGATGGGGTACGTCGACAAGAAGGGCGAGGTCGTCATCGACTTTATTTTCGAGGACGCCGGGCCGTTTGCGGAAGGGCTGGCCCCGGTGAAGATCGACGGAAAGTGGGGGTATATCAAGAAATCCACGATGATCGATGATACCCCGCAGAACGAAAAACCCGGCTCTCCCGGGTTTTTTTATCGGCTGAGGTTTGCCGGGGCCTCGTCACACGTCCCGAAACATCCTGATCTGCCGGTACTGGTCGTAGACCCTGATCCTGAACTCCGCGAGGTACGTGGGGATGTCGTACTTCTCCTCCAGGCAGGCCCCCTCGGACAGGTCTTTCTCGAGGGCGGCGGTGGGGATGACGGCCACGGAGGCCATCGTGGAGGCCTCGCGCTCGATGCGGTTTTTCATCCCGATCGTCGTGTAGTGGTGGTGGCCGCCGGGGTGAAACCGGTGGTGGAAGTATTCGTGGAAGCCCACGAAGGCCCGATGGCCCGCGGAGAGCTTGCTGTTGATGACGATAAACGGCACCCCCTCCTTGATGAAATACCACCCCCGGGCGGGCATCCGGTGCTCGAAGGCGACGATCCCGTCCCGGGCGCACAGCGCCTCGAAATCGGCGAGCGTCAGCGCCCGGATGTTGTAGCCGGGAATGGTCGCCTCAAGTCTTTCGATGATCTCATAGGTAAGGGGCATGGGACTTCCGCTTCCTGGGTCTCGGAGTTTTGTTGTCAGTATACATCACCCGGCCCGAAGGGAGAAGCTTTTTAACATTTCTTATTGACATTAGCCCCCGGAAGGTCTATAATCCAATCCTGTTGATTCGTTCTTTCTACGATGACGCCCTCGCCCCCTGGGGGAATGAGGGAAGACGGTGAAAACCCGTCGCTGCCCCGCAACTGTGAGGGGGGATGAAATCCTCATACAGCGCCACTGGACAGGCGGCCGTAACTGAGCCGCCTCCGGGAAGGCCGAGGAGAGTAAGACGATCCCCAAGCCAGGAAACCTCGCCGGCGTCACACAAGGCCATAACAACCTTCCGAGGGGGAGGGCGGCCCGCACGCAGTGACGATCGAAGCGATCGTACGACGCCCCGACCTCCCCAAGGCCGGGGTTTTTTTATGCGGATAGACCGCGTGCTTTTAGCTGCCGTATTCGCCGCGTCCACACTCCTCGTCGGGGCCGCCGGGACGCCGGGCTCAGGCTACACCGTCACCGACCAGGCCGGCAGAACCGTGACCGTGCCCGCCAACCCCGCGCGCATCATATCGCTCGCACCCAACATCACCGAGATACTCTATGCCGTCGGGGCGGGGGCGCTTATCGTGGGCGTCTCCGAGTATTCCAACTACCCCCCCGAGGCGGCCGCTCTCCCGATGGTCGGCACCTACATCAAGCCGAACCTCGAGGCGATCATCTCGCTTTCGCCCGACCTCGTCATCGCTACCGCCGACGGGGAAAAGACGGGCCGAGATAAACCGGCTGGCCGGGCTCGGCATCCCGGTCTACATCATCAACCCCCGGACCATCGCGGGCGTCGTCTCGACGATCCGCGAGATCGGCCGCCTGGCCGGGCGTGAAAGACAGGCGCTCGAGACCGCGGCGGAGATGTCAAAAAGGATCGCCGCCATCAGGAGCCGGGTGGCCGCCCTGCCCCCGGCAACGGTCTTGTTGGTGCTCAACACCAACCCCCTCATCACCATAAACGGGAACACCTTTCAGGACGAGATGATACGGACGGCGGGGGGCCGTAACATCGCCGCCGCCGAATCGATCAGGTACCCGACCCTCACCTACGAAGAGGTGGTCGTGCGGGCGCCCCAGGTCATCATCATGACGACCATGTCGCCCGACGAGGACTATCGGTCCGCGATAGGCGAATGGTCGCGCTTTCCCACCGTGCCCGCCGTCAAAAACGGGAGGGTCTACGCCATCGATTCGGACATCATCGACCGCCCGTCGCCGCGGATCGTCGCGGGTCTCGAGGAGCTGGCGCGGCTGCTGCATCCCGAGGTCTTCGGGTCTATCTCCGGGGGGAAGCACTGATGCATCTGGGCACGAAGATCGGGGGCTCGGTGCTTATCCTGTCGGGGGTTACTGCGGTTGCCGTCGTGATATCGCTCGCCGTCGGGACGGCCCCGATAGGGCTCGCGGACGTCGTGAGGGCCTTCGTATCCCCCGGCGAGGTAACCCCCGAGGTGCTGACGATCGTCCGGTCGCTGAGGCTTCCCCGGGTGCTGATGGCGCTGGCGGCCGGCGGGGCGCTGTCCGTGTCCGGCGTCGTCTTCCAGGCGATCCTTAAAAACCCGCTGGCCGACCCCTTCATCCTCGGGGTCTCCAGCGGCGCCGCCCTGGGAACCGTTATCGGCTCGATGCTGATCCACGCCCCTTCCTATCTGGGGGGGGCCCTGCCGGCCTTCGCCGGGGCGCTCGTTACCATCCTCATCGTCTTTTACGTCGCCCGGATCAAGGAGCGGCTCTATCCCAACACGATGCTCCTTGTCGGCGTTATTATCAACGCGTTTTTCTCGGCGGCCATCATGGCCGTCGTCTCGCTCTTTCGGAGCAACGGGCTTCAGGGTATTTTCTTCTGGCTCATGGGCGACCTGTCGCTGGTCTCCATGACGGAGGTCGCGGTCGTCTGGGCGGTCTTTCTGGTCACCTCCGTCCTGGTCTTCTACTATGCGCGCCCGATGAACCTGTTGCTCTTCGGGGAGGAGTCGGCCGCCTCGGGCGGCGTGGACGTGGAGCGGACAAAGCGCGTCCTGTTTGTGGCGGCCTCCATCGTGACGGCGGCGGTCGTCTCGGCGGCCGGCGTCATCGGGTTTGTCGGCCTCATCATTCCCCACATGATCAGGATGGTCCTGGGCCCCGATCACCGGGTCCTGATCCCGACCTCGATCCTGCTGGGCGGGACGTTTCTGCTGGTGTCCGATACCGTCGCCCGCACCGTCGTTTCCCCCCTCGAGCTTCCGGTGGGGGTGCTCACCGCCCTTCTGGGCGCGCCGTTTTTCGTCTACCTGCTCAGGAGGCAGATGTGAACGCGATCGAGGCCTCCGGGCTCTCATTCCGCTATCGGAAGGACTGGGTCATATCGGCGGTCGACCTGAAGGTGGGGCAGGACGAGTCGATTGCCGTCATCGGCCCCAACGGGTCGGGCAAGAGCACGCTGCTCAAGCTCCTTGCCGGGATCATCGCTCCCCAACAGGGCCGGGTGAGCATCGAGGGCGTGCCCATCCGCGACCTTTCCAGGAGGGCGCTCTCCCGGCGCATGGCGCTGGTCTCCCAGGAGGGGTCGGGGCAGTTTCCCTTTACGGTCATGGACGTCGTCCTCATGGGCAGGGCGCCGTACCTCTCCGGCTTTCAGATGGAGCGCGCGGGGGACCTCGACAGGGCCCGCCGGGCCATGGAGACCACCGATATCGCCGATCTTGCCGACCGGCCCATCGGGATGCTCTCGGGGGGAGAGCGCCAGCGCGCCTTCATCGCCCGGGCGCTCTGCCAGGATACGCCGATCCTGCTCCTTGACGAGCCGACGGCTTTCCTGGACATCGCCCACCAGGTCTCGCTCCTTGCGCTCATACGACGGCTCCACGCGGGCCATCATAAGACGATCGTTTCGGTGACCCACGATATCAACCTGGCCGCGTCCTTTTTCGACCGGATCGTCATCCTGTCGGACGGCCGCGTCTTTGCCGACGGGCGGCCCGGTGACGTCATCACCGAGCAGATCATTAAACAGGTATACGGGACCTCGGTCCTGGTCGATACCAATCCGGTTACGTCACGACCCCGGGTCACGCTGATGACGGACGCCGGGAGATAAACAAGAAGACCCCGAAGATGCACGGGAAGACGGTGAGAATCCGTCGCTGCCCCGCACCTGTGATGGGAACGAAAGCCGCACGCACATGCCACTGCGGAACCCGAGGATCCGCCGCGAGAGCCGGGGGAGTAAAGCCCCCGCCCGCGGGACGGAGATCGACTCCGTGGGAAGGCGCGGCCGGTAGGACGCCCAGAGCCAGTAGACCGGTCTTTTGGGGATGGTTCAGACCCTTTTCGCGGGAAAGGAGGCAGGACATGAAACGGTACGGTTCGTGCGCAAAATCGCCCTGAGACTTCGCTTCCGACACACTCGTTGCGACAATCCATCTTACTAAGGAGGAAGCGATGAAACGGTGCGCCGTTTTTCTTTTTGCTGTGTTTGCACTCCTCTGGGCGCCGCCGCTCTTCGGGCAGGACGAGGGGGCCGTGGAGGTGCCGTCTATCACGGTCACCTATACCCGGACGGACCGGGATCCCGACCGGATTCCGGCCGACGTGACGATCATCGACAGAGACCGGATCGAGCGATCGGGCGCCGAATCCGTCCCCGATCTGCTGAGGGAGGAGGCCGGGATCAACGTCACCACCTTTTCGGGCATAGATAAATTCAGCTCGGTGGGGATGCGCGGGTTTGCCCGGGGGCTGGAGACACTGGTCATGATCAATGGGGTTGCCCTCAACACGCCCACCCTCGGGGAGATCGACTGGTCGATCATCCCGCTGTCGGCCGTCGAGAAGATCGAGATCGTCCGCGGACCGGGCAGCGTCCTCTACGGGGACAAGGCCGTGGCGGGCGTCATCAACGTAATCACTAGAAAGAGGCTTGAGAAACCGTTTGCGGAGATGACCGCGGGAGGCGGGACCGAGAGCAGTTTTGACAGCACGCTGTCCGCGGGCTACGGCAACGACTGGGGACGGATCTCGCTTTCGGGGGGGTATCACTATACCGACGGCTACCGGGAAAACAACTACTACGACCACAACGTCTGGTCGGTCTCCGCCGGTCTTACCCCTACCGATATCGTCGACGTGTCGCTCGACATGGGGTACGCCAGGGACGCCTGGGGCTACCCGGGGGCGCTCTTCGACAAGCAGCGCGACGTCTACGGAAGGAAATACTCCAACACGCCCCAAGACAGCGGCAATGGAGAGAACTTCTACAGCCTGCTGGGGGTCAACCTCGATCTGGCGGACTACGGCCGCATCGAGCTCGACTACGCCTACAAGAACAACAACAACTGGTCCGAGTATCGAACCACCAGCGGCTTTATCAACGACATCAGGAACTATCTGTGGGAGCACGACGTCTCCGGGAAATACATCCTCGACGTCGGCACGGGGTCCGTGGATAACCGCCTCACGCTCGGCGTGGACTACAAGGCGATCTCCTACCGGACCGATTTCTTTACCCCCGACTGGTGGTCGATGGGACTCATGATCCCGAGCGGATCGAAGGTGGACGCCGGACGCGACGTGATCGCGGGCTACCTCTACGATGAGCTGACGCTCGCCGACCGGCTCATCGTAAGCGCGGGCTACCGATACGAATACATCCGCACCGCGTTTGATTCGGGCGAATGGGTGGGGGGGTTCTTCCCCACCAAGAGCGCCGTATCCCTCTCGGAGGACTTTTCGGAGAATGCCTTCAGTGCCGGCCTGGATTTTCGGTACGGCGACGGCAGCAAGGTCTTTTTCCGGTTCGAGCGCGGTTTTCGCGTCCCGGCGCTGGACGAGATCTTCCAGTACGCCCCCCCCACCTGGACACTGACCAACACCCACCTGCCGACCGAGCGGGTCACGAGCTTTGAGGTCGGCGTCAATCACGAGTTCTCGGAAAGGATCTCTGGCCGCGCCACGCTCTGGTGGGCCAACCTCACCGACGAGCTTTACTACAACAACCTGACGTTCGTCAACGACACCTACGACCGGACGGTCCACCGGGGGTTGGACGTCGGAATCGAGGCACAACCCTTTGATTTCCTGAGCTGTGGGCTTTCCTACAGCTACCAGGACGCCTTCTTTGACGGACCGCCCTACCAGGGAAAGACCATCCCGCTCATACCCAAGCACACCGTGAGCTTTTCCGTCGGCCTGGACTATAAAGGGTTTTCGGCCGATCTGGAGGGAAAATACGGGAGCGACCGCGTCAGGGACGGCGACCTCACCAACGTGTTCAAGAGGCTGCCGGGCTATTTCGTCATGAACGCCCGGTTGAGCTATACCTACCGGCAGTTCGAGTTCTACGCCGGCGTCAGGAACCTCACCGACGTCTACGGGGCCGATTTCGGCGGCTATCGGGTCGGGGATGCGCGGGGCTTTTACTATGACTATCCCAACCCCGGACGCTCCTTCTACGGCGGCATAGCCGTGAGCTTCTGATATCTACGAGCGAACCCTGCCAAAGCCCCCGAACCCGGGGGCTTTTTTACTGGTGGATTGGAGATTGACAGGAAGCCCCGGCGGTGATAGATAGACAGGAGGGCGTGGAACGGACGGGCGGCGGGGGTGTCCAACAACAAGATAGTTTTACGGATACTTTTACGGATACTTTTACTGAAGGATGCGTATGTCAGACAGGTGCACTATCGGGGTTATTTTCGGCGGCCGTTCCGGGGAGCACGAGGTCTCTCTGGTCTCGGCGACTTCGATCATGGAGGCGATGCCCCGCGAGCGGTTCGAGGTCGTCCCCATCGGGATTTCCAAAGACGGCAAGTGGTACGCCGGCGACGGTGTCATGGATTTCCTGAAGCGGGGCCGGTCAACCGGAAAGGTCTACCCTGCCACTCTTTCTCCGGATAACGAGGGAGGGGTCCTGACGTGGGACGGGGGGCGCCGAAGCATCCGCCTGGACGTCGTATTTCCGGTGCTCCACGGACCCTATGGCGAGGACGGCACCGTCCAGGGGCTCCTGGATCTGGCGGGGGTGCCGTATGTCGGGTGCGGTGTGCTGGCGTCGGCCGTCGCCATGGATAAAGTCGTCAGCAAGGAGCTCTTTATCGTCCGGGGAATTCCGACTCCCCCCTATGTCTGGTTTTTCGCCTCGGAGTGGCGAAGGGATCAGGGCGCGATCACCCGGCGGATAGAGCAGTCGCTGAGCTATCCCCTTTTCATCAAGCCGGCCAACATGGGCTCCTCGGTGGGGATCTTCAAGGTCAAAAACAGGGACGAGCTGAACGCCCACGTCCCCGAGTCGGCGCGCTACGACCGCAAGATCATCGTCGAGCAGGCCGTAGCCGACGCCCGGGAGATCGAAGTGTCCGTCCTGGGCAACGACCGGCCCGTCGCCTCGGTGCCCGGGGAGATCATACCGTCCAACGAGTTTTACGACTACGACGCCAAGTACGTGGACGGAAAATCGAAGGATGCCATCCCCGCAGACCTCCCGGTTGAGACGGCCGAGGAGATCCGGCGCCTGGCATTGGAGGCCTTCTCGGCCGTCGACGGGGCGGGACTTGCCCGGGTCGATTTTCTTGTCTCGCGCGCGGATGACCGGGTCTTTCTCAACGAGATAAACACCATCCCCGGCTTCACCTCGATCTCCATGTACCCGAAGCTCTGGGCGGCCTCGGGCCTCCCGTACACCGACCTTCTGGCTCGCCTGGTGGAACTCGCGCTGGAGCGGCACCGCGAGAAACAGGACCTGTTGACCTCATATCAGCCCAAGCGCGACTGGCACACGGGGTGAAGCGTCAACCCCCCTCGGGATGCATAACAGGAAACGGGGGCACCGGGCCCCCGTTTCCTGTTTCTATCGTCATTGCCGCGATTTGCGGCTATTTCCTGGTCGAGTATTCCTTCTCCCATATGTACCAGGTGGGAAACACGTACACCCAGTAGCCCGCCGGGAGATCCCTGGCTGAGCCGTAGTTTCCGCTGCCGGAATAACCCCTGTCGTAGTAGTTGCCGTATTTGACCACATCCAGCGGAGCCGGCAGCTCCTTTTTCAGGCTGTAATATCTCCCGTACGCCGACCTCGGATCTTTCTTCTCCTCAGGGGTTGGGCCGATTGCCGGGCCTGTTTCCGGCCAACCTGAGCCCTTCACGTTCTTCCAGATATACCAATTGGGATAGACATAGACCCAGTAGCCCCGGGGAAGTCCGGTATATCCTGCATAGTTGCTGTCGTCGGAGTACCCGAATTCGAAGAATTCCCCGTACTCATATCTGTCCCGGGGGACGGACAGCGTTTTGAGGAGGTCCCGATACTTTCCGTCAACTGAGGCCCTCTTCTCGTCGATGGTCGTTTTTCCCTTCTTCTCCTTTTTTACCTTCTTGTCCCAGATATACCAGTAGGGGTACGCATAGACCCAGTAGCCCTTTGGAATGTAGGTGGCCCCCCCATAGCTTGTGGCTTCGCGGTATCCCCACTCGTAGATATCACCGAACTTGTCTTTGTCTCTGGGGACATAGATGGTCTTGAGGATCTTCTGGTATTTCCCGTCGATAGACCCCTTCGTATAGTCGGGGACCTGCTTTTCCTCTGTCTTCGTCTTCCAGATATACCAGTAGGGATAGCTATAGACCCAGTAGCCCTTGGGCAAATACTTGTTTGCCCCGTAGGTGGTCGTGGTGCGATACCCCCAGTCATAGAACTCCCCGAACTTGGCCCTGTCCGTGGGGACCGAGAAGGTCTTGAGGATCGTCTTGTACGTGCCGTTGACGGACGCCTTCGTATAGTCCAGGGAACCCCCCGCTTCTCCCGCCTTTGTCTTCCAGATGTACCAGGAGGGCTTGACGTATACCCAGTACCCGGACGGCAGATCGTCGTAGCCGCGATAGACGCTTTTGTTTTGATACCCGAGCTCGTAAAGGTCCCCGTACGTGGCCGAGTCCTGAGGGACGTTTATGACCTCAAGGAGATTGGTGTATCTCCCTCCCATCGACGCCCGCTCCACTCCGAGCGGCGCGGTCGCTGCGATAGCCGACGGCATGATGTCTGCGCCGATCACCGAGAGGGCAAACAGAAATATCAGAGAAATTGTCGCCTTTTTCATCTCAGTTTCCTCTATAACCCGGGGGGCTTGCGCCCCCTCGTTAGGTTACCTCGTGTTGCCCCAGACGTACCAGTTCGGATAGACGTAGACCCAGTATCCCGGCGGGATGTTGTTGTATCCTGCGTACGAAGTCCCGGTGTAGTACCCCCAATCGTAGAAATTGCCGTAGCTCGCCTGATCCTGGGGCACATAGAGCGTCATGAGAAGATTGTAGTACTTGCCGTTGACCGACGCCGCGGCCATGTCCGGCGTCTGGGGCGCACCCCCGGGAGGGGTCGCGACCGGCGGCTGGCCGGGCTGGACGGGGCCGGTCTGAGGGGCCTGGTTCTGGGCCTTGCCTCCGAAAAGCCCCTTGACCACGTCGCAGCCCGTCAGGACCAGGGCCGCCGCGATAAGGCACATGAGCGTGATCGTCAGCAACTTTTTCATTCTGTAACCTCCCATACTTAACAAAGACACGTATAAAATAACTCCAATGAGCTGCCGTCTCTCTCCCCGACACGGGGATCGGGCGTCGCCGGGCGATTCCTCGCCCGAGATGACCACTATATCACAGAAAACTTTATTAAACATACACCCGGAGTGATACTTTTTACCGTGATTCTCCTCACGATTCGGGGCGTCGGCCGAGATAAAAGGAATACCGCTTTTGCTTGAAATTAAAAAACCGATACGTTATAGTGAAAGCAACCGTGCATACATTCGGAACCCATGGGCATTATTACACTCTGTCATCCAGATGAATACAAATCCTGCGGCGCGTGCTGCGGCCTCTACAACTGGGTCGATCACTCCCGGCAGCGCATCTCCCGGCTCATGCACGAGCGAACCGACGCCTTCGTCTCCGGGATGCGCCGGGGACGCCCGATCAAAGACATCAAGACCGACGTGCTTTCCGTCGACACCCCCGACAAGCTTTTCGGGCCGATCTATAACTGCCCCTTCGTCGGTTTCGTCGACGGTTCCAGACGAGCGGGTCGGATGCATGATCCACCCGACCAATAACGGCGGCAGGGAGCTGAGGGACATATCGCTCTACGGCGCCGAGATCTGCAATGGGCACGAGTGCCCGAGCTTCAGCTATCTTACCGACACCGAGAAACGGGGAGTGGCCTCGGTTATCGACGACTGGTACCTCTACGGCCTGGTTATCTGCGACATCGATCTGGTCAAGGAGTTCTTCACAATTCAGGCAAACCTCCTCGGAGAGGAGATAAGGCCCGACCTGCTGGCCCGCGGCGGCGTCCGCGAGGCGGCGCTGGCCTTCTTCTCTCTCAAGGAGTCGTGGCCCTACTCCTGCCGGCAGGACAGGTTCGGGAAGTATTCCTTTTCCATCTCGGAATATCGCCTTGAGCGGCGGCTCGGGGCGCAGCGGCTCTCGATCCCCCCGTCCCCGTATCATAAGATATTCCTCTCCCTGGCGTCCGATTTTTCCAGCCGGGGGCAGTTTGACGCCGCCCATCGGATCGTCGAAGAGCGCATGGACGACTTTCTGGCCGCTTACCGGCAGGCATCATGAGGGCCGTCATCCAGCGGGTGAGCCGGGCCGAAGTCATGGTGGAGGGCGGTACGGTCGGGGAGATCGGCCGGGGGATTTTGATCCTCCTCGGCGTGCAGAGGGGGGACTTGGAATCGGACGCCGAGTACCTGTTGGAGAAGATCATCAACCTGAGGATCTTTGAGGACGGCGACGGGAAGATGAACCGCTCGCTGCTGGACGTGGGCGGCTCGCTGTTGGTGGTGTCTCAGTTTACGCTTCTGGGCGACGTGCGCAAGGGCAGGCGTCCCTCTTTTGTGGACGCCGAAGAGCCCGGCCGGGCCCGCGAGCTGTACGAGTTCTTCATGGTCCTGGCCCGAAACCGGGGAATTCCCGTCTCGGGCGGCGTCTTTCAGGCCATGATGGACGTTCACCTGGTCAACGAAGGTCCCGTGACCTTTATCGTGGACAGCACAAAGAGGACTTAGACGAATGGCGACGCAGGGGATTGCCCAGGATTATGTGATCAGGATCGACCGTGAGGGGCGCTGGTTTTATAACGGACGACAGATCATCCACCCCGCGGTCCTGCGGCTATTCAACGACGGCCTCTTTCTGGATCGGGACAGGAACCATTACCTGAGGATCGAGGACGAAATCGCCCGCATCGAGGTGGAGGACGCCCCGTTCGTCGTCAGAAGAATCAGCCCGATCGAGGAGGCAGGCGTCCTGACAGGTTTTACCGTGGGGCTCTCCGACGAAACCGAAGAGACCCTCGACCTGGAAACCCTCGAGATCGACCGGCACAACGTTCCCTACTGCCGGGTGAAGAGGGGGCTGCTCGCCCGGTTCAGCTCTCCGGCATATTACACGCTTGCCGAATATATCCAATACGACGAGGGCAAAGACTCCTACTTCGTCCGGCTCGGCGGCCTGCCGCGACCCATCGTCTATAACGGGGAAAGACAATGAAGGGTGAAGTAGCGTACCTGGTCGGCAAGGACGTCGAGGTGGTGGCCAACGGCATCATCTATCGGGGACGGCTTATCGAGATAGGCATGGAAGAGGTGTATCTCAAGGGCCAGACGGGATGGATCACGATCATGACCCACGACGTCGACGAAATCAGGGAAATGGCCGCGCCAAAAGCAGCGCCCAAGAAAGATTAATTCAGGAAGGATGAAGCTCAGGAGACCGCTATGGAATTTGCAGCGTCAATACTGCCGTTTATCGCGGCATCGATCTGCCTGGTGTTTTCGCTCCACTTTCTGATCGTTACGTTCATCATCCGGGAGGAACGCTCGTTTCTCGGCTTCTTCTTCCTGCTGCTGGTCCTGGCCGTCAATCAGCTCGCCGTCGGGATGCAGGTCCATTTCTTCCCGACGAATATCGACCTCTCGTTCTTCTGGTACCGGGTCCAGTTTGCCGCCCTGGCCCTGCTTATCTTTATGACCATCTACTTCTTTAACGTGATGGCCTCGCGTAAGATCAATACGCCCTTTATGTCCGCCTTCTTCTTCCTTTCTCTGGCCCTTGCCGTTTCGACCTTTTCGCCCATTTTTGGGACTTTCACGGTGAGCCGGGGGGGTGATTTCATTTTTCTGCCCCATATCGGCGCCCTGGTCATTCTCCTGCTCCTGGCAACGGCGATCCTCTTTCTGGTTTTCATGCTCATCGACCCCCTGATCGGCGGCAGGTGGACGGCAAAGAAGCCGTTGCCTTACTTCTACGTCATCGGCGGCGTAATCCTGCTGGGCCTCGGGTCCCTCGAGATAGCGACGGAATTGGGGATAGTCCCCTCGACGTCCATAAAGTATTCGTCGTTCGGGGCAATTATCCTCTCGCTCGTCGGTGCGTCCGTGGTGCTCGTCCATTTCTATCAGGTGCGCGCGTCCCTCAGGAACGTCCTCATTAACCTCACCAAGACCGAGCAGGAGCTCGAAAAAAAGGAGCGCCTTGCCATAACCGACGGCCTTACGGACCTCTACAACCGGGCCTTCTTCGACGAGAGCATCGAAGAGGAAGTCAGAGACTCGATCAAGAACAATAAATCCCTCTCGCTCATCATGCTGGATATCGACGGGTTCAAACGGGTAAACGACACCCTCGGCCATCTCATCGGCGACAGCGTCCTGGCCGAGATATCGGGGGTCATCAAACGGGGCGCCCGCGGCAGCGATCTTCCCGCCCGTTTCGGCGGAGAGGAATTCGCCGTGATACTGCCCAATACCACCATTCACGAGGCCCTCGAGGTGGGCGAGCGCATCCGCGGGAAGATAGAGGAGATCAACTTTATCGTGGAGGGGAAGCCCAACACCTCGGTGACGGTGTCGGTCGGAGTGGCCACCCTCAAGGGGACCGACCTCGCAAATGACCTGCTCGATCGGGCCGACAAAGCCCTCATCACGGCCAAGAGGCGCGGGAAGAACACCGTATGCGTGATAAAGTAGAACCCTTCTCGCCGCCCGGCTCTCTGTTCCTGGCGCAACTTACCGATGAAGTCCGTGCGATCGTCGGCGACGAGGCCTCCCACGGCATGCGCCACGCCCTGGACACGGCCGACCTTGCGCTAAGGATCGGCCGGATCGAGGGGGGGGACCTGTTCGTGATCCGGGCCGCGGCGCTTCTGCACGATATCGGACGTCTGAATATCTTTTCAGATCCCGAGCACGGGTTACGGGGCGCGCGCCGCGCCCGGGAGATCCTCGACCGCCTGGACGTCACCGCCGACCGGACGCTTATCTGCACGATTATCGCCCGTCATGACCAACCCGATGACGACCGGGACGGACCTGTCGAGCTTTTGGTGGTCAGGGACGCCGACCGGCTGGAGCTGCTGCGTATTGCCCCGGACTACCTGGACCTGGGACGGCTCGTAACCGACGAGGCGCTCAGACAGGTGCCCTACGCCCTCTCGCTGCACTACGGGGCAAAAAACGATCGGCCCGACGTGAGGGAGACGATTGCCCGGGCCCGCGAGACGCTGGAGAGCCGCCGCGCGTCGTAGCCGGATCGGGCCGCCGGGACGGCGCTCCCGGCAAGGGCCCGCGCCATAAGAGACGGGCGTACGGTTCGAAAGGACCTTTGACGAGAAAGCTGCGGGGCGGAAACGATCGACGCGCCCCATGGGGATTTTACCCATAACCCTCTCTTCGGAGCGTTTTGATGTCCCAATTGTCCCAATTGCCCCAAAAGGGTGGAATCGAATTTCGGGTTGATTTTTCCGGCAGGTGGTACGGGCCCGATGGCAAGGAAGTTACCGAAGCCTCCCTTTACTTCCTGACCCAGAATCTGAGGTTTGACGAATCCGGCTACTTCATCGCCATGAGCTTTGGGCCGGCCAAGGTCATGGTGGAGGACGTCCCCTTCGTGGTCAGGGAGGTCGCCCGTCACCCGGACGACGAGCACGGGCTGGCGCTGACGCTGATGGACACGACGACCGAAAAGCTCGTCCCCGAGTCTCTCTCCGTCAAGGGCGAGCACTACTACTGCATGGTCAGGGGAGGCCGGATCCCCGCGCGGTTTCTGCCGGAGGCCGCCCGCGAGCTCGAGAAATATTTGAGGCGCGAGGGAGACAGTATCTACCTCGCCATCTGACGGCGGGCCCCGCTTTCGGCCCAACCGGCCCCGAACGCACCGCCGCGGTCGGAGAGGAATTGCTGTGTCTGCGGGAGTATTGAGAACGGAGACGTCAGGAAGGCAAGAACGATACTGAGGCGGGTCAAGGCTCGACGCGTCCCGGCCGCTCCGGCCGACGTCCGGATGCCCGTCCGATCAGATAACCTTCAGGTCGCGGATCAACAGCTCGCACATTCCCCCTCGATCCCACTGGCTCTCCCTGACCGAAAAGACCGTGTCCACCATATCGGCCGCGGCGGCCGACAATCCCCCCAGCCCGAATCCGATGGCGTTGTAGCGGACGTTCTTCTCCTTGAAGACGAGCTTCAGGTGGTTGTCTCCTACCACCCTCGATTCCCCGGGAACCAGCCCGCGACAGAGAAAGACCGGCTCGGGATTCCCCCCGCCGAAGGGGGCCAGGAGCTTCGTCTCGTGAAGGAGGTTGTGCTTCTTGATATCGGAAAGCGTGATCTCGGTATCGATCATTATGGTCGGGACGAAATCCTGCTCGGTGGTCGAGGAGGTGACCTCCCGGTCGAAGCGGTCGAAGAAGGTCTGGACATCCTCGGCGCGAATCGTCAAGCCGGCGGCGTATTTATGGCCGCCGAATCCCACCATGAGATCGTCGAGCGCTGAAAGCCCCTGATAGAGATGGAAGCCCCCGATGCTGCGCGCCGAGCCCTTGGCAAGGCCGTCCTTAAGGGTCATCAGCACCACCGGGCGCCAGTAGCGGTCCACCAGCCTGGACGCGACGATCCCCACCACGCCGGGATGCCATCCCTCCTGGGCCAGGACGATCGAGCGGCGGCCCTGGAGCATTCCATCGGTCTCGATCAGATCGAGGGCGCGCCGCAGCACCTCTTCTTCCATGCGCTGGCGTTTCTGGTTTTCCGACTCGAGGTCCCGCGCCAGGGAGAGCGCCTCCGTATAGTCGTCGGTAATCAGAAGCCGCACGCTCTGGCCGGCGTTGCTTATCCTCCCCGAGGCGTTGAGTCGGGGCGCCAGACGAAAACTGACCGCCGTCGCGTCCACGTTCCCCCGTTTGACCCCCGCGATCTCCCTGAGCGCAACGATTCCCGGCCGGACGTCCTCGCCCAGCGCCGTCAGCCCGTGCTTGACGAATACCCTGTTTTCCCCCCGGAGGGGGACGATGTCGGCTACGGTCCCGAGGGCCACCAGGTCGAGATATCTCTTGAGGTTGGGGAGATCCTGGGGGAACCCCTCTTCCCTGAGCCGCTTTCGGACGGCGATCGCCAGGTTAAACGCGATCCCCACTCCCGCCAGGTCCTTAAAAGGAAACCGACAGTCGCGGCGTTTCGGGTTGAGAATCGCGTCCGCCGGCGGCAGGGTTTCGCCAACCTCGTGGTGGTCGGAAACGATGACGTCCATCCCGAGCTCTTTTGCCAGCCGAATCTCGTCGTGGTTGGATATGCCCGAATCGACCGTAATGATGAGGTCGGCCCCCTGGGCGTGTATTGACCTGACCGCGTCAGGGTTGAGGCTGTAGCCTTCCTTGATTCGATCGGGGATATAGAAGCGGGGAGCTACGCCGAGGGCCGAAAAGAAGAGGTGGAGAACGGCCACGGACGTGATGCCGTCCACGTCGTAGTCTCCGTAAATCCAGATCCTCTCTCGTGAGACCACGGCCCTGACAATGCGATCCACGGCTTTTTCCATATCGGCCATGAGCGACGGATCGGGTATGGAAGACAGGTCGGGGAAAATGAAGTCGTGCGCCTCTTGGACGTCGGCAAGTCCGCGGTTGACGAACAGTTCACAGGTAATCGGTGATAAGTCGAGCCGGTGGTTTTTTATGAGCCCCTGTCGCAGATCGTTCACGAGGGCTTTGTCAGGCGTTTCTTTTTCCCACCGACGGCAGGGTGCCGGGCCGGAGTGATTCATTATTTAATTATAGGGTATCCCCGTTGGTAAGTCAACAGAAACGCTCGACCGTCGGGGAAAAAAGGACTTGACTTGTTTGGTGCGGGTGGTAAAATCGTAACAAATTGGAGATATGCTTAAACTACCGTTTTTTTTGCCTAATTTATTGGATCGATTCGGCACGACGGCGGTCTTGAGGTGATCTCGTGAGCGTAAACAAAGTAATCCTCATCGGGAAACTCGGGGCGGACCCGGAGGTCCGGTATACGGCCGGCGGCAGCGCCGTGGCGAACTTTTCCATCGCCACCAACGAGCGCTGGAACGACAAGAGCACCGGCGAGCGGCAGGAGCGAACCGAATGGCACCGGATTGTGGCCTGGGGAAGACTCGGAGAGATCTGCGGGGAGTATCTCTCCAAGGGCAAACAGGTCTATATCGAAGGAAGGCTCCAAACCCGCTCGTGGGATGACCGCGACGGCAACAAGCGATATATGACAGAGGTTGTCGCCGTCAGCATGGTTATGCTCGGCAGCGCCCCCGGGGCCGGGCGCGCCATGGAGGAATTTTCCGAAGGAGACGCCTACCAGGGCAAGAAGAGCCCCCCCGGCGGGTCTAAGACCCCCCCCGACGACGACGACATCCCCTTCTAACGCAGACCGATGACAACCCCTTTCGCGCTCATACACGATGACCTGAGACAAGTTGAATCAGAGATAGTTAAGAATATCTCATCGGACGTCAGCCTCATACCGGAAATCGGAAGGCATATCTGTTTCTCGGGGGGAAAGCGGTTTCGCCCGGCGCTCCTCATCCTCTGCAGCCGGCTCTTCAAGCCGGGAGATACCCGGTGCATCGCGCTGGCCGGATCCATCGAGCTGATTCATACCGCAACCCTCCTCCACGATGACGTAGTGGACAGGGCCGACGTCCGCAGGGGCAGGCAGTCGGTCAATGCCCTCTGGGGAAACGGAGCGAGCATCCTCGTCGGCGACTTCCTTTTCTCGCAGGCTATCCTCGTCGGGATACGGAGCGGCGACGTGCGGTTTCTCGAAATATTGACGGACGCCACCAAGAAGATGTCGGAAGGGGAAGTCTTCGGGCTCAGTCTTGGCCGCAACATCGAAATCAGCGAGGCGCAGTACATGCGGCTCATCAATAGCAAGACGGCAACGCTGATTTCGGCGGCGTGCCGCATCGGCGCGGTGCTGGGCGGGGCCGATCCCAGGCTCGAGGAAGAGCTGGCGGAATTCGGGCAGGGCATTGGAATAGCCTTTCAGCTCGTTGACGATATCCTTGACTACTCATCGAGGCCGGAGCAGATCGGTAAGCCCGTAGGCGGCGATCTGGATGAGCAAAAGGCCACGCTGCCCCTCATCCACGCCCTGAAACAGGCCGACGGTGCGGGCAGGGCGAAGGTGGAAGAAATATTCCGTAAAGAAAAAAAGGGTGAGGAAGATTTTCGTTTCATCCTGGAGTTCATCAAGAACAAGGGGGGAATCGCTTACACTCACGCAATGGCCGGACAATTCATCCGGGACGCGAAGGCGCGTCTCGATGCGTTTGCGGACTCCGATGAAAAAACGGCGCTCCTGGAACTGGCCGACTATGTGATCACGAGAAACGCCTGAGACAGTCCGGCCCGTTCCCTATCCGCCGACGATATCGTATATTATATATGAAAGCCGATGGATTCTGAAACGAGAGAACAACGGGCCGCCGTTCTGGAAAAGGTCCTCGCGGAGCTGGTTAAGTCCATGAGGAGCTCCTTCATGTACCCCCCCGGCCACCCCTCCCTCAAGAAGTCCTACGAAAACGCCCATCGATTCTTTCGCGATTTTCTCAATAGCTCGGGAGAGTTTTCCATTACGTCGGCCAAGGAGGGGATAGACTACGAAGAAGCCCCGCTCAATAGAGACAACGACGCCCTCAAGCGCCTCTCACAGGACCTTATCCAGAAGAACATTTTTCGGCTTAGTTTCAAGAACTCCATGACTCCCGGGGAATTCGAGTCGTTCGTGTCGCTTATCGCGATGGACGCCAGGAAGTTCAGGGCGATGGGAAGCGCATCCGCGCTCTTTTCGGAGCGCGAGATAAAGGGGATCGCCGTCAAGGAGATGGAATACGACAACCTCCTCAAAGACGGCGCGGCCGGCGAGAAGGCCGAGGCCGACAAGGAGTCGCCCGATTCGCCCCCTGAGGCCGAGGCGCAGGGAGGCCCCCCCCCCGAGGCCGATCCGCGACTGCTGGAATCGGTCCCCGAGTTCAAGGAAGAGGAAGACGTAATACGAAAGGAGATAGACCACTATCTTGGGCTCCTGTCAACCGAGGTCGATCCCGAGCGGTTTAAGAAGATTCTCCTGAACCTCATTCGGCTCTGCGAAGGTTTGACAAAGGAACAGAAGATAGACTACGTCCTGATGATCCTCACGGGCCTGGCCAAGGAAACGATAGTCTCCGTCAGGCGCCCCGAGGCCTTCGCAAAGATGTGTGTCTCGGCGATTCGCAAGTGTCAGACGACGCCCGCCATTCCGCTCATCCTGGACGGCTACGTATCCCGTGACGACAAGAGCAAGGAGATACTTCGCAGGCTTCTCAGGATCATCGGCGAGGAATCGATCGATGTGGCCCTCACCAAGCTCATCGAGAGCCAGGACGCCCAGGCCAGGAGGAATCTCATCAATCTCCTCGTGGGATTCGGAGAATCCGCCAGGCCCAAGCTCGAGATCTATCTCTTTGACGATCGATGGTACGTAATCCGCAATATGGCCGTCATACTGGGGGAGATCAGGAGCGAGAAATCTCTCAACTCCCTGTCCCGCGCGGTTAGTCACGAAGACTTCCGGGTGCAGAGGGAAGTGATCAAGGCCCTCACGCGTATCGGCGGGCCGAAGGTATCGTCCTTCCTCTTGCGGCTCCTTCCCACTGCCCCCGAGCAGCTCTCTCTCATTATCATCAATTCTCTCGGGGTGCTGGGGGATGCCTCGGCGACGCGGCCGCTTATGGAGATCGCGCTCAAGAAAGACATCTTTCACAAGAACTACGAGCTCAGGAAGGAGTCGATCGGCGCCCTTGCCAAGCTGAAAGACCCGGAGGCGGTCGAGGCCCTCGGCAGGATCCTGACCAAGAAAGAATTCTTCGGGGGAATCAGATACGAGGACCTGCAGATCGGAGCCGCCAGGGCATTGGGGAGGATCGGCGGGCAGCGCTCGGTTGAGATCCTTACGAAGGCGGCCTCCGGCCGCAACCGGAATATCAAGAGGGCGGCAACGGCTTCGCTGACGGCCCTCGGTGCGCACGTATGACGTCAAGCAGTGACGACAAGATAACGAGCGGTATCTTCATCGAGATGGTAAAGCACCTGGGGGGGGCGCTTTCGAGCATGAAGCTCTACCCCAACTCGCACCCGTCGGTCACCAAGCAGCTCGGAGAGCTCGACAGCTCGCTTCGGAGCCTCCTCGAAAACAAGAGCCGCCTCATCCTGGCCCTTTCGCGCGACATCCCGGTCGTCGACGGCGTTCCGATCTACGAAAACAATATCCATATCAATACCTTCAGGAGCCTGTTGATCGAGAGGGGCATAGAGATCATCATCGTTAAGTCGAACGTCAAGAAGGAAGACCTCGTGCCGTTCCTCTACATGCTGAGCGGAGCCCTGAAGGATGCCGACCTCTCGGACCTCAACCAGTACCTGGAAAGCCAGCACGTCAGGAGCATCCTCATAAAGGACGTTATGTTCAACGAGCGGGCGCGTGAGGCCTATTTCTCCGCGATCGACTCCGTCACCAAGACGCTGGCCGACATCCATCGGGGCACGGCGCCGAACATCTACGAAAGCAAGCGGGTGGTTCGCTCGATCGTCAACAGCATCCTGATCGATAAGAACGCCCTCCTGTCGCTTTCGATGATCAAGAATTACAACGACTACCTCTACTCCCACTCGGTCAACGTCTGCATCCTGGCGTCGTCCCTTGCGGAGGAGCTGGGATACTCCGAAGACGCGATCGCCGAGATCGGCCTGGGGGGTCTCCTGCATGACGTTGGAAAGCTCAAGACCCCCCTTGACATCCTCCTGAAGCCGGGGAGGCTCAACGACACCGAGTGGGAGGCGATGAAGCAGCACCCCTACTACGGATTCAAGATCCTCTCGGAGCTCGAGGGAGTCAGCCCGAAGACCGTCAACATGGTGTACGAACACCATATGCGTCCCAACCCGAAGGGATACCCCCGTCCGAAGGAGGGGGCCGGACCGGCGCCCGAGAGCCAGATTATCGCGGTGGCCGATACGTACGACGCCAGCACGACGCTCAGGCCCTATCAGGACCCCCTGACACCGGCCAACGCCATCAAGCGCATGAAGAAGATGAGCAGGGAGACGCGCGACTTCAACCTGGATATCCTCGAGACTTTTTCCGTCATGATGGGCATCTATCCGATCGGCACGTCGGTGAGGCTTGACACCAACGAGATCGCGCTGATCGCCCGCTACCTCCCCCAGCGCCCCGCCCCTCAGGTGAAGATCTTCATCGATCGGGAGGGGGCGCTCCTGCCCGAGCCCTACGAAGCCGACCTGAACGACAAGGACGCGGAATCGGGAATACCGTTGCGCTCCATTGTCGCGGAGGTGGATGTCAACGCACGGAATCTCGACCTGAATCAGATACTGGCCTGAACAAGGGGGGGAGGATCGACGGGGGGGGTTACCCCCGGTTTGGTGCTCTCGATGAGGTGATTATCTCTCTTGCAGAAGGGCTCTACCTTTCTTTCTTTTTTGACTTTCTGAAGCAGCCTAACTCGTAGATCTGTTGGCGGCGATTCTGAAGAGCAATCCGAGAAATCCCGCGTCACGGTGAATTCCGCGTGTAGGGCTGACATGCCCGCCGGTCTTGTTCTTCGGGCTTCGGAACAGGGCACCGGCCGCATCCTCCAGCTCAAAACCCGCATCTTCGAATAATCTCTCAGTCGTCTCGATGGTTCGAAACTTGGCCCGTGAGTATACGGGATGCCCTGCTTTCCCCTTTCGAGTGTACAGCCTTCCCCACGGGCTTTCCGCGGGAATAGTCCCGAGGAGAAGCCTTCCCGCCGGGCGAAGAATTCGCCTGCATTCCCTCACCGCCTGTGCCGGATCGTCCAAGAAACAGAGCACCAGAACCATGAGCACGCCGTCGAAGGACTCGTCCGGATAGGGCAATGATTCCGCAGATCCGCGTTTCGTCTCCACTCCGCGCCGGGCTGCCAGCTCCAGCATCGCCGGCGATGGATCAATACCCTCGGCGACTCCAAGGGCGGATGCAAACCGACCGGTCCCGACGCCTACCTCGAGCCATCTGCCGGCGCACCCCCGACAGACCAGGCTCAGACAGTCTATCTCCTCGACGAAGATAGATTTTCCTTCAGGCGTATCGTACCACCGATCGTAGTCGTCGGCTATGAGATCAAAGGTTTCCACGGAGGATTTATCCTGTCACGGACGGGCCGTTCACACCGTTACTACTCTGTCGGAGTCCCGCACGATCTCGTAGTGGTCTTTGAGGGTCGACAGGGGGCAGATCTCCGACCCCTCGGAATTGCGCAGTTTGAGGCAGGTTCCGCAGGCGAGAAACTGACCACCCGCATCCAGGACCTTCTGCGCATGTCCCTTCACGTCGAATTTCGGGTCTTCGATGCAGTCTATCTCTACGCCCCTGCCCGACAAGAAAATACGCACCTCGTCGCCCTGCTGGAGGCTGTAGAGCGCCAGACGCAGCGCGTTAAACACGGTCTCCGGATCGGTCTGGGTGATGATCATGCCAAGCTTCATGGTGTCTCCTTGTGATGCGTACTATTGAATGCGGCGAGCGCTCTTATGCGTCGAGCGATATCGAATGATGGAATCCTAACCGGGTTTATGGAGATGGAGAGGTTGTGGCCACCACCCCCGCCGGGGACGGTGCTAAAATTCCAGCTCGCCGAGCGCCCAGGCGGCGGCGCGGCGGATCTGCGGGCTCTCGGCGGCAAGTGAGGAAACCAGCAGCTGCTCCGACTCCTTGGCGCGGAGCCTTCCGAGGGCCAGGATGATCGCCTCGTCCAGCTCTTCTTCGCCGGAGGGGATCGCCTTCATGAGGGCGTCCAGGCACGACCGGTCTCCGATCCTGCCCAGCGATTCAACCGCCTGGATCTTGAGCAGCAGGCTGGTTCCCGAAAGGATGGGCAGCAGCGTCGGGACTGCTTTGGGGTCGCCCAGCTCTCCCATCGCCCGCACCGCGGCGATCTTGAGGTCCTCGTCCTCTTTCTTTACCGAGTGGATCAGCGGCACGAGGGACTTCTCGTGTCGGATGCGCGCAAGGGCGTAGATAAAGCGCATCTTCTCCCGCTTCGTACAGGTCCGGAACTGCTTCAGTATCTCGGGGAGCTCGGCGAAACCCTCGAGCTTGAGGAGGGTGTTTGCCGCCTCGGTCCGAACCGATTCGTCCTGATCCTTGAGGGCGCCGATGAGGGCGTCTTTTCTATCCTTGATCATTTCATTCGTGCAGATCGGAATAGGAAGGCACAAACGCGCGGCCGTCGGCCCGTGTTATTGCGTTGGCTACCGCCCGGGTAACCGCTTCTTCCCCCATCATCGCCAGGGTGTTCATCCCGATTCGTTTGACGCCTCCCACCGAGAGCACGATGGCCACGTCTCCGTCAAACGTCGAGTGTATGGGCGATATGACCCTGGCAAGCGAAGACTGGATCATCTGGGCGATCTTGATCGCCTCCCGCTTGTCCAGCAGTGCGTTGGTCGCCACCACCGCAAGCGTCGTGTTCTGGCCGGACGGGGCAAACCGATCTTCGCCGCTTCTGATGCGCTCGGCGCTGTGAGCGAGCCTTCGGCCGTCCCCGGGGTCTCGGGCCCCGGCGATAATCCGGGAGGTCTTGGCCTCCAGCACGTCGCCGAAGGCATTGACCACCACGAGCGCCCCCGCGATGATCTCCCCCAGAGATTCTGCGGCTGTTCCCACGCCGCCCTTCATGGCGTTGGCCACGCCGTAGAGCTTTCCTACGGTCGCCCCGGTTCCCACCCCGACGCTCCCCTCGGCGACGGGACCGGTGCCTGCCGCGGACGCCGCCGCGTATCCCATCGCCTCATCGGGACGCACCTTCGGATCCCCGATCCCCAGGTCAAAGATGATGGCCGCCGGGACGATGGGGACCTTCGCGTAGAAGACGTCCAGGCCGACCCCCTTCTCCTCGAGGTATCTCATCACTCCGCCGGAAGCCGCGAGGCCCCAGGCGCTTCCACCGGCCAGCGTTACCCCGTGCACCACGCCCGCGATATGGAGCGCCGACAGCGAATCGGCCTGCCGGGTCCCCGCGGCGGTCCCCCGAATATCAATGCCGCCGACGGCGCCCGCCTCCGTCAGGATCGCGGTCACCCCCGTCATGGCGTCGAAATTCTGGGCGTGTCCCACCAGGACCCCGGGGACATCCGTTATCGCGTCATACATCGTGTTATTGTATCTCCCGAAGGGATAGGCGGTCAAGATATTTTATGTGGCGACGGCCCCCGGACGGCCGGCAGGTCGAACCAGGGATCGCAACGGGGAGTCTTCCCGAAAGAAGGCCCGACGGATGGATCGCGGGGCGCGGGCAACGAAACCGAGGATCATGGGAGGGATATCGCGTTCGGGTCGGCCGTGCGCTTTCACACGGGTCGCCGGCGACCCTCTCGATGGATGAGGCGCGCGTCACCCCGCCAGTGAGGCAAAGTAGAAATAGCGGGCAAGGAGATCCCTGCCGATCAGGACAAACGTGAGCGCCCCGAGCGACAGAAAGGGTCCGAACACGATGGCCATCTTTGCGTTTTCGCCCCGCCTGACCATCACGGTAAGTCCCACGACCGTTCCGACGATGCTTCCCACGAGCACCGTCGTCAAGACCCCTCCGATCCCCAGAAAGGCGCCGATCATCGCCAGCAGCTTCACGTCCCCTCCACCCATCCCCTCCCGCTTGGTCAGCAGGTAATAGACCCCGATAACCAGGAGCAGGCAGCCGCCTCCGACGACGGCCCCGATGGCCGAGTCGATCCACCCGATATCGGGGTTGACGAAGGATGACAGAAAACCGATGCCGATGCCGGGCAGCGAAATCTCATTGGGGATGACCTGATGGTCGATGTCGATGAAGGTGACGACGACCAGCGAGGCCGCCAGGGCATAGTATATGACAAAGCGGACCGTCGGCCCGTAGCGCCAGATCAATACGGCGGCCAGGACAGCCGAAAGGAGCTCGACCAGGGGATACCGCCACGCGATAGGAAAGGAGCAGTTTCTGCACCTGCGCCCGAGGATGAAAAAGCTGATCAGCGGGACGTTGTCATACCAGGCTATGTGCGCTCCGCAGTGCGGACAGGCCGAGGGGGGATGGACGATCGACCGCCCTTCGGGCAGCCGAAAGATGCAAACGTTCAGGAAGCTCCCGATCACGCCTCCGAAGACGAAGGCGCTTACCATGTAGAGGGGCATTGGATTCATGAGACGTTAAAAAAGAACCCGGGCAAAAGCCACACGATGACCGCGATGAGGACGACCAGCAGCCCCACGAGACTCAGGATGCTCCCCACGACGGAGGCCGCCCCCTCCCGTCTCGAATAGAGGTACAGGCCGAAGCCGATCATGCACAAGGAAAAAGTGATCACGAAAAGGAAATAGATGTTCATAGCGCCTCAGGCCCAGTAGAGTCCGGCGATCCACAGGCCGTAAAATATGACAACAAGGAGACCGACAAGCACGGCCCGTCTTCTCTTTATCTGCTGGCCGGGACCCGGCAGGACCGTGAAGATGAAGGCGAAGACCGACAATGTCCATCCGACGAAACCGAACCCCACCAAAAAGGACCAGAACCGGTTCGGGGACGGCTCCCTGGCCAGCAATTCGGCGATCCGCTCATTGTCTGTCTCCGGATGCGCCTGGGGGACGCGGGAGGCAAGCCAGGTGTCGGCACGACTGATCCATCCCTTGAACGGGGTAAACGGCCCGCGGGCCGAATAAACGGCGCTCCTGAGGGTATTGACGGCAAAGATCGCCGTCTCGGTGTCTCCCTTGTCCCAACGCTCCTGTCCGATAGCCCAGAGGGCCGTCAGGGACTGCTTGCCCCAGGGGCTCATGGGGGCATACCATTTTATCGAGCGCCCATAGTGAGCGATGGCAAGATCGACCTTTCCCGACTTTTCGGCCGCAACCGCCCGTCGGTATTCCACCGCGGACCCGAGGTAAACCCGGGACATAATCATTACGAGAATGACGACCAGGAGCAGCAGGAACGTTGTAAGCTTATATGATTCGTCCATGACTATTTAAAATCCCTCCTGGAAAAGATAAAAGAAGAGACGACGAGCAGCAGCGCAATATAGAGTATGCCGTAGGCGACCGCAAAGGCGACATAACCCGGGGCCACCGGCAGACCGTGAACCGCCTGGGAGCGGATATTGAAGTTGTTGAGGTTAGGAAAGAAGTAGTAAAGGACAAGCATCAGCTTCTGCAGCAATGTCCCGTTGTAGCGGAAGCTGAACTGGTAGAGGTCCCGGGTCAGATGGCCGATCAGGTAGACTCCCAGGGTATACATCCCGCTCAAGATGGGCGTCGAAAACGACGAGAAGAATATCGCCACCGCGCAGACGACCATAAGCTCCAGGAAGGTCAAACCGACGGCCACAAACAGCAGTGAAGGCACGCTGCCGAGCTCGCTCCAGACGATGATGAAGAAGATGGCGCTCATGGCGGCCACCTCGACCAGCAGCGTGAGCACCAGGCCCAGATACTTGCCCAGGAGAAATTGCCAGCGCGCCACCGGCTTCGATACGATGGTATAGATCGTCCGTTTGTCGATCTCCTTATAGACCAATCCGATGCCCACGAAGATAGCGATCAGGGCCCCGAAGATCGAGATGGAGGCAAGACCCATATCGATGATGATCTTGGCCCGCTGACCGATCGTGATGATATCCATGATAGTGGAAAGCAGCAGGATCGCGATGGCAAAAAAGACGATGGCATACAGGATCCTGTCCCGTACGGCCTCCCGAAAAGTATTGAGGACAATGGCCCAGACCTTCTTCGCAGAAGACATCATCATGACACGTCCTTCCTCATCTGGCTAAGCACGAGGTCTTCGAGGGTCATCCTGATCGGCTCCACCGACTCAATGGTTCCCTTGCCCGCCCGAATCGCGTCGATGACCTCATTGACCGGCTCGGGCCCGTCTATAACCAGCACCGTGTGTTCGCCCACGATCCGTTTAACCGCCGCCTTCGGCCCAAGCCGAGCGGTGAGCTTGGCGTCGACGCCGCGGGCCGTTATCTCTACGGACTGAACCCGTTTGCTCAGCAGGTCATCGATATTGCCCACATCGCGAATCTTCCCGTCGACAATGATGCCCACCCTGTCGGCGATGGCCTCCACATCGGGGATGATGTGCGAGGAAAAGATAACGGTCTTATCTTCCTCTTTCAGCTTCTGAATGATCTCCCTGATCTGGGCCCGGCCGAGGGGATCCAATCCCGACATCGGCTCGTCCAGGATAATCAACTCGGGATCGTTAATGAGCGCCTGGGCGATGCCGACACGCTGGAGCATCCCCCTGGAAAATCTTCTGAGTGGCTCGGAGGCCTTTTTCTCGAGCCCGACGGTCTTGAGGAGCCTCCTGATCCGCTCACGCCGCACGCCGAGAGGAATCGCGAAGAGGCGGGCGTAGAAATCGAGGAACTCCTGGGCGTTGAGGTACTCGTAGAAATAGGGGCTCTCGGGAAGAAACCCGATCCGCTGTCTGACGGCGACGTCCCCGGGCGGCTGAGACAGCACGCGGATGTACCCGGAGCTCGGGAAGATAATCCCCACGATGATCTTGAGGGTGGTGGTCTTGCCTGCGCCGTTGGGCCCCAGGTACCCGAATATCTCCCCCTTCTGGATGGTCAGGTCTACGCCCTTCAGGGCTTGAGCCGCCCTCATGGTAAAGCCGGTCCGAAAGGTCTTCGATACTCCCCTCAACTCCACGGCAATCTGGGCCATCATCGTCTCCCGCTTTCGAGTTCCTCGATCCTGTCCATAATGATCCCTTTTATATTCTTATCGCGAAAGCTTCCGTACAGGAAACGGAGAAATTCAAGGGTTGTCTCCCTATTCTTTCCCTTGGTCCTGAGCTTCTCTGCAAAATCCGCCAGGTAGCGAGGCCCCCCCAGCTTTTGTGCGTTTTCGAGATAGCGCGCCGCCGTCTCGAGATCGGCGCTGCCGAAGAAGTAATTGAGCCCGATGGCGAACGAGAAGTACCAATCACGCGGAAAGACCCGCTGTCCCTTGAGCAGGAGCTTTCGTGCGTTATCGAACTGGCCTCCCTCGAGGTTGAGCACAAGTCCGGCGAAAATATACGGGAACCTGAAATAGGGATCGAGCGTTGTAATGAGATCAGCCATATGGTAGAGCCAGACGTAGCTCCGGTCCGTCATGAGATGGGTGCCGAAATAGTCGATCATCTGGATATATATGATATCCGCCGCCACCTGGTCGAACCCGAGGCTCACGATCTTGAGCATGTTGCCGGAGGGAAGATACATGAGGTCTTCTTCCTGGGGCCAGGAGCTCCGGTAAACGTCGACTTTTTTCTGAAGGGGATATAGGGCGACAAAGATCGCCACAACGACGATCAGAACCAGAACCCCCCTCCCCCACCGGGAACGCACGATCGGCAAAAGTTCACCCTTGTAGTCGAAATACGACTATAAAAATATCAAATTCCTGTATTTTTTCAAGTGTTTTTCGCCCTAAACCCTCGATAAAAGAAGATAAGGGCGATGAAAACGGGGCCGAGGAAAAGTACCCACAGCAGGAGGATCATCCGATCGAGGGTCGCCGCGAAGATCATCCGGTTAAAATCGATCCCCAGTCCGCCCCCCAGGAGTCCCAGGATGAATTCCCTGACGCCAAGCCCGCCGGGCACCATGCTGGCCACAGCCAGAATATTTGACAGCGGGATGATGATAAGCCCCACCGCATATTTCGCCTTCAGCCCGACGGCCCCAAGACACAACGTGATCCTGGTCGCGTCGATGAGCACCATACCGAGATCCGTCAGCACCAGCAGCGCCAGGCGTCTTCCCCCCGTCCTGATGACCCGCCATCCCTCCAGGAAACGGAGGAGGTGGGAGTTCTTCGTCCGTTGAGCCAGCCGATCGATCCGAACGAAGAAGGCCAGCGGAACGATGACCAGCAACAGATAGGCCGCCAGGATCGGCCACGAGAAGACACCTGAAGAAAGGCCCAGGAGGCCCAGGCCCAACGAGCCGACGATCGAATAGGTGACGACCGCCAGCGCAGAGCTTGCGGCCATTGTTGCCAGAAACCGGGTATAGGGAAAGCCGTGCGCGCCCTTCAGGAAGAGGGCGCCCGCAACGGCGCCGCCCTTGAAGGGGAGGTAGTTGAAAAAGGTGGTCATCTGCGCCAGCCCGATCCACTCGTACGGGGCAAGCCTCAGGCCGAACATCCCGGTCAGGAGCTTCATCCTGATCCCGGCCAGGAACTGAAACGTGAGGATAAGAAGACTCATGATCGCGATGAAGTGCCAGCTGATTTCCGCCTCGGAGATAAAGTCCGCCCCGTGCCGCCGGTAGAACCAGCGGGCGGCCAGCACGACGACCAGGAGGCCGACGATCCCAACGACTCCGCGGAATATTTCGTTTCGGGTCGGTTTTTTCGCTTTTGTGCCGTCGGGCATACGCTAGTAAGCCCCTTTCCGGGACAGGAGGGCCGGGACCGTCCTCACGATAATGGAAATGTCCATCGCCAGCGATCGGTTTTTGATGTAGAAGAAGTCGTACTGGATGTTCTCCTCCAGGGGGAGATCCTTCCTTCCGATTATCTGCCAGAGACCCGTGATTCCCGGTCTGACGGAAAGTCTCTTCTTCTCCCACTCCTTGTACCTTGCCACGATAAACGGCATCTCGGGCCGCGGACCGACGATGCTCATGTCGCCGATGATCACGTTGATGAGCTGGGGCAGCTCGTCCAGGGAAAACTTCCTCAGGAAGCGTCCCGACCGGGTGATCCGCGAGTCCGTGGAGCTTTTCGGCGAGCGGGCGTACGCCTCGGTCTCGGCGTGCATGGTCCGGAACTTGAAAATATCGAACTCCTTTCCGTTTTTCCCCACCCTTGACTGGGAGAAGAGGATAGGTCCTTTCGAATCCGCCTTGATCCAGAGGACCGCGCCAAGCCACAGGGGAAGCGTCAGGACGACTGCCACGAGCGACAGGACGATATCCATTGCCCGCTTCATCGCCTCGTACCCGGTTCGAGCACTCTCGCCCTTGAGATCGACCACCGGGAAGCTCCCGATCATGTCGATGGGGGTCTCGTCGGAAATAACGTCAAATACATCCGTAACGATGTGAAAAGAAGTCCACGCGCGGGGACAGCACGAGATGATGTCCAGGATACGGTGGTGGCTGATATTAGGAATGGCGAAGAAGACGTCGTCTATGTCGTGGTCGGCGATGACCGTATGGATGTCCCGCTCCCCTCCGAGAACCGGGACCCCGCCGATGATCGTACCGTGCTTCTTCTCGTCTTTGTCGATAAAGCCGACGACCCGATAACCGACCTCCCGGGAGTCCTGAAGCTTCTGAACGGTGCGGATGCCGCTTTCGCCCGCGCCGACCACGAGCACCTTGACCGTAAGGAGTCCCCGTCGCCACAGGCCTGTCTCAATATTCCGGATGATGATCCGGGACGCCGTCAACGTAATGAGTGACAACCCTCCCATGAAGAGGATGACCGACCTGCCGAGGTTGAGGTCCTTGAGCAGGAAGGCCAGCGACATGCTCACCAAGAGACCCAGCAGAAAAGCCTTGAAGATGGCACTGAATTCCATGACGAGAGACATTCTTCCGACGCGTCGATAAAGCCCGAAGAAAAAGCAGACCGAGATCCAGACCAGCACCATGACCGGCGTAAACCAGAGGTAGACCCGAAAGGGGTTGATCAGCTTCGGAAAATAAAAAGGCATCGAAAAGCGAAGCCAGTAGGCGCAAAACCACGAGAGGCAGAGCAATAGCGCGTCGAGCATGATCAGCACCACGACGATCGTCTGGTGCCCCTGCTTTCCGGAAAAGAGGAGTCGGAGACTGCTATTTCCCAAGGTTCTGAAGCTCCGCCAGGCGTTTCTTGATGCTCTTGCTGGCCGGGAAGAGGTCGTGGGCCGCCCGGTAGTGGGTCAACGCCCCCCTGATATCCCCGCTATTCTCGAGTATCTGGCCCAGACCCCAGTGGGCCACCATGTTGTCGGGGTCTACGGCCAGCGCCGCGGTGAGGACCCGCTGCGCCCCTGCGATATCTCCCAGCTTGATCAGACAGCGGGCCAGCAACACGTAGGCCTCCGCGAAGTCCGGGTGCTGCTCGATCTCCTGGGACAACAACTCGGCCGCGGCACGCCAATTTTCGGATTTCATCAGCAGCACCGCCCGCTCGTAATCGGTCGGGGTGTACCCTTCGGCTCCTGTATAGAGATAGAGGTCTACCGGATTGCCCCGGATGTAAAACGTATTAATGAGGACCAGGCAGTCATAGGTGTCGGGATAGCTGGCATCTATATACGCCAGTCCGTTGACGGTATCGATGGCCAGATGCGTCGCGGCGATCTTCTTGAATCGTTCGCACGGGGCGGTTAGCTTGGAGTCCCAGAAGGTCATGTAAGCCCGTTTCCGATCACTTTCCATCGTGAGGGGGTGCGCATAGGGACCCGTGATCTTCGCATCGTTTCCCACCATGAAACCGATCTCCCGGGAGGCTTCCGCAAGGGTGTGATGGGGATTGGTGAGCCACGTCCAGACCATGGCGCCCTGGCCGACAAGGAAGATAAAGACAACGACTCCAACTACGGCAACCCTCAGGCTGCGCCTGACGATAAGTGTTTTTTTGCCGGCGGCCCTCCGGTCGATGAGAAAGGTCACCGCCGTGATAATAATTGATATGATAAGCGATATGGAGAGAAGGAAATAGAAGGAGCCCGCGAAGTTGAGCAGTGACAGTATCTTTTTTGCCGTCACGACCGTAAGTCCCAGGCCGACGACGATGGCCTGGTAGTTTTCCGCCACGTAGATGAGCGCAATCAAAAGGAACCTGAAGACAAGAAAGATGACCCAGAACGGAAGAATGAGATAGAAACCATATCCGAGGTTCTGTCTCGGCGCCGGCTCCAGCAGGCGCGAAAGGGCGGCGGCGGCAAGGATAAACATCGGGGGGTAAAGGAAGAGAAAGAAGCGGGGGGGGGCGTACTTGAAGAAAATCGTTGCCGTCGCCCCGAAGATCATCCAGGTCATAAAGACCACCATGATCAGGTCTTTTCCGCCCGACAGGTCGATCCTCTTCTGGAAGAGGTCCTTGACGAAGAAGATGAGATAGCAGTACGAGAGAAAGGCGATGATCGCGTTCTTTTCGACGATGCCCCCGCTTGCCCCGAAATTAAAGATATACAGGAGGATATTGTCGCCGAAGAGGTCTTCCCGTATGTGGGTCTTGATCCTGCCGGCAGCGGCATCGATGGGTGAGAGGTCGAAAAACTTGCTCATCAGGACGATGAGAACGACGGCGATACCGGCAAAAAGAAGGATGAAGATCCCCGTGGCCATCGTTGATTTCCCGGCCCTACCGCGTGAGAGATAGATGACCAGATGCCCCACCAGAAAGGCCGGAACGAGCGCCGCAGCAATAACCTTAATGAACAGTACCGCAATCAGGAGCAGTCCCCACGCACAGACAAAATAGATGGGCCGCCTCACGCCTTTGAGCCAGAACCATAAGGCGATGATCATATACATGATCATGCTTGTGTATATGATAGGTATCCGGTTGAACATGGCCCAGATATAGCTCAATGCCCAGAAGAGGCAGGCAAACACGAGGGTTTTTTCGTCTTCGACCCTTCTCAGGATCAGGAAGAAAAAGAAGAATGCCACCAGCGAGAGGACCACGGTGGTGAGGTTCACCTGGGCAAACCCGACGCCCAACGCAAGCAGCGCGGGGATATAGAGCACGGAATAGCCCGGCGCATTCCACGTCCCGGAGATCGGCTTGAAGGCACCGCCCCGGGCCAGGTCGACCACGGAAGACAGATAATAGGAGGGGTCGGTGCTCGGCCCCTGGGACCACGAGATATCGATCGGGGCGTCCGCCGATGGGTAGATCATTCGAACGGCGGCCGAAAGGACCAGAAGGAAGAGAAATAGGATCAGGGTCCGATTCTTCTTTATCTTATTCATACGACAACCACACACTCGATTACGCGTTTATTGGGACTAAACCTCTTTTCCGACAATCCGTTGGCGGATAACCCTCAGCAAGAAGAGAGGATTTCCGATTACGTAGCGCGTAAACATCCTTCTGGGTTCGAGCATCAGCCGGTAGAACCACTCCAGTCCGTTGTCGGCCATCCAACGCGGCGCCCGCTTCACGGTGCCCGAAATAAAATCGAAGCAGCCTCCCCCCGTCAGAGCGATCCGGGCGTCGATCTTTGTCCAGTTATCGGTAAGCCAGCGTTCCTGCAGCGGCATGCCGAGCCCGAGGACCAGGATATCCGGTCCGGACCGGTTGATCAGATCGATGACCTCCTCGTTTTCTCTTCCGGTTTTGGCGAAATATCCGCTCCGTATCCCCGCGATTTTCAGCGACGGGTATCTTTCGCGGAGTCTGTCGGCGGCCAGGGCAGCGATCCCCTCCCGCGCACCCAGGAAGAAGAACGAAAAACCCTCCCGCTCGGAGAGGGCCGAAAGGCTCCACATCCAGTCGGCATAGGTAATACGCTCGGGGATGACGGCGCCGAGTATGCGCGCCCCGAGGATTACCCCGTAGCCGTCGCAAAAGACGATCCCGGCCCGATTGAGGAGCTCCTTCATAAAGGGGTGCTCCAGGGCCTGGTTGATCGCGTTGACGTTGACGTTAAGGACGAGCTCCTTGCCGCCCGCCTTGATGATCCCGGCGATCCTGCGGTTGAGCTCTTCTTCCGTGATCGGGTTGACCTTAATGCCCAGTATCGAAATCTCGGGAAGGGCCATGATATCCCCACATCGGTCAGTTCAGGTCCCTCTGTGTCAAGGGTGAATACGTGGATACGGCCGATGTCCACCGCAGGAAGCCTTGACCGCAAACGGCTCGGCGAATGCGTTGCCTCCTTTTGCCTCCAAGTGTAGCCCTATCCGACCGAATGTTCAACTCTTTTTTGCGGTAAGCCGGGCCGGGCCCGCGGACCCACCGCTGATCCGTCGGCCCGTAGCCGACCGTGCGCTCGTGTGGCTTCTTTCCGGTGGGTCAGGCGGGACTTGGGGCGGGACCTAGGTCCCCCTGTCGACCTCGGCGCAGGAGCGCAGATAGAGGATCGACTTGAGGACGAAAAAGATGGAGATGAGCAGCGTTGCAGCCACGATCGCCTCGAAAATGTAACCGGTAAGCGGGCCGAGGAAGAAGACGACGGCTTCCCCTTCCACCGTGGTGAAGAGGACCATGTTCAGGCCCTTCCGGGAGAAAAGCCGTCTCACCTGTTCCGCGAGGCCGCCGCGTCCGGCGTCCGGGTCCGTCGAGTAGAAGCGCCTTTTAAAGTCGCGTCCAAGGACGTCCTGAGCGATATACTTCATCAACAGACTCAACAGGTGCATCGTAAGATAGGCCCAGGCGACGACGAGCAGACCCACATCTCCGGAATACGCGTAGCGCCCCCAGACAAGGGCCGCCAGGTTTATGATCACGTTCCAGTTGTCCAGATAGAGGTCCGAGAAGGCCCCGAGGCTTGAGGTTCTCTTGGTCAAACGGGCAAGTTTTCCGTCCACGCAGTCCAGGGCGAAGTTGAACTCGTACACGAGGGCGCCGATGATCAGGTCGGCGCGCGTTGCCTTGAGAAAAAAGAAAGCGGACACAAAGATAAGGGGCAGCGTGATGAGGGTAACGGCGTTGGGCGATAAACGGGTGAAGTTCGCGAAGGCCCAGGTAATCCTGACTGCCACCGGATCGATGAAATACCGGGTCCACCAGCTGTCGATGGAGTGAACCGCGCCCTTGACGTCGGCCACGGTATATCGCAAGCGGCCGCCACGCGTAATCGTATCGGTCATCTTCCCATCTCTCTTGCGCTGCCACTCGATCTCAACCGGTAACACCCCCGTTTCCCGCGCCTTTACTTTGCCCGGCGGTGCCGCCGGCTGCTATCGCTTTCTGACGACGATCGATTGGCCGTCGATGTAGTCGCCGGCCGCCGAGAGGAGAAAGACTACGGTCTCTGCGATACTTTCCGGCTGGAGAATCGTCGAAGGGTCTTCGTCCGGGGCCAGGATGCGCCTGAGCTCGGTGGCCGTCCTGCCGGGAGAGACGCAGTAGACCTTGATGCCGTATTCTCTCAGCTCCTCGCTCATGGTCAGGGAGAAGTTGATCACGCCCGCCTTGCTGGCGGCGTAGGCGCTCCAGCCGGGCCGCGGGGTGAGCCCCGCCGTGGAGGAAATGTTGACAATCTTACCGCCCCGCTCCTTCATCGAGTAGCGCACCGCCTCGCGGGTAAAGAGAAACGTCCCCCGGAGGTTTGTCTCAATAACCCGGTCCCAGTTGTCCGTAGTCATCTCCAGGATACCGACCGGGTCCACAAACCCGGCGTTGTTGACCAGGCAGTCGATCCCGCCGAAGGCGTCGGCCGTTCGCTTTACGACGTCGATGACCTCGGCCTCATCCCTGACGTCCGCGGCAAAGACCGCGACGTTGGACTTGAAGCGCCTCCTGATCTCATCGGCGACCTCCTCCAGTGCATCGAAGGACCTGGCCACGAGCGCGATACTCATTCCCCGGCGCGCCAGGGCGTGCGAGATCTCTCTGCCGATTCCCCGGCTGGCGCCCGTAACGATGGCGACTTTTCCCGAAAACTCGTCTGATCGTGTATCCTTCTTCGTATCAGACATCGCTTTCGTCCCGCATCTGTTTGATCCTCTCGGCCACAAACAGGTCGAATCGATCGGTGATTTTGAAGTTTTCCTTCAGCCCCTCCACGAAACGCACCGGAATCCCCATCCTGAAGACGAGCGTGGAATCCTCCGTGGCCGAGAAGCCGTCGGCCCTGGCCTTTTCGTGGGCGGCGATGATCGTCTTTGTTTCGAAAACCTGGGGGAGTTGGATGTTCCTAAGCTCACCGCGATCGAGGATCTTGGTCATGAACTCGCCGCCGGCAGACACGGTAAAATCGATGGGCAGGACCGGCACGATGGCTTTATCGGGATAGCTGACGAGACGCCGGATAAAATCGACCGTGATGAAGGGCCGTGCCGCCTCGTGAATGAGGACCCGGGTGGATCGAACCTTCTCGAGGGCACGGCGGCACGATTCCTGGCGGGTGGAGCCGCCGGCTATCAGCTCGATATCGGCAAGATGATATGTTCTGATTAGCTCATCGTAGTGGGTTTCATAGCCAGGCAGTGTCGTGACGATAAAGCGGCTGAAGATCTCCGCCTTCATCAAAGCTTCCATGACATAGATGATTATCGGCTTTCCGCCGATACGCAGGAACTGCTTGGGAACCTCCTGCTCCATTCGCTTTGCCGCAGCCGGCAGCGAGGATGATTGCGTCTAATGTGTCCACTTAGCGCACCTTTATTTTAAGACTAATAGAACGAATTGACTAATTACTTCTACAGACGCTCTGCATGATCCCTCATTTAATGAGGGAATCTCTTAGTCTTCCCAAAGCGCCGAGTTGCAAGGGCGTCCCACATTCCCAGGGCGGCAGCCCAAGCCCTCCGCCAGCCTGCCCATCCCTCGTCTCGGAAGGCACGCGTCATATTAATTAAATTTACTACCATCATAAAGATAGTGCCGTAAAAAATCCGGTGCTCATTATCGGCAAAGATTGCTCGCATCTTTAGATACGAGTTTCTATTCTGGTAGTAGTACGGCAACTCCGGCACCGCCTGTGTTGAGCTTCCGGGACTATGGTAAACCACACTTGTTGTAACAAGCGCACTGTCGTAATTATGTCGATAAGCCCGCACGCAATACTCTATATCTTCTTCGTAGGCGAAGAATCTTTCATCTAAGAGGCCAATTTTTTCAATCACTTCCCGTTTTATTAGCATTGCGGCCCCAATAATATAGCCAACCCTGACCACCTCAGAATAAAAATTATACGGCTCTGCTTGCGTATTCTTATACGTAAAGGAGGTAATATAGTCAATCAACCCTCCCGCCGACCAAAGCATGCGTCGATCTCGGTCGAGATACACCTTCGGACCAAGTATGCCGATTGTCGGGTAGGTCTCCCCCGCCGCAACAAGCCTGTTTAGGAAATCCGGCTCGACAGTAGTATCATTGTTGAGTAGAAGGACGTAGTGAGCCCGCTTGTCGAGTGCGTGCCTAATGCCAATGTTGTTTCCGCCGACGAAGCCGAGGTTTTCGGCGTTTTGAATAAGGTGTACATAGTTACCGAATATTTCTTTGAGGAGCAACCCCTCGTTGTCTTTCGACCCGTTGTCCACCACCACGACCCGGTAGTCCGGATAGGTGACCTTTTTCAGCGAATCGAGGCAGGCGGTCGTATCGGCAAGGCCGTTCCAGTTCAGGATGACGGTGTAAACTAATGGGAAAGACATACGTAACCAACTTCCCAGGCGTAACGAGTAATTGTGCGAAGTCAGGAAGATCCGCGAATCCGCGGATTAGTTTACCGGTCAATTTTAATAGCTGCAGTGGCAGGAAGCAGGATACAGCCGACCATCGCCGGATAATGTCTTACTATAGCCCTCCGTTATACGGCTGTCAATCCTTAGCTTTAGCTGACCGGCAATACGGCGGGAGCCCTGGCAACAGTCTTCAATGCACTTTAAAAGACATTTGATCTATAGTATGATATATATAATACGTTAGCTAAACAGCTTGTATCGTACGTCAATCAGATGACCTTTGTTGCGATTACAGTCTAACTCACATAGAGAATAATAAAGGAGAAGGTATTTCCCCATGGGAAAATCGGCCATTGAAACAAGAACAGTTCCACCGATAAGGAAACTTCCCTTCTTTGTTTTCAAGTACTTTTTCGCTCTTTTCTCGTGCTTCTATCTGTTCCTGGTCGGTTTTGTTTTTTCAAGGAATAGGGCTTTCCTGAACAGGATTTGCGCTCATTTTGGGCTGACCCGGGCCCTCAACAGCTATAGGGTTCGGCCGGTAATAGCGAAAAAGAAGCTCTCGGAGCTACTCGATTATCAGGTCCCAGTGAGGGTTATAGAAATCGAAGGAGTGGCAGGCAATACAGGTATCACTGAGCTCTTTATCCTGAGTTTTTTCGCGAAAAAGTTTGGAAGCTCCTCAATCTTCGAAATTGGGACATTCGACGGGAGGACCGCGCTAAATCTTGCCGTAAACTCATCCCCCGATGCTAAAATCTACACTATTGATCTGCCGAAAGATACCGGCTCATCTGTTGGATTACCGGTAACGAAAGGCGATACGGCCTACATCAACAAAAACGTAACAGGGCAGAGATACTTGAACAAGGACAGGAAGGCCTTCCCCGAGATAAATAAAATCGTCCAGCTATTCGGAGACTCTGCGAGATTCGATTTTACTCCGTACTTTAATATGATTAGCATGGTTTTCGTCGACGGTGCCCATAGCTATGAATACGTTAAGAACGATTCCGATGTCGCAATGAAGATGATGAAGAATGGAAAAGGGTTAATTGTCTGGCACGACTACGACGCGTTATACGACGAAGTCACCCAGGCATTGAATGAAATAAGCCTGGAACACCCTGAACTTGAATTTGCACATATAGAAGGGACGAGCCTCGTCTACGTGAAACTCTGACGTGCCGAAGATCATATCGTCCGGTATTCCAACGACCCGAAATAGATTAAGACAGCTAAGGGATGAAATCAGAAATCCGAAAAACAGCATTGGAGACTAAACGTGTAAAACAGCTGCCCCTTGTCTACATTATCCTTGTTAACTGGAACGGCCTTGCCGATACGATCGAATGCATGCAATCCCTCAAGAAGATAGACTACGATAATTACAGAGTCCTTGTCGTCGATAACGCTTCACGGGGTAATGACGCAGAGGTGCTCGAGCAAAGGTATGGGAAGTATATTAGCATCCTTCGAAATGAGGAAAACTTGGGATTCGTCGGGGGAAATAACCGGGGTATCGGGTATGCGTTAGAGAGACAAGCCGATTACGTGTTGCTGCTGAATAATGACACCATTGTCGAGCCTGACTTTCTAACACACCTTGTAGTTGCCATGCAGCGCAATAAAAGAATCGGTATCTCTGGCTCAAAGATATATCACGAACACGACAGGAATCTCATCTGGTTTGCCGGGGGTAGAAATATCCTCTACAACCATAAATACGTCCATTATGGCCAGAATGAGATCGATATTGGCCTTTATAATGAAGAGAAAGAAGTCTATTTTGTTACGGGCTGCGTACTGCTGATACGAAGCGAGCTGCTCAAGAAAGTCGGCGGGCTTGATGAAGACTACTTCTCCTACGTGGAGGATAATGATCTATGTTATAAGGTGAAACGGCTGGGCTACACGGTTTACTATATTCCAAAGAGCGTGGTCTACCATAAGGGGAATAAGTCGACGAGGGGCGTGGGGCTCATTCATGTCTATTTTCGCACAAGGAATCGCCTGCTCTTTATTCGAAAGAACGTCGGCATCCCGCTACGTTATGTCTTTTATCTCTATTGGCTGGGGATCTTCCTGGGTCGATCGGTGAAATTCCTTTTGCGCATGAGGTACAGGCAGGCCGTAACAATGTATTACGGAGTAAAAGATTTCGTTCTTGGCAAGTACGGCAGGCAATGGGATACTGTAGAAAAGGCGTTGAACCTGCCGACAAGAAAGGAACTAAAGAGGAGAATCCAAGATAAGCTGCCAATCCCGCTGGTATACTACCTGAGAACGGCTTACGACTATCTTTATCCGCCAAGAAAGAGAAGAAGCAGGCTTGAAGCTAATCGAGCGCTTCTAGCCGTCCGGTCCTTAATAAAATCCAGCGACTCCGGGATTGAAACCAGGATAGGAGTCCTATCCTTCGGCGGCATCGGTGATCTACTGATGGCCAATGCGTTCGGACGCGCGTTGAGACGAAAACACCCCGATGCATATTTGACCCTCTTCTTCGATTCCGATATCGGTCACGAGTTGGTTGATTTATACGGAGTATTTGACAATTTCGTCCCATTCGGATCCCAGCGAAATATCAGATACCTGGTCAAGAACCTTTATCCTGACTTCGATATATTTCATGATACATACCGGATTACAAGAACGTATTATGGAACGAGACGCTTCATTCAAGAGAAAAGCGAAACGAACAAGCTTTTCGCCGCCTATAATCTCGGGAATTTCTATCGATACCGTCCCGCTCTGGCCAATAGGCTGGCCCGGCTGGACGATCATTGCATTCTTACCATGATGAAATCGGCGGGCTTATCGGGTTCTTTGGACGATATAAGAGTCGATCTTCCCGAAAACCGGCGGCTGGTGGACTCGCTGGGCGGAAAAAGATACGTTGCACTATCACATAGTTCAAACAGCAGGGCCACGACACATTCAAAACAGATATCTACCAAAAACTGGGATAGTGAAAAATGGAAGGAGGTAATACGGTATCTTCATAACAAGGGCTTTGCAGTAGTGCAGATTGGAGAGGAAAAGAACCAGGCGATTGAAGGAGCCATTAGCTATCTGGGGAAGACGGATATCCTTACCACTGCGTCTATCATCAGGGGAGCCAAATTCTATATGGGAACCGAAGGAGGCCTTTCCCATCTGGCGGCCGCAATGGGAACCCCATCTGCGATACTTTTCGGACCAACCTCGATTGCATGTTTCGGATACCCCGGCAACGTCAATATCCAAAACGAGCGCTGCATTGGTTGCTGGTGGTCTAAGCCAGACTGGTTTAATAAATGCCCCAAGGGATATATGCCGCCGCTTTGCATGGCACTACTATCAACCGAGGAAGTTGAAAACGGCATTCGCGCGCTTCTTCGCGGGAATACCTTAAGAAAAAACTATGGGTAATAGTCTGATTGCGGAAATCGAGAAATACATTAAAGAACACCGCGACCAGTTTGGAATTAGCCGGAGCGATAGCGACAGACTCTCTTTGACGGAGATCGGTGTAATTAAACGAATGCGGGTGGATAAACTCGTATATACGGTGGCAGTGGGTAGGAAACCACTACTCATAGTAAAATACTTTCCCGATGTCCAAATGGAACATTCGCTGATACAGGAATACGAGAATATCTTGAGACTCGGCGAGATGGGATTACGCGACATTACCCCGTCTCCGGTGCTGGTAAATATTCATAATAAGAATATTGTGATCGAACGATACCTAAGCGGAGTTACAATACAGGAAGTCTTTAAGACAAAACCGTTCATAACACGTTCGTTTCTGAAAGGTTTCGCAAATGAGGTTTTCCCCTTAATTAAAGAAGTCTACATAAAACTCAATTCCGTTTCTACAAAGGCCGATAAGGCTGATCTCGGGAAAGACGTAAACCTGCTTGTGGATGAGTATTGTAGAGTCTTCCAGTACGATAACCCCGAAAAGATAAGAAGAATAACTCGTCTCTTTGTTGAAAAATATCCCGAAGAAAGGATATCCAAAAGGACTGTCCTATTTGATGCCTATCCATGCAATATGCTTTTCGATCTGGGATCTCGGAAGGCCTATCTCATTGACCTCGAGTATATAGACTATTCCACACTTAATTTTCTTGAGCCGATACGCGCGGCTTTCTTCTTTCTGAAATATAGCTACGAATATACGAACATCTTACTCTTTGTAGATAGAAAGGAGTTCACCAGCGCCTTCTTTGAGGGTAACGGGTGGCTGGGAAACTTAATAAAGGTTTTTCTTGATGAAAACACAGTTATGGGGTGTACGAAGGACTTTGATTGCCGGAGAGGACTTATGCTTATCTTCTTTATGGCCGAGGCCCTGCTTCAGCAAGAAGCCGTGCCGATCCTCTGGAAAGAAAAAAACATATACCTGAAATTTGTGGATATATTCGTTTCTTCCGATAGTCAACAAATGCTCCAGTCTTCGTTGAAATCGGAGAAAATTGTTGTCAGGAGAGGGGTGACTAGGAAAGCCTTTGCATATCTCATGAGGGGTGAAGTTAAGATGATTTTTAAGAAATTCGAAGAGAGGTTCCTATAGCGCGTCAATCACAATTCGCATTGTAACTTTGCCAACGTGAATTTCGCGCCCAGTGCATGTAATTTCAGCGGCTAAACCGCTCTTTGTCTGGAAGAATAGACTTCAGAGTTTGTGAGAAGTAGCGCAACGGGGCAGTAATCCTCCACGATCTGGACGTCTTGATTTTCTCAATAGCACGCTCGAGCCCCTTGATCTTCTTCTCTAGGCTTCGAATCTTGGACTGATATTTCTCTAATGTCCATCTCCCTTTAATGGTGACATACATAAGGTCACCCGAAACGGGGATAAGGAACTGAGGGTTGAATGTCTCGAAGACCGCGGTTCCGTCTTGCATATAAGTAGCGTTAGAGGAAATCGATCTCAGGTCCCAAGTTTTATCGATATGGTCCTTACCTCGAAGAGATACGTCAAGAATCTGCACACTCAGGTAGAGATCCTCTCCGGGATCCCACCTCAGCGCCCTTACAGGTGAGCGTGTCGAAACATCGTATCTAAATGAAAATTCTCTAGCCCGATAGTCTGCCGAAAATGAGATCTTTTCCTCCTCATTGAAACCCTTTCCTGTATCCAAGTACAGGCTGGCGTACCAATTCTGAAAACGGTTGAAGATATCGTACTCCCCTGTCATTCTGATAAGATCGGATGTGGAAAAATCATGAACCGTTTTCAGTGCTTCTGCCTTCTTGGAGTCTTTAAATAGCGCATAGATCGTATCCAAAGCAAAGAGCTGATGCGGTTGTGACGCAATTGAACCCGCAAGAACGGCTATGTAGAAGGGGATAACGAAATCGCTCAAGCACGCAAACCTCGTCGTGATCTCGGGGAAAATGCGCACCAAATCATCGATGGAGCCGATGGATAGGAAATTCCCTAATAAATGGAAGAGCTCGTAATGGGACCTCTTTCCTACCTCGGGTCGCGCGCCACTCGCATTTGCTTCGTTGGCTCGCACGCGAAATTTCACGAGTTCCTCTTCCAGAATATGTATCTCATACGCCATGCACAAACGTATCCAAAGATCGTAATCAGGTAGCTGTGCAAGGAGCGGGTCGTAGAGCCCAACCTTCCCGTAGCACTCCTTTCTGATAAGGACGCTTGGGTGACAAAGGCAATTGCCTTGGAAAAAGAAGTGGTTTAGCCACTCAAAGCGATTCCGATTTGGCTTTTGAAAGATCCCTGTATAGAAATGACTCGCGTCTGTAAACCGGCCCCCATCCTCATCGATAATCATCGCATGGCTGAAGACCGCCCCGACCTGGGGGTGTTCATCCAGAAATCTCACCTGCTTTTCAAGCTTATCGGGCATAAACGCATCATCGGAGCTTAGTATTGCGATGTATTCTCCCTTAGCTCTTTGAATCATGAAGTTGGTCCCGATGACGGCACCGATGTTTTTTTCGTTTTGAAAAAACTCGATTCGATTGTCGGTGAATGTCCGTATTACCTTGACCGTACCATCCGTCGAGCCGTCGTCGGTGATCAAGAGCTCAAAATCCTGATACGTCTGGCTAAAGACGCTCTCAATGGTCTCACCGACAAACTTCTCATGGTTGTAGGCGGGGATAATGACGCTCACCCTCGGCATCAGCAAGACTCCTATTGCCTTGGAAGATTCTTGAAGATATTACAAATCCTCTCTACGTCGCTTATACTCAGGCCGCCGTAAAAGGGAAGCACCAAAGTCTCGGTCACAACTGTCTTTGCAGCGGGGAGGTTATCAGGTGATGACGACGGCAGTTGCTTATAACAGGTATAGTCGCTGCAAAGCGGATAGAAGTATTTCCTGGTAAAGACGTTGAATTTCTTGAAACGCTCATAGACCGTATCACGGGATATCCCGAACCGCTTTTGATTAATACGTATCACGAAATACTGACGGCTATCCATAGTCTCGGGGAGTTCGGGAGGCAGGACTATTCCCTCGCAATCCCGAAGCAGTTCCCGGTAAGACTTCGCAATGGCGGCTCGCCTTTCCTTCTCACGGTCGATGTAGTCCAGCATCACCAAGCCGAGGGCCGCCTGTATCTCGTTCATCTTGCCGTTGATGCCGGGCATGACGACCTCTTCCTCGTTCTTGATGCCGAAGTTTTTTAAGAGATCAATACGTTTCTTGAGATTTTCATCTTTAAACGTGAGCGCCCCACCCTCGGCGGTATGGAACAATTTTGTTGCGTGAAAGCTGAACATCGATATATCGCCGAATGTACCAATGCCTGACCCATCGATCTCGGCTCCGAAGGCGTGGGCGGCGTCGTAGATCACCCGTAACCCGTACCGATCGGCGATTTCCCGTATTCCTGCGATGTCGCACGGGGTGCCGAAGACGTGGACAGCCAGAATCCCCGTTGTTTGAGGTGTTATCATCGATACGATCTTTTTAGCTGTCGATGCACATGGTCGCTGGGTCGATATCGCAAAACACCGGTTTGATGCCGTTCCAGGTCAGGACATGGGGCGTGGCGGGGAAGGTGAAAGGCGTGGTAATCACCTCCCCGGAGAGCTTGAGGCTCTGGACTGCGACGATGAGGGCGATGGTACCGTTATTGAAAAGGGAGAGCGAGGGGACTTTCAATAACCCGATGAGCCGCTCTTCCAGCAGTTGATGCTGTGCGCCGTTATTGGTAAGCCAGCATGATCCCCATATTTCCTGGAGTTTCCCGGTGAATTCTCCCAACTCGGGCAGAATTGGCCGGGTCACGTAGATCGGTTTTTCAAAGGGCTTTAGGTTTTCCACGGTACTATACTAGATTAGGCTTACTTTCGAGGAACTTCTTATACGTTTTCATAACTGCATTACGGTCACGTTCGGCGACCCGCTTGTTGCCGATATATATGCCCCAAGGATCGAGGTCTCTCGTCACAACAGAACACGCCCCGACCATAGCACCTTCTCCGACAATAACCCCAGGAAGAATTACGCTGTTTGCTCCGACAATGACGAATCTTCCGAGACGAACAGGTTCACGTCTGACATTTCTATACTCTTCACCGATCGGTGGCCCTCCGAAACCCCATCCTTTAAAGTCATCGGTTCCCGTAAATATTCTTGAACCAGAGGCTATCCCTGAGAAATCCTCCATGCTGAATTCTTCTCCGCCGAGGATGGAGGTAAAACACGCAATATGAACATAATTACCTATTCTAATCTTCTTTTTGGCATAGATAAAGACAAAGTCGTCGATGATGATATCATGGCCGAACTCGATATGCTCCGATCCGATGATCTTGGTGAACGGAAAAGTCTTAACACCGGGGATAGGATAACTATTCATTATTTTATTGCCTCTACGATCAATCTGGAGTCTTTTCTCGTCTCCTTTTTATTTAAGCTCATCGTAACGGCTCTTACCAAGACCACGCCGATGTATATGATAAAAACCCGCCTCCTTTAGCCTCCGCGTCAACTCCTCGTAATCGTAGAGGTACTGATGCCCCCAGTCTCTAAAGGCTATATTTACCATCTCCGCGCGCGTCTTAATCCACTCATACCCATATTTTCTTATACCAACTTTGACGTCTCCAAAAAAAGAAATACCTAAACAAGAGATAATGCATATCGGGGGTCGCGATTCTCAAAACGCCCCCCGGTTTCAGAACCCTATGGAAATCCCTCAGAGCAGCCAAACCCTCGTCCACCCTCAGATGCTCTATGAAGTGCTCATTGTATATAAAATCAACGGAGCTGTCTTCAAAGGGAAGCGGCTTTCGCATATCATGATGCAGGTCCGCATTCTCGGAGTCAAGGTCAATATTAACCCATCCCTCGAGGTATATTTTTCCACAGCCGATATGAAGCATGATCATATATATCTGCCTATCAGGTCACAGTGGTAACGGTTATCGCATTTTCGATATGCACCGCACCGTAAAGAGAACCCTTTAACCCGGGGTTTGCCGTGAATTGATAAGCAACGGGAATTAAGTCACAGAATTTACTGTCCGTTGCTAAGTACTCGCCCAGTCTTGATAACACACAAAGGATGCTATAATCACCCTGCCTTAGGCTCAATCGAAATTTCCAGTCTATAATGAATCGTTGCCCCTTTTCCGGGTTTTCAATGGTCCTAGCTTCAATAAGACTGTCCGAATAAATTATATCCATCCCGTTCTTATCCCTTATATGATATCCGAATCCCAATCGGGGGATATCCTCATGGATCTCCACAGCCATCCGTAAGATCACTTCCTGCTCATACTCTACTGAAGCGATTTCCTGCTCGTATTCGTCTAAAAATTGTATATTGGCGAAACTCGCCTTGCCGTTCTGGATCCGTCTAAAAGAGGCCCGTTTCCGAAACTCGGGAGAGCCCGCGAAAATCGATACGCCGTCGCCTTCAGTTTTATCGCCGGCCCGATCGCATCTCCGAAACGCTCGGGGTAGTCTCTTTTGACTTTTGCCTTTCCTCAATGACCATCTTGAAATACCGGTTGCAGACGTCATTGGCAGGCCCGTATTCCACCAAAGTCCCGTGACTGAGGAGAATCACTTTTTCGCAGAAACTCCTCACGGTGGCGAGATCGTGGCTCACGAGGAGGGTCGTCACTCCCCGTTTCTTGAACTCGGTCATTTTTTCCAGGCACTTCATACGAAACGCCATGTCGCCCACGGCCAGCACTTCGTCCACGAGCAAGATATCCGGGTTCATGTGAATAGCGACAGAGAAGCCGAGCCTAACCTTCATTCCCGATGAGTAGTTCTTGATCGGCGTGTCGATGAACTCCTCCAACTCCGAGAACTCAACTATATCATTATATATCAGATCGATCTTCCTCTTTTTCATCCCCAGGATAGATCCATTTAAGTAAATATTTTCCCTTCCGGTCAAATCCGGGTGGAAGCCCGCCCCCAGTTCTATGAGCGCCCCGACTTTTCCATTCACCCCTACCCCCCCTCATCGGGGCGAAAGATTCCTGCAATGGTCTTGAGCAGCGTTGATTTGCCCGATCCGTTTTCCCCGACAATCCCGATGGTCTGGCCCTTCTCGACAACAAATGATGCGTTCCGGATCGCCCAGAACAATCCGGAACGGGGAAATGTTGCCGAGGGATGAAGCACCCGCCCTATCATATCTTTCCCGTACGAAATAAATGCGTCTCTAAAGGGCAGCCCCTTTTGATGGAATACCTTAAAGTATATACCGAGTCTATCGACCACTATCACGGGCGCGGGCATACTCTATATCCTCTTGATGACGTCGGACTCATTAATCGAAAAGAACCATACGCCTACCATGAAAATCGATAACGAAATTAGGACGCCCATGGCGGCCATACCTATATCGGGAATCGGGCTGCCCAGTATCGCCCATCGGTAGAGGCAGACAATAGTCGCCATCGGGTTAAGAAGGAAGAAGAACTGGTACTTCACCGGTACCATGGTTACAGGATAGAGAATCGGCGTCAGGTAAAACCATATCCTCAAAGCTGCGACCATGATATTCTCAACGTCTTTCAGGTATGCCACCATTACTGAAAGAATGAGAGAGACACCCAAGACAAAAAAAATCTGGGCAACGAGTATGGCAGGGATCAGCAACAATTTCCAGCTTGGAGCGATATGATAGACTACCAGAAATGGGATTAGGATCAACAAGGTAAGGACAAATTCAACAAGCCCCGAGGCTACTTGGGATATCGGAAATATCTCCCGGGGAAAATAGACCTTCATCATGAGGCTTGCGTTCTCCCGGAGGCTCTTCATCCCTCGGGTAACTGAACTAGAAAAGAAAAGCCACGGTAAAATCCCCGTGATAATAAATATTGGGTAGTTCTCGACCTTGATGCGCACCACGATGGAAAAGATGAGAACGTATATAAGCATCATTAGAAGGGGGTCAAGCAATGTCCACAGGTATCCCAGGAACGAACCTTTGTAGCGGGATTTCATGTCCCTGATGACGAAGTTCAGAATAAGCTCACGGTATTGGTATATCTTCTTCGCTAAATTCAATCGGTCTGTCATCGGATTTTGATTCGAAAAAGTAGCTGTAAATTATACGGGAAGAAAAGAGGAAAGGCAACCGTTAGCCCTCCATCCTACGGTCGTCGCGTCATAAAGCTCTTATTATCTTTTCCAGATTTCTTAGGTCGGCGCGATACGTCACCTTAATATTTTCCGGTCTTCCATCCGACACGGCCACCGGCTCTTTAAGTCGGAAGACGAGCAAGCCGTCATCGACTGCGTCCGTAATTCCCGCTTCCAGGGCTTCCTCGTGCGCCTTCATGATCAGCTCGTAGCGAAACGCCTGGGGGGTTTGAATAGTCATATGCCTGCTGCGGTCAATATACTCGGCGATCAACCCGCCGTCCGTCAGGCAGGAGGCCTCCGCCGCAGGGATCGCCGCAACCGCTGCCCCGTGGGCTATGGCCGCGGCAAGCGTTGCCCGGATTGTCTCGCCGGTCACCAGAGGGCGCGCCGCGTCGTGGATGATCACCATATCGACCCGCGCGTCCGCAAGCGATACCAGCGCCCGGTAGACCGACTCCTGCCGGGTCGCCCCGCCCGTTGCGAACGAAACCATACCCCCGTCTCCCAGGTGCTCGGCCGCAAGCCTCCGGGCACGCTCGATGAACTCGTCGGCGACGGCCACCGTAATCCCCTCGAGGGCCTTTGACTCCAGCAGCGCCCGCAGCGTGTGGATCAGGATCGGCGCCCCGGCCGCTTCTCGGTACTGCTTCGGGTTGCCCTGCCCCATTCGTCGTCCCATCCCCGCCGCGGGAACTATTCCCCACACCTTCATTTCACCGTACCGTTCTTGACCATGAATCGCCACGCGGTCCCCACCATATCGACGAGCTCGACATGGGCCGGCCGCCACCCGAGCTCTTTTCGCGCCTTTTGGGACGAGGCAATGAGCGACGGCGGATCGCCCGCGCGGCGGGGACCGACCTTGACGGCAATAGGACGGTCCGTCACCGTTTCCGCGGTCCGGATGACTTCCCTGACGGAGTGCCCCCGCTGGCTTCCGAGATTGTAAAAGCCTCCCGCAAGGCCGGCGTTCAGCCGGTCAAGCGCCAAAAGGTGGGCGCTTACCAGGTCGGAGATATGGATGTAATCCCGGATACAGGTGCCGTCGGGGGTCGGATAGTCATCGCCGAAGATCACGATCTCGGACTTGACGCCTCCTGCAGCCAGAAGCACGGAAGGGATCAGGTGCGTCTCGGGGTCGTGTCGTTCCCCGAGCTCGCCGTCCGGGTCCGCGCCCGCGGCGTTGAAGTAGCGCAGCGACACGAATCTCAGCCCGTATGCCGACGAAAAGTCCTCCATCGCCCGTTCCATGACATACTTGGTCATGCCATAGGGATTGATCGGGTCCCGGGGGTGGTCCTCGGTAATCGGGACCTGGCGGGGATTGCCGTAGACGGCGGCGGTGGATGAAAATATGATCTTATCGACGCCCGCCTCCCGCATGGCCGAAAGGAGGTTGATGCACCCCACGACGTTGTTGACGTAATATCTCTGGGGGGCCTCCATCGACTCACCGACGTATGTCAGCGCCCCGAAATGCATGACCGCTTCGATCCGATGGTCGGCAAAGGCGCCGGCAAGGGCTTTCCCGTCGGTCAGGTCGGCCTGGATGAAATCGGGGCAGAGCACCGCATCCCGGTGGCCGCGCGAAAGGTTATCCAGCGCGACAGGATGATGCCCCGCATTCATGAGGCCTTTTATCGCGTGGCTGCCGATGTAGCCCGCCCCGCCGACGACGAGAACCGTGGTCACAGCGTTATCCCCGCCTTCAATATGTCGTGAATGTGGATGACCCCGATGGGACGATTCCTGTCGTCAATAATGACCAGGGACGTAATGGCGTGATCTTCCAGGACCCTGAGCGCTTCCGCCGCCAGCTTATCGGCCTTGATGGTCTTCGGGTTCCTGCCCATCAGGCCGCCGACGTCCATGAGAAGGGGGTTTTCGTATTTCTGAAAGATCCTCCTGAGATCCCCGTCGGTAATAACCCCCACGAGCGCACCGTCTTTCCCGGTAACGGTGGTCATGCCGAGCCCCTTTCCCGTCATCTCGTAGACGGCGTCTCTCAAGAGGACATCTTCGCCCACCTTCGGGCACCGGTCTCCCGCGTGCATGAGATCGTTGACCGAAAGCAGGATCTGCCTCCCGATGGCCCCGCCGGGATGCCGGTGGGCGAAATCCGAAAGATCGATCCCCTTTACCTTGAGGAGCGTCACCGCCAGGGCATCCCCGAGGGCCAGGGCCGCCGTCGTGGACGCAGTGGGGACGATATCCCAGGGGCAGGCCTCTTTATCGACCCGGATATCCAGGACGATATCGGATTCTTTGGCCAGCGACGAGCGCGGCGCGCCGGTCATCGAGATGATCGGGACCTTCATCCATCGAAAATAGGGGATCAATTTGAGGACTTCCTCGCTCTCCCCGCTGTAAGAGAGAGCCAGCACCACATCCTCGGCGGTCACCACGCCGATATCCCCATGGAGCCCCTCGGCCGAGTTGAGGAAGACCGCCGGCGTCCCGGTGGAGGAGAGTGTCGCGGCGATTTTTCGCGCCACGATTCCGGATTTACCGATCCCGGTGATGATGATACGGCCCCTCGCGCTCGCGAGAAGCTCCACGGCGCGCACGAACCCGTCCCCGATCCTCTTGATCAGGCCGTCGACCGCATCCCGCTCGATAGCCAGGACCCGTTTGCCTTCTTGGATGGCATCCATATCTAGGTTGAGCTCACTTCAATAAAGAGTTTTTCAAATTCCCGCGCAATGACCTCCCAGGAAAAACGCCGCCGGACGTCCCGGAGTGCCGATTGGGCGAGACGTTCACGAAGGCTCGTATCGGTCGTGATCCGCTCCACGGCCCGGGCGATCGCCTCCGGAGCCCGCTCCGGCACCAAAAGCCCGTTCTCTCCGTCACGGATAATATCCGGTATCCCCCCGACGTTCGTCCCCACCACCGGGAGCCCTGCCGCCATCGCCTCGAGCAGGACGGTGCCCAGCCCCTCCGTCTCCCCGCTGGGCAGGGTTATCGAGGGAAGGACGAAGATATCGTGGTCGTCCAGGAGGCCGGGGATCTGTTCGTGGGGCACTTCTCCCGCGAATCGGATCGCCATCGGTTAAGCCGAGCTCCTCTCCACGCCGTTCAAGCGCCTCTCTGTCGGGACCGTCGCCAACTATCGTGAGGGCCGCTCCCCCAAACCGCTCGCGAATCAGCCCAAACGCTTCTATCAGGTATCTCTGACCCTTGAGCGGGATGAGTCTGCCCACACAGATGAGCCTGGGGTCCCTCTCCTCGCCGAGAGTTCTCGTTTTTTTCGCAGGGGGAGTGAACGCCGTGACGTCCACTCCCATCGGAATCACCTTCACTCTGTCGCCGGGGTAAAGCCCCGCGATCCTTGCCGCCGTGGCGGCACTGTTGGCCGTTACGGCCATCGCCCGCGAGAGCCCGAAACGGATGAGGCGACGTCCCATCCCCGCCAGGTAAAGGTTGACGTCACTCCCGTGCAGGCTGACAACCGTCCTTACCCCGAAGACCCGGGCGGCGATCGCCTGAGGTATCAGGAAATGGGCGTTTACGACGTCATGTCTTGCCCGCAAGGCCCTCATGCGTAAACCAAGGGCCAGGATATACGGATACCGCCAGAAGCAGCCGAAGCGGGTTCTGCCGCACGTTGTGGAGCATGCCCCGCCCGTAGGCAAGGGATTCGGCATACGAGGGCCAGGCGTAGCGAAAACGCTCGACCTGCAGACCGTCGATCTCCTCCCGTGCCGGCAGGCCCCTCGCATGGGGGCAGAGAACGGTCACCTCGTGGCCGAGTTTTACGAGCCGTTTGCCGAGGCTCAGGATAAAAACACCGGCCCAATCCCCCGACCACCGGGGAAATGAGCTTGTCGCCAGCAGGATCTTCACGCCGTTCGCTATTTTCCCTTACACTGTTTCCCTGTTAAGAACTCAAGTAAGATGCCTAAAAATAGTTTATTATACTCCTCAGCGAGCCGCGAGGCAAATAAGCAGGGCCTTCGGGCGCAGTCTGCACGGCAATGGCGCAAACAGAGGGCCCGGTACGGTCGCATGGTGTCTCCAGACCCTCTCCGCCTTTAAGCCGCCTCCAGACGGGCCTTCCGCGGAGTCCTTTTCTTCATTATCCAGATATACGTCGGACAGAGGAAATACGCCACCCTTACTACCGCCAGGGCGATTCTTTGCTTTACGGAACCGGGGACAAGCATGTCGGTGGCACTGTAGTAGTCCGGTTCCTCGATAATTCTCTTTGTGTAATCGACTATTTTAAAATCAGTGACCAACCGCCTCAGTCCCATCAGAGTCAGGTGCTTCTCGTAGTAGTATTTTCCTTTTCCCGAGATTCTCAGATAGATATGTCCCAGTGCCTTGGGCATAACGGATAACAGGGGGAGTCCGTAGTGCCCTTCAATGAGCGTAAGGCGATTCCCGGCGGCAAAGTAACAGATACCGTCGGCTTTCAGGAGCCGACCGATCTCGTTCATCAATTGCATTGCATCCGGCACATGCTCGTAGATCTGAGTGCAGCAAATAACGTCAAAGGACTCGGACTCAAAACCGGTATGAAGGCAATCGGAGACCAGGTAGCGAATATTCGTCCCACGGTTATGCGTGCCCGCAAATACAACCGCTTCCTTATCAATGTCGATTCCGGTCACCCTCCTAAACCGCCGAGCGTACAACTTCGTCATAAACCCGGTGGAACATCCCATATCCAACAGGTCCAGATTTGCAGGAAGTTTGCCCTCCTTTGATAAAAAGTCCTGGAGGACCGCAAGCGTCTTTCCGGCTTTCATGTTTCGCGCTTCTTCATCGTACATCTCATCGGCATGCATTTTTGAGAAGCCGAATTGATACCGGGTTTTGTTCACGGAAAGGTTCCCCCTGGGCATCAGACACCCGTTGCCTGTTTTCGTCTTGCGTCTTTGCGCTTCTTGTTCGGATTGCTGTGCGATGTGGTCGACTATTTGAGGCCCTTATTATACTCCATATCGAACCACATGGCAAAGAAAAGGGACTGCAGGCCGGATATGAACAGGAAAGCCGCAAATAGGGCGCTGGTGGCCGCCACTCCGTGTCCCAGGATCCTCAGTATGAAGAGGTAAAACCCGAATATCCCGCCGACCGGAGCCAGCACCAGGCCCATGATATAGAAGAAGACCAGGGGGTGAAAATCGAAAATGATATACTTCTTGGTCATCCGCACGAAGAAGCCGTCGATCAAGAGCCAGGTTATCGTCGGAATGACCCGGTAGAGCCTGATACCGGATTTTTCCCCCACGTTGTAGACGGGCTTTACCGGCACGTCTCTCACCCGGGCCCCGATAATGTTGAGCTTGATGAGCAGATCGTTGGGCATCCCATAACGGGGATAGATGTCGTCCAGCTCGATCTTGGCCAGCGTCTCCCTGTTGATCGCCGTGTAGCCGGATTGCGAGTCCGCCACGTGCCAGTATCCGGAGGCGACCTTGGTCAGAAGCGAGAGAAAGGAATTGCCCAGATATCTGACCTTGGGGATCATGTTCCAGGCCCCTCCCATGAAAAGCCGATTCCCCTTGGTGTAGTCGCACCCGCCTTCCGCCACCGGATCGACGATGGCGGGAAGATCGTGGGGATCCATCTGGTTGTCGCCGGCCATAACCACGATCACATCGTCACCGTGATCCAGCGCATCCCGGTACCCCCGGGCGATGGCCGCCCCGACGCCCCCATTGGCGGGCAGCGTGATAAGCGCTACCTCTCCCCGGAAACGTCCCCGGTACTGGGCAACCCTTTCAGCCGTGTCGTCACTGCTCGCGTCGTCCACCACTACCGCGCGATCCACGAAATCGGGAAGACCGTCCAATACCCGCGCCACCAGAGCGGCGACGTTATAGGCCGGAATCACCACGCATATTGTCTTTTTCTTTCTCATTGTTTTTACAGTTGATCGAGCACTGCCCCCATCGGCAGGATACTCAGGCATTGACCTTATTGTCCGGTTTTCTACCGAACATTATGAAACTTGAGGAAAAGACCCGCGGAGTTACCAGATACACGATGTTCGCAAGCTTTCCCCAGTTGCCCTTAATAAAGTATTTATAGGTTTTATACTGGACGTCCACAAACTCGAAGCCGGTATTCACGAGAAACTTCCTGACCTCCTTGACCGAATACTCCCGGAGATGTCCCATGTGTCCGATGTCATGCATCTGCTTAAAGGCCCCGTAGGGGTCCTTGATACCTCTACCGATGAGAAAAAGGAGTATCCGATGTAAGGCATAGAGGTTGGGTGTCGACAGGATCATAATCCCGCCGGGGCTGAGAACCCGGTTGATCTCGAGAAGGGTCTTGATGGGATCGATCCGGAGATGTTCGAATACTTCATTGAAGACGATGAGCTGAAAGGTGTCATCCTTAAAGGGGAGAGGTTTAGTCTCGATATCACAGGGGACGATGTCCAGGCCGTGTTTCTTTATAAAGTGGCCGTATCGGGACGGGTCAATATCCAGCCCCACTACGTCATAACCGAGTCGTTTCAACGCATAGGTAAGATGGTATGGATGTGAGCCTATTTCGAGGATCCGGCCCGAACGGTAATATCTTTCGATGAACTCGATATCGCTGCTGTACCGCTCTTTGTGAAAACGCAAATACCAGAGATGGCGTGCCTGATAGGGCGTATCGGCAAGCTCCAGATCGCGATGAAGGTCCTCGAATATCCGATTTAAATGCTGCTTCATCCAATCCCCTGTTTCATCGTGCATCCGGGCGAACGCTGGGAAGCCGGTTATTAAATACCGCGGGCTTATTCATAATCGACAGATTAAGAATCTGCCGGCCCGGGTGTCCCGGCAGTGCAGTTTCATAGGACTTCATTTAACCCTGTTTTGGGGTGTCCTTTCCCTGAATCTCCCTCAGCAGCTCCCGTATCTTCTCCTTATCCTCTTCTCTTGTCTTGCTGTTGGTGTGCTCCATCGCCTTTCTCAGGAACTTCTCGGAATCGGGCAAACGCTTCTCGGCATGGGCAAGCAGACCCAGACCATAGTATGCCTGGAAATCCTCACCCCCCAGCCTGAGCACGATATTAAATTGCTCGTTGGCCTCTTTATACCTGTTCATGAGGATATAAAGCCGGCCGAGCTGGATATGACCTCTTTTTTCCCTGGGCTCCAGGACCACCACCCTTTTGAGGGCGATCTCCGCGTCTGACAGCTCACCCGAATTCATGAGGGCTATGCCCGTATCGATCATCTGTTTGGTGGTCAGGGAGCCGAAAATCGCCGAATATTTGAGCGCCTTCAACTCCACGTCCCATAGGCCGCGATCTATAAAGTAGGCCGACAGAGTGTTGAAGACTATCCGATAATACTCTACGGACACTTCGTCCGTGTAGAAGCTCGGCCCCTCGAGATCCGTCTCCAGACGGGTGTAGTCGTCAAGCCGCTTGACGTAGGCGTCGTAGTATTCCTTGGTCGCGGCCGCGGCCTCTTTATCGGTAACCAGCCTGAAGAACAAAACCTCCGGCAGGAGCCGATAAGAAACCTTCTTGACGATATCTTCGTCCGGCCCGATATACACCGCCCGATGGTGGGCATTGAGAAAGACCAGATTCTTGAGAAAGGCTACGCCCGTATCCCTGGAAACCTCTCCGGCAGGAATCTCCAGCTCGGGGTATCGCTCCCGGGTGAAGCGGTTGAAGTAATCGGGCTGGACGATGTCTCCCACGGCAATGATGGTAAGGTCCTCCCTGAGCCGCTGGACGTCCTGGAGGCAGTAGAAATTAGGCCAGAGAAGATTTGTGACGACCATCGCTCCGTAGTCGAAACGGTAAAAGTCCGAGCAGGTGAAATCCTCTGCGGCGTAGTAGTCGGATTTATCCAGCTCACTGTAATTGAAAAGAAGGTTAAAGCAGACGAGGGCTCCGGTGAGGATAGCCAGGATTCTGGCCGCATTTATCTTCAAGGTGGGGATTGCCGACAGCCGCCTCGAGAGGAAATAGAGCCCCGCTCCGCCCACGGCCATGACCGGCACGTAGAAGGGGATGTAGATCGTGCCGATACTCCAGTACCAGATAAAAAAGGCTATATGCACCGCTCCGAAGAGGATAAACAGGGTAAAGAGCCGCCAGTTCTTCTTGAAGATGAGGTAAAAACCCCAGAGTGCCGTCACGGGCCAGAGAAAAGTCAGCTCCCGAACGAGGACGTAAAAGAAGAGGCCGATCTTCTCGAGCAAGCCGCCCCGGGATATCGCAAAGTGATACGCGGTGTCCTTCTTGTCGAGGATCTGGACAAGAAAACCCTCCAGAGTGTGGGGGTTGCCCCAGTCTATCCGCGGACCGGCCGCCGACCGGAGGGGGAGATAGATATAGACGGAAAATCCCACGATGAAGAAGAAGAGGACCATCAAGAGGTCGGCGGGCTTGAGGCGTCCCTTATAGTTGAGGATAACAAAGAGCACGAGCGCCGGCACAAAGAAAGCGGCGGTTCCGTGCAGCCCCGCCGTCAGCCCCAGGAGAAACGATCCCGCAAACAGAAACCTCAGGTCGGCCGTCTCGGCCCAGATGAGCGCCCATAACAGCAGCAGGGCCGAAAAAAAACCCATGCCCGCATAGACCTCAGCCGAGACGGAGCTTTCCCACAGGGAAAAGGAAAAGGCAAACGCGAGGGCAGTCGCCGCGGAGAAAAAGAGGGCTCTACCCTTTTGGTCGCCTCCGAGGGTGAGGATGAGCCGCTTCGTTAAAAAAAAGAGTGCCACGGCCGCCCCGGACCCCATGAGGGCCGAGAGCAGGTTTATCTTAAAGGCGATCGACCCAAAGGGGAGGTAGGTCATCAGGTTGGCCGGCGGCAGATAGGTCGGAAACCCCGCGGGGTGTGCGACACCGAGGGCAAAGGCGGCATCGACGAATTCGGCCGAATCACGCCAGTAGAAGGTAGGGCATAGGGTGAAGAGGTAGACGAAGAAGGTGGCCAAAAAGATCAGCCACGGCAGATAGCCCGGCAGGCGTTGCTTCAGGTGCGGGAGAATCTTCATGGACTATATATACCATAAAATTAAAAAAAAGGCAGAGTTTTTAGGCTCTGCCTTAGGCTTTTGACGAGAATCAAAGTCTCGTCACTCGCGAACAGCTAATCCTGAGAAACGTCGTCACCGATCGTACCGGTAACCTGGGTACCCGGAGGAGCTGTGTAGTCACGATCAGCAGTGGTGTCAGGCAAGAGGTTCAACGGCTCGCGGGAGTCGTCGGTCTCAATCCAGCCATCCCTGAAGTTATCGCGGTCGATGTTGCCCGAGGTCGTCGCCGTGAAGTTAGTGATTCGTTCGGCTACGATCATGCCCGGGTTAGCCGGGTTTATGTAGTACTTGGGAACGGACGCGGGCTCAAAACCGATAACCTCTGCGCTGGGATAGAATTTGTTCTCGGTCGCAAAATAGCCCATCTCCGCCTCGTACACGCCGGTCAGCATGGTCCGGGCCTCGGACTGCTTGGACTTGGCCTGGAATTTGAGGAAGTTAGGGATAGCGATAGCGGCCAAGATCGCGATGATAGCCACAACGATCATCAACTCGATGAGGGTGAAGCCCTTTCTGTTACGGATCTTGTTTAACATGGATACACCTCCTTTCTGTTGAAATTACGTACTATGTATAGGGTGCAATATCGATGCCAATAGGATCTTTTCCCACTTTCTTTATTTTCGATAACCTATTGAATTTATTGATAAATAAATTTTAGAAAAGGCATGCTCCGCTCGGGAGGATGAGCGGGGACGGCTTATTTGCGCATTTACAAAACTCTATTGCGAAAAGACAAATCAGCTCCTCTACGGGACGTTACCGCCCGTCACTCAATTTGCCCCGCCCAATCCGTATTTTTCTATTTTACGCAAAAGCACCCAGTAGCTGATCCCCAGGATCACCGCGGCGTCTTTTTTCCTGCCGCCGCTTCGCATGAGCGCCTCGGCGATCAGCTCTTTTTCCAGCTCCTCGATATACCGCTCCATGGAAAAGCCCTTGGTAATGATATCGCCGGTCTTCTTCGTCCGGTCCTGCTCCCCGTTCCACTTATAGACCGAGAGCGCAAGGCTCTCCGGCAGGACAATATTGGAATGCTCCAGCGCCACGGAGCGCTCGATGATGTTCTCCAGTTCCCGGACGTTGCCCGGAAAAGAATATTCTTTCAGCACCTCCAGCGCATAGGTCGATATCTTCTTTATTTCCTTTGCCTGTTCGGCCGAAAACTTCTTCAGGAAATGCTCCGCCAACAAGGGAATATCTTCCTTCCGCTCGCGCAGGGGAGGAAGCTTCATCTCAATGACCTTGAGCCGCCAGTAGAGGTCCTCCCGGAACTTCCCGCCGATGACCTCGTGCTCGAGATCCTTATTGGTGGCGGCGATGATCCTCACGTCCACCGAGATATCCTCGGTGCCCCCGACCCGTTTGAACGTCCGTTCCTGCAGCGCCCGAAGGAGTTTTACCTGTATCGGGGCCGTCAGCTCGCCCACTTCATCCAGAAAAATGGTGCCCGTATCGGCGACCTCAAAAAGGCCCTCCTTGTGGGTGACGGCCCCCGTAAATGCCCCCTTCACATGGCCGAACAGGTCGCTTTCCAGCAGGTTTTCGGGGATACCGCCGCAATTGATAACGACAAAGGGTTTATTCTTACGCTGGCTTTTATCGTGAATGGCGCGCGCGACCAGCTCCTTTCCCGTCCCCGACTCGCCCGAGATGAGAATATTGGTCTTGGTCTGCGAGACGCGCTCTATCATGTCGAAGACCTTGTGCATCGCCGACGATACCCCGAGGATGTTTTCAAAGCCATATCCCTTGTCCAGCTCGCGCTTGAGGAAGAGGTTTTCCTTCTCCAGCCGCCCCTTCTCGAGGGCGTTTCTGATGATCACCTTGATTTCTTCGACGGAAAACGGCTTTGTGATATAGTCGTACGCCCCCTCTTTCATCGCCTCCACAGCGCTCTCCGTTGAGGCGTAGGCGGTGATCATAATCACCACTGTCTCCGGATGAACCTCCTTGACCTTCTTGAGAAGCTCCGTGCCCTTCATCTTCGGCATCATGATGTCGGTGACGACCAGGTCATATATCTTCGAGTCGAGCAGGGACATCGCGGCGGCTCCGTCCTCCGCGGTATCGACTTCGTACCCCTCTTTGGTGAGCATGATGGAAAAGAGATTGCGCATACTCGTCTCGTCATCGACGACGAGTATTTTCGCGCTCTTCTTTTTCGTCTCTTCTTCCACGGCGTTTCGTCCGCCCACTCCGTGAAGGTCAGTTTTTCTTTTCACCGATTACCTCAAGCCCGATCGCGCCCACAAGCGGCACCGTATCGATGATCGATTCGGGTCCACCCTCGGCGAATTTGATGTGGGTTACGTCCGCGGGAAACTGCCCGAACGTCGCATCGACCGGGACCCAGGAACCGAGGTAGACCTCGTTCCATGAATGGTAGGCAAACCCGCCGATGTCGGTCGAGTAGACGATCCCGGATACGACCTTGGCGGGTATCCCTGCGGCCCGAAAGAGCGCCGCCGCAAGACCCGCGTGGGCCTGGCACTCTCCCTCCATGGAGCGAAGGGTATCCAGGGCCGAGGTAGTGTCCACCAGCTTCTTCTTGAGATTCTTGTTTACCCAGGTGGTGATCTTCTCGGCATCCGTGAGGGGATCGGTGGGCCTGCCGACGATTTCGCGCGCCCTGGCCTCCATCGCCTTGTCACTGCTTTCGACGTCCAGGGTCGCGGCAAGATACTCCCGCATCGACTCGGGGAACTTTCCATAGGCGGGGACCGTGAGCCGCGAAAGATCGGGTTTGCGCAGCGTGTAGGTGTATCCACCCGTTGTGTCCGGACCCTCGATAGTCTGCACGTCGCTCGTCATGGGCTTTATCCCCGCGGGGATGCCGGTTATCCTGACGGTCAGGCTCGAAAGGCCCGGCGGGTCGGCGATCGGACGGTCGGGGGTGATGAGCGAGTAGTCGATGACGGCATACATCGAAAGACCTGAGCCGGGGGCCATCCGCATCGCCTCATCCCTGGTCTCCCGGAGCATCACGAAGTTATCCATCGTGACCTGCTTTATAACCTTCCGGTCGGCACGGACGTAGGAGGTAATCGTATAGCCGCGGATGGTGCCCTCCACCCGGTAGGCCGTCTCCTTTTTCCCGTTGACAGTCACCTCTTCCTGGTCCAGGACCCTTATCGTGATATCCTGGGTAAGCCTCAGCCCCTCGAGGAAGACGTGGTAGGTGTAGGTCTTGCCGGGAGCGATCTCCTCCTTGAGAGAGAAATAGGCCAGCGCGGTCGCGGGGTAGATTCGGGCCGATTCGTTGAACTTGATTCGCTGGGTGCCGCCCCCGGACGTTACGTCAACGTAGACGACGCCCTCCTTCGTCTCGCCGACAATCGACAGCGTATGCGAGACCTGGGACTGGTAGTAGCTGAACCCGAGGAGATGCTCGTCCGGGGTGAGGAACACCTCGCCCATGGTCTCGAAAGACATCGGCGCTTTTTCTTCGTCGATAATGAAGAGCACGTTGCCGACGTCCCGAACCCGGACGACCTCATTGCCGCCGAGATCTCCCTTGGTGATCTCGATATGCTCCCACCCCACCTTCACGTCGGCAAAGTAGACGCCGTACCAGTCGTCCATGAGCGTCTCGCGGGGCTCGAAATCTTTGAAACGCTTCTCGTAGTCGACCGCGCTCGCGCACGACAGCAGCACCAGCACGCCAAGCAGTGATGCCGCGATCCTCACTATCTTAGGCAATCGTTCCCTCACGATACACGACCTTTCCCCCGACGACGGTGACGCGTACCCGTCCCTTCATCGTTTTCCCCGCAAAGGGAGTGTTTCTGCTTGTTGAAAATGAATTCGAGACGGTATAGACCCACTCTTCTTCCGGGTCAAACAGTGTCACGTCGGCCGCGCCGCCCTTCCTCAGAGTGCCCGCGTCTATCCCGATGACGCCGGCGGGGGCCGCGGTCAGGGCCCGGACCATTTGGCTCAGCGAGAGCTTCTTGTTCCGGACCGGGGCAAGCGACAGCGACAGGAGTGTCTCCAGGCCGATCATCCCGCTCTTGGCGTAGATGAACTCAACCTCTTTGTCGTCGGCTACGTGGGGCGCATGGTCCGAGGCAATAACGTCAATGGTGCCGTCGGCCAGCCCCTCGATGACCGCGTCTCTATCGCGCTCGGTCCTGAGCGGCGGGTTTACCTTCACGTTGGTGTCAAAACTCCTCACCGCGTCGTCTGTAAGCGTAATGTAGTGGGGGCAGGTCTCCGCCGTCACCGGGACCCCCCGCCGTTTTGCCTCCCGGATGATCGCCACGCCTCCGGCCGTTGTCACGTGGGCGATATGCACGCGCGCCCCGGTCAGCGCCGCCAGCGTCACATCCCGAAAGATCATAATCTCTTCGGCCTCTGGTGGTGCGGCCGGCAGTCCCAGCTCCGTCGAGACGAACCCTTCGTTCATCACCCCCTCGCCCACGAGGCTCATGTCCTCCGAATGGGTGATCACGGTCAGCCCGAAGGTCTTGGCGTACTCGAGGCCCCGCCGCATCAGGTCGGAGTCGGCCACGACTGAACCGTCGTCCGACAGCGCCACCGCGCCCGCCTCCTTCATATCACCGATCTCGGCCAGGCTTTCCCCTTTTTGACCTTTCGTGACGGCGCCGATGGGATAGACCCTGGCAACCGCGTGCGCCCGGGCCTGTTTGAGGATGAACTCCGTAACCGAGCCGTTATCATTGACGGGGTTCGTATTGGCCATGCAGGCAAGCGACGTGACGCCGCCAGCCGCCGCCGCGCGGCTTCCGCTGGCTATCGTCTCTTTATATTCATAGCCGGGCTCCCTGAGGTGGGTGTGGATATCCACGAGCCCCGGGCAGACGACGCACCCCTTTGCCTTGATGACCTCGGCATTCTTGGGACCCGCGCCCGGCTTGACGATCTCGGCGATAACACCGTTTTCGATGACAATATCGGCCGGCCCCTCGAGTCCCCCCGCGGGATCGATTACCGTCCCCCCCTCAATGAGCACCTTCATAGCTGCCTCCTCTGCCCAACAGCAGGTACAATATCGCCATGCGCACGGCAACGCCGTTGGTCACCTGATCGAGGATGACCGAATAGGGCCCGTCGGCAACCTCGGAGCTGATCTCGACACCCCGATTCATCGGGCCGGGGTGCATGACGATGACGTCGGCGGAGGCCTCGCGCATGACATCCGTCGTGAGACCGAAGAAACGGGAATAATCCCTGACCGAGGGGAACAGGACCTTTCCCATCCGCTCCTTCTGGATGCGAAGCATCATGATCACGTCGGCTCCCCGTACCGCCTCGCGAATGGTGGGCACAACCCTGACACCGAGTCGCTCGACCTCCCGCGGCAGCATCGTGGCCGGTCCCGAGACGGTGACGTCGGCCCCGAGCTTGGTAAGACAATAGATATTGGAGCGGGCGACACGGCTGTGCGCGATATCGCCGATCAGAGAGACCTTGAGTCCGGCAAATCTCCCCTTCTTCTCGCGAATGGTAAAGGCGTCCAGGAGGGCCTGGGTGGGATGCTCGTGGGCGCCGTCGCCGGCGTTGATAATCGAGGATTCGAGGCGCGAAGCCAGGATATACGGAGCGCCCGGCACATTGTGGCGCATCACGATGGCGTCGGGCGCCATCGCCTCGAGATTCCTGGCCATATCGATCAGGGTCTCCCCTTTCTGGACGCTCGAGGTGGAGGTCGAGATGTTGACGGTGTCGGCAGACAGCCGTTTCCCGGCTATCTCGAAGGACACCCTGGTACGCGTACTGGCCTCATAGAAGAGGGTGATGACGGTCTTGCCGCGGAGCGTCGGGACCTTCTTGATATCCCGCTCGGAGATCTCCTTGAACGATTCGGCGGTATCCAGGACCAGCGTGATCTCGTCCGTGGATAGGCCCTTAATGTCCAGGAGGTCTTTCCGGTCCCAGGTGGCCTCCTTGGCCGTCTGCGCGAGGGTATCTGACATTGTGGTTACCCCTGAGGAATTATATCTTACGTTTCTCGACTACCGCCCCCAGGACTTTCCCCTTATCGTCAAAGAGAACCTCGACGGACTCATCGGGCTGCACGGTCACGTCTTTGCCCACGAAATCGGGCCTGATGGGGAGCTCGCGCTGGCCGCGGTCTATCAGGACGGCCAGGCGGACCCTCTTGGGTCTGCCGTGGTCCATCATCGCGTCCAGCGCCGCCCGCGTTGACCTGCCCGTGAACAGGACGTCGTCGACGAGGACGACGTCTTTGGCGGCCAGGGTAAAGGGGATTTCGGTTTTCCTGACGAAGTGGTGCTGGTTTGTGGTGGTAATGTCGTCGCGGTAGAGCGTGATGTCCAGGACCCCGATCGGGAGCTCGATTCCCTCGCTCGCCTTGATCTTGTCCCGGATTATCCGGGCGAGGCATATCCCGCCGGTCCGCATCCCGATGAGGACCATGCTGGAAAGGTCGGGGTTTTTTTCGAGTATCTCGGACGCCAGCCGGTTCAATATCCGGTCGATCTCTTGAGGCGAGAGGAGCATCCTTTTATCATCGGTCGTTTCCATATCGCTTCCTGAAAAAAAGCCTCCCCTGAGGGAGGCTCTTAGTTTTTAGGTAGTAAAAAGGACGATGGAGTGCTATCGCGCCGTCTCCTCAATATGGAAATTAAGGGTCTTTTCGAGCTTGTCCTTGATCAGGACCACCGTTTCCGAATAGTCGATTATCAGGGTGGCCGGTCCCCCCTCTTCCTGCTCGATAGTTACTGTTTCCGGATTGATTTCGATGCCGGACTTCTTGGCCATCCTTAAGAGCCGCTCAAGGATCGCGTCGTTGCCCTTATCGCCCACCGAGTTCATGACGTCGTACGCGATATTCTTCATCTTGAGGTAATCGACGACGGGAGGGACGAACTGAATGAGTCCGTAGAAGACGGCGATAATAACGGCCAGGATAAAGAGCGTCGCGAGCTTGCTCTTTCCCCGGTCACCGCCGATCGACTTCATAAAACCATCCATGTCTGTTTCCTCTCTAGCTTCGCATCTTTTACTAATTACCATTTTTCGGGACCGATGTCAACGTAATTTTCGACGCGTCCGGCCCCTGAGCCGGTAACCCCTCGGCCGAAAAGTGCGTCCCGCCGTCCGCCCCGGCTCGGGCTTCCCTTTGCGTCCGGGCGCACGAGACATCGTACGACGGAGCCGGCCGATCGTTCGCGGGAGGGGGCGTCAGGTCTTTCTGATGGACTCAACCGGCCGCGCCTCCACGAGCAACAGCGACCCGGACGGGCAGACCAAGGCACAGTTGCCGCACCCGAAGCACTTATCGACGTCGACGACGGCGCGCCCGTCCATCGTGATGGCGCCCAGCTGGCAGCGCTCTTCGCACAGCCCGCAGCCCGTGCACGACTCCTCGTCGTACTTTACCACGAAACGCGAGCGGGCGTATGCATCGCGGTAACCCAGATCGTTGATCATAAAGAGCCCGGTGCAGCAGCAGGAGCAGCAGTTGCACATGAACATGTCTTCTTTGATATTGTTGCGCACCAGGTGCACAAGTCCCGCGTCCTCGGCCCGGCCTATGCGCTTGAGCGCCTCGGCATTGGTCAGCCGCTCTCCGACCTCCCGGTCAATGACCGCCTCGGCAAAGCCGTTGGTCTGCATGCAGACCGAGTCCTCGGGAGCCGGACAGTCCGGAGAACGCCCGACCGCCCGGGCCTGTGTGCGGCACGGGCAGGGGACCGCCGTGATGAGGGCGGCCTCGCTGAAGATCTTGCGGGCCGAATCGACGTCAAGCACCGCTCCCCGGGGCTCGACCGTCTGTTCGATGGGCACCGCCCGAAGCATGGGGGGGACCTTGAGCTGACTTAACGCCGGGATGAGCGAGGGCATCTCTTCCCTCACGAGACGCTCCCAGAGAAACGCAAGCTCTTTTGGGTGATCGTTCACCATGATGGTGGCGTCCCTCAGCTCGATCATCGCCGGAAAGAGACGGTAGCTTCCCTTTCTGATGACGTGATTGACCACCCCCTTCCGGGTGAGGTCTTTGAGGATCGCCTGGACGCGGGACGAGGGGATGCCGGTTCGTTCGGCCAGCTCGGCCGCGGTCCCGGGCATCGCCGCGGCCAGCTTCAGGGCCTCGTCGCCGGCAAAGAGGATCGAGAATATCCCGCCGATGGTCTCCGAGCTGGGAAATCCGAGCCTGGCGGCGTAGTCCTTCAATTGATCCGGTATCGGCATGAGATGCTCCTTTTTGTCAATCGTGGGGTGCGGGTGGAACTCTCAGCATTTCTGCGGGCCGCTTCGGTCATCCAACGGGGAAAACTGCGCGTATTTCGGCCGAAAAAGCCGCCACCCGCGGTGGAGAATAGTGGTACCCTCCCCCTTATGATGTAACAGGTTCCGATCGTGCTGTCAATGAAAAACCTGGGGAGGCCCCCAGGACGGGCGCGAAAGGAAGGGGGTATCCGAGACGCGCCGCTGAACGTAAGCGGGGTGTCGGCCGACTGATGCACTTGGATCGGGGTCCGATATGCGCGTAGATCGTCAAACAACGTAACGCAAGTCAATAGCCTCTGTATCCCCACTCCGTCACACGCGAAACGATTTTCCAGCCGCTTCGTCCGTCGCGTTTCGCATCTGGCGGTATAGAGAGTAGACGGCGGGTTTGCTTTTCCTCAGGTCATCCGGGATTTTGCCTTGACATTAGGAATTGGTTTCAGTACTATTTATCAGACCCTTATCGTGAATAAGCTCACTATGTCTTTTCACCTTTCCTGCCTCAGGCCAAAATACGCTATCCGCCACACGCGGCCGACAGAACCGATCAGATTCCCTCAAGATGACGCCGCCCACTACTGGGCCCAAAGCGAATGGTGGTATTATACGGGGCGCCTGGTCGACCGGGACCAAAGAATCTTCGGATTTGAGCTGACATTCTTCAAGCGGATCACGAGCGAGGATAGCGCACCGTTTCTCCTGGTTCCCGCGCACTGGCTTCGCGACGTAGGTTTGGTTTCCCATTTCGCCATCACCGACTCCACTGAGAAAAGATTTGCCTATAAGACCATCCACAACTTATTTCGAGATTGGAGGGCCGATCCGCGTGATTACCACGTGTCTATAAACGGCTGGTCGGCCCGAAAGGATAACGGGACCCATTTACTTTCAGCCCATATGAAGGATTATCGGATAGACCTTCGCCTCCTGCCGACGAAAGAGCCGGTATTACACGAGGGAAACGGCATCGTCCAAAAAGTCGGAGGGAATACCAACTACTACTATTCCTATACACATATGGACGTAGAGGGGACCTTGGAGCTGGAAGGGAAAGTCAATTCCGTGAAGGGAAAGGCCTGGATGGACCACGAATACGGCACCATTTGCGTCGGAAAACACCAGAAGGGGTGGGACTGGTTCGGCATCCAATTCGATGATGATTCGGAGTTGATGGTCACCCGTTTGCGGGACGCACAGGACGAAGCAGTCAAATCGTTCGGGACCCTTGTGGACCGAGAGGGAAACAAGCTCCTGCTTTGCGACAACGATCTGGAAATACGTCCGAAGACATTCTGGTACAGCAAGAATACGCATGCCCACTACCCGGCGGCGTGGGAGATACGAGTTATACCTCTCGATCTCGTGCTTGATATTCGGCCTCTGCTTGCCGATCAGGAATTGGTGACACGACCCATTCCTTACTGGGAGGGAATCGCGAGCGTTACCGGTAGATTCGGTACTCGCCCGATTACCGGGTACGGCTATGCCGAGCTGGTGGGCTACACCAACAAGACATCCTTCAAGAAGTACTCCCAATGGATATCCGGAAGAGACGACACGTACGCAGCCGAAAAAGCCGCCACACGCGACCGGGGTGAAGAGCCGGCTACCATACCGTACTGACGGCCGGGCAACGATGGACTTTTATCGAAACAAGATCGCGCTTGTAACCGGCGGGGCATCAGGGATCGGCAGGGCGCTGACCGAGACTCTCTGTCGCCGGGGTGCAACGGTCGTTTGTGCCGACGTCAACATAGAGGGGGCGCGCGAGACGGTATCCCTGATCGGCCGGGAACCGGGCTCGGCCGAAGCGGCCTACCTTGACGTGACGCGCGAGGATGAGGTAAACCGTATCGTCGATGAGACGGTCGCAAGGCACGGTCGACTTGACTTTATGTTCAACAACGCCGGCATCGGGATCGGCGGGGAATTTCGGGACATGACCACCGACCACTGGCGCCGGATCGTGCAGGTCAATCTTTGGGGGACAATCTACGGCACAACGGCGGCCTACCGGGCGATGACCAAACAGGGCTCCGGTTCCATCGTCAATATGGCCTCGATAGCCGGGCTGCTTCCCGTTCCAACGCTTGCGGCCTACTCCACCGTCAAACATGCTGTCGTCGGCCTGTCAATATCGATACGCCCGGAGGCGGCCGATTTCGGCGTCCGGATAAACGTCGTATGTCCGGGGGCTGTCGATACGGGACTTTTCAAAACAACCCCGATCACTCGGGGCCGACAAAGAAGACCTCCTCGAACGTTTCCCGTTTGTTATGAGCGTTGAGCAGGCGGTGCCGAAGATCCTTCGCGGGGTCAGAAGGAATAAGGCGGTCATTGTCTTTCCGCTCTCCAACTCCCTTCTCTGGAGGTTCTACCGGCTGTGGCCGACCGCCGTCGCGCCGCTGAGCCTGAAAATGGTGAGGGACTTCAGAAAATTCAGGAAGGAGGACCCAAGGAGCTGACCGGGTACGGACTCCCCATCGGGACTCCGATTCTTTCCTGCCATCGACTCTCAGGACATTTTCCCCTAACCCCCCTCCCTCTTGTCTTGCGCCTCTGAATCAGGGGACCCTTCTTCGCCTGTCTTCCTCGATGGCTAAGAAAGCGGGCATGACGATATACGTCGTCGCCAGACAGCAGACAATGCCCAGGACCGACAGATAGCCGATGCTGTTCATCGGGGTATATTCGGCCAGAAACAGCGACCCGTAGCCGGCCACCGTGGTAGCGGCGGTCATGAGGATGGCCCTGCCGGTGTGGCTGATGGCCGAAACGATCCCGCCCTGATCCTTCTCCTTATATCGGTAATAGATATGGACACTGTAATCGATCCCCAGCCCGATGACCATCGGCGTTACGGTGATGTTGGCAAAGTCAAGGCTGAGCCCGAGAAGGCCGATGAGGCCCAGCATCCATACTACCCCCATGGCAAGGGCCGTCATGCAGTAAAGGACGGCCTTTATATCCCGCATAAGCACATAGATGGTAATAAAGACGGCGATCGATGCGATGATGATGGTCAGATAGAAGTCATGGATTATCGACTTCTTCATCTCGGCGACGACCATCGAGAAGCTTGCGACGCTCATCAGGACTGATTCTTCCTTTATCTTCTTGACGACCCCCGGGTCGATATCGTCGTCCCATTTCCCGGGACGGGGATAGGCCAATATCGATACGCACCAGGTATCTTTCTCCTTCTGGATATAGAGCCTGACGAGATCCGCCGCGGAAGTGCCCGCAAGGTCGTCGTACGTGATCGGAGATACCGTCCCCTTCGAAAACGCAGACAGCGTGTCTTCAAAAGATCGAAACAGCTCGGGCTTAAAACCGTTCGAGAGGAGCGATTCGTGGAGCCGGGAGCGGGATTGTTCGAGATCCACCTTCCCGAGTTTGACGAGATTTTCTTCCTGCCTCCTCAGAGAGGGCAGATAGGCGCTCGGCCCCTCGACGAGCGCGATATCCGGATGGGATTCAAGTATATCCCGGGCCTCTTCGGTAAGGACGAGCAGCTGATCCAGATCGGTGCCGCGGGCCGACACGATGACGGGGAAATAGTTGGTGCCGATGGTCCGCTGCATCCTTTCCTTGACGATGATGGCCGGATTGTTCTTGGATTTTGCGTTATTGATATTTGACTCGAAGGTAATCCGGGTGGCCGCGTATCCCAAGACGATCGTGATCAGAACGGCCGATATGACGATAATGCGCCGATTTTTTACGATAAAACGGCCGATCCGCTCCGTCCCGAGAGAGGCAACGAACGGGTAATTGAATTTCTTTCCCCTTATCTTCAGGTAGCGCACCAACAGCGCGGGAAGCACGGTAAATGAGGCAATGAATATCATCACGATACCGACGCCGCCGATGAGTCCGAGCTCCACCAGGCCCCGAAACTGCGAGAAACACATCGCGAAAAAGGCCAGGATCGTCGTAAGCGCTCCGTTGAAGACGGCGGGTCCCACGTGCGAAAAGGTCGTCTCGAGGGCCGTCGCAAGGTTCTTGTCCCTGTTTATTTCCTCCAGGAACCGATTATAGAAATGGAGAGAGAAATCGACGCCCAATCCGTTGAGGATCGCGGCATAGATCGCGGTCACCATCGTGATGTGGCCGAGGGTAAAGCCGATGAATCCGGTCGTCCAGACGACGCCGATGTTCAGGGCCAGGGCCACGAAGATCAGAAAGGAGAGCCTCTTGAACGTGAGGAAGAACAGGAGGAGCACCGCCAGAAAGGCACAGAGCCCCGTGACCTTGAGATCCCTCTTGATCGTCATGAGGTCATAGTATACCAGCGCATGGTTGCCCGTATATTCGACGGTTACGTCACTGAATTCCTTTTCCGATTTTACGTCTCGTTCGGCATCACCGAGCCTCTTGAAAAGCCCCTCGGTATAGGCGATCTCCGAGGGATTCTGGTTCGGTTTTGCAAGCATCAGGAGGCTTTTTCCGTCGGGCGTAAGAAAATAGCCGAACGTGTTGTCGATGGTGATGCCGCCGATTCCGGAAAAAAGCCTGTCCTTGACCACCGAGAGGAGTCCGAGGGGATCGGCGGTTATGAGTTCATAGGCCATCGAGGAGCCCGGGGCCAGGACGAGCATTCGATCCATCTCGACGGCCTCTTCGATGCCGGAAGGACGAAGTCGCTCTTTTACGGCGGCAAACTCATCATCATCCAGATAAAGGAATATCTTCTTCAGGTAATCATTGAAGATATAGTCTTTATCCTGCCGCGTTATTTTATAGCGGACGTCCGATATCATCCCCGTCTCGAGCATCCGTTGTGCGAAGGCATCCGAGAACCGGGACAGCCGATCCGAATCGGGGCACGACACCACGACGATGAGATAGTCGATGCTCTTTATCTGTCTGAGTGCGCTGGAATAGTCCCGCACGGCCGGCAGGGACGAGGGAAGCATGTTGACGACGTTCGAGACAAAACTGATCCGCCGTATTCCCATGACGGAAAAAAGGGTAATCAGGACGGCAATCGTCAGAACCGCCAGGTCGTATCGGTAGACAATTCGGGCGAGCTTTTTGAAGAACGTCTCTATCATTGCGGGTGAATCCCGATGCGATTCGAGTGACGTCGGGCGGCCGGGGCCGGGAACGCGAGGGAACGAATTCATGGCCGGGCCGGCCCGGCCCGCACGTCTTCAGCCGACATACGCGTGTGCCGCCGGGGGCACAGTAGCGCCCTGCCTGTCATGTAGCAGGTTATACGGGAGCTGTCAATTAAAAATCGGATGGGTCGATATCGGCGCGGCCCTTGATAAGTCCGCTCCTTTATTGTATACTTATTGATGAATGGAAGATAACAGGGAAGATACGCATCGGGGATTGCGGGACTGTTCCGGGCAGGCGTTCCTATTTACGCCGGCGTCATCCACCGATCGGCATACCGGGCGGATTGAGCATAGGCAGGACGGCGCCTGAGCGACGGGAGGTGAATGGATATGAGATATGCCCATCATAAGAGAGTCGTGTCCGCGGTTTCGCTCTTTTGCCTCTGTCTGTTTCTTTTCGGATTTGCCGATATGGACGCGGTCGATTGGTACGCCAGGGGAATGGATAATCTGGGGCAGGACCTGTATGGGGACGCCGCCGAGGCTTTCAGCAACGCCATCACTCTTGACCCGGTATATCAGCCGGCCTATTTTGAGAGGGGCACGGTCTACCTGCGGATGGGCCAATACGACCTGGCGATCACCGATCTGACGGAGGCAGTCGACCTGAAACCGGACGACTCCCAGGCCTATTATAACCGCGGGCTCGCCTACAGCCTGAGCGGCGACTATGGATCGGCCGTCGGCGACTTCTCCGAGACCATCCGGCTCCAGCCGGGGCGGGATGACGCTTACTTCGAGCGGGGGTCGGCCTACGAGAGGCTCGGGCAATTCGACAACGCGGGCAGGGATCTGACGAGGGCATGCGACCTGGGCAACGACAGCGCCTGCGACGCATACGACGCCCTCCGGCAGAGGATTCAGTACTACGAGTACGGCGTCCAGTAAAAGGGCCCGAATGGAGGCCGGCAAGGACGCGGCCCGGCTGGAAAGAGCGTGGGACAAGCCAACCCCTCTATATGGCGATTGCGTTACGATGCCCACACAGGTATGAGGTTGATGCTATGCAAAAAATAAGAGAAAAGCTCTGGAGAATAATCCTTATCAGCGTAACGGGTGTGGTTGTATGGGGTTTTTCGAGGGGCTTTGTCTTCAAGAAGCTGATCCCGGTGAGCGATCCGTCGGATTTCATGGCCTACGGTGACAGCTATTATGTCGCCCACGGCCTCTTTTTCCCATTATTGGCGATCATCGGGATTATCGTGCTGACCTGGTATGCGGTTGCCTTTCTTCTGATCGAGGGGGGCCTGTACGGCAATAGGTACGTCAAAGGTTTTACGTACGGTTTCAGTTTCTTCCTCATATACATGGCCGGCTTCTTTGAGTTCTACCATTTCTTCCATGGAGATTTATCTCAGGCGATACTGGCGGGGTTTGCCGACGGCACACCGTTGCTGATAACCGGACTCCTCTTGGGAATCTTCATTGGGACGGATACGAGAGTTAGAATATTAAGGCCCGCCAAATACCTGACCGCTCTCTTGTTTATCCCGGCGCTTTTTCTGATCGGGCGAATAGTGTTCTATACCACGGTCTATATTAGCCCGCTCATATACCAATCCCGCTCAATGGTGTTTATAGTGTTATACGGAGCTGCAATCGGGATTTCATATTACTTTCTGACCCAGGGAATAAAGGCACGAAACTACTTTGCCATACCATTCTATTATGCCCTGATCCTCCTCCCTATTTCCCTGAGCGGTAACACCTTCGTATGTCTGAGGTATCGATTTCCGTTCAGTGACATGGCAATACTGACCGCAATCGACATGATTGCCGTAATAATTGGCGGATTATTGGCCGAGTTTTCTTGTAGTAACTGTGCCCCTGCGCTCAAGAGACGGTAGGCGGAGCCATAAAACGCGGGGTTACTTCCGGCCACGGCGTCTTCTCACACGACCGTGTGATGAACGCGCCGTCGGCGCCGTATACATACGTCCAACACGCCTTTTTCGTTTGAGGCGTCGTCCGATGAAAGAAAGATCCCGCACTCAGGAAAAAACCGCGACCCTGCGTGTCGCGGCGCTTCAGCTCCGGTCGGAAAACGGCGATATCGCGGGCAACCTGGCCCACGCGGCACCCTATGTGGAAAAGGCCGCGCGATTCGGTGCAAAGCTCATTGTCCTTCCCGAATTCTACCCGACCGGCTATATCTATTCCGAGGAGATCTGGGACGCCGCCGAGACCGCCGACGGGCCGACGGTCTCATGGCTGACCGACACCTCCCGGCGCCTCTCGATCTATCTGGGCACCAGCTTCATCGAGGCCGAGGGCGACGATTTCTTCAATTCCTTCGTGCTGGCCGATCCCCGGGGGCACATCGCCGGAAAGGTGAGGAAACAGACCCCCGCCACCTTCGAGGCCTGTTTTACCAAAGGGGCGGCCGGCCCCCATACGATCGAGACCGAGATCGGCCTGATCGGCGTGGGCATCTGCTTTGAAAACGCCCTTGCCTTCCTGCCGAGCCTCATGCACCGACGGTCGGTCGACCTCTTGCTCATGCCCCATTCCGCGCCCGAGGCGACGCCCAATTTCTTCACGTCCAAGAAAGACATCGCGCGCGAGACCGAGCGACTTCGCGGGCTGGCAGGGCGCTACGCCCGAATGCTCGGGGTGCCGGCGATCTTCGTCAACAAGACGGGCCCCTGGGAGTCCCCCCTGCCGGGAATTCCGTTCGTAACCGAGATATCGAGGTTTCCGGGCCTTTCGTCCATTGCAGACTTGGATGGGGTCGTGCGTGCGCATATGGGAGATGAGGAGGGCATTGTCTGGGCAGATGTCACTCTTGACCCGGCGCGAAAAAAGAAGGTCCCGCCTGTAGGACACGGATGCTGGGACGACCGGCCGTATATGCTCATGCGTCTGGTCCGCTGGAGCGCCTTTGTTGGCACCATCTGGTACACGCTCAGCGGCAAGAGGAGACGCCGGGCGCGGGCCCTGACGATGGGGCGACTTTCGGAAGATTCCCGCCCCCCCTTCAAAGACTCGTAATAGCAGGACGTGGGTTTGATTCTGGAGATGAGATATGAGGATCAGAGTCAGGAGAGGGAAAATAGTATGAGAAGCAAAGTGCTCCTCGGCACCTTCGACACCTACCAGTAGACCAGCACCACCTTCCCCCTGATCTCGTCCCGGCTGACGACCCCGAAAAAGCGGCTGTCGGTGGTGACGTCGCGCCGGTCGCCCATCACAAAAAAGGCGTCGTCCGGCACGACGACCGCGGCCATGTTATCCCGGGCCGACAATCCCTCGGGGTAGACGCGGTCGTCCGTGAAGAGTGCGTAGCTTCTCGGAGAGCTGTTGCCCGTCGATCCAGACGTGCTTATCGGCGATCGAGACCACCTCCCCCGGCAATCCCACCACCCTCAGCACCGCGGCGATCCTGAGATCCTTCCCGTCGTCATCCTCCCGGTCCTTCACGATCAGGACAATGTCGCCCCGCGCGGGCCGGCCCAGTCGCACGACCTCCCCCGCGAGCGGCAGCCTCAGGCCGTAGGCCTCCCGCCATACCAGCAGGTAGTCACCCGAGGCGATGGCCGGCTCCATCGCGGTCGATTCCATCTTCACGTTGGCAAAAAGCAGCACGAAGGCGAGAAAAACGAAGGCGAGGGCCGAGATAAGGACGAAGAAGGGGGCGTCTTTTTTCATTGGCGCCCCTATCTGTTGAGCAGCACCATGCCGAGTCTCCCCCAGCGGACGTTCTTGGAGCCGCTCAAAGAGGTTTCCCGACTCGATGTCCCACGACCAGTAGATGATCACGGCGTTTCCGACGAGCTCCGAATAGTCGACGAATCCCCAGAAGCGTGAGTCCCTGCTGTTGTCTCGGTTGTCGCCCATCATGAAGTAGCAGTTGGGCGGGACGATCTCGGGGCCGAAGTTGTCCCTGACGGAGACTGCCGACGGCAGGATCTCGGGGTCCTCGTACCGGGCCTGCGGCACGTCGAGCTTTTTCCCGTTCACGAAGACGACCTTATTGACGACCTCGATCATGTCTCCCGGAAGCCCGATGAGCCGCTTGATGTAGTGGATGCTCCGGTCCTCGGGATACTCGAAGACGACGATATCTCCGCGCCGGGGCTCCCGCACTTCCAGTACCTTTACGTCCGACAGGGGTATGCGTGTCCCGTAGATGAATTTATTGACGAGGATCTGATCGCCCTTCAGCAGCGTCGGGATCATCGAGCCCGACGGTATCTTGAAGGCCTGGATGAAGAACGTCTTGATGATGAGGGCCAGGATGAGCGCAAAGACGATGGCCTCGATATACTCGCGCGCCGCGCTGCGCCTGACGGTTCGTTCTTTATCTTTCGTCATACGATTTTCCTGCAAATAGTGGCTCAGTTAACGGCCGGTCGGCCGACTTCTCCGTTTTCGTGGAAGATATCTCCGATTCTCCCCCAGCGGATGGTATCCAGTCGCTTAAACACAGAGCCGGCGGTGATGTCCCAGGACCAGTATATCATAAGGGGCTTTCCCGTGAGCTCTTCTTCGGGGACAAATCCCCAGAATCGCGAATCATAGCTGTTGTCCCGGTTGTCCCCCATCATGAAATAGGAGTGGGGCGGGACGACAATGGGACCGAAGTTGTCCCTCACCGATGACCCGTTGCCGATAACCCCCGGGTCATCCCAGTGGGCGTTCGGCACCGGGAATTCCTTTCCGTTCACCAGGAGGCGCTTGTCGATGATCTCCAGGGTGTCCCCGGGCAGACCGACCACCCTTTTGATGAGGTGCGTGTCCCTTCCGATCGGCGATTCAAAGCCGACCGGGGGCACGAAAACGACGATCTCGCCCCGCATCGGCTCCCTCAGGGGAAAAAGCGTGACGTCGGTAAACGGGACCCTCGTCCCAAAGATGAACTTATTGACGAGTATCCGGTCGCCCAACAGCAGCGTAGGGATCATGGAGCCGGACGGTATCTCGAACGACTGGACGATGAAACTCGTCACCACGAGGGCCATCATCAGCGCAAAGACGAGCGATTCGACAAATTCCCGAATGTGGCTCTTTCGAATTTCGTTCTCTTCTTTTTTCATTTACAAGCCGCGGCCTGCGTTATCACCATGGGCCGGTTTACTTGCCTCGTGTCTCCAAATATTCCGTGAGCGCCTCCGTCCAGTGCCGGGGCGTGTACCCGGTATCCCCGATGAGCTTGCCCAGATCAAAGAGTGAGTTCTTCGGCCGCCCGGCCGGGGCGTTGAACTGCTCCGTCGTAATCGGCGACGACCTCGACGTCCTTTCCGGCCAGCCGAAAGATCTCTTGTGCAAAGCCGTACCAGGTCGTCTCTCCCGCGTTGCAGGCGTGATAGATCCCCCGGTACCCCCCCTCCACAAGAAGCGCGATCGCCCGGGCCAGATCGACCGTCCAGGTGGGGCTGCCGCGCTGGTCGTCCACCACCGAGACACTCTTTTTGGTCTCGGCCAGCCCGAGCATCGTCTCGACGAAGTTTTTGCCCGCCCGCCCCGTAGAGCCACTGGGTGCGGACGATCAGGCAGTCGGGGTCGGCCTCCCGGGCCAGCCGCTCCCCCATCAGCTTGGTGTAGCCGTAATAGTTGACGGGGCACGGTTCGTCATCCTCCCGGTAGGACCCCTGTTTTGTCCCGTCAAAGACGTAGTCGGTGGAAAAGAGCACGCTTGCCGCTCCTGCGGCCCGTGCGGCCGCGGCGACGTTGCCGGCCCCCCGGCCGTTGACGGTCAGCGCCGTCTCCCTCTGCGTCTCGGCCAGGTCTACCGCCGTGAAAGCGGCGCAGTTGATGACGATCTCAAACGAATCGCGCCCCAGCGCCCGGACCACGCCGTCACTATCGGTGATGTCGATATCCTCGATATCCCAGACGGTTACGCGATGCCGGTCGGGCCTGTCCGGGAGCAGCGCCGCAAGCGTCGCGGCCGAGCATCCCCCTGCCGCCGAGAACGAGGATATTCACCTGCCCTACTCCAGCTTACCGTAGTGTTTGCGGTAGTACTCCTGGTACTGGCCGCTCTTGATATCCTCCCACCAGGGCCGGTTCTTCACGTACCAGTCGACGGTCTCGGACATGGCCCGCTCAAACGAAAAGACGGGCGCCCAGCCCAGCTCCCGCTTGATCTTGGTGGAGTCGATGGCGTAGCGCCGGTCGTGGCCGGGTCGGTCGGTGACGTATCGCTTGAGGGAATCGGGCTTGCCGAGGGCCTTCAGGATGAAATCGGTTATTTCGATGTTCGTCCGCTCGTTGTTGCCGCCGACGTTGTAGACCTCGCCCGGCTTTCCGTTGGCGAGCACCGTCTCGATGGCGCGCGAGTGGTCTTCCACGTAGATCCAGTCACGGACGTTCTTGCCGTCGCCGTAGATCGGCAGGCCCTTGTCCTCCATGGCGTTGGTGACGAAGAGCGGGATGAGCTTTTCGGGGAACTGGTAGGGCCCGTAATTGTTCGAGCACCGGGTGACCATAACGGCCAGCCCGAAGGTCTTGTGGAACGCCAGCGCCAGGAGGTCGGCCGCGGTCTTGCTGGCCGAGTAGGGGCTCGTCGGCTTGATGGGGGACTCTTCGGTGAAAAGCCCGGTGGGGCCGAGCGAGCCGTAGACCTCGTCGGTGGATATCTGAATGAACCGCCGGACCTTATGGTCCCGCGCGGCCGTAAGCAGGACGTTGGCGCCCAGCACATTGGTCCTGATAAAGGCATCGGGGTCCATGATCGAGCGATCGACGTGGGACTCGGCGGCGAAATTGACGACCGCCTCGATCCCCCCGCCCATTACCTCGCCCACCACCTTTGCGTCGGAAATATCCCCTTTCACGAAGGTGTAGCGCGGGTCGTTTTCCACCGCGACGAGGTTTTCGAGGTTCCCGGCGTAGGTGAGGACGTCCAGATTGACGATGCGGACCTCCGGGTCCTTCCCGAGCAGGTAGAGGATGAAATTCGAGCCGATAAAACCGGCCCCTCCGGTAACCAGGAGCTTCATAAAACAATCTCACAAAATCGGGTCATACGATTACCCGGGCGCATCTCAACTCCATCATAAACCCGGGAGGATACGATGCCGAAGGATTCATGATAACGTGACGGAAGCGGGGTCTCATTACACGCAGCCGCCGGCAGCGGAGGCAGCATCGCAGTGACGCTGCCCTACAGCTACGCCCCGTTCTTTCTCTCTTCCGCCGGGGCCCGCAAAACGCCCGGAGTCTCTTGGTGTGGCTGCGGCGGTTATCCGTCCTTTCTCTCCCACCGGTAGGGGATATCGTTATCGTGCGGGTGAACCCGGTATTCGTCCGGCTCCCGGCGGTTATACACCTCGGTGGGGACATTGATGACAATGGCCTCCCGATCCGAGATGCATTTGAACCCGTGATGGATCATCGGGGGGATCGTCACAAGGCGAGGCTGGTGTTCCCCGAAGAAGATCTCCATGATCTGGCCCTTCGTGGCGCTTGCCTCCCGCCCGTCGTAGAGCACCAGTTTCATCATGCCGGAGACGACGGCCATGTTGTCGGTCTGGATCTTATGGTAATGCCACCCCTTGACAACCCCGGGATAGGCGGTGGTCATATAGACCTGGCCGAACCGGGCGAAGGCCTCGTCGTCCGAGCGCAGGATCTCCATGAGCCGGCCCCGCTCATCGGGGATAACCCTGAGCTCCTTTATCTTGACTCCATCGATCATCGGTCAGTCCTCATCCGCGTCTCATGCATACCCCGTCCCTATCCAGCCCGTGCCCTGACTTGTCGTGTTCCATCTAGTCTAGTCAAATTGGCGCCGGTTTTCGCCACAAGGCTTCCCGCCGAAAGCAGCGAGTCAAACGTCCCCGCGTCCGTCCACCAGCCGGTAATCTCCCCCCAGCTGAGGGTGCCCCAATCGATATACTTGTTGTTCACGTCGGTAATCTCAAGCTCCCCCCGGTCGGACGGCGAAAGGTCCGAGATGATATCGAAAACCTTCGAGTCGTACATATAAATGCCGATGACGGCAAAGTTCGATTTTGGGTCCTTGGGCTTTTCCTCGATCTTGACGATCTTTTCACCGTTAAATACGGGTACGCCGAACCGCTGCGGGTCGGAGACCTTCTTGAGGAGGATGCGGGCGCCTCCCTTCTGCTTTTCGAAGGCCGTCACCTGTTCGGCGATGTTTTTTTCGATGATGTTGTCACCGAGGATGACGCAGATCTTTTCCCCCTCGGCGAAGTGTCCCGCCAGAGCCAGGGCGTCGGCAATGCCTCCCTCCCCCTCCTGGTAGGCATAATTGAGGCGCTTGAGCCCGAAATCGGTGCCGTTGCGCAGGAGCCTGAGGAAGTCGCCGGCGCTATTGCCGCCGGTGACGATCAGGATGTCGGAAATCCCGGCGTTGACAAGGGCCTGGATCGGGTAAAAGATCATGGGCTTGTTATAGACGGGGAGGAGGTGTTTGTTGGTGACCCTGGTCAGGGGAAAGAGCCTGGTGCCGAGACCGCCTGCGAGTATGACGCCTTTCATGTGGATACCCCCCAATAGAGTATGCTGACGGTGATTGGTCTATCCGGATATCGGACGGGGCGGGCCCGGTGTGCCGGCCGCCCCGTGAGTCTCTTCGTGCTAAAAATGACTTCATAGCACAAAAACGGGTTGTTTTCAAGGAAATTGCTGACGTGCGGCCTTTTTTCGAGCGCAGATACGCAGGATCGCCAACGATCCGGGTCTTGTTCCGGTCACACCGGTGGTGGGAGCCGCCCCTCTCTATTTCTCCCTGACCATATAGGCCGCCGCCTCGACCCTCGTCGCCCGGCAGCGGGGGCAACGGGAGGGCTTTCCCACCTTCTTTCGGTCCTGGAAGATGAACCCGCACGACTTGCAGTGGGCCGGGGTTACCTCGATCAGGTACCTGGACGAGGCCGACTCCAGTGCGTGCGCGAGGTGAAAGGCGGCCTCGCGCTCCGAGATCCGCAGGATCCCCGACAGATCAAAGGGGGTTACCGGGCCCTGTTTCATCAGCTCGATGATGTCCTGCCGAATGGTGGCGCTGCGCTCCCGGGGCTCCTTGTCGCGTTTCATCGGAGTACCGTGTCCGGGCGGCACGAGCTAACGCTGCATCTCATAAACCACGGATAACCTGCCGATCGTCCGTGCCACCCCCGGAATCGACCCTCCCGTGGTCTGCCCGTCACCCGGGAAAGGCGAGCGCGGGAGGGGTTGAGTATGAAGCTCTGGGGTGTCGTCAATACTGCGTCACCACGCAGCGCTCCCCGATCGGCGCGGGCACGATCCCCAGCGACCTGAGGTACTCGAGGCGGCGCGCGGTCTTGGCCAGCGCGTTGAGCGCCCGCTCCATGGAGGGGTAGACCGGGGCCCCGGCGTTCAGCAGCGCGTGCCGGGCCTTGCGCCACTCGATCTCGAGCTGGACCTCCTCGTCGTTTTCGGCGGTCGCCGTCTCGGGGAATACCCCGATGACCGGTTTTCCGAACTCGTTACAGATCTCTTTTATCCCCTCGGCGAGGACCGGGTAGGTCGCAAACGTCGAAAGCGGTATGTCGTTTTGTCCCGACACGCGGCGAAAGAGGACATAGACATGAAAGAGGAACTGGACCACGACCAGCGCGTCGATCTCGGGGAGGGCCGCGGCCATTTTCATGATCTTGATCAGGACGCTCGGGTGGACCACCGGGTTTCCCGCGTCGACCGGATTGGCGGGAGACGACCCCGCCCCCTGCAGGAGCGCGGCGATCTGTTCGGTCACCCCGGGTGGAAATTGCGGGAGCCGCAGTCCCGCCAGCTCCGCAAGGTCGGACGCCTCCACGGCCAGCCCCCCGCCCCCGCCGACGATCGCGACGTTCCTCCCGCCCCGCGGGTAGACGTAGGCCAGCATCATCAGGACGTCCAGCATCTCATCGAGGCCCCGGACACCGATTACCCCGGTCTGGGAAAAAAGGCTGTCCCATACCTCGCGGTTCCCCCCCATCGAACCGGTGTGGGTCGCCGCCGCTCGTCCTCCCGCTTCGGTGATCCCCGCCTTCCAGATGACGACCGGCTTTATCCTGGCCACGTCTCTGAGCAGCTTGAAGAACCGCCTGCCGTCCTTGACCCCCTCCATGTAGGAGGCGATAAAATGGGTATTGGCGTCGGCGGCGAAATATTCGAGCAGGGTGATCTCGTCCACGTCCGCGGCGTTGCCGTAGCTGATCATCGCGGAGAAGCGAATCCCCCGGCTCATCGCCATCTGGCCGAGGTCGGCCGTCATGCCGCCGCTCTGGGCGAAAAAGCCGACCGGGCCGGGGTCGCGGGAGAACCCGGCGCCGGGGATCAGGGTGATCCCTGCCCGGGGAGAATAGATCCCGAAGCAATTCGGGCCGATGATCCGCATCCCCCGGGCGGCGATCTCGGCGATCCGCCCCTGCATGACCTTACCCTCCTCGCCCAGCTCCGCGAACCCCGAGGACATCACCACGGCGCCCCGAATCCCGAGGGCCAGGGCCTCCTCGAGGTATTGGGCCACGAAGCGGGCGGGCACCGTGACGACCAGCAGGTCCGGGACCTCGGGAAGGTCCTTGAGGGAGGGATAGGTTTTGAACCCGAGGATCTCCGGGACGTGATCGTTGACGGGAAAGAGCCTGCCCGAAAAGCTTATATCGGACAGCGCCTTCAGATAAAGCCAGCCGAATTTTCCCGGTGTGTGGGATGCCCCCACCACCGCCACCGACGCGGGGTGGATCATACGATCGAGCCGCCGAAATTCATCAATCTGCATCGTCCTGGTCCGAAAGAAGGGTGGTTTGGGGCCGCCGGGGCCCGCCATGGACTCCCGGCCGACCGCGGTAACTTGTCATTAGAAATCGACGTTATTCGAAATCGACGTATCTTTTTACGCGCCCGATCAGCTCGGCCCGGGCGGTTTCATGATCGATCGTCACACTGATCGCCTCCTCGGGACAGACCGCCGCGCACCTCCCGCAGGCCTTGCAGCGTGAGGGGTCGCGCAGGACCGTTCCATCCGCCAGAGAGAGCGCCCCCATGAAGCATTCGCGGACGCACGCCCCGCACCCGGTGCAGCGGCCGGGATCCGTCCGGATGACCGACACCCTCGGCGGCGACGATGGAATCGTGAACGGCCGAGGGGAGGAACCTGCCCGCCCCGAGGATCGTGCAGCAGCACCGGCAGCAGAAGCAGATCGTCAGCAGCCGCCCCCGGTTTTGCACCCCCCAGATATGAGTTATCGATGGGGGCCCGGCCCACCAGCGGCATCAGCCCGTCCTCGAGCGCCCGGTCCAGGTGATCGAGGGCCTCGCGCGTGGAGACGTGACGGGCGATCCTGCCGTCGATCTCGGCGGCGCCGTCGCCCAGAAGCATACACCCGATACCGGTGTCGTGGTCGGCGCATCCCCGGTCGAGGCGGCAGGTGCACTGGTGGATGATCGCCCGGTGGGCGGATCGGCCGATGAGGTCGGCCAGTGATCTCGCGCGGGAGGAAGACGGACGGCCCCGCCGACAGCTCCCGGTTGATCGGCACGTAGGTGAGGCTCTGTTTCGCGGGCCGAAAAGAGGGGCAGCGTCAGGAAGGTCAGCAGGCGGCCGACGACGGGAAGCGTATAGATCCGCGCCCCGATACGGGTGACGGGCCATATCCAGGCCATGAACCTGATCCACCACGCGGGCCGAAACGACATTACTCGGGACCTCGATTCTCCGCTCGATAGAGATGCCGCGGCACGATTTTCATGGGGCTCAGCACGCGCCGTGGCGGCACCGGGAAGACCGTTAAGCTGCTTATTTTATAGTATCAAATAGTATCCCGAAAAGGCAAGGCCAATTCCGAGGAGCAAGTCGGCGGGAAGGAGCCCATCCGACAGGAGATAGCCATCAGATTGTGACAGAAAAATACGTCGGGCAGCTATTTTCTTCTTGACATATATCACTGTGATATATATCATAGTGCTATAAGGAGGCAGAAAGTGCCAAAAGAAAACAAGACGAAATTCGCGATTCTGGGCATTTTATCGCTCGCGCCGATGTCGGGTTACGACATCAAGAAGGTGACCGACAACTCCATCTCCCATTTCTGGAACGAAAACTTCGGCCACCTCTATCCGGTCCTGGGACGACTGGAGCGCGAGGGACTCATCACCCGGGAGACGCTGCAAACCCCGGGTCGCCCGGATCGGTCCGTCTATACGCCCACCGATCTCGGCCGAAAGGCGCTGGCCGATTGGCTGTTGCGGGACCCGGAAGAGCAGCCGATCAGGATCGAGCTCCTCCTCCAGGTCTTCTTTGCCAAGGCGCTTCCCCTTACCGTCATCATCGAGAAGGTCAAAAAGGAAATGGCTCTCCACGAGCGGAGGCTTACCGTTTACGACGCCATCGAACAGCATATCCGCCAGGCGGACGCTCACCCGGGCCAGGGGGACGTCCCCTTCTGGCTCATGACGCTCAGCTTCGGGAAACATCGATCCAGGGCGACCATCGACTGGTGTCGGGAAACCATCCAAACACTCGTCGACATGCAGGCCGCGCCCGGAGGTCGGCCGCCGGGCAAGGAATTGAAAGGTTTCGCGCCGCATCACGATCTTTGAGGTAATCCGGGACCGACGAGCGAGCCGTCGGTCGCCGGTTGCTCCCCTATGCAGTGAGTAAAGACCGCGTTCCTATATTAAATAGCTCAGAGAGGTATTCAGATGAAGATCACCATACTCGCCGGAAGCCCCAAGGGCGACCTGTCCGTCACGATGCAGTACGTCAACTATATCATCAAGAAGTTCCCCCGACACGAATACACGACGTTTCATGTCGCTCAGCAGATCAAGAAGATCGAAAACGACCAGGCGGCCTTCTCCGAGATCATCGACTCGGTGCAGGGGATCGGACGCCGTCCTCTGGTCGTTCCCCCTCTACTACCTGCTCGTCCACGCCGGGCATGATGCGCTTCATCGAGCTGATCGGGGAGCGCGGCGCCGCCGGCGCCTTTGCCGGGAAATACGCCGCGTCGCTGTCCACCTCGATCCATTTCTACGACCAGACCGCCCACAGCTACGTCCGCGCGATATCGGAGGACCTCGGCATGCGGTATGCCGGCTATCACTCGCCGGAGATGCACGACCTCATGAACGAGGCCGAGCGCCGGCGGCTTCTTCTCTTTGCCGACGACTTCTTCAAGACGGTCCGAGCGCAAGACCCCGACGAGCCGCCTCTTTGCACCCGGTCCCGAGAGCGCATTCCGCTACAAACCCGCCATCCCGCGGCCACGGTCGACCCCGGCGCAAAAAAAGTCGTCGTCATAACCGACGTCACCGAGGGGCAGACGAATCTGGCCGGGATGATCGAGGTCTTCGGCCGCTCCTTGTCCACCCCGCCTGAGGTCGTCAACCTCAACGATATCGACATCGCGGGAGGGTGCCTGGGCTGCATCCGCTGCGGCTGGGACAACACCTGTGCGTACACGGGCAAAGACGGTTTCATCGACTTCTACAAACGGGTCGTCATCCCCGCCGATATCCTGGTCCTTGCCGGGACCATCAGGGACCGCTACCTCTCGTCGCGGTTCAAGCTCTTCTTCGACCGCTCGTTCTTCATGACCCATATCCCGGTCCTTGAGGGAAAGCAGGTCGCCTGCCTCATTTCGGGCCCGCTTTCGGCGACCGCCCCCCTGACGGAGGCACTGCGCGGCTACCTCGAGACCCAGGGGGCAAGCCTCGTGGATTTCGTCTCCGACGAGATCGCGGATTCGGCGGCGCTTTCCGGCCTCATCACCGGGCTTGCCGGGCAGGCTCGTGGAGGCGGCCGGAGACGGGGTACATTAGATCGATGACGTTTATGGGAGTCGCGGGCCGCAAGCTCTTCCGCGACGACGTGTCGGGCAGGCTGCGCTTCCCGTTCGTCTCCGACTACCGGTACTACAAGAAACACGGGCTCCTTCAGTTCCCCCAGAAGACGGACAAGGCGTTCCGAAGGATCAATATCTTCCTGACCCTGCTGGCGCGTATCCCGCAGATTCGAAAGAAGATATACGGCACGATGATCAAGTCCGAGATGGTCAAGGGGTTGGCGCACGCGGTGGAAAGGTATTAGGCGGACAATAAGACGTCCGGGGCAAGGACCCAGTCATAGCTCATGGAGCGTCACGGCGCCCTTCTTGATCTCCTTTGCCAGGGCGTCCCTGACCTCACCCTTGGAGGAGAAGTAGATGACCTGCCACCCCTCGGCGGCGATATCGGCCAGCATCCGCATCTGAAGCGACGAGCCGGTCGGGGTCGGACCGGATAAAGGGGTCGTCCATGATGAAAAAGCCCGCCCCGTCCGGGGCGATGCGCCGCCCCAGCGCCAGGCGGACCGCCAGATAGAGCTGGTCGTAGGCGCCGGATGAGAGCTTGTCGGCGGTAAGCACGGTGCCGTCGCGCCTTTTGACGCGGATCACGCCGTCGGCGGGATTAAACATCACGGAGTCATAGAGCCCGCCGGTAATCGTCGAAAAATAGTCCGATACGGCGCTCTCCCGTCGAAGAGGAGCGAGACGCGCCCCTTTTCCTCCGCTCGATCTCGTCGAAGATGGCCACCGCTGCCAGGGCCGCGTCCCGGTCGGCCTCGTGCTCAGAGATGAAAGCCGATAGCCTTGCCGGCGATCGAGGCGAGGTCGGAAGAGGAATCACAATCGGATATAGTCGTCCCCGGGTGCCAGCACGACGTTCGCCTGTCGCTCGACCTGTTCAAGCCGCTTCCTGAAATCGGTCAGCAGGGAGGAGAGCTCGGCCGTCCGCTGCTCGGCCGCCTTCTTCTCGTTCTGTTTTTCCTGGTACGCCGGCTCGGTGAATTTGATACCCGGCGCCCTGTCGCGATACGACGAAAGCTCCGAGACCCTGCGCCGCCAGCCCTCGATGTCCCCCTTGATATCCCCGGTCCCTTTTTCGAACCGGCCCGCCAGGATTGTCACCTGCTGGGCCGCGGTCGCGTCCGCCTCCCTTTTGGCGGCGAGCCTTTCGCCCAGCTCATCTATGGTCTTGCACCCGGTCTGCCTCTGAATATCGGCTATCGTCCGCCCGGCCGACCCGGCCGCTTCTTCCTGCCGGGGGACGGCCACCGAGAGGATATCCCCAATCTCACGCTCGAGCACCGATCGGTCCTGCCTCAGGCGGCTGATCTCGTCGAGGCGCTTCTTGTAGTGCTCGGAGAACTTCTGGATGTTTGCCAGGGTCTCCGGTACGGACTTACCCGCCAGCTCCAGCCGGGAGAGGTCCAGCCTGAGTTCCTGGAAGTCCCGCTCAAGCCGAGCGCGGGCGCCGACGACCCTGGACAGGAGGGCGACGAAGACAACGGTCGCCACGAGCGCCGCCGCCGAAACCGCGATGAACAGGGGGTGCGGCCGGACGATCGCGCCGAACAGCGAGAAACACAAGACGGCGGCGGAGCACGCCGAAACGAGGGTAAGATACCCCTTCTTCTGGCTGTTCTCCGCGTTCCGGCCCAGGCGTTTTTCGTAGTCGACGAGCCTCGGCCTTACCTCCTCGTCGACCTTGCGCTTGCGCTCTTCAAGGGCTCGGAAATCGCGCTCCTTTTTCCCAAGCTCTTCGGTTACCCGGGAAAACTCCGCCTGTTTCGCGTCGGCCCGGTCGCGAAGCCGGCCGATCTCCGCCGCGATCCTTTCCATCTCCCGCCGGGCGTCATGCCACGCCCGTTCGTCCTGCCCGCGGTAGCGCTCCAGCCGGGCCGCGGCCCGAACCGCCTCTTCGAGCCGCTCGAGCGCGGTCAGACCCGTCTCGTACTGCGTCCGCTTGCGGGCGTCGTCCAGGGCCGACAGCTCATCGCCGAGGCGTTTTATCTCGTCGGCGACATCCACCTCTTCGCGCTCCAGCGCATCCAGTCCGGCCGTCTGTATGTCGGCCGAGAGCCGCTGGATCTCTTCGGTCATGCCGAGTGCCGTCTCGAGTCTTGACTTGAGCCCCTCGTCCTGGATATCCCTGAACCTCCCCGTCGGCGTGATACGCGCCAGGGAAAGGAGGGCCTCCTTGATCCGGGAGATCCTTCGCGTTTCCATCCCGGTGATCCGATCGGTGACGGCGGCGTAAAAATCCGCCTCGGGCTCTTTTTCATCCCGGCCGATGGAAAGGTCGCTGGCCCTGACGATGAAGACGTTGCGGCACTCGGCCTCGGTGAGCCCGCACAGATCGGTCAGGGAGCCCTTGTCGGGCATCTTGTGCCGCGACGTGTCCACGGTAACGACGGCATACCCCGAAGGCTTTTCCTCCACGCGGTCTATCCGGACAAACCGTTTCGCTTCTTTGCCGAGCAGCAGCTTGACCAGGGCGTCGATGGTGAGCGTCTTTCCCCGCTCGTTCTTTCCCCAGAAGAGCGTGAAGTCCGACGGCGTGAAGGGCTTCTCTGTAGTGAACCGGGCCGTAATGGGTAATGTGAAACGACTCGATCCTCACCGTCCCGCCTCCATCATGGCCTCGATTACCATCCTTGTGATGCGCGCCCTCCGCTCATCGTCCGGTCCCTGGGCGGAAAGCCGCTCTCTCGAAGGCCGAAAAGAGGTCGTCGGACAGGATCGATGAGATGTCCTTCACGGAATATTCGTCCACAACGCCCCTGTTTTTTGCGATCTTCTTGATCTCGTCCAGAAGCGAGGATTCGTTGGTCCCGAGGCGAGCGCCGTCGATAAAGCCCTTGACCGAGACGAGCGGCGCCGCGCTCGGGGTGAAGGCCCTCCAGCCTCTCCGAAACCAGATCTGAACCGGGTCGCCGGTCGGAAAAGGGGTCGCAGACGATCTCCTCGTCCACGTAGTGGGCGGTATCGAGGTAAAATTGCACGGGGGCGGAGCCGGTCTGGAAGAGATTGACGGCGCGCTGTCCGGTCTCCTTCTTGGTGACGGAGACCGGCGAGCCGGGATAGACGAAAAAGCCGCCGTCGCCGAAGGTCCGGATGGTAAACGTCGAGTGGAAATGGCCGCCGAGCACGTATGAGAGGCCCAGATCGGCAAACCACGAAAGCCTGGTCGGCATATAGCGGTCGGCGCCCTCTTCCCCAAAATCGGCGCGGGAAAAGAACGTGTCTAACAGCTCACCGTGATAGATCAGGATATTGACCCGGCCCGGATCGAGCCTGCCCTCTGAGGTCGTGGAGCCGGGCCAGCACCCGCTCGCGGTTGCCCGGCTCGAAGGGAATTCCCACCAGCGATACGTCGCCCCGCTCGAAGGGGGTGGAGATATCCGAGAGGATAGTGACGTCCGCGCCGAAGTAATCGCCCGCGCGAAACGAGTCGCGGTCGTGGTTGCCGGGCAGAATCACGACGGGAAACCCCGCGCCGTCAAAAACGGGCCGTACCGCCGTCCGCAGCCGCTCGGCGTCGATCCCCCGGTCAAACAGGTCGCCGGCGATGACCAGCGCATCGATCTTCTCTTTCCTGCCGATCTCGACGACGGCCGTCAGCGCTTCCCACCGATCGTCGCCTTCGGCCCGGAGGTGGAGGTCGGCCGTATGGAGGATTTTCATGACTATCCATCCCGTGCGTACGTGTGGGTTGATTATAGGCTATCCGGGCAACCGCGGTCAAGGGGATTGTCGGGATGCCCTTACTGCGCCACGTTGGATTCATCGGAATCGATAGGGAACTGCCGTAAGACCCCGAGTCGAAAATGAGAGAACATTCCGACGACTGACAAAAGCGCCTTAAAGGCGTCTTTGAATAAACATTCGCGAATGTATCGCGTCGTACATATTGAATAATTCATTATTTTTTCTATTGCAATAATCTAACAAGTAGAATACAAGTGGCTAAGAGCGATAATCTGGGAGAACCCCCAAAAAACCTGTATCTGAAGGTAAAGGAGACTGCTATGGCTTACAGACCCCCCAATCCCGAGGAAACCCTCGATCAGATCAAGCAGGCCATCACCGTCGACAACGAGGGCATGTTCGTCATGCTCGGCAACAGGATCGTCATCACCCCCCAGGGGACCTTCGGTAACATGATGCGGTCTGCCGCGGACCTCGGCGGCATAAACCTCGCCAAGGTCTTCATGCGCAAGGCGGGGTATGACATCGGCATGTCGATGTCCAAGATCATGATCGATCTCCTTAAACTGACCGGCGACGACCTCGTGAAGTTCTACGCCGATACCGCCGGAAAGCGGGGGTGGGGCTTCAACGTAATAGAACAAATAGACGGCGCAAAAGGGATATTTCGCACCGTCCTCCACTACTCGCCGTTCGTCCTCGGTTTCAAGGAAAAGACGACCGTTACCGTGTGCGATTTTCAGGCCGGCGCGCTCGAGGCCATGTTCCACGCGGCGGGCTTTAAGGGTATGCAGATTATCGAGACGCAGTGCGTCGCCCGGGGTGACGAATCGTGCACGTTTGAAAGCAAAAAGGGATAACGGCCGCAAAACGGCCGGGGAGAGGGGCACGCGGTCGGGGCGGTCTTGACTCCCGACTCGGCGCGGGAGCCGCTAAAGACGCGCGCAGGGAGGATATAAGCGGTATCTCAAGAGAGAGAGAGTAATTTGCGTCCGTCGTCAGCTCGACGGCCGGTGTATGACGAATTTGCATATCCGGTCGCCCCTCGCGATGCAGCTGGTTTCCTCGATGGTGAGGGTTCGGCCCAGGATCGCGCGGGCGAGGCCCTGTTGAAATCCCGTTTGGACGAAGCAGATGGGGTTTTCCGTCTTCAGGTCGAGGCACCAGTGGCAGGGGGAAATCTCCAGTATGAGTCCTTCCTCGTTTTCGTAGTACTTATAGATGTCGCCGTGTATGTAGACCGACGCGTCGACGATCAGTTGATAGATCCGTTTAAGCTCACCGAACAGTTTATCGGGCGTCCTGTCGAGCTTGTCGATGCCTTCCAGGGCGTAGAGGCTCGGGAACTGTTCCTTCATGATCTCAAAGGACCTCATCCCTCCCCTGAAAAGAATCGGTCGGGCGCCTTTTTCTCCGAAGACGCCGATAACGCCCGTAAGAAACTGTATGAAGTCTCTATTGTAGACCCCCAGCTCGAGGTTATCCGGCGGGTAGTTGTCGACGAACCTCTGAAGTCCCGCGTAGTTGAGAATCGTATTCAATCCATTCTTGCCGACTATTTCCTCGGCCGTCATAAACGTCAGGTAGAGGAGCTGATTCGGTACTTTCTCGTTTAATCCCATGTCTGTCCCCTTGTGGACTCAAATGCCTGCTTTCGTGACTCACGGACCCTCGGGAGATGGTTTGGGGAACCTTTTCGATAAAAGGTTCCCCTCATAAAATCCGCGCCCGCACCGACAACGCTACCCGACCACGACCCCGGCCTTCACCGTGGGATCGACCTTCCCGTCCTTTACCACGCGCTTGCCGTTGATAAAGACCAGCTCGATGCCGGTGGGGGCATTGGCCGTTTCGGTGAGCGTGTTGTTGTCCTTGACGCCAACGGGGTCAAAGACCGTTACGTCGGCGGCTAACCCCTTCTTGAGGAAACCGCGGTCCTTCACGCTGAAGCGCTCCGCCGTGGCCCCGGTCATCTTGCGGACGACCTCCTCGGTCGTAAGGAGCGATTTGTCCCGCGCCCATTCCAGGAACCGCGGGAAGCAGCCGAAGGCCGCCGGGTTCTGTACCCCTGCCCCCTCCACCCAGGCGTCGGTCATGAACAGCGAGGCTGGGTGGCGCATCAGCGTCTCGACGACCTCGGGGTTCGAATAGCGATGGTTCAGTACCCGGGCAACACCCTTGGAGCGTTTGGCCATGTCGAAGAAGTTATCGTAGCGATCCATCCCCCGGGCTTCGGCTATCTCCGACAGGAACATCCCGTTGTATTGGTTGAGCTCGTCGTTATTGGCGTAGGTGATCTGGATGTCGCCCATACCGAAGCCCATGACCTTTTCGATGAACGTGAACTGGAGTTTGATGCTGCGTAGGGCCGCCTTATCGTCGTAGACCTCGGGAGTCCGGGCCAGGAACCAGGGCGGGAAGAAGACGTTGATGTGGGAGACGCCGCAATGATACGCATAGGTGTCGAATTTCACATCCACCCCGTCGGCGATGGCCCGGTCGATCATCGAAAGCGCCGTGTCGCAGTTCTTCCAGGTCAGCGACCCCACGAAGATCAGGTGGGAGAGTTGCAGCTTGACGCCGGTATTGCGCGCGGCGTCCAACATCTCTTTTAGGGAGATCAGGTTGTGGGGCGCGCCCAGCGGCTTGATCGGGTAGGTGCCCGAGAGCGTCGAGTAGGCCCTTGAGTGGACGGTGATAACCTTGTCCTTCTCCTTGACGAGGCGGCAGACCTGCTCAATCTCATCGGTCTTGGCAAAGAGGCCCGGCTCGTACCCGAGCCCGAAGGAGACGCCGTAGGCCCCCTGGTCCATGGCATCCCCGAGAAGACCCAGCATCTCGGACATCTCAGCACCCGAAGGGACGGAGGGGTCAAATCCGCGCATGGAGGCCCGGGTTGTCCCGTGGCCCACAAGGTTAACGAGATTATGGCTCATCCCGACTTTCTTGAGGCGGGCAAAATAGTCCTCCATGCTGTCCCATTCGATGGTGAAATAGTCCTTGGCTCCGCCGAGATAGACCAGGGAGTTCCGGTCGGCACCTTTCCGGTGCCCCGCCAAGCCGTACCCGCAGTTGCCGGCCACAAAGGTGGTGATCCCCTGGGCGGTAAACGGCGTCTTGAGCTCCTCATGCCCCACGACGGGGAGGTACCAGTCCATATGGGAGTGGGCGTCGATAAAGCCGGGGGCGATCACCTTGCCCTCGCAGTCGATCACGGTGGCGCCGGCGGCCGTCAGCGCCCCGGGGGCGACCTCCTGGATCTTATCGCCGGAAATGAGGACGCTGCCGACGTACCCCTTGGCGCCGGTGCCGTCGACGATCAATCCGTTCTTGAGCAGCGTCCGGGGTCCGGATCCCGACGAGGTTATGGTGGTGCCCGTGGGTGTTGCCGCGCGGGCCGCGGACCCGACCAGCGGGATGGCGCCCAGCGCCAGGAGCGCCTTGGACGCCGACCCGAGGAAATCCCTCCGGTTCAGATATTTATTGAATAGGTCCTGCAACTCCTTTTTCATGACGGTACCTCTCTAAATGGGCCTCTTCAGTTCCCCCCCGGTCTTCGGGCGGGGAAAACCTGACTAAAAATGTCGTCTTGCGTATTGTATCACCCGCCCATCGATATTCAAAGCTTATTTTGATTCCCGGGTGATTCCCCGTATTGACAGCCGCTTTGCGATGTTCTATAATGCCACAAATTCCTATGGAGAACCTTAATGAGTAAGAGTATTCGGCCCAACGTGGTGGTTATCCTGGCGATTTTCTTCGTCTTCCTGGGCGTATCCTATTGCAAGAACTACACGCCCGCACCGGCCGATTTTACCATCGTGTACAGCAATGATCTCCTCGGCGAGACCGAGCCCTGTGGGTGAAAATCCAATCAGCTTGGCGGTCTGCCAAGGAAAGCCACCTACATCGGCATGGTAAGAGGGCAGGTCAAGGACCCGATCCTCCTGGACGCGGGCGATCTGCTTTTCCGCGACTATAACTACGGCGACAATCCCGACATCGCGCTTGCCATCCAGGGCAAGAAGATCATCGAGTCGTACAATGCGATGGGCTGGACCGCCCTCGGGCTCGGGGAGCGGGATTTCGCGCTGGGCACCGATTATCTCAAGGACCTTGAGAAGACGGCGAAGTTCCCGTTTCTTGCCGCCAACGTATTTGACGCCAAGACAAACAAGTATGTCTTCGATCCTTATGTCGTGGTCAAGGTCAACGGGTTTCGCGTGGGCATCACCTCGGTAATCGGGACCAATGCGGACTTTTCCACAAAGCGGCAGGAGGAGCTCGGCATCTATGTGGCCGACCCGGTGACGTCGCTTGCGGCCGTCCTCAAGGAGCTGGGGCAAAAGTCGGACTTTATCGTGGTGCTCTCCCACACCGGCGTCAACGACGCCAAGATACTGGCCAAGAGCCTGGACAACATCGACCTGATGATCGTGGGACACGGGGGGGACCTCAACCTGTACCAGCCTCTCACCGAAAACAATACCCTGATCACCGAGGTATTCTCCCGGGGCAAGTATGTCGATCGCCTGGACTTTTCGATCACCGACCCGAATCGGCCCTACGGCTTCTTGGTGATGGGCAGCGAAAAATCGGACTCGCTGGAGTACCAGGAGCTGCTCACGAGGAAAAAGCAGCTTGATATCTTCGCGGCCGATATCGAGGCCCAGAAAAAGGAAGGAAAGGACGTGTCGGCCATCGAGAAAGTCGTCAACGACGAGATGAAACAGGTCCAGGAGAGGATCGACAAGCTGGGCGTCGCCAAGGAGAAGGTGCAACCGAACACGGTGAAGGCGACACTGACGGCGCTGGATTCGAGCCTCGCCGATGACCCGACCGTCAGGGCTATTTTCAAGAAGTCCGCCGACGAGCTTCAGGAGATTAAGAACCAGGAAAAGGAATCACTGCTCGAGGAGGGAGGCCGCGACACGGCCTCCCTTTCCGTCGAGCCCCATTACGTGGGGATGGAAAGCTGCAAGTCGTGTCACGCCAAGATATACTCCTTCGTCTCCGGGACGGCCCACGTCAAGGCCTATGAGACCCTCCGGGAAAAGGAGCGGCAGTTTGAGCCCGAGTGTATCGGCTGCCACACCACCGGCTATGCGAAACCCGGGGGGTTCACGAACGTCCTGACCGCAAAAGAGTTGCTCGGGGTCCAGTGCGAGGATTGCCACGGGCCCGGCAGCCTGCACCTCAAGGATAACAAGGCCAATAAGATGCTGTCTCTCACGACAGCCGCCGACTGCGTCTCCTGCCATGACCCCGAAAACGACGATAACTTCGTCTACGCCGAAAAGCTCAAAAAGATCAAGTGCCCCACCCCGTAAGCCAACACCCATAAAAAAAGACCGTCCAACCGGCAGCCGCGTACGGGAGTTTTTTGTTCGCGGTCGCGCCTTTCCGATCGGTTTTCTCTACGCAAAAGACGGATTCGGGGCCTGAGGCCTGCTCCCGGAACGGGGTCCTCGTGGGGCTACAGAGTGCCCTCCAAAAAGAAGTTGCTTTCCCCGACCGTCCGTATATAATAGTAATAAGTCATCATACAATATTGGGAGGATACTATGCCGGGCGGATTCACGGGAAAATATCTCATCGTCGACCTGACGAAAAAGAGCTTTGACGTCGTCAAGCCGAAAGAAGAGTTCTACAAGAAGTATCTCTCGGGTTACGGCCTGGGCGCCGCGGTCATCACCGAACGGCAAAAACCGGGGATAAACCCCCTCTCCGCGGACAGCTACCTCGGCTTTTGCACGGGGCTGCTGACCGGCACCGGCGCCTGGTTCTCCGGGCGATACATGGTGGTGGGGAAGTCTCCGCTGACCGGCGGCTGGGGCGACGCCAATTGCGGCGGGAAGTTCTCCAATGAGCTCAAGAAGGCCGGGTATGACGCGGTCTTCTTCACCGGGGCCGCCAAGGAGCCCGATCTGGGTACACATCGCCGACGAAAAGGTCGAGTTCAAGGACGCCGGAAAACTCTGGGGCAGAGACACCGTCGAGACCGAAGATGCGATAAAGGGCGAGCTGAAAGACAAGCAGATCCAGGTCGCTTCCATCGGGATGGCCGGGGAAAAGGTCTCCCTCATGTCCGGGATAGTCACCGACGCCGGGCGCATCGCCGCGCGTTCGGGCCTCGGCGCAATCATGGGCTCCAAGAAGCTCAAGGCCTTCTCCGTCCGGGGAAGCAGCAAGGTCCCCGTGGCCGACCCCGAGAAGATGAAAGAGCTCAACAAGAAGTTCATGGAACAGTTCAAGAAGATCGGCCCTCCCGACAAGATCTCCGTGATGCTGCTCAATTTCATCAGCAAGATCATCGGGCGCACCGGCGTCTCGATCCCGACGCAGCCGTCAACCGTCCGGCTCCTCATGAAGCAGTACGGCACCGGCGGCCTCACCGGTTATTCGGCGGAGGTCGGCGACAGCCCGGTCAAGAACTGGGACGGCGTGGGCTACAAGGATTTCCCCGTCGATACGATGAGCAGCAAGCTTTCGGACAAAGAGCTCGTCAAGAACGAAAAACGGAAATATGCCTGCCAGGCCTGTCCGCTGGGGTGCGGGGGCATCTTCGATATCAAGACCGGGAAATACAAGGGGACCGAGGGGCACAAGCCGGAGTATGAGACCCTCTGCGCCTTCGGGGCTTTGATCCTCCACGATGACCTCGACCAGATCGTCGAGATCAACGAGATGTGCAACCGGGCCGGGATCGATACCATCTCCACCGGCGGGACGGTGGCCTTTGCCATTGAATGTTTCGAAAAAGGCATCATCACCGAGAAAGAGACCGGCGGGCCTCAAGCTCGGCTGGGGGAAGTCCGCCGAGATCAAGAAGCTCGTCGAAAAGATCATCAACCGGGAGGGCATCGGCGACCTCCTGGCCGACGGTTCCCGAAAGGCCGCCGAGGAGATCGGCAAGGGCGCGGATAAATACGCCGTGCACGCGGGGGGCCAGGAGCTGCCCATGCACGACCCCAAGCTCGACAAGGGCTTCGCGCTCGCCTACCAGTGCGAGCCGACCCCGGGCCGACACACCATCGCCAGCCTCCTCTACGGCAACCTGTGGGGAGTGAAGAAGATCTTTCCCCGGGCCAAGAAGGAGATCAAGGCCGCCAAGGGCGAGATGAAAGACGTGGCCCTCTATAAGGCCACGACCCTCTACATGCAGCTGATCAACGGCTGCGGGATGTGCGAATTCGGTCCGCTGACGAGCCCGCTTGCCGATCATCGACTACATCAATGCCTCCACCGGCTGGAAGCTCGCCCCCGATGACTACTGGACCATCGGTGAGCGGATCCTGTCGCTCAGGAAGGCCTTCAATGTCCGCGAAGGTCTCAAGGCCAAAGACGCCGCCATGAACGGCCGCGGCTGGGGCAACCCCCCGATGACCGCGGGCCCCCACAAGGGGCTGACGCTGGATATGCCGGGCCTCGAAAAGGGTTTCTTCGACATGATGGGCTGGGACCAGCTCACGGGCGGCCCGACGAAGGACAAGATCAAGGAGCTGGGGCTGGGGGAATTGAAGCTCTAGAAGAGATCGAAATACGGGAATGAAAAGGGGCCGAAAGGCCCCTTTTTTCAGCCCTTGAGGGCCTTGCCGACGCTTTCGATCAGCTCGGAGAGTTGCGACGGCTTCTGAATGAACCCGTCTATATCCATCTGAACCATATCCCGCGCCTGGCCGTTGGCGCTGTATCCCGAAGAGGCCAGCACCTTTACATCCGGCCGTATCTCCCTGAGTCTCCGGATGGTCTCCTTTCCCCCTATCCCGGGCATGACCAGGTCCACGATGGCCAGGTCAATGCCGTCCGGCCGACCCTCGAGGATCTCGATTGCACTGTCGCCGTCTTCGGCGACAATGACCCGATACCCCTGATCCGAAAGAAAACCGCTCCACAATTGTCTGACGGCGGAATCGTCGTCGACCAACAGGATGGTCGTCCGGTCTTCCTCTTTCTTTTCTTCGCCGGTGGGGGAGTCTTCCGAGGGCCCTTCGACCGGTGTCGGAAAATAGAGCCGGAAGGTTGTTCCCTTGCCGATCTCACTGTATACCGTAATCTTTCCGCTGTGGTTTTTCATGATGCCGTACACCGTCGAGAGTCCCATCCCCTTGCCGCCGGCCTGGTCCTTCGTGGTAAAGAAGGGCTCGAAGATGCGTTCCGAGACCTCCGGGGTCATCCCGACGCCGGTATCGGTAACCGAGAGCACCACGTACGTCCCCTCCCGGAGTCCGAGATGGGCCTCCACGAACTCCCTGTCCAGGTGCCGGTTGGCCGTCTCGATGATGAGACTGCCGCCCGACGGCATGGCGTCTCTCGCGTTGATGCAGAGGTTGAGCAGGCTCTGCTCCAATTGTCCCGTATCGGCCTCGATGATCATCAGGTCGCCGCTCAGATGGGTTACGATCTCGATCGATTTGTTAAACGTGCCCAGGATGAGGGGAAGGATTCCCTCGATCACGTCGTTAAGATTCACCCTGGCGGGGTGATACTGCCCCACCCGCGCCGTGCTCAGGAGCTGCTTGACGAGATTGGACGCCCTCATGGTCCCCTCGTGGATCGTCTTGAGGGCCTTGTGGTCGGGGTCGTCCCGGCCCTTCTTGCTCAGGAGGTATTCCGAGTAGCCCATGATTCCTACCAGGATGTTGTTGAAGTTATGGGCGATCCCCCCGGCAAGGGCGACAATGGCCTCCATCTTCTGGGCCTGGATGAGCTGCTGCTCAAGATTCTTCTTTTCCGTAATGTCTTTAATGATCCCCTGGAATCCGATTACGTTCCCGCCCCTATCCCTTCGCTGGGTAGCGGTGACCAGGCAGTGCGCGATAGACTCATCCTTTCTCCTGAGGTCAAGCTCAAGATCCTTCACAAATCCCTTTTCCATGATCGTGGCGATGAACAACTCCCGATCGCCGGGATCCCGATAGTTGTCGGAGATGTTACTGCCGATGAACTCTTCCCTCGTGTATCCGGAGAGCTCCAGCCCGGCGGGATTTATGTCGATAATCTTGCCGTCCAGGTTCGTCAGAAAGATGACGTCCCGGGATGTCTCGATAAAGTTGCGCCACTTTTCCTCGAATTGCCTGAGCATCTCCTCGGTCTTTTTCCTGACGGTCACGTCCCGTCCCAGGCCGCGGATTTCCACGATCCTGTCGCCGTCCCATACGGGCCGTTCCCTTGTCTCCACGACGACGATCTGCCCGTCTTTCTTCTTCAGCTGAAGCTCGAACGTACCGACGTCTTCGCCGGCCAGCTGTCTCTCGAATATCCATCCCGCATATTCGTACGATTCGGGCAGCAGCAAGTCGTGGAAGTTTTTCTTGATCAGCTCATCCTTTGCATATCCGGTGGAGCGCTCGGATGCCCTGTTGGCGAACGCGATATTGCCCTGTGCATCGACCACGTAGATAATGTCCTCGATATTTTCGACGAGGTCGCGGTAGCGCTCTTCAGACTCCCGCAGAAGCGCTTCGGCCCTTTTCTGCTCGGTGATATCCAACACGGCTGCCAGTGCACCGGCATAGCGCCCCTGTTCCTCAAACAACGGCGACGCGACGAGCCTGGCGAACAGGGGATGTCCCATCCTTTTTCAGGAATTCGAACTCGCTACTTTCCCGGATCCCCCTCTTCCACCGCTCGATGCTCTGCCTGGCGTGCGGCACCGCCGCCTTGACCATGAAGGAAAAGAGGTGGCGTCCCATCACGTCGTCGACGCCGTATCCGAGCATGTCGGCCATCCGGGGATTGGCGTAGGTTGTGGAGCCGCCCCGATCGATGACCCAGATTCCCTCATCCAGGGTCTCGACGAGCTCCCGATATTTTCTTTCGCTCTGCCTCAGGGCATCCTGGGCGCTCTTTTGCTCCGAGATGTCCCGCATGAAGCTCAAGAGCGCCGGCTCTCCTTCCCAGGATACCGGCGCGGCTATCGCCTCGACCCATCGAAAGGATCCGTCCGAGGCAATGAATCTGAACGGCGTGGGGTAGGTGCGCTCGTCTCCCGACAGCTTCCTCCGGTACTCCCGCACTACTTCCTTCCGATCGTCGGGGGCGACGAATTCGGAGAATTGTCTGCCGAAGAGCGCGCCGCTCGGATGGCCGATGATCGTGCAGGCCGCCGGGTTGAGGTAGCTGAACCGGCCGTTTTGGACGATCACGATCCCGTCTATGGCGTTCTCCACGACCAGGCGGTACTTCTCCTCGGACTCCCTGAGGGCTTCCTGGGCCGTCTTCTGTGCGGTGATATCCTGGGATGTGATAATGGCCCCCCGCGAAAAGGGGGATATCGTTATGGCAAGGCACCGGTCGCCGTACCATTGCTCCGGAAAGTGCTTGACCGCCCCGCGGTCCATGGCGCGCATTAATTCGGCCCGCATGTCGTTATCATGTCCGCCGGCGAAATCCCGGTACATCAGCATACCGATCTCAGGGATCCTTCCCTGCGACAGCCGCTTGGCCCGGTTGAAGTTGACGATCCTGCCTTCCAGGTTAACGACGATGGTCTCGATGGGGTTGTGCTCAAACAGCGCGAAATTGAATTCGTTCCTTTCGGTCAGCTCCTGGTGTATGAGGCCGAACCGGGCCGTCCGCTCCTCGACACGCGTTTCGAGCTCCGCGTGCAGTCGCGCGATCTCCTGCCGGTCATTCATCCTCTGGATCGCATGGCGTATCGAGTGGACAATCAGGCCTGGGCTCAGCTCTTCTTTGATCAGGTAGTCGTGGGCGCCCCGCTTGACGGCGTCCAGCGCCGCCGCCTTGCCGTCGGCGGCGGCCAGCACGATCAACGGGATTGTCGGGTATTGGGTAAGGATTTCCTGGAGGGTCTCGGCGTCGGAGCCGCACGTGAGGTTCAGATCCAGAAGGACGACGCTAAATTCCTCTCGTTGGAGGATCTCCAACCCCACCGCGGCGCAATCGGCTGCCGTCACCGTAAGCTCCCGGCGTGCGGCCGCGCCAAGCGTCCGGCCGATACTGCCTGCAGTGGAGCCCTCGCCTTCGATGAGGAGAAGGCGTATCCGTCCTTTTCCTCGTACCATACCGGTCTTCCGTCAATAGACCAGATAAGGGGGAAGCAACCGAAGCAACACGTTGACGATGCCGATCGAAACGGCGGGCGGCTTGGACGGTTTCCATGACCTGTCCCGCCTTCCCTTCACCCTTGGATTATAGGGTATTGAAAGGCGTTTTTCAATAATAAAAATAGCCCGTTTTTTATTACTTTCTTTTTTGAGCACACAAAATGAACGGCAAAGAAGGCAAAGAGGGTAAGGAAAGGGGGCCTCAGCCCCCTTTTGAATTATCTCTGGTTTCCCCAGATATACCAGTCTGGATAGAGGTATACCCAGTAGCCCGCGGGGACGTAGTCGTATCCGGCGTATGACGTGCTGCTGTAGTACCCGTAGTCGTCAAAATCGCCGTATGAACCCCGGTCCTGAGGGACGTTTATTACCCGCAACAGATTATAATACTTCCCGCTGACGGACGCCTTGGTCAAATTCGCCCCGCCGCCCGCCGAGATACTCTTCCAGATATACCAGTTTGGATAGACGTAGACCCAGTATCCCGAGGGCAGATTACTGTAACCGCCCCACGAGGTCGTGGTAGAGTACCCCCAGTCGTAGTAAGATCCGTAACTGGCCTGATCCTGCGGGGCATAGACGGTCATCAGCAGGGTCTGGTATTTCCCGTTTACGGACGCCGTGGTTACGTCGTCGGCCCCCAGAAGCGTGCTCGTCGGCGCCAGGAGCGTGAGAGCACCGAGGACAAAGAAGAAAAGAATCGATGACACGAGCGTTTTTCGGTTCATGCCTATAACCTCCGTTACGCAAAATAAGGCTACTATTATCGAGAAGAATTGCTCTCAAAGTGTATACGATGCATCGTCGAAAAAAGTAGTGTGCATCACATTCCGGCCATTTTTGGGGACCTTGATCTCTTGGCTGTGGAGTGACTCTCAGATCAGTTGACATGGATACGAGATACGAGGGCGGGCGTGAGAAACACGCATTCATACTCGTCCCTTTTCCAGGAATCGGGACGTTATCTCCAGAAACCGCTCTCGCTCCCCAACCGAAATCACCGGGTAGCTCCTCCGATCTTTCAGACGGATCTCGACCGTGTTGGAGAGGGTCTGGTTCAGCTTGATGGGACGATTGGAGAAGAAGGTCGCCAAACCTCCCTGCCTCACGGCCTCGATCCGGTCCCAGGGATAGGTGACGTCATAGAGCACGCCGATAATCCTGATCCCCTCGGGAATGATTATGATATATGAAGGAAACAGGGGCGACACAAAAAAGATGACCCTCGAGAGGAGAGACGGCCTGACGCGCTCGAAATAAGAGGAGTTGGACAGCGGCTCCGCCTCTCTTTCGACGGATTCCCGGGCCCTCCGGTAGAGGGCCCCCAGGACGATGAGCATCAGAGCGCCGCCTCCCACCAGCCCGGCGGCGCATCCGGGAACGAGGCCGGCGGCGCTTGCCAGGATGGAGAGATACACTATCCCCGCGCTCCCCTCCACGATCCAGTCAACCACAGCCATGATGTATCCCGGCACCACCCGGGCAAAAAGGAAGAGATCCAGCGAAACGATGACAAGGTGGGCGATCGTCATGAAACCGCACATCGCGATGAACGGGACTATCGGCTCTCCGGAAAAGACGGGGACCTTCGAAAAGGAGCAGTAAACGGTCAGGGGGTCGGGCAGAAAAGGGAGCTCGGCGAGCCATGACCCGATCGTCACCATCATGATCAGGAGGGCCGGAAGATGGCGCTTATACATCCTGATTATCACGATTACCCCCTGTTTGGCACGACCGAGGTGCAGACCGCGCCCGGGATAGTCCCGACGCTTCCCTGAGAGCCCTAGAGGATCGCCAACGACAGCGCCATCACCGCCATCCCGACGAAGACCCCGCCGATCGCCAGGTGCTCCTCGCCGCGGGCAAAAGAAACGGGAAGCAGCTCGTCAAAAGAGATGAAGACCATAATCCCCGCCACGGCCGAGAGCGTGCCCATCAGGATCGACTCCGAGAGGAAAGGGGAAAGAAGCAGATAACCGAAGACCGCGCCCACGGGCTCCGTCACTCCGGAGAAAAACGAATAGAGGAAGGCCTTCTTCCTGCTCCTGGTCGCGTAATAGATCGGCATCGAGACCGCGATCCCTTCCGGAATATTGTGCAGGGCGATCGCGACGGCCAGTGAGATTCCGATCGTCAGGTCGTGCATCGAGGTAAAGAGGACCGCCATCCCCTCAGGGAAGTTGTGGATGGCGATACCCGCCGCCGTCATGACGCCGGCGTTCATCAGGCGCCGTTCTTCCGGGTCGCTTCCTCCGCGAAAACCGCGTTTGCCGTGACGGTGGTGCATCCTCACCTCGTCGGCCTCTGCCGGAAACGCCTCGTCCCCGTCTCCTTCCCCCAGATAGGCATGGGGGATGAGCCGCTCGAGCAGCGCGATGACGATAATCCCCGCAAAAAAACAGATGTTGCTCGGGAGCGCGCCGATCTCGGCGATGGATTTTCCCAGCAGGTCCACGAACGCGACGTAGAGCATGACCCCGGCCGAAAAGCCGAGCATCAGGGAGAGATAGGTATGTTTGAATTGTCTGACGAAAAGCGCCGCAACGCTCCCGATGCCGGTGGCCAGCCCCGCGGCAACGGTGATGAGGATGGGGATCAGGATCTCTTTTTCCATAACAGGTCTGAACCGCAAACAGGAGCGGGGAAGAAAGGTTTTTCTCTATAATCCTCTGGGAGTCAATCCGGCTATCGAGGAACCTTCAGGGACGGGTGCGGCTAATCGGTCCCCTCTTTCCGACGGTGCCCCGGTGAGGGCGGGAGAAGCGCCTCAGATGCCGTTTTCCTCGTGCTTCCTCATGACGGCGATCCCCGACTTGACGATATCCAGGATCCCGAAATGCCTGATAAGCGCAAGGATCGTATCGAGCTTGGCGGGCGTCCCGGTGAAGCCCACCGTCAGCCTGTCGTCGGAAAGGTCCACGATCTCGCCGTAGTAGTGGTTGACGACCTGAAAGATGTCTCCGTGGGTCTGGGGAGAATAGGCAAGCTTCACCATGACCATCTCGTACTCGATGAACTCGTTGGTCATGGAGTCCTTGACCTCTATTATATTAATGAGCTTGGCGATCTGCTTGACGATTCCCTTCAGGCCCGTCGGGGTGGCGCAGAGCTTGATGATGATCTTGTAGACGTCGTCGGTCATGGTGCCGGCGCCGATGAACGAGGTGATGTTGAAGCCGCGGCGGGAGATGACGTTGCTGACATTGGCGGTCACGCCGGGCTTATTCTCGCAGAGGATGTAGAGGGTATACTCCTTTTCCTGTTCCTTCGGGTAGATCCTCAGCATCCGGTCGATCTTCTTATCCATCTTTATTCCCTACAAACCGACGGTGGCGGCGGGATTTTCCCGAGATACAGGCCCGCCCGGCCGCGGTAAATGCCCGTAGCCTCCTCGCCCCCGGGGCCGCCCGCCCCTTCCGCGGGACGGCGTCTCACGGGACGGCTAGCCCGCCAGCTTGACCACCTTCGTGGGGGCCGAGAGCGACTTCTTGCCGCGGTACATCGATACCTTTCCGGTCCTCAGCGACTCGACGACCCCGTAGGGGATGAGCCGCTCCATGAAGGCGTCGATGCGGGACTCCTCCTCGGCGATCTCGACGATAGCCGCCCCGTCGAAGATATCGATGACCCTGCCCCGAAAGAAATCAACCAGGTGCAGGATCTCGGTCTTGGTGCTCTCGGTGAAGTTGATCTTGATGAGGGCGTACTCGCGAAGCTGTGAGTTCTTGCTGTCGTGCTCGGCGGTCCGGTGGACGTTCAGCACCTTCTGAACCTGTTTCCTGACCTGTTCGAGGACCGCCTCGTCGCCGTTGACCGTGATGGTAAAGCGGCTCTTGCCGGGGATCTCGGTCCTGCCCACCGTCAGGGCGTCGATGTTGAAGCCCCGGCGGTAGAAGAGACCGGCGATGCGCATCAGGACGCCCGGCCTGTCTTCCACGAGTATCGAAATGATCTTCTGCATGGTCGTGCTCCCGGGTTCATTCCTCATATGATTGATACGGAATATTCTCCTGGGACTCGATGATGCACTCAACGACGAAGGTTCGGTCGGAGGCGAGCCCCCGCTCCACGGCGTCATTTACCTGGCCGATATCGGTCACCCGCGTCCCGTCAAGCCCCATGGACCGCGCCACGCCGACGTAGTCCACGTCGGCCGGGAAGACGCACTCCACGTGCTTCTTCTTGTAAAAGGTGTCCTGAAGCTGACGAATCATCCCGAGGTGGTGGTCGTTCATGACCACCGCCAGGATCGGAATCTTGTGCTGGCTGGAGGTGGCCAGCTCCTGGATGTTCATGAGAAAGCTCCCGTCCCCGGTGATCAGGACGACCCGTTTCGCGGGATCGGCGAGCTTCGCCCCGAGGGCCGCGGGCAGCCCGAAGCCCATCGTCCCCAGCCCCCCCGAAGTGATAAAGAGCCCGATGGGAAGCTTTGGGCTGTTATAATATTTGGCGGCCCATATCTGGTGGCGCCCCACGTCCGTGACGACGACGCAGTCGCCGCCCATGTCAGACAGCGTCTGCACCACGCCGGGGATGGAAAGCTGCCCGGTCATCTCGTAGCGCTCGAGGCCGGCCTGCGGCGGGGCCTTGGGGACAAGCGGCTCCCCCTCGTCCTTGGCCAGCCGGTTGTTGATCTCGTGGAGGACCTTCTTCGCGTCCCCGACGATGGGGATATCCACCTCGACGGTCTTCTCGATCTCGGCCGGGTCGATGTCTATCTGGACGAAGCGGGCAAGCTTCTCGAATTTCTTGTAGGAGAGGACGGCCCGATCCCCGAAGCGCGCCCCCACCGCCGCGATGACGTCAGCCCCCATAAGCGTCTGGACCGCCGTCTTGCTGCCGTGCATCCCGATCATCCCGAGGTAGTATTCGAAATCCTGGGGAACGGCCGACTTTCCCATGAGGGTCGTGAGGATCGGCGCCCCCAACAGCCGCGAGAGCCGCAGCAGCTCGTCGGTCGCCCGCGACCTGATCACCCCGCCGCCGGCCACGATGACGGGGGACTTCGCCTGGCCCAGGAGCTTTGCCGCCCGCTTGATCTGGCCGCCGTGCCCCTCCACGATCGGGTTATACCCCTCGATTTGTACCTCCTGGAGGGGGTCGAAGGGGGCTTCTTCCTCCAGGACGTCCTTGGGAATATCCAGGAGCACCGGGCCCGGCCTCCCGTTTCGGGCAAGGTAAAAGGCCCGCCTGACCGCCCCGTAGATTTCGGCGGCCGACATGATGTGTTCGTTGTGCTTGGTAATGGGGACGGTGATCCCGACGATGTCCACTTCCTGGAAGGCGTCGGTGCCGATGAAGCGGCGCTCCACCTGGCCGGTGATGGCCACGACGGGCGACGAGTCAAGGTAGGCGGTGGCAAGTCCCGTGACCAGGTTCGTGGAGCCGGGGCCGCTGGTGGCGATCGCCACGCCCACGGAGCCCGAGGCGCGGGCATACCCGTCGGCCATGTGGGCCGCTCCCTGCTCGTGCCGCACCAGGATGTGCCGGATGGGACAGTCGCACAGCCGGTCGTAGAGGGGCAGGATCGCCCCGCCGGGGTAGCCGAAGGCGACCTTGACCCCTTCCGCCAGGAGGGCCTCGATGAGGATATCGGCGCCGCGAATCTTTTTCATCTTCTCTCTCACCTTCCGGGGATCACCGGCCCAACCCCGAAGGGGCAGCGCGTACTGGACCGTGTACTGGACCATCCGCCGCGTTGCCCTGTCGACAGCGATCGGAGGATGCGCCAACACTCCGGCCACATAAACACCCGAGGACCAAGAGGCTTCCGAAAAGCCCTCGTGGGCACCGGATACAGCCGGATATTTTTCAAATTGTATCCGATAGAGTCCCGATATACAAGGATTTTTTCCGACAGCCGCAAAATAGGGGGAGCCAAAGCCGACGCTCATATGGTATAGTGGCTCAGAAGTTTTATGCGAGGCCCGCCATGGAATCCAAACCCTATCGGTCGAAAGACCTCATGACCTTCGGACCGCCGAAACCGAAAGAAGGCCCGTACCTGGACGAAGTGGCTTTCGGGTTGGGCGGCATCGGCACCGGCACGATATCGCTGACGGGCCGCGGCCAGCTGATCGACTGGGAGATCCAGAACCGGCCCAATAAGGGGAGCATCAACGCCTTTTCCTTCTTCACCCTGTGGGCCAGGGAACAGGAAAAGGATCCCGTCACGAAGGTGCTGGCCGAGCGGCCCATGCGGACGCTGGCGGGGGCCGGCCCCGGCCTCTTTTCCGGAACCGGCTTCGGCGCCAACCGCCTCACGGGAACGGGCCTTCCCCACATGAAGAAAGCCCGTTTCACGGGGCGCTACCCGTTTGCCGAGATCGAGTTCGAAGACCCCGACGTACCGCTCGGCGTGACCCTGACCGCCTATAACCCGCTGGTCCCCCACAACGAGGATGACAGCTCGATCCCCGGGGCCGTCTTCCTCTTTACGTTGAAGAACCCGGGCAAGGCGCCGGTCTCGGCGACCGTGCTCTTCAACATGCACAATATTGTGGACGGGGATTTCACCAACTACAACGAATACGTCGATCGGGACGGAGTGCGCGGCATCCTCATGGCCACCGAGAAACAGAAGCCCGAATCGCCCCGCTGGGGGTCGATGGGGATGTTCACCCCGCACAAGGACGTCACCTACACCCGCGCCTGGGTGCGGGGGGCGTGGTTCGAAAACCTCCTGACCTTCTGGGACGAGGTGAGGACGACCGGTGAGGTCGTCGACCGAACCTATCCCGCCGCTGGTGGGCGACATCGCGACGCTGGGGATGAAGGCGGTGGTGGGGCCGGGGCGAAACCACTGACGCTGCCGCTTTTCGTCACCTGGTCGTTTCCCACGATGGAGGGATACTGGCGGCCCGACGTGACCGGGACGGGGCCGGACGGGACGGCCCAGGCCCAAAAGCCGCGCTGGCCCAACTATTACGCCCGCCGTTTCCCCGATGCGCTGAGTGCCGCCGCCTTTCTTGCCGAGCACCACGACCGGCTGCTGGCACAGACGAGGAAATTTCACGACGCGCTCTTTTCCTCGACCCTTCCCGACTACGTGCTGGACGCCGTCTCGAGCCAGATCGCCACGATCCGCTCCACCACCTGCATCAGGCTTGAGGACGGCACCTTCTATTCGTTCGAGGGGTGCCACTGCGGCGACGGCTGCTGCGAGGGGTCGTGCACCCACGTCTGGAACTACGCCCAGACGCTGGCCTTCCTCTTCCCGGCGCTGGAGCGCTCCATGCGGGAGGCCGAGTATCGGTTTAACCTGGGCGACGACGGTCGGATGGCCTTTCGGACCTCGGTGCCGCTGGGGCTCAGCGGCCGAGGAGACCACGCTTGCCGGGACGTCCGGGCTGGGGGAGCGGTTCCACCCCGCGGCAGACGGCCAGATGGGCGGGGTCATGCGGATATGGCGCGACTACCTGCTCACGGGCGACCGGCGAGTGGCTCCAACGGATGTGGCCCCCCGTCAAGAAATCCCTCGAATACGCCTGGAAGTATTGGGACGCCGATAAAGACGGGGTCATGGAGGGCCTCCAGCACAACACCTACGACATCGAGTTCTACGGCCCCAACACGATGATGGGAAGCCTCTACGTCGGGGCGCTTATGGCGGGCGCCCGGATGGCGCGCGAGATGGGGCAGGAGGATACGGCCGCCGGCTACGAGGCGCTGGCCCGGCGGGGTGCGGCCTGGATGGACAGGGAGCTCTTCAACGGCGAGTATTATATCCAGAGGATCGAGCCGAATGCGGACCGCCTCTCCCCGGTCTGCGACGGACGTATCCATGGGCGGGCAGGAGAAGGGGCGAGCGCGGCGAGCCGAAGTACCAGTTCGGGACGGGCTGCCTCATAGACCAGCTCTTCGGAGAGGGGCTGGCGCGCCTCTTCGGGCTGGGGCGCCTCTTTGACGAGGCACACGTGAGAAAGGCGCTGGCCTCGCTCTTCCGAGTACAACTGGAAGGCCGACCTCACCGGCCATGCCAACCCGGAGCGGGTCTTTGCCACGGAGGGTGAGGCGGGCATGATCATCTGCACGTGGCCGAAGGGCGGCCGCCCCCGCCTGCCGTTCGTCTACGCCGACGAGGTCATGACGGGCTTCGAGTACCAGGTCGCCGTCCACCTGATCGGCGAGGGGCTGCTCGACGAAGGGCTCTCGGTCGTCAGGGGATCAGGACAGCGCTACGACGGCAGGTACCGCAACCCGTTTAACGAGGTGGAGTGCGGCAACCACTACGTGCGGGCGCTGGCCAACTGGGGGCTGGTGATCGCGCTCTCGGGCTTTACGTTTGACGCGCCGGGAAAAGCCTACGGGTTTGCCCCGAAGGTGAGCGCGGATGATTTCAAAACCTTCTGGTCGACGGGCACCGGCTGGGGGACCTTTTCCCAGCGGGTGGCCGAGCGCACGGCCCGGGCGGAGCTTTCGGTGCTGCACGGGAAGCTGGAGATCGGGCGGCTGTCGCTTTCTGCGGGCGGACCCAGGGATCAGGTGAGGATCTCGAAGGGAGTTCTGAAGCTGCCCGGCAGGATCGAAAAGTATGGGGGCGCCGTCACGGTCGTGCTCGACGCAACCGTAACGATCGAGCCGGGCGAGACGCTGAAGATCGAGTTTTCGGAGAAGGCTCGTTAGGACGCAAGATTCGGCGTAGTCGTCGGTTGGGCAGGTGATTTAACCACGGATAAGGACCCGGTGCCGCCGCGACGTGTACCCGTTTGGAGAGGCGGCGTACGATAATGCACTTTGTATAACGGCGAAGTTGTTACATACTAATAGTAAAATTATTATATACTTGTCAACGCTCGCAAACTCCTGATATCGTTCTTGTATCTTCATTTCTCCTCCCCATCCCCATTTACCATCAATAAACATTATATTTGCATACATAATATTGCTTGACTTGCCTCGTAATAAAGTTCAACCTACAGTCCATAATTAGGATTCCCTAATTTCCTTTATAGGTTCTCGTCAATTCCCTTGACCGTTAATTCCTTCCCATTCGGGGAGATTTATGAAAAAGGTCTTATTTTTCATCTTCCTTTCAATTATCCTCCTTTCTCCGCTGACCCTGCACGCCATCGAGTGGGCGGCGGAGCTGGACGTCTTGATACAACTACAGATATCGAAGACGTATTATGAATCCGTGTACGGAAACCGCAGTCAATCCACCCTTGATATTAATCTGAGGACTGGGGATAACTGGCACTATAATGAGAATCTCCTAATTGATTTTAGCCAAGCCCTAAAAGATGACCTAATACTAAAACTGCATCTGTTAGGTAGACACGCTACCGACAAGGTCGTTACTGGCGATTTGGATAAGCGTTGGGAACTATTAGAGGTATATTTTGGCATAACTAAGAAAGACAAATTCGCTATTAGTATTGGAGATAATTTTGAATACTATACAAACTACACCTTTAGTGATTCTTTCCTAGGTATAAGAGGATGGTATAAGTTTTCCCCTCAATTTAAGATGAAGGTACTTGGAGGAAGAAACCGCGATGGCGAAGAAGATACGTTCGAACACATATTTGGTGGTTTACGACTAGAATTTACACCAAAGGCCTATATAAGAATACCAGCTTATCTTGTCGGCATTTCCTATATTCATACTGAAGTCTCCAAACTATACCCAGATACAATAGTAACCGATTACTGTAATGATGTTTTATCTCTCGATACAAATCTGCATTTTGAATTAGGTTCGCTCGGTAATCCAAATATAGTTGACAATACAATTAATATCAAAAGTGAATTAGCTATAAGCTGGTATAATCCTAACCGTGCAGGTCATGAAGTAGATACCTATTATGGATTGGCATTAAGATTAGGCTTATACTACGAATATTCTGACGCTTATTACAACTATTTAGATCTTAGCGTTGACTACGAATATGTTGAACCTCAGTTTCACGCGGTTATGGGAAAATACAGTAACGATATAGAGAAAATCAGAGCGAGTTTGAGATACAAGAGGTCGGAATTCCTAAAAGTCTATAGTTATTATTTTCACAGCAGGGACTCCCTCAATGATAATACGCTAAAAGATTATCGTACTAATATTAATACCTCTTATGGTGATATTACCTTAACGCCATTCTATTACCGAGATGTAGCAACCTTTCTTAAAGGTCTTCAGCTAGCTATTTACTATGGCTCCACGAACAGACAATCTGAGAATGACCCAAGAAGCGTAAACGAAGAGAGTAGGAATGCCGGCCTAAGAATTTCGAATAGCTCGAAATTAGATAGTGTTGACATGTCTTACTCTTGTGGCTACGATTTCGAACAGAACGACAATTCAGTTACTGATGTCGAGTCTTATACTAATACACTCTTAACAAGCTATAGCTGTGAATTTAATTTATCAAATATTCATTGGAATCCCTATATAGTCTACCAGGTAGGTTTTAAGAAAACCTTTAATCATAGCACAGACGTAGACTCTTTGGAGGTTTTATCTATAGTCAGGACGGGGTTAAATATACGGTTTCCGTACAATAGTAATGTCAATCGACTTAGATTATCGTACACTGGCGAATTCATAAACGGTCAGGGGGGAACCACTTCGCATGAAGCCAAGATAAGTTTTATACGAGAGAGAGAGAAATATATCTACTCCATAGGCGCAAGTTACAGGAACTTCGACTCTCGCCCATTGGATACTCAGAAACGCTACGGAGAGAATATATATTCCTTAGACTTTACCATCTCATTCTAGAATTTCTAATAAACTGCAACCTTCTTATTGCAGATCAGGTGAAAAGAATGAAAAGTGGGAAAAGAACCGAAGCAAGTCAAAACGGCAAGAGTAAAAAGCTGCAAAAGAGTAAGCTTGGATTAATGGATCCAGGACAAAAAGCAAGGAATGTCGTCCTAGATTTTCTTGATTACTTTAAGACCAGAAATATAAAAGCTATAGAATCCCTTATATCCCCCGCATATGACGGTATCGGGGGGATCTTCAGCTCTGCTGATGATCTTATTAGCCAGACGACCGCATTCTTTATTGGATCTGACCAAGAAATAGGATTCTTATCTGAAATCCAAAAAATTATCTATGAAGACATGATATACAAAATAACAGTAATTTGGGAAGGTGATCTTGGTGCGTATAAAAGTGGTCAAATTACGTGGTGGGTCTCAGAACTGGATAATTTCAAAATTAAGAAAATTGAAAAGACAGCTGGAGACTGGTTCTTTGAAGTAGTTTAACGGCCATTTCACACCGTTTCACCTGCTAATGGACTATTAAGTTCATGTATTCTTCGGGGTTATGATGGAAACAGTAAAGAAAGTATTAATTATCGGTAGCGTATTAGTCTCTTTCTTTTCTATATCTATCAACACGTATAGTAATCAAATCGAAGATCAGAACGCAGACAAAGCCACCAAGTTTGCTCGGTCCTTCTTTGAGTCATTTGAAGTGAAGAATGTATATGGCATAAGGGAGCTTATATCCGATGATTACACTGGTAACGTGGGAGGTTTTAGTTCAAAAACAGATTTTATGAGTGGAATACAAAGTTTTTTTGATAGCAGAGAGAATATAAATGTAACATATTCGATCGGTCGAATCAGCTATCCCATGGATGAGGACACTGCTAATAGCGGAGTTAACGTAATAGTACTCTCTACAAGTTGGGTTTCTAACATTAACGGTACTATAGAGAATGGTAGAACTAAGTGGTGGATATCAAATGATGAGGGCGATTGGAAACTAATCCACGCCGAGGGTGACTGGTTCTTCTAATACGCGCTCTGCTAAACGATGAAAGGAAACCCTTTAGAAAAGGCCGCAGCTTCCGCCGCGGCCTTTTTGCAGTCGGAAAGACTCGCTATTTTTCCGGTTCCAGCACCACCCGCTCCACTTTCGCCAGGTCTTTCGTGTAAAAGAAAGAGCCGACGAAAAAGAACGCCGCGCCGAGGGCGAGGAAAAACGGGAGGTATTTTATCCCGGCCGTCAGCCCGATGGCGGGATCGGCGGAGCGGTCGGAGATGAACCCCACGAAGATCGGCCCGATGGATCCCCCCAGCAGGTTGTGGACGACCATGCAGAGGGAAAACGATATCGAGCGAAGCCCCGGGTGGACGACGTCCTGGGTGACGGCGGCAGACCCCGCGATAAACATCGGGATGGTCAGCCCCATCGCGACGAGGAGATAGTACTGGGCTTTGCCCTGGAAGAAATAGAACGCGGCAAAGAGCAGGATCGCGGAGACCAGGCAGCTGATCGTCGGAAACACGAGCCGTGCGTTTTTGACCCTCTTCTGCAGCAGGTTGGTCAATATCCCTCCCAGCGGGGCGCCCACGATGGCCAGCAGGAACACGACCGACGACTTCATGGACGCCTTGTCCATGGGGAGCCCCTCGGTGCGGTTGAAGTAGGAGGGAAGCCAGAACAACAGCGCGTTGGTGACAAACACGCAGCCGGTGTAGCCCAGGTAGGTCAGAAGCAGCGACGGGGTGTGGAGGAATTCCTTGATGATGTCGGCCACCTTCATCTTGATCTTCTGGGACGTCTTGGAGCCCGTCACGGTTTTCAGGAGCGCGACGGTCTTGTAGTCCCTCATAAGGAAGAAGAGGAGCGCCAGTATCAAGCCCCGGTATCGCCACGATCCCGAAGGCGTGCCGCCAGCCGTAGCGGACCCCGATGATGCCGCCCAGTATCGTCCCACCGACCACCCCGAGGGGGATCGCGGCGTTCCAAATGCCGATGATGAGGTCCCGCTTCTTCTCGGGGAAGTAGGCGGCGATCAGGTTGTACCCGCCCGGGACGTACCCGGCCTCGCCGACACCTACGGCCACGCGGGCAGAAAGGAGCTGCGGAAAGCTCTTGGTGAAGGCGCAGATGCCGGTGGCAAAGCTCCAGAGCATCACCATGACCCCGAGGCTCTTTGCCCGCTTCCAGCGGTCCAGGAGTATGGAAAACGGGAAGGTGAGCACGATCATCGACCAGTAGATGACCGACATCATCAGGCCGGACTGGGTATCCGAGAGGCCGAGTCCCCCCTCGGCAATCGACATCTTGAGGTAAGGGACGACCCCGGCCACCACATAGCGGTCGACGTAATCGATCATGTAAATGACAAAGAGGACAGCGAAAACGTAGTAAGCGTACCGCCTTGAGACGAGATATCCTTCCTTTGTGTATCCGTCCTTCATGGAACCCTCCGTTCAGGAATATGCGTGGATAATAGGGCATAAAGGCGATATAGTAAAGACCAAATTATCAAATGGTTATACAATAGGACGAGATTTATTTCATTTTTGACAGACGGGCTCGTTTTTTCGACGCTCGTCATCCGCCGCTCTTCCCCCCTTCATTCCTCTTGACAACCCCCCCGTTTTCCCCAATACTTTCAGATATTCGTAGACATTGCCCCGATCGGATAATCCCTTTTCATCCCTCTGATAGGCGTTATGAAACGGACCGTATTCATATTCCTCTCCCCCTCCCTGCTCCTTGCCCTGGGCATTGTCGCTCTCTCTGCGCCCGCGGCCTGGTCCGCCGACTTTGACGACGGCGGCTATCTCAGGGCGACCTACTCCATCGACACCTATTACGAGTCCGTATACGGCAACCTGGGCGCGTCCACGCTCGACGTCGATCCGGAAACGGGCGAGGCGTGGCACTACGACGAGGGCCTCAGAGTCAATTTCTCCCGCGACCTCCCTTCCGGCCTCGGGGTCGATTTCTCCTTCTGGGGCAGGCACACGAGCGACCGGCTGCTCCAGCGCGCCCCGGGCGACAGCTGGATGATAAACGAGATCAGGCTCGGAATCACCGGCGACACCTTCCAGATCGGCGTGGGGGACTGCTCGGCCTTCTACTCCAACTACACGTTCAACAACGCCTTTTTCGGGGCGGCGGCCACCTACCGGCCCGCCCCGTGGCTCTCGGTCTCACTGCTGGGGGGAACCAACCGCGACGCCCGGCGCGACACCTACCGGAGGGTATTCTCCGGCGCCCGGTTCGAGGTGAACCCCTCCCGGTCCGTCCTCCTTGCCGCTTCCTGGGTCCACACCGAGATCGCCGAGCTGTACCGCCCCTCGGCCGTCACCGACTACAGCAATGACGTCTGGTCCCTCTCCTCGCGGATATCGCTCATGGACGAGCGGCTGGTGCTTTCCGGCGAGTTTGCCATGAGCAGTTATAACGCGGACCGGAGGCTGCCTGCCGCCGAGGCCGTGTGGGGGAACGCCGCCTGGTGCGCCCTCTCGTTTGCCCCCCTGCGCAACGAGCTCTCGCTGCTCGTGGCCTACGAGCGGGTCGAGCCCGACTTCATCGGCGTCATGGGGACCCACTCCATCGACCGCGAGACCCTGTCGGCCGGCCTGCGCTACACGCCGTCGGAGATGCTGTCTGCCACCGCCTACTTTCGCTGGTTTCACGATCGCCTGAGCGATTCGTCCCCGGCCCCCTACCGCACGGATACGATGGACCCCGGGATCAGCCTCTCGGTCAAGCCCTTTTTCTACGATGCCGATTCCACGTTCAGAAATCTGACGATCGATCTCTCGGCCACTCTTTCCCGCGAAAGTTCCGACGACGCGCCGCGCTCGGTCGCCGACGAGCGGCTCATCGCCCGGTTGCGGATCGGCGATTCGCGCACCGCCGTCCGGTGGGCCCTTATCTGCACCCTGGAGCGCTTACGACGACGAGACCGCCGCGGATCTCGATACGCTCATCGGCGGCGTCGGCGCCGAATTCGGGTACCATAAGGACACCGACCGGTATACATTCTCCGCCGACCTCCTCGGCGAGGTCAGGATCGAGGGCATCCACGACCGCGTCAGGGGTCACCTTTCCGATACGGTGGCGCGCGTCGGGGCGGGGACGGCGATGACCGTTTCATTTCTCACCGACCACCCGACCAGATGCTCGGTGCGCTACGAGGGGATCTTCAGACGGCGGGAGTCGGCCGACGACACGCGCGAGCACTCGCTTCATTTCACCCTGGAGCAGGTGCTGCTCAAGCGGGGCGGGCTGATCGGGACGCTCGGGCTCCACGGCGTCCTCAGGGACGTCTCGTCCCCAAACCCGGAGCTCGCGTACGGAGAGAGACTCTTCGGGATCTATGTGAGCCTGGAATTTTGAGATTCGGAGGTGACCGGATGTGTACCGCAACGCGCACGGCCTTTCTTATCGCGGCCCTCTTCTGTCTGGCAGCGCACGCGGCGGCGTCCCTTGCTCCGGCGGCGCGCATCGTCCGGGTCGAGGGACACGTCACCGTAAAATACGCGGGGACCGATGACTTTGTCTCGGTCTGGCGGCACGAAAAGGTCGGCCCGGGAGATACCGTGAGCACGGGACCGGGGGACTCCGCCGAGCTGGAATTTCCCGACGGGAGCCTCGTGGCGCTGGGGAGCGGCACGACCCTTGCCGTCGACACGATCGAGCCCCGGTGGATGACGGACGAGAAGACCGGCGCGAAAAAGATCGTCATTACCGCCCGGCTGAGCCTCACCTCGGGGCGGATGCGGGCGGCCGTGGGGACGGGGTCTCTGGTCCTCTTCTCGGCAGGATGGGCGAGGGTCTTTACCGACCCGGTCACCGGCGCCGATGTCACGGCCGCCGCCGACGTCTTCGAAAACGGCTACTATCTCCGGGTGACCCGGGGGTGCGTTTTTGCCCTCCTGGGGGATTCCCGCATCCTGCCGGTCTGCGGCGACAGCCGCGTGAGGGTGGAGATGTTCGGTGGCGGGCTCGTCCCCCTGCTTTCCCGCGATACGTATACCGACTCGATTTCCCTCGGGTTTGCCGGCACGCCCCCCACGATTGCCCCACGAGAGGAGGTTATCACGTCCATCACCGTAAACGGCAAGAGGACGGAAAGCAGTGACGGGACCTTCCGCATCGCTGCGGACCTCACCGGAGCCGAGCGGAACCGCCGCCGTAGCAGGGTACGGTCGCGCAAGGATGGGCCGCCCTCGTCTCCGTGGATAACGGCGCGAGCTGGGTGACGATCGCACCTGACGAGAACGGCCGCTGGCGCTACGCGGCCGGCCCCGTCCCGGCCGGCGGGTACACGCTCAGGGCACGGACGACGTACGTCGGGGCGCCGCCCCCCGCTGTCGCCGCATTGGCCGAACGAACTCTCGCTGCCCCCGCGGAAGAAGCGCCCGCCCCGGAAAAGGAAGAGATCGATCCCAATGACGTGGCCTCCCGGTTCGTCGATGCGTTTTCCGCGGCCCTGTCCCGGGGCGATACCGGGGCGCTCGCAGGGCTGGTTTCGACCGATTATAACGGGTCGGCCGGCGGCGCAAGCCGTTCGGCGCTCCTCAGGGGGGTGTCGGAGTTCTTCAGCGCCGGGGGGACGCTCTCGGTCAGCGCGTACGCCGCGGGCGCGAGCCTGACGGACGGCGCCGTCATCGCCACGATGGGCTTTTCCTCCCGCGCCAACGGGACGGCAAAGAGCGGAAACCTGAGGCTCTGGCTCACCTCGGACGGTAAGCTCACGCACAGCGAGGGGGAGTGGGTCTTCTAGGGTATCCGTACGAGCCGCCCCCTCCTCGGACGATGTCACCTGCCCGGCGCTTCTTTCCGCGTCCGCGGGGTTAACGCCTTTATGGCTTCATCCTGCTCTTGAGCATGGCCGCCGCGACGGACGCCGGCCCCACGACCTGGGGGTCGGTCAGGACGTTGATACAGGCGGTCCTGCCGGACTTGAACGCTTGTTCCAGGGCGGGCTTGATATCCTTAGTCTTTTCGACCAGGATGCCGATTCCCCCGAGGGCCTCCACCGCCCGGTGATACGGTACGTTGCCTATCTCGACCGTTCCGTGTACAACCTTCTTGAAATCCGACTTCATGGTGTTGGACGTCATCCCCCAGCCCGCGTTATTATCGATCACCACGACGACGGGAAGCCCTCTCCTGATCGACGTCTCGATCTCCATGAAATTAAAGCCGACCGACCCATCCCCCGTATAGACGAGCACCCGCCGGGCGGGGTTGACGAGCTTTGCCGCGTTTCCGTAAGGGAACCCCACTCCGAGACACCCGAAGAGCCCGGCATCCATGACATTCAGCTCGGCCCGGCACGTCCTGGCCGTCAACATCCAGGCAACCGTGTCCCCGCCGTCAGCCACGATGATATCGTCGGCCCTGTCCATGAACTCGTCCACTTCCCGAGCGAGCCGTCCGGGATGGATCGCCGCGCCCTCTTTGTCTATCTCCTGTCTGGACGCCAGTTTTGCCGCCTTGTCGTTTTCTCTCAGGGCGTTCACCCAGCCGTCAAATCGCGCGCGCAGACCTCCCGCCTCGCCCGCTTCGTCCAGGATCCGATTGCATTGGGAAAGAAGGGCCTTGACGTCGGCGAATATCGCGTGGTCAATGGCCCTGTTTCTGCCCATTTCCTCGGGCTCGATGTCCACCTGTATCAGTCTCGCGTCTTTGCGGAAGAAATCGCCGAATACCGAATAGAGACCGAGACGATTTCCCAGCAGGATCACGAGGTCGGCGCCGGTTGTCGCCATGCCCGCACAACCCGGACGGATAATGACCGACGATTCGAAACAGAGCGGATGGGTATCGGGTATTATCCCCCTGGCCATGTTCGCGGTGAAGGCCGGTATCCCGGTCTTTTCGACGAACCGGGTCAGGTCGATCCCGGCGTCGGAGTAGTAGGCGCCGCTGCCCGCCATGATAACGGGTTTTTCGGAACTCTTGATCATCTCGATCATCTTATGCGCATCGTCCGGGTCGACGGGCCGGGACGCGGCGCGCGTGCGTATCCTTTTCACGCGGTTTGGGTCCACGTCGGCCTCGAGGACGTCTACCGGCAGCTCCAGAAAGACCGGGCCGGGCCGTCCCTCGCTCGCGTATCGAAACGCCATGTCGATGTACTCGGGGAGCCTTTCGGCCGCTCGACATACGAGGCTCTTCTTGACGATTGAGTCTATGATGGGCTGTTGCCTCATGTCCTGGAGGCCTTGCTTTTCCGCGGACACGGCCTCATGCCCCCCCGCTATCAGGACGAGGGGAGTATTTGATAGTCGCGCGTTGACGATGGCCGAGATCGTGTTGGTGAACCCGGGGCCGACCGTGACCAGAACCACGCCCGGTTTTCGCGTCATCCTGCCGTAGGCCTCGGCCATAAAGGCCGCCGCCTGCTCGTGCCGTGTCGAGATAATCTGGATCGGCCCCTTTTCCACTGAGATCTGTATCGGGATGATGCTCTCGCCGGGGAGCGAAAAGATGTACTGAACCCCGGCATCCGACAGCGCCTCACCGACGAGCTCCCATCCTTTCTGCGGGTTTACCTGCTTGCTCATTTGTTTGCCCCCTCAGATATTCCGTTTATCTTCCATTATACTACGGTATTTCGCGGCTGGGGACGGGTTGCGCGGGGAGTGCGCCTGATTCTCTGATGGGTTTCTTATTTTGGAAAAGGAGTCTGAGGGAAATGAGGAGTCCGTTAATACATCCTGAGCGGGCCGGCCCTCGCCGCAGTCCGGGCCGTATTACTCCTTCGGTTGCAGGTATATCTCGATCCGCTCCTTGCCGCCGCCGATGTTATTTCGCTTGAGCTTGATCCGGCCGACCTCTCCGGTCTTTTTCGGGTGCGTTCCGCCACACGCGACCCGCGCAAAACCCGCGATCTCCCAGCAGCGCCGCTCGTTCTGTCGGTCGGAAAACTCGCTCACGATCTCGAGATCGGCATCGACGATCTCCTGTATCTTGCGCTCCAGCAGGGGGAACGTCTGCGCAATGCTCCCGTTCCAGAAAAAGTCCACCCGCGCCTTTTCGGCCGTTATGTTGGCCCCGATCTTTTCCGGCCGGTCGTAGTTCTGGTTTATCAGCTCCAACACCAGCTCCGCGGCGAAATGGAGCCTCATGATCCGGTACCGCTTGTCCCGGTCGATGGCAACCGTGACGATATCGCCCGTTTTCAGGGTATGGTCCTGCGGGATGGTGTAGAGGATCTCGGCGCCGTCCTTTTCGGCCTTCAGGATCTCGTATCCCCCGATGGTCCCGGAATCCGACTGCTGCCCCCCGGAGAAGGCATAGGCGATCGTCCGGTCAAGGGTGACGACGTCGCCGTCCACGGAGGTGACGGTAGCCTCGATCTCGGTCAGGTAGGGGTCTTCCCAGAAGAGCTTTTGGACGGGCATGGGAGGTTCTCGCTTATCTAATCGGAACATTTCGGAACCCGCGGGCGGCTTATCGTCTTACGAAACGGATATCCGTCCGTCGGAACGGCACGTGAGAGAAAAAACGGCGGGCATGGCCCGCCGTTTCGTCAGCGAAGTTAGCCTAACGTTACATCCCTTCCACGATTATCGCCGCCCCCTGGCCGCCGCCGATGCAGAGCGTGGCAAGGCCGTATTTGGACTTGCGCTTCTTCATCTCGTAGAGGAGCGTCGTGAGGATGCGCGCGCCGGAGCCGCCGATGGGATGCCCGATGGCGATGGCCCCGCCGTTCACGTTTACCTTATCCATCATCTTGTCAAGGCCGAGGTCTTTGACGACCGCCAGTGACTGGGCGGCAAAGGCCTCGTTGGCCTCGATGAGATCCAAATCCGTAATCTTGAGTCCCGCTTTGGCCAGCGCCTTTCTGGCGGCCGGTATCGGGCCGGTCCCCATGATCGCCGGGTCCACCCCCGCCGATGCATAGGAGACGATCTTCGCCATCGGCTTGAGCCCCATCGCTTTTGCCTTTTCGGCGCTCATCACCACGAAGGCCGCCGAGCCGTCGTTGATGCCCGAGGCGTTTCCGGCCGTGACCGTCCCGTCCTTCCTGAACGCGGGCCTCAGCGCCGCCAGGGCCTCGGCGGTCGTGCCGAAGCGCGGGAACTCGTCGGTGTCAAATGCCTTGGGATCGCCCTTTTTCTGGGGGATCATCACCGGGACGATCTCGTCCTTGAACCGCCCGTCCTTGATGGCCTTCTCGGCGCGTTTCTGGCTTTCCAGCCCGAAGGCGTCCTGCTCGGCGCGGGTGAGCTTCCACTTATCGGCCACGTTTTCGGCCGTGACACCCATGTGGTAGTCGTTGAAGGCGTCCCACAGGCCGTCCTTGATCATGATATCGACGAGCTTGCCCTCGCCCATGCGGTAGCCCCAGCGGGCGTCCATGAGTCCGAAGGGGGCATCGCTCATATTCTCGGTTCCTCCGGCGATCACCACGTCGTCATCGCCCGCCTTGATAATCTGGGCCGCGAGCGACACGGACCTCAGCCCCGAGGCGCAGACCTTGTTTATCGTGAGGGCCGGCACCTCCTGGGGGATGCCGCTTGCCATGGCCACCTGACGCGCCACGTTCTGGCCCTGTCCCGCCTGCAGCACACAGCCGAAGATCACCTCTTCCACGTCCGCCGGCTTTATCCCGGCCCGCTCCAGTGCGGCCTTTATCGCCGTTGCCCCAAGTTTTATCGCCCCGAGGCCTTTCAATGCCCCCCCGAAGCTGCCTACCGGCGTCCGTGCCGCCGATACGATGACTACGTCTCTCATGAGTCTCCTCCATCGTGAGTATGGTAAGTGTCGTTATTGCTGATAGGCGCAATGAAAGAAATATAAGACAAGTATTATAGCTGAATGCACACAGGTATTCAAGAAGGTTTTATTGACGCCGGTTGCTTTCGAATAACGATGGGCCCGCCTCCGGCCGGGCAGGCCGCCCGAATCGTGCCGTGTCGCGTCAGTCGTCGCTATCGCCGCCGGCGCCCGGTCGCGCCGTTAGAGACATGTTATTCAGAGCCGACGGTCGGGTATGCCGGGCATGCGCGACGAGGCCCTAGGGGCCCTTGCCTCCCTTGAGCGAACCGGAGATGATCCGGTTCACCTCGGTATAGGGGTCGCTGTCTCTGGCGGCGATCTTTGCCGCCAGCTCGTCGATCGCCCCCGGGCCTCCCCGCATCTGGACGACCGTCGTCAGGAGGCCTTCCTTCAGCAGCTCGATCAGCTCGTAGCGCGCCCGCTCGACCCGTTTTTTCTTCAGGCCCTCGCCTTGTTCAATGAACGTGCGGTGACAGGCAATCGCGTCCATCAGCTCATCCAGGCCCTCGTCATAGAGCGCCTCGGCCTTGACCACGGGCGGGCGAAACTCGTCGGCCTTCCATCCCTTCATTGAGAGCATCGTTTCGAGATCCCGAACCGCCCGATCGGCCCCCTCGCGGCGCGCCTTGTTGACGACAAAGACGTCTCCCACTTCCAGGATGCCCGCCTTGATGGCCTGGATCTCGTCGCCGAGACCCGGCGTAAGGACTACGACCGTGGTATGCGCCGTTGAGACGATCTCGGTCTCATCCTGGCCGACCCCCACCGTCTCGATGATCACCACGTCCTTTCCCATGGCGTCCATCACGTTGACCACGTCATTGGTGCACCACGAAAGGCCCCCCAGGTGTCCCCTGGTTGCGAGCGACCGGATGAAGACGCCGGGATCGGTGAAGTGACGGGACATCCGCACCCGGTCACCGAGGATCGCGCCGCCCGAAAACGGGCTCGTGGGGTCAACGAGAACGAGCCCCACGGTCAGATCCTGGGCCCTGAGCCGCTGGAGTATCCTGTCTACCAGGGTGGATTTGCCCGCACCGGGAAGGCCCGTGATTCCCAACAGGTAGGCCTTCCCGGTATGGGGATAGAGTCTTTTGAGCTCCGCTTCCGCACCGGGCATCCCGTCGTCGATGTCGCGCATGAGCCGCGCCGCGGCCCGGACGTCGCCCGAGAGGATCCGCTCGGAGAGCGGTGAAGTATTAGAGACCAAGGTTCCTCGATATAACGATGCGCTGCACCTCGCTGGTTCCCTCGCCGATCTCAAGCAGCTTTTGGTCGCGGTAGAAGCGCTCCACCGGATATTCCTTCATGAGCCCGTAACCGCCGTGCAGCTGGACGGCATGGTTCACGGTCCGGTACATCACCTCGCTGCAGTAGAGCTTGGCCATCGCCGCCACCTGCCCGAAGGGCCGGTTGTTCTCTCTCAGCCAGCAGGCCTTGTAGAGGAGGTTTCTGGCCGCTTCGATCTCCATGGCCATATCGGCCAGTTTGAAGGAGTTCACCTGAAACTTGCCGATGGGCTTTCCGAACTGTTCCCGCTCTTTGGCATATTTCAGCGCCTCTTCGAAGGCGCCCTGGGCGCCCCCCAGCCCCATCGCCGCGATCGACAGCCTGCCGCCGTCCAGCGTCTGAAGCATCTGGCGAAACCCCTCACCGCGCTTACCCAGGAGGTTTTCCTCGGGCACCGTCACGTCGTCGAAATAGAGCTCGCCCGTGTCGGAGGCACGCCACATCATCTTCTTGGTCATGTGGACCTTCTTGAAGCCCGGCGTGTCGGAGGGGACCAGGATACAGGAGACCTCCTTCTTGCCGTCGGGACGGGTTCCGCTGACGGTCTGGACGGTGCAGATGCCCGCCATGGGGTTAGGTCGAGTTGGTTATGAAGATCTTTGATCCGTTGATAATCCAGTGGCCGTCTTTCAGGAGTGCCGTCGTCTTGCTTGCGCCGGCATCCGACCCCGCGTTGGGCTCCGTGAGCCCAAAGGAGGCCAGTATCTCGCCGGAACAGAGCCGCGGCAGCCACTGATCCTTTTGTTTCTTGTTACCGAAGTAGTAGATGGGCCCGATGCCCAGCGAATTTGCCGCCGCCACCGTCGCCGCCTGGGAGCCGTCCACCCGGGCTATTTCCTCGACCGCGATGATGTAAGAGACGTAGCCGACATGCGAGCCGCCGTAGTCTTCCGAGACGAACATGCCGAAAAGACCGAGCTCGGCCATCTGCTTGGTGATATCGACCGAAAATTCGGCCTTCTCGTCGAGCTCTTCGGCCTTGGGCTTGATGACCTGCTCCGCGAAGTCGCGCACACTCTTGCGCAGGATATTCTGCTCTTCGGTTAGGTCGTAGTTTAACATGCTGTCCTCTTAGATTTAAGCCGGCTCAAACCACATCAGCAGCATCGGGTGGGCCACCGGCTCCTTGGCGTATACGACTTTTATCGGCATCCCGATCTTGATCTTGCTCCGGTCGGTTCCCCAGTTCCTGAGCTGATGGGTAAAGAGCGAATCGGCCCCGTCCAGCTTGACCATCGTGAGAACGTAGGGGAGCTCGACCTTCATGAAGGCCGGCACGAATTCCGAAATCGAGTAGCTTGCAAGCGTCCCCGTTCCCGGCAGCTCCTTCCACTTGGTGATCGCCAGGCAGTCGGGGCACACCGGCCGCGGGATCGCCCAGACGAAGCCGCACTTGGGGCATTCGGTGGCGAAGAACTTCTTGTTTTCAAGCTCGATGAAGAACTTGGAATATTTCCCGAGGGAGTGGCGATAGGTAATCTCCATCTTCCACTCGATGCGCATGATCTCACGAAAGTCCTTCCACGGGTCCTGGTCGATCCTGTGGATCGGATTCCAGTGAAGCTTGGGACCCACGGGATCGTCGGCCTTGAAGACCTGGAGTTTAGTGGAAACAAGCCCCCGCTCCTTTCCCGGCGCCAGATCCTTTATCTTCGGGAGCTTGGGATATAAGGTCTTTTGGGGATCGTCAAATACACTTTTTGCCATGGTTAGTTTCTCCTTTCTCTTAATCCACGCGCCGGAAGATGTTGATTGCCACAAAGGTGCCGGTTCCGCCGTGGGAGTCCATGCCGCCCTGCCCGTTCCTAAGCTTGGCCTGGCGGCGGGGATCCACCTCCTGCCGAAGCTGCCTGAGGACTTCGATACCCTGATTGACGCCGGTGGCGCCGACGGGATGGCCCATGCCGATGAGACCGCCGGAGGTGTTGATCGGAATCTCGCCGCCGAGGTCGAAATAGCCCTGCTCGTAGAGTTTGCCCGATTCACCCAGACCGCAGAGGCCCAGGTCCTCGCAGCTGACCATCTCAACGCCCGAATAGGCGTCGTGCACCTCGAAGCAGTCAAGCTCCTTGGCGGGGTTCTTGATGCCGGCCATCGCGTAGGCCTGCTGGGAGGCAACGCGTTTCGACCGGAAATGGGCGATGCCGGGGTAGGGATAGGGCCGATCGGCCAGCCGCATATAGTCCGTTCCGCACCCGGTGCCCACCACCTCGACGCGCGGCTTGCGATGCCAGGAGGTCGAATGGGCTTTTGCCCACTCCTCGGTGGCAAAGACCAGGCAGGACGCGCCGTCGGAAAGGAGGCAGTTGTCCAATATCTTGTAGGGCGAGGTAATGAGGGTTGAGTTCATGACGTCGTCCACGGTGATCTTCATGGGGCTCTGGGCGTACTCGTTGTAGATGGCGTTGCGGTGGTTCTTGACCGATACCAGCGCGAACTGCTCTTCCTTCGTCCCGTACATGTCCATGTGGGCCCGCATCATCATGGCATAGTAGGCCACGTAGAAGCCCGCCACCTGCACCTCCCAGTCGGTGTCGGAGGCCAGGGCGATAAACTGCTGGGCCACGTCCGAGGGGACGTGGCGGCCCATGTTCTCGGTGCCGTAGACGATCATCGAGTCGCAGAGCCCCGCTTTGATATAGGCGTAGGCGTTGCGGATGGCAAGGCCGCCGGTTCCGCCGCCGCCCTCGACGCGCACGTTGGGCTTGGGACACATCCCCACGCAATCGTGGAAGATCGCGCCCTGCTTCAACTGCTTGTCGAAGTGATCGGAGAAGTATGAGGTCGTTGCGTGCTGGATATCGGCGATATCGACGCCGGCGTCCACCACGGCATCCATGACCGCTTCCACGACCCAGTCGCGAATATTGCCGTCCGGGCGTTCGGCGGCCATCTTGGAGATGCCGCCCCCGAGGACGTAAACCCTTCTGTCGCTCATAGAAATCCTCCTTGTCTGGTTATCCGCAAATCAATTTTAATAACATGGTGGAAAATCCCGATTCGTTTATGCCGGAAGATTCACCCATCGGCCTGCGCTATCGGCACGGCACCTCGCGGCATCCCGGCTCTCCCGGAGAAACGGGCTTTCCGAGTCGATCCCGCGCGGCCACGCCCGACGAGTCAGGCGAGCGCCCTCGCCAGACCGGTCAATCGCGGGGGTTTATGTGCCCCCTGACCCAGTCGATGATCCGCTCGGTGGTCTCCCCGGGCACGAATATCTCCCCGACGCCCGCCGCCTTGAGCATCGCGACGTCCCTGTCGGGGATGATGCCGCCGCCGAAGACGATGATGTCGTCGGCTCCTCCTTTTTTCAGGAGCTCGATGACCTTAAGAAAGAGGTGGTTGTGCGCCCCGGAGAGGACCGAAAGCCCCACCCCGTCCACGTCTTCCTGTATGGCCGCGGCCGCGATCATCTCGGGCGTCTGATGGAGCCCCGTGTAGATCACCTCGACGCCGGCGTCCCTCAGTGCGCGGGCAACGACCTTGATTCCCCGGTCGTGACCGTCCAGTCCCGGCTTGCCGAGAAGTATCCTGATTTTTCGTCCTTTGGTCATAGATAGTGTCTCTATAGGTATCAGTTGTAGAAAGTATGAAAGAGCCTTCCCAATCAGGGTCAAGCGGGCGGCATGAATGCCGCCCCTACAAGTCGAAAACTCTTACGTGCTTATCTTCTTTCTTCCTATCGGGGCCCCCACGAAGCCTGCTTCGTGGGGTGATTTACACGTATCCCGGGTCCCGGTACTCTCCGAACACCTCCTTGAGCGTGTCGACCATCTCCTGGAGGGCGGCGTACGCGCGCACCGAGTCCAGGATGTGGGGCATGAGGTTATCGGTGCCGGCGGCCGCGTTCTTGAGCGCGGCCAGGGTCTGCGCGACGCGGGTATTGTCCCGCCTCTGCTTGAGCGCCTCGAGTTTCTTCTTCTGCTCGGCCTCCACCGACTCGTCGATGATCAGGGTGTCGATCTTCTCTTCTTCGTCCATGACGTACTTGTTGATCCCCACCATCACCTTCTCCCCGGTCTCCAGCCGCCTCTGGTAGTCGTAGGCCGCATCGGCGATCTCCTTCTGGGGGTAGCCCCGCTCGATGGCGGCGATGATCCCGCCCATGTCGTCGATCTTCTGGATATATTCGAGGGCCTTTTCTTTCCATCTCGTTGGTGAGGGCCTCCACGAAGTAGGAGCCGCCGAGGGGATCGATGGTGTTGGCAACGCCGCTCTCCTCGGCGATGATCTGTTGCGTCCGGACGGCGATCGTCACGGACTGCTCGGTGGGCAGGGCCAGCGTTTCGTCCAGGGAATTGGTGTGGAGGCTCTGGGTGCCGCCCATGACGGCCGCCAGCGCCTGGATCGTCGTGCGGATGACGTTGTTCACCGGCTGCTGGGCCGTCAGCGAGCATCCGGCCGTCTGGGTGTGGAAGCGCAGCATCCAGGAGCGGGGGTCCTTTGCCTCGAAACGCTCCTTCATGACGCGGGCCCAGATGCGGCGGGCGGCGCGGTACTTGGCGACCTCCTCGAAGAAATCGTTGTGGGCGTTGAAGAAAAACGAGAGGCGCGGCGCGAACTCGTCGGGATCTATCCCGGCCTCGATGCCCGCCTGGACGTAGCCGATGCCGTCGGCCAGCGTAAACGCCAGCTCCTGGACCGCCGTTGAGCCCGCCTCCCGGATGTGGTAGCCGCGAGATCGAGATGGTGTTCCAGCGGGGGACATGTTTCGCGCAGTAAGACAGGACGTCCGTGATGATCCGCATGGAGGGCCGGGGCGGGAAGATCCACGACTTCTGGGCGATATATTCCTTGAGGATGTCGTTCTGGATGGTGCCGCCGATCTTGTCGGACGAAACGCCCTGCTTCTCGGCCACGGCGATATACATCGCCAGGAGTATGGAGGCCGGGCCGTTGGTGGTCATGGAGGTCGTCACCTTGTCCAGCGGTATCCCGGCAAAGAGCTCCTCCATGTCCGCCAGTGAGTCGATGGCCACCCCGCACTTGCCGACCTCGCCTGCCGCAAGCGTGGCTGTCCGAACAGAGCCCCATGATCGTCGGCATGTGGAAGGCCACCGAGAGCCCCGTCGTCCCCTGGGAGAGGAGATATTTATAGCGGAGGTTGGTTTCCCGGGCGGTGGAGAAGCCGGCAAACTGGCGCATCGTCCAGAAGCGGCCCCGGTACATCGTCGGGTGGATCCCCCGGGTGTAGGGGTATTGGCCGGGAAAGCCGAGCTCCCGGGCGTAGTCATAGTCGGGGAGGTCCCACGGCCCGTAGAGGCGGCCGATCTCTTCACCGCTGACCGTGGTGAAATGCTCGGATCGCTCCGGCGCTTCGTCGAGGCGCTTTTTGAGGGACGTCTTTTCCCACGCCTCTTTTTGTTTTATGACTTCTTCATCGATTTTCTTGGACATACACGCCTCCACGGGGAAGAAAACCCGTCAAATATCCGTTCGGAGGAGTAGTCAGGGCTCGCGACGACAATGTACCGTCATTGCGAGGAGCGGGAGCGGCTTTGTCGGGGTCCCCACGAAGCCTGCTTCGTGGGGTGATGGTCAATCTCCTGACTACGCAGCGGATACTCATTTATTACATGTCTATCTTTCTATCTCTCAATCCCCAGCCGCGCCTCGACCCCCGCGTTGTAGGGGTGCTTGATCTCCGTCATCTCGGTGACCAGGTCGGCTCGCTCGATGATCTCTTTTTTCGCGTACCGGCCGGTGAGGATCAGCTCCGTCTCGGGCGGCTTGGCGTCGATGAGGCTCATGACATCGGAAAGCTCGACGAGCCCGAAGTCCAGCGCCACGTTGATCTCGTCCAGCACGACGATATCGTACCTCTTTCCAACCAGGATTTCCCTGGCCAGCTCCAGGCCCTGGCGGGCCAGCCGCACGTCCTTGGGGTCGGGGCTGGTCTTGCTCACGAAGTCGGGCCGTCCCATCTGGATGATCTCGACGTAGGGGGAAAGCATTTTTGCCGCCCCGAGCTCGCCGTAGTAGATCTCGCCCTTCATGAACTGGATGACGCAGCTCTTCTTGCCGTGCCCGGCCGCCCGAAGCGCCAGCCCCAGGGCCGCGGTCGTCTTTCCCTTGCCGTTTCCCGTGTAGACCTGGATAAGGCCGCGCTGTTTTTTTGTGCGTCATTCCACGTCGTATCTGCCGACTCGTACTTACTCCCGTAGGGGCGCGCTCAGCAAGCCTGTTCGTGCCCCGTCCAGTCGCGACGCGGATCCTGTCAGTGCGGGACGATTCGCGTGCAATCCGACGGGAACCACTTGTACGCTGTTGCATCTACGAGTCGCCAGCCTCCTCGGGGCTCCGAGCAGCTGCAATCGTTTAAACGTCGCCTCTGCGCATTGTTCGTATTGCGGCACCCGAAAGCCTCGCTGTCAGTGCCCATCCCCGCCCGTCCCCTATTCCTGCTCCTTCTTGAGCTTACCCCGCATCCGCTTCTGGAACTCCTCGATCTCGGCCTTAAGGAGCTTGAGCTCATCCATGCGGTGGTCGATCGATCTCTTGTGGCTATCAAAGAGTTCTATAATCCGGGGAAATACCTTGGAGTTTTTCCGGTGGGTCTCGTAGATAGCGTTGAGCTCCTGCATCTCGGCCAGCGTCAGGCCGAGGATCTTGAGCTTCTGAATAAACCGGATGCGCCGAAAGTCGTTGTCGGTGAAGACGCGTTTTCCCCCCACCGTGCGTTTGATCGAGTCCAACAGCCCGATCTCTTCGTAGTAGCGGATTGTCCGGGGGGAGATATCGAGCCTCTTTGAGAGGTCGCTGATGTTCATGTAGGGAAGGCCCGCTTTGGGCATCGGCAGGACGCCGACTGCGTCGCGGTCAGTGAGGGAATTCGCGCTGTTCTTCTTGACGGCCATTTTCCTGCCTTGTCCTCCGCCCGATGGCCCCATAGTCCCTTAGCCCCATAGGCCCATAGGCGATCATCTGCCATGTTACGTAAACTGGCAGATCATGTCCCGTTTGTATCAAAGGGGGGGCGGCTTGTCAAGAAAAATGTGAATGATTGGTCAATCAACGACGGGGAAAATCCCTCGGGAGCGTTCCGGAGGAAAACCGGATATAAGGCGGCCGCCTTGCAGGACGGCGCATGCGAAGGAAAAGCCCGCTATTGGGGAAAACGCGGGCCGGGCTCCGGCCGGCCGCACCGGAAGGCTTCGGGTCCTCCGCCCGCTCCGCACTCCGTGTGCGGGACGTAAGAAAGGCGAGGATCAAAGACCTGTGGGTCCCCAATGAGGCGTCGAAGAGGCGGACGCCCCCGCCTATCGGAGGTCGGCCGTCGTTACCTCCTCGGGCCGCTTGGTCTTCAGCAGCTCCCGGAAACAATCCACCTGCTCGATGATCTTGTTTCGGTGGGTCATGATGAACGTACACGACGCGTGTCCCATCGCCATGCAGGTGATTTCCCGGGCCTCCAGCGGAATGCCGAAGCTCGAAGAGCACCATCCCGCCGAATAACCCGCGTTTATCCAGCAGATGGGGTGGTCGGCCTTCTTCTTATTGTTTATATACGCGTCGGCCTCAAAGGAGTTCGGGTGGTTATAGGTAAGGATATAGTCCTCATCCGGGCTCGGCGCGCTCGACGGGAGGATCTCCACGAACGCCCATCCGGAATAGGCAAAATAGACGGGTCCGGCGGCCAGCTTCTCGAATGGGTCGGTAAGGCCGAACCGCTCATGGAAGGTCGTCCCTTCGATCGCGCCAAGGGACTTGCCCAGCTTATACAGGATCTGTTCTGCGCCCTTTTCACCGTAGACATCGGTAAGGGTCTCTCTAAAAGCGGTCGCCAGCCCCTCACTCTGGGAATAGCGGAACCTGACCCCGCTGATCTCCATCTTACCCATTTCAGGCATCATGCTGACTTCCGAAAAGAAGGCCTTTATCCTTGACTCCATAGCCGAAAAGACACCTTCAAACTGGGGCGGGGCGGAAACTACGGTCAGCGTCATGGCGGCCTCCTTAAATGATGAAATAGCGTATTAGATTTAATTTTGAATAGTCTAGTTTTGTTTAAGAAATGCGTCAAGGGGGACTAATTAGGGGGGGTTTGTGAATAAAGGTAACGCCGTATGTAACTACTAATCCTCGCGGTTTTTTGGAATGCTTCATATCCGGGTGAAGCGTCACCTTTGTCCTCGTCTGCCTTTTTCTCTTGACAACCTCTTCCCCCCACGCCTACGATACGGGTGATAATAGATTACCTAACGAAGGAAACCGATACCCCATGGACTTTTCCGTTCTCATCGTCGCCTTCGGCTTCGTCCTCATCATCGAGGGGATCCCCTACGTCGCCTCGCCGAGCGCCGTCCGGCGCTTCACGGCCCTCATCACCACGGTCCCCGATCAGGTGCTGCGCCTCCTGGGGATGGCCGCCCTTCTTGCGGGGCTCGTCCTGGTCTATCTCGGCGCCCGGGTCTTCCACTAAATATCTTGACATTGATGTGAGAATCTGTTTAAATTACTAACTTTAGCAATTACTTTTTTGCCCGGTGCGGGGGGATTTGAATGAATTTCCCGCGCCCAAACCAGGGAATGCGGGGTGATCGTGAGCGGACGCGGGGCGGAGACTTTTTCGGCGATGGGCTTTTCGGCCGGTGGCGGCCAATCCCGGGACTGCCCGGGCGGCGTGCCGGTGCCGTGAACCTCTCCGATTTCGACTATGACCTGCCCGAAGAGCTGATCGCACAGCACCCCCCCGCGACGAGGGGCGACTCCCGGCTCATGGTGCTTGACCGGGAGCGGCGGACAATCGAGCATTGCGCGTTCGAGAGTCTCGTCCGGTTCATCCGTCCCGGCGATCTTCTGGTTATCAACGATACGAAGGTCGTCCCGGCCCGCATCGTGGGACGAAAAGAGACCGGCGGAAGGGTCTCGATTCTCTTCCTGGACGAGACCCCGGACGGGGCCTCCTGTCTGATCTCGGGAAGGAGCGTCAGGCCCGAGACGACGCTTATCCTGCCGGGCGATGTCCCGGCGCGGATCACCGGCCGAACGGATAACGGGCAAAGCGGGGTGTGGCTTATATCCGCCCGCTTTCCCGGTGGGCTCTTTGATTATCTGGATACCTGGGGGCGACCGCCGCTGCCGCCCTACATCAGGCGACAAAACGACGACGACCCCGGTCCGGACAGGGATCGCTATCAGACGATATACGCCCGCGACCCCGGATCGGCGGCGGCCCCGACGGCGGGGCTCCATTTTACCGGGGAGACGATGCGGCGCATCGAGGCCGCGGGAGGACGGTTTGCGGCCGTCACGCTCCACGTGGGCATCGGGACGTTTCTGCCCATACGCGCAGAAAGGATCGAGAACCACCGCATGCACGCCGAGCGCTTCCGCATTCCCCCCCAAACGGCCCGGGCCGTCAACCAGGCCAGGCAAAGCGGCGCGCGGGTGATCGCCGTGGGAACCACGACCGTCCGCGCCCTCGAGGGCGCCGCGGCCGGGACCCCGGATTGCGGCGGTGCGCCGGCGCCGAGGGCCGTATTGGAGCCGCGGCAGGACTCGACGTCGATCTTCATCACCCCGGGTTTTCGCTTCAAGATGGTAGACGCCCTCGTGACGAACTTCCATCTGCCCAGGTCGACGCTCCTGGTGCTGGTCTCGGCCTTCGCGGGGCGTCAATTCATCCTGGACGCCTACCGCGAGGCGGTGAAGGAACGGTACCGTTTTTTCAGCTACGGCGATGCCATGTTGATCCACTGAGGGCTCGGCCCGGGACGTGAGGTCGCCATGGAAGGCGAGGATAGATACGGCCGGGTATCCCGGTCGATCGCGCGGGTTCTGGACGGCCAGGCGACCGGCGGGCCGCGCATCGTCAATACCATCTTTTTCGGAGAAGAGGACCCGGAAGAGCTCGTTATCTATCTCGCCTACGAGGACGCAAAGACACTCAAGGCCGCCCAAAAGGGCGGAGATACCGGACGGATTGAGGGAGCGCTGCTGGCGGCCCTGAAACACGAGGGATATCCCGAAAGGCCCATACAGATACTGTTCATCTCCGAAGAGGAGGTGGAAAAATCGGGCGGGCCCTTTAACTACTTTAAACAGTGATGAGTGGCCGCGGCCGCGCCCGAGCCGGACCATCCCCCCGGGTACGTACCATTTGGAGCGGGCCCGGGGTCATACAGAGGCCGTTTTAAGCTCAGCCCGGGCAATCGGGATCGATGTTCTCATACACGATAACGCATTCAAGCAGCGAAACCGGCGCCCGCAGGGGCGGCTACGCTACCCCCCACGGGACGTTTCAGACGCCGGCGTTTATGCCGGTCGGCACCCAGGGGACGGTCAAGGCGATGAGCCCCGACCGGATCCGTGAAATAGGGGCCGAGATCGTTCTTTCAAATACGTATCACCTGTATCTGAGGCCGGGGCACCGGATCGTCGAGGAGCTGGGTGGGCTCCACGCCTTCATGGGATGGCAGGGGCCGATCCTGACCGACAGCGGCGGTTTCCAGATCTACAGCCTCGGGTCGCTGAGGAAGCTCTCAGAGGAGGGGGTGACCTTCACCTCGCATCTGGACGGCTCGACCCATTTCTTCCGCCCCCAGGACGCCGTGGCGGTCCAGGAGGCCCTCGGGGCCGACATCATCATGTGCCTGGACGAGTGCACCTCCTACCCCTCGTCACGGGAGGAGACACGGGCCTCCATGGAGCTGACGCTCTCGTGGGCGGGGCGGTGCAGGCAGGCCCAAACCCGCCCGGACCAGGCCCTTTTCGGGATCGTGCAGGGGGGGATGTACGGGGATCTGCGCCGGCAGTCGGCCGAGCGCACCGTTGACCTCGATTTCCCGGGCTATGCCGTCGGCGGGCTTTCCGTGGGAGAGGCCAAGGGACTCATGTACGAGATGGCGGCCACGGCGCTTTCAGTGCTGCCCGCCGACCGCCCCCGATACATCATGGGGGTCGGAACACCGGAGGACCTCGTTGTCCTCTCGGGCCTCGGCGCGGATATGTTTGACTGCGTCATGCCGACCCGAAATGCACGTAACGGGACGCTCTTTACCGGGTCGGGAAGGATCGTCATCAAGAACGAGCGATACGCAAGGGACAACAGGCCGATCGACGAGACGTGCGGCTGTTATGCCTGCGCAAATTTTTCGCGGGGGTATCTCCGGCACCTGTTCATGGCCCACGAGATCCTCTCGTCGATCCTGAACACGATACATAACCTCTCCTATTACCTCTCCCTGATGGAGAGTATACGGGAGGCAATCGTCGCGGACCGATACGCGACGTTCCAAAGAAACTTTTTGTCAAGCACAGAGGGAGAAAACCAAGATGATGCCAATTGAGATATTTTTCGCTATGGGACAGCCTTCCGGCGGCGAGGGCGGGCTTATGGGCAGCGTGACCGCGTTTCTGCCGATTATCCTGATCTTCGTGATCTTCTATTTCCTGCTGATCAGGCCGCAGCAGAAGCGGCAGAAAGAGCATCAGCGCATGATCAACGAGCTCAAGAAAGGCGATAACGTCATTACCGCCGGCGGCATTCATGGAACCGTTGTCGGGGTCGCCGAGAACATCGCCACAGTCGAGATCGCGCCCAACGTCAGGATCAAGGTAACGAGGTCATCCATCGGCGCCGTCAACAACATAGGCGATACGGGAAAGTAGAGAGAGACACGAAACGGCGCCCCGGGTATTGTGCCCGCACCGCATGGCGATGCGTGGGGAGTCATTTCATCTCCGAAAAGACGTGCACGCGCCTGTCCCCGAATCAATCGGGGAGAAGGTCGTTTTACGTGACGACAGTTCGGGCGGGTTGGCCGCATCGCTTCTGTTGATCGCGGTCAATCAGCGCAACCTGTCCGCTATTGGGGAGAATCGCTATGATCAAAGACTTAAAAATCAGATTCGCCATTATTCTCCTGGTGGTGTTGGGCAGCCTCTTCTACCTGGTGCCCACGCTTTCGGGCTATTTCGGTTTTGCCATGCCCGACTTCTGGAAGGCGCCGCTTCCCACCAAGTCCCTCAACCTCGGCCTCGACCTCAGGGGCGGTATGCACCTGCTCTTGGGAGTGAACCTCGATGAGGCCCTCAATAATTCTCTGGATCGGACCGCGCTCGAGATCAAGGGGTACCTGGACAGCGAGAAGATCCCCTATTCTTCGGTGGACCGCAAGGGTGAAACGGGGATCTCGGTGGTCATCACCGATCCGGAAAAGGAGGGTACCGTCCGGGACTTCATGAATAAGCGCTATGAGTACCTGGACGTGGCCGATTCGGTGACAAACGAGGGAAAAACCGACATCACCTTCACCTACAACCCGACGGCACTGGTGGCATTCAAGGAGCGGACGATAGAACAGGCGCTGGAGACCATCAGAAACCGGGTGGACCAGCTGGGCCTGGCCGAGCCCGAGATCACGCGCCAGGGCGACTATGACATACTCGTGCAGCTGCCCGGGGTGTCGGATCCGGGGGCGGCCAAATCCCTCATCAAGAAGGTGGCCCTCCTCGAATTCAAGCTCGTGGACGACGCAGGCGACGTCGACAAGGCCCTGGCCGGCGAGGTCCCCGAGGGCGATGAGATACTCTATGAAAAGGTCAGGGAACCGGATACGGGCCAGATCATCGAGGAAAAACCGTATCTGATCATAAACAAGACCCTCATGACCGGTGAGGCGATCTCGGACGCCGGTGTCAGGTTTGATACCAGCAAGGGAGGCCGTCCCTACGTACAGATCGAGTTCAACTCCGCCGGAGAGTCGCACTTCGCACAGGTCTCCGGGGACAACGTGGGAAAGCGCCTGGCGATTATCCTCGATAATAGCGTCTACTCGGCTCCGGTCATCCAGACCAAGATAACCGGCGGCTCGGCCATCATCACGGGCACCTTCACCGAAGCAGAGGCCAAGGATCTGGCCATAGTGCTCCGCTCGGGCGCGCTTCCCGCCAGCCTTACGGTGCTCGAGGAGCGGACCGTCGGGCCGTCGCTGGGCGCCGACTCGATCCATAGCGGGTTCCTGGCCACCGCCGTGGGGCTCGCACTCGTGGTGCTGTTTATGGTCATCTATTACGGGGCCTCGGGGCTCGTGGCCGACACGGCGCTGATCCTGAACTTCCTCATCATCCTGGCCGTGTTGAGCGCCTTTCAGGCGACCCTGACGCTTCCGGGTATCGCCGGCATCGCGCTGACCCTCGGCATGGCGGTGGATGCCAACGTGCTGATCAACGAGCGGATCAGGGAGGAGCTCAGGCTGGGCAAGACGCCGCGGGCGGCCCTCGAAGGGGGCTACGACAAGGCCTTCATGACCATCATGGACGCCCAGCTCACCACCCTGATCGCGGGCCTGGTTCTCTTCCAGTTCGGGACGGGACCGGTCAAGGGGTTCGCGGTGACCCTGTGCGTGGGCATCATCACCAGTCTCTTCACCGCGATCTTCGTCACGCACGCCATGTTTGACTTTATTATGTCGCGCATCAGGGTAAAACGCCTGAGTGTATAAAACGGGGGAATATCCATGGAATTGATCAAGCCGGGAACGAATTTCGATTTCATCGGGAAACGAAAATACGCATATGTTGTTATCACTGTTGATGCTTACCGTCAGCATTGCCTCGCTGATCCTACACGGCGGTCCCAACTACGGCATCGATTTCACGGGGGGCCACCTGATCCAGGTGAAGTTCGCCAAGAACGTGACGATCCCCCAGCTGAAGGAGTGCCTCAAGACCATAGGGCTTAACGACGCTATCGTCCAGAATTTCTCCGGGGGCGGTGGAAACGAATACATCATCAGGCTGATAAAGACGACCGAAGACAACGCGGTCCTGTCCGATAACGTAAAGAAGGCCCTGACCGATTCCTTCGGGGTCGGCTCGTTTGAGATCAGGCGCGTCGAGATGGTCGGCCCCAAGGTGGGAAAGGACCTCCAGACCAAGGCCCTCTGGGCGGTGCTGCTGGCCTGCGGGGGTATCCTGATCTACGTCGCCGTCAGGTTTGAGCTCCGCTTTGCCGTCGGCGCAGTCATCGCGCTCGTCCACGATTCGCTGATCGTCATCGGGGCCTATTCGATCACCAATATGGAGGTCAATCTCCCGATCGTGGCGGCTGTCCTCACCGTTATCGGCTACTCGGTCAACGACACGATCGTCGTCTTCGACCGGATCAGGGAAAACACGAGAAAGGCCGGCAAGGCCCCCGAGGCCGAGGTCATGAACAAGAGCATCAACGAGACTCTCTCCCGGACGGTGATTACCTCGGGCGTGACCCTGCTGGCGGTCCTGTCCCTTCTCGTTCTCGGCGGGGGCGTCGTCAGCCAGATCGCGTTCTGTTTGACCGTCGGATTCATTGTGGGGACCTATTCATCGATCTTCGTCGCCTCGCCGCTGGTGCTTGAATGGAGCAAAATCTTCCCGGCCAAGGGACCCGGACATCGAAGGACCTACAAACGATAGCCGCCCTTATCCCGGCCCATAACGCCCGGGGGACGATCGGGCAGGTCGTCGCCGGCACGAAAAGGCACGTCGCATACGTCCTGGTGGTGGACGACGGCTCCGACGACGACACCCGCGACGAGGCCTCGCGTGCCGGCGCGGTCGTCATCAGGCACCTGAACAACCGGGGCAAGGGAGAGGCCCTCAAGACCGGGTTTCGCTTCCTTACGGCCCGGGGGTTTGACGCCGTGTTGACCCTGGATGCCGACGGGCAGCACGATCCCGATGACATTCCCGCCCTGATCTCGCGTTTCGAGGAAGGGCGGGCGGGCATCGTCATCGGCACACGGATGGCCGATCGGGCAAAGATTCCCCGCTACCGTCTCATCCCCAACCTTGTCGGAAATTTCTTTCTGGCCCGCGCCTCCGGACAGCCTATCGCCGACAGCCAGTGCGGCATGCGCGTCTACGCGGCCCGACTCCTGGAGATGGTCACCGTCACATCATCGCGCTTTGACGCCGAGGCCGAGCTCCTCATCAAGGCGGGCAGGCTCGGGTTTACGTTTGCCTTCGTCCCCATCGCTGCCATTTATCGCCGGGATGGGAAGAGCCACTTCATCCCCGTCAAAGACACCTACCTGATATCCCTCGTCTATCTGAAGAGCCTCTTCTGGAAGAGACGCTGATTTCATAACTCGTCTGTTCGGGGCGGATCTGTCGCCGACCGAACCGTTCCCGGACAAAATCCGGATAACCATCCTAAAGTATTAGTCCTTTTTGCTTGACGCCCGCTGCAAACCGTACTACAATTTTCAAATAGGATTTAAATATATGGAACTTTACGACGAGATCAGGCGCTTCTTCTTTGTTAACGTGCTTCATCACGGGCTCGGTCTCCTTTCGACCTTCTCCGATAAAAACCTCATCAGGACGACCTATTGGATGGAGAAGATCACCAAGCGGGACCACTACAAGCGGGCCATCAAGAACGTCAGGAACCTCTTCGAGCAGGACCACCCGAGTTTCACCGTTTTCAAGAAAATCCTGAGAGAGACCAATACCCATCATCGCAAGCGTCTGGTCAAGGCTTTCTTTATCAATCAGCTGCTGATCGGCAGCAACCGCCGCAAGGCGTTCTCGGAGAGTCCCGGCGGCTTTTATCCCCCGGGGCTCCTGGTTATCTCTCCCACCATGCGCTGCAATCTCAATTGCTATGGATGCTACGCCGGCAGCTACGACAAGGGCAAGGACCTCCCGATCGAGGTGATGGACCGGGTGCTCAACGAGGCCAAGGAGCTCGGCATATTCTTTGCCGTCATCTCGGGCGGGGAGCCCTTCATCAGAGAAGACGTCATCAAACTCTTCGAGCGGCATAAGGACGTGGCCTTTCACGTCTATACCCACGGCGGGCTGCTCGACGAAAAGATGATCAGGAGGATCATCAAGGCGGGCAATATCCTGCCGGCCATCAGCATCGAGGGATTTGAGGAAGAGACCGACAGCCGGCGCGGCAAGGGCCACTACAAGAAGGTCATGAACGCCATGCGGCTCCTTAAGGAAAACGGCGTCCTCTTCGGTTTCTCTTCGACCCAGACGCGCCAGAACTCCGACCTCATCACAAGCGACGCCTTCGTCGACCATATGGTAGACATGGGCTGCACGATCGGCTGGTACTTCACCTACCTGCCGATCGGCAGACAGCCGAACCTCAATCTCATACCCAGCCCCGAGCAGAGGGACACGCTGAGGCGGTGGGTGCGCCACGTCCGCAATACCAAGCCGATCCTTGTGGCCGACTTCTGGAACGACGGCCCGGTCGTGGGCGGGTGCATCGCCGCCGGCCGTAAGTATCTCCACATAAACGCCAACGGCGACGTTGAACCCTGCGTCTTCTGTCATTTCGCCGAACACAACATCAAAGATACGCCTCTCAAGGTCGCCCTGAACTCCAAGAGCTTCCGTTTCATCAGGGAGTCCCAGGACAACAATCCCAATCCGCTCAGACCCTGCATGATCATCGACCATCCCGAGGTCTTTCGGGAGGCTTCCTCGATGGACGGCGTCTATTTTACCCATGACGGCGCCGATAATATCGTCACCGAGCATATCCGATTTTCTTGATCACTACGCCAAAGACTACGCGCGCTATTCCGAAAAGGCGTGGAGAGAAGAATACGATCATGAGTAGGCCCGCGCGGTCTTCTTTCACTGCTCCCGGCGGCCTGGGCGATCGTGCTGTGTGCATCCTGCGCGCTGCCCGTCGTCAAGCCGACCACACCATTGGCTCCCTATATCGATGCGCGGGAGGCCGTGGCCGCCTTGACCGACGCCCGCACCGCTATCCGCGACGTCAGCGGAACGGTCACCCTGAAGACATATGACCGGACGAACTCCCCGACGAACTCGGTGACCGGCTACATGGCGTTCAAGTATCCGGACAAGGTCCGATTCACCTATATCGGCCCGCTCGGCATTGTCCTTTTTGAGGCCCTCGTCAACGACAAGACGACGGTCCTCTTTCTGCCGCAGCAGCTGACGGCCTATAAGGGGACGTCCGACAAAGCGGCGGAAAGCCCGTTCTCTCCGAAACTCATGGCCATGCCGTTCCGCAAGCCGGTTGGGCCGATCTTCGTTATCGAGCATACGGGGCCCCAGAGCACCCTCTACAGCCTCTCGGAAAAAGCGGGGGAGTACGATCTGGTCGAGAAGATCATCTTCGACAGGTCGACCATGCGGCCTCTGGTGAGGGAGGAGTACGAGAAGGGTCTTCCCGTGTATCGGATTCCGATACCTGGCCTATGATGACGTCGACGGGATCGGCGTTCCTACCGACATGACCCTGGAGGACCTGGCGTCGGGTTCCTCGATGGGGATTACCCTGAGGGACTTCAAAGCGAACACCGGCATCGCCGATGAGGCCTTCGACACGACGGTCAAGCCGCCCTATGTGGTCAAACCCCTCGATTCGTTTGTGCTCCCGGATTACTAGCGGGAGACGGAGATAGCGATCGGCCCGCAGCGCCGGGCGCGTATGGAAGACGTTTCTCAATGGAGGAGACAATGAAAAAGAAGACTCTCATATTCTCTCTCGATCTTTTCATTCCTGACGATGGGCGCCGCAAGTTTTGCCGGCGACATCGCCATCACAAAGACCATTTCCTATGACAAGTGGATGTACGATAAATCTTCAGCAGGAAGGACTGGTCGTCAACCGATATCATCTTCAAGAGCGATACCGAGGCCACCACGGGACGTTTCGGAATGGGAGTCACCCGCGGTCCCTACGCCACATTTGCCATCGTCAACAACTCCGGACACGACATGGAGTATGGGGTGGCGGTCGCCCTCTTCGATAAAGACAACAGGCTCATCACCGCCGCCGACTTCTCCCAGGTCGGCAGTCTCGATCCCGGCGAGCGCAAAGAACAAGACATCGTCTTCGGGCCCGTTAATATGAGATACAAGGAGGCCACCTACTTCAAGATCGTACTCGAAGCCAAGTAGGCACGTCTGACTCGCATAGTGTGGTACCTATTCATTCCCCCGGTCATTTCTGTCATCGCGGCCCTCATGAGCGGATCGACGCTCATGGGGGCCGTCCTGTTTGTCTTGCTCTCGCTCTTGATCGGATCGGCCATATTCCTGGTCGGCGTCCCCTTTATCTACCGGCCTCTCTCCCGCGTGAGAACCGGCCGGCCGCTGGTGGCGCTGAGCTTTGACGACGGGCCGCACCCGGTCTACACCGAGCGAATCCTTCAAATCCTCAACGCCCACGGGGCGCACGCGACTTTTTTTGTGACCGCCGCCAACGCCCAGCGCCATCCGGACCTCATCAGGGCGGCCGTGGCCGGGGGGCATCAGGTCGAAAACCATTCCACGAGCCACCGGCACATCCTGTCGCTGTTGTCCTACCGGACCCAGTACGACGATATCCGGGCGGCCCGGCAGGTCATCGAGAAGATTTCGGGCTCCGCTCTGGGCTTCTATCGGCCGCCCATGGGCTACAAGACTCCCGAGACGTTTTGCGCCGCCGCGCGAGCGGGCCTTGCCGTCTGCGGCTGGGACGTCAAGGGGCTGGATACGGTGATGACCGATCCGACCAGAATCGCCGGACGCGTCGTATCCCGGGCGCGCAGCGGCTCGGTCATCCTCCTTCACGATTCCGGAAGCCTCGAGAAGAGATTCGGCGACAGGAGCGCGACGGTCGAGGCCCTTCCCCTCATCCTGGAAGGTCTTGCCGAGAAGGGCCTGAGACCGGTCACGATATCCGAACTCATTAAAAAGGAACGCTAAACGATGAAACGAATTCCCATTGTCCTGATGATTTTATTTCTCGCCTGCGCGTCGGCGCGGGCGGCGGACGTCGATAAGGTCCTTTCCGGCCTGCAGTCATACTGGGGGAACATCGACACCTTCACCGCCGGCTTCGTGCAAAAGAAGCATCTTGCGCTCCTTTCCGGAGAGCTAACCTCCCGGGGCACGTTTGCCTTCAAGAAGCCGGGCGACATGGTCTTCCGATACGATCCCCCCGACGATACGATCTACGGGATCAAGCCGGGCCTGATCACGATCTATTTCCCCGGTCTCAAGAAGGCAAAACGCATCCACCTCTCGCCGGGGTCCGGGACTCCCCCAGGGGATGTCCTTCGGCATGGGGCCGATAAACGATATCACGGCCCTCAAGAAGGCGTTTGGGGTGACCGCCGACGAAAAGAGCGGGGTCACCATCTTGACGCTCGTGCCCAAGGGACAGGACGAAGCGATCAAGGAGATCATCATCTCCTTCAAAAAGGACTACACTCCCCTGTCAATCACGATCATCGAAAGAAACGGCGACTCTACGGTCATCGAGTTTTCGAGCCAGCGGGCAAATCCCACCGTGAACGATGCGGTTTTCGATGTGAAGATACCCGCGGGCGTCGCCGTCGAAGAGATAGGAAAATAGCCCGGAAGAGCGTTGTCCCGGGGCCGCGCGGCCGATCCCGGAGTGAAAAGTAAGGTCGCCGACTCAGGAAAAATAGTTTGACATATTGTATTTTTTTATATATAATTTTGCAAAACTTATATATACTTTTATACATACCTGCACGATGTCTTTCTTGACGGGGGTGACACCATGAAAGGAAAATTTGTCTTGGCGTGTGTCCTTGCCATCTTTATCGCGCCGGGGATCGCCGGCGCCTGGGATAACCAGTTTCATCTCCAGATGGTAAAAGACGCCGTACCCCTCTGCCCCGCGGAACTCGGGAAGTTCCTCAAGAACAATATGAGTGCCGCCCTGCTGGGCGCCGCCGACCCCGATATCACCATTTCCACCCCTATCGGATACGCCTATGGCTACCGTCAGCACTATTATATCGCCGACGCGGACGACGGAGACGGCCCCTATGAGGTCAAGAACCTCGCTCTCTCGGTCATCGATCTCCTCTCGAAGAGCTTTCCCGACCAGCAGCTCATCGCCCGGCGGATGGGAATGGTGAGTCACTTCGTGGCCGACAGCATCGAGCCCAAGCGCTATATCGGGCTGAGCCCCAACTACCCCAAGGATTTCATCGCGGAAGCCTACCGGAGCAAGGACGTCACCTACCTCCCGGTTATCTATAACGGGTTCAACCCGATGAGCGATTTCTCCGGAGACCTGAAGATCCTGGCGAGAGACCTCTGGTACCAGGACACGACCGACGACCAGTACTATGACATGGCGGTCAACTGCATCGTGGACGTATGGACCTCCATTTGGGAGGATTCCGGCAGGACGCCCGGCGAGATGGTGGCCGCCGGCTCCAGGATCCGTCCCGAGATCCCGAAGGTGGAGACCGGGCCCACCACCGTCTTTTCGCCTTCAGAAGTGCTCGATCTCAACGTCCTCGGCGAGTCCGGCGGCACGACCGGTACCTACGACGAGAGCACCTTCGATCTCAATAAATACGGCAAGGAAAACCAGCCGACGCCGACGGCCGACACCGAGGAAGCGCCGCTGGAGAAGAAATCCCCCGAGGAGATCGAAAACGCCACGGGCACGCCGCCTCCCACAGTCGTAACCCCTCCCGGAGAGGAAACGCCGTCTGACGGAGGCGAAACCGGCACATCTCCCTAGGATCAACGAGCCCGGCATCAGGTCCGATAGGACCGCAGACCCCGCCGACGCCCCTCTGCGAGGATGACCGATGAGATCACGATTGCCCTCTCTCTTTTGGGTCTGGTGCGGACTCGCGTTTCTCTTGTATGCGTGCGCCGGACCGGGGACCGGAAGCACCGCCGGTGTCGATCGCACCGACCCGGTCAACAACTCCCTTAACAAGCTCACCGACTCCTACGAAAAGGAAAACGTCGACTCCTTCATGGGCGGCGTCGGCAGTGACTACGACCTGGATTCTTTCACCCTCGAACGGATGGTGCGGGATGAATTTGACCGGTACGACGCCTTTGACGTCTCCGTAATCGTCGATCGGGTCTCGATGGACAGCAGCGGCTCCATCGTCTTTGCGGACACTCACTGGACAAAGAGAAGGGTCTCGCTGAAGACAGGCAGACAGGGGACGCAATCAGGCAGGACCACCTTTATTTTTCGGGTCACGCCTGACGGAAGCCTGGTGCTCAAAGGGATGAAGGGCGACCGGCTCTACGGCGCGCCGTAGGCACCCCGCTCTCCAATGACACGAAAACGAAAACGCCCCGGCGGAACAATCCGCCCGGGCGTTTTAATTAAGACCCGCCGACGGCGTGGCAAGAAGTCCACGCATCAGCCCACCCTGCTACATCCCCATGAGCCGCTTGACCAGCTCGACCCCCGACTGGGCGTCCTCGCCGTATCCGTCGGCGCCTATCTCATCGGCGAACTTCTGGTTAAGCGGTGCGCCGCCGATGATGAACTTGAATTTGTCCCGAAGACCCGCTTCGATAAAGACGTCGATCGTATCCTTCATGGAGGGCATGGTCGTGGTCAGGAGGGCCGACATCCCGATAATGTCCGGCGTATCCTCCCTTGCCCGCGCCAGGAACGTCTCGGGTTTCACGTCCACACCCACGTCTATCACCTCAAAGCCGTTACCCAGAAGCAGCGCCGAAAGGATGTTCTTGCCGATATCATGGATATCCCCGAATACGCGTCCCGAGCATCATCTTGCCCCGGGACTTGTAGTCCCCTTCCTTGAGGAGCGGCTCCAGGAGCTTGAAGGAATTATCATAGGCCTTGACCGACATGAGGACGTCCGGCAGGAAGTATTCCCCCTCCCTGAAGAGCATCCCCACCCGGTCAAGGGCCGGCAAAAGTGCCTCGTTAATTATCTCGACGGCGGTGATCCCCGCACCCGAGGGCTTCCTTGGTAAGCCCCTCGGTGTCCTCGAAGTCGCATCTCGATGACCGCCTGCCTGATCTTTTCCAGTAGTTCGTGAGACATGAGATCCCCCTTACTCGTATACATACACTGTTGGTACGGCTGGCATCGGCTATTAGCCTCTCCAACTCGGCCGCGTAATATTCGTCCAGCGTCCGCTTTCTTGACCATCTCGATGAAGTCGTCCATACCCTTGACCACGGCCGGGTCGAGAGCCTTTGGCGTATGCTTGGCCAGGATCGCCAGCGCCTTTTCGCGCGCCCTGCCGACCATGTCCTTTTTACCCGCCTTTTCCCAGATATCCCGTCTTGTCCCGGTCGCAGAGCGACGGGATAAAATGCTCCGTGCGGAAATATTTCTGGGTATGCTCCTGCATCAGGTAGTCGCCGCGCCGGGCCCGACCTTCTTGATGATCTCGACGGCCTTTGTCGTCTCGTTGACCTCGATGCCCCGGATCGCCCGCTCCACCGAGCCGATGAGCTCGTCGTCGATGACGGCAAGCTCGTGGGCGCCCGCGGTCGTCGACTCGATGGTCCCCACGCAGGTAATGTAGTTGACGCCGCCCATCGCGGCCATCTGCATCGTCCGGGCGCGCTCGACGCCGCACTGCAGGTCCAGCAGCTTGGATTCGGTGCCGCCGGCCACCCCGCGGCAGGGGATGTTATAGGAGTGGGCGATCTGGGCGATCGCCGCGCTGATGAGCCCCGTCTCGACCGACCCCAGCGCCACCGTCCCCCGGCGCATCTCGGCGATAGTGGAGACCGTTCCGTACAACACAGGGGTCCCGGCCCTGACCGCCTGGGCCATAACGATATGGGCCAGAACCTCGGCGTTGTGCTGGATGAGGAGCCCCGCCAGCGTTATGGGTGCGGTGGTGCCGGCCATCGCCTCGGGCGACAGGAGGACCGGCTGCCCGTTCTCGGCAAGAATCATCATCCCCTCCAGCTGGATCTGGGCGCTCGAAAGGGGGCTGACCGTATTGACGATGGCCAGGAACGGGTGCGTGTCTCTGATCTTATCCTTTGCCCCCCATCGCGATGATGAGCATCTCCATCATGTCGCGGCGTCGGCATAACGCCGTAGGCGCCCATCCCGAACGACTTCCTGCAGTTGATGGCCCAGGTCCGGATCGCCTCCACCGGGATCGTCTGCATGGGGATATCGGACGGCCATATGTCCATCTGGTTGGACTGGATGTTGTCAAGGCCGTCCAGGATGATGAGGTGGTCGACGAGGTCTTCCATCGTGGCGGGGCCGTACGCCCCGGTCTGGAGGTTATACATATTGACCGCCGTCCCCAGCCCGCCCCAGACCCTCGTATCGGGGCTGACCTTCCAGGTAAGGCTCCGGTCGTGCCCGCACAGCACGAACTCCCGGGGCGCCTTGCCGACGTAGGTCTCCACGACGCGGGGCGGAAACTTGACTACCTTGGTCTTCTCGTCGACCGGGCAGCCCAGGTCGGCCAGGATCTGCCGCATCTTCTTGACCTCGACCTTGATGCCGGCCTGTTCGAGGACCTCCAGCGTCGCCTGCCTGATCTGTTCGATCTCATCTCGGCTCAAGACCTCAAATCTCGCGCTCTTCATAATGTGCTCCACAAAGTAGTTTGGATAATTGTCCGGCCTGATGATTGTTTGTTCCGGTTCCTCTGCCCGCGTTGTGCGGGGCGACCCGGACGCGCGGCCCGGGACGGAACTCTTCCCCGTCTCGCGCGCCGTCGGTCGTACCCGTGAGCCGGCCGCCGGTCCGGCATCTCCGCGGGTTACTCCCGGCTTCTCTCCATCCGCGACAAACGTGTCCCGCAGGAGCCGGTCGCCTTCAGAAAAAGAGGTACGCGCAGCAGGCGACCCGCATCCCGTCGGTTTATCGTCTCGCGGATGATGCTCCTTGCCCGACGCGGGTTTCTGTAGAACTCGATGAGGATGGCGTTGCTTTCCCTCTCCAGCACCTCCCGGTCTATCGTGTTCGGCCAGAAGACGAAATTCATCGCGCTCATCTTTTTCCAGTCATCCTCGAAGCGGCCGTATTGCGAGATGTCGCGGTATATCTCGCTGCCGGGATAGGGGGTGAACTTCGAAAGGTTGATCAGGTCAAAGGGGAGCCGTCGATGAACGCCTTCGTCCGCTCGATGGTCTGCTCCGGTCTCTCCCGGAACGCCGATCATGAAGAGGCCCTTGGTGATGATCCCGGCCTCTCTGGTCAGGTGTACCGCCCGGGCCGCCCGCTCCAGCGACAGCGACTTGTCCAGAAGCTTGAGCAGCTCGGGGTTTGCCGTTTCGATCCCGTAGCTGATCATCCAGGCGCCCGCCCGTTTCATGAGGGCCAGCATCTCCGTCGTCCACGAGGTCGGCCCGGGCGTCGCAGGCAAACGTGATGCGAAACGGCAGCCGCATGATCGCCTCGCAGAGCCCGGCCAGGTGGGCGCTTGTCGGCGGTGAAGTTATCGTCGTAGAAGATAAAGTGGTCCGATGCCGTGGGCGTCTCTGAGCCGCCGGATCATCTCGACGATGTACCCGATGCTGTGAAACCGATAGCGGTTGCCGAAGAGCCCCCGGTCGCAGAACGTGCAGTGGAAGGGACATCCGCGCGACGTGACCAGCGTAATCGCCCTCCCCTTCGGGATGTGGAAGATCGGGGGGTGATACGGCGTTGGGAAACCCCGGCAGGAGCTCGAACGCCGGGAGGGGGAAGCGTGTCCAGATCGTCGATCAGGGCGGGACGCTCGTTGATCCGTATTTCGCCGCCTTCCCGCCAGACCGCTCCCGGCAACCGCGCTCGGGATCTCCCCCTGAAGGATCGCCCGAAAAAGGAGGGGTGCCGAACGCTCTCCTTCTCCGATCATGCCGTAGTCAAAGCTCCGCAAACGCCGTCATCGTCTGGTCGGGAACGGCCGTGACGTGGGGTCCCCCGATGACCGTAACGACATCGGGAAGCGCCTTCTTGATCCGGTCGGCGATAAGCAGCCGCCGAATCCACCGAGGAGGTGTAGCCGGTCAAACCCGACGATCGCCGGCTTCTGGGCGACGACCCACGCGATCGTTTCTTTCGGGGTCATCCCGAGGGCGTGGGCGTCGATGATGGCCGTCTCCAGCCCCTCCCTTCTCGGCGACCGCCGCCAGCGAGGCGATTCCGATCTGGGGCAGGGTATTGAGGATCGGGCGCAGGCGCCGCGTCCCCTGCCCCCACACCTCGGAAGGAGGATTGACCAGGACGATCCTGCGGTTCTGTTCCATCGGGCTTGTGCTCTCTTGCGTGTGTCCTGTTCTTACTCTCTGAAAAACTCGATCATCACCTTCTTCTTCAGCGCGCCGGCGACCAGGCCCGCGAAGAGTCCCGGAAGCTCGTCGATGGTGATCACGTCCGAAACGAGACCGCGCCGCCTCGTCGTGGCGCCGGCGGATAAACGCCAGCGCCGCTTCGTTATCGACGGCCCTGCGTCGAGAAGACGGGAAAGATCGAGACCTCCCGCATGGTGATGGCGATCGGGTATATCGTCAGCGGCTCGAAGGTGACCCCCACCAGGGCGACCCTGCCCGCCGGCCTCACGATATCCAGGGCGTCTCCGATTGCGTCGGCCCTCCCGGCAAATTCGAGGGCGACGTCCGGGCCGATGCCCGCAAATGCCTCCCGCAGACGCTGCCGATAGCCTTCTTCCCGTGGAGAAAAGACGATATCCGCCCCGAATTCGCGCGGCAAATCGCTGCCTCTGCTCGTTGACCTCGACGGCCCCAAGCCGGCCTGCGCCCATGTGCCTGAGAACCATGAGAGCCGAAAGACCGATCGGGCCGGCCCCGAAGACCACGACGCTCTCGCCGGCCCGGACGCCCGCCCGGGATATGCCGTGACACGCCACGGCAATCGTATCCACGAGCGCCGCATCCGAAAGCGAGACATCCTCCGGGACGGCCATAAGCATCCGTTCGGGGACCCGGATATATTCGGCATACCCCCCCAGGAGAGACCCGGTGCCGACCGCGAGTTTGGCCGAACAGAGGTGCATCTGGTCTTTTTCGCACATGACACAGAGCCCGCACCCTGCCGGTCTCACCACGACCCGATCCCCGACGGAAAAGCTCCGGACACCCTTTCCGGCCTCTTCGATGACGCCCGGAGACCTCGTGGCCCATGATATAGCCGTCCGGCAGGGTCCCCGATGAGAAGAGCGTGAGGTCAGACCCGCAGATCCCCACCGACGCCACCCGAACAAGGGCCTGGTCCGATTCGGGAACGGGCCGATCGACCTCGGTGACAACGAGTCTCTTATTCTCTTTTGAGTAACAGGCGGCCTTCATGAAACCCATCCACCCCCGGCAGCGAAACGCGCCGCTGAATGTATCACACCGGGCACCGCATGAGAGGCGCCGGTCCTCCACCGGTCCCACCCGGTGAGGGACCTCCTCCCCGACAGCCCGCGCGCTGTCCCGCGCCCTTTTCATAGTCCCCGCGCGGCGACCCTTCAGAAGCCCATGTAGTGAACCAGCTCCTTGGTCATCGCCACCAGATCTTCCACGTAGACGAACTCGTCGGCGGCATGGGCCAGGATGTTGGAGGCCCGGATCACTCCAAAGCCCGCCGCCTCGATTGTGGCGGGCTTGAGGGCCTCCGCCACGAACCCGAGATCGGTCGACCCCGATATCCCCCCGGCGATGAAATAGTCATATCCCTTGACCGCTTTCTTGGCCTCTTTCATCTTCTTCACGGCCGAGTTTTCCGGGTCGATCTCGACCGGCGGGTAGGAATGGACGACGTTGACCTTCAAATCCAGGAGCTTTGATTTCTTCTTGCCCCGGTCAAGGGCCGCCTGAATCTCGGCGATCACGTCCTCGTAGTTTTCGTCGATAATGTAGCGCCGGTTGATCACCAGGCGGCACTCGCCCGGCACGATGTTTTCCTTCGTCCCGCCGCGGATGATGTTCAGATTGAACATCGGGGTCATTTTGTCCGACGGGGCCCCGGGCAGCGGAAAGGTCGGGATGCGGGAGAGCCTCTTTTCGGCCTCCCGTTTGAGGACCAGCAGTTCCTGCATGACCGGGACCAGCTCTTCGACGGCGTTGATGCCCAGGTAATTCATGCCGGAGTGGCAGCTCTTGCCGACGGCCGTCACGTCGATGCGGATGGAGCCCGCCGCCCCGATGGTGACGATCGGCTCCATGGCGCCCAGCTCCAGCCACATCAGGTGCGGGGAGAAGTATCCCTCTTCGGCCAGGTACCGCGCCCCCGGGTAGACGCCCAGCTCCTCGTCGGTGCAGAGGTTACAGCCCACGCTGTAGTGCGGCTCGATCCCGAGGTCGACAAGGACCTTCATCGCCCCCAGGAAGCAGGCGATGGAGCTCTTCATGTCCACCGTCCCGCGTCCGTAGAGCTTGCCGTCGACGATCTCCCCGCCGAAGGGGTCCTTCGTCCACGGCTCGTCCACCGGCACCACGTCCATGTGCGCGTACGCGGTCACGGGGGGCTTGCCGTTTTCCCGGGTAGCCACGAGATTGGTCCGCTCGCCGACCAGCTCCCACGGCATCTGCCTGACCTTGTCCTCGGGAACGACCACCCGTTTGGTGGAAAACCCGAATTTCCTGTACTCGGGCTCCACGATATCGATAAGCTTTGAGTAGTTTTCTCCGGGCGGCACGCTGGTGTCGACCGCGATGATCTTTCCTCAGGATATCGACGATGTAGTCCTCATTTTTTTCGACCGCGCGAAATGCCTCGTCGTATTTCACCGTATCCTCCTGTCTACATCATGCCTTCGCCTTTGACCCATTTCTTCTTGTACATGATCCGCGCCGCGATGATCGAGAGAATGACCATGGGTGGAATCACGAGTGAAAACGGCAGGTTCGGGTTGATGAGGGCCACGATAAGCCCAAGGCCCAGCGGCACGATCCCGAGTTTCGGCACCCTGAAGAGGAAGATTCCGCCCAGCGCCCCGAAGAGGGCCGGCAGGACCTGGTCCAGCGCCACCTTCATCGCGGAGCCGGTGCCTTCAAGGGCCGTTATGAAGGGCAGAAACGCAATCACGCCGACAATCATCACCAGCTGGCCGCCGATAACGGAGCCGGCGATACCCAGCGTGGAGACGATCTCGGCCTCGGGAGTCCCCTCTTTAGTTCCCACCACCTGCTGGGCCGTTGCCGATACGGGGACCCGGAGGTTGAGGACGTTTCCGACGAGAAACGACATATAGGTGCCGCCGAACCCGAGGATCGGATAGTAAACGATCGGCTCCACGACGCCCATGATGGCCATGAAAGACCAGACGGCGACTATGGCCGATATCATTTTGAAAAATGGCGGGATAAGCCCGTGAAAAAGGTAGAGGTAGAGGCCGGGGATAAACAGACAGAAGATGGCCACGATCAGCGTGATCATTCCGACGCTCTTGACGGGGCCGACGAACCGATTCTGAAATATTTGGTCTTTGTTTTCCATGCTACGCTCCTATCGCGAACCAGAGGTACGCCAGGCCGGCCGCCGCCATCCCGCCGATAATCGCCAGCGACAGCGCCCATTCCTTGAGCCAGTTCTGCTTTCCGACCGTAATGAGGACGCCCAGGAGCGCCATCGTGACGAAACCGCCGATGAGCGCCACCAGCGGCGCGCCCCTCTTCACGATCGGCTGTGCCACCATGTAGCCCACCGCGCCGAAAAAGGCCGCGGCGGTCATCACCTTCAGCCATCCTTCGTCGCCGCCGGCGATCTTGTCCTTGAGCTTCATGATGCGGGGAGTAAAGAAGGCGACCATGATGAGATTGAAGATGCAGCCGATGGACATTGCCCAGACCGCATTGGCAAAGGCAATGCCGTTCATGTTACCGGCAAGGCCCTTATCAACCACGGCGCCCGCGCCGATGCCCGCGGCCATAAGCTCATAAGACACCGACCCGATGACCGATAGCCTCATCCACGGGAAGGGTAGCCCGAGCTTGGGTATCATGACGATGAGCCCCAAAAGCACCGCGATCGAGGGAACGATGGAAGTGGTGAGCCCCGTTCTGAAGGCCGTCCAGAGCTGCCCACCGGTCATCCCGATCTCGCGGCCGGTCCGAAAGGCGATCGTGGAGATCCGCACCGCCTGGAAGAAGACCACGACGATTATGGCCCCCGACGCAAGCCACATCCCCCAGCTGTTGGCAATGGAAAGGTAGTTGTCTCCCATACCACACCTCATAGAATTGGTGAAACAAGACGCAATGAGCCATCATAATACGGGAATGGTCTCGAAAAATCAATGAAATAGGCATACCCCTTGCGCCGCGGGCAGGTAAATAGTATACTGACAATCATGAATAATTAACGGGAGGTGTTATATGGTACGCACGATCGCGCGGCCTTCGGCCGTCGTTTTCCTGATCGCGGGAATCGCCCTCGCGCTTGCCTTTTCCGGCTGCTCGAAAGGGCCGCTCGGCGGGGCGCCGACCGAATTCGCCTGTGACTACCAGGCCGATTTCGTCCAGAAGCTCGTCAAGGCCGGTTTGGCCACGACCGTCATGGAAGGGAAGATCTACACTAACTGCGAGCTGACCCGGACGGAAAACCGGATGGTGCAGCCCGGCGCCCCGTCATTTGAGTTGATCCTGATCAACCGCCCCGACAAGGGAGTCAACTGGCAGCTCTTTCCCAAGAGCATGAAGTACGTCCAGACCCCCATCAAGCCGCCCGCCGAAACGCCGGGGGGCGCGCCGCTCCTGATCAACCCGAAGGACGTCAAGGTGACGTCCGAGAAGCTGGGCGAGGAGACGGTGAACGGCCACCCCTGCATCAAATGGAAGGTCACGATGACGATGCCCGACGGCAAGTCCACCGTCTACTACTCCTGGGGCGCGCAGGACCTGGACAACTTCGCCATAAAGAAAGAGATCGAGTCGACGCCCGGGGAATCGGTCGTTATCGAATACTCGAATGTCGTGCTCGGCAAGCCCGATGCATCCGTCTTTGAGATACCCGCGGGCTACAGCGAAGCCCCGGAGTCGGAGATGAACGCGTTGATGATGCGGGAGATGGGGATATCGATCCCGTTCGGCATCCCGATGCCGCCGACCTCGGGCAACCAGTAACAGACAGCTGCCCGGATGGGACTCAGGGGGAGACCCCGGGACGTTGCCCGGCCTCCCCTGTCTCCCTTCCCGGCTTTTTTCCGTGCGCACAGTCCGTTTCGAGAAATAGCCAGGCGTTTGCCCTGTCTGCCTGTCTGTGCTCCCACCCGTCCATCCAGAGGAGGAAAGCAATGCCCGCCCTGTTCGAAAAGAGTGCGATCAAATCGATGCAGCTGAAAAACCGGCTTGTCCGCTCGGCGACGGTCGAGCGGATGGGCGACGACAAGGGGTTGCCCACCGAAAACCTGACGCGCCTCTACGAGCGGCTGGCCAAGGGGGGCGTCGGCCTTATCATCACCGGCATGACCTACGTCTCACCGGACGGCAAGGGGTTCCCGAAGGGACAGAGCGGGATCGATCGGGACGAGTCGGTCGATGCCTGGAGGGCCCTAACCGACCACGTGCATGGCCTCGGGACCGGCGTCAGGATCGCCATGCAGGTCGCCCACTGTGGCAGGCAGACCACCCGGGCGGCCACGGGCGTCCAGCCCATGGCTCCCTCGCCGGTGAAGGACCGGTCGAACTTCGTCACTCCCCGCCAGATGACCGAAGATGATATCGAGCGGGTCATCGAGGCGTTCGCCCAGGCCGCCCGTCGGGTCAAGGAAAGCGGTTTTGACGCGGTCCAGATCCACGGCGGACACGGGTATCTCGTCAACGAATTCTTGAACCCGTACACGAACCGCAGGACGGACCGGTGGGGAGGATCCCTTGAAAACCGGATGCGCTTCGTTTCCGAGATCTATACCCGCAGCCGCAGCCTCGTCGGAGACGATTTCCCGATCCTCATCAAGATCAGCGCCTATGACCAGATGTTCCGGTGGGGGAAAAACGGGATATCGCCCGACGAAGGCGTCATGATGGCCGAAAGGCTCGCCGCCATGGGGATTGACGGCATCGAGGCAAGCTGCGGCATCGCCGAGGACGGGATGTCGATGCTCAGGGGAACGCTGCCGGTCGACGTCATCATCGACGATCTGGGGATGTTCAAGAAAAACGCGCTGATGCGCTTTGTCTTCCGCCGGTTCGGCCGGCGAATCATGAAGGTGGATCCCTTCACGGAGGACTACAACCGGTCCGCGGCGCGCTCCATCAAGCAGCGGGTCGACGTGCCCGTATTTGCCGTCGGCGGCATCATCCGGCCCTCGACCATGGAGGATATCGTCGCAAGCGGGGATGCCGACTACGTATCGCTCTCCCGCTCGCTGATATTCAGCCCGATCTTCCCGAAAAAAATCCAGGAGGGCAGCCGGGAGCCTTCGGCCTGCATCCACTGCAACCATTGCCTCTTTTACCTGGGGCTGGCGCCGCTGAAGTGCTACAACGGAAAGAGGATCAGGAAAGGGATAAGGCCGTACCTGCTGCATAAGCAGTCTCCATGAAAAGCGCCCCTCCACTATCGGCAGGGGCGCTTTTTTTCGCCTTTCAACCCTTTAGACGGGAGCATCGCCCGTCTTTCTGATTTGGGGACCGCATGCGCCTCCTACTTGTCGACCTGCGCCACCGCCCTGATCCAGCCTGCGGACGCTCCCTTGATCTTGACGGGAAAGCAGTAGAAGGTGAACCCGAAGGGCGGGAGCTTGTCCAGGTTGGTGAGTTTTTCGATCTGGAAATATCCCTTCTCGATGCCGGCGAAGTGGGCCTCCCAGATGAGGGACGCGTCCTTGGTCTTGGCGTAGTCCTGGGCGATAAACGGCAGGGGCCGGTCCCAGCTCCAGGCGTCCGTTCCCACGACGTTGACCCCCATGTTCAGGATGTGAAGCGTCGACTCCTTTCCCATGCCGCATCCGGTCAGGAGGTACTCCAGCTTGCCCCAGTTCCGGTCGGCCCCGGTCATGATCAGCACGGCGTCGTTGGGCTTGATCGTGTAACCGATCCGTTTGAGCTCCGCGTCGACGTCGGCCGGCGTTACCTTGTAACCGTCGGGAAATTTTCTGAAATCGAGCACGACTCCGTCGGCGATGCACCATTCCAGCGGCATCTTGTCGACGGTCAGGGCGGGCTTGCCCTTGTCCTGGGTCGGGTGGTAGTGCCACGGCGCGTCGATGTGGGTGCCGGCGTGCGTGCTGACCGTGAGCAGCTCCACCGCCCATCCGAGCCCCCCCGGCAGGTCCTTGTCGGGGTCGATGCCGGGGAAGAAGGGAACCATGGTGCCCGCCCCCTGCTTGTGGTCGATGTACTGGATCTTGGGGATCATCAGGGGCGGATCCGACGGAAGCCCGTCCTCGATGGCGATGGAAAGGTCTATGAATTTCTTGGCCATATTGTCCTCCGCTGGTATTTTAAACCATCGTATCAGTATCTGTAGGGGCGGCTCAATATGCCGTCAGTGTGAGACCGTCATTGCGAGGGAGTAAAACGACCGAAGCAATCCCCCTGTTGTACGGTGACAGTCAGGGGATTGCCGCGCCCCCTTCGGGGGCTCGCAATGACGACCGATTACATTCGGACTCCCGTGAACGTCTATTCCAGATTCGCTCGCGAAGCGTCCGTACTTACCGTTACTGTCTCCCACACTCGCCAGCCCCCCCCGTTATATCAGAGATTCCGCTGGGTGGCTATCTCAATGCCTCGACGATCCGTTCTCCCGCCTCGGTGAGCCTCTCTTCCGGGGCACAGAGGGTGAACCTGATGTACCCTTCCCCGCTGGGGCCGAACCCGGAGCCGGGGGTCGCGACGATGTGGGCCTTGCTGATCAGCATCTCCGCAAACGACTCGGAGCTCATCGTCCGGGGGACCTTTACCCAGAAGTAGAAGCTGGCCTGGGGCATCCGATACTCGAGCCCCGCGGCCGAAAGGGCCTCGGCCAGCACGCCCCGCCGCCTCTCGTAGACGGCGCGGATGGGGGCCGTCAGCTCTTCCGCGTGATTCAGGGCGTACGCGGCCGCAAGCTGGATGGGCTGGAAGATCCCGGAGTCCATGTTGGACTTGACCTTTGCCAGCCCCCCGACAAGCTCTTTCCTCCCGACGGCAAAGCCGATCCGCCAGCCCGTCATGTTGAAGGTCTTTGAGAGGCTCCCGATCTCCAGCGCCACGTCCCGGGCGCCCTCGATCTCAAGGAAGCTCGCGGGCTTCTTGTCATCGAAGTAGACCTCGGTATAGGCGGCGTCGTGACAGACGATGATGTTGCGCTTCTGAGCGAAGTCCACCACCTCCTTGAAATAGTCGCGCGTGGCCGACGGCGGACGTGGGGTTACCGGGATAATTGAGGAACATGAGGGTGGCCCTGTCGGCCACCCCTTTCGGGATCGCCGTGAGGTCGGGCAGAAAGTCGTTATCGGCCGTCAGCGGCATGAAATGGACGTCGGCGCCGTAAAAGGCCGACGTGATGCTGTAGACGGGATAGGCCGGCTCAGGCACAAGCACGGTCTCGCCGGGGTTGACAAAGGCCAGGGGGACGTGGGCAAGTCCCTCCTTTGACCCGATGACGGAGACAACCTCGTCCTTGGGATCGATCTTCACCCCGAAGCGCCGCCCGTACCAATCGGCCACCGCCGTGCGAAACGCCGAAAGCCCCACCGTGAAGGGGTAGCGGTGGTTTTGTGGCTTTGCGGCCTCCCGGGCCAGCGCCTCGACGATGGGCGCGGGGGTGGGGATATCGGGATCACCGACCCCCAGGTCAATGATGTCCGCGCCCTTTGCGCGCATATCGCTGCCGACCCGGTCGATCCGCTCGAAGAGGTAAGGGGGAATATTCAGTATCCTGTCCGCATAGGTAATCTTCATGCCGCTCGTGCTCCTGTTCATTTCAGAGGTCGGATTGTTACGCCGAAGACCTGGTCTGGTTGGTGAGAGTGCCGATCCCCGCGATGGACACCTCCACGCGGTCGTCCGGTGCCATCGGGCCGATTCCCGGCGGGGTCCCCGTGGCGATGACGTCCCCGGGAAGGAGTGTCATAATCCCGGATATGAACGAGACCAGCTCGTAAACACCCCACTTCATCTGGGCCGTGTTGGAGCTCTGCACCGTCTTGCCGTTGAGACGCGTCTCGATGGGCAGGTTGTAGGGGTCCAGCTCCGTCTCGACCCAGGGCCCGATGGGGCAGAAGGTATCGAAGGATTTGGCGCGGGTGAACTGAATGTCCTTGAACTGGAGGTCGCGGGCGGTCACGTCGTTGAGGCAGGTATAGCCGAAGACATGGGCTTTTGCGTCGGCCAGGGAGACATCCTTGGCGCGCCTCCCGATTACGACGCCGAGCTCTCCCTCGTAGTCGATCCGCGCGCTGCTTTTCGGCATGATGATGTCGTCGCCGGGACCGATAACGGAGGTGGACGGCTTGATGAAGATGATCGGCTCTTCCGGGGTCGCCATCCCCATCTCCTTTGCGTGATCGAGGTAGTTGAGCCCGACCGCCACCACCTTGAGGGGGGCCGTGGGGGCCAGCAGGCGCACCGTGCTCATCGCAAAGACGTTTTCGCCGCCCTTGGCCTCGTCGGCCGGGTAGAGGTCGGAGAACTCGACGAGCACGTCCCCCTCGACGATCCCGTACCGGACTTTCCCACCGTGTTCAAACCGCGCTATCTTCATGGGCGATGTCTCTCACCGTTCGGATCGTTTTGTTTTCACGGCCGCCGCGCGCTCCCGCGGCCGATGCACGCCATTGGGGCTACCCGTGTTTCCTGCGCAGGGCCAGCACGTCCTGCATGTCGTAGAGGCCCGGCTCCTTGTCGACGACCCAGTGGGCCGCGCGAACCGCCCCCCGGGCTAAGCTCATGCGGCTGGTCACCCGGTGGACGAGCTCGATGCGCTCTCCCTCCGAGGCAAAGAGGACCGTGTGCTCACCGATGATATCGCCGGCCCGGATCGCGTGGACGCCGATCTCGCTGCCGGTCCGCTTGCCGACCATCCCCTGGCGCCCGTAGACGCCGACCTCTTTCGGGTCGCGCCTCAGTGCCCGCGCCACGATCTCCAGGAGACGCCGTGCGGTTCCGCTCGGCGCGTCGGCCTTCTGGTTATGGTGGGCCTCGATGATCTCGACGTCAAAATCATCGCCGAGCACCCGCGCCACCTCGTCGGTAACGGCAAAGAGGAGATTGACCCCAACGCTCATGTTGGGCGTCATGACGATCGGGACCGTCTCGGCAAATACCATGACCTGGCCGACGTCGTCCTCCGAGAGCCCGGTAGTGCCGGAGACGGCGGGCATGCCCCGACGTGCCGCCTCGGACATCATCTTCACGGAGGACCGCGGGCCGGAGAAATCAACGACGACCTCAGCGCCCTTGAAGGCCTTCGAGATCTCGTCCGTGATGATAATCCGGTTCTCAGGCGACCCCGCGTAGGCCCCCGCGTCGCGCCCGAGGGCGGGATGCTTTGGCGCCTCCAGCGCCCCGGAGAGTTCCATCTCCGGGTCCTCGGCAATCGCGGTGATTACCTGCCTTCCCATCCTTCCTGCCGCTCCCGATACCACCACCTTGATCATCGACAACTCCTCACTGAGATAAACAAGGATCGAGCCTTTCCCTCTTCTTTCACGTCCCCGCCTCCATGAAACGAAGTTTTCATGGAGTAGTTTTATCGTATCAGCTTTTCGGCGACCTGTAAATCATTTATTACCCCTCCGGGCAGCCGCTTGAAGGATTACGAAATAGAGGGCCTCGAGTTTTCGCAGGCGGTTTTCGTACCAGGCGTAATAAAAGACATAGGGAACCATCAGCACGAAAAGGAAGGCCTCCAGAAGGACGAACGCCAGCCGGTACTGGTCCTCGAAAGTTCGGGGAAGAACGATGAAAAAGAGGAGCGTTACCAGCATGAAGGCGAGAAAGTGCATCTTTCGCTCTTCCTTGAAGTAGTCCACCTTCTTGTCGTGGACCGTCAGCAAGAATCTCAGCTCATCGGTCGAGAGAGCGTCGATACCCGTAAAATTGTCTTTCAGACATCTCTCGTAGAAATCCATCGAAGTGGCCATGGCATCCTCACCTCATGATAGAGTGCGCGTCTTCTCATTATAGGGATCATTATAGAGATATGCGTCCCCCCGGTCAAGGGATACGACGCGGACGGTCCCGCACCGGCCCGCCTCGCGCGACTCTGCCCGGCGGGACGAAACGGGCCGGCGCGGCTCGATTAACCCTTTTCAAATCGCCCGGATCATGCTACTATTGCCGGCATATTGGACGGGCCGGGCCGACCGCCCCGTCATCTCGGACATCATATCATTTATTGTGTGGGAGTCTATGCCGTGAAAAAAGCCGCCGCGATGATAGCCGTGCTTGTGACGATCGTATCCGTGGGCTGTACAACCCTGACCCCGACCGGGGGGGGAGCATCGGCTCCTCCACGCGGGACGGATACCGAGAAGGCCGCCGATCTCTATTCGCTTGCCCTCATCGCCTTCAACGCCGGCAACCTCGACGTATCGCTCGACTATGTCAACCAGGCGATAGCCCTTTGGGAAGTCGACCAGCAGACGAAGACCAGGATGCGCCTCTTGCGGGCGGAGATCTATACCGGGCTGGAGAAGTATGATCTTGCCCAGGCGGAAATCGGGCAGATCATCGCCGAGTCTCCCGATTCGGCCGACGCCTATTTCGTGAGCGGCCTTCTGAACTACCGGACGGGAAACATGACGGCCGCCGTGCGCGATCTCACCCAGGCGTTGAACATCAACCCCTCCTTCGCCCGGGCCCAGAACCTCCTGGGCAACATCGCCAAAGAGCGGGGAGATTCCGAGAAGGCCCTCTCGTGGTATAACGAAGCGATCATCAGCGACGATACCTTTGCCCCGGCCTATTTCAATCGCGCCGAGGTCGATATGGCCCTCGGGTACTACGACAGCGCCGTCTCGGACTATTCCAGCGCCATCGGCCGCTATTCGGAGCTGCAGACGCGCTACCTGGCCCAGGCCTACTGCGGCAGGGCCGAGGCGTTCATGATGAAGGGGGACGCGGAGATGTCCCGGCGGGACCGGGAGAAGGCCGAGTCGCTGTCTGCGGGCGTCTGTGTCGAGGAAAAGCAGACCGGCCCGCGGTGGGGAAAGGGAGAGATCAGGCCACAGTGACACCCATGCGAACCTTCGGTTCACATGGGGCCCGTCAGGGGTAAGCGAGAAAGGAACAGGATTAGAACCGTACGGGCACCACATGTGGTGCCCGTCTTTCGTTTGGAGCTCAATAAGACCCAGAACATTGGAGAGATCCTCGGAGCCTGGGAGAGTGCGGAGCTGAGACTTTTCCCTGACAATTCCCCCCTATGCTTTCCCCAACAACAGGGTTTACTCCGACCCCATCAAGAAGAATACGTGGCTCTGGCCGCAATCCCCGCGCAACTGATCCGTAATCCTCACCCGTAATAGTTACATTCAGTATGATAACGACAGTCGAAATGTGGTATATATGGCCCAGGAACATCATAAATGGAGGGGGAATGAATGACCGGCCAATATAAGCGGTTAATCTACGAACGGAAAGGGAAAGACGGCGAAGTGCTCTATCTGACGCTGAATAATGAAAAGATGATGAACGCCATCAGCGATACCATGCAAAACGAGCTTGTCGAGGTGATGGGTGAGACGGCTCGCGACAGCACGATCCGGTGCGTCGTTTTGACCGGGGCCGGACAAAAGGTGTTCTCGGCGGGAGGGGATATTCGTCTCTTTCAGACCCTGGATCACGTGAGCGCATACGACCTGATGTATCAGAAGGGAAACCTCCTGCAATACTACATGACCTACATGGAGAAACCCCTCATCGCGGCGGTAAACGGTATCTGCTACGCGGGAGGGCTCGAGCTAGCTCTCTTTTGTGATTTCATCTATTGCGTCGAAGATGCGACCTTCGGTTTTCCCGAAATCAATATCGGGCTCCTTCCCGGCTGGGGGGGAACCGTTCGACTTCCCCGGGCGATTCCGGTCAGAAAGGCAAAGGAGATGATATATACCGGGGAGATCATTACGGCCAAGGAAGCACAACAATGGGGGTTGGTCAATAAGGTCCTGCCGACAAGAGAAGTTCTCTTTGAAGAAGTGGAAAAGACGGTTTCCGCCATGATGGCAAAACCCCCCTTGACGTTGCGGGCGGCAAAAAACGTGATCGTCAATTCGATCACGTGCGACAGCATTGAGGCGGCCCTTGCCATCGAGCGGGGCAGCATTATGTGGCTTGCTTCGTCCGAGGATACGCGGGAGGGGATTTCCGCCTTCATCGAGAAACGCCCGGCTCGCTTTAAGGGGAAATAGGGAAGTTTGACGTTACGGCGTCCCCGGCCGCAAAATCCTGTCGTTCATCAGGTAATAAAAAGCACGGACAACTCGTTGGTTGTCCGTGCTTTATTACCTGAGCCACCCTAAAAGCTATCAGCCTTTTTAGGGTGGTTATCGGGGCCCCCGTGAAATCGAAGATTTCGCGGGGTGAGTTATGCCTTCCCCTTGCACCCCAGCACTTCGACGATCTTGTGCCGGACGACCTCCCGGATCGCGTCGCGTGCGGGTCCCAGGTATTTGCGGGGATCGAACTCCGCGGGACTCTCCGTCATGACCCTGCGGATCGTGGAGGTCATCGCAAGCCTCAGGTCCGTATCGATATTGACCTTGCAGACCCCCATTGCCGCGGCCTTGCGGATCAGATCCTCCGGCACCCCCTTGGCCCCGGGGAGGTTTCCTCCGTACTTGTTGGCCTCCTGGACGTATTGGGGGAGCACCGATGAGGCGCCGTGCAAGCACCAGCGGAAAGCCGGGGATCATCTTTGAGATCTTTTCCAGCCGCTCCATGTCCAGCGTCGGCTCTCCCTTGAACTTGTATGCCCCGTGGGACGTGCCCACCGAGACGGCCAGCGAGTCGCACCCGGTGCGCTTGACGAACTCGACCGCCTCATCGGGGTCGGTGAAGACCGACTCCTTGCTCTTGATCGCGTCCTCGATACCGGCGAGCTTGCCCAGCTCCGCCTCCACCGGAACGCCCCGGGCGTGGGCGTAAACCACCACCTCCTTGGTGAGCCGGACGTTTTCCTCGAAGGGGTGTTTGGACCCGTCGATCATGACCGACGTGAACCCGCCGTCGATGCACGACTTGGCGATCTCGAAGGTCTCGCCGTGATCCAGGTGCAGGGCGATCGGGATGGTGCTGGTTTCCACCGCCGCCTCGACGAGCTTCTTGAGGTAGACCGGATTTGCGTATTTGCGGGCCCCCGCGGAGACCTGGAGGATCAGGGGCGCCTTTTCTGCGTCGGCGGCCTCCACGATCCCCTGGATGATCTCCATATTGTTGACGTTGAACGCCCCGACGGCGTACCCGCCCCGATAGGCCTTTTCAAACATCTCTTTGGTTGACGTCAGTGGCATGGGTCCCTCCTCTCAGGTACCGATAATATATGAAGTTGGATCGTCTCCGGGTCCGATTTGCGCGGCGAAGCTCGCGGCGCCGATGATCTCGACGTCCTCGTTGACGACCGCCCAGACCGGGATGCGCTCCATGAGTCCCTGAAACCTCCCCTTATCCAGAAAGGCGTCGATAAAAGGTCTGCTCTTGACGAGCGACAGGTTCTTCCGCGCGATCCCGCCCGCCCACGTAGACGCCGCCGGTGGCCAAGAGCGTAAGCGCCAGATCTCCCGCCTCGGCCCCGTAGGCCGACATGAAGACATCCAGGGTCATGCGGGCGATGGGGCTCTCCCATCCGGCGGCGCGGCGGGCGATCACGGGGTTCGGGTCGGCGCCTGTCAGGGCCTTTTCGATCTGGGGGTCGGGACCGAGACGCTTGACGTCCCGGAGGAACTCGTAGATTGCCACGATCCCGCCTCCCGAGACGACCCGCTCGGTGCTGACGCGTCCGAACCGCTTTCGCAGGTGCCTCCAGAGATCGGCCTCGGTCTCGGTCCGGGGAGAGAAATCCGCGTGTCCGCCCTCGGACGGCAGCGCCCTGTAGAATCCGGCACTCGGTGGTCGGAACGAGGTAGCCCTGTCCCAGGCCCGTCCCCGCGGCGATGACCGCCCGGACCCCCCGCGGGTCGGCCGCTCCCCCCTTGAGCGGCACGATATCCGGGGGGACGGAGCGTCACCGTCCCCAGGGAGAGCGCCACCAGATCGTTGATGATACAGGCCCGTCCCGGCGCGCCGACGGCCGACGCGATCTGGTCGGCTGAAAACTTCCAGGGGAGGTTCGTAGCGCTGACCCTTTCCCCCTCCACCGGACCCGCGACACCCAGGCAGGCGGCATCGACAACCGCCTCACTCCTCAGGAAATCTTCGAGAACGGAAAAGATGGAGGAGTGTTCCCGCGAGCGGTAGGTCTCCTTCTTTGTGCAGACGAGCCGCCCTTCCCGCGTTTCGAAGAGCCCGAGCTTCGTTTTGGTGCCGCCGATGTCGCCTGCAAGGATCACCCGTCGCTCCCAGTCAAAAAAGAAATGATATCATAAACGCGGTCATTTGATAATAAAAAACCACGGAGCCGGTTCGGATAAATTCCTTGACTTCTCAATGAGTTTCAAGTATTTTGATAAGATAAAGTTCTTTCATTCGGAGTTATCCGATGAAGCCGTTTTCCGACAGAGAGGAGATGGTCCGCATCCTCACCATCCTCTGGGACAAGATCCTCTCCAATCCACAGATCATCAAGAGCGTTGGACAGTCCAAGATCCTGGTCAAGTTTCGACTTACCGATCCGGATGCCGACCTTTATGTCGACACCAGAGGGGCGACCCCCCGGTTCTACTGGGACCCGGAGGTCCCCGAAGACCCGGACGTGGAGATGATCCTCTCTTCCGAGACCAGCCATCTCTTCTGGATGGAAGACCTCAATGTCCCCCTGGCCATCGCCTCGCGCAAGATCGTCGCCAAGGGCTCCATTCAGAAGGCGCTCAAGCTGCTGCCCGCCCTCAAGCCGGCTTTCGCCCTTTACCCCGGTGTCCTCAGAGAAGCGGGCAGGGACGACCTCCTGGTCAGGGTGAAAAGGGCAAAGAAGCGGCGGGGCTTTTCGCTCTTTCGGGAGGGGCAGGAAGAAGGACTACGACCTGTCACTTCTCCCCCCGGTACCCCTGGAACTGACCGACGCGGCGCAACGGGGGCGCGCCGGCGGTTAAAAAGGCCGCCCGTCCCCGGGCCACGGACCTCGACATCCTCAAGACCATGTGCCTCATCCGCGCCTTCGAACAGCACCTTTCCACGGCCTTCAGGGCGGGCCAATTCCCACCGAGGCCATCCACCTTTCGATCGGACAGGAAGGGGTGGCGGCCGGCGTCTGCCTGAACCTCCGGAACACCGACTACCTCAACACGACCCATCGGGGGCACGGCCACGTCATCGCCAAGGGCGCCGACGTAACCGGTATGATGGCCGAGCTATACGGAAAGGAGTCGGGGCTTTGCTCCGGCAAGGGCGGCTCGATGCATGTCACCGACGCCGCCCTCGGCATCCTTGGCGCCAACGGAATCGTCGGCGCCGGCTATCTCCTGGCGATGGGCGCGGCCCTCACTATCAAGAAGGAGGGGCGCGACGACGTCTCGGTCGTCATCGCCGGCGATGGCTCCGTCAACCAGGGGATGTTCCACGAAGCGGCCAATATGGCGGCGGTCTTCGGGCTGCCGGTCCTTTTTGTCGTCGAGAACAACCGCTACGGCGAGTTCACCGCCGTCGAGCGCCACTCGGCCGTTCCCGAGATATTCAAGCGCGCCGCCGCCTACAACATCGAAGCACTCCGCCTGGACGGAAACGACGTGCGGGAGGTCTTCGACAAGGTCGGCGGCGTCATCGAGAAGATCAGGCGCGACTCAAAGCCGCGGCTCGTAGAGCTCATGACATACCGCTGGCACGGCCACATGGAGGGCGAGCCGGAAAGCTACCGGAGCGCCGAGGAGAAGGAAAAGTACAAGAAGGAGTGCCCCATCGATCGCTTTTCGTCGCTCCTGGTCTCGGGCGGAATGTCCAGGGAAGATATCGACTCGGTGAAGGAGGAAGCCGCGGCGACGGTTGCCCAGGCCGCACGGGCCGCGGAGGCTTCGCCGGAGCCGGAGCTGACGGCCCTCACCACACATACGTATGCCCCGGATGATCGCTCCCTTTTCGAGGGCACTTTTCTCGACGACCCCCGGGGGAGGCTCATCTCCGTCGGCCAGGCCATTAACGAGGCCCTGGCCGAAGAGATGGAGCGTGACGGCCGGGTCTTCATCTGGGGAGAAGACGTAACCCTCGGCGGCTATTTCAACGTCACCGAGGGGCTGGTCGACCGATTCGGGAAGGATCGCATCATCGACACCCCGATCTCCGAGAACGGGATCATCGGCGGGGCGGTCGGCGCGGCGATCACGGGGCTCATCCCGGTACCCGAGATCCTCTTTTCGGATTTCCTGACCTGCGCGATGGATCCGATCCTGAACCAGGCCGCAAAACTGCGGTACATGACCGGCGGCCAGGTCTCCGTCCCCCTGACCATACGAACGCCCGTGGGGGGCGGCATCGGCATGGCCGCCCAGCATTCCCAATCGATGGAGCGTTTCTTCTTCGGTATCCCGGGCCTGATGGCGGTCGCACCGTCGGACCCTTATACCGCAAAGGGAATATTGAAATCGGCGATCCGCTCGCAGAACCCGATCATCGTCTTTGAGCACAAGCTGCTCTATCCCCAGACCGGTGAGGTCATCGACGGTGACTACACGCTGCCCCTGGGCAAGGCCCGCGTCGTGAGAGCGGGTGCCGACGTCACGATCGTGACCCACCTTCTGGGCGTGGGCATTTCGCTGGAGGCCGCCAAACACCTCCAGGACGCCGGGATCCAGGCCGAGGTCGTCGACCTGGTCACCCTCTACCCGCTGGACATGAAGAGTGTGCTGGATTCGATAAAAAAGACCGGGCTGCTGGTCTGTCTCGAAGAGGGCAGCCCCGTCGGGGGCGTCGGCTCCGAGGTAATAGCCAGGACGGCGCAGGCGGGACTGGGGCTCCTGAAGAAGGCTCCCGTCCTGATCGCCGCCCCGGAATGCCCCATCCCGTACGCCAAGGGGCTCGAGTCGGCGATGATCCCCCATCCCGAGTCGGTCGCAGACCGGATCGAACAGTTGGTCAAGAAGAGATGAGAATGCCGCCGGCGCCGGCGCCCGTTTGGGAGCCCATCGGCCGACGATACCCGGGCCGTCCGATATCGGGCTCAAGCGCGCAAACAACCGATACACCGAACAGGAGCTGACAGTGGCTTCCGACAATCGTATTTTCCACCGACACATACTAATGAGGAGCGCAGATGACACAGTCCTATAAGGTCTTTGAGATCGAGAAAGAAGGCCACATCGCGTGGTTGTTCATGAACAGGCCCGACAAGCTCAACGCCTGCGGCCCGGATTTCTGGAGAGAGATCATCGACGTCATGAGGGAGATGGACACCGATGACGACGTGCGCGTCGTGATCCTTGCCGGTCGCGGCAAGGCCTTCACCACCGGTATCGATCTGGTGGGAATGGTATCCGAAGTCCCGGCCCTCACCGAGCAGGGAGTCCAGGGGAACAAACGCTTCAAGTTCGTCAAGGATATCCTGCGCCTGCAGGAATCCATGACGTGCGTGGATCGATGCCGTAAGCCCGTCATTGCCGCCGTCCACGGATGGTGTATCGGGGCGGGGGTGGATCTCATCACCGCGTGCGATATCCGCCTGGCGAGCAAGGACGCGCAGTTCTCGGTGCGCGAGGCCAGGATTGGCATCGTCGCCGACGTGGGAACGCTTCAGCGGCTTCCGCGCATCGTCGGCGAGGGGCACACCAAGGAGCTGACCTATACCGCAAAGGACATCACCGCGGCACGGGCAAAGGAGATCGGGCTTCTCAACGAGGTCTTCGCGGACAAGGAGGCCCTCTACGCGGGCGCCCGACAGATGGCCCAGGAAATCAGCGACTCATCGCCCCTGGCCGTCATGGCGGCCAAGGAGGTCATCGGGTACTGCAGGGACAAATCGGTGGCCGACGGCCTGGATTACGTCGCAAATCGAAGCGCCAATATCCTGCCCTCGGACGATTTCTACGAGGCAATCGCCGCCTTCTCGCAGAAGAGAAAGCCCAACTTTACCGGAAAGTAGGTTTCTCATCGGGCGCCGGCCCGCCGCGGCCCGGCGTCGCCCGCCCTTTGTGTGCGCGGTCTTCGCACCGTCGCGAGACGCGGACCACGCACACCGGCTGCGGGGTGATATTCTGAGACGTGCCGTGATGATACTGTGACAGGTCAGGCGCGCTACCGCGCCCCACGCTATCGGGTCGGCCCCAACGCAGGTTCGAAACGAGTGGTCTTTTTCGCCGGACCACTGACGAATAGATTAACTTTTCTATCACCAGTTCGGAGGCACCTATGTCAAAAGAACTCACCACCGCCCGAATTTTTCTTCAGGCCGTCCTGCCCCTCTTTGAGGAGCTGCCCTCGGGGGACGACGCGGCCAAAAAAGCGATCCAGGGACTTTCCGGCGTCATCACCTTCAGGGCCCCGCAGGGTCTGGCGGCCCAGGTCGAAATGAGGGACGGGATCCTCACCGTTTCCCAGGGAAATGAAAAGAAGAGCTCCATCACGCTGTTTCTCCCTACCGTGAAAATGCTCAACAATCTCTTCAAGAACAAAGGGTTCGCCCTGCCGCTTCCCGTATGGGGCATCTGGAACCTCAAACTGGTCAACGCCTTCACGAAGCTCGGCGAGCGCCTCAATTTTTACATGGACCCCAACCCGAAAAAGCCGCTGAATCCGGGGGAGAGGAAGCTTGCCGCAACCCTGATGCTGTTTGCCGCAACCCTCGGCGCCGCCATCGTGGGACAGGCCGAGGGGCAAAAACTGGCGGGAAAGATGCCTGACGGAATCGCCCAGTTCGAGGTCAGAGGCGGGCCTTCCGCAATCATAGAGAAGCGGCGGACCTCTTTTCGCGGGGCAAAGGGGAGACCCAAGGATTACAGCATGTTCATGTCGTTCAGAGACTACGACATCGCGTACAAGATGTTCGTCGGGAAGCTGGACTTCATGGCGGCAATACCGATGGGCGACATTACCCTTTCCGGGTCCCTGCCCATGGCCGACCAGCTCTCTCAGCTCATGCTCAAGGTGGGAGAGTACACCCAATAGAGTCATCACTGTCCGGATAAACCGGAATACACCATAGACACGGAGGCAACCATGTCGGAAGAAAGATATAAGAAATCGATAGAGCTTTTCAAACGGGCGGCAAAGGTCATTCCCCAGGGGATATACGGCCACCTCACCCCGGTTATGGCCGGCGCTATGACCTCCCCCTATTTCACGGCAAAGGCAAAGGGGTGCCGATACTGGGACGTGGACGGTAACGAATACATCGACTTCATGTGCGCCTACGGACCGATGGTCCTCGGCCACAATCACCCCGAGGTGGACGCGGCCGCCGATAAGCAGCGCAAACTGGCCAACACCACCAACCATCCCGGCGAGGTCATGGTGGAGCTTGCCGAGCTCATCACCAAGACCATCCCGATGGCCGAGTGGGTCGTCTTCGGCAAGAACGGCGCGGACATGACCAACCACGCCCTCCTGATGGCCCGGGAGCATACCAAGAAGAGGAAGATCATCATGGCCAACGGTGCCTATCACGGCACCGCACCCTGGACCGGCGCGGGTCACGGCGGGGTTCTGCCGGAAGATCGCGCCCACATCCTGACCATCGACTGGGGCGACCTTGCCGAGTTCAACCGGCTTGCCGACGAGTACCGGGGAGACATCGCCGGGGCGATCTTCACCCCCTACCATCACCCCACCTGGGCCGATCAGGTCATGCCGCCCAAGGGGTTCTGGGAGGGCGTCCGCAAGACCTGCACCAAGGAGGGGATCGTCCTGATCCTCGACGATATCCGGGCGGGATTCCGCCTCAACCTCGCGGGCTCCCACGAACACTTCGGCTTCACCCCCGATATCTCCTGCTACTGCAAAGCGATCGCCAACGGGTATCCTCTTTCGGCGATGGTGGGCAGGGAAGACCTGCGCATCAGCGCCACCAACGTCTTCTATACCGGAAGCTACTGGTTCTCGGCCGTGCCGATGGCGGCGTCCGTGGCGACGCTCACGATCCTCAAGCGGGATAATGCCATCGAGAAGATGAAGAAGATGGGCGAGCTGCTTAAGACCGGGCTTGAAGAGATGGCCCAGTCCCACGATCTGGAGATCTCGGTCACCGGTCCCGCGACCATCCCCTTCATGACCTTCAAAGGTGGTGAAAACTTCCGGATGAACCAGCTCTTTGCCGCGGAGTCCATGAAGCGGGGGGTCTTCTTCCACCCCCACCACAACTGGTTCATTTCGGCCGCCCTCGAGAAAGAAGATATCGAGCAGGCGATCAACGTCGCGGACGAGGCGTTTAAAGAGGTAAAACGGGTCTTCGGTTAGCCCGGAAGCCCGAGTGACGTGGAGGGCGGCCCATCCCGGCCGCCCTTTCTTTTTCCCGCCTTGGTGAACGTCACTTACTTTTCTATTGAAAAAAAGCCCGGTTATTGTTACCATAATCACACATTTCTTCCGACACGCTTGATATGGTATGAGGCGGTCGGCGGCTCACTCTTTTCATAAACAATGAGGTATACTGCTATGTCCCCATCCCCAAGAAAGATCACCTGGGAGCCCGGTGGCGGCGCCATCTATCTTGACGAGGCCGGGAGCACGCGTCGCGTCATCCTGACCCGTAAGGGGTTCATGGAGGCCTTTTTTGACGAGATCGAGCTTGTCGGGGGAAAGGATACCCTGACGATGGTCTTCCGCGCCATGTTGACGAAGCTTAACGCCCCGGGCCCGCTGCTGGTTCATCCAACCGTTGACGACGTCACCCGCTTTCACGACGGGCTCATCCTTCCCTATCTGCTCGTCGAGGGAAACACGCCCGCCGTCTTCACTTCCGTGGCGGACACCCGGGAGCTGACCGCCTACGGAAACACGGTGTTCACCTTTCAGACCGTCGGCCTCCTCCAGCGGTTCAAGGAAGCGATGACCGAGATATTGACGGACCGGGGGACCGTGGCCATCCTCCACCGTGTCGCCAAGCGGGGAGGTTTCGCGGTAGCCAACAAGGCCCTGGCAGACTACAGCTGGAAGGAGCTGGACCCCGCAATGGATTCGATGGACCAGGTGCTCTCCCACGTCTTTCCGCTCTACGGCTGGGGAACCTCCCGCACGACCACCGGCAGGGGCAAAAACGGCCGGCGCTTGTTTTTCCTCAAGTGCTGCAATATGTATGAAACGGAAGGAATCTCATCAGACAAGCCGCTCTGCACCGTTCACCAGAGCTACCTCGAGGGAATCGGGGAGTGCCTGTCCCAGACCTTCGAGCATAAGGCGGTGGAATCCCGGGAGGTGAAGTGCCGGGCGATGGGAGACGACTGTTGCGCCTTTTTCATCGTGCAGAAGGAAAACGATGAGAAGGGCATTGAGTGGAAGGAGCTGGAAGACGACTGGAGGAGATTGGACGCAGCAGTTGCCCGCGCCCGGTAAATGAAATAGTTCCGCACAACCCGAATAAAACAATGGGGGGGCTTTTGCCCCCCCATTTCCATTCTATACCGCTGTAACGCTAGTCCCCGTTGCAGATCGAGAAGTTGTCGAAGTAGGCGTTACGTTGTTTGTAGAGCATGAATCCCGGCCCGCCGGTCTTGCGGGTGGTGTTGGTAACCGTCCCGCTGCTGATCAGCGCGACATCCGACTTCCTGCACCTCATACTGGATCGTCGATCCGTCGAGCGTCTACCTTGAGGTGATAGATCGCCGTTACGTGCTGTAGGAGTACCGACGTGTAATCCGTATCGAGTGTTACCTCGTCGCCTGAGTTGTATGTCGTCAGGTTCGGATCGTATACCACCCTGACCCTCGTATTTCCGCTTGAATTGTTCATGATCGCCAGGATAATAGCCCGCATTGGACGTGCTGTGGTTCCTGAAGAAGAGCCCCGCCACCGTCGAGGTGTTCGTCGGACGTACGTCGACCTCGACGGTATAGTCGTCGTAGAGTATCCGATCGAATGGTTGTCTCCACATCGACTAGGTAATCCGACCGCCGCCCTGATCAACCGGACGCGTTGTAGCCCACCGTGCCGTCGTAGTTTATCCCCTTGCTGTTTCCGTTTGAGCTGTCCTGATGCACCACTCCATGGGCCGATCCATGATGCAAAGTCACGGTCGAAGGGCTGACGTGCTACCGGTGGCATCGATTCGAAGTTCTGGCGTCAGGCAAGTCGGCACCGGAGGCGGCGGCAGCAGGGCCGCTATACAGCCGAGCGCGTCGACCGCATCAAACCGGGTCGGGAAAGCCCCCATAAGGTTCCTCGTAAAGACCACGGCGGCGCCGGTCGACGGGTTGGTGCCGAAGGTGCCGGAGGTGTCGGGGTCCATCGTCCAGGTCACCGGCCCGGGTGCGCTGGTGCCGTAGAGGGCATCCTTCATCGTTAGCGTTACGCCTACCCCGTAAGGATAGAGCGGATTGGAGGTCTCGATCACCATCGGCGGACAGCCGCAAACCTGGATGTTGTCGAACTTCGCGATGATGTCCTTGACGCCGAAGCCGATAGTCCCGTCCACGTAGTTCTTGTCGACGGCCGAAGACCCGCCGACGGCCGACGGACCGCTCTCACCGTCAAAGTCCAGGAAGACGTCGTCGAAGTAGATATAGAAGTTATCCGCATCCAGGACGATCTCCGCCTTGTGGCTGCCCGGGCTGTCGTACGAGATCGTGAAGTCCTCGCCCGTGATGTCGCCGCCCACCTGTGCGACGTCCATAACGAGGGGATTACCGGATGTGTCGACCCCGTCGACGCGGAAGAGCTTGGCAACCGGGTTTCCGCTGGCATCCTTGGTCCAGACCGCGACGTATCCCCGGTCGATCATATCCATCGTCGGTGATCCGGAAAGAGACGACAGGAGCTTACTGGATGCGGCAACCCTGAAGAAGAAGTAAACGCCGTTCGTGACCCCGGGCAGGTAGTAGTCCGGGACCGTCACGGTCGTCCCGCTTCCGTATCCGGCGTCGTCGGGGCTTCCCACGTATTCAAAGCGGTAGGTCGCCACCAGGTCGGTCCAGTTCTTTTCCGAGGCGCTCTCGCCGACGACCGTCTCGTCCAGGTCGACCCACATGAAGTTTTCGGTGTTTCTCCACTTCGCGTCCGGTGTCGTCGACGGCGGGAAGGAGGCCGTCGTACCGTTCCAGAAGAATTTCGTGAAGATCGAGCCGGAGAGGTAGAACTTATCGCAGAACTGGAGCATCAGCTTCTTGAAGGTGCTGCCGCTCGGGATCAGCGCGGGGGTCGTATTGGTGGTGATGTTGAGCGTCGAGAATCCGCGCCAGCTCGCCGGTGCGGCGAAGGGGAATTTGGTCATATCGGACGTCGAGGCCGTCGTACGTGGAGTTTGCGAATACCTCCACGAACTTGATTCCACTCTCGCAGAGATCGAGGATGGCCGGGATATACGGCCCGGGGTCATCGTAGGCAAAGAATTCGTTGCTGTCCTCGTCCAGATACCTGATGTTGAGCTGTCCGGCGTTGGTCAGGTCCAGGATGCCGTCATTATCGGTCGGCGTCCAGGAAACGGGCAGGGCCCGGGTCCTGATCTTCCCCCGGAAGATTCCGGTGTTGTTGCCCGTTTCGGTAAGGGTGACCGTTTCGGTATCGCTGTAAGCGCCGAGGAACTCGAGCGCGGTAACCGTGGTTATATCGGCCGATCCGATGCTGTCGTTCCGGTTACAGTCTTTCACCTCGATATATGCGTAATCGCCGTTCATCACCCCGTTTGTCGGCGAAAGAAGCTCCGTGTAGCAGCTGTCCCGATAGGCAAAGACGATATGGTCGGGGCCGACGGGAAGGGTGATGCGGGTTTCGGCCGTATAGACCGGTGAAGTCCCGAAGCTGGAATTGGCCCTGATGATCACGTCGGCAAGCGACGTGCCGGTCAGTTTTAATGGTGCAATCGCCTTTCCACCTATCGTAGTGGTGACTGTTATCGTGGTCAGCGTGGGGTTATTGCTGGCGTCAAGGAACCGCGCGCCCCCTTCCTCGACGGTAAACGTCACGGGGTTGAGGTTGATATCCTGACAGAGGGTATCCGGCGGGAGGTTGAGGATTACCAGCGCCTCGACGTCGACGTTGTTATATTCACACCCGTTTTGATAGAAGCCGTCCGTCAGCGTCCCCGATCCGTCGGTCGTGTGCGGCTCCCTGGCCCTGAGCGTCATATTGAGCCCCACCGGGCACTGGGTCATGTCGATTACGGTGATGTCGCCGGCCGCGCCCGCCGGGGGGGCGCCGGGATGTTCGTAATTGAGGAACTCCACCTTTTCCTGTTTCGACGAGGTGGCGCAGCCCGTGTTCAGGAAGACGACACGGTAGTTCTGTGTATTGTCGTCCCACAAGAGCTGCATCTCGGCGTTGTACGCGCCGATTCCCACGCCGGTTGTTTTGGTGAGGATCCCCATGATCTTATCCGAAGAGAGCGGCGGAGAGGGCTTGAATTCGTTATCATCGGGATCCTCGGCCAGGATCGACCCCCACATTTGGTAATCATGCGGAGGATACATTGCCACGTGGCCGCAGTCATAGCCGGATACATAGATATTGAGATAATTATTCCGGCAGCCCGCGCCGGAATAGTCTGCCGGGTTGGCGACTATCGAACTGACCGCGCCGGGCAGAACGGTAATGTTGCAGTCATCGATCGGGTTAACGGAATACCCCCACCCGCCGGGGGCGGGGTCCGTCAGTTTCTTCGACTCAAACTCGGTGGCAGTCGTCTTGATGTAGAGGGAGCTAAAATAGGTGTCGGTTCCCCCGGTCGGGATTCGCGGCGGCTCATACCAGGCACGGTACTTGCCGTTATCCACCGCATTGTCCGAGTAGTCCGCCATTTCTCCGCTGGTTTCCGTAATGAGGTCGCTCAGAGTACCCGAGTCGTTCTTGCCGTAGAATTTCCCGCCATTGTAGCCTGCCGGTATGCCGGCGGCTGGATGTGCCGGGTCATGGGGGGTAATTACGATTTTTGCCCCCTCGACGTCAAAGTCGTTGCAGTCCTTTGCGTGGACGACAAATTCCTTAATATCACCGGTTGCGGTGGAGCACGCGTGGGTATCGGTAGGTGCGTTCACCAGATCAATCACCGCGGGCGGACCGACGACAAAGGGGACGACGGCAGACGAATATACCGGAAAGAGCCGGACCGCGCCGTCCACCGTGACCGAGATGGAGCTATCCGCGGAGACGGTCACCGTTACCGGTTTCTTCTTTCCGTCGGGCTGTACGATCGCCGTCAGCTTGATGCCGGTGACCATGCCGTTAGCGTCGGTGATCGGTTTCCCGTCACCATCCACGTTGGAAACCCCGGAATAGTCGAGGGCCGATACGAGAGAGGTGGAGTAGAAGTTGACGACGGCGTTGGGTATCGGGTCGCCCTGACGGTCCTTAAGTGTGGCGGTGAGCGTCGCGAACGTGTCCGGACAGCTGATCCGGGGAGGATCGACGGTGACGGTCAGCTGGCCGTACGGGTTGAGGATCAGGTTCTTCGGCGTCACGCTGGAGGACAGCAGGAGACGGCGGTAGTTGTCCTCATAGGGGACCTTGCTGTCGGTGAGCGCCGGGTACTGCTTATTGCTGCAGTATTTGATGAAGCAGTCCCAATCGGAGAGACCCGCGCAGTTGGTCAGGTAGGGCTCCGCATCACGGAAGTCGGCGTCGCCGCACGACCATTCGGCCGGCTTTCCGTCCGTACCGTATGACGCGACGCTGCCTGCCGGGTAGAAGCCGGTGTCTTTCCACTTGGTGTCTTCCCGGGCCGACCTGAGGAGGAGCTCGAAATCGACCCTCCTGATCTTTGCCATCTCTTCCCGGGAAAGGACATAGGGCGGATTGGGCGTGATGCGGTTGCCGTTGCTATCGGTGGTGACCGGCAGGGGCAGGTCCTCTTCATCGTAGTAGCGGATGATGAAATTGTCCACGTTGTCGGCGATCAGGTCGGGCTCCGGGTTGACAATATACGGATTGCCGGCGCCGTATGCCGACGCTTCGTCGACGAGCCGATAACTGTAGCGGTAGATCGCGTAGGGCGGACCGGTCAGGTAGAGTTTTATGGCGTCCTTCTGGTCGAGGCTGTTGTCGTCGCGGGACGTGTTGATGTCGTAGCCCGACGTGAACTTCTCGTCGTCGGCGACACTTCCGTTGCCGTTCATGTCAAAGAAGACGTCAAAGGCAAATTTGCGGCCGCCGGCGCTGAAATCGTCCAGATCGGGATCACGCACCAGCTCCGTGGGCTGCTCGGTATCGGAGATATCACTGTAGGGCTTGTTGAGGGATATCGTGATGATCTCGCCGGGCTCGACAACCCCGTTGTCGTCCTCGTCCATGACGGTGGTAAAGTAGTGGTCCGAGGCGGTCTCGATCTTCATCCCCTGCTTCATATTGAAGCCGGAGTTCTGGATCATCCGGGTGAGATACTCGATGGCGAAGTCGCCCCGGTTTTCCACCTCCAGCAGGGCGTCTTCGGTCACGTACCGCTTCTTCTGCGCGATGAAGACCTCGAATATCGCCGCCAGGATGATGAAGGAGATGAGGACGGCGATCAGGAGCTCGACGAAGGTCATGCCCCTTCTGGCCTTGATCTTTTTAAGAATGGCTTTTATCCTGTTCATCGTATTCCTCACTCCTCTTCCTCCGTCGGATCCTGAATGAATTCCTCGTCATAATCGGTCCCCTCAAACCAGCCGACGCGCTCGACGCTGTAAGCCGAGGGGCAGTACGGCGGCCAGTACTGGGGGTCCATATAGCCCGGGTCCCACCCGAAATCACGGGTGGGCGGGTCGTAAACATCATGCATGCCTGTCCCGCAGCAGTCGAACAGGCCAAGCGCCTGCCGGCAGAACCAGAGGTTGATCAGGCTGCCGTTGATCTCGCAGGTGTTGTTCCAATTCTCGTGATACTCGAGGAAGTTGTGGATTCCCTCGGTCTCATCGTTGTGGGCGCCGCCGCGCACGGCATAGCGGTCCAGGTCGTCCCTTCCGGAGAAGAAGGCGGCGTTGAACTTCGTCAAGGTATCAGCCCCGTTCATGTTTATATCATTGTTCGGAGCAGGATTCGGCCTCCCGCCGTGCATCGTGAGATTATCCGTCCTCCAGTCTTTGGAGAGGAGGTTTATCAGGTCGCCGATGACGGCGCAGCCCGTCCTCGGATAGGTGTCGCCGACATTGAAGTCTCCCTCCACGTAGACCGGGTTATCGCTGGCTATGGTGGTGGGGGCGACAAGGTCCTTCCCTATAAGTCTTATGGCCTGGAGGTTCTGGGCTCCCGGCGTGTCGTAGTAGGGGTACGGCGGGCCGCCGGTCTGCGTGTAGCCGGCCCAGCCGGGGACCTCCGCCACGGTGGGCGTCCTGCTGACGTAGATGACGACCTTTGTCGCGTTTCCGGTCGCGGGGTCGGTGCGGAACGCAGCGATGTTCTGGTTACCGGCGTTATTGTCGTACTGAAAATCGAGGTAATCGTCGTAAAACCACCTTTCGAGCTGCGAGAGGTTTATCACCGTCGTCGCCACGCCGTGCATGTCCTGCCGCTGGTCGTTCTTCTCGAGATAGACGGGGTAGGTGTGATCGTCGCTGGTGGCCGGGAACGCCAGAGTCGGGGCCAGCGGATTGCGGACCGTCTCCGGTGAATAGACGATGGATCCCACGGTGCCGCCATGAAGGAGCCCGGCATTGTAAACGGCGACGGTCACGTCCTCGACCTTGAGCCCGTTCGTGAAGGCATTGGAGTCGTACGCGAAGTCCTTAGTGGCGGCGTAGATGTGGATAGTTCCGGTGACATCCGACGTGATGTTACGCGGAGGCCAGTTTCCGCCGCCGCCCCCCTCGATCACGATCGTCAGGCCGAAATACTCGGTGCGCTCCGGCCCTCTTGCCTTCTTCTCATAGAACCCCTCCCGGAAGAGGCTGTTGAACGAGATGGCCGGCGACTTGGGGACACCCACCATGACATATGAGCAGTCCGTCGCCGGGTCGGTGAAACGGTCCTGCTGGGTCTGGGCATTGGTGGAGTTTATATCGACGCCGATCTCCACGTAATCCTTGGTCGTGTCGGTCTCGTGACTGCCCTTGCTGTCCGTCGTCGTGTCGAGATGAAAGATACGCACCCAGGTCTTCCCGCCCCGAGACCACGCGGGGTTGGGACCGAGCACCTGATCCTGATAGATCACCCCCGAGGCGGTTATGAAGTGCTGGACCCGCTCGCTGCTCCGGGTGAAGTTCTTGAGCCAGATGTTGCCGGGGTCGGGCGAAAACCAGATGTTGCCGTTACTATGGACCCGACCCCACGAGTTCATCTCGGGTCCCGGGTGCCAGGGGAGGTCGTCGTCAAAGAAGATGAAGTACTGCACCAGCGGCGTCTCCAAAATCCGGATCTGCCGCTTCAAATATTCCGCCCCCCCCTCGCCGTTGACCGGCTTGGTCACCACCTCGATGACGTACGGATAAGCGTAGTGGATGATCTCCTGGCATGATTCGTAGGTGCGGTACAGAAAGCGGTTCTTCTGGGGGTCGGGGTTTTCGGGGATGACCCGGTATTCCACCTTTTCCCCGTTGAAATCGTCAAAGAGCGGCTGGAAGGGATACCCGTATTTCGTCACGTTGTCGCCCGGATAGGCCACCCGCGCCGTTCCGGAGAAGGGCTCCAGCTGGCTGATGATCTCCTCATGGGTGATCTTCATGGCCACCTCGAGGCCGGCCTCGGCGGCGTTGATCTTGTCCCGGTTGGTCCGGTAGTTCTTGACGATCGAGGTCTCCAGGGTGACGTTGGTGACAAAGCCAACCGCGATCACCGTCAGGGTGAGCATAATAATCAAGGCCAGCATGAGTATATAGCCGCGGTTACCCCCGATACGCACACGTATGTTATCTCTGACGCGTCCCACTGTCTCCCTCCGCTTTATGACTTATGATGCCTTCGCTTCCTGCCCACCCGATCTCCCTCACCGGACACCCCCGACCCGCACCTACATTGAGCTGCGGCAAATCAGGGTATTAAAGCTTATCGTCCGCTCTTTTCCCGTCATGTCTTTCCATTTACTCACTACCGTCAGCCGGATGACGTCGGCCCCGGTCGTGTCGGTAACGTCTGCCGCCAGCGTCGCGTGCGAAAGGGCCCGCTTGGATCCGCCCCCCGCGACGGCATCGATACTGACCGGCTCGACAATCGTCCTGCGGATCAGCATCCATCGCCACTTCTTCTTCTCGGCGGCCGAGATCGCCGCGTACTCGGGCTGCGGCTTTATATCCCCGGTATCCATGTTAATGTATTCGATGCACGACCAGATACCGTCGCCCGCCGTCTCGTCTCCGTGGTCGGCGGTGTTGCCGTCGTCGTAGAGCACCCGTATCCGGTCTTTTCGCTTCTGTTTCTCGTCTGCCGAGGTGGTCTTCGAGTCGATGCTGGCAACCGCCTCGTCGTATCCGGCGGTGCCGGAAAGGAAGCCGGGCATCGCATACCCGTCGATCGTGCCGTAGTGCTCGTCGCGCGAGAGGATATAGTTGAAGTTGAGGACGGTGTTGTACCGGATGTCGACCTCCCGGGTGGCAACCTTCCTGATCTCCTCGATCCGCTCATGGGTAAGCGAGACGGCGTTGTTTATCTGGCGATTGAGCACCCGCGTCCTCATGGAATAGATGAGCATGGAACCGACGGCCAGGATGCCCACGGTGAAGATCGACAGGGCCACCATCGTCTCGATGAGCGTAAACCCCCCGGCACGAGAAGAGGCGCTCCGGCAGGTGACGGGCCTTGCCAGCCGGCCGACCACTCCAATGCTCTCTCTCAGGCGGGTCATTATGGACTGGCTCATTTGCCCTCCTTCTCCCACGGGTTCTTGCCTTTAGCGGCCAGCGACGAATGATAGAACCAGGCTATCGTTCTGCCGGATAGTTTCTCGAGGGAAACCGCCCTCCTGAGGTCATTGATCCCCTTTTTGAGGCTCTGCTCCGGAATCATATAGACTTCACCCTTTGTCGTGGCATTGCCCCGGGGAAGAAAGGTGACCGTATTGCCGGGGAAAGCGATTCCATCCCACTCCAGGGAGTCGGGTTCCACGTTGTAGATGTCATGATAGCCTTTCAGATCGTATGCGACGCCCTTGGGGAGGTCTTCCGTTCTGACCGTCTCGCCCGTATCCTTGACGCCGTTCTTATTGGTATCGGCCACCATCTCGATATAGTATTTAGCCTGAGTTCTGGCGGGGGACGTGCGGACGCGGAACGTGACGATGTAGTTACAGTCCTCGGCGATTGCCCGTATCCGCGCGTAATTGAGGGCGATGCTGACCCTTCGGACCGCCGTATCGGCCCTGATGCGGTCCAGATTCGTATTGATGCTGTAGACCGCTATCCCCGACATGATCGCGATGATGGCCACGACCGACATTACCTCAAGGAGGGTAAATCCGCCACTCCCTTGGATCGACGGGCGGGCGCGCTTCATGCGCCCTTCGGCCGGGCCAAACGCTGAACAGAGTCCAAGAGGAAATAAGCGAAACCAGTTCATAGAGATACCCCCTCCGTATGTTAGAATGCACTAACTATGCCAACAAGTAAGCTCTTATACGATTTAAGGCGGGGTGGGCGCTCCGTATCTCCTTGAAAGAAGGGACTTTTTAGCACCCAACTATTTGAAGGGATTGGGCCGGGACGGATTGTGAAATATATTCATACCCGATGTGAAAATAGTGCGCATTCCGGCCGCGGACGTTACTCGCGGATGCCGTAATTCTTTATCTTATACAGGAGGGCGCGGTAGCTGATCTGCAGGAGCTTTGCGGCCTTGGTGAGGTTTCCTCCTGTTTCGGTCAGCGCGTCGGTGATCAGTCGCTTTTCGATGGATTTGGTCGCTTCCTTGATAGACAGGCAGGACGGGGAAAAAGTCACCGCGCCCGGGCCCCTCGACATTCCCCCTTCGGTGATCTGATGCGGGAGATCCGACGGCTTGATCATCTCGGAGTCCGACATGATCATCGCCCGCTCGATGCAGTTTTCAAGCTCCCGAATGTTGCCGGGCCACCGGTAGTTCATCAGGATGGAGAGGGCCTCACGGTCGATGCCTTTTACCGAGAGGCTCAGCTTGTTGTTGAAGGCGCCGATGAAATGCTCCACCAGCAGTGGTATATCCTCCGTCCGCTCCCTGAGGGGGGGAGCTTCAGGGAGATGATGTTGAGTCTCCAGTAGAGATCGTCCCGAAAGGTCCCGTTTTCCATTTCCCGTTCGAGATCCTTTGCCGTGGCGGCGATGATGCGGACCGCGACTTTTACCGACGTGGTGGCGCCGACCCGGCGGAGCTCACCTTCCTGAAGGACCCTCAGAAGCTTCACCTGCAGTAAAACGGGGAGTTCCCCGATCTCGTCCAGGAAGAGCGTGCCCCGATGGGCCTCCTCGAAGAGCCCGGGCTTATCCCTGACGGCGTCGGTGAACGCCCCCTTGACGTGGCCGAAGAGCTCGCTCTCCAGGAGGTTTTCGGGTATCGCCGCGAGATTGACCGGGACAAAGGGACCAACCTGGAGGCTGCTCTCGTAGTGGATCGCCCGGGCGATCAGCTCCTTGCCGGTGCCGCTTTCGCCCATGATCAGTACTCCCGTCGAATAGCCGGACACCTTCTTGATGGTCTGGAAAATCTTGTGCATGACGTCGTTCTTGGTGATGATATCATGGAAGGTGTATTTGCCGGCAAGCTCGCGCTTAAGCCGAATATTTTCATCGCGCAGCATCCGGCTTTCCTGCACCTTGCCGATCGTCAGGATGATCTCGTCGAGCCGAAACGGTTTGGCGATATAGTCGTAGGCGCCCAGCTTCATCGCTTCCACCGCATTATCGATCGTCCCGTAGGCGCTCATCATGATTACCGCGGCGTCGCTCTTGAGGTCCTTGAGGCGGCGCAGCAACTCTATCCCGTCCATTTTCGGCATGACGACGTCAGACAGGATGATATCAAACCCCTCTTTCTCGATCCGGGCCAGTGCCGCCGCTCCGTCCTCGGCAACCGACGCGACAAACCCTTTGTCGGTGAGAAAATCCGAAAGCATGGCGGCCATAGCGTCGTCGTTTTCCACGATCAGTATTTTATTGTTGCTCTTCACACCCCCCTCCGCTTGGGAGCATTATATATCAAGTTCGGCACGTTTTCAATACCTGTGCTCCGAGTGTTTGCCTTTGACGGGCGAACGTGCTATGATGCGTTCGGGAGTGTTAGCGGTGACAAAGAAAGGCGCCATCATCCTCATCGAAGACGATCCGTCGGTTCTCTCGGCGGTCAGGAGGATACTCGCCCGGGACGGATACGAGGTGGCGGGCTTCTCCGATCCGCTCGCGGCCCTGGCGGCACTTCCCGAATCACCGGCCGACTTCGATCTCATCATCATCGACATCAATCTCCCGAACCTCGACGGGTTTGACACGTCGCGGCGCCTGCGGGACATCCCGTCCCTCACCGATATTCCGATCATCTTCATATCGGCCATCCATACCGACTCGGACCGCATGCTGCAGGGGCTTGAGCTCGGGGCCGTTGACTATATCATCAAGCCCTTTGAGCCCGACATCTTTCTGAAGAAAGTGGAAAATTTCGTCAGGCTCAAGCAGAGCACGGAGCGGATCGAGCTGCTGAGCCGCCGCTACCGTCTCCTCTTTGAGGAATACAGCGACCCGACCTTCATCCTGGATCGGGCCGGAAAAATCCTCGAGGCTAACACTTCCGCCCGCACGATCCTGGGCGTCACCACAGACGGCCGAAATCCCGATTTCCATGACCTGGTGCATCCTGAAGACCAAAGGGACGCCAAACGGCTGATCGCAGATCTTACTTCGTCGGCCGCGCCCCAGATTCCCCGGCTTATCAGGATGAGGGATCGGGACGGCGACTTCCGGTTCATGGAGGTCAACGGGGGCGCCTTTATCCGGGAGACGATGCCCACCACCATTCATATCACCGCCCGTGACGTCACCGAGCGGATCACCCTTACCTCGGGACTCGCCCTCCTCTACAGCACGTCCCGCCGGCTTTCCACGGCGCTGACGATCGACGAGATATTTCCGATCCTTACCGAATCAATCCACGAGGCGGTGGCCGCCGACAGAATCGGGATTATCACCATTGACCCTGAACAGGGCGCCGTCATCCGCGCCACCACAAAGAGAGGGGCCGACGGCTTTTCCCTTCCGCACCCTATCGACCTCTCCCGCTATCCCGAATACAAGAAGGTGATCGACGAGAAACGTCACCTCCATATCGAGGACGCCACCAACACCCCGCTCCTGTTTGCCGAGGGAGAGCGGATCAAGCGGGCCGACGTAAAGACCGTGCTGTTGATCCCCATCGTCATGCACAAGCGGACCTTCGGCCTCATCAGCCTGGCCCGTTTTAGGGAGAAGAAACCCTTTTCATCCTCGGAGATCGAGGTGCTCAGGTCCGTGGCGGACCTGGCCGCCCTCTCGATGGAGAACGCCCGTCTATTCGGGGAGACCAGGAAGAACGAGGAATTCAAATCCCATCTCATTAACGTCTTTACCCACGAAGTGGGCACCCCCCTCGGCACGATCATGGGTCACGCCCAGCTCGTCATGGAGGCCTGCCGGGACGATCCGAAGAACCAGAGGCATCTCGCGGCCATCCTCGCCGAGTCGGAGCGGCTCAAACTCATAATGGAGAACTTCCTCGACATTACGAGACTGCGCTCCGGCAAGATTAAACCGCGCCGCGACGAGATCAATCCCCTCATCCTGGCCCAGAAGGTTTTTCGCGACTTTGATGAAGCCCTCGTGAAGAAGGGAATCGATCACCGCCTCGTCCTCTCCGCCGATAATTTCAGGATCGAAGGCGACCTTTCTCTGCTGGAGGGCGCGTTGGCAAATCTCCTCAAGAATGCCCTCAAGTATACGCCGAAAGGGGGATCGGTCACTGTAACGGTGAGCGTTATTGAAGACGATACCGGGATGCCGGGCGAAGCAGCGCCGCCCGCCCGGCGTCTCGTCCCTCCCCTCGTGTCCTTCTCGGTGACGGACACCGGCATCGGCGTCAGCCCCGGAAGAGCGGGGTCGGATCTTCGAGGAGTTCTACCGGGGGAAGAACGTTCCCACCGCGGAGAAGGGGGCGGGGCTCGGCCTTGCCATCGTCAAGGAGACGGCGGAGGCCCACGGCGGGACCGTCCGCCTTCTCTCCCCCGAAGGGGGCGGGAGTATCTTCCAGCTCATCCTGCCGGCAAAAAAAAGGACTTGATCTCAACCCTCTCCCATGTTAGGTAGTCTCCTGAGCATATCTTTGCCGGTGTTCGGATGCAGTACGAGACAGACAACAATACGACCCTGCCGCTGGCACGCCTCGTCATCTTTTCCATGGGGCTCTTTGCCGTCCAGACCTTCTGGGGGTTGCTTGGGGCGACGCTGCCCCTTTTCCTCATCGAGATTACCCCGTCCAAGGCCGTCGTGGGGCTGATCCTTGCGGCTTCCGGGATCTTCGGCGTCGTCATGCCGATCGCCGCCGGGACGATGTCGGACCGTCTCCGGTGGCGGCTTGGAAGAAGGAAGCCCTTTATCGTCGGCGGATGGACCGTCGTCGTGATCGTCCTGATGATCCTGCCCGGCGCGGCTACGCCCGCCGTCGCCATCCCTCTTACCCTGATTCTCTTTGCCGCCTTCTTCTTGACAATGGGGCCCTATTTCGCGTTCCTTGCCGACATCACGACCCCTCAGCGTCGTGGAACGGCCGCGGGGGTGATGTTTCTCGTCGGCGGCACGGGGGTGGTCCTATTCCTTCTCTTCGGGGCGCCCCTCTGGGACACCGACCATAGGCTCCCCTTTCTCTGGGCGGCGGTAACGGTCATCGTCTCGATAACGATCCTCGTGGCCGGCGTCCGCGAGGTCCGGCCCTCGGGCGCCCCGGAGCCGGGTTTGGGGGCCGTCAGGACAATCCTCGGCGACAAACGGATCATGACGTTTTACGCGGCCATGGTCTTCTGGTGGAGCGGCATCTGGATGGTCAACTTCTTCTTCGTTATCGCCGCTAAAGAGCTGCTGTCGGCCTCGAACAAGGAGGCGTTTTTCGCCCTCATGCTCACAACCGTCGGATACGTGGTGCTGGCATTTCCCATGGGTTTACTGGGGGACCGGTTCGGACACAAGCGGGTTCTGATGGGCGGGTTGTTGTTCCTCTCCGCGATACTTCTGGCAGTCCCCCTGATCCACGGTATGAAGACGGCATACGTCCTGATGCTCGGGGCCGGTGCGGGTTATTCGGTGGCGCTCTCGGTGGCCTACGCGTTTTTCCTCAGGCTCATACCGCCCAACCAGACGGCCCGGTTCTTCGGGTTCTACATGGCCTGCCAGAACGGGTCGCTTATCATCGGCAACGCGCTGGGCGGGGCCGCGGTCCAGTATCTCGGTCCGTCCTTCCTCTTCGTCGGCGCGGGCCTGTTCGTCCTTATCTCTCTTCTGATCGCCTCACGGATTCGGCAGTGAATCCAGCGCGGCCTCCTTCTTTTCGATGAACTGCTTCTTTATCCAGAAGGCCAGGAGAAAGAGGACAAAATTGACCAGCACGATCGTTCCCCCCGAGGGGAGATCGAGCCAGAATGATATCACGATCCCCGCGATCACCGAAATCACCGCCGACAGGGCCGAAACGATCAGAGAGCCCCGAAAGGTCCGGGAGACCTGGAGGCTCGTCACCGCGGGCAGGATAATAAGGGCCGAAACCAGGAGGAGCCCCACCACCCGCATCCCCACGACCACCACAAAGGCCGAGACCGCGGTGAAGAAGTAGTTGTATCGATCTACACCGATGCCCATCGCCCGCGCGGCTTCCTCGTCAAAGGTCATCGCAAAAAGGTCGTGATAGAACAGCAGCACGAACAGTATGACGAGGACGGAGATAACGATCGAGACAACGAATTCCGTCTTCCCGATCGTCAGGATGCTCCCGAAGAGGAAGCTCATGAGATCCACATTGAAACCCTGCGCCACGCTCGCAACCACGATCCCAACCGCCATACCCACCGCCGATACGATCCCGATGGCCACGTCGGCGTAGATCTTCACCCGTTGCTGCATCTTGAGAATCCCGATCCCGGCCAGGAGCGTAATGGCAAGTGTGATCCAGAAGGGCTGGCTGGAAAAGAGGAGCCCCACGGCGACACCGCCGAAGGCAACATGGGTCAGGCCGTGTCCTATCAGGGCATATCGCCGCAACACCAGAAATACGCCGAGGACCGCACAGGCCGTACCGACGAAGACCCCGGTCAGTATAGCCCGCTGGATGAAACCATAGGAAAAGAGCTCTAACATATCCGATCACCACTATATGGGTCACGCGCCGCGGGCTTTCTTCAGCCCGCACCATCCGTATCGTCATCGGCGTGCTGGTGGCATATGACGTGCTGATACGCGCCGAAATAGTCGGACATATCCTCCGCCAGACAAAACTTCCCGCCTTCCCCGAAGAAGACCTGCCGCCGGTTGAGGTAGAGGATTTTATTGTTGTGGATATTCATCCCCGCGATGTCGTGGTTGATCAGGACGATGGTCGTTCCCTGGGCTTTCAGGCCATCGACGATCCCAAAGAAATCCTTCCTGACGGAAGGCTCGACGGCCGCTGTCGGCTCGTCGAGGAAGAGGATCTCCGGGCCGGAAATGAGCGCCTTTGCCAGCAGCACCCGCTGAAGCTGCCCTCCGGACAATTCCCCGATACGCCGGTTCCTGATCCGGTGAATTCCGACGCGATCGAGCGCTTCGTCGACCCGCCTTCTGTCCACCCGCGTAAACCGCTTGGGCTGTTTCTTCTCGGCCAGGAGACCCATTTCACATATCTCGTTTACCGACGCGGGGAAATAAGGGTCAAAGAAGGCGATTTTCTGGGGGACATAGGCGACCCGATTCCACTGGTTAAATGTCCCCGGGTCCCTCCCGAAGAACCGTACCGTTCCCGACTTCGGGCGAAGGATCCCGAGGATCACCTTGACCAGGGTAGTCTTGCCCGAGCCGTTAGGACCGATCACCCAGAGATAATCGCCCGGCATGAGGGTAAAATTGATCCCCTCGATAACCGGCCAGTGATTGTAGCCGAAGGTGACATCCTTGACCTCCAGGACGTTCGGCGATTCTCCGATTCTTCCTACTGACATTGAAGTCCCCGTTTAAGCTGTTGAAGGTTATCCTTCATGAGATCCACGAGGGTGATCCCCCGGTTAAACTTATCTCTGGCAAGCTCATCCCCGGGACTCAGGAAGAGAATCTCGGCGCCGGTCTCCTCCCGAATGGTCTCGGCTACCAGCGGTTCGACCATCTCCTCTGCGAATATATATTTCACGTCTTTCTCTTTTATCAGCGAGATGACCGACCGAACCCGCTCCGGGGTCGGCTCGGCGTCAGGCGAGATCCCGAAGACCGACACCAGAGAAAGGCCGTAACGATGGGCGAGATAGCCGAAGGAAAAGTGCCCCGAGGAGATGATCTCCCTGTTTGTGCAGTCTTTCAGTCCGTTCTGATAGAGCGCGTCCAGGTCGTCGAACTCCTTCTTATAGGCGACGCTTCGCTCTTCGTACTCCGCCGCGTGCGCGCCGTCCTTCGCGACAAACGCAGACGTGATCGTATCCAGCTCCTTCTTGGCGTCGTCGAAATCAAGCCAGTAGTGCGGATCAACAGTCCCTTCTCCTCCCCCGCCGCCCGTCGCTCCGCGGCCGCTTCCACCGGTCGTCTTGAGCAGCACTATACCGGAGCTCGCGTCCACCACCAGCAGATTCGGGTTGTTGACACCTGAAAGGATGTCTTTCGCCCAGGGCTCCATGCCCCCGCCGCTCATGATGAAGATATCGGCCTGCTGAAGTATCTCGATATCCCTGGGGGTCGGCTCAAAGCTGTGGGACTCGGTCCCCGGAGCAACCAGGATTTCATAGACCGCATTGTCCCCCCCCACTGCGCGCGCCATATCGTAAACGGGAAAAATCGTCGCCACCACCGAGAGTTTTCCTTCCGTCTTTTTTCCCGCGCGGCACGATGCGGGCCCAACCGCCAGGGCCACGAGAAGGATAACAGCGATCGCCCATCCCAAACGTCTCGCGATTCCGTACATCCGAGCCTCCTCTCACTTCGTTTTGAGGTTTCACACCACCTTGCTGCAGTGGGCGCACAGCCCCGAAAGAAACAGGCTCTCCTCCTCGACGACGTAACCCTCTTGATGGACGTCCGTGTGCGGGACCGGTACTTTATCCAGGCAGTCCATTTTCCCGCACGACCGGCACGTGAAATGAGCATGGTTGACCTTCCCCCGGTTGAGGGCGAAACGGGCAACCTTGTCGGTGCCGTCGATTCTGTGGACTATTTCATGCCGGGTGAATACGGAAAGGACTCGATAGACGGACGCCGGGTCCATCGCGTCCCTGCCGAGCAACGCGATGAGCTCGGCGCCGGTCAGGGGCCTGTGCTCGGTCATGAGCGCCTCGATGATCTTGACCCTGCCGATCGTCTTTCTGAGGCCGCTCCCTCTGAGGAGTCTGTCGCCCGTTTCATAGCCCGCAACGTGGTAATGGTCCCCGGTCATCGGTGTTCTCTCCCTGTTGGATTGCGCCCGCAGACATTCGGTCTGCCCTGTGGCCGCTAGTCGCACAGAACGGCGGCATCGCCGACGCGCAACGGGCGTTCCCGTCCCGCCGTCTCCCGGCGGATCTCGCTGTTCGGGCAACAACCCCCCGGAAAAGGGGGTTGTTCCTGTTTGCACGACCCGTTACAGATACAAGGATACAACAGATGCAACCAGGTTGCAATAGTCCTTTTGGCGCAAAGACTCTTCTCGCAAGGAAATATTCGCGTCAGCTCGGTCCGAAAAGTGTTTATGGATAGTCGCAGTGTCGGAGGGATAGTGTCGGTCAGGCGGATTCAGACTTCGATGGGCGGCTCGAACCTATTGTTTGGAGGCCTCCCAACCCACCAGCGGGCTGCCGGAGGTCAACATCCCCCCGTAGAACCGGTCATCTCCGGCGTAGGCCCCTTCCATCTTGAGGAAGATGATGTTGCCGAGGTGATCTTTCTCGCTTCCGGGAACCGTCTGGGGATCGACCCCCGCCCCCAGCGCGTCCAGATCGAGGGCAAACCTGCCCCGATCGTCGATACGGCCCACCGCGTTATTCGAGGAGGGAAAACTGTTTTCGACGCTGTAGGCCACCTTGTCGTTTATCGTCTTGGTATAAGAGAGGTAGCCCGGGGCATATTCTACCTTCAGCCGGTAGTTCCCGATATCGGCCGAGGAGGACGATATGTCCACGACGACGTCATGGACGTTTTTCCCATCGACAAAAATGGTCGCGTTCACGAGAGCGATATTGCCTTCCCGTGTCGTATATTTCATCTCTCCCGAATAGCTGCCGGTCAGGTCTTCCGGAACGGAGACATTGGCCGGGACGCGGCCCTCGTAGGCGTCGGAGAGTACCGCCTCCTTCAGGCCGAAGATGGCAGTCCGAATCTCCTGCCTGTGCAGGTAGATGAACACTCCCGCGGCCACCACCAGCGCCACGACGCCGATCCTGAAGGCGGGACTTCCAACGATTGCCTCCCTTTTCTTCCTCCCGGCGTACAGCTCCTTGACCTTCCTGAAATGTTCATCGTTCAGGCCGAATGCCTGCTCGGTGGTGTAAACCTGTTTCGCCTCGTATTTACCCGCGATTTTTCGCTCCGGGGGAGGGGTGAAGGGCGGGGGGGCGAAATCGGGTACCCCCGCGGGAGTCTCATATGCGTGCCCCGGAGGCGTCGACGCGTCCGGGGTCGTCTCCGTCATGTTCCTCAGCTCTTCCTGAGATTCCGCATGGCCGTGCACCACCCAGGAATCGGTCGGTTCCTCCGCGGCTGTCGGCCAATAGGCCGGCGCGGATTGAGCGGCCGCCGGGCGGCGCAGACTCACCTGCCCCCCCATGCGCCTGATCTCGATGCCGAATCGTTTTGCCCGGTCGATATCGTAACTCCCGATCCTGGCGGGGAGCTTCGTGCTGAGGGCCAGCACCCTCTCGCGGGGAATTCCGAACCGGGCGGAGAAATCGGAAACGAAGGCGTTCACCGCCTCGGGCGTTTCGCCCATTGACAGGATATAGACGGCTATCTTATCGGACATTGAATGCTGCTCGCTCTCTTACCGGTGGCCTATCCGGGTCATAATATGATATTGCGTGCGTCCTGTCACCCCCATCCCCTCGTCCGTTACGCATGAACGACCTCCATGCGCGATATCCCCATCCCGGAGCAAGGATGGAATCAGGGGAGAAAGTAGAGCGGGTTGAGAGGGATATCATGGTAGCGTATCTCGAAGTGGCAGTGGGGGCCCGTACACCTTCCGGTACAACCGACAGAACCTATAATATCTCCCGCCTTCACGATATCTCCCTCCGTCACGTCCGTCTTTGAAAGGTGGGCGTAACGGGTAGTGAAGCCGTCATCATGTTCGATTTCGACGGTATTTCCGTACCCGCCGTATCCCTCTTTCCCCCCGTGACGATCACGACGCCGTCCTTGGCGGCCACGATGGGCGTCCCCTGAGGAGCAGAGATATCGATTCCCTCGTGGAGCCTTCCCCATCGGGGGCCGAACAGCGAGAAGATAATCCCCTGAACCGGCCAGATAAAGACCCCCTTCTGAATCTTGGCCGCCAACTCCTCGAAGCTCGGCGGGGGGACGGGAAGCGCCCTTGTCGCCCCCGGGATAAAGAGCCTGTCGCCGGTGCCGATATCCTCGGGGTTATAGATCCCGTTTACCTCCGCCAGGACCCCGGGATCGATCTCGTAGGTTTTCGAGATGCGCCACAGGTCCTCTCCCGCCCCGACGGTATGGAAGATCCCCCTGTTTAAGGGGAACATCGTCGTACAGGCGCACAGAAGCAGGAGAACCGGGAGGCATAAAGATCGCCATCTGGTGCTGTGCTGTCTCAAACCGTATCCACAAGCGGTGTGTTCAATGAGCGGGCGCCCCGACGGACACCCGTCGTCGTCCCGTCATTCCAGGCGGGCGCCATCCTTCCTCAGCTCCGATTGCAGCTCCTGGATATCCACGTCCGGGGGCCCGACGCTTCGGCGCACCGCCTGGGCGCACGCGACACCCGCCGCCTGACCCTCGGCCATGCAAACCCCCATCACCCTGGCGGACGCCAGCGCACCGTGGTCCATGGAAATAGCCCTGCCGGTGACCAGCAGATTTTGCCCCCCCTCGGGCAGGAGGCACCGATACGGGACGCCGTAGTAGCTTCCCTCCGGCAAGAAGACCATCGCGGGGTCCTTGCCGTCCTCCCACTTCTCAAGGGGCCATGACGAAAGACAGATCGTATCGGGAAACTTCCTGGCCGAAAGAACGTCCTGCTCGGTGAGGACATATCTGCCCACGATCCTGCGCGTCTCGCGGATGCCGACCTGAACCGCCGTATCGGAGAGAAAGGCGTTCTCGAAGCCCGGGATCTCGTTTTTCAGGAACTGCATGGTGATCTCGGCGTCGCTGCGGCCTTTGATTTCCGCGTACGTGATGTCCGATAGGATGCTCCCGTCCAGCGACCGTCCCTCTCTGGTCAGGGACGAGAGCTTGACCAGCGCCTCGCCATGACGGAACGTCGGGATGACCAGCCCCTGCCCAACGGTGAGGGGATAGGTCTTCTTCGAGATCGCTTCTCCGATCCTGTCGTTAAGGACGGCCATCCCGTTGGCCTGGTACGCGACCAGGTCCAGCCCCTGCACATAGAACATCATGGTGGGGTTCATGACCGACCCGCTCGCGTCGCCTTTCTCGGTCTTGAGGCCGGCGGCCAGCGCCACGGCGGCATCGCCCGTGGCGTCGATATAGATATCGGCCTGGACGGCAAAGAGCCCCTCGGGACTGGCCACCAGCAGCGTCTTTATCCGGCCGCGCTCCTGGACCACACCGGCCACGTAGCCGTGCAGCATCGGCCTTATATTTTTCTCACGGTCTATCCACTCATCGGCAAGACGCTTCAGATGCCACGGGTTGTACAGGAGGGCCGTGAAGCCCTGGCGTATGAAGGGCCCGAAGCCCCCTCCCCGGCTCGACGAGGGCATCGCTGATCTCTTTGGCGAATCCCTCGATGACGTATTCTATCCGGTCGGGATGATGGAGATAGAGACCGCAGATGGTGCCGACGGAGCCGGCGGTGGCAAGACCGCCGAAAAACCCGTATCGCTCGATCAGGACGACCGAAAGCCCCTTGCGCGCGGCCGTGATCGCCGCGGCGATGCCCGACGGCCCGCCGCCGGCAATCGCGACGTCTGCGACGGTCCGGATCGGGACCTCCCGCCGGGGGATTGTTATGGTTTTATCTGGCATAGGCCCCTCCCGGTTACGATAGCGCCTTCATCAGCGACACAAGGTACTCATTCTGACGGTAGCGGGCATTGAGGAGCTTCGGGGTCGTGGAAAGGTGCCGCTTCAGATGGGCCTTGTCGAAATCGACTACCATCGCAAGTCGTGTCCCCGAGCGAACGATAGGCTGATGGCTGATACCGGTCACGATCCCCGACAGGGGGACTCGATGTCCTCGGTCCTATAGCTCGTCGGATCGATGATGTCTCCGATGATATCTCCCTTCTTGACGAAGTGTCCCAGCGCAATGGCGGGTTTGAATATCCCTCCGAAGGGACTCCTGATCCATGCCTCGTTGGACTGCAGCAGTAGCTGCCGATCCGGGATCGAGGCCGTGCCCTCGATCATCCCGAGCACCGTCATGACGTTTGTGACGGCCGTGGTCCCCACCTGGACATCGGCCTTTGTGATGACGCCTGCCGCCCCGATCTCGATGGTGACGCACGGGATCTTGTCCTGGAAGGCCTGCGTTTGGAGCATCCCCTTGATCGACGGCCCCTTCCAGACCGCGTTGATGCCGGTGGACGCCACCAGATCGAGGTACGGCCTTGTCGGCCGGTCCACCCGGACGCGGATATGGGGTATCAGCTCATCGGGGAACTCGGCCGAATGGAGATCGAGGATGTAGTCGGCCCGCTGAGCGAATATTGTATAGAAGCTGTGGGCGATACGCTCGGTCATCGTCCCCTGGGGATCACCGGGAAAGACGCGGTTCATGTCGATGTTATCGTACGGGTCCCAGCGCAGGCCCGAGTTAAAGGCCATCGGGTTGACGATGGGCACGGCAATGAGGTTGCCCACCAGCTTCGTCGGATCGATCTCGTCAACGATCTTCCTGACCACTTCGACGCCGACCACTTCGTTTCCGTGGACCGCGGCGTTCAGAAGCAGCGTCGGGCCCTTCTTCTTCCCCCACAAGCCGAAGTAGCAGAGACATATATCCTGCCGACTGGCGCTCTCGGCAATGGTAATCCGACCCGATGCCTTGGTGCCGGGTTGGGGTTTTAGTTCATCGCGCACCGGTCGTCCTCCTCCTGACCACATCGGCACAGTGACGCCTGACCGATTCGGAATCCACGAAGAAAGGGACATCCACCCTTCCCGAAAGCTCTTCCATGAACAGCGGCAGGGACGTGATGATTCCCGAAATAAAATCGGGAACGATATGATGCACACGCGACAGGTAGTTGACCATCCCGTAGGCCGAAACGCTGTCCGTCGCGCAGGCCACGATCATCCCGACTCCCCCCATGATCTCGCGGGAAGCCAGGATAAGCTCGGTCTCCCGCTCAAAGACGCCGTCGGCCGCCTCCGTTACGATAACGTCGGTGGCCGGGGCAAGCCGGCCCACGATGGCCCGATGGATTGCCTGAAGATCCTCCGACGACAGGCCGCACGTAGAGGGCCAGCCCGCGTCGAGAAAATCGACGGCATCGACGGCGCCGGCGGACCTCATCCTGAAAAGGTCTTTCATTCGGGACGTCCCGGTGAGCTTGCCCCCTCCGACCCGAAACCCCAGGCCTGCCAGCATCTGAATGATGAAGCCGGCGCTCGTCGTCTTTCCCGAGTCCATGGACGAGCCGATCACCAGGATAACCGCGGGTGCCGGGACTTCGGGCGCGGCCGTAATCGGATCGTCGAAGGTGGTCAGCTTCTTGCCCTGACCGTCCACCGCGTGACCGATATAGGACAGAACCGTAGGGCCGCAAGCCGCGCTTGTCTCGGGTAACACGCGCCCCGCTATTCCACCGATATTGAGCAGGTCCAGCTGATCCCCGAGAGAAAGGCGGTCGGGTATCGCTCCGTGAAACTCCGCCGTCGAGTAGCGCCTTCCGAGGACAACCGCGCAGACGTTTCCCATCCCGATGGGTTGCTCGGTGCCGTCGGCCGTCTCTATCACGGTGTGATAACCGACACCCGTGATCCTGCCGAGGACGACGTCGCCCGCCGCGCAGGAATCGGCCGACGCCCGGACGTCCTGATGCTCGGAGACGCGACTTCTTCGGGCAGCTGAAGAAATGACATCGACGCGAACGTGCATTGATGGATGGTAATACATTTATCGGGCGTTTTCAAGAAAAAGAATTGTCGCGCGACAAACAGAGGCACGGACCCGGATTGGCCCGGCCATCCCAAAACTGCTTGACTTTTGAGGGGATCGACCTGTATGATTGCACGAGTATCGGCGGCGGCCCGGGGCCGACACACGAAAGCGGACGCCCGTATCTCCCGGAGACAGCTCGGCGTAGAGATGCTTCTAAAGGCTTCACACCACTCCTTTCGTGAGGGATTCCATGGATAAGATAAAATTCGCTATCGTCGGGTGCGGCCGTATCAGCGACCTGCACGCACGGGCGTATGAGGAAAGCCAGGACGCGGAGATATTTGCCGTCTGCGATACGAACGCCGAACGGGCGGCGCAGCGCAAGGACCAGTGGGGGGCGCGAAAGGTCTTTACCGACTACGAGGCGCTCCTCAAGGATCCCGACATCCAGGCCGTGGAGCTGCTCGTCCCCCACCACCTCCACCGGGACATGACGGTGGCGGCCGCCCAGGCAAAAAAGCACGTCTCGGTGCAGAAGCCGATGGCCAACAGCGTCTCCGAGGCGCACGAAATGATTGCCGCCGCCAAACGGCACGGCGTTCTCCTTAAGGTATTCGAGAACTTTGTCTTCTACCCGCCGTACCTGAAAGCAAAACAGCTTGTGGCCGACGGCGAGATCGGCACCCTGATAACCGTCAGGATGCGGATGACGACGTCGGGAAAGGGGGGCTGGGCGGTACCCGGCGAGTCCTGGATGTGGCGGATCGAGCCCGAGAAAGGGGGCGGCGGGCTTATCGTCTTCGACGACGGCTACCACAAATTCTCCCAGGCCTACGACATCGGGGGGGAGGTCGAAAAGGTCCACGCCTGGATAGATCACACCAACGTCGTCGTGGACGCGCCGGCCTTCATCACGTGGAAATACCGGGAAGGTCAGCGCGCCCGCTACGGGACGTACGACGTGACGTTTGCCCCCGAAATGTTCATGAACTCGGACTACTACACCTCCGACGACAGAATTGAGCTGGTAGGCACCCACGGCATCATCTTCGTCAACAGGGCCACCGGCTTGATGCTCCAGGAGCCGTCACTGGTGCTCTACCGGGAGGGAGAAACGCGCTGTTTCCACGCGCTGAGGGACGACTGGGCGGACTCGTTCATCGATTCGGGCAGGCACTTCTTTACCTGCATAAAGGACGGGGGCGATCCGATCCTCTCGGGAGAGACGGGGCTTGCCGTCCTCAAATTTGCGCTCGCACCGGAGATATCGGCCCGCGAAGGGCGTGAGGTGGATCCGGAGACGATCACTTTCTGATCCGGGACCCCGCTCATCGCCAAAAAATAGCTTTCACCGCGAACAAAAAAATGGTATATATGATTAATTTCCGAATGGAGGATAGGCGAAACTATGAGAGACATTGAGGTCGCCCTTGTGCGGGTGCCCGAACATAAGAAAGACAATGAGACAGCCGTAAGAGATAAATTCAATGCGCTCATCGACATCGCGGGGGGGTTGGCCTTCGTCAAGCCGGGAGACAGCGTCCTGATAAAGGCCTCCGTGAACTCCGGGAGGCCCTACCCCGCCACCACCGACCCGATGATCGTCACCATGCTGATAGATCTGCTGGTCAAGAAGAATCCCTCGGCGATCTTCGTCGGGGATAAATCGGCTTTTTACCGGAATACGGGCAGGATGCTCAGAAAGACCGGCATCGAGGCTGCCGTCAAGGCGGCGGCCAAGACCCACGATCCGGTGCCGATTAAGCTCATCCGCTTCGACGACTACGTCTGGCGCGAGCGATATCCGGAGCGGGAAATGGAGGGGCAGTGGGAGATGACCCCGGGAAACTACCTTTTTCGCATGCCCAAGATGCTCTACGAAAACGACCCCTATCTGCGGCAGCAGAAGCTCCCCCCCAAGGTTGACCATATCATCATCCTGGCCAACGTAAAGACCCACGTGCTGGCCGGGTTTTCGTTGGGGATGAAGAGTTACGTCGGCTTCATGGACAAGGAGAGCCGCCACCTCCTTCACACGATCCCCCACCGCAACTTCTTCCGGTTCGGCCGGATAAAGCCCTTCGATACCCAACGCCTCCAGGAACGGATCGCCGAGATACTGACGCTGACGCCGGCGCCCGGGCTCGTGATCCTCGACGGGCGGGAGCTTATCGTAACCGGCGGGCCGGACTCGAACAATCGTATGCAGCCGCTGCCCTCTTTCAAAAAGAATCCCTATGCCGGCGTGATGCTGGCCGGCTCCGACATCATAGCCACAGACGCCGCCGGCGTCGCGCTGCTCAAGACTCAGAAGGGGACGACCCGTTGGATCACGCACCATTCGATCTGGGAGATGCCTCTCTTCAAACGGGCCCGGGAGCTCAAACTCGGCGCAACCCAGGCCGACAGGATATGTCTGAACGCCGACAGTGAGGAAGACCTCTTCGTTAAGATGTCCTGGTTCCTCCAGTAGACACGGTGTGATTGAAAGCGGGTTCGTTGCGGCTCTATGGAGGTGTGCGGCTGCCCCAGGGCGACGTCATATGCATATCAGATGTGTACCCGATGACGGCCCTGCCCATTCCGCCGCTTCCGAACACCGGCGGGCCGTTTCCTGCATTGGCTGTGTGGGCGCGCCCCGGTGGGGCGATACGCCCGCCCGACACGATGCAGCCACGCGCGTTACCGGTGACACGGAAAGGATAAGGATATGAGCCTCCTTGACATTATTCTGATGGTGATCATCGGCGCAAGCTGCATCTACGGCATCACGAAGGGCTTCATTCGCGACGTCTTCTCCCTGGTCGCGATCGTCATCGGCGTCGTTGTCGCTTTTATCGGATACCCCTGGGCCGCGGGATACCTCTCCGCGATCATCCCCGCGGGTCCCCCCGCCAACATCGTCGGTTTTGCCCTCATCTTCCTTTCGGTCTCGATCGGCGTATCGGTGCTGGGCGTGGCCATCTCCAAGGCGATTGCCGGCGCCGACCTTTCCGTATACGACCGAGTCGCCGGGGCCTGCTTCGGCCTGATCGAAGGGATAGTCGTCGCATCGGTCATTGTCGTCGTCACCTCGGTCCTGGTCCCTCCCGCGATCTCCTCTTCCCGTATCGCCCCATACCTGCTCCGGGGCGTCGACGTGGCCGTACGCCTCCTGCCTTCCGATACCCAGAAACGGATCGACACCTCAAAAGACACCCTCACAAAGATGCGAAATGAAGCAGTCACCCCGCCGGAAGCAGGAAACGGGCAGTAGCTCTCTCATGTGCCGACCGTCATTCATCGTGGAGGTTTTCCATGAAAGTCCTTAAAATAGTCGCTATCGTCCTCATCGTCCTGGCCGTGGGTCTCTATGTCTTCTATCAGGTCTTTTTCCGGTCGGCCGTCCCCGGCTATTCGGGCACCGTGGAACTGGCGGGCCTCTCCTCACCGGTGGAGGTGCGCACCGACGGCTACGGCGTTGCCCACCTGTTCGCCGAAAACGAGCATGATCTCTTCTTTGCTCAGGGCTACGTCACCGCCCGGGAGCGCATGTTTCAGATGGACATGACCAGGCTGGCCGGCCGCGGGGAGCTGTCCACCCTCTTCGGTGAGGCCACTCTCGACACCGATAAGTATCTCAAGACCCTGGGCTTTTACCGAACCGCGCGCGCCGAGTACGCCACCATGCCCGCCCCCGAGCGCGAAATCATCGATGCGTACACCGCGGGCGTTAACGCCTACCTCACCTCGGTCAAACGGCTCCCCCGGGAATACGCGATCCTCGGTACCAAGCCCGAGCCGTGGCTGCCCGAAGACAGCGTGGTCGTCGGCACGCTCATGGCCTACAGCCTCACCCGGTCGGTCAAGGCCGATCTGCTGCTGTACGCCATAGGCCGGAAAGCGGGACCCGAAATCCTCAAGCTCATTACGCCGAGTTATCCCGATTTTGCCCCGACCGTCTCGCTCGGCCCGGACCGCGCGACCGGCACGGACGCCGCCGGTACGGTCGCCCTTACATCGGCTCCCGCCGGTCTCGTCAAGGGATTCCCCTCTTCCCTGTTTGTCCCGGAGGTCCCGGCCAGCAACTGGATGATCTTTGCCCCTTCCCGAACCACCACGAAAAAGGCGATCTTTACGGGAAGCCCCGACCTCGAGCCCAAGATCCCCGCCCTCTTCTACCTGATCCATCTTTCCTGCCCCGGATATAACGTTATCGGCGGGTCGACGCCCGGCGCGCCGGGAGTCAACGTCCTGGGGTTCAACGGCGCAATCGCCTGGAGCACGGTAAACGGGAGAGTGGACGAGCTTGACTACTTCATCGAAAAGATAAATCCCGATAACCCCAACCAGTACCTGACCGAGACGGGATACCAGGATTTCGAGCTGGTCGATGAGACCCTTAAGATAAAGACGAAAGAGGGGATCACCGAAAAGAAGCTCACCGTAAAGATATCCCGGCACGGTCCCATGATCTCGGACGTGATTCCCGAGGCCCCGGCCAATACGGCCATGGAATGGGTCGGTTTTGAGCCGGCGGGCGTTTTCCCGGGGTTCCTGGCCCTCAACCGAGCGCAGAATTTCGACGAGTTCAGGGCCGCCCTCTCCGGCATCCGTACGCCCACGCTCAACGTCGGCTACGCCGACGTCAACGGCAATATCGGCTACCAGTACATCACGCGGGTGCCGATCCGCAAAGAGGGCGACGGCACGCTGCCGGTCCCGGGGTGGGACGGCCAGTACGACTGGACCGGGTTTATCCCATTCGAGGAGCTCCCCTATGACTACAATCCCGCCAAGGGGTACCTCGCCGCCTTCAACAATCTGCCGAAGCAGACCCCCTACTCCATGACCAACTACTATCTCTTCGAGCGGGCGATGCGGTTTGACGAGATCATGAAGGCCAAAGAGACGGTCAGCCCGGACGACGCCCACGGACTTCAGACGGACAATGGTTCGGCGGTGGCCGAGCGATGGGTACCCTACATCACGGCCGCCTGCGGCAAGACCCCGGAGCTCAAGAAGGCCCTCACCCTCTTTGACGGCTGGGACTTCGCTATCGACAAGAAAAGCGGCGCGGCCGCACTTTTCAACGCCTTCTATTTCCGCATGATGAAAAACACGATCGCCGATGAGATCGGCGACGACCTCTTTAATGACCTGTCGGCGCCCTACCTCATCTATATGATCGACCTGACGCTGACCCGAAACATGGGCAACCGGGATTTCGTCCTTTTTGACGACGTGACCACCCCGGACGTCAGGGAGAATCAGGATGACATCATCCTCAAGAGTATGAGGGAGGCGGCCGATGAGCTTTCCGACCGACTGGGAGGTGATCCCGACGAGTGGCGCTGGGGTGATATCCACACCATGCGGTTCGAGCACCCGATGGGCAAGAAACTCCCCTTCTTCAACCTCAGCCCGATTCCCACGGCCGGAGACGACTTCACGATCAACGCCGGCCTCTGGGACAACACCCATCCCTTCGACATGAAGTCCGGCGGGGTCATCAGGATGATCGTGGATTTCTCCAATATCGAGAACTCCACCTTTATCTCGCCGCCGGGACAGTCCGGACTCCTCAAGAGCCCGCATTACGGCGACCAGGCCGAGATCTGGGCCGACGGGGGCCAGATACCGATGCACTTTGAGACGGCACGGGATCTGAAGAGCCTGCTGACCCTGAAACCGTCGCCGTAGGGGATACTAGACTGATCAGCTCGATCGGGGGCCGCCGGAAGGGGCGGCCCCCTTTTTTTCGCACGACCTTTACCCCGCCGCTGCGTCTGGGGGGCGGGACCTCGTCTGCCGGGCGATTTATTTATTGAAAAACCGCGCCCCCCGTGGTATCTTTTTCGCGTCTTACGCGTTCGGGGTCCGGCCCGGACGGAACAGAGCGGTTCGACCGAGATACTAAAACCCCCGGATAACAGGGATCAGACGATGAAGGCATGGCTGAACGGAGAAATGGTGGAGTGGGACAAGACCACGGTCCCGATCCTTTCGCACAGTTTTTCCCGTGGCTCGGCGATCTTCGAGGTGGTGGATATCGTCAACACGGTAAGGGGCCCGGCCCTCTTCGGGCTCGACGAGCATATCGAGCGCTTCTTTAATTCGGCCTCCCTCACCTTCATGGAGCTCCCCCTCGCCCGCGAGGCGCTGAAGGCCGCCGTGATCTCCACGGCAAAAGAAAACGGCGTCAAGAACGGGGCGGCGAAGTTCTTCGCCTACTACCCCCTGATCGAGTTTGCCGTCACCCCCGCCAACCCGAAGGTGGACGTGGCGATCTTCTGCCTGGATTACGACCTGTTCGGGGTGAAGCAGGAGGTCCTCTCCGCGCCGGTTCGCGCCGGGATCTCTTCCTTCAGGAAAATCCACGGCGGCACCGTCCCCGTCCACGCCAAGGTCGTGGGCAACTACGTCAATGCCTTCCTTGCCAAGATGGAGGTGAAGAAGAAGGGGTACGACGACGTGATCATGCTGGACACCGCCGGATTCGTCGCCGAGGGGGCGACCTCCAACGTCTTTTTCGTGAGCGGCGATAAAGTAAGGACCCCGACGCTGACCTCGGCGCTGCCCGGAATCACGCGCCGGGCCCTTATCGAGCTTATCCGCGACATGGGGTACGTCATGACCGAGACCGACGTCCGGCCGGAGGAGCTGCTTCGAATTCGACGAGGCGTTCTACTCGGGCAGCATCGTCAAGGTGCAGCCGATCGTGTCCATCGACGGAAAGGATCTCAAGAGCACGTGTCCCGGCACGGTTACCTGCGCGGTCAAGGTGCGGATGAGCGAGGCCATGCGCGGTGAAATCGAGCAATATACGAAGTGGCTGACCCTGATATAGGCCGGGTTCGGGGCTTGCGACCCCGCCTCCATACGGACATCCGTCAAATAGAAACGTCCGACCCCCAAAAGAGGTCGGACGTTTTGTTACATCCCCACGCGCAACAGCTCCGCCCCGGAAATAGCGTTGCCTGCGGCCCGTTGCCGTGGGGCGTTACCTTGTCTGTGACGCCCGCACGCACGATTCGATGCCGTGCGGGAGCGTCATACGGCTTGGCGGGGCGGCAGGCCTGCTCTCGTTTCGTCCCTTCCGTCGACCACCCGGGAAAGCCTGCGCTTTCCCCCGGCGGTCTAGAGCCCCATCAGCCTTCCGGCGATCTCCTTCATGATCTCGGTGGTGCCGCCGGCGATCGACACGGACCTGAGATCGGGGTAGAGCCGCGCCACCTCGTACTCGGCCATATACCCGTACCCGCCCAGTGACCTGTGTGGCGTCGTACGCCGCCCGGTTGACCATCTCGGCCGCCGTCGCCTTGAACATCGATATCTCCTTGGTCACGTCCACGCCCGCGAGGTAGTTCTTCACGCACTGGTAACCGAAGGCGCGGTTCATTTCGACGGCGGTGGCCATGTCGACGATCTTGTGCCTGACGACCTGGAATTTGATGATCGGCTTGTTGAAGGCGACCCGGCTCCGGGCATAGTCGATCGTCTTTTCCAGCATGACCTGGGCTATCTCGACGCACAGGACCCCCGCGATGAGCCGCTCGAGCGCGAAGTTCTTCATGATCGCGTAAAATCCCTGGCCTTCCGCGCCCAGGAGATTTCCGACCGGGACCTTGACGTCCTCAAAGAAGATCTCGGCCGTATCCGATGAATGACCGCCGATCTTTTCGAGCTTGCGCGAGACGACGCCCGGCGTCCCCTTTTCGATAAGGAGGAGCGAGATCCCCTGGTGAGCGGGCACGGCCTTTGTATCGGTCTTGACGGCCGTCACCAGGAGGTCGCCGTAATGGCCGTTGGTGATGAAGGTCTTCTGCCCGTTGACGACGTAATGTTCGCCCTTCTCTTTCGGCGCGGGTGGCGATGGCCGAAACGTCCGACCCCGTGCCGGGCTCCGTGACGGCGATCGCGCAGACGGCCTCCCCCGTCGTGCATGGGGCCAGCCACTTGAGCTTCTGCTCGTGAGTCCCCAGCAGGTTGATGTAGGTGGTGGCCATGTCGTTATGGCCGGCCACGGCGATCCCGACACCCCCGGTCAGGGAGCGGGCCAGCTCTTCGGCCATGACCACGCGGAATATCTCGTCGGCACCCACCCCGCCGTAGGCGGGGTCGTAACAGAACCCCAGGAACCCCATCGCCCCCAGCTCTTTCCAGAACGTTCGGGGGATCTGCCTGTCCCGGTCCCATTCAGGGACGTGGGGCGTGGCCTTGGCGGCGAGGAATTTCCTGAGCTGCTGCCTGAACTGTTCGTGCTCGCTCGAAAAGAGATCGTACTGCATGTGTCTATCCTTTCATGGGAAAGCGGTATTCGAGGTTTCGAACAATAGTAACAGAAACGTCTTGCCCGGGGCAAGCTAAGATTGCCGCGCAACTATCACCCCACGAAGCAGGCTTCGTGGGGGCCCCGATGGAAGAGGGCGGCTCGCAATGACGATATCAATGGGCATCCAACGGCAATTGCCGTTGCCGTACAGACCCTCGCGTTATGCTAACGTCGCATAACCGTGCTTTACGGAACGTCCGAGATTGCCGCGCCGCCTCCGGCGGCTCGCAATGACGATATCAATGGGCATGCAACGGTGACGCCGGTCGCCGCTAAGCCTATCGTTACGTCGCCCCGTATGTTAATGCCTTGCGGAATGTCTGAGATTGCTTCGTCGCTTCGCTCCTCGCAATGACGATATCAATGGCGCTCAACCGGCGTCGCCGGTTGAGCGCAAATCTTTAGATTTTTTTCTCTCTTCCCGCCCAGAACGGGGCCCGGAGCTCGTGTTTGAGGACCTTGCCCAGGGCGCTGCGCGGAAGTACGTCGACGAAATCGACGCTCTTGGGCTTCTTGTAGCTCGCGATATGTTTCTTGCAGTGATCGATGACCATCTCTTCGGACAGCTCGGCCCCCGGCTTCTTCACCACGATCGCCTTGACCGCCTCACCCCAGGCATCGTCCGGCACGCCGATGACCGCCACGTCCGCCACGCCCGTCAAGCTGCATCAGGGCCTCTTCCACCTCCCGGGGGTAGATGTTCTCGCCGCCGGAGATGATCATATCTTTCTTGCGGTCCGCGATAAAGAGGTACCCGTGGTCGTCCAAGTACCCCATATCCCCGGAGTAGTACCATCCGTCCCTGATGGCCTCGGCCGTCGCCTCGGGCATATTGTAGTACCCCTTCATGACATTGTCGCCGCTCCCGATGATCTCCCCTATCACCCCCGGGCGGGCAGTCCTTGCCCTTTTCATCGACCACCCGGACCCGGACGTTGCTGACGGGGCGTCCCGCCGAGCCGAGCCATTTGACCTTGTATTCGGGACCTTCCAGGACGTGGTCCTCCCTGACCAGCATCGTCAGGGTGGGGCTGGTTTCGGTCATGCCGAAAAACTGGACAAAATTGCATTTGAACTTCTTGATCGATCGTTTCAGGAGCTCCACCGGCATCGGCGCGGTGGCATAGATGATCGTTTTCAGGGAGCTGAGGTCGTAGTTATCGATATCGGGGTGGTCCAGGAGGAATTTGAAGATGACCGGCGTAAACGCGGTGACGGTGGTTTTTTCCTTCTGAATGAGCTTGAAGATCGCGACGGGGTCAAAGGAATGCACGTAGGTCACCTTCGCGCCGACCCACACCATATCGATGAGGACGAATATGCCCACGTGAAAGATCGGCAGCAGCCCGAGGATGTTCCAGTCCCTGTTCATCTCCATCTCGACGATGGTGGAGATGGAGTTGGCCATCATATTCTTGTGGGTCAGCATGACACCCTTGGGCCTGCCGGTGGTCCCGCTCGTATAGAGGAGCAGCACCGTATCGTCCTGCCCGACGGTGACGCGGGGCTCGGCCGGCTTATAGCGGGAGATGAGCTTTTCGTAATCGGCCATCTCCTTGTCGATGACGCCGTCCACGCCGATAAACCGCGGCTTTATCGCGAGCTGTTGCTTCATGGGCTCGTAGAGATAGTCAAACCGCTTCGAGAAGAAGACGACGACAGGAGAGGCGTCATCCAGGAGGAAAGCAAGCTCCTTGGGCGAGAGACGCCAGTTCAGATTGGTCGAGGCGGCCCCGATCTTGGCGCAGGCAAAAAAGACTTCGGTGAAATGATGAGAGTTGTGGCAGATGAGTCCGACGCGGTCGCCCGGCTTTACCCCCATATCGATGAGGGCGGCCGCCAGCCGATTCGTCCGATCGTTCAGCTCCCGGTAGGTAAGGCGCGTCTCTTCAAAGACGACCGCTTCCTTGTCCGGATAGCACCGAGCGGCCCTGGTAAGAAGGTCCCCGATACGCATAGTACACCTCTCAAAATATATGTAATTAGTACCGGCGGGCGTTGAAAGTACCGGCGCCGTCGATAAGCCGATACGGTGTGTGATGAGAAAAGACGGCTATTCCTTTAGCGGCCCCCCATAAGTAAGGTCAAGCCGACGAAATACCCCCCCGGCCTCGTTAATTATGTCATCGACGATCTCGCGAATCGTCTTGATATCATCTATCAGGCCCACGTCCTGGCCGACCGAGAAGAGGAGGTCGTCCAGCGCGACACTCCGGGCGGCCTGTGCGCCGATCCGATCTCCGGCAAAGGAGAGGATCTGTTCCATCGTCGACCCACCGGCCTCCAGCCGACAGACCTCCCGGGCGGCCTCGTTTCGCATCGAGCGTACCGGTGTGCCGAGGGACCTGAAAAGGACGGTCGTATCGTTCTCGCCGGCACCTTTCACCCACTCTTTGAGGCCATCCGGCACGGGTGCCTCGCGGGAGGCCAGAAAGCGCGTTCCAATCAGGACGCCTTCGGCCCCGAGGGCGAGCGCGGCCACAAGCCCCTTCCCGTCGGCGATTCCCCCACCCGCGATCACCGGTATGGAGAGCCTTCGGGAGGCCTTGTTTAGCAGGACGAGCCCGCCGACATCCCCCGCACCGACAAAACCGCCCCCCTCAAAGCCGAGGATTGTCACGGCATCCACTCCGAGGGATTGGGAATGCAGCGCGTGCCTGACCCGGGGGACTTTGTGGATAAGGGGGATACCGGCCTGTTTGATCCGCCGGATCGCTTCGTCCGGCGAGCGCCCCGCCGTCTCGAAGGCGCCGACCGCGCTCTCGATGCCTGCCTGGACGAACTCCCCTGTCAGCGCGCCGGAGTCGGCGCCCGGCAGCATCGAAAGGTTGAGACCGATCGGCCCGTCGGTCATTTCCCGGGTCCTGGCCAGTTCACGTCTCAGTTGTTCCGGATCCGCAAAAGAGGCGGCGGGAATAAATCCGATGCACCCGGCGTTGGCCGCGCCGGCGGCCATCTCGCCCAGCGTGATGTGGTGCATTGCACCCATGAGAATGGGATAGCGGATATTGAGCAGCTCGGTGATCCTGGTCGTAAACATCAGAACTCCACCGACGGCGGGGATGCGTCGGGTGCCGAGCGAGAAGGGCGATGAGACCTAGTATAAAGGATGAAGTTGCGCTTTAAGCTTTAGCATAGCTTTCGGCATATGTCAACATTTTTCGTACATCGATTACTTAAATTTTTCGTTCGAGTTGGCTCTTTGGGGAGCGGGCGATGCGTTAGGGCTGTCGGTAGGCTTCCGGTATGTCCGGCGCGTTTCTCCAGGCCGGATCGATCGTGTCCAGACCCGACGCCGCGGCGTCCCGGACGTACGGATCGGGATCGGCGAGCATTCGCTTCAAATCCGCGGCGACCCGGCCATCCCCGCGGCCGATGGGAACGATGGCGATCACCGCGGTCTCTCTGACCCCGGCGTCCTCGTCGGCCAGCGCCGCCCTGATCACATCGATACTCGTCGGATCGTCTATGGAAACGAGGGCGAGCATGGCGCCCTTCCGTACCGCGGGGCTCGGGTCGTCGGCGGCCGAGAGGATCATCGGCTCGGCCATCTTGAGTCCCGTTTCTCCGACCATCAGCACCGCGTAGGCCCTCTTGTGGGCATCGGGGTTATCCAACTCCGTCCAGTACCAGGCAAGCCGGAGATAGCGGTTGAAGGCCAGGGCAAGGAGTATCAGGGTCAGCACCGCGAAGGACGCGATCATGCCGGCCCTGCGCCGGGATCCTCCCTCGCCTCCGAAGACGGCGATGATCAACAGGATACTAAAGACGACGACCACCGACGGGACGACGAAAATGGCCGTCGTCATAAAGAACATACCCTCGGGCCATCCGCCCCGGGCCGCCCAGAGGGAAAGGAGGTAGGTCAGGATAAGGTAAACCGCGGTAATGCCGACGATTCCCGCGGCGCGGCCGGCCCTGCCGGTGCGGCGCCACAGGAGCACCAGACCCAGGATGGAGGCGGCCGTGACGGCAACAAAGAGCCCGGTTGAGAGGAGTTCCTTTATCATGAGTCATGTCTCCCGGAGGCGGGGTTCATGTCGCCGTGGAAGCCGGCCTTCCCCCGTCTGTCGGAGGCCGGTTATTCAAAACGCATGCGCTTGGGGATGACAACGATCCCGGTGGGGCTGGTATCGAAGTGAGCGGCGTCGTCGTCCCGGTTGTGGCCGATGATCATCCCCTCCGGTATGACGACGCGCTTGTCGACGATCGTCCTCTTTAGTTTTACGTTTTGCTTGATCTCTACGTCGTCCATGATGATGCACTGCGAGATCTCGCTCCCCTCAAGGATCGTGACGTTGCGCCCGATGACCGAGTCTTCCACGCGGGCGCCGACGATCTGCGTGCCCCCGGATACGATCGAATTTCTGATCCCCTCCCCGGGGATACCCGCCGAGATGATCTTGGCGGGCGCCAGCGGAGGCTCATACGTATAGATCGGCCACGACCGGTCCGAAAGAGGAAATTCGGGATTACTCGATATCAGGTTCATGTGCGCATCCCAGTATGCCTCGATGGTCCCCACGTCCCTCCAGTAGGCACTCTTCTTCGTCTCCCGGTCGATAAAGGGAAACGCGACGATCCGGTTCTTCCCGATCATCGAGGGGATGACGTTCTTTCCGAAGTCGTGGGAGCTGTCTCGCAGCTTGGCGTCCTCGACGAGCCGTATGACCAGCTCCCTCGTGTTGAAGACATAGATGCCCATAGAGGCCAATATCATGTCGGGCCTTCCGGGAATGGTCGCCGGATCAGTCGGTTTTTCCTGAAAGCCGGTCACCCTGAAGTCTTCGTCGACGATCATAACGCCAAATTGGGTCGATGTTTCTTTCGGCATGGGGATGGCCCCGATGGTCAGGTCGGCATCGCAGTCGAGGTGGCACTTGATCATATCGCGGTAGTCCATCCGATAGACGTGATCCCCGGAGAGGATCAGCGTGAGGTCGGGGCGCTCCTGCTCGAGGATGTAGATATTCTGATAGACGGCGTCGGCTGTCCCCTGGTACCAGTCTTCGCTGACCCGCTGCTGAGCGGGGACGATCTGGACGTACTCGCCCAGCTGGTGGGAGAAGAAATTCCATCCCCGCTGGATATGTCGATCCAGCGAAAATGACTTGTACTGGGTAAGGAGGACGATTTTTCTGAGGCCTGAGTTGGCGCAATTTGAGAGGGTAAAGTCTATGATGCGGTAATTGGCGGCAAATGGAACGCCGGGCTTGGCCCTGTCCCGCGTCAGGGGGTAGAGCCGCTCCCCCTTCCCCCCCGCCAGGATCATGGCCAGTATCTCCATCTACTTCCCCTGATCGGTTCGATCCAGAATCTCTTTGATCTTTTCCTTGAGGGCGCCGGTATCCGACGATTTGACGACATAGGCGTCGGCCCCCCAGCTCCTGAAGTCGTCCTTATAGGAGGAATAAGCTGAATTGAGGATTATGGGGATGTTCTTGTGCATCGCGATGATCTTGCCGAGGGCCTCAATACCGTCCATCTCCGGCATTCTGATATCCATGATGATGAGGTCGGGCGTCAAATGTCTCGAGCATTTCGATGCTCTCCTTGCCGTTGGATGCGACCGCTACCTCGTAGTTCTCTTCTTTGAGATCCTCTTCATAGAGGGCGCTGATATTTTCGTCATCGTCAACGATAAGGATTCGTGCCATAGTTTCCCCCTTTTGCCGCCCGAGGAAGGTATTCACGTATCCACAGGGCCCTCCGATGGTTCCTCGATTCGCCGCGGCGCCCGCCACACCATGAGATATCCGATCCGCAAGAGGCCTTCTTCCTTTCTGCGACACCTTCTCGTTGATCCGGGCAAGCCCATAACCCGCTATAATTCTACCAAGCGCAGGTTAAACTGTCAACAACAACCATAACGCCGAAACCAACAATAATGCCCCTTTCGTTTTGACACGGGCACGTCAACGGTGCTATACTGAATCAACGCAAAGATATGAGAGCCCCTCTATGGAAGACCACCCTGGTGAAAAAAGGTTATTCGGTGAAAACCGCTCCAGCCTCCGCGAACGGGTAAAGATAAAGGTCCAGTATAAGAACGTCGAAAAGCTCAAGGAGGACTGGGCGGAAAATATCAGTTTCGGCGGCATGTTCATCAGGTCCGACAATCCCCTGCCGATCCAAACCCCCGTCGAGATAACACTGACGTTTCCCGATCATGAGAAGACGCTCGTATTGCCGGCCGAAGTGGTCAGGACGGTCGACAAGAGGGAGGCGGAGGATCGGGGATTGAAATCGGGATTCGCCCTTGAGTTCCTGAATTTCATGGAGAGAAAGCGGGAGATACAGGAGGTTATCGGAAGCCTGGATCGTCCGCCTGTCAGGCCTGCCGAGGCGGTCATCCAGCTCGGCCCCCCCCCGACGAGACCCGTCCCGACCGAAATGCCGGCCTCGCCTGCCGGTGGGAGCACGGAGGAGCCCCAGGAGGAGGATTCCGAGCGTGTAGAGATCAAGGCCATCCAGATCAAGAACATGTCCGTCAAGGATAAGATGATGCTGGCCCCCAAGGCCGACAAGGTCGAGCGGGCGGTCCTCCTGCGCGACCTCAACGCGTCGGTGGCGCGGCTTATCATCAGGAACCCCCGCATCACCGACTCGGAGATCGCTCAGATCGCCAAGGACTTCGCCGCCCCGGCGGACGTCCTGGAGATGATCGCAAAAAACAGAAAATGGATCCAGAACTCGGAGATCCGCCTGGCAATGGTAAGAAACCCACGAACCCCAACCCCCCTGGCGATCGCCCAGCTCAACTACCTGCAGGTCAAAGACCTGGCCGTGTTGGCCAAGAGCCAAAACGTCCGGGAGACAATCAAAAGCGAGGCCTTCAAGCTTCTCCTCAAGAAGAGGGACAAGGCAATCTGAAGGTTCGAACATGCCGCGTTTCGTGGTTCAGAAACACCGGGGAAGGCATCTCCACTACGACCTTCGTCTGGAAAAGGGCGGTGTCCTGGTGTCATGGGCGATACCCAAGGGCCCGTCGATGAAGAGCGCCGACAAGCGCCTTGCCGTCGCCGTCCCCGATCATGATCTTGCGTATGCCGACTATGAAGGAGTCATCCCCGAGGGAGGCTACGGCGCGGGGCCGGTCATGCTGTGGGACACGGGCAGCTACCGGGACCTCTCCCCCGACGGGTGGGAAAAGGGCCGGATCGAGGTCGAGCTCTCCGGCACGAAGCTCGTGGGGAAGTTTGCCCTCGTGCTGATGAAGGGACGGGGGGAGGGTAACTGGCTCCTCATGAAGACGAAGGACGGAAAGCAAGAGGAGGAGCACGACATCCTGGAGACGGCCCCCGACTCGGTCAAGACCGGCAGGTCGCTCGAAGAGATCGCCGCCGAGCCCCCGACGATCCCGCCCTGCGAGGTCAAGGAATAGGAGCTATTCTGGTAAGTACCCGATCCCACCCTTTCCTCCAAAAAATAGAGCCTGGGAGGGTTCTCTCCTGTCGGGGCCCCCAAGAATGCCTGCATTCTTGGGGTGACTAAGTGATGATCACCCCGGCGTACCCCACGACGCTCCGGTAATCGCCGGAGGTATCCCCCGAGGTCATGTAACCCACCAACTCGGCGTCCTTTGCCCCCAGCTCTTTTGCTGCGGCAAGCATGATCGTCGCCGGGATAACCCCGCACATCGTGATCCGATTATCGCGCACCGTCTGATAGACCGCCTCTGCGTCAAGACGAAGGATCTGATCGATTACCATTCGGTCCTTTTTCTCGGCCTCGTCGGCCGGCTCGTAATGGGTCATGTCGGAGCTTGCGACGATCAGGACGTGCCGGCCGTGCCGGGAGATCGCGCCGGCGAGCTCCCGGCCGAACGCGAGGCACTCGGGCAGCGTGAGCCGCCCGAGGGCGACGGGAACGAGGCTGAAGTCGGGGCGGCCCGCCTGGATGAAGGGGACCTGAACCTCCAGTGAGTGTTCGAGGGCATGGGCGCGCTCGTCGTCGGCGGCCGAGGGCGAGGCCTCGAGGATCGCCGCGGCCAGCCCTTCGTCGATCGGCACCGCTCCAAACGGCATCTCCCACGCACCCCGGGCGGCCACGGCGATGTCCGCTCCCGCACCCCGGTGATTGGGCCCGAGGACAACGACGGTCGGAGGGATCAGGACGCGGGAGAAGACCATGCCGGCGACCTTGCCCGAATAGACATACCCCGCGTGGGGAGACACGACGCCGATGGCCTCCTTCTTATCTTCGCGGGACACGAGAAACGAGGCTACCTCGCGCTCGAGGAGTTTCGGATCGCGGGGGTAGAACTGCCCCGCAACGGCCGGCTTTCTGTTCATCTCTTTTCACCCGCATATACAATGATTCATGCTCCTATACTACTCCATCATGGCGGGCCGCGCAAGGCGAAAGACGGGGCCGCTCCTCTCTTTTCCCTTGACTAACAAAAGCGGGCTAGAGTATCATGATAATATAGTAAAATAATTAGTATTTCTACACCATGAAGACGTTCCAATTCAGGCCCCGTGATCTGCTCCTCGTCATTACTCTCTTTCTCCCCCTGGCCGTCGCGTGCAGCGGCTCCGAGAAACAGACAGATCCCGAGATAGTCAAGAAGTTCCTCGCCGCCGAAGCGCTCTATTCGCAAGAGAACTACCTCGAGGCGAAGGCCGCCTACGAACAGATCCTCGCCGAGGACCCGAAGGACTACAAGTCGCTTTCCCGGATGGGGGAGATCTCCTATGCCCTGATGGATACCGAGGGGGCCATCGGGTACCTCAAGAAGGCCACGAAATACGGCAAGGACTACATCCCCGCCTACGCCGTCCTGGGCAAGATCTACGCGGACCGCGAGCAGTGGGACGATGCTATCGACACCTATGAGACGATCCTCGACATCGCGCCCGACAACTACGATGCCCTGGGAAGCATCGGCGACATCTACTACCGGCAGGGGGAAGTCGAGAAGGCCGAGAAGTATTTCGAGAAGGCCGTCCGGATCAAGTCCAACCATTACGTCTCCTGCTATAACCTGGGAAAGATCTCCTTCAACAGGAAAGACTACGAGGGCGCCTGCGATTTTTTCCTGGACGCGGTTAAGTCCAGCCCTTCCAGTTTCGACGCCAACTATAACCTGGGGCTCACCTATTTCCACCTCGGCCGCTACGACGAGGCGATCGGTTTCTTCGGGCGGGCGATGAAGACCAACCCTGACCGCGTCGAGCCTTACTACGCCATGGGCCACTGCCTGTTGCTCATGGAAATCTACGACGAGGCCGAGGCGTGGTACAACAAAGCCCTCGAGATGGAGCCGGGTCTCTACCAGGTCTATAACGACCTGGGACTCATCAACATGGAGACCGCACTCTTTACCGAGGCCGAGGCAAATTTCAAGAAATCCCTCGAGATAGAGCCCGCCTATTTTGACGCCAATTTCAACCTCGGCCGGCTCTATTTTGACGAAGAACAGTATGGACGGGCCGACGTCTATCTGTCGCGGGCGGTGAAAAGCAACGGGACCGACGCCAACGCCCTCAAGTACCTCGTGATGAACCGCATCAAGCTCGGCAAGCCCGAAGGGGCGCTGGCGACCCTGAAGGAGGCCATCAAGGCCTCACCGGAGGATCCCCAGCTTTACGTCAGCCTCGGCAACATCTATCGGTCCACGGGGAAGTACGCCGAGGCCCTCGATGCCTTCGATCAGGCCATCGAGCTGAACGAGAATGAATCGGATGCGTACGTCGGCATCGGCGACACCTACCTCAAGAAGGGCGACAAGAAAAGGGCCGAGGAAGCCTACCTGAAGGCCGTGAAGATGGACCCGACTTCTTATGAATCCTACCTCAACATGGCCGCCATGTATAAGGAAGATAACCGGCCCGACAAGGCCATAGAGGCCCTTAAGAAGGTCATTGAGATCAAGCCGGACCTTCACGAGATATACGTCGACATCGCCGTGCTGATCCTCTCCAGTGACAGCCAGGACAATAAGGACCACACAAAGCATCTGAACGAAGCGCTCACCCTTGTCGGCACTTCGCTGAAGGCCTACAGCGACTACAGCCGCGGTTACGAGGTGAGGGGAAAGATACTGGTCGCCCTGGGAAAGAAGGACGAGGCGATCGTCGAGCTCAAGAAGGCGCTTAAGTATGATCCGGAAAACGTCGAGGCAAAGGAGTTCCTGGCAACCATTTCCCCGAAGGATACCACAGGCGAGGTAAAGCCTTCGGGCGATGGGACGACCGACCAGCCCTCCCCGGGAAGTGACGGCGTTATCATCAAAGAGAACAAGGATAAGGTCGGGGAGCCGTCGGTCACCCCTCCCGCGACAACAGACAAGAAGGAGTGATATGATGAGACGTTTGAAAGCACTGAGTATCCTGCCGGTTGCGCTTCTGCTCCTGGCGTGTGCCCCATCGCTGATCCCCGTATCGGTCCCGGAGGGGATTACTGACCTCAAGTCAAACAGCCAGACCCTGACCAGGGAGGATGTTACGATCACGGTCTATGCCGACGCCTGGAGGTACGATCCCGTCGACGTGAGGGATTCCTATACCCCGTTTCTTATCGCGGTTTCCAACAATACCAAGCAAGACATCATGATAAACGAAAACTCGGTATTCATGTTCGATGACAGCAACGTACAGTACGGCGTCGTTCCCGCCGATGCCGTGGACCGGTCCACCATCCCCAGCTACGTCTACCCGCCCGCAATGATCTGGGGCGGCGGCTATTGGGGCTGGGACGCATGGGGCCTCGGGTGGTACCCGCCCGCCTATCCCTATAACCAGTACGGCTCGGACGTCGTTCCTCTGGCCTTCCGTTTCGGCCCGATCACGGCGGGGGCCCGCGCGCACGGATTCATCTACCTTCAGAGGCTCGCCCCCACGGCAGGTGAGGTCAAGGTCGTCATAACGCCGTTTACGGCAACGGGAAAGTCGCTCTCCTTTTCCTTTCCCTTCATGATCGAGCGCTGACCGCAGGCCGGCAGTACGGCCCCGCGAATCGACCCGCATTGTTGTGCGCCCGATCGCGGGGCCCGCTCTGACCGCAGGAGAGGCGTGTGCAATACCACGACATCACGGTATCCCGGGACGGCGCGGTGGCCGTCGTCGTCCTCTCGCGCCCCCGGGCCCTCAACGCGCTGTCGGTTCGGCTCAGGAACGAGCTCGAGTCTTTCCTGGTGGGGGCCGATGACGACCCCTCCATTGACGTCATCGTCATCACCGGGGGCAACCGCTTCTTCTGCGCGGGCTTCGACCTGAAAGAGGCCGTTCAGACGGAGTTCAACTCTTTTCGTCACCGTATCGTCGAGTTCCACGAGGCCATCTACCGCAGCAAGAAATTCATCATCACCGCAGTATCCGGGATCGCCCTGGCCGGCGGGTTTGACCTGGCGCTGGCCGGGGACATCGTCCTGGCCGCCCCGGGCGCTTCCTTCGGCCACGTTGAGGTCAACTTCGGCATCAACCCCCTGGTCTTCCCCCTGGCCCGGCGGGCCGGCGTCTCCCGGGCGCTGGAGCTCTGCGCCACCGGCAGGATCGTAAACGCCGAAGAGGCCCGCCACATCGGGATTGTGACCGAGATCATCGAGGGCGCCGATTTCATGTCGGCCGTCCACGAACACGCCTTTGCCGTCGCCCGCATGGGGGGCCGCGCGCTTTCGGCCATCAAGCAGTCGTCCGTCAGGTACCTGCCCGTCCCCGTCTCCGACGCCCTCCGGTACGAGTTTTCGATCACCGAACAGCTTATCGAGGACCCGGCCCTCTTAAAACGGCTGACCGACTACCTCAAGAGCATCGGGATCAGGACCTAGCGGCCCGCCCGGCGCCCGGTCCGGCTATTGCTCGGCCCTTCCGCGTGGAAACCGCGGAGCCCCGGCCGTTTCCCTGCCCGCGAACGCTCCCTTTCCTCTTTTCGATGTTGACAAACCGCCGCCCTGACGTTATCCTACTGCATCACGTTTCATTGAGGAAAGGCCCGGCATGTTTTATACACTCACCGAGGAAGAGATCAGGCAGGGGAAGGTAACGGACATCTATTTCGTCCGCACCAAGCAGATCCTGGATTCAAAAAAGATACACCGGCGCGTCGCCGCCGAGGTCTTCGCAAAAGGCCTGCCCAAGAACTGGGAATGGGGCATCTTCTGCGGCCTGGAAGAGGTGATGGACCTCCTGTCCACCCACGACGTGGTCGTCAGATCGCTGCCCGAGGGGTCGCTCTTCTATCCCGGCCAGCCGGTCCTCGAGATCGAGGGGGAATATACCGATTTCGGCGTCCACGAGACGGCCATCCTCGGCTTCCTGTGCCAGGCCACGGGCATCGCCACGATGTCCGCCCGCTGCCGGGTCGCCGCCGAGCACCGGCCGCTCCTTTCCTTCGGGGCGCGCCGGATGCATCCGGCCATCGCCCCGATGATCGACCGGGCCGCCTACATCGGCGGGTGCGACGGGGTGAGCTCGGTGGCCTCGGCGGAGCTCCTGGAGCTTCCCCCCACCGGCACGATGCCCCACGCGCTCATCCTCATTATCGGGGATACCGTGGATACGGCGACGCTCGTTTAACGAGATCATCGAAAAGTCGGTCAACCGGATCGTGCTGATCGATACGTTCAACGACGAGAAGTTCGAGGCCGTCAGGGTCGCCGAGGCCCTCGGCAAGGACCTCTTCGGCGTCCGGCTGGACACGCCCGGCTCCCGCAGGGGCAACTTCAGGGAGCTGCTTGGCCGAGGTGCGCTGGGAGCTGAACCTGAGGGGATTTTCCCACGTGAAGCTCCTGGCCAGCGGCGGGCTCAACGAATATTCGATCAAGGAGCTCAACGGGCTGTGCGACTCCTACGGCGTCGGCACCTCCATCTCGAGCGCCACCACCGTCGATTTTTCGTTTGACATCATCGATATCGAGGGAAAACCGGTAGCCAAGCGGGGGAAGATGTCGGGGAGAAAGGACCTCTTCCGCTGCGAAGGGTGCGCCGATCACTTCGTGGTCCCGAGGGGCGAGAAGCCCGACTGCGAATGCGGGGGAAAACCGATCCCGCTGCTGAAAGAATACCGCCCCAAAGACGCGATGAAGAGCTATCCGAAGGCGGGCGAGATCAGAAAGTTCGTGCTGGACCAGCTGAAGGGGTTCGGGGTGGAGGATATTAAGTAGCGGAAATCGCTCGCAGTCAAGAAGGAAATCTGATTCTCTTCTCCATCATGTTCGAATCGCCTACTTTCTCTTGTCGCACCTTCTTATGGAGAGTATCCAATCCCGTCATTGCGAGAAGCGGTAGCGACGAAGCAATCTCACCGGTGCGGGTTGGATATGGTGGGCGGGCTTACTACGAACAACGTCTAACGTCATGTTAAACCGAAAACCGCTGGATTGTGAACAATGGAAAGGCGATTCTTCGTCTACATCATGACTAATAATTACAACACCGTTTTTTATACTGGAATCACGAATAACATAAGACGGAGGGTCACCGAGCATAAGGAAGAAATTCTTCCGGGATTCACCGCCACCTACCGTATCACAAAGCTTATCTACTATGAGTTATTCCTGACGGTTGAAAGCGCCATACTTCGCGAAAAACAGATCAAAGGCGGCTCACGGAAGAAGAAAGAAGAGTTGATCGAGAAACTTAACCCCCAATGGCGTGATCTCTCTGATGAGCTGGATTGAGGAGTGATCGCTTCGCTTCGCTCGCGATCACAGTTGAGATTGCCGCGCCGCCTAATGGCGGCTCGCAATGACGAGTGGGGATTTTTGGTGAAAAATGATCGCCTCTTCAAAGGTGTTAGAAAGCCAGGCCTAAACCTTTCATGACGCTAAGAAAAAGCCTTTCCTCCCCCCCTACCCCAGCATCTCCGCTTTCGTCGGCGGGATCTCCCCGTCCTTCTTGATCGGGACGAAATAGGTCTTGACCCAGGCGATCTCTTTTTTCTTCTGCTCCGCGCTCCACCCCAGGAGCTTTCCCATCAGGTCCGCGCACTTCTTGAGGGCCTTGTCGCCGGGGTTGCCGATGGTGCCCAGCCCCGTCCTGCGGAAGACCGCGTCGTCCAGATGAAACGCCATCTCGTCGGTCACGGCGTACGATATCTCGGCCATGATGTTGGGCCGGTTTTCCGTCACCCGCTCCCTCAGCGATTCGTCGGCGTCGGCCACGGCCAGCACCCGCCCGTGCTCCGTCCCGTACTGGTGGATCAGGTTATCCATCACGTCGGCGGGATAGGCCCGGGCGTGCTTCTTCAGCTCCTTGTCTAGGTAGCGGCGGAAAGGACCCGTCGCCCCGTCGTAGAGCGGCGTCGTGTCGGTCAGGCATTCGACCGGGTCTTTCTTCAGCTTCCCGTAGATCATGTCCACGACCTGCCGGGCGAGGTTTCGGGAGGTGGTGTATTTCCCGCCGATGACCGTGATGATCCCCTTGACCTTATCGTCCTTCTCGTGGTCGTAGATCTCGTATTTGCGCGATGCGTCGTAGACGTCGATGTCGGTGTCCTTTTCCACGATCGGCCTCAGCCCCCCGTAGAAATAGAGCACGTCGCTCCGTTTGAGCTTTGCCCCCGGGAAGACCTCGTTGGTCTCGTTCACCAGGCCCTGGATATCCTCCTCGGAGACCTTGAAGTGGTCGGGGTCGCCCTTGTAGAGGCGGTCGGTAGTGCCGATGAGCGAATGCCCCCGCCAGGGGATGATGAAAAAGTGCCGCCCGTCCGGCGTGCGGAGCACGGCGCTGTATTCGGTGGTCAGCGAGCGGGTGATCAGGTGGATCCCCTTGGAGCGGATGAGCCGCTTTTCGACGTCTTTCTTGTGCAGCATGCCCAGCGTGATATCCCCCCACGGGCCGGTGACGTTGACGACGACCTTGCCCATGATGTCGTACTGGCGGCCGTCGGTCCTGTCGGTGATCCGCACCCCGACCACGGCCCCGCGGTTTTTGAGGATGTCGACGACCTCGGTGTAGTTGGCCACGTCCGCGCCGTAGTCGGCGGCCGATTCGATGAAGTCCAGGACGTGGCGCTCCGGGCTCGAAAGCTGGCAGTCGTAGTATATCGCACCGGCGTTGAGCCCGTGGGTGTGGACGCCGGGCAAGAGCTTCTTGACCTGATCGGCCGATATCATCCTGTGGTTCTTGATGCGCTTGTCTTTATCCTTGAGGTCTTCCTTGTCGTAGGCAAGAAGGTCATAGACCGACAGCGCCGCCTGAAACGGCAGCTTGCTCTCGACGCCGTGCCCGTAAAGCGGGATGACGAAAGGGATCGGCTGGACGAAGTTGGGCGAGATCACCTCCATGATCCGCCGCTCCGAGAGCGACTCGCGCACGAGCCCCAGCTCGAAGTTCTTGAGGTAGCGAAGCCCCCCGTGGATCAGCTTGCTGGTGGCCGAGCTCGTGGCGTGGGCGAAGTCGTCCTTCTCCAGCAGCGCCACCGAGATGCCCCTGAGGCTCGCGTCCCAGGCGACCGCTGCGCCCGTGATGCCCCCGCCGATCACGACAACGTCGTAGCTTTTCTGCGCCATCCGGCTAATCTCGCGTATCATAGCAACCTCCGCTCAAGGGTCTTAACGCGCCCTTCGGGTGATGAAGAGAGAGCCGTCAACGTCGTATGCCTCAAGCTGAGCCAGCTCCAGCACGACCGCAAAGGCGACAACCGGGGCGACGTGAGAGAGCCTGACCGTGACCGTCCCCGAGACGTCCCCGTCAACGATGATGTTAAACCCCCCGTAATCCGCAAAGAAAAAGAGGAGTTTCGTTACCTCGGCATTGACCGCGACAAAATCAACGGCGACCTCGGATCCATCGCCATTCGTGCCGAGCGCCGAAAGCGGGAACACAAACAGGAGCAGGAGCCCAAGCCCCGCGCCCACCCACCATTTTCGTTGTGTTCGGTCCATCGGTTCGCCTATAAGAATATGATACCGTATCAGCACCCTTTTATCAAGGGGATAGTAGATCGTTACCCGGGCGGCGTCGCCGGCAGGCCAACAAAACGCGCGGCGAAAAAATAAAATTGTTGCAAGTTTTGCGGATTTATTTTAAAATTATCTTTCACCCTACGAACCCTATGAAACTGAATGGAGGTTACGATGTCCTACAAGATTACCGATGAGTGCATCATGTGCGGATCCTGCGAGTCGGAATGTGCCGTCAACGCGATCAGCGAGGGTGACGACAAGTACAAGATCGATCCCTCCGTATGCACCGAGTGCGGCTCCTGCGCCGACGTGTGTCCGGTAGATGCATGCGTTCCCAACGAGTAACACGAACGGCCGGAGTCGCATCCGGCCTTTCTCCATCCATTAAAGGGTGATGACCATGACTACCATATTAGACGTTTTTGCACGGGAGATACTTGATTCCCGGGGTAACCCGACCATCGAGGTCGACGTCGTCCTCGAATCGGGGACGATGGGCCGCGCCGCCGTCCCCTCCGGCGCCTCCACCGGCGAGCATGAGGCCGTGGAGCTCAGGGACGGGGACAAATCCCGCTACCTGGGCAAGGGGGTCCTGACGGCCCGCGACAACGTCAACGACATTCTCGCCCCCAACATCATCGGGATGGACGCCGCCGACCAGATCGAGCTCGACAGAACGCTCATCGAGATGGACGGGACCGACAATAAATCACAGATCGGCGCCAACGCCATCATGGGCGTATCGGTGGCCGCAGCCAAGGCCGCGGCCGAGGAGCTGGGCCTGCCGCTCTTCCAGTACCTCGGAGGGGTGGGCGCGCGGCTTCTGCCGGTGCCGATGATGAACATCATGAACGGCGGCAAGCACGCCGACAACAACGTCGATATCCAGGAGTTCATGATCATGCCCGTGGGCGCCCCCACGTTTGCCGAGTCGCTCAGGATGGGCGCGGAGGTCTTCCACAGCCTCAGGGGCGTGTTGATCGCCAAGGGATTTGCCACCGGCGTGGGCGACGAGGGAGGCTTTGCCCCCAACCTCAAAAGCAACCGGGAGGCCCTGGACCTCATCGTCTCGGCGATCGAAAAGGCCGGCTACAAGCCCGGCTCCGACGTCCTGCTGGCGCTGGACTGCGCCGCCTCTTCGTTCTACAAGGACGGCAAATACACGCTCGCCGGCGAGGGAGCGCCCCCGATGGACGCGACCAAGCTCATAGATTTCTACGAATCCCTCATCAAGGACTACCCGATCATCTCCATCGAGGACGGCCATGACGAGAACGACTGGGACGGCTTCACCCAGATGACCAAACGCCTCGGCAGCAAAATCCAGATCGTCGGCGACGACCTCTATGTCACCAATACGCAGCTCCTCAAGAAGGGAATCGAGACAGGCGCCAGCAACTCCATCCTCATAAAGGTCAACCAGATCGGCACCCTGACGGAGACATTTTCGGCCATCGATATGGCCAAGAAGGCGGGCTTCACCGCCGTCATCTCCCACCGCTCCGGGGAGACCGAGGACTCCACCATCGCCGATCTGGCCGTGGCGGCCAACACCGGGTTCATCAAGACCGGCTCGGCGTCGCGCACCGATCGGATCTGCAAATATAACCAGCTTCTGCGCATCGAGGAGACCCTGGGGGACGCGGCACTCTTCATCGGGAAGGACGTCTTCTATAACCTGAAGGCAAGGTGAGAAGAGAAACGTGACATCCAACGCCGGCCGTAGCGCGGACGAGCGCACCGACTTCCGGTTCAAGACATCGTCCCGGGTGATGATGTCCCATACGGATCAGGAGGGCATCGTCAACAACATCAGCTTCTTTATCTACCTGGAGACGGGGCGGTTCGAGTACTTCCGCTCGCTGGGCTTCAGGCTTTCGGACATCAAGAAGCAGGGCACGGGCATGGCCATGGTGGAGTCGTGCTGCTCGTTTCTCTCGCCCCTCTTTTTCGACGACGTTATCGAGATCTTCGCCCGAATCGCCCACCTCGGCGGCTCCAGCTTTCGCATGGAATACCTGATCTTCGTCCCGGAGCGGCGCGTCGCAGCCGCCCGGGGCTACACCGTCTCGGTCTTCACCGACCCCGTTACTCGAAAGGTGCAGCCGATACCCGCCCCCTTCCGGGAGAGGGTCATGGCGTTTGAGGGAGACGGGAACATCACAACAAAGTAGAACGCCTTGCCTGCCGCTCCCGAGACCGCCGCGTCCGAAAGGCGCACGCGGCCGCAGGGGCGATGGCGGCGTTTTTTCAGGGCAGGGTTATGAGGCCTATGTGGATATATCGCATTATCACCGTCAACGACCGGATCGTTGACAACATCGAGGAGTATCTCGGGCAGGGCTGGGAGATCGCGGGGGTCAACTTCATCCCCAGCGGGTCAAGCGTCCACTACGGCCCCTACTTCAGGATTCGTTTTTCGTTTGAGGAGCGGTAACGATGATCGCCTCCAGGACGGAAAAGATCAGCCCGTTCATCGTCATGGACGTGCTGGAGCGCTGCCAGGAGCTGGAGCTCTCCGGCAGGGACATCATACACCTGGAGGTGGGCGAGCCCGATTTTGACACCCCCGCGGTCATCAAAGAGGCCGCCGTGAGCGCCCTGACCCAGGGCAAGACCCAGTACTCCCACAGCCTCGGCCTCCTGGAGCTGCGTCAGGCCATCTGCGATGACTACCGGAGCCGTTACGGCGTCTCGGTTACCCCCGACCGCGTACTCGTCACGAGCGGGACGTCTCCGGCGATGCTGCTGATCTTCTCGGCGCTGCTCAACCCGGGCGACGGGATCATCCTCTCGGACCCCGGCTACGCGTGCTATCCGAACTTCATCACCTACGTCGACGGCGTCCCCGCCTATATCCCGGTCTTCGAAGACGCCGGTTTCCAGCTCGATCCGGACGACGTGAAGCGGAGGCTCGACCGAAGCGTCAAGGCGATTCTCATCAACTCCCCGTCAAATCCGACCGGAAACCTCCTGTCCGCCGACCGGATGCGGGAGCTGGCCGCCCTCGGGGTGATGATCGTTTCCGACGAGATCTACCACGGCCTGGTCTACGAGGACCACGAGCACTCCATCCTCGAGTTTACCGACAACGCCTTTGTCATGAACGGGTTTTCCAAGCGGTACGCCATGACCGGCTGGCGCCTCGGCTACGTCATCGCCCCCAAGGAGTTCGTCCGCCCCATGCAGAAGATGCAGCAGAACTTCTTCATCTCCGCCAACACCTTCGTCCAGTGGGCCGGAATCGCCGCCCTGACCCTGGCCGAAGGCGAGGTCGCCCGCATGCGCCGGATCTACGACGAGCGCAGGCGCTACATGATCGATGCCCTCAGAAGCCTGGGCTTCGGCATCACGGTAGACCCCCAGGGGGCGTTCTATGTCCTGGCTAACGCCAGGACGTTTACGAAAAACTCCTACGCATTTGCCTTCGAGATCCTCGAAAATGCGGGGGTAGGGGTCACTCCGGGCATTGATTTTGGCGCCAATGCCGAGGGATACATCAGATTCTGCTATGCCAACTCGCTTGAAAACATCAAGAAGGCCATGGAGAGGATCGGCGACTTCCTTGGCACCTATCGTTCTTCCTGAGCTCCCCGCCCGACCGACCCGTTCGAGAAGGTGAATCTCCTCTTCAGCCCGAGGGCGACCGTCGCGTACCGCTCCAGATAGTAGACGGCAATCCCGTTGACGACGCCCGTCCCCAGCGCGAAGAGGCCGAAGACAGGCAGGATCAGGAATATATCGGGGTGCCGGATAAAGACCAGGTAGGCGATGATCACCTGGACGAGGTTGTTGACCCAGGCCCCCGACACCGATATCCCCACCACGGAGAACCATCGTCCCTTCAAGAAGTCCAGCATCAACGCCATCGTCAAGAGCGCCAATGCGCCCCCCGAAAACCCGAGGATGAAGGTCGGGGAAAAGAGCTTGCCGATAATCAGCGATCCGACAACCGTCCTGATGCAGAAGATCAGAAAGGCCGTGGAGGTGCCGAAGAAGAGAAGCGCAAACAGCGTGATAATGTGGGAAAACCCGAGACGGAGCCACGGCGACGGAGTCGGGATGAACGACTCGACGGCATAGATCACCACCGCGATACCGGAAAGGAGTGCAATGACTACCAGACGCCTGACATCTTTCACCGTTTCACCGTGAGATAAAGTCGGTCTTTACCCGGCTTTCGCCGAGAACCCGGATCATGACGCGGTTCGGCACGCACACGGAGATCTCTCCGGCGTCCTTGATCGGGGCCGACTCGGTACAGGACTTATCGACACAGGGGGAACCGACGAACCGCGCACCGCGTTCGTCGACGCGGATGGTTGTGGGTCCGAGCCTTCCTTCGACCGTAACATCCCCGTCCCGATCCATTCTCACCACTTCCCGGGTCCGGCCTTCCACCTCTATCTCAAGGTAGGAGCCCCGCGAAGCGAGATACCTGGCAACCGGGTAGGATGCGGCTGAAATGAGTATCAGCGAGATGATGAGAATCTTGTCGGCCCGGGTAAACACGCAGTCACTACTACTATGAAATTGATTGGATGTAAAAGGGTCCTCGTTGTATCCGCCGGGCTCGCGGCCGGCCTGCTTCTCCGCTCTTAAACGCCACGCAGGCTTCGGCAGAAGGGCGTTCTCCACGCGGTCTTGGGCGGACTTCGATGAACCCGGCCCCGAGGTCCCTGGCCACCTGAGCCTCTACCGGGTTGACCACCCCGCCCGTCCACCAGCGGCATGTCCCCCGCCGCTTCCCTGACGATCGGCGACTTACGGGCCGACCGTCTCCATTATCGCGGAAAGTCCCGGGGTAGTAACCCGTTTGCCGTCGTCCGTAACGATCAGCACGTCCACCCCACCGCAGCGAGCGAGCCAGATCGGCGCCCGCTTCGGGACCGAGGACGAAGATCGCCGTTGAAAGACCGTCGGCGAGCGCCACGTCCCGGGTCACCACCGTCACCGACGCGCACCCGCGCGCCGGATACCCCGTCTTTGGATCGAGGATGTGGTGATACCTGACGCCATCCACGAAAAAGCACCGCTCGTAATCGCCCGAGGTGACGATGGCAATATCCTTGGCGTTGATGACGGCGCACAGGGCCGACGTGTTTCGCGGGTCCTGCACGCCGATGCGCCACGGCTGCCCCTGCTTGTCTCCGATAGCGGTAATATCGCCGCTGATATTAATGACCCCGCTCGTTACCCCCCGCGCCCTGACGACCTTCTCGGCTTCTCCGGCCGCGTATCCCTGGGCGATGCCGCCCAGCTCAAGACGCACGGAGTCGTCGGCCAGCGTGATCGTTTTGTTCTCCTCGTCGATGACCAGACGGTGATAGTCGACCCTCTTTCGCGCACGCTCTATCTCTTCCGGACTCGGGAGCCTTCCGCCGACGTCAAATCCCCATACGTCCACAAGCGGCGCGACCGTGACGTCAAACGCCCCGCGGGTCATCTCCGAGATCTTCTGCGAGAGCATGAGCATTCTGAGCATGTCGGCCGACACCGGGATCGGCCCGGGGCTCTTGGTCCGGTTTATCGCCGAGATTTCGCTGTCGGCGGTGAATCGGTCGGTGACTTTCTCGATCTCGGTAATCCGCGCAAAGGCGGCCGCGAGGGCGTCATCGAGCGCCTGTTTGTCGGTTCCGACAAGCGTGATCTCGACGACCGTGCCGAGCGTAAGGCGGGAATCACTGACGGTGACCGTATCTTTTCTGAAGTACCAGAATCCGAGGAGAAAAAAAATAACCGCGGCGCCGGCGATATACTTCAGGAGACGGGTAGTTTTCACGGATATCAGGCTTCTTCCTCATCGGAGCTGGTGAATGCGAGTTTTCGATATTCCCGCTCCTCCTTGAACTCCTTCTCGACGATCTTGTGATTTCTCCATTTCCGCCTGACAATTCACGTCATACCGGGCAAAAGGCATGATCAAGAGCCGCTCCTTCGGTATGGGAGCTTCGCACTCCTCGCATATCCCGTAGGTTCCCTCATCGATCCGCTTGATCGCGTCCTCGATCTGGAGGAGTTTATCCCTGTCCCGATCGGAAATCAAGAGATTCAACTCTCGATCCCGCTCGTTGCTGGCCAGATCATATATATCCCCGACCTCGGTCTTGATGGTATCGTCGCTTTCCGAGTCTGCCTTCTGCTTGATTTCCTTTATCAGACTCTCCCGCATCTTGAGCAGGAGTTCTCGTATCTCTTTGTTTTTTTCGTCCATTGTGTCTCCGGAAAAATGTACCGATGAAACAGATGAAAACGTAAGACGATACGTCAGATGCCCTACCGTTTAAGTTTTGAAACTATATACTATCTATTCCGTTTGTCAAGAAAAAATCGGATTTACCGCCACCGTACTGCGTCCCTCACGTTTTAGGCCGCTTCCGCCGCCAGGTCGTAGGGATAGGCGTCGGTAAATCTGGCGCGCCACAAGGCTGCCCGGCGCGCGCTTGCTCCCGACAGTATGACGATGCCGTCAACCTCGGGGGCCTGGCCGTAGAACCTTCCCGCAGGTACAGCCCGTCATCCCCGTACGGGCCTTCGACCAATACGTCTGCCGCGTCGCCGACAATAGCCCGATTGTGTGAAAGCGAGACCTTCTCCTGCATGGACATGAGCATGTCCCGCCTCTTTTCCGCCGTTTTTCTCGGAACCCTTGGGCCCAGAGCCGCGGCCCGTGTCCCCTCCTCCCGGGAATACCGAAATACGCCGACGTGCTGGAACCTCGCCTCGCCGACAAACTCCATCAACTCCCCGAACTCTCTCTCGCCCTCCCCCGGGAAGCCGACGATGAGGCTCGTTCGCACGAAGAGACCGTCAATCCGCTCCGTGAGCTTTCCCAGGAGCGATACGATGCCTGCCCGATCGATCTTCCTGCCCATAGCGGCAAGGATCGGATCGCTGATGTGCTGGATGGGTATATCGAGATAGTTGAGGATACGATCCTGACTCGGCCACCAGATCGATGAGCCCGTCGGTGATGTGCCGCGGATGGAGGTAGAGAAGCCGTATCCACGGCACGTCCGTCTGGGCGAGGATCGCCTCGAGGAGACCGACGAGCCCGTCGGTCATCCCGAGATCGGCGCCATAGGCGGCCAGATCCTGCGCGATGAGGTTGATCTCGACCAGCCCCCGCCGCTGGAGCCACCGCACCTCATCGACGATCTGATCGATCGGCCTGCTCCTCAGGCCGCCCCGGATGGACGGGATCACGCAGTATGAGCAGCGGTTATCGCACCCCTCGGAGATCTTCACGTAGGCCGACCAGGGCGGCGTGGACGGAATGCGGTTTCTCGTGTCGACCGACCACTCCCCGGCAGGTCCCACCGAGATCCTGCTCTCACCGAGGAGATCGATGATCCGATCGTGTCCCCCGACACCGACGAAGAGATCGACCTCGGGCATCTCCTCTGCCAGCTCGGTCGCGTAGCGCTGGGCAAGACATCCCGATACCACGAGCGCCGCGCCCGGCTTCTTGTCTCCTGCCGCCTCCAGTATCGCCGAGATCGATTCTTCCTTGGCATCATCGATGAAGGCGCAGGTATGCACGATCGTTAGATCGGCCTCCCCCGGAGACGTCACGGGGGTGTACCCCCTGTCGATGAGTGACTTTGCCGCGGTCTCGGCATCGATGATGTTCTTATCGCAGCCCAGCGCGACGATGCAATACGTTGGCATGATGGGGTCCAAAAAAGATCATGAGGCCCCCTTCGGCGCCTCATGGATCAGATACGGAAACGGACTCCCTATTTCTTATTGTCCTCGATTATCTCGATCTTTACGTTGCCCTTGGCCTTCGGGGTCTCAGGATTCTCTATCTTGATCGTCTCGACGCCGGACGGGACCATAAAATGAAAGGTCGAGTCCTTGAGGCCGGAGTTGAGGGCCATATCCTTGAATGCGAATCGTCATCACGTTTCCCAGAACGTCATAGATATTGAGCTGGCTGATCAGGTAGTCCTTCTTCGAGACCAGGATCAGGATCCGCTCGACGGAGGTATCCGCGTTCTTCGGCGTGAGGACGATAAGGTAACTGTCTTTCGCCTTATCCTTGTCGAGATCCGCAAACGACGGCGTAAAGTCATCCTCGATCTTGCCCTTCCCGAAAAGGAAGTCAAGGAACGGGAGATTTTCAAAGGCCTCGGCCGTCTTATAGATCCTTACCTGTTTGTCATCCGGGAAGTAGAACCAGAGCGTTTTCCCGTCGCTGATGAGTTGCTGTTTCTTCGGGTCGGTATAGTCCCAGAACATCATCGCAGGTTTCTTGATGTAGACCTTTCCATTCATAATCGCCGGCATGCCCATATTCTTCGAGGTAGTCTCCTGAGTGAACGTCGCCGAGAAATCCTGTGTCTGGTCGTACTTCGCCTGAACCTTATCGACGACCTCCTTCACTGTCTCAGCGGCCGCCGCCGGCAGCCCGATTCCGACGAGCATGGCTAACAAAAGGGGAATGATCGCTATTCGTTTCACGATTCGCTCCTTTTATGTCTTGTTGATGAGCACTTCCCGAGGCTTAACGCCGTCGGAAGGCCCGATAATACCGTCCTCTTCCATCTTCTCAATGATGCGCGCCGCCCGGTTGTAGCCGATCCGCAGGTGCCGCTGAACCAGCGAGATCGAGGCCTTCCGGGTCTCTGCTACGAGCGCCACCGCCTCGTCAAATTTCTCATCGTAGTCACCCTCGTACCCGGGCCCGGCATCCTGTTCCCGCTCCAGGTCGACTTTTTCGTACGTGGGCGAGCCCTGGCCCTTCACGAAGCCGACGACACCCCGGATCTCTTCCTCAGAGACAAAGGCCCCGTGAACCCGGACGAGCTTGGAGGTCGCCGGCGGCAGAAAGAGCATGTCGCCTTTTCCGAGCAAATGCTCGGCCCCGGAGCTGTCCAGTATCGTCCGCGAGTCGACGCGCGACGAGACCTGGAACGAGATGCGGGCCGGGAAATTTGCCTTGATGACCCCCGTCAGGACGTTCACCGACGGCCTTTGCGTTGCCAGGACCAGGTGTATCCCCGCCGCCCGCGCCATGTGCGCGAGGCGCGTGATCGATTCCTCGACTTCCTTGGACGAGGTCATCATCAGGTCGGCCAGCTCGTCGATAACCACCAACAAAAGCGGCATCTCCCGGTGATCCTGGCCGTCCGGGCCCGGCGCCTGCTGTCCGCCCGCGACCTTGGCGTTGAACCCCGAGATATTCTTGACCCCGAACTCGGCCATGACCCGGTAGCGCCGCTCCATCTCCTCCACGACCCATTTGAGCGCGACGGCCGCCTGTCTGGGCTCCGTCACGACCGGCAGCAGCAGATGGGGGATACCCGCATAGAGCGTAAGCTCCAGCATCTTGGGGTCGATCAGAAGGAAGCGGACTTCCTCGGGCGTCGCCTTGTAAAGGATAGAGAGGATCATCGTATTGATGCAGACGCTCTTTCCCGCGCCGGTCGCACCGGCAACCAGGAGGTGAGGCATCTTCGTGAGGTCGGTTACCATCGGGTTGCCGTAGATGTCCTTGCCGAGCGCGCACGTCAGCTTTGACTTGGACTGCTCGAATCGCTCCGAATCGATGATCTCCCGGATCACGACGGTCTGCCTGGACTCGTTCGGGATCTCGAACCCGACCACCGATTTTCCCGGGATCGGGGCGATGATGCGGACCGAATAGGCCGACATCGCCATGGCGATGTCGTCTGCCAGCGCGGCTATCTTGTTGATGCGCTCTCCGGCGGCAGGCTCGAACTCGAACAGCGTAATGATCGGTCCCGGCCTCACCTCGGTGACCCTGCCCCGGACTCCGAAGTCCGCGAGCTTCTTTTCGAGGTTCCTGGCCGTCGTAACCAGCCCGTCTCGATCTATGCTCGGCCCTTCCTGCTGGGAATGCGTCAGGAGGTCGATGGGCGGGAGCTGATAGCCCCCCGCCGGCGGGGTATACCCGATCTGCGGGCGGTCTCTCCCCGGTTTTTCGGACGGGATTTCCTTTCTCTGCGGGGCCTTGATCACCGGCCGCGCCACTTCGACGTCCGCCTCTTCGCCTTCGTCCTCCTCGGCGACCGGCGCCTTGTCTTCCTCGAGGGCACGAGAGCTCTTCTCCTTTTTCTTATCCTCTATCGCCGGGTCGTTTTTTCCGGGTGAAAAGGCCCATCCCGCACCCCTGCCGATAAGCCGTCCCAGCGAGGCAGAAAGTCCCGTTACCGCCTCGATGACGTCGCCCATGCTGATGCCGAGCAGGATTATCAGGAAAAGGGCCAGCGAGAGCGCCGAGAAGATAAAGGCCCCGGCGGTATTGAAGAGCCCCTTGAACATCTCCGACAGGGAAAGCCCGATTAGCCCCCCGGCGTGTACGGTATCGGAAAAGAGCACCCGCCTGCCGCCGAAGATCAGCTCAAGTATCGTCATCGCCGAAAGGGCGACGAAGACGCCGCACACCAGGTCGAACCCCAGGTAGGGTATCCCTTCCCGCTTAAAGAATTGAACCGAGAGGATGAGGCACACCGCGGGCACGACAAACGAAACCAGCCCCAGCCAGGTCAGGAGGCCGCGGGCGGTCGACGCCCCCACGATCCCGCCCCAGTTGAGAACCGGGCCCAAGGAGCCCGCCATGAAAAGGGACGGGTCCGTGTGGTGGAACGAGACGAGGCTTATCCCCAGGAAGATCGAAAGGGCCAGAAAGAAGAGGCCGATGACGTCCCTCAGGATCGCGTTCTTGATGATAAGAAACTTGGCCATACCGTTACAGGCTATTTATAATGATGATGGATAGTCCCACGACGACAAGGTAGATCGAGAATACCCAGAGGCGCTTTGCCACCACGAACCGAAAGGTCAGCCAGATCGCCGCCAGGCCCACAAGGCACGCGACGATCGCGCCGGCGACAAAAGAGAGACCCAGCTGGTTAAAATCCTTCAGTGAAAGGATGAATGCGCCGAATACCGCCGGGATCGACAGGATAAACGAAAACCGTGTCGCGGCCTCCTTCTTGAGCCCCGTCAAGAGCCCTCCCGAGATCGTGGAGCCGCTGCGGGAGATACCGGGCATGATCGCGACCGCCTGCAGCGTCCCGATTATAAGGGCGTCTGTCACCCTCAACGAGCCGAGCTCCCTGGTCGACCGCCCCCAGCGCTCTCCGATCAAAAGCAGCAGCGCCGTCACGATGAACATGTACGGAACGATCGCCACGTTCGAAAAAAGGAGTTCGATCGGATCCTTGAAGAGGAGCCCGACGACGGCCGCGGGAACGCTCCCGATCACGATAAGCCACCCGAGGCGTCGGTTGGACGCCGAATCGGCCGCGTCCCACCGGAAGAACGACACGATGATATCCTTGATATCCTTAAAGAAGTAGATGATCAGAGAGAGAAGCGTCCCCACGTGAAGGAGCACGTCAAACGGCAGCGGGGCAGCCTGAAAGCCGGGCAGGTAGTGCTGAGCGATGACCAGGTGTCCCGAGGAGCTGACCGGGAGGAACTCGGTGAGCCCCTGTATGAGGCCGAGGATGATGACGACGTAAAACGGCATGAAGCCCCCTTTGAGTATTAAATTATAGCCTATTTTCTTACTTTGTCAATCGAATCGTGAGGGGGTTTCGCGGCAGATGGCGTGAGGCCGTTGCCCGACCTGACCGGGTCGGGCACGTGGACGCACTATACCGTCCGTTACGATCTTATTTGACGCGGTGCTCTTCGGCCAGCTGGGAGATGGACGTCTGCATCGTCTTGTACAGCCAGTCGATATCCTCTTTCGTCTGATCCTTTCCGGGTATCTTGGGGGTATGGATGGCCTTGCCGAACGAGAGGTAGATGTCCGGTTTACCGATTGTGCCTCCCCACCGGGGCTGATTCTGGAAGGCGCCCGATATTCCCGCCGGTATGATCGGGACCCCCGCGGCCAACAGAAAGCGGATCGTGCCAATCCTGAGCGGGAGCATGTGGCCGTCCCACGTACGCTCTCCCTCCGGGTAGATGCCCACCATCCCGCCGAACTCCAGCACCCTCATCGCGTTTCGCAGGGAAATCGGGTCGATATCGTAACGGCGGACGGGAAAGGTGCGGGACAGATAGAAGAAGAGCCGCCGGGCAGCCGACTCGAACTCCGTGCTCTTGGCCATGTAGTATACCTTTCGCGGGAGGTAACAGCCGATAAGAAACGAGTCGACCAGGCTCGTGTGATTGCACACGAAGATTGCCGGACCCTTTTTCGGGACATTCTGGCGCCCCTCGACATGGACCCGGTAGCCGAGCCTGAGCCCGCTCTTCACGAGAAACAATATGACCGCGTAGATGGCGTCTAAAAGCACTGGCCTCCCCCATCCAGGCAATTGTCAGTGGAACGTGATCCTCGGGTGATATTCCGCGATCTTCCGGGACCCGTAGAACTCCCGGACCGCCTTCCTGATATAGTCCTCCCATTTCTTGCCGCTCTCGCGGGAGAACGAAATTGCCAGGGCGTATCCGCGTTTCGTATTCATCATAATGGTATGCGACTCTATCGTCACCGACGAGAGCTCTTCCAGGCCGATCTCATAGTCCCTCGTCCCCTGAAAGAAGAGCCGCCTGTTGGTGAGATAGACGTTTCCACTGTCTATCAGCGCGAATCGATAGAGCTGCGCCCGTATCTTCTTGTATCCATTGAATATGCCCGCCTTCTGTTCCTGGAAGAGCTCGGCCACACTGCTTTTGGCCCACAGGACCTCCCCCTTTTTCGGGACGAACGCGTCGTCTTTCAGGCCGGTGAGTTTCGCGCCGCTGATCTTCTCGTAGGCCTCCCTCAGGGTCATGATCCGCTCCGTGTCACCGCTCCGTACGCGCAGCCGGAAGTCCTCGGTATACGAGTAGACGGCGTGGCACTTTCGACAGGCGATAGCGCCGTCCTTGCCGGTCTCGATCGATTCCTCGGCCATGCATATCGGGCATCTGTACAGGAATTTCTCGATCATGTTCTCTTCCTCAAGGTACGATACCTCTATTTATACGGTATTGTCGCGATAAAATCAACCATTTTCCCCGGCCCATCCGTGCTCTCCGCACAAAAAAACCCCCTGGAGGTTTCCCTCCAGGGGGTTTTCCTTTCACAGACAGCCTAACTAGAAGGTGTACATAAGAACGTTGCTGATTGACCAGATCGGCCCCCAGTCTTCCCTTTCGCCTGTGAGCGCGTTCACGTAGTCGAACGAGTCGCCGGTAAAGAGAACGCCGGCTCCAAAGGTGTAGCTGAGACCTTCCATGATGTCATAGCTGAATCCAAAGTCGATTTCCCAGCCGAGGTCGGCGCTCGTTTCCCATGAGTTGTAGGTATGGGTTGCGCTGTACCAGTTGGCAGGATGCGGATAGGCGGGCATATCAGCCAGAACGTTCGGGCCTGATCCGATGGGATCGGTCCACTTGGCCCATATGACCGCTGCGTTGAGGCTCAACTTCTCCATCGGGTAGACTTCGAAGTAGAGTTTTGCGGAGGTCAGGTTTTCGGCGTTGTCTCCCCAGCCCGGCCCGAAATAGACGGAGTTGATTCCGCCGTAGCCGTTGGCGATAACGTTGCTCCACCAGAAGTTATCCTCCCGGATGTCGGTCATGTTGATATTTTCCGTGGAGGCGCGGTTCCACCGATGTTTTTCACCGCTTCCCATCAGGAAGGCAAGGCCGACCCGCATCAAGGTCGTTGTGATACGCTACGTCGAGGTAGGCGTTCCATCCCTGAACGGACATGTCTTTTGGAAAGCCGAGGAACGAGGCGGGAACCGGATTCCACTGCAAACTGCCGATGATCCAGCTGTACTCGGCCTTGATGTCAATCATGTCGTTGATGCTGCCGGTGTAGGCAAGGCCCACGAACCCGATGTTCCAGGTGCTATCCTGGTTACCCGAGCCGTTCCACTGCCAGTCCAGGGACCCTTCGATCAAAGCGACCGGAGTCCATGTGTGGTCGCTCATCAGGATCCCGCCGAAGGCTTCGATGAGGTGATTATCGTTCGGGGCGATCTTGAGGTCCAACGCCCACAGGTTGGCGTCGCGGTTATAGTCCGGGCTGGCGGGACCATTAACGACATTATCACCGTACTTGATATACATGGCCGCCAGCGTAACCGAGTCCCACGTGTTTTCCCACTTGATCCCGTCAGAGCCGTACCAGTAGCCGCCCGACGAGTATATAAGCCCGTTGCCGAAATCCTGCGGGAACCGGCCCACGGTGAACGTGCCGAGCCTGGGAAGCTTTAACTCGAGGTAGGCCCAGTCGATGATGCTGCCGTCGGTGGCGTTGTTCATCCTGAAGCCTCTCTGCTGTCCCCAGGTATCCTCGACGAGGTCCAGGCGGACAACGGCTTTCAGGAACTCACTGCGCGTGTGAGTGATCGTGAGGCGAAACCTCTGATCGAACCAGCCGTTGTACAACGGGCCGGCCTCGCCGGCCACGTCCCCCGCCTTCTTATCGAAGTTCCACTCCGACCATGCCCTGATCCGGTACTGGCCCTCGAAGGTTGTCTCTGCGGCAAAAGACGCCACGGTAGACATCGCCAACAGGACAGCGAGGATTAATGGAATTAATTTCTTCATATATTCCTCCTTTATTAGCGCCCCCGTTTTGTTCCTTCAGATAGGATATCTCTATTTATACGGTATTGCACGATAAAATCAACCATTTTCCCCCGGCCCGTCCGGCTGCCCGCATAAAAAAAACCCCCTGGAGGTTTCCCTCCAGGGGGTTCGTTCAGGGTCGTGAGACCTAGAACTCGTACATAAGGGTGTTGTTGATCGACCAGATCGGTCCCCAGTCTTCCCTTTCGCCCGTGAGTGCGTTCACGTAGTCGAACGAATCACCGGTGAAGAGGACGCCCGCGCCGAAGCTGTAGCTCAGCCCTTCCATGATGTCATAGCTGAATCCGAAGTCGATTTCCCAGCCAAGGTCTGTACTGGCTTCCCAGGAGTCATAGTATGTGGTTCCTGCCTTCGCCCAGGATGTTCATCCCGTTGATCGGATGCGGCATAGGCCAGGACCGGCTGCGAGGACTCTCGGACCTGAACCAACGGGGTTGGTCCACTTGGCCCAGATAACGGCCGCGTTGAGGGTCAACTTCTCCATCGGAGAGATCTCGAAGTAGAGTTTTAACGCGGTCAGGTTCTCGGCGTCATCGCCGAATCCCGGGGCGCCCCAGTAGTTGTTGCCAGGGACATGCGCCGCCGTTAGCGATGATGTTTGAGAACGCGAAGTCATCGGGGTTCATGAAGTTCTCATGATCGGCGATGAAGTTCGTGTTGATGTTGTGGATCGATCCGGGAGCAACCACGCCGGCGCCGTTCATCCAGAGGTGATTCTGGCCGCTTCCCATCAAGAACGCGAGGCCTACGCGGAACATGTCGTTGTAGTACGACGCATCCAGGAAGAGGTTCCATCCCTCGAGTGAGGGATCTCTGTCAAACGCGGGGTCAACCAGCATACCGGTATCATTGGCGTGCGCCTCGTCCGAAGATCCTGCTGTACTCGGCCTTGATGTCGATCATGTCGGCGATGTTGCCGGTGTAGGCGATGCCCACAAGCCCGATCGCTGCGATCGACCATTTTCGAATTCGCTGCCGAGGACCAGGTCATCCATGTACTCGAAGACCCAGCTGCCAGGACCGCCTGCATCGTCGGTCATAAGGCCGCCCCAGAGCTCGATGTTGTGCTTGTCGTTGGGGGTGATGGTCAAGTCGAGGGCCCAGAAGTTGGCGTCCCTGTTGTAGTCATGTCGCTTGTCGGACCCGCGAAGACGACGTTGTCATGGAACTTGAAGTACATCGCGGAAACGCCCACCATGCCCCACTTGTTGGACCACTTGATGCCGTTCGACGGGACCGGTGTCGGCATACGACAGTCCGTACCCGAAGAGCTGCGGGAACGCGCCCACGGTGAACGTGCCGATCTTGGGCAGCGAGAACTCGAGGTACGCCCAGTCGATGAAGCTCCCGGCGGTGTCTGTTGTTCATCCTGAAGTTTCTCTGCTGTCCCCAGGTATCCTCAACGAGGTCCAGGCGGACAACGGCTTTCAGGAACTCACTGCGCGTGTGAGTGATCGTGAGGCGGAACCGCTGATCGAAGAAGCCCGTGTAGAGAGGACCGGCTTCGCCGACAACGTCCCCCGGCTTCTTATCGAAGTTCCAGTCGGACCATGCCCTGACCCGGTACTGCCCCTCGAAGGTCGTCTCGGCGGCAAACGCCGCACAGGCCATGACCATCACGAACAGGACAGCGAGGGTTAATGACACTAATTTCTTCATCTATTTCCTCCTTTTTCACCGCCCCCTCGTTGACGACGGGGGCGCTCAGCACACAGCCTCGTTAGAAGGTGTACCTGAGGGTGTTCTGAATGGACCAGACCGGGCCCCATTCTTCGCGGGTGCCGTTGACATCCACGTAGTCCCACGAGTCCCCGGTAAAGAGGACGCCGCCGGCAAACGTGTAGGTCAGGCCTTCCATGATCTCATAGGTGAAGCCCAGGTCAAGTTCCCATCCGAGGTCCGTGCTCGCTTCCCAGGAAAGAACCGGCCCGCCAAAGTTAGCGTTGTACCAGAACGTCGGGTGACCGTAGGCCGGCCGCTCCGTGTTCAGGTTACCGTGCGTGCCCGTTCCAACCGGATCGGTCCACTTGGCCCAGATGACCGCCGCGTTAATCGACAGTTTTTCCATCGGGCTGATCTCGAAATAGAGCTTGACGGACGTCAGGTTCTCTAAGGTAGCGTCGGAGCCGGGTCCGAAGTAGGGAGACTGTACCCCGCTGTTGCCGCTGCCGATGATGTTGCCCCATTTGAAGGCGTTCACATCCCACAGGATGTTGTTGACGTTGACGTCATGGATCGAGGCGGCGTTCCAGCGGTGCTTCTCGCCGCTTCCCATCACGAAGGCCAGGCCAACGCGCATCATGTCGTTGTAGTACGACGCGTCGAGGTAGAGGTTCCACCCTTCGACCGAAAGAGAGTCATCCGGGAAGGCGGCCTCGTTGTTGAAGTTGATCCTACCGTCGATCCTGCTGTACTCGGCCTTGATGTCGATCATGTCGGCGATGTTGCCGGTGTAGCGCACGCCGTAAAACCCGAGGGTCGAGGCGGTGTTAGCCCAGGCGGGGCCCCGAGGTAGCGCCGTATGTCGTAGGAGAACGGGAGGAAGTTGATCCCGCGTCGGGGAAGGCACTGTCGGCCAGCTGTCTGCAATCACCATCCCGCCGAAAAGCTCAATCGGTGTGCTTGTCGTTGGGGGTGATCAGCAGGTCGCCTGCCCACAGGTTGGTGTCCCTGTTGTAGAAGGCGATCGTCCGAGCCCCAGCTAACGTTGTCGCTGAGCTTGAGATAGACAGCCGAAAGCGTTACCGGGCCCCAGGTGTTCTGATACTTAACACCGTCCTGGCCGGGCTGAATGGACGCAAACGTCAGGCCGTAGCCGAACCACTGCGGGAACTTGCCTACCGTGAACTTCCCGAGCTTGGGAAGGGTGAACTCGACGTAGGCCCAGTCGATGTAGTTGCCGTTTGTCGTGTTGTTGATGCGGAAGTTGCGCTGCTGTCCCCAGGTGTCGTCCACGAGGTCAAACTTCACGACGGCCTTGAGGAACTCGCTCCTCGTGTGCGTGATGGTCAGTCTGAACCGCTGCTCGAACCAGCCGCTGTACTGCGGGTCCTTATCTGGGGTCGTAAAATACCCCGGCTTCTTGGCGAAGTTATACTCCGCCCACGCCCTTACCTGATAATCTCCCTTGAAGGTCGTCTCCGCCGCGAAGGCCGCGGAGGCCATGACCGCCAGGAAGAGGAGGGCGATGGTGAAAGCCAAAAACTTTTTCATTGAGTAACCTCCTTTTTACACACCCGAACGGGCGTTAAAAATCGAGTTATCGATTCTCCACCGCCGCTAAAATTCATAGGTCAGGGTGTTTACCCACCGAAGATCGGGCCCCAGCTTTCACGCTCGCCGGTAATCGGGTCGCGGAAATCGAACGCGGAACCGGTGAACAGTACGCCGAATTCCGAGTTGAGGCTCAGGCCTTCCATGATGTCATACGTCAGCGCCGAGGTCGATTTCCCATCCGAGCTGATCGCTGATGCCGGCCGGAATAACGAATCTCCCGCCGCTCGGGTTGGTGTAGTTCATCGGATGGCCGTAGAAGGCGTTCCAGTGAGGGGCAAACGCGCTCAGGGCGCCGCCCGTGCGGGCATACCGGCCGACGGGCTCGCGTGTACTTGGCCCAGATGAACGCGCCGTGGATGTCAAGTTTCTCCATCGGGTTGACCTGCCAGTAGAGTTTTACTGAGGTCACGTTCTCGGGGTTGTCGCCAAGGCCCAGCGGGACGGGGCTCCGGAGCCCAGGAACTGCCAGTTGCCGTTCACGATGATGTTGCCCCAGTGGAAGTCGTCGTTGCCGGTGGTGTTGAAGTTGTAGTGGGACTGGATGAGCGGATTCCAGTGCTTCTCGCCCGAGCCGTACAGGGCCGCCAGTCCGATCTTGGCAACGTCGAAGTCATAGGAGACGTCCAGGTAGGCGCTCAAGCCGTCGACCGAGAGCGTATGCGGCAGTCGGCCAACCAGGGGGCCGAAGGGGGCCGCGTTCAGGAAGGCGTTGTAGCCTTCGCCCGTGGCGTTGAGGATCGCGGAGCCGAAGATCCGGTCAAATTCCGCCTTGATCTCGAGCTTGTCGTTCGCGAGCTTCAGGTTGCCGTAGAGGCCGGCCACGAAGAGGTTCGCGCCGTACATGCCAAGACGGCCGAAGCCGAACTGCGTACCGGCAGCACCGCCGGGGTTAGGCCAGTAGGCGGCGCCGGGGATCGGTGCGAGAGGCCCGAACGGGGCCGGAAGCAGCCACTGGGACTCACCCGCGAACGATCCGGGGAATGCGCCGAGGTCGGAGATGCCGCGGACCAACAGTGACGCGCCAAGGGCGTCGGGGTCCAGGATCCACTGGAAGATGCCGCCGACCTTGAACTTGTCGCCGATGTAGTGGGCCGTGATCACGTAGGTGTCGGTGTCGGCATTGTAGTACTTGCTGTTAGGGCCGCCGGCGTTGCTGTTGCCGGTGAAGTCGGGCAGGTTCGTGTTGCCGTGCCATCCTTCAAAGGCAAACGGTGACGTACCGGCTACGTCCGCGATAGCGGGCCGTACGAAGTCAAGATACTTGGTGTAGCTGGCCGTGGCGATGAACCGGTCGATCTTGATGGCGTAGACGATCGTCGGGTTCGTGGTGCCGTTGCCCTTGATCCCGGAATCGCTCCAGATGCCATAGCCGTAGCGGCTCGTCCCGTCGGTGCCGGCTTTGAAGAGGCCTATCGGGGTGATCGCCTCGATGTAGGCCGTGTTGATGAAGCCGTCCGTGACGCCGGTCGCTGTTGTTAGTCCTGAAGCGTTTCTGCTGGCCCCACAGGTCCTCGGCGAGGTCGATGCTGACGACGGCCTTGAGGAACTCGCTCCGCTTGTGGGTGATGGTCAGTCTGAACCGCTGATCGAAGTACCCGGTGTAGAGGGCATCGCCATTGGGCACGAAGCCGCCAACAACCGGATACGTGAAGCCGTTCTCGCTTCCCTTCTGCCAGTTGTCATCCATCACCGAGCGGATCCGGTAGCTCCCGGAAAAGGTCGTCTCCGCCGAGAAGGAAGGAGCGGCAAAGGCGACAACCAGAACGGCCGCCAGTGCCATAATCCATATCTTCCTCATTAGTTACCTCCTGAAAGTACTGTGAACCTATTTCGTTTCCAGTAGGTTACCGCAAAGACCGCAATCGGTCTTCGCACAAATAAAAAATCGGCTGTTTTGGGTTTGTGATAACAGCCGCCGATCCCCACACATCACCTCCTTTCACCTTGTATTTTCAGATTACCCCGGGCGATTCTTCGGGTTCGTCAGGCTGTGATACCGCGACGGGGGCCGAAAGGCTAAAGAAAATACTCCAAATTTCCTCCCTTTTGTACCATTGTCAAAAAGCAATGTCAAGAAAAAAATTAGAAAAATCTAATTGATTTCTCCTAATCTTTCTCAATAGTTACGACTTTTTTGTCCTCAGAGGGGCTTTTTCCGCGGGGCGGGAGGGATTGGAAAGAAGAACGGTCCGGACAGTTGCGAGAACTGCCGGATTCCACGAGGTAATTAGGTATCCCCCGTCATTCGCGAGTCGAAGAACCGTAGTGTACTGCCTACTTGAGGAATCCAATCGTCATTGGCGAAGGCGCGGCAATCTCAACTGTGATCGCGAGCGAAGCGACGCGATCACTCTTCAAATCCAGCTCATTGGTAAAAGATCGCGCCACTCGGGGTTAAGGCCGTCGATCGCCTACGGAGCCATCCCACATCGTCCGCCCGCGCAGTTGAGATTGCTTCGTCCCACCATGTCGCTTCGCTCCCCGCAGCTTCGGCGGGGCCGCTCCCTCGCAATGACGGATGAGCATGCACAATCTGTAAGACCGTTCGCCCCCTCTCAGGCTACTTCTTGACGACGTCGATATGGGCGGCGCACCAGCGCAGGAAGGAGGCGGCCACAAACGGAAGGGTCACGACAAAAAGCAGCGTCACGAGGGCCGCGCGGATCGCCTCGGGCGCGACAGACCCGAGCAGGTAGTTGAGGACCAGCCCCAGGACGCACACCAACAGCAGCAGGTAGACGTAGGAGAAGAGCCGGCCGACCGTGCCGGAAAACTCGAACTCTATACTCTTATCCAGCCCGATGATGTTGGTATAGCGCGCGATCCAGGCGATGAGCCCCCGGAAGATCGACGGGAGGATGAGGAAGACGAAGAAGGGAGAGATCGCGATACCCACCCCGTACCAGAAGAGGGGTCCCCCCTTGCCGGAAAAGGCGGGCTTGTAGGACGTATCGGCCGAGATGTCGGTGGCCTCCAGGCACCACCGCGCCGCCCCGGTAACCGCCCACGGCATCGGGAGGCCCGCGACGAAGAGCGAAAAGAGCATCTTCAGCCCGTGGAGGAGCGCCGTCGTGCCCTTGCCCGAAAACGCGAAGGTCACCGGCACACTGCCCACCGTCGCCTTCGTGTGGGCGAGCACGTAGCGCCTCTTGGCCGCCCAGAGCCACGCCTGGGGCGCGAGCGCGAGGATCGCGATGAGGATAAGCAGGAACGACAGGAACCCGTCGGAGCTCTCGGAGACCCCGAAGTAGAACGACGCGCCCGTTATCGCCAGGAAGACCAGGGATGGGATCCAGTATTTCAGGAGACCGAGGCCGCTGCCGTCAAACGAAAACGTGACCGGCTTGCCCGAATCGGTGACGGAGAGATTGCCGTAAAACCATTTCCTGATCGCGACGGTCACCATCGGCAGGGGGATGAACGCCAGGGCCCCGGATAGTAAGAGGAGAAGGCAGCGGACGAAGAGCCCCCATCCCGTGCCGGAAAAGGCGATGACGGTCGTCTTTTCTTTCTTCGGGGCGGGTGGTGCGGCTTCGGCCTTATCTTTTTTCGGAGCGGGTTGTTCGGTCTCGGCCTTTGCTTTCTTCACGGTCGGCAGTTCTTTCTCAGCCACGGCATCACCTCTTGATGATGTCACTCGAAAACGGGGAGCCCGGGCCACCCCGCACGCCCTTGAATCCGTAGGGGTCGCATATATGCGACCCGCGTAACGGCGTGTGGGAAATGGCACTACATATATAACAATGCCTGCGGATCCCTTGCGGAGCAGCCTTCTTGAGAGCCGCCCGTGGGCGACGGGCGGCATATATGCCGCCCCTACAGGTTCTCAAGCGGAATCGGTTTATAGGCGAAATCGGCACGATTCATCGCGCCCTGGTGGTTAACTCCGTCAATCCGCCAGGGTGATACTCTACTTCTTCTTCTCCTTGATCACGGCCTGGGCCGCGGCCAGGCGGGCGATAGGCACCCGGTACGGGGAGCAGCTCACGTAGTTGAGGCCCGTCCGATGGCAGAACTCGACGCTCGACGGCTCACCGCCGTGCTCCCCGCAGATGCCCACCTTGAGGTCCTTGCGCGTCGCCCGGCCTTTTTGTACCGCCATCTCGATGAGCCGGCCCACGCCCTCCTGGTCGAGGACCGCAAAGGGGTCGTTGGGCAGGATGCCCATCTTGACGTACTTTGGCAGGAACGACCCGGCGTCGTCCCGCGACAGGCCGAAGGTCGTCTGGGTCAGGTCGTTGGTGCCGAACGAGAAGAACTCGGCGACCTGGGCGATGCGGTCGGCGGTCAGCGCGGCCCTCGGCAGCTCGATCATCGTGCCGACGAGGTACTCGACCCGTATCCCCTCTTTGGCGAAGACCTCCTCGGCCGTTTTTACCACGAGGTCTCTCTGGAGCACGAGCTCCTTGACGTCAGCCACGAGCGGGATCATGACCTCGGGGTGGACGTCAACCCCTTTCTTCTTCACGCGGCAGGCCGCCTCGAAGATAGCCCGCGCCTGCATCGTGGAGATCTCGGGGTAGATGATCCCGAGCCGGCACCCGCGGTGACCGAGCATGGGGTTGAACTCGTGCAGCGAGTCGACCTTTGCCTTTATCGTCTCGGCCGGGACCTTCATCTTGCCGGAGAGCTCCTTGATCTCCTTATCGGTATGGGGAAGGAACTCGTGGAGCGGCGGGTCCAGGAGCCTGATCGTGACGGGCCGTGACCCCATGGCCTTGAAGATGCCCTCGAAGTCGCCGCGCTGCATCGGGAGGATCTTGGCCAGCGCCTTCTCGCGCGACCGCTGGTCCTCGGCGATGATCATCTCGCGCATGGCGTCGATCCGGTTTCCCTCGAAGAACATGTGCTCCGTTCGGCACAGGCCGATTCCCTCGGCGCCGAAATTAACCGCCACCTTCGCATCGTGCGGGGTGTCGGCGTTGGTGCGGACCTTGAGCCGCCTGATCTCGTCGACCCACCCCATGACGCGTCCCGAAGTCTCCCGACAGGGAGGGCTCCACCAGCGGCATCTGCCCCGTCATCACCTCGCCCCTGCTGCCGTCCAGCGTTATCCAGTCCCCTTTCTTGATGGTCTTGCCGGAGGCCGTGAACTGCTGCTTTTCGTAGCTGACGACGATCTCGCCTGCGCCGGCGACGCACGGCTTTCCCATCCCCCGGGCGACCACGGCCGCGTGCGACGTCATTCCGCCGCGGGCCGTCAGTATCCCCTGGGCGGCGTTCATGCCGTGGATGTCCTCGGGCGAGGTCTCGATGCGCACCAGGACGACCTTTTCTTTCTTCTCGGCGGCTTCGGCCGCCTCGTTGGCCGTGAAGACGACCTTGCCCACCGCGGCGCCCGGCGAGGCGGGCAGGCCCCTGCCCACCACCGTGCGCGGGGCCTTGGGGTCGATCATCGGGTGCAGCAGCTGGTCGAGCTGTTCCGGCTTGACGCGCATCACCGCCTCTCTTTTCGAGATGAGGCCCGCGGCCACCATGTCCACGGCGATCTTGACGGCGGCAAAGGCCGTCCGCTTGCCGGTGCGCGTCTGGAGCATCCAGAGCTTGTGGTTCTGGATGGTGAACTCGATGTCCTGCATCTCCTTGTAGTGTTTTTCCAGCTTATGGTAGATGCCGACCAGCTCCTTGTATTCGGCGGGCATCTCCTCCTCGAGGGAGGACATCCGGGCGTCCCGCTTCTTGGCCTTGTTGATGGGCTGGGGCGTCCTGATGCCCGCCACCACGTCCTCACCCTGGGCGTTCTTGAGGTACTCGCCGTAAAAGACGTCCTGCCCGGTGGAGGGGTCGCGGGTGAACGCGACGCCGGTGGCGCAGTCGTCGCCCATATTGCCGAAGACCATCGCCTGGACGTTGACCGCCGTCCCCCAGTGCGCGGGGATGTTGTTGAGCTCCCGGTAGGTGACGGCCCGGTGGTTATTCCACGAACGGAAGACCGCGCCGATGGCTCCCCAGAGCTGCTCCATCGGGTCTTCGGGAAAATCCTTTTTGAGCTTTTGCTTGATGACTTTCTTGAAACGACCGGCCAGGTCCTTAAGATCGGCGGCCGACAGATCCATGTCGATCTTCGCCCCGACCTCGTCCTTCTTCTTCTGGATGATGACCTCGAAGGGGTCCTCCTCGTCCTCGCGCTCCGGCTTCAGGCCCATGACCACGTCGCCGTACATCTGGATGAGCCGGCGGTACGAATCGTAGACGAAACGCTCGTTTCCCGTCTTTTGGACGAGCCCGGAAAGCGTCTTTTCGTTCAGCCCCAGGTTGAGAACGGTATCCATCATCCCGGGCATGGAGGCGGGCGCGCCGCTGCGGACCGAGAAGAGGAGCGGGTTTTTCGGATCGCCGAAGGTCGCCCCCATCGCCTTCTGGACTCTCGCGAGGTGCTTTGCGACCTCTTCCTTGAGACCCGCCGGGTACTGCCCGTTATGTTCGTAGTAATAGGAGCACACATCGGTGGAGATGGTGAATCCCGCGGGAACCGGGATCTTGAGGTTGACCATCTCGGCGAGGTTTGCGCCCTTGCCGCCCAGAAGCAGCTTCATCGAGGCGTCGCCCTCGGCCTTCCCATCACCGAAAAAATAGACATACTTCCTGGCCATGATATCAGTCTCCTTTTCCATCAGAACTACTCAGTGGAGTGTATATGTATATATGCACGTCAGCCACGCGGTCGTTGTTGAAAACGGGATCACGTCATTCGATCAGGGAGAAGTCCCCGAGCCTCAGGAAAAGCGACCGGACGAGACTCAGGAGCGCCAGCCGGTTGTCACGGATCTTCTCGTCCTTATCCATGACCATGACACCGTTAAAGAAGCCGTCGATCGGTCCCTTGAGCTTGAGAAGCAGTGCCGTCGCCCCGTCGAAGTCTTCGTCCTTCAGGAGGCGTGCCGTCGCCGACTCGGCCTCGCGGTATGACGCAAAGAGCGCCCGCTCGGCGTCTTCTTTCAGGAGCGACTCGTCGAGCCCGCCCGTCTCCTTTCCCTTGAGGATGTTGGCTACCCGCTTGATGGAGCCGGCCAGGTCCGAAAACTCGGGGCGGCTCTTCCAGCTCGAAAGGGCCACCGCGCGCATCCGCGTCGAAACCGGATCGTCCAGGGATACCGACAGGACCGCCTCCACCACGTCGGCGGGGCACCCCTCCCCCACGAGGATCCCCGAAAATCTCCCCCTGAAGAAATCCAGGACGTCGGCCTTCGTGGCGGCCGGGGTCTTGGTGATCTTTCCGGAAAGAATGGCGATCGACGCGTCGATAAACTCCGAGAGCGACAGCCTGAGACCCTTGCCGATGACGATGTTGAGAATGGCGATGGTGCTGCGCCTCAGCGCGTAGGGGTCCGCCGCGCCCGTCGGGGTCTGTCCCACCCCGAAAAAGCCGCAGACGGTGTCCATCTTGTCGGCCAGCGACACGAGCGTCCCCTCGATCCCCTCCGGGAGCGGGTCCTTTGCCCCCTGCGGAAGGTAGTGCTCGCTGATGGCGGCGGCCACCGACGGCTTGATCCCTTCTCTCAGCGCGTACTCGCGGCCCACCGCGCCCTGGAGCGTCGGGAACTGGGCCACCATGCCGGTATCGAGGTCCGCCTTGGCAAGGTAGGCCGCCGAGAGGACGTCCTGCTTTACGCCGGGGGCAAGGCGGTCGGCGAGCCACGCCGAGAGCTCGCGAAAGCGCATGACTTTTTCGTAGGACGTCCCCAGCTTGGAATGAAAGACCACCGACTTGAGCGCCTCGACACGGTCGGCGAGCTTGACCTTGAGGTCTTCATCGAAATAGAAGCGGGCGTCCTCGAGCCGGGCCGCAAGCACCCGCTCGTTGCCCCGCATGACCAGGGAGACGTCTTTGGGCTTCGTATTGTTGACGGTGATGAAGGAGGGCACGATTTTGCCCCGGTCATCCACCACCGAGAAATAGCGCTGGTGGGAGCGCATGGCGGTGACCAGCACGTCCTTGGGGAGAACGAGGTATCTCTCGGGAATAACGCCCGCCGCGGCATTGGGAAACTCCGTCAGGTAGATGACCTCATCGATCAGTCCGGGGTCGTCGAGGACGCGGCCCCCGGAGGACGCGGCAATCTGGGCCACCTGCGACTCGATGAGGGTGCGGCGCTCGTCGGGGTCGACGATAACAAACGCCTTCTTGAGTTTCGCGAGATAGTCCGAAAAGTCCTTTACCGTGACCGGGTCGGGCGCGTGAAACCGGTGCCCCCGGGTCTGGTTTGAGCTCGTGACGTTACCGAAGGTCAGCGGCACGACCTCCCCTCCGAAGAGCGCCGTGATCCAGTGGACGGGGCGGACGAACCTGACCGACAGGTCCATCCAGCGCATGCTCTTTTTGAAAGGAATGTCGGCGATCAGTCTGGCCAAGAGCTCGGGCAGCACGTCCCGGGTGGGGCGTCCCTTGTCTTCCCGTACGGCCACCAGATACTCGCCCTTGTCGGTCGTGACCCGCTTGAGGTCCTCGACGCCGACGCCCTGTCCCCTGGCAAATCCGATCGCCTTTTCGTTGAACGAGCCGTCCGGGCCCACACATACCGAAACCGGCGGCCCGACCTTTTCGACCGTCTCGGGACGCTGGGCGATCCCCACGTCGGAGGCGACCAGGACCAGCCGCCGGGGCGTCCCGAGCGTCCTGATGGTGCCCGAGTCAATGCGATAGGAGTCCAGAAGTTCCTTGAACAGTCCCCCCATCGCCGTCAGCGCCGGGGGGACAAATCCCGCCGGGATCTCTTCCGTTCCGATTTCAAACAGCAGTTCTTTTCCCACAATCAGTTCCGTACCAAAGTGACTATGAACACAAGGGCCCCACAAGCCCGTCGGGATGTGCCTGTCGGCCCGGACCCGCGGCAAGATAGTAGATAATAGAGTATCGGAGTCCTCCCGTAACTCACGGAAGGATCACGCACCAAACGCACGGCCATGCACGAGAGGCCTCCCGGGAACTAGAATCCCGGCTTGTTGCAGTCGCACCCGACGCCGATTTCGGCCGTGATATCCGTCCCGACGATATCCTCGGCAGGTATGTAGGCAAAGACGTGCTCCTCGTTGCCTTCCAGTACCCTGATTCGCTTCTTTGCCTTGTAGATCAGGGTTCCGCTCGGTCCAAAGACCTTGAAGTAGGCGCACCCCAACAGGACCGCGGATTTCGAGCTGACCGTCACATAGACGGCGGCCTTGCCGTTGTTATCGCCGCTGGTGATATAGTTCAGGCCGAACCTGACGACCGTCAGCTGAGTGGGGCAGTCATTGAAGGCGAGCGTTGCCGGCTTCACAATCCAGGTGCCTGCGTCGGCAAGGGTAACCATTAAGAAGAGCGCCAGGAAAAGAATCGTGATCTTTTTCATATCGCTACTCCTCCGGTAAAAACCATAAGACTATCGGATATCTTTCCATCGCTTCTGCAGGGGATAACCCATCCGCTCACGCTGGGAAAGATAGCCCAGGGCGCACGACCGTGCCAGATCCCTGACCCGACCGATAAACCTGGTCCGCTCCGCGACACTGATCGCGCCCCGGGCATCCAGGAGATTGAAAAGGTGAGAACACTTGAGGCAGTAGTCATAAGCCGGCAGCACCAGCTCCTTGCCGATGAGTCGCTTCGATTCCGCCTCGCACATATCGAACATCTTAAACAGCATATCCTGGTCGGATTCATCGAAATTGTATACCGAGTTCTCCACTTCCCCCTGGTGGTGTACATCGCCGTAGGTCACGCCGTGGGCCCACTGGAGGTCGTAGACGTTATCCACGCCCTGGAGATACATGGCTATCCGTTCGATGCCGTAGGTCAGCTCCACCGAGACCGGGGCAAGATCGACGCCGCCGGCCTGCTGAAAATAGGTGAACTGGGTGATCTCCATGCCGTCCAGCCATACCTCCCAGCCGAGGCCCCACGCGCCGAGGGTGGGTGATTCCCAGTCATCCTCCACGAAACGGATATCGTGGGAAAGGACGTCGATGCCGAAGCTCTTGAGACTGTTCAGGTAGATCTCCTGGACCTCAAAGGGCGACGGCTTCAGAATGACCTGGTACTGGTAGTAGTGGGAAAGACGGTTGGGATTCTGGCCGTACCTGCCGTCCGTGGGGCGCCGGGAGGGCTCCACATACGCCACGTTCCAGGGTTCAGGGCCCAACACCCTGAGGAAGGTGGCCGGGTTCATCGTCCCCGCCCCCACCTCGATATCATAGCCCTGCTGAATGAGACATCCGCGCCCTCCCCAGTATGCCTGGAGCGCACCGATCAGATCCTGGAAAGTAAGCGCCACCGTCTCCTCCCTGTGGGAAAACTATATATTAGACTCGGCCGATTGGCAATGTCAAGAAAATTGAAATCCTTATTTTTTTATTGTAATCTCTCGATAATCCATATTATATACTATGAACAATTAAAATGCTGTTTTCCGTTTCTCGTCCGATGAATGTGGCGGACCGGTAAATCGCGTTGTCTCCCGGAACGGCTCCCGCATCCTCCCGGACAGGACGGCGCGAGCAAACCGCGGCACCGCCCTCCGCGGGGGAATAGATTACCACTAATGAGGCGCCCTCGATGAAACGCAGATTGTTGTTGACCCTCTCCCTCTGCCTGATTTCCGTCCTGCTCTCTTTGGTGACGGCCTATTCCGGAGAGCTGGAGATTGTCGATCACAAGACCGAACAGGAGGGGCTTTTCAGCAACGCCGTCACCGCCGTCTCTCCCGCGGATGAGGCCGGCGTCTTTATCGCGTCTGCGGGCGGCCTGCATATCCTGATCGACGATTTCTTCTTGCCGATCTTCCAGAATATCCCGGGGCGTGCGCTCGCCGGGGGTCCCGGGGGGACCCTTTGGGCCGCCGCCGACGACTCCCTTGTCTACCGGATCATCGAGCGTGATGCGATCTGGTCGGCCACAAGGATTCCGGTTGACCCCGGCAAAAAAATCACCGCCATCGCGGCGGGACGCGAAGGCGTAACCGTCGGCACCGATTCGGGTCTCTATTATTACGGGGATGAGGACCCAACATTTCGCACTATCATCGGGACGGGGGCCTTCACGACGCTTGCCGCCGACGCCGACGGGGTCGTCATCGCGGGATGCCGGGACGAAACGCACACAAGCGGGGGGGTGCTGATCATCGGGGGAAGCTTCGGTTCCCGGACCGGGTGGGTGGAAGAGCTTTCGGGCAGTAACGTCACCGCCCTTCTCGTGGACGATGAGCGCCTCCTGATCGGGACTCAGTCCGGCGGCCTCTTTGTCCTGGACGACGCCGGGGTTCACAGCCTGCCCCTTGGGCCGGACGCGGGGGGTGTAACGGCGCTTCTGGTCGACCGGCGGGATCACGCTGGTCGCGACCGACCGGGGCTTTTTCTACGCGAAGTCCGGCGGGACGTTCGAGCCCCTTTCGGCGTCCGACGGCGCTACACCTGTCGCCGTCACCTGCCTCGCTCCCGGACCGAAGGACAAAATATGGGTCGGGACCCGGGCAAACGGGATCTATCTTGTGCGGGTACGCCGCTAGAGCTTTTTGTGATCGGGATATGTCTTATGTATGAGCAATCCGTTACTCGAGATACCCGGGCCGTCATAGACCTTTCGGCGGTGGCCGATTCCATCCGCGGGATCAGGGGGCTGGTCGGGGACGCGGTCGAGGTGATGGCGGTCGTCAAGGCCGACGGCTACGGTCACGGCGCGCTCCGGGTGGCGCGCACGGCGCTTGCAAACGGGGCGACGCGGCTGGGCGTGGCCTACGTCCAGGAGGCCGTCGAGCTGCGGGAGGCCGGCGTCTCGGCGCCGCTCCTGATCCTGGGGATCGCCCCTCCCGAGGCGGTCCGGCCCGTCCTGGAATACGATCTGGCCCAATCCGTATGCGAAACCGAGACGCCCAGGGCGCTGTCGGCCAAAGCCTCCGCGGATCGTCCCGCCCGACTCCACGTCAAGGTGGATACCGGCATGGGCCGCATCGGGGTCATCCCCGAGGACACGCCGGACTACGTCGCCTTTCTGCAGAAGCTCCCGCACGTGATAATCGAGGGGATATTCACTCACTTCCCGAAGTCGGACGAAACCGATCCCGCATTTACCAACCGGCAGATCGAGACGTTCACCGGCCTCTTGAGGGAGCTGTCGTCCCGCGGGATAGAGATTCCCCTGCGCCACATGGCCAATTCGGGCGGCGTCCTGGCCTTTCGCGCCTCTTACCTTAACCTCGTGAGGCCGGGCATCATGATCTACGGCCTCTACCCTTCCCGGGAGGTCGCGCGGACAATACCGCTCAGACCCGCGATGGCGCTCGTAACGAAGATCCGCTTCCTCAAGCGCGTCCCCCCGGGCACACCCATCAGCTACGGCGGCACCTACGTCACGAAGTCGGAGACGGCCGTGGCGACGCTGCCGGTGGGATACGCCGACGGCTACCGGCGGCTGTTGTCCAACCGATACGATGTCCTCGTGCGCGGCGTGCGCGCCCCCGTCATCGGGCGGGTCTGCATGGACATGACGATGATCGATGTGACGCACGTCAGCGGAGCGCGGGTAGGCGACGATGTCGTCCTGATGGGCAGGCAGGGGGATCAGGAGATATCGATCGACGACATGGCCGATTCGCTTTCAACGATCAACTACGAGATTACCTGCCTCGTCGGCAAACGCGTGCCGCGGGTCTATGTCAATGAATGACGCCGGCCGGTCTCCAAATCACCCACGGAAGAACGCCCCATGACTATTCCGACCGCCCTCCCGCTCTCTCCCCGTACCCTTCCTCCCGATTTCGTCATCCGCAGGATTGGGCGGGCCACCCTTGTCATCCGGCGGGCGTGGGAGGAGGAGCTCCTCTCCTCGGGGATACTGGCCGACCAACCCGGATCATCGGCGATGGGGGAAACCCCGATTTCCGGCGGCAGGGGATCGGCGTCCGTCGTCACCCTTCGTGCGGTTGGAAAGGTGGTGGTCCGCCGCTATCGCCGGGGGGGGCTGATCGGAAAGATCCTGGTGGACCGCTACCTCTCGTCTGTCCGTCCCTTCCGGGAGCTGACGGTCCTGGCCCTGGCTGGGGCCCACGGCGTGCCGATCCCCGAAGTGATCGGCGCCTCCTCGACCCGCGCCGGTCTCCTCTGGCACCGGGGACGTATCGCGACCCGGTTGGTGCCGGATTCGTTGACCCTTCCCCTATTCATCAGTGAGAAAAGGGACGAGAGCCGGCGCGTCACCGACGTTCTGAAGAAGGCAGGAACCGCGATCAGAAAAATGCACGACGCGGGCATCGATCATGCCGATCTTAACATGAATAACATCCTGGTCGATTTGAGGGGAAACGTCTTCATTATAGATTTTGACAAGGCGGCCGTCCGCCAGAGCCTCGGGCAGCCGGGCCGGATACGAAACCTGAAAAGGCTGCTGCGCTCGCTGCGTAAGCTGAGGGAGGCGGGGAGCCCGCTGGAAGATGCAGATTTCTCAATGATTATATTGGGATACGCGGAAGGCGGCGCAGCGCCGGCGGCAGAAGCCCAAGACCTGCGCAGGAAGATCCTGCAATCCCGATCCCTGATGCTTCGATCCGCCCTCGGCCGGGCCTTCAGGCTCCTGTTCGGAGGCTCGTAGGGCAAGGCGAACCGGGGCGGGGTATTAAACAGCCGTCTCCTCGTCGCCCAAGTCGTCGGGGATGCACTGAATTACGGGGACATGTACCTAATTCGGCAGATTCGAGGATAAGCTAAGAAACATGAATTAGGTACGTGTCCCCGTAATTCCCCCCATAGTATTCTGCAATCAGTCAGGTGGAAAGTGCCGATCGACCATCTCATCGACCTCATTGAGCCACCGCTCCCGCGTCTCCCGGCTGCTCGTGACGACGACCGAGAAGGTCGTCCGATAGTGCCGGGTTATCCCACAGAATTCGAAAATGGACGTCTTCCAGAACGCCTCGAGGGGATCGCCGAAGACAGCCATCTCCCGATCATGGTGGGTATTGGAAGTGTTGAACACCAGGGCGGTCTTGCCCGACAACAGTCCCAGCGGCACTCCCTCCCCGGGGTCCCCCTCGATGAAGCGATACGCCACGCCCGGCCGGAAGACCCGGTCGATCCACCCCACCAGGATCGCGGGGGGCATTCCCCACCAGTTGGGGTGGACGATGATGATGCCGTCGGCCCCCGCGAGCTCCCTGCAATGGGCCTGGACGGAGCCGTCGACGTCCGCCCCCTCGGGGATCTCGGAGGCCGGGAGGATCGGGTCAAACCCCTCACGATAGAGGTCGTGAAAGACGACCCGCCGGCCGTTCCCGGAGAGCCTGTCGACGCACCGGCGGGCGATAGCGAAATTGAGGCTCCCCGCGTCGGGATGAGCCAGGATCACCAGCACGCTTTTCATTCGAACAACCCTCCCATGAGGACTACGCCGGCCATTATCGTTTCACCGACGTGTAGATGGCCGTCGGCGGGAGGTCTTCCCTGAGGTTCTCATCGGTGATGAGCTCGCAGCCGACGTTGCCGAATACCTGCCCGAGGACGTCTTCCAGTCGCTCGTCGGGTTGGTTTGACCAGACCCCCAGAACGCCCCCTTCCACAAGCGACCTTCTCATCTTCTTGACACCGCCCCGCCCGTAGAGGGAGGCGTTTTGCTCGAGGATCAGAAACGACGGGCCGTTATCCACATCCAGGAGCACGGCGTCAAACTCGGCCCGGTGTTTGGCGATAACCTCCATGACGTCCCGCTCCCGAACCGTCACCCGCTCGTCGAAGAGTGCACCGCCGTTGAAGTCCCTCAGATAACTCCTGTTCCACCGGATGACCGCCCCCTCGAGCTCGGCGACAACGACGTGCGCCACCCGCGGATCGGCCAGCGTCTGGGCGAGCGTTAGTCCCAGGCCCAGCCCGCCGACGAGGACCGAGACACCGGCGTTCTTTTCTACGAGGCCAAGCGTAGCGGCCGCGAGCCGGCGCTCGGTCGGCCCATCGGACGCGGCCATAACGAAGTGGCCGCCGATAGTGATCTCGTACCGGAGGCCGTCCGGCGTCGCGCGGGAAAAGAGGATGATGTCGCCGCTCGTTCCTTCCAGGCTCTCAACAACGCGTGGTCTCGCTCCTATCCGGTCATTCATAATCGGTCGGATCCTCGTTAAGCAGAATGAATGATGTATACAAAATAGCCCCGGGTTTGGGATAACCTGTTGATAAATAGAAGCTCTCGGCCATGAAGCTATTTGAAATAACAGGTGATTTTGGATAGTGCCTATTATTTAGGCAGCAGGAAAGCCCAATAGTATCGACAACTTATGATCATTTCCCGCATATTTCATTGCACTGACGACAAACTTGTTACCCGCAGGTGGAAATTACCCTGTCCCCTTGTCCCCGCCCGCCAGGAGACGCCGCCCGGCCCCGTATACCTCGTCGGCCGTGATCGACTCCATGCACCGATGGTCAATGGGGCAGGACCGCAGCAGGCAGCGCGAGCAGTCAAATTCATGCCAGACGATCGCCGCCGGACCCATTGGTGAGGTTGTATCCGGGTTGGTAGGGCCGAAGACGGCCACGATCGGCACGGAGAGTGCCGCCGCGATGTGCATGGGACCGGAGTCATTGGTGACAAAGAGGGTACAGCGTGCGATAAGCGAGATCAATCGCTTGATCGTCGTGGAGCCCGCCGCGCGGATCGGCTCGGATCTCATGAATCCGGCCACCTCGCGCTCGATGGCCATGTCGTCTCGGCCCCCGAGTATGACGGCCCTCCCCCCGAACTCCTTGACCAGTCGGTCGGCCACGGCGGCAAACCGGTCGGGACGCCACCGCTTCGCGCCGCCGTACGCGGCGCCGGGGTTTATCCCGAAGAGCGGCCCCCCCGTATAGCCCTGCGCGAGAAGGAAGCCATCCACCCACCCCGTTTCGCCCGGGTCCGGCGCAATGCGGGGTGGGATCAGCGGACCGGGGTCCCCGAGAGCCGATACGAGGTGGCGGTAATATTCGCTTTGATGGACGGCCCTGACCTGGGGCGTCCTTCTGACGCGCTCGGTCAAAAGCAGAGACCTGCCGTCGGCCCCGTACCCGATACGCCGCTGGACCCCGCCCAGATAGACCAGGAGGGCCGCGTGGAGCGAGCGGGGGAATATAACCCCCAGATCGTAGCGCGCGGCCCTCATCCTGCCCACGAGGTCCAGCTCCCCGGAAAGGGTAGCGTCATAATCGAGGACCGAGCGGACCGCCCCACTCCCCCGGACGAGATCGCCCAGAGGTCTTTTCAGCGCGATGTCAACGACGGCATCGGGAAAGATGTTCGAGAGCGAGTAGACGGCAGGCATCGATAGAAAGACATCCCCGATCCAGTTGGTCCCTTTGACGATGATTCGTTTCATGCCTAACTCAGTTGATCTTCTTTGCCTCGTCGATGAGCATGATGGGGATGTCGTCCTTGATCTCATAGAGGAGCTTGCACTTTTTGCAGATCAGGCCGTCTCCCTTTTCGTTCAGCACGACGTCTCCCTTGCACTGCGGGCATGCCAGTATCTCCAGAAGCTCCTTATCTACGGCCATGTGCCTTCCTCCTTAGTGCTCTTCGGTTAGTATGCGGTCGGTCGCCTCGGCAAGATCCTTCACGACCAGGTCCGGCTCCACGCCCTCCAGCCTGAGCTTTTCGAGCTCGTCGGCCCCGTGGCCCGTGACCACCATGATCGATCGGGCCCCGACGTTCTTGGCCAGGACGATGTCGCCCCGGTGGTCGCCGACGACGTAGGAAACCTTAACGTCTATGCCGAGCTCCGCTTCGGCCCGGCGGATCATGCCCGGGCCCGGTTTGCGGCAGTCGCACTCCCGGCGATATTCTTGAACCGCCGCGTCGGGATAGTGGGGGCAATAGTAGACCGCGTCGAGGCGCGCGCCGAAACGTTCGAGCTGGCGCGCCATCTCCTCGTTGACCCTCTTTACGTCGTCCTCTCCAAAGTAGCCCCGGGCAACACCGGACTGGTTGGATACCACGACCACGAGAAACCCCGCATCGTTCAGGCGCCTGATGGCCGGCGCGCTCCCCTCGATGAGGGCAAAATCCTCCGGACGGGAGAGGTAGCCCACCTCCACGTTGATCGTTCCGTCCCGGTCGAGAAAGACCGCCCGTTTGCCGCTCGTGCTCATCCCGCCTTACTTCTTACCTTTCCGAGGATCATCTCCATGACAAGTTCGTCCCCGGCGACCGCAAGCCCCATGACGAGGGCCGCCACCGGCAGCGTAAACGGGGTCTCGCTCCGGAGCCTTGCCAGGTCCTTTTCGGTGGTGACCAAGAGCCCGGCCCCCGCGTCATCGGCCCGTCTGTTGAGGAGATCCACGTCCCGGTCCGTATAGCGATGGTGGTCGGAGAAGGCCACCCGGTCGGCCAGTGTCGCCCCCAGCCGGCCGACCGTCTCGAAGAACCGCTCGGGCCGGGCAATTCCGGCAAACGCAACTACCCGCGCCCCCCCCAGTTTTGCGATGGGCAGCGTCTCGCCCGAAAGGGCCACGAGGCCTTCGGGGAGTGCCCGCGCCCGGACGGTCGGCTTTCCCCGAAGCATTTCCGAGAGCCTGCCCGTAAGCTCGTCCTGCCCCTCCCCGGAGAGCCACACGACATCGGCGCGCCGTGCGCCGGATGCCGGCTCCCTGAGGGGTCCCGCCGGCAGCACCAGTCCGTTTCCGACCGGGTTTTGCGCGTTCACCGCAAGGATGTCGATGTCCCGAAAGAGGCCGAGGTGCTGGAACCCGTCGTCCATGAGGATGACCTGGGCGCCGAAGCGCTCGACGGCGGCTGTGCCCGCCCGAAAGCGGCTCGGCGAGACCACGACCCCAACGCCCGGGACCTTTCTTGCCGTCATGAGGGCTTCGTCCGGCGCCTCCCCCGGGTTCCTGCGCACGCCGTCGGGGTCGGATACGACCAGATAGTCTCCCTCGACGTCAAATCCGTAACCCCTGGATATTACCGCGGTCCTCATCCCCGCCCCGCTTAACCGCCGGGCCAGATGGATGACTGCCGGTGTCTTGCCGGTGCCGCCCGTGGTGACGTTGCCCACGCAGGCGACGACCGCACCAAGCCTTCGAGTCGGAAGGATCCCCATCCGGTAACACCAGTGCCTGACGCGCAGGCCCGCGCTGTACGCCAGCGACGCCAGGAAGAGGGGAAAGAGCCCGATCATAACCCATCGGCGCTTTTTCGGGTCCTGGTGGAGAGATACGATCGCGCGCATAAACCCCATGCCCTGACCTCATCCTTTACGCGCCAGATAGGGGGCAATTACCGCCGCGGTCTTTGCCGTGGCTCCCCTGTTGGTGCGGACCAGGTCGAGTGCCCGTCTTCCCGCGTCATCTGCAAAGGCCCGGTCGGAGAGGAGCCGCTCGGCGATGTCGGCCAGCTTTCCGGCGTCGCGCACCGTAAAACCGCCGCCGGCGTCGATCAGTCCCCGCGATATCTGGGGGAAGTTACCCATGAAAGGCCCGAAGAGGACCGGCTTTTTCACGGCCGCCGCCTCGAGCACATTATGCCCCCCGATGCCGGGGATGAGGCTTCCGCCGATAAAGATCACGTCTCCCCGTCCCAGCAGTCCCGCCAGCTCCCCCATCGTGTCCAAGAGCAGCACTGACGCTTCGGGGCCCTCGCTCCGCGTCCCGATCCGGCTCCGCTTTACATAGCTGAAGCCTTCGCCTTTCAGCAGCGCCTCCACGTCGCCCGTCCGCGTCAAATGCCGCGGCGCCAGGATCAGCAGGAGGTCGGGGTGGTGCTCTTTGAGGCGCGCAAATGCGTCCAGGACAATCTCTTCCTCGCCGCCGTGGGTGCTCCCGGCGATCATGACACGCCGTTTCTTCGACGACAGGAACCGGTCCATATCGTCCGGGATCTTATGGGACTCCGGCACGATGTCGTATTTGATATTACCCGTGACCTTTACCCTGCCGGCAGGACACCCGAGGCTGGTGTAGCGCAACTTGTATTCCTCGGACTGGGCCGTGACCAGGGAAAACCGACCCAGGACCCCGGCAATGAAGTCACGGATCAGTGAAAACCTGCGGTGAGTCCTCTCCGACATCCTCCCGTTGACCAGCAGAACCGGAATATCCCGACGGGCGGCCTCATCCACGAAGTTGGGCCAGATCTCCGCCTCCATAAAGACGATCGCGCGGGGACGAATACGGTCCAGGGCGCGCTTCACGATCCAGGGAAAATCCAGCGGGAAGTAACAGACCATGCTCCCCTTCAGGCGCTTTTCGGCTATCTCACGGGCCGCGGGGGTGTTGACCGTGAGGACGACGGGAAGGTTTCCCGCGCTCTTCCTGACTTCCTCGATCAGGCCGATGGCGGCCGTCGTCTCACCGACCGATGCGGCGTGCACCCAGAGGGGACGGCCGCCGACCGTTTTGATTTTCCCCAGGCGCTCATGCCACCGGGCCCTCCCGTCGCCGCCGAGGATACCTTTCCCGCGAACGGCAACGATAATCGGAAAGAACACCGCTATCAGGACCGTATAGAGGATGTGCCACCCTTTATCGCGCGCGATTCGGCCCTCAGTCACGGCCCCCCGCCACTCGCGTTCCGCAATCCTTCCGAGAGCGATGACTGAAAGGCCGCAGAGGACCCCGATGATGACCCCCCCGATCACGTCGGACGGCCAGTGTACTCCCACCGATACCCGCGAGACGGCCACCACCAGGACCATCGGAACCATAAAGATGGCGCTCTTGGGGAAGTAGCCGATCAGCACCGTCGCCGCCGAGCTGATATTGGCCGCATGGGCCGAGGGGAACGAGTAGGTGGACGTGCATCCCACCAGGAGGTGGACGTCCGGCAGGACGTGGCAGGGCCGGATACGCTCGATGATCTTCTTGAGTATCTGAGAGCTGATCAGGTCCGAGAGCCCCACCGCGATTCCGGCAAGCATGATCACCCACACCGCCTTGGCCCGCAGCTTGGCGACGGCCCACAGGGCGATGACCGCTATCATCATGATCTTGGAGAGATCCATCTTCGTCATGAAGAGCATAAAGCCGTCCACGAACGAACTGCTCATACCGTGGTTGACGAGGTAAAAGAGTGTGGTGTCGATGTCAGAGAGGTGCTGGAGGATGCCCACGATTCGTTCCTTTCTCCCGATTCGGTTATGGCGTTTTGCCCGGCCCCGTCGGATACTCCGACCGGCTCGGGGGTCCGAGGCGCCCGATCAGCTCGATGCCGCCGAGCCTGACCGCCTCGCGTGTCTCGCTGGAGACCAGCGCGGAAAGCTCCTCCTCCCAGCCCATCTTCCACCCGTAGCGGGAGACGGCCTCCGACGAGTCCTGCCCCGGGTGAACCATCAGCTCGGTGGTGCCCTCCTCGAGTCCCCGGACGATCTCCAGGAGCGCCGCCAGCGTCAGATGTCCCGACCGGGAGAAGCCGGCGAAGTGGTCGCACATCGCCAGCCCCCCGCGCTCTATCTTTCTTCGGAGCCTTTTCGCAAGGAGCGACACCCCCGGCCCCATGATCCCGCCCACTCCCCGGGGGCAGCGGACACGCCCGATGGAGTAGCGGCGAGCCAGAGAAATGACGACATCGGCGATCATCGGCAGCAGGTGCACATGCTGGTGGCTGTCCAGGTGGGTGGGAGATATCCCCGCCGCCAACGCCCGCTCGATCTGGGCCGAAAGCTCCCGGTCGACCTCGCGCCGTGCGACCGCGGCGTACCGCGCGATAAACGACCCGTAGGAGGCGGGGAACCGCCCATTGCCGCCCACCAGCGTCGGCACCGTCGACGGCGCGGATACCGGTCCGTCTCCCCCCACGAGCGTGAGGTGCACGCCTACCGGCAGCGAGGGGTTCCTCTTGACGAGAGTCAGGGCGTCATCAAGGCCCGGGGCGTTGACCAACAGAGAGGCCGACCGCACGATCCCCTCCCGAAACGCCCGCTCGATCCCCCGGTTGATGCCGACAACCAGGCCGAGGTCGTCGGCGTTTACCAAGAGCCGCCTAGTCGCCCCCATCGTTTTGGCTGTTTTCCTTCAGGGGCTTCAGCCTCCTGATTTCCGGCATGTAGCGGAATATGTCCCGCGTCATCTTGACGATGACCGGGATACTCGACAACCGCGAGACTCCCCGGGTCCTCGGGAAATAGTCCACTCCAATTTGAAAGATGCGATAGCCGAGGTTATTGGCGCGGATAAGGAGCTCGGCGTCGATAAACGAGCTTTCCGATTTCAGATGGACGTGCTGGAAAACCGAACGGCGGCAGAGCTTGAAGGAAAAATTGATATCCCTGACCTGGATACCGTAGAGGATGCGAACCAGCATGTTCCAGCAAAACGAATAGACGGCCCGGCGGTATCCTTCGCTGGTGCGGTCGAACCGGTAAGCCGAGACGATGTCACAGTGCTGTATGACGCGCACCGCCTTCTTGAGCTCCATCATGTCAAACGGGAAGTCGGCGTCCGAATAGAGGACGAGCTCTTTCGAGGCGGCGGCAAAACCGGTCTTGAGCCCGCCGCCCAGCTGCCGGTTCGTCTCATGGTGGATGACCCGGATCCTCGGGTCTTTGCGCGCCATCGTATCGGCGATTGCACCCGTGGCGTCGGTGGATGCGTCATCCACGATGATGATCTCGTAATCGTCAGTGATCTCTTCGAGGACTTCCCGGGCGGTGTCGACCGCCTGCTGGATATTATTCTCCTCATTGTACATCGGGAAGAATACGGTTACACTGCTTGCCATGGTCATCTCCCGGTTCAGAATGGAGTCGCTTCCCCTTCCGGCGCGGCCCCGGCGCTGTCGCGAAACTGCATGTCGTAGAGCTTCTTATATTCCCCCGATCGGGCCAGGAGCTCGTCATGGGTCCCCTCCTCCACGATCTTGCCGGCCACCAGGACGATGATCCGATCGGCATATTTGATAGTGGAGAGGCGGTGGGCGATGACGAATGTGGTGCGCCCCTTCATGAGGTTTTCCAGGGCTTTCTGGACCTCCATCTCGCTCTCGGTATCCAGCGACGAGGTCGCCTCGTCCAGGATAAGGATAGGCGCGTCCTTGAGGATCGCCCGGGCGATTGAGATGCGCTGGCGCTCGCCGCCCGAGAGCCTCATCCCCTGCTCACCGATCATCGTGTCGTACCCGGCCGGCAGCCGCTTGATGAAGTTGTGGGCGTTGGCGGCCTTGGCGGCATTGATGATCTCCTGTTCGGTCGTGGTTCGAGTCCCGTAGGCGATGTTGTTCCTGATGGAATCGGAAAAGAGGATCGTCTGCTGCGTCACGATCCCGATCTGGGATCGGAGCGATTTGACCGTGGCGTCACGTACGTCCACCCCGTCCACGGTGATGAACCCCTTCGTTACGTCGTAGAAACGGGGGATAAGGTTGACCAGGGTGGTCTTGCCTCCCCCGCTCATACCCACAAAGGCGACCACCTCTCCCACCTTCACCTTGAGATTGATGTTCCTGAGCACGGGCTTGTCGTCGTAGGTAAACCAGACGTGCCGAAACTCCACATCTTTCCTTATTGGGGAAAGCTCCAATGCGTCGGGCTTATCGCTGATCTCTGCCTTCGTGTCCAGGACGTCGAAGATACGGACGGCGGCGGCGATCGCCTCCTGGATGTTATTGAATATTTTTGTGATCGACCGGATCGACGGCCATATCATGGCGATGGCCACTGAAAACGAGATGAAATGCGAGAAATAGGCCTTATCCTTGACTGACTGGTATCCCCCGTACCAGAGCACCATCGCAAGGCCGATCGTCGCAAAGATCTCGATGAACGGGTCGTTCATCGCCTTGACCCGGGCGCTGCGCAGGAAGTTCTTGAAGAGCTTGAAATTCTCGCGCTCAAACCGCTCTGTCTCGTATTTCTCCATCCCGAAGGCCTTGACGATGCGGGCGCCCGAAAAGGTCTCCATGAGGATTGTGGTGATATCGGCCGCCTTCATCTGGCCTCTCGTGGAGAACTTCCTGACCCGTCCGGCGATCAGGCTGACCGGAATGGCGATAAACGGGAGCACCACGAAGGTAAAGAGGGCAAGCTTCGGATCCATCGTGAAGGCGACGACGATCAGGCCGATGATCGTCAGGGGGTCCCTGACGATCCCCTCGATCGCGTCAACCGATACCGTTATCAGGTTCACGTCGTTGGTGATACGCGAGGTGAGGACCCCCGTGTGGGTGCCGGAAAAGAACTTGAGCGAGAGCTTCTGGATATGCCCGTAGAGCTGGTTCCTCACGTCCCTGACCACCGAGAGGCCGACCGACCGAAGCAGGAACGTGCCGCCAAAATTGACGACCGCCCGCGTGATATTTGTTATGATAACGGCGATGACCAAAAAGCCCAGCAGCCGAAGATTTTCGGCCTCGATTATCTGGGCAATGAGGGGCTGGACCAGATAGGCCACGGCCGCCGACGTGCCCGAGTAGATCAGGTTCATAAAGATCGCCGCAAAGAACCTGGGGCGATACGGCTTGATATACTTCAGCAGTCGCTGATAGATCTGGAATACCGCGTCGGCCGAGACGTACCACTGCTTGATCCTGACGATAATTTCTTTGATCGTGCTAAACATTATTCCCTTTCGGCGCTGGTGAGCGACGCAGTTTTCCGTATTTCATGCGAAACCTGAGGATCATGATGAGGCTCTGCACACTGATCTTAAGGTTAAACTTGGCCGACCCGGCCCGCCGCTCCGAGAAGACGATCGGGACCTCGACGACCGAAAACCCTCGCGCGAGGGCCTGGATCAGCATCTCCTGCACGATGGACGGCCCCACGGACACCATGGAGTCCCAATCCAGGGATTCGATGACCTCCCGGCGAAAGAGACGGTACCCGGAGGTCGCATCCTTCACCTTCAGGCCGAGGAGCCCCCGGATATAGCAGGATGCAAAAGCGGTGATCAGCCTTCGTGCCGGCGACCTGCCCTGTTCCTGCCCCCCGGGAGCGCCCCGTGAGCCGATCACGATATCATAATTTTCGATCATCCTCAAGAAGTCTTTTATATATTTAGGATCATGGGAGAAATCGGCGTCCATCTCTCCGATATAGCGGGCCCCCATCTTGAGCGCCCGCACAAACCCGACGATCCCGGCGCTCCCCCTGCCCCGCTCGTTCTTTCGCACGATGAGCTCGATCCTGCCTTCACGCCCACCCAGAGACCGCACGATTTCGGCGGTGCCGTCCGGGGAGTCGTCGTCCACGACCACCACCCCCATGACGGGAGACTGCGCCAGCACCCCCTCGATGAGGTCGGCGATGTTCTCGGCCTCGTTATAGGTAGGGATCATCATCAGCGTCGTTGGTTTCATGGCTTTGGGGCTCCCCTTTAGACAAACCCGTACAGGGCCGCTGCGGTGCAGATCACCACCGAGACCACGACCCCGAGCACGGCGCCCCCCGCCACGTCCAGGGGGAAGTGGATGCCGAGGTAGATTCTGGAAAAAGAGACGATCAGCGAAGAGAGAAACAGGACGGGCGTATACCATCCCGCCCAGTACCACGTTATCGCGACGAAGGCGCCCAGCGCCGTCTGGGCGTGGCCCGAGGGAAAGGACTTCTTCCGTGCCCGCTCCAGCACGGTATGGACCGAGACCGTCCCGTTCTTGATGTCTTCCCGAAAAGCCGAGAGCGGCCTTCGACGTTTGATGATATTCTTCGTGATGCTGCCGAAGATCCCCCCCAGGGCCAGCGCCGAAGCGATCACGATGAACCGGTGGGAAAGCCACGATCCCTCGATCCGATGGAGGATCAGGGCCATCAACGGCACCATCACCCAGGCGTTGCCGAACTGGGTTATGACCACCATCAAGACGTCCAACGGACGGCTGTGAAAAGAGCCGTTAAGGAAGAGGAAGATCCTGCGGTCGGCCTCACGCAGGCGCTGTTTGAAAGGCATCTGATTTGTCCGGCTCATCGCGTTATCACGCTGTCTATTTGAAACGAGTCGTTTCATTACCTCGGATCCCGGGTGACGTCGGGGTGACATCCCGCCGCTCGTGCGGCGATCCGCTCCGCTTCTTTCGGCGGACCAAACCGCCCTTTACCCTCTCCCCTATCGTACACGTCACGAGCGAGCAGCAGATCCCGACGAAGGCTCCGGCCGCCACATCCAGCGGAAAGTGGACGCCCAGGTATACCCTCGACAGCGCCACCCCCGCGGCGAGGATGAAGACGGGCACGGTATACCACCCCCGATAGTAGTAAGACACGGCCGTCGCCGTCCCGAAAGCGGTCTGCGAGTGGCCCGATGGAAACGAGTTGTTGCGCCACTGCTCAAAGACCGTGTGCACCCAAACGCCGCCGGCGTGTATCTCTTGGGCAAATTCCGCCAGCGGCCGGGGTCTTCCCACGAGCTCCTTGATGACGTTGTTGACCAGCCCCCCCAGGGCAACGGCCGCGATAATGATCGATACGCGCGCCACGAAATGACGCCTGTCGCCGAAATAGAGTATCGGCCCCACGATCCCCGCCAGAAAGAGCCCGTTTCCAAAGAGCGTAACGAAGACCATCACCATATCCAGGCAGGGCGACGCCCATCCGCCGTTTATGGCAAGAAACAGTGCCTTGTCCAGCACGATGATCCTGTCCAGGACACTCTCCATCGTCTCGTGTATCCGTGCTCGTCCGGGTTGCGCGCACTTGGCCTGTGCCGCGTCTCAATAGAGCGGCCCCTCGGGCCTTCCTCAGCCCGCCTGCGGCCGGCATCTTGACCTACTCTACTGCTCTTTCATCCCGCGGTAGCCGTAGCACTTATAGATAGAGAAGGTCCGGGCCTTGTAGCCCCTGGTCCTGAAGACCGTTATCTTCACCGGACCCTCGATTCGATCGAAATCATATCGCTCCCCGGGGGGCTTGTTGTAGGCGTCGTTTATGACGTAGATGCCGTCACGCCCGATGAGTGTCTCGGGGCTGGTCCAGAAGTCGAACTGATCGGTCTTGTAGGAGATGCAGTAGACGTTTTTCCAGTCCTTGAGCGCCCACGATATCTGGGACGCGGGATTGTAGTGGTAGCTGAAGATGAACGGGACGGCGCCCGTCTCGCGTTCCATCTCGCCCGAGATCTCCCTGACGCGTTCGGCCGCCGTGTCCCACCCGTAAAAATCGTTGGTTATGTCATACTTGCTCTTTTCGGGACGGTACAGGGGGTAGAAGATCTGGACGTTCATAAAGACGATGAAAAAGACGGGAAAGGCGATCCCGAGGGCGACCAGTGCCTTGAAGGCCGACGTTCGCCCCATCCACCGTCCGACGGCGCCGAAGCCGAGGGCCCGAATCCATCGATAGTCAGAGAGCTTTTTATTACCCCACTTCTCGAGGTACTCCGGGTAGAGGCCCGCCGCGGCGATCACCAGCGGCACGTAACCCAGCGCCGGCCAGTGGGGCTCGGCCTTGTCGGTGAAGCACATCGTAATATAGAAAAAGAGCAGCGTCGGCGCCGACGTCCAGACGATGAATTTGTAGCGTATGTCATCTCCCTTCTTGGTAAGCCCCCGCTTGATCGATATCCACAGGGCCGCAAAGAGGAAGAAGAGGAGGATGGGGGTCATGGACATCTGGCCGCCGACCATCTTGCCGAGGTTATCCCATTGGAATCCCTGGCTGTGTCGCGCGACCAGGTGAAACTCAAAACTGGGCCAGCCGTGGGCGGCGTTCCACCAGAAGACCGGGATCATGATCAGAAACGAGAGGATAACGCCGAGATACGGATGGGGGGTCTTGAGATAGCCGCGCACGCTCTTGTCCGACAGCAGGAAAAACAGGGTCGAAGGCAACAGGAGGATCGCAAAATATTTTGACAGGAAGGCCGCGCCGGCAACCGCCCCCAACAGGTACCAGTGCCACCATTTTACCCCGTCGACGGACCGGTACAGGAGGTAGAGAAAAATTACCCAGAGCGTGGCCAGCGGCGCATCCGGGACGGTAATGATGCCCACGATAAAGTAGAGGGGAACGATATTGATCAGCACGGTCGCGTAGAAGCCCGCACGATGGTTCTTGAAGATCCGCACGGTCAAAAGGTAGACGAACAGCGTCGTCAGGAAGAAGAGGATTGTCGTGGTGATCCGCACCCCGAAGGGGGTGTCTCCGAAAAGGAGCGTCCCCAGCTTGATAAGGTAGGCCACCATGGCCGGGTGGTCGTAGTAGCTCATATCCAGGTGCTTTGACCAGGTCCAGTAGTATGCCTCGTTGTCTCCCAGGCCCATGGCGCCGATAATAATGAGGTGATACACCGCCACAAGCCCCATCACGAGAAACGAATAGCTTCGGTATTTCCTCTCCTGTTCCGAGAGCATTTCTGTCATGGTTTACTCCGTCGATGTGTCTCCAGAACGCGCAGGCACGCCGCCAGGACCCGGTCAGTCGTGATCCCATCCATGCAGTGGGGATTCTTTTCGCATCGGGAGCGATAGCAGGGCGCACAGTCGATGGTCGAGACGACCTTCTGGCCGCTGCCGAATAGGTCCACCTCGGCCTCGGCCGTGGGTCCGAAGAGCGCCACCGTCGGGACCGAGAGTCCCACGGCCAGATGCAGCGCCATCGTATCGCCCGTGACCAGGAGGTCTAGCAGCCCGAGCATGGCCGCAAACTGCCCGAGGCTCTGGTCTCCTCCCATGACGACGGCCGCGCCCCCGGAGTCCCGCTCGATCTCCCGGTTCCGATCCGCCTCCCGCTCTCCCCCCAGAAGCAGGACGGTGCCCCCCGTCTCCCGGACCAGGGCGCGGGCCAGCCCCGCAAAACCCTTTTTGGTCCAGGCCTTATGGGTGAAGGCCGGCCCCGCCCCCGTGTTGAGCCCGATGATCGGACGCCTTGCCCCGATCCCCCTATCCCTGAAGAGGGACTCCGCCCAACGCCGGTCCTTATCGTCAAGCGAGACGATGTAGTTCTGCCCTTCGTAGGGAAGGGCGCACATCTCATAGATGATGGCCGGATATGACTTTTTGTTTTCGTGGAACTTGAGGGGGTCGTCCAGGCCGAGGCGCAGTGCATATTCGCTCTCGGGATTGAAAATGGTAAGCGAGCCCTCCGGAGAATTCGTGAACCCGAGCTTCTCTCGCGCCTTGACCAGGGCGGCCAGGCCGACGGCCCGGGGCTCCTTATCCAACGATATCAGGACGTCAAAGCTCTGCGAAAGGAGAAAGAGGACTGCGCCGAGATCGTAGGTCAAGAGGCGCCGGATGTCACCGATCCCCCGGAGCAGTCCCGCCGCCGCACCGTCGGTAACCCAGGTGACGTGGGGGTTCCCGTATTTCTTCTTCAGCCCGGGGACCAGCGAGGTCGTCCTCAGGACGTCCCCGATGGCGGCAAGCTTGATGATCAGGATGCGCGGGCCCATCGGCGCGTATTCGGGGCATCCCTCGCAGAGCCGCTTGAACCGACACGGCTTTTCGCCGAGATAATATATGCAGTCGAGATTAACTATCATGGTACAGGAATTCCACCACCCTCCGGGCCACCCGCCGCGACGCGCCGGGTTCGCCGATCCTCGCGGCGACCTCACCCAACTCTTTTTTCATTCGGCCGCGCTTCGCGTCGTCCTTCAGGATCACGAGCAGCTCCCGGGCGATCGCCTCCCCCGAGGCTTCATTCTGGATCAGCTCCGGCACCACCAGGCGGCCCGAGATCAGGTTGACCATCGCAATGTAGGGCACCCTTACCAGGAGCCGCGCCAGGGCAAACGTGAGGGCGTTGAGCCGGTAGATAACCACCATCGGCGTTCCCATCAGCGCCGTCTCCACGGTGGCCGTCCCGGAGCTGACGACCGCGGCATCCGCCCCCGCCACCACCTCATGGAACGCTCCCTCCCTGACCGTTACCGGGATGGGGAAGTCCTCCAGGTAGCGCCCGATATCCTCGCGCTGGAGGGTGGGCGCAAGCGGTATGGTAAAGGACGCGTCCGGAATTTGCCCGGCGATAATCCGCGCCGCTTCGAGCATCACCGGCATATGACGCTCGATCTCTCCTCTCCGGCTTCCGGGAAGCAGGGCAACGACCGGATGCCTCCTCTTGGCTTGTACCGGACGTTTTCGGTACTGCCGGACCACGTCCACCAGCGGGTGGCCGAGAAACTCGACGTCCACCCCCGCCTCCCGATAGATATCCACCTCGAAGGGAAAGATCACGATCATCTTATCGACCAGACCCGCAAGCGTCTTTACCCTGCCCCGCCGCCAGGCCCACACCTGCGGACTGATGTAATAGAAGACGGGCACATTCGCCTTTCGGGCGGCCCGGGCGACCCGGAAGTTGAAATCGGGAAAGTCAATGAGCAGTACGAGGTCCGGCCGCGTTGCGCGGATCGACTCGGTGACGCGCTTCAATGCCCGTTTGATGACCCCCAGGTGTCTGATCACTTCCACGAGACCGACCACGCTGATGTCTTCGGACCGGACCAGGGCATCGAGGCCCGCGTCCCTCATCGAGGCGCCGCCGATACCGAGAAACGAGACCCGCGGGGCAATCCCGGCCACCTCCCGGATGAGCTGCCCCCCATAGAGGTCTCCGGACGCCTCGCCCGCCACGATCAGGACCCGTTTGGCCACGCCGGGTCCACCCGCCTCATTGCGTTCGTGTCCGCCGCCGCTCATACGGTAAGGATTCCCTTTGCCTTGAGCCGCGCCATCGAATCCTCGAGCCGCTCCTTTATCAGTATTGCGACTTCGAGCGCCCGTTTCCCGTCGCGGCCGGTCACCGGGGGAGACGTGCGACTCCGCACGGACTGGACGAAGGACTTGATCTCATCGCTGAGGTAATCGGAAGGGGAAATGTCCATGTCCTGCTTGACGATGGAGAATCGATCGTTTCCATCGCTTACCCGCTTATAGACCGTTATTTTCTGCGTGGCATAGTCGATGGAAATATAGGCGTCAGACTGGAAAATCCTGATCTTTCTCATCTTCTCGGCGCTCACCCGGCTGGCGGTGACGTTGGCCACGCACCCGCTCTCGAAGTTGATCCGGGCATTGACGATATCCACCTTGTTGGTGATGATGGGCACCCCCACCGCGTCTATATGTGTGATCGGGGATTTTACGATGTTGAGGATGATGTCGATATCGTGGATCATCAGGTCAAGGATTACGTCGATATCGACGGACCGCTCGGGAAAGGGAGAAAGCCGGTGCGACTCGATGAACATCGGCTCCCGCATTGTCCCTTCGAGGGCCAGGACCGCGGGGTTAAAACGCTCCAGGTGCCCCACCTGGAGTATCAGGCCCCGGGATTCCGCGCTATCTATCAGCGCCTGAGCTTCGATGAGGTTTGTGGTGATGGGCTTTTCCACGAAGACGTCGATGCCTTCGCTCAGGAAATCCATCGCCACCCGATGATGATGCACCGTCGGCACGACGATGCTGGCCGCGTCGATCATGCCGATGAGGCCCCGGTAGTCGAGGAAGTGCGGGATCCCGTGGTCTTCGGTTACTTTCTTTCCGATCTCATGGTTGGTGTCGCAAACGCCGACGACCTCGACCCCCTCGATGCCGAGGTACTTTTCGAGATGGTACTTACCGAGGTAGCCGATACCGATGACACCGATCCTGATCTTTTTATTTGTGTCGCTCACTCTTGACCTTTCAAGGGCCCGTTGGTCCCGTATCGCCGGCCGGACAGCCCTTTGGCCGCGGCTGGTGCCGCGCCGTTATCTGGTGATCCCGCGCGCCGAGGAGCGGACGAAGTCCAAAAGGTAGGATACCTCCGGCACATCGCCCAGCTCGCCCTGGGCCTCCTGAAGCGCGTCCTTCAGAAGTTTTTTCGATCTCCACACGATCCGGTAGGCCCTCCTGAGTGCGTCGACCACCTCGGGAGGAAAGCCCCTTCTCGTGAGCCCGATCGTGTTGAGCCCGATTATTCTGGCGCGGGGGTTGTCGCCGTGGGTCGCCTTCAGGAAGGGGGCGATGTCCATCGGGACCATCGTGCCCCCGCCGACGAAGGCGTTTCTCCCGATTCTTACGAACTGGTGAACCGCCACCAGCCCGCCGAGGCCCACGAAGTCCTCGATCGTGACGTGTCCCGCCAGGGTCGCGACGTTGGCCATCACGATGTTGCTGCCGAGGTGGCAATCATGGGCGACATGGGCGTAGGCCATGAGGAAGTTCCGGTCGCCCAGGCTGGTCACCCCGCCCCCTTCCGGCGTTCCGGTATTGACCGTGACGAATTCGCGAAAAACGCAGGCCTTTCCAATCACGAGTTTGCCGCCGGTTCCCGTATCCTTGAGGTCCTGGGATTTTGACCCGATGGATGCGTGGGAGTAGACGACACAGTCGTCGCCGAGAGTCGTGTCACCGTCAATGACCGCGTGCGGACCGATGGTGACGTTGCTGCCCAATCGGACGCGCTCCCCCACAATGGCATAGGGACCGATCTGAACACCGTCGCCGATCAGGGCCCCGGGGGATACAATAGCGGTGGAATGAATCGTCGATTTCATAGCTTTTGAACAACCGTAACGGAAAACGATGCCTGAACGAATGTATCGGGCCCATCTGCCACGCGGCCCGAAAAGAGTGATTCAGATCCCCGGTGCTCCTTGAAATCCACCGTCACCGACAACTCCCGGGGAGGGACGATCGGATTGGTGAATCGGGCCGACGTAATCGAGGCGAGCCGAGCCGCCTGCGCTTCGCGGGCGGTCCCTTCCATCACGAGAAACTGTTGGGCCGCCTGAAACAGCATTTCCAGCTCGAGCACTCCCGGGACGATCGGATGTCCCGGGAAATGTCCTGCAAAATAGGGCTCATCTCCCCGGATCGTTGTCTTGCAGGTTATCCCCCTTCCCTTATCATATTGAACGATCGCCTCGACGAGTTGATACGGCGCGAGATGGACCGGCGATATCGTCCGATTACCCGTAGTACCTCTCACGCCTTCCCCTTTTCCTTCTCCAGCTCATCGATCCGTTTTCGAAGGGCGTCGATATCCTTCTTGAGCTCAGGGAGTTTGGCCACCAGGGGCATCGCCCTGAGCCATTTTCTATGCGGAATCATGGGATAGCCCGACATCACCTCGCCCGGAGCGATATCCTTATAGACCCCCGTTTTGGCCGTAACTACGGCTCCGTCCCCCACCGTGATATGTCCGACAAGCCCCGCCTGTCCGGCAAGGATGACCTTTTTACCGATATGCGAGCTTCCCGAAATCCCCACCTGGGCCACAAGGATGCTGTCCTCTTCCACGACCACGTTATGCCCGATCTGGATGAGGTTGTCCATCTTCACGCCCCGGCAGATCCTGGTCTCCCCAAGGGCGGCCCGATCGATGGAGCAGTTGGAGCCGATTTCTACGTCGTCCTCGATCACGACGATCCCGACCTGAGGGAATTTCACCTGTTTGTCACCCTCGTGGGCGAACCCGAAGCCGTCGGCCCCGATGACCGTCCCCCCGTGAATGATGACCCTATTCATGACGACGCAGCGGTCCATGACCGCTACGTTCGGGTAGAGGATCGACTCCTCGCCGACGTATGCCCCGTCGCCGAGATAGACGCCGGGGTAGAGCACCGCGCCCCTGCCGACCTGGGCCCCCTTTCCGACGTAGACGAACGGATAGACCGCGCACGTGGCATCGACGCGCGCCTCGTGCATGCACGAAGGCGTGTGGCGATACCCCGAAATAGTCGCGGGCGCTGACCGAAAAGAGGGTGACGATCTTCGTAAAGGCCAGGTAGGGATTGTCGATCCGGATGAGCGGCTTTGTCGCGTGCTGAACGTCCGGGGCGGCAATAATCGCAGAGGCGCCGGTCGTATCCAGGAATTTCATGTATTTCGGATTGGCCACGAAGGTAATGTCGCCCGGACCCGCCTCCTCTATCCCCTTAACGCCCGTAATGACCGTGGTCTCATCGCCCACTGCCACGCCACCCAGGAAGTCGGCCAGTTCTTTCAGCGTCTTTTCCATCACGCTCGACCGTCCATATCTCTCCGAGCCGCATAGTGCCCCGGATCACCGGGGCCGCCACGTCTACTCGAATGTACGGCGCCGGTTTCCCGGCGCCGCTATCCGTCTTACTTTTTGTTCAGCTCCTGGATCACCTCGTTGGTCAGGTCGGATGCATCACTCCGGTAGAGAACCCCCGAAGCGGTTTTTTCCAGGATCAACACGTATCCTTGCGTTGCGCCGATCTTCTCGATGATGTCTTTCATCAGCGTCAGCATCATCTTATTGATTTCGTCGTTCTTTGACTGGAGCTGATACTGATAGTCCTCAAGCTTGCGCTGATAGTCCAGGAGCTTGTCCTGGTACTGCCGTTCTTTTTGTGCCAGCGCCTCCGGCTGAGAGGGTCATCGCGTTCTTTTCGATCTGCCCCTTGAGCGCGAGCAGCTCTGTACCCCTCTTTTCCAGGTCGCTCTTTGCCGTTTTGAGTTTCGCGGTCATCTCATCCATAGCCTTTTTGCCCTGCTTGGACTGATCGATGACCTTTATCATGTCCACGACGCCGACCTTTCCTCCCTCTCCCCAGGCATGAACCGCGAAGAAGGCGGTCAGCAAAAAGGCCAAAAGAACGAGAAACGAATGTCTGACAGTGGTCCTTGTTTTCATAGTCTCTCCATAAAAAGGGGGGAGGAGCGTGCGCTCCTCCCCCGGGTACATGTTCGGATGGTTAGAAGCTGGTGCCGACCGAGAAGTTCCATTCCGAAGAAGTCTCGCCCGGACGGGGATCGAGGTTGTAGCCCCACTCGACGCGGATCGGTCCGAGCGGCGACAGCCACCGGACACCGGCGCCAACGGCATACCTCAGGTCAGTGATGTCCCAGTCCTGGTCTTCTCCCCACACGTTGCCTGCGTCGAAGAAGACGACGCCCTTCATCTTGATGTCCTCAAAGAGCGGGAAGATGAGCTCGAGATTAACGATGAGCTCCTTGTCGCCGCCCAGGAATTCGCCCGTCACCGGGTCTATCGGCCCGACGCTGTAGGGCTTGAAGCCGCGCAGCGAGTTGAGACCGCCGGCAAAGAAGCGCGTATAGATGGGCAGCTTGTCGTCATTCATGTTGAATATGTAGCCGATCTCGGCCCGGGGATGGAACACCAATTTCCACACTACCGGGAAGTACCAGCTCGATTCGGCGACGCCCTTAACGTAATACTCGTCGCCGCCGATGCCGGCGTAGAAGACCGACAGCGAGTTCACCGATCCCCGGGAGGGATCAAACGTGTTGTCGCGCGTGTCGCGTACGAGCATCCCCTCGACGCCGCTGGTGACCGTGTGTCCCTCGCTATCCAGGACGTCCTGGGGAGCATCCAGCGAGACATCGAAAATATTCACGTCGTTATAGATATAGGTGAAGAACGCCGACACGTCCGACCCGAGGGGATACCCGAATCCGAGCTCAAAGCCGAGGGTCTCGGCGCTATAGGTGTCATACGAGCGTGTCAGGTTATACCCCTTGAGGCTGACCGACAGGTTGGTATCCAGGAGGTATGGGTCGATGATGGTCAGGGAGTAGTTAGTGGTGATGCTGGAGAACTCCGCCGCAATCGAGACCTTGTAGCCTCTCCCGAAGAGGTTTGTTTCCTGGAGTCTGATCATACCGGTCAGTTCGGCGATGCTCGAATACCCGAGTCCCGCGGAGATCAGCCCCGTCGGTTTCTCCTTGACGTCGACATTCACGATGACCTTGTCATCGGAGCTTCCCCGCTCCGTGGCGAAGTTAACCTCTTCGAAGTAACCGAGGTTGTTTACCTTCTCCTTGCTTCGCTCGAGGTCGTCACCGTTAAAGAGATCGCCCTCGGCAAACTTGAGCTCACGCCGGATGACCTTATCAAGGGTCTTCACGTTTCCGCTGATGTTGACCCGTTCGAAGTAGGTCTTCTTTCCCTTGACGATGGTATAGTTGGTGTCAATAAGCAGCTTCTCCTTGTCAAGGGCGGTCTTCGGCTGGACATCGACCAGGGCATATCCCTCGTTATTGTACTCGCGCACGAGGTAGTTGATATCGGTAATCACGTTCGCCCGGGAGAAGACGTCGCCCGACTTCAACGTGAGCTTCTTTGTCATAGCCTCTTTGGCGAGAATCAGATCGCCGGAGACATCGACCGCACCGACACGATACTGCTTGCCCTCGCTGATCCTGTACGTGATGAAGATATTCTTGCCCTTCATCTCAACCGTGGGGGGCTCAACCACCGCTTCGAGGTATCCGTTGTCATAATAGACCGCTGTGACGCGCTCCACGTCCGTGTCCAGCTCATCCTTCTGGAACTTACCGCGGTCGGTCAGGAACCAGAACCACCCCTTGTGCTTATTGGCCAGTCCCTTTTCGATGGTGCGAGCCGACAGCGCATCGTTTCCGATAAAGGTGATCTTCTTGATCATCATCCGCTCGCCTTCCGTGACGATGAATTCCACGGCGACTTCATCCTCGGAGATCGGCTCAACCTTGTAGTCGGCCGTGGCGGCGTAATATTGCTTGCTGATGTAGAGATCCTTGATGCCCTCCAGGCTGTCCTTCACGTCCTTGACGGAAAGGACCTTGGGGGGCTTGACGGTAATGACCTCAAAGAGATCCTTTGCAGAGATCTCGTCGTTACCCACGACACGGACCTCACGGACGAGCGGCCGCTCCTTCACGGAAAAGATCACTTCGGTGCCGTTTTCCACCTTCTTCGTGGCTACGGTAACGTCCTCAAAGTAGCCCATGTTGGTGATCGACTTCACGTCCTCGGCCAGGAATCTCTCGTACGGCAGCGTTCCCTCACGGCTGACGACGTTGCCCAGCACTTCTTCCTCGGTGATCCGCTTGAGGCCGACGACGGTTACCTTGACGATTTTGTCGGATGCGAAGATGCTCTCGTTGATCTTCTTGGCCAGCTCTCCGACCCGATCCAGCACGGTGGCGATTCCGTAGGTCTCCACGTAAAACCGCTCCGGCTCTTTACTCGACCGGGGGTCGACAAGTCGGGCGTCCAGGCTGATGGTCTCTCCGACTTTGGTCATGCTTCCGATGACCACGTAGTCGGCTCCCATCTTACGGCCCACTTCACGAGCATAGTTCTCGTCCATTTCCGAGGGGAGTTTACCCGCTATGATTTTGTTAAGCTTCTCCAGATCGAGCGGCTCGATCCTCTCGTGATAGGCCAGAGCCGACAGGAGGACTTCCTGAATGTCCTGCCCGTACGAAGAAAGATCCTCGGCGGAAAATATAGAAAAGGGAAGGACCGTAATCTTGACCTTCCGTTCCGCTCCTACTGCCCACGTACTAGAGAAAGCAGCTATAAATGCAAAAATCAAAAGAAAAACAAGGACTCTCTTCTTCATCGCGTCCTCCAGTTAGACATAGAAAGCGGAAAAATTATACCAGATCAGATTCTTTTGTAAAGGAAAAAATCACCGGCTGTCCTTTATCCTGCCGTCCTCGAGGACCATCGATCTGCCGTCCTTCCGGGCCAGTTTCAGGTTGTGAGTAACGATAATCATGGTGATCTTCATCTCACGATTGAGCTCCATCAACAGCTCGTGGACTTCTTCCCCCGTTTTTGTATCGAGATTTCCGGTCGGCTCATCGGCCAGGACCACGTCGGGGGAAAGGAGGATGGCCCGCGCCACCGCCACACGCTGCTGCTCCCCGCCGGAAAGCTCGCCGGGCTTGTGGTCGCACCGATCGGCAAGCCCCAGCCGGTCGAGGATGGATGCCGCGCGGTCCCGGGCGTCGGCCGGTTTCATGCGCGCGATCAGGGCGGGCATCATGACATTTTCGATCGCCGTGAACTCCGGCAGCAGATGGTGAAACTGGAAGACGAAGCCGATCTTCCGGTTTCGAAAGTCCGCCAGGTTTCGATCCCCCATGGCAAAGAGTGAGACACCGTCGTGAACGATCGTGCCGGAGGTGGGGCGGTCAAGCGCGCCGAGGATGTACAGCAGCGTCGATTTTCCCGCGCCCGAGGCGCCCAGGATATTGATCACCTCTCCCCGCTCTACCGACAGGTCGATGCCCTTGAGGACCTCCAGCTTCTTACCGTCCGTCACGAAGGACTTGCTCAGTTTCTCAACACGTATAAGCTCCATAGACTATACCAACCCGCTTTCAATCTTTCGGTTTTTGAACTGCATGAACGTCGATATGGTGTTTTCCACACGCATCTGAATAAACCGTGAGAGCCGCTGCTCGATCTCCGGGTGCATCCCGATCGACTCCGCAACGGAGTCCCTTCCTATTTCGGCAAGGTGTACGTCCGTCCCCGCGGTCACGGTGGCCGTCCGGGGACGCCGCGTGATCACCGACACCTCCCCAAAAAAATCACCCGATCTGAGCCGGGCGAGATCCAGTACCGCCCCCTCTTTCCGGGTGGTGACGGCCACCTCCCCGGATATGATCACGTACATCCGGTCTCCCTGATCTCCCTCCCGCACGATCGCCTCCCCTTTTCTCCTGGCCGAAAACGAGACCCCGATCATGAGCCGTTTGCGCTCGTCGGACGAAAGCGCCGAGAAGAGGGGAGATATCGCCAGGAGCGTATCGAGTATCCTGTCCTTGTAGAACTTCAGCAGCACCTCACGCACCCGCGGGTGGCCCGAGATGATCGACTCGATGTCGGCCCGGCCGATCTCGAGGAGCGCCGTATCCTCAACGGCTTTTACCGAGGCGAAGCGTTTCTGGCCCGAGAAGTAGCCGAACTCCCCGAAGAAGCTCCCTTCCCCCAGGTTTGCGATCCAGACCTCGTTCTTGTCCTCGTCCCGGCGAAAGATCGAGACCTCCCCCGAGACGATAATGAAAATCGAGTCCCCTTTCTCGCCCTCCCGGATGATCATCCCCCCCATCGGGACCTCTATCGGCGCCAGCTTTCCGACCACGGCCATGAACTCGTCGTGGGAAAGGTCCGAGAAGAGGGGCGGTCTCTCATATCGGCGGTCGGACGCGGCCGTCCCCCTTTTAGCCGGCAGGGCCGGCTCCGCGCCGGCGACCTTCTGCTCATAGAGTATCGAGAGCTTCTTTTCACCGTTCGGGAAATCGGGCATGATCTTCATGATGAGCTTGAGCACCGCGATCGCCTTGACGACAAAGCCCTCCGCGGTGTAAAGATCGGCCAGCCGCTCGTAGTGTCGGCACGCCTCCCGGGCCCTGCCGAGCTTCTGGCAGCAGTCTCCGGCCTTCATCAGGGCGTGCTGATCGTCGGGGGAGAGTTTCAGCACCTCCAGAAAATCCCCGAGCGCCTTATCCCAATTTCCCCTCCCGATGTTCAGGGCCCCTTCCTGCTTGAGCTGCGAGATATGCTGCTTGGTGTCTTTCATATCGGCGCTCATCGGTCTATTCGTAACGCATCGCCTGGACGGGGTCCATCCGGGCGGCCTGCCAGGAGGGATAGATCGTCGCCAGCATGCAGAGCGCGAGCGAGGATACAATGATGACCAGGATATCCGAGGGGACGATCTTGACCGGGAGCGCCGAGATGTAATAGACGTTGGGGTCAAGCTTGATGAAGTGGTACTGTTTGAGGAGGATGCACATCCCCCAGCCGAAGACCGCCCCGATGGCCGTCCCGAAGGCGCCGATGATCGTTCCCTCGATGATGAATATCTTCATGATGCTCCTCCTGGTGGACCCCATCGCCTTGAGGATGGCGATGTCCTTTGCCTTTTCCATAACCAGCATAATGAGGGTCGAGGCGATATTGAAGGCCGCCACGAAGACGATCATCACCAGTATGATGAACATCGCCACCTTTTCCAGCGCCAGCGCCGCAAAGAGGTTCTTGTTCATCGCCATCCAGTCCAGCGACACAAAGGGAGACCCGATCTCCCCGATGAGCCGCTCGCCGACCTCCCGCGCCCGGTAGATGTCCGTGACCTTTATATCGATGCCGGATATCACGTCGGGCAGATCCAGGAAATCCTGCGCGGCCCCGATCGAGACGTAGGCGAACGAGGAATCGTAGTCGAACATCCCGGCCTCGAAGATCCCCACGACCACGAACCGCTTCATCTTGGGCGTCATGCCCATCGGGGTGATGTCGCCCCCCGTCGGGGAGAGCATGATAACGGGGTCCCCGTAGGTGACCCTCAGGATCTTGGCCAGCTCCACGCCCAGGACGATCCCCGGCATCCCGTCCCGGCCCTTGGTCAGCTCGTCCAGGTCCCCGATCTTGAGGTCCTTCTTTATGGCGATGACGCCGGGCGCCGTCTCGGGGTCGATCCCCCTGAGTATCGCCCCCGATATCCCCCCCTCGGTGGAGAGCATGATCTGGGACTCGATATAGGGGGTCAACGCCACCACGTCCTTGTTTTGCGGCGATCCGGTCCATCGTCTTCTGGTAGGGCCCGAAATAGGGCTTTTCGGTCTTCACGACGAGGTCGGCGTTCGCGCCCAGGATCTTGGCCTGGAGGTCTTCCCTGAACCCGGTCATGACCGAGATGACGATGATGAGCGCGGATACCCCGATGGCGACGCCGCCGACGGAGATAACGGTGATCAGCGAGATGAAGGCCTGTTTGCGCTTTGCCCTGAGGTAGCGCCTGCCGATGAAGAGTTCGTACATAGTCCCTTTGGAGTCCCTAACCTTCCCGACGTCGATTGTAACGTGTCATTGCGAGGAGCGTCCTGCCGAAGCCGCGAGGAGCAGAGCGACGTGGCGGGACGATGCAATCCCCTGACTACGGGGTGGAAGCGTTTCTCAGCCCGCGTCTCGCCTTCTCATTCCTTTTCCCGCATCTGCGGAAAGAGGATCACGTCCCTGATCGAGGCCGAATCGGTAAAGATCATCACCATCCGGTCTATCCCGATGCCCTCCCCCGCCGCGGGGGGAAGCCCGTACTCGAGGGCGCGTATGTAGTCCCGGTCGTACTCCCGCACCCCCTCGCCGAAGTCGTCGGCCTCCAGCTGGTGCTGGAACCGGCGCTCCTGGTCGTCCGGGTCGTTGAGCTCCGAAAAGGCGTTGGCGATCTCCATCCCGGCCATGTAGAGCTCAAAGCGGTCGGTAAAGCCGGGCCGGTCGTCCGACGGGCGGCTCAAGGGCGAGACCTCCGTGGGGTAGCTGGGTGACGAAGACCGGCCCGGTGAGCTTATCCTCGGCCGTCTTCTCGAAGAGCTCAAGCAGGAGCTTGCCGCTTCCCCAGCCCTTCTCGGGCTCGACGCCGAGCTGTTTCAGGCGGTCGCGCATCTTGCGACTCGTCCGCGATCACCTCTTTTTCGACCCCGCCGTATTTCACGACGGCATCGGCCAGCTCTATCCGCTCCCACGGGGGCGCCAGCTCGATCTGCGGCGCCCTGGTAGGTCAGCTTCGTGGTCCCGAGCACCTTCCGGGCGACGGACGAGAAGAGCTCTTCGGTCAGCGCGATGCAATCCTCGTAGGTCCTGTAGGCCTCGTAGAACTCGAGCATCGTGAACTCGGGGTTGTGGTGGGTGGAGATCCCCTCGTTTCTGAAGTTCTTGTTGATCTCGAAGACCTTATCCATCCCGCCGACGACGAGCCGCTTGAGGTAGAGCTCCGGGGCGATGCGAAGGAAGAGGTCCATGTCCAGCGTGTTGTGGTGGGTGACGAAGGGGCGCGCGGCGGCCCCGCCCACTATCTGGTGGAGCATCGGGGTATCGACCTCGATAAAGCCCTTGCTCGATGAAAAAGGCGCGCACGGCCGCGATCAGGCGGCTGCGCGTCATGAAGACTTCCTTGACGTGGGGGTTGACGATCAGGTCGACGTAGCGGCGCCGGTAGCGCGTCTCGACGTCGGAGAGCCCGTGCCACTTTTCGGGAAGCGGCCTGAGCCCCTTGGTCAAAAGCCGCGTCTGCGGTGACGTTGATCGTCAGCTCGTCGGTCTTGGTGCGAAAGGGCGTGCCGACCACCCCGATGATGTCGCCGATGTCGTAGCGGCGCGGTCTCGTCGTAGCCGTCGCCGAGGGCCTGCGCCTGGAAGAAGAGCTGGATCTTTCCGGTGCCGTCAAGGATGTGGGCGAAGGAGGACTTCCCGAAGTCGCGCTTGGCGATCAGCCTTCCCGCCACCGCGAGCGCGTCGGTGTTGCCCTCGAGCGACTTCGCGGGTCGTGCCGGCGTAGCGGTCGGCGACCTCGCGGGCGGTGGTGGTGGGGCGAAAGTCGTTGGGGTAGGGGTTTGCCGCCCGCCGCCTTGATCGCGTCCCGCTTTTCCCGCCTGACGCGGATTAACTCCTGCTCTGGGGCCTGCGCCCCGTCCCGCTCCGACACCGTTTCCTCCATTCGTAGTAAATGAGTAACTTTACCGTATAGACCGGGGATAGTCAAGGGGAAAGGACCTGGGGTGACTCCCTGCAACGAGGGGATAGGTTTTGACCTGCAGAGCGGGACAGACGCCTCCCGGCCGCCCGGGACCTTTCTTAACCGAACACCTTGACATTTACGCTCATTGTAGTATCGTGTAGGGGCTTTCCTTACGGCGTATCGTAATGTCAATCCGGATCGAGACCCCAGGTCGAGACCATTTCCCGCTTAAAACGGAAGAACAACGCACAGCTCCGCCGTGTATACATATACACTCCGGGGGGAGGGCGGCCATTTATTCTCACGATTTATGGCGAGGGACGTCCAAAGTTATGAGATAATGAAACGAGAGGAGCCGAGACAATGAAAACGGTAATTTAGTCGAAGATGGGAGGCTGAGAAATGAAGGAACTGATTAAGGTGATCGCGCAGACGCTGGTTGACAATCCTGACAAGGTTGAGGTAACGGAAGTGGAAGGTGATCAGACATCGGTCATCGAGCTGAGGGTCGCCAAGGAAGACATGGGAAAGGTGATAGGCAAACAGGGGCGGACCGCGCAGGCGATGAGGACGATCCTTTCGGCCGCATCCATGAAATTCAACAGGCGTGCGGTGCTGGAGATCCTCGAGTAACGTACGTGGTGAGGACGGTTCTCTTCATTGGTGATGAGCATGAGCAAAATCTTCGCCCTTTTGTTTCTTCTGGCCGCCGCGACGGCGGCCGCTGCCGATGATACCTACCTGTGCACTCGCGTGCTCCACGGAGACACCCTGGAGCTCGACGACGGCCGGACCGTCCGGCTCATCGGGGTCACCACCCCCACGATACCCGGCCCCCACGAACCGGCGGAGTGGTTCGCGAACGAGGCGTACTGGTACGCAAAGGGACTCGTCGAAGGCAAACGCGTAAGCCTCAAATTGGGCCTGCCCCGGAAGGACAAATACGACAGGACCCTCGCGTACGTCTATCTGATGGACGGGACCTGCATAAACGCCGAGATCATCCTGCAGGGATACGGGTATGCCGACAGGGGACTGTTCAGATACCGGGGCCGCTATATCGACTATGAAGAGATAGCCAGGGAATGGAAAAAGGGCGCTCTGGAACGAAGAGGACAAACAATTCTTCGAAGCCAGGGAAAAACTCAGAATGAAAGACCCGGCCGGGTATGAGGCCAGCGTCCTGGGCAACTACGAGGCCTCGCGAAGGATGGGCGTGTTCGACAGAAAGGGCCGCGCCGGTGATATCTATATAGTCGAACCGGGAACGGGCAGGCTCATCTATAAGCCCGAGTCCGAACCGGAAAATCCCAATACCAAATGACTTTGTACGGAATCGAGCGCGAGATCTCCGTTTCCACAGTCGTCTCTTAATAACGTACGCGTGAGCTTGTCCGGTAGCCTTAACACTCGAATCCAACGAAATGATTCAGTAGGGTCGCAGGGAGGTTTTGGATGAAGACTTTGGTCACCGGTGCCACCGGGTTCATCGGCTCAACAGTGGTCAGAGAGCTGTTGAACGATGGCCGGGACGTACGGGTTACGATCAGGAAAGACAGCGATACACAAAATATAGATGGCCTCGAGGTGGAACGAGTCTATGGCGATACTCGGGACAGGGGGTCTATGAGGGCTGCTCTGAAAGGCTGCGATACCCTTTACCATGTGGCGGCCTATTTCGCCCATTGGTCGTTGAACAAGAATCTTTTCTACGAGGTAAACGTCGAGGGAACGAAGACCATTCTCCAGGAAGCCCTTGCGCAGGGATTGGAGAAAGTCGTCTATACGAGTACCTCCAATACGATAGGCTCTCACGGAGCCGGCAATTTCGTAAATGAGCAAGCCCAGTTCAATGCATGGAAAACGGGCGACCACTATGCCATCTCGAAGTACCTGGCGGAGATCGAAGCCATGAAAATCTGCAAACAGGGTCTCCCAATGGTTATAGTGAATCCGACTCTGGTCATCGGAGCGAGAGATATCAAGCCTACGCCTTCCGGGAAGTTGATCCTAGATATCGTCAACAGAGAGATGCCGGGGTATATCGATGGAGCGATCAACGTCATAGATGTTCAGGATGTTGCGCGCGGACACCTTCTGGCGGCCAGAAAGGGAAGGATCGGTGAAAGGTATATCTTCGGCAACGAGAACGTGACCGTCGGGTATTTCTTCAAGTTGGTCGCCGAAATCGCCGGGGTGAAGCCGCCACGGCTGAAGCTTCCTTACGGAGTTGCACTGTTGCTGGGGTACGTCTTTCATGTCCAGGCCCGTATCACGAAACAGACCCCCGTCGTTTCGTTGTCCCAGGTGCGTATCGGAAATATGGGTGAACATTTTGATAATTCAAAGGCCGTAAATGAACTGGGCTTGCGGTTGACCCCCATCAAGATCACCATTAAGAATACTATCGATTGGTTCACGCAACGTGGGTATGTAAAGTATCGGGCCCGTTAACCCGTTAAGGCTGAAGGATCATGCCATGTCAGTAGTCGAATGGAAGAAGGACGAGAGCGTGGCAATCGTCGTCATGAACAACGGCGAGAACCGGCAAAACCCCGCCTTCGTCGAGGCAATGAACGCGGTGTTTGACGAGATCGAGAAGGACACGGCGATCAGTTCGGTCGTCATCACGTCGGCCGACCCGAAGAACTGGTCGCAGGGGTTTGACGTCCCGTGGGTGGCCGGGTCGATAGGCAAGAACGAACATGACGCGGTGAGGGACTTTCTCCGCGCTTCGGACGGCCTCTTCAAGCGGATGCTGACGTTCCCGATGCCGATGATCGCGGCGATCAACGGGCACGCGGCGGCAAACGGCGCGAACTTCGCGTGCGCCTGCGATTTTCGTTTCATGCGCGGGGACCGGGGCTATTTCTTCTACCCCGAGGTGGATATCGACATCCCGCTGATGCCCGGGCTGATGGCCATCTGCAAGAAGGCGATCCCCCAGTATAAGCTGGAGGAGATGTTCCTTTCCGGCAAGCGCTACACCGCAAGGGACCTCGAGCCGCACCATATCTTCGTCAAGGTCACGGAAAACGCGGAGACGCTGATGAGCGAGGCCCTCGCCTTTGCGCGGACCTTCCAGAAAAAACGCGGGATCTTCGCCGAGATGAAACGGCGGATGAACCGGGGGGTCATCGAGATCATAGACACCCAGAATATACCCCACATCGAGAAACTCGACCTCATGACCACCGGCTAAAGGCGGGTTTAGTAGAATTAAGGTGACACCATACTTAATTACTACTTCTTCGGTTTAAGCAGAGAAGCTTATTAATTAAGTATGGTGTCACCTTAATTCGTCACTCCACGCAAGCCCCCCAACCCGTCATTGCGAGCCGCCAGCCGGCGGCGTGGCAATCTCACCTGTGATCGCGAGCAAAGCGATCACTCTTCGGAAAGGTAATAGGTAAAGAGGGGCGAACAGCGCAGGCGATGTGGATGATCCTTTCTGCCGCGTCCGTGAAATTCAACAAACGGGCGGTGCTGGAAATTATCGAGTAATAGGTCCGGTGATGGCGGTCTTACTTAAAAGACCGTGGTTATGGAGAGGGGTATGTAATATGATTAACCAGAGTCTAATAATTAATCTAATATTCTTAATTGTATATGTTGTTGTCGTTTACGCATTTAAGAAGACAATAGAAGCAAAAATTGACTCGGTTCGTGAAGAATCGAGAATAATCGCTGACATTGATAAGCGTAAGACGCAGGAATTGTTGAACTCAAGAATTAGAGTTTACCCAAAGATTGTCGGAGATATGAGGTCGATACTGATTGATTTCAAGCTTAAGAAAGAGACACTTGATTTGCTTCCTAAATTCTTAAATTTCGACAGTGTAAGTGATAAAGGTTGGACAATTGACAGGAAGAGGTTCAACTCACTTGGCGTAGCCTTAGAACTTATCGACAGTGCGATAATAAAAGATACTATGTCAGCGGAACTTTATTTGTATGCTAATCTTTTTTACGTGGACGATGACGAACTTCACGATATGATAAAGAATTTCTATGAAACCATTGAGTCATTAGGGAAAACGCACACCTTTATAATCAATTGGTCTCATCTAGATGCCGACGATAAAAAACTTCCCGACCAAATAGCAGTAGGGATTCTCAAGGACACGTTTGTTAAAGATTACGAAGAAAAGATGGTTGAATACGTCAGGCTCTATACTAGAGCGATGGAATCTTTTGATGAGATAAAAAGACATATAGATGATAGTTTTAGGACTAAGTACAATGATAGAAAAAAGACAGAACTAAACAGTGAAAAAGGCCTTTCTAGGCTTACACTAGTTCTGTCAATACTAGTCGGCATTATAGCAATTCCCATATTTCATTTTGCATTTGAAAGAACGCTTGTTGGGTTTGATATCATTGATTCATTCACTAATTTCGATACCCTCAGCGTCCATACAAGCCTAAAACTTGCAGAAGTATCCTGGTGACACCAGTTGCCTATTCATTATCTTTCGTTTTAGGTTTCTCGTCAATTTGGATCATCTATCTTTTCGTACGTTATGTCGTTATTAAATATATTATCGAAGGAAATTAAAATGAGTTATGTGATCCATATCCCAGATAATAAACCTAAGACAGAATTAAAGTATCTACCTATTCTAATCAGGAAGGGAGTTAGAAATGAAAAAAATGCTTTTTCTTTCGGTCTTACTGCTAATCACTGTAAGTCATGTTTACGCGGATTCACCTACTGATGAATACTATTGTAGTGGAATCAAGCAACTTATGAATGCAAATGTTGACGAAGCCCTTAAACAATTTGACAAAGTGATTGAAAAAGAGCCAGGATATAACGGTGTCTATAAATGGAAATCAACTGCTTACTTGTTCTTGGGCAAATATGATGAGTCTATCGCAAACTTGAATAAGGAACTAGCCTGTACCTATGCTTTAAGGGGAGGTGCGTACGCAATGAAGGGTAAATACAACGAAGCCCTTCTTGATTTTGAATCGGCTCTAAGGATTGATCCTGATTCGTTTACAGCCTATAGTACAAGAGCCCTTATTTATGCGTCTATGCGAAGATTTGACGAAGCTCTATCTGATTACAGTGAAGCTATTAAGATATCCCCAGGATATTCTTATACATACTCCCAGAGATCGGTGGTATATATACAGTTGGGGAAATACGGTGAAGCCCTAAAAGACTGTGATAAGGCGATTAAGTTAGACCCAAACAACTCAAAGGCATATGAAGCGAGAGCTGCGGTGAATCTTCTATTAGGTAAGACAAAAGAATCTATTGAGGATCAGAAAAAGTCCCTTGAACTTAAGTCAAAATCTTTAGATGATATTAAGTAGTACCCGATTGCACAATTTATTCTTCCCCTGAAGTGTAAGAAGGCAGGAAGGGTCAAGGAAGGATTTGAGACTCTAGCCTGAGATTACTCCCCTCTACCCCTCCCAGGACGCCCCCAGGTCGAAGGCCTTTTGCAGCTCCCCGGGATGTCCCTTGACCTCCCCCCGCTCGTAGGCCCGGGCAAGGATTTCGCCCGCGGGCTCCATCCCCAGGTAGCCGAACGACATCCGAAACATCTCCTTGATCGGCCCGCAGCAGGCCTCCCCCTCCTCGGAGGGGACGACGATGGCGCCCTTCTTTCCCTTGAGCCCGGCGCTGGCGATGTACGGCCGCAGCCGGTCGATCACCAGCTTCATCTTTGCCGTGGGGCCGTACCAGTAGACCGGCGTCCCGAAGACGATGATATCGGCCGCGGCGAGCTTCGGGTAGATCGGCTGCATCCCGTCCTTGAGGACGCAGACGAGCGTCCCCCTTCTTGCACGCCCGGCAGTCCATGCAGGGCCGGATCTCGAAATCGTAGAGATAGACCTTTTCTGCCGTGTGCCCCTTGCTCTGGGCCCCCTGGATGATCCGGTCGAGAAGGACGTCGGTGTTGCTGTCCTTGCGGGGGCTTGCGTGTAAAGCGAGTATCTTCATTTTCATATCCGCGAGTTGTTTATATGTTCTGTGATCGTTCGGAGGATTAGTCCCCCCCGCACCCGTCTATGTGCCCGAAGTTATCGGTCTGGTTCGTCCAGCCGACCTGCCCCTTCGTGTTCCTGATCTTCGCCCACCAGACCGAGACCGGCTCCGACCGTCAGCACGATGTCGTCGTAGCCGTTCCACCCCGTCGAGATCTGGCCCTCGAACCAGACCTTGTAGAACCCCTCTCCCTGGTAGGTCAAGAGACTAGACCACGTCCCCCGGCGACGCGGGCCGGTCCTCGAGCGTCATGGGCGCCCACACGTCGGCCCGCCCCGGCACCGTCGTGATCACCACGCCGGTGAGCCCCGTCACCCATTCCCCGGGCGTCGACGGTAAACGCCGCCGGGGACGTATCGTACCGGTCGGCCCTGATGACCGTCTCCTTTTCGACGCTCCACTCCCGGTAGGTGCAGCACTCGAAGGGACAGGCCCCCCAGTCCTCGAAGGGGACGTTCGGGCCGTTCGGGCCGGATCACCGGCACAAAGGAGGGCGCCGCCGTCGGGTCGATGGCCAGAAAACGGCCGACGACAAAGCCCGAGCTTTCGCCTACGTGACGTAATACCAGTAGGTAAGAACGCCGTCCATCGTCTGGGTAACGCCCGACCGGTTGACCACCTCCACCCGCGCCCCCGTATTGAGGGTGGCGATACCGGCGCGTCGGTGCTCGCCTCCTCCCGCATCCGCACGCCGTCCCCGGTGATGGTGGCGTTGTCGGCCGCCAGCCGCCAACGTCGCGACAAGCAGGATGACGAAGACAAGAAGAGCGGCGATCGGTCGTCTCATGATAATCCCCTTTCGATATGGTCTGAGCATGGGCGTTCCCCCGCTACTCGTATCGGATGGCGTCCAGCGGGTCCATGCGGGAGGCCCGCCAGGCCGGGTATAAGGCCGAAGCCAGGCAGATCGCCAGGGAGGCCGCGATGATAACGGCGACGTCCGAGGCCACGATCTGGACCGGCAGGGTCGTGAAGTAGTAGATCTTCGGGTCAAGGTCGATAAAGTGGTACTGTTCCAGGAGCCGGCACCCCACGAGGCCCGCGACCAGCCCGATCATCGTGCCGAAGGCCCCGACGACGAAGCCCTCGAACATGAATATCCGCATGATCCCCCCCCGCGTGGCGCCCATCGCCGAGAGGATCGCGATGTCCCGGTTCTTTTCCATGACCACCATGATGAGGGTCGAGGCGATGTTGAAGGCCGCCACGAAGATGATGAGCATGAGGATCACGAAGAGCGTCGCCTTTTGCAGCGCCAGCGCGGCAAAGAGGTTCCGGTTCATCTGCATCCAGTCCAGCACGGCGTAGGAAAACGAGAGCTTGGCCCTGAGGATATCGCCGACCTCCTTTGCCTTGTAGACGTCGGCAAGCCTGACCTCGATGCCGGTAACGGCGCCGGGCACCTCGAGGAAGCTCTGGGCCGCGGGAAGAGAGATGTAGGCAAACGTGCCGTTATACTCGAACATCCCCGAATCGAAGATCCCCACGACGGCAAAGGTTTTCATCCGCGGGGTCATCCCGAGGGGCGAAGCCTCCCCACCCATCGGCGAGAGCATGATCACGTCGTCGCCGACGGCCACCCCCAGCTTCTTGGCAAGCTCCGTCCCGAGGATGACGCCGGGGGCCCGGTCCTCGGGCCTTTGCCGAGGTCTTCGAAGCTCCCCTTGACCATGTCCTTTTTGACGGAGATGACGTCCGGCGCACTCTTGATGTCCACGCCCCTGAGCACCGCCCCCGTCATGTCCCCGCCCGTCGTCGTCAGCATCACCTGGGTCTGGATAAAGGGCGTGGCCGCGACCACGCCGGGGACCCCCTTGATCTCGGCGGTGACCTCCGGATACTCGACGAAGGGCTCCCCCTCCTTGATGATGACCAGGTGCGAATAGACCCCGAGGATCTTGTCGGTGAGCTGCTGGGTAAAGCCCGTCATGACCGAGGTGACGACGATGAGGGCCGCCACCCCCATGGCGACCCCCCCCACGGAGATGAGGGTGATGATCGAGATGAAGGCCTGTTTGCGCTTGGACTTCAGGTAACGGCCGCCGACAAATAGCTCGTATCGCATGGATTATTCTCTCGGCCGGCGTTCCGAAGACGAACCGCGGCTGTATGGAGTGGGCATTACTTTTTGACGTCCGAAAAGAACCCGAGGGCTGCCACAAGGTTGAGGACGAGGCCGAAGACGTTGATGCCTATCGCCACGGCCCAGGCCGTCATCGAGCTGTAGAGGAAGGTGCGGTCCGCGGCAAAGTTCATGACGTGGACGATCACCCCCCCGTAGCCGAAGACGAGCAGGGAAAGGGCCATCAGGATGCGGTAGATCCTGACGTACCTCAGCGCGCCGACGACAAGGCACCCGCCGTAGACGGCCATGACGATCATCCCCGTTACCGGGTTGGTCGCCGAGAGGGGCGTGCCGCCCGTCCGCGAAAGGATGAGGCTGATGACGTTATAGCCGATCCCCGCCAGGCAATAGACGGCCTGGAGGATCAGGAGGAGATTGAGGGAAAGGCCGGATGTCCCGGACGGCGCTTTCTTGACGCCGGCCCTTCTGCCTGGCGTGGCTGGCTTTTTCATCGTATGGTGTCCCGTATATATATTATAGATATGATAGTTGCGCCCCTTCGGGGCTATCTGCCGAGAAAAGACGCGATGGCCTTTTTCGTCTCCCCCACCACTTCCTCGCGCGTCGCGGCGCGGGCGACGCAGCCCGGCAGGTCGATCACCTCCGACCGGTAACTCCCGTCCGCCTGCCTGCTGGTCACCACCGTAAGCGTGTCGATGACCAACACGTCCGTATCGTCAGACGGGCCCGATGCCATAGCGGATTGTCTCCTGTCCCGGCCGCGGTCACGCCGCCCCGGACGGTCGCCCGGGGAAACGTGGCCTCATTCTACAACGACGACCCCGTCTTTTCAAGCCCATTGTAGCCCATTGTATCCAATCGTGGCAGTCGGGGCCGCACGCCCTATGTCCCGTCACCGGCCGCCGGCGGGAGCGTCGCCGTCCCCGATGCCCGAGGTGACCGCCGCCACGTCGCGGTCGTGAAAGCGCGCGGCCATGAAGAAGAGAAAGGCGCCCAGAAACGCGACCGGCGGGACGAACATGAAGGCGGCCGTCAGATTCGGCTGCCCGGGCGACCCGAGGACGTCCGAGAGCCACCCCACCACGACCGGGGAGTAGGCCCCGAGCGTGCCGTAGGTGATCAGGACCAGAAGGCCCATGCTGATGCTGCGCATGGACCGGGGCACGAGGTCCTGGGTCACGGTGTAGGCGGGGGCGGTGTAGGCAAACAGCAGCACCCCCGCGATGATGAAGATCAGGTACGAGGCGGAAAAGACCCGTGCCAGGTCCACGAAAAAGCCGAAATAGAGGAAGACCCCGAGGAACAGCGCGAAGATGGCCGCGGTGAGCGGCCGGGCGTTTGCGCGTTTCTTCTTCCACTCGTCGGCCAGGATCCCGCCGACGATGGGGCCGGCGCAGGCCACCAGGATGATCCCGCCCATCAGGTAGGATGCCTTGGCCACGTCGATACCCCGGGTCCTCACGAAATAGGTGGGAAGCCAATAGGCCACGGCCCCTCCCACGAAGCTCAACGCCCCCACACCGAGAGAGGTAAAGAGGAGCGTCGGGGTCCTGAGGATGAGCAACAGCCCCTTGCCGACGCCGATCTGCCGTCCGTCGGAGCCTCGCGCCGAGATCGGCACCGTCGGATAATCACGGGTGAACAGGACCAGGATCCCCAGCAGGACGCCGGGAATCGCAAAGAGGAAGAAGGGGGCGCGCCACCCCATGCCCCAGAGGCTGGCCTGGGCCGCGACGCCGGCGATGACGATGCCGAGGATCGAGCCGAGGGGCTGGCCCAGGTTGAAGACTCCCATGACCCTGGCGCGGGATTCCTCCTTAAACGAGCTCGAGACGTAGGCGATCCCGCCGGGGGTAAAGCCCGCCTCCCCCACCCCGACCCCGCCCCGGGCGGCAAACAGCGGCAGAAAGCCGCGGCCGACGCCGGTGAGGAAGGTGGCGCCGCTCCACAAGCAGCGCCATGATCGCGAGCGACTTCTTGCGGCTCCAGCGGTCGCAGAGGATGGACGCCGGCAAGCGTGAGGGCCGCCACGACGATGAAGTAGATCGTCCCCAGCCAGCCGCACTGGGCGTCCGAAAGCCCGAGGTCCGCCTTGATGAGGGGAAGCGTCGCCGAAAGCACCATCCGGTCCATATAGTTGACGATGTACAGCAGCGTCACGACGACGAGCGTGAAGGTCGCCCACGGCCCGCCGACGGTAAAGCGCGATGTCGCGTTGTCATGTTCTTTCACGGGTGGTCTCCCCGATCTTCGGCTCTCAGGCCGTGATCGTCAGTTGCTCGAGGGTGTCGGGCGCCTCGGTGAGCCGCACGTTTCCGGAATCGGTGATCAGGACGGAATCCGAGTGCCTGAAGCCCCCCTTGCCCGGGATGTAGATGCCCGGCTCGATGGAGATGAGCATCCCCGGCTCCAGCTTCCGGTCGTCGCCGAGGGCGAGATACGGCGCCTCGTGGCCGGTTATCCCCAGGCCGTGTCCCGTCCGGTGGAGGATGTATTTCTCGTAGCCGGCGTCGATGATCACCTTTCGCACGCGCCGGTCGATCTCCGAAAGGACCGCCCCCGGCCTGGCCAGCTCGTAGGCCAGCGCGCGGGCCTCCATCATGACCGCGAAGGGCTTGACGGCGTCCTTCGGGACGTTGCCCAGGAAGAAGCTTCTTTCCATCTCCATCCCGTAGCCGTCAACCTGGGCCGTCACGATGGAGACGTGGGGCCCGCCCTCTTCCATCGGCAGGTAAGGGGTCGGGACGCGGTGGGGATCGTGGGAGATCGAGGGGGGCCACACCGCCCCCACGAAGCGTGAGACGATCAGGTTTGCCTCCGGGATCTCGGTCAGCACCTTTCCCATCATCCCCCGCACCACCTCGCCGTAGATGGCGATCTCCAGCGCGCCGGGACGGGTGACCTCCAGCAGCTTTGCGTGCCCGAAGCTCACGATGCCCGCGGCGTGCACCGATCGGCCGATCTCGTAGTCGGTCTTGACCAGGCGCACGTCGTCGATGATATCGGTCACCACGACGGTCCCCCGGGTCTTCTGATAGATCCCGACCGGCATCGCCTCCTCGACCCCCACCCGGGCCTTTGCGGGGATGAGCCCGTCGTAGAGGTCATACCAGTTTTCACCGGCGGGGGCGGGAAACTCGTAGTAGGTTACGTAGGTGAGGTCGCACCGGGCCCTCGCCTTGACGTGGCTGGACTCCAGGAGGGGGCACAGCATCGTGGGCGTGCCCGACCGGGGAATGATCAGGATAAAGGGCCGCTCGTGGACGTTGTTGGCGAAATTGGTGAGGTAGTAGACGTTGACCGGGTCGAAAGAGACGTAATAGTCGAGGCCTTTGTCCTTCATGAGGGACTGCACGCGCGCAAGCCTCCCGGCGAGCTCGGTCGAATCGGGGGGTGCGGTGATCGGCTTGGGTATCTGGGGCATCGCTTCCTCCTGTGCCGTTGTGCACGATGATGGGGCGGCAGCCGCCCCGGGCACCCTGCGCGGACCCCGTTCCCTCGCAGGATTTCCTGTTTCAAACAGTGACGAGGCATGGGCCCGTCGCAACCGGAGATCGAGGCCGTCCGTTCCCACGCCCGGAGGCCGAGGGCATCAAACGATCGGGGCCCGGCTATTCCAGTACGGGATCGTCGATGACCCGGGTGTCCGCGGCCAGGTCTCCCACGCGAAATCCGTTCACGTCGACGACAATATAATAGACCTCAAAGGCGATGATGGCCAGGCCGACCGTGGGGATCAGGACCCAGCGGAGATAGGGGATGAGATAGAAGAGGTAAATGAGGGAGTAGACGGAGTTCCTGATCAGCGAGTCTTTGAAGGTGATCGGCCCGCCGTCGGCCGCGCGCACGACCCTCAGCCCGATGATCCGTTTCCCGAGGCTCTGGCCTCCGAAGAGGCCGTCGGCGATGGCGATATAGGTCGCACCCATGAGGACGCCGACCGGGTAGAGGACCAGACAGAAGGCGGCACCGATCAGAAAGTCTATAAAGCGTGCCAGCAAACGGTGGGTGAGGTCAGCCTTCTTGGGCACTGTGGTCATCGTCGTCTTCCCTTATAAAGAGGATAAACGCCATCGCGGGTCGCTTGCTGGCCGGCCCCATGGCGAACTGTATCGTGTCGAGTCTCCACCCCTCCCCGACGTGCCGGTTCAGTGCGTCCTGGATCGTCTCGTCGGTGACAATGGTCAGCTCCTTGACCTTATAGGTGATCATCTGACGTCCGGTATGGTCCTATCGATTCCCGCGTCGCTCCGGCCGATCGCGTTGCGTCCGGGGCTTTATCCTCAGGCAGGGTCAAAGACCGCCCTGATCTTGTAGGTTTTGACGGCGGGCAGCCGGATGACGGAGATCGCGGCTTTCCCCTCGATGTCGCCGATTGTCCGTTCCAGCTCCACCTCGTCCTTTCCCCAGACGGTAAACCAGAGGTTGTAGTCCCCGTCCCGCTGGTAGTTGTGGGTTACCCGCGCAAACGAGCTGACCGCCTCGGCGGCCTGCCCGATCCGCTCCGGCTCGACGCGCGCCGCACAAAGCGTCGTCACGACACCGACGGACCGGGCGTCGAGCAGCGCCCCGATGCGCCGAATAATCCCGGCGTCCTTGAGGGCCGCGACCCGGGAGATCACGTCGGACTCCGCGAGTCCCAGACGATCGGCGATATCGGCGAAGGGCCGCCTCGTGAGAGGGAATTCTTCCTGGATGACCTTGAGGATATCTTTATCGGTGGCGTCCACGTCGATCATGCCGGGGCCGCTCATGCGGCCGGCCGTTAGAATACAACTAATGCGCTCGGTATGCCGTTTCGGGTTGTTTGTTTTATTATAGAGGAAGGGGCGTTTTTGTCAATGCAAAAAGGGGAGAAGCGACGAGGGCAGCCCGAAGGGAACGACGGGCTCGGTGCCGAAGAGGATGCCTCATGTCGGCGTCATCGATCGCACCCGGAGGCACCCGTAAACCGGCCCATCGGCCCATCTGACGGAGTGCGCTCGCGGATGAACGGGGCAGATGTCATCCCCGCATGCGGTCACGACGAGCGCCGCCGACTTTTGGAGAGCCCGAAGAAGAGCACCCTCACGACCCGATCCGCCTCCTCCTCGATGGTGACCGACGGGCCGTGCCGCACGTGAAATGGATCGATGAATACGTCGATCGTTCTCTGAATCATATATGCCGTGAGCTCCGGATCGTCGACCTCGAGAACGCCCTTGTCTACGCCGTCGGCGAGGATCCCCTTGATGATATCCAGGCCTTTCTTCATCCGCTCCTCGATGTATGTCTTCGGGATGATGGGAAGCAGATCAAATTCGCCAAGGCGGATATTGAGGAGCTTCAATATCCGCCGGGCCCCGTTGACCGAGAAAATAAAAAAGACTTTAAGCTTTTCATAAGGATCGTTCACATCATCCAGCGCCTTCCTGAGGGCCGATTCGTTCTTATCTATCTCGCTTTCCATGATTGCCAGGAAGATCTCCTCTTTGCTCCCGAAATGGTTGTAGAAGGTGGCCTTGGAGATCTGGGCGTATTTGATGATGTCGGACGTCGCGGTGTTACCCAGGCCGTATTTTCCAAACAGCGCAAGCGAGACGTCGATGATTTTCTTCCTGGTATCAACTTTCATGGTGCGGTGACCCTCTTATCGAGATTCCTGAAAAAAAGGGGAGCTTGCGCTCCCCTCATTGATCTTCCATTTCTCCCATCTCCGTGACGGGGCCGGGCCGCCCCACTAGGTCCGACGGGAAACGCCATTCATTGTCCCGGCCTCGTCCGTCCGACCATGACTAGTCGTCGTCATCGTCTCTATCGTATCGATAGTATCGGTTGCCATAGTACGGGTTATCATACCCCCCGTAGGGCCTTCCGTAGTACCGGTAATCTCGATATCTGTAGGGATCCCGGTCATGGTAGTAACGATCCCGATTATTGTTGTTGATGTTGTTCTGGACCATGTACCCCAGGAACGTGCCAAGGGCGGTGCCGATCAGGTTATTCATCCTCGGATCGTTCGGGTTTATGCCCGGAATCGGAGGCAACGGCAATCCGGGTCCGTTTGCCAGGTTTATGCCCGGAAGCGGTCCGGCGTTACCGGGCCCCTGCGCGTATACCGGAGCCGCAACAAGACCCGCGGCCAGCACAACGACCGCGATCATCACTACCTTACCCCACATTAGTTTTGTGTCTTTCATAGCTGTTCCTCCTTTTCTCCAGTACATTCCCTTGATGTACTAATTGGACTTTATTTCCACTAAGTCTAATATACTCCTAAAAGGTATCCGTGTCAAGAGGTCATGAGATATTTCTGTGATTCCCATCACAGGGACGAGACAAGCCGTTGTCACACCTGGATCGGCGGCGCCGTCGGAAAGACCCACGCCGGGAGCGTGAGTCTTTCCCGTCGACGATACCCATTGTCTTATACGTATCTAGTGGGCCGGGGCGCGCCGCTCCTCGGCTCCGGCGGCCGGCTTCGGCAGAGGCCGATGGGTTTCCCTGAGCTTGTTGACCCACCCCGCCAGTGCGACGAGAAGCTCCTGTACCTTTGCCCGGGTCGCCTCATCGGTCAGTCTGCCCGTTTCGTCAAACTTCTGCTGGGCAAACGGGACCATAATCTCCGGACGGTTCATCGGGTGGGCATCGAGAAATACGAGCGACTGCCGCAGATGGTACTGGGCTCTGGCGCCCCCCAACATGCCGATGGATGCGCTCATGATGGCGACCGGCTTACCTCCGAAGGGGCTGGTGCCGTACGGCCGGGATGCCGCATCGACGGCGTTCTTCAGGACCCCCGGGATCGAGTAGTTGTACTCGGGCGTGACAATGAGCAGGCCGTCGGCCTCCTGTATCTTTTCCTTGAACGCCCTCAATCTCTCGTGAGGACTGTTTTCCAGGTCCTGGTTAAAGGGGGGAATACCCTCCAGGTCGAAGATCTCGATCTCCATATTCTCGGGTATAAGCTCCTGTGCCGCCTTCAGAAGCATCTTATTATAAGACCCTTTTCTGAGGCTCCCGGCAAAACCCAGTATCCTGATTTTTTCGGTTTGTTTAGTCTCCATAGTTACCCTCCTGCTTGACGTCTCTGCCGCCTTCAAGTCTCTCATTTTGTGAGCCGAACCACCGGAGTGACTTGAGCGGGCGTCTTTTAAGAAAGGCGGAAATCCGCGTTACGTCTCCGCCTCCGACTACCCGTGCACTTCCCGCGTATCTTCAAGTCCATTCATAATCCCGGCAGTATGTACCCGGTCGCTGCTTCGATTTCCGTCTCGCGCGTGTCGCTCCTGTATCCTTTACCTATTATATTAAATTAGCCATTATCGGCGTTAAAATCAAGGCCGGATGAGACGGAGCCTCTCCGGCACTTGAAAAGGTATGGCCGTTCCCATAATTTAGCTTGACACGTCATAGAAACAGGCCTATTATTAAGACGCTATAATGTTCTCTCACCATTCGAGAGACCGATGCAAGACATCTTGGATTGACTCATACAAGCGATACAAGCGGCTTTCGGGCCGCTTTTTTTGAAGGGAGGTGATAACTGGCGGGGATCGTGTCTGTGGGGAGTTGGCTCATTCATTCACCAGACTACTGTTTTTTTCCACAATAGCCATATGAGGTAAGAGAATGCGTAAAATGATTCTGTTTGTTTGTATCGCTCTGCTGGCCCTGTCTGCATTCGCCTACGCCGGGGAAGGGAGCGATACCATCGGGGCGTGCAAGCTGATGCCCGAGCTCCGCTACTCGTACTACGAGACCCCCGTGAAGATCACTTCGCATCCGTGGACGGTTTTTCCGACGAACTACGGGGGTGATTGGAAAGTGAAGGAACACGACGTGACCCTTCAGGTGAATTACGGCGTTACCGATTACCTGGATATCTTCGCGTTCGCGGGGGCCCGCATCGAGGCGGAGAAGTCAGGAGAGGTGAATATCGGAGGCAGGATTCCCCGGGAAGAAAGATACGTATTCGATCTCGGGTCGAGCTTCCTGGCCGGTGTTGGGGTGAAGGGCACCTTTTACCGGGCGCCGAACGGTTTCTATGTCGGCGGTGGGGCTTCGTTTGCCTATACGTTCACCAATGACCATCTACATTTGAAAACACGCATTGACGGTATCCCGATTAGTGATTTCGGGGATGCCGGCATTTTCTACAGAGAAACCGAGATGTCGGCCACCGCTGACCTCCATGCCGGATGGCACATCGCCGATACCGGCCTGACCCCGTACGTCGGCGTCGAATACCGATGGGCCAGAGAAGACCTGATAGCGAAGGCAAATGGTTTTGGTAATGACATCAATAATTACACGACCGAAGCGCAGAACCCCGTTGGCGTATTCGTTGGCGTCGATTACATGCCCATCAAGGGGCTCTACATAAACCTCGAGGGACAGATGATCAAGCGCTGGGGCGGAAGCCTGAGCGTCGGCTATATGTTCGACCTGTGCGCCAAACCGGCGCCCGCGCCGGCTCCCGCGCCTGTTGCGCCCCCCATCGAGCCCAAGCTTGAGCCGATGAGCTTTAAGTAAGACATCACCTGGATTCGCTGATAAAGCAAAGGGGCGGCCGAAAGCCGCCCCTTTTTATTAGTTGCCGTACCCCCACTGCCCAAAGCCCGCAGATGAACCTGCCCTCACTACCCCCGCTTCGAAAATGCGAATATGGCCCCCTGGATGACCCTCGTGAGGTAGACGGCGTGGTCGAGCGTCAGGTAGAGGCCCCGCACCCCGGCGTTTGCCCGGCGGTGCTTTCGTGCGTCTTCTTCCGACCGGAAGAAAACCGACCGTCGTCAGAAGGAATCGATGATGCTGGGCTCGTTCAGCGTGGCTACGTCAACCAGCGGGACGAACAGTCTCAGGCCCCTGTCCCCATCGTCGAGACGATAGTTCAGCTGGGTGTCGATGTCGATGCGCAGCGGCCGTCCGCTCTGCGCACAGACGGACCTGATCACAAACGAAAGCGATTCGCCGGACAATTGCCCTTGCACGAAGGGCAGCGCTATCGCGTCGATCGCTCAGGCCGCGTATATCTCCTGTCCCGTGGCAAACGTGACGTGGTGCGGGGTCGGCTCGGCGGTCACCGGGTAGGCCCAGGTGACCTCTCCCCGCTCGTTTCTGAACAGGAAGATCATCTTCTTTTCGAGCTGCTCGACTATCGCCTGCACCCGGTCCCGGGGAAGGCCCAGCCGCCCGGCTATAGAGTCCACGGACAGCGACGCCCCCCTTTTGGGTATCTCCGTGACGACGAAATCCCGCACAAGGTGATGCTCCCGGGAGAGACGGGAAAGGGCTTGGTCCGCCTTCCTGGCGCTGCCGGCCGCCCCCATCCTCAGCAGGCAGGGCGGGATGGGGATAAGGTAGCGCCCAAGCCCCAGGTAAAGCCTGCCCCGGGTTTTGACGATCGCTTCTCCTGCCGACCCGTTTTCCGTTGTCATCGTGCGTCCCTCCCGGTCGAGCCTGCCGTCCCTCTTTTCAGCACAACGGCCCTCCCGAAGAACACCCTCGGGTGTCCGACCGGGACCAACCCCGCGGCGGCCGCCCGGTCTATCAGGAGCCGGAAGTCCCGCTTCGTCGTGTGGAAGGGCGGCTCGACAACGAGGAAGCGCCCGTCCGGTGCAAGGATCCCCGATATCTCCGTGAGAAAACCAACCTGATCCGGCACCTCGTGGACCATGTAGAAAGCGAGGGCGAAATCGACCGGACCCTTGACGCCTATCCGGTCGGGCCCGCACAAATGCGTTCGAATCCGCCCGGACAGTCCCGCCGAGCGCGCCCGGGCCTCCAGCATCTCGAGCATCTCCGGCTGGACGTCGGCGGAGATCACGACCCCGCGGTCGCCGACGAGCCGGGCAAGCCCGAGGGAGGCAAAGCCCCTGCCGCACCCGACGTCGAGCGCCGTCATGCCCTGTTTGACGTACGGGCCGAAAAGCCTGGCCGGGTTGTGGATATAGGGGCGCAGAAAATTGTCAAAGGATTTTACCATCCACCACGGGCAGACGTGTAAACCCGACCGTGCTTCGTGTTCAGCTCTCTTCTTGGCCATAAGACCCTCCCCTTATTGTTTAGCAACTAAATATAATGACGAAAAAAAATTAGTCCGATTTCAGGCGCTCCTGCTGGAGCGTGAGAATCGACGAAAGATCGCCGACCAGCTGCCGGAACTGCCGGAGCTTTGAGGTCAAATCCCGGCCGTAGTAATCCTGAAGTGCCGCAAGTATCAGGTCGTGGAGCTTCTCGTGGTTTTCAAAGGCTATTCTACCCATATCGGTAAGCTCCGCCGTCACCTCTTTCGCGTTTCCCGGCATGGGCCTTCTTATCACCAGCTTCTTGCGGGCAAGCCTGGTGAGCATCTGTGAGATCGCGCCCTTTGTCACACCCATCTTTTCCGCCAGGCGCGTTACGTTAATACCCGGGTTCTTCCCGATCGCCTCGATCGTATGTGTCTCCGACCGGTAGAGCCTAATGCCCGTGCCGAAATCGAAACGAGGGGTGTGGACCGATTCGGCCCGTCCGATGAGGCGCGTAACCTCCTCCATGAGGAGCCCAAAGAGTTGTCGGTCATCAGACATGAAGATAGTATAGCACCTAAACAATACGTGTCAAGCGTTTTTTTCACGCCCTGGCTTAAAGGCGCGGCGGCGGCTTGGCTTCGGTTTGCGCGTCGGGTTGAATCTTGCGCTCCGAGCGGGCCGTGCCGGGCGGAGTGAATCATGAATCTCGGCTGGAGGTCGGATTTGGCGTCTGCCACCGCACGGGAGAAGGCCCCAAGCGGCAAGACACGTCACTTGGCCGCGCCTCACCATCACGGATATCCCGGCCGCACCGCGAACAGGAGCTAATCGAAAGCGAAGGCCGTCTTGATCGCCCGGTGTTTCCCCTTGCGGAGGTTGACCCGGAGCGCCTCTTTATACTGATCGAGCCTGAAGGTATGGGTGACGTACCGGCCCAGTTCCACCTTTCTCTTTCTGATCAGGTCCACCGCCACGTCCCACGTGTGCACCGATTTCCCGCCGTATTGTTCCCTCCCGTACCCGAGGGACCCCATGACCGTGATCTCCTTGAACCAGAGGGGGGTGAGATCCGCCTTCTCGATGCCGGAAAGCCCGATGAGGCAGTAGACGCCGCCGGTGGCCATGAGCCTCAGCGCCGTCTGGATGGCGCGCCCGTGACCGACGGTGTCAAAGACCTTGTCCACCCCGCCGATCAGGATCGGGTCGCCCATGATGGGCCGGTAGAGCCGTGCCCCGGTGATCTCGGCCACCTGCTCGTAGACTGAGCGGGCGTCCCGCCCCGGGACGATCACATGGTCGGCCCCTGCCTCTCTTGCGGTCTGCCCGCTGAATGGCGACTGCTCGATGACGATTATAGTGGAGCTGCCGCCGAGTGCCCGGATGGACTGGATCGCCGAAAGCCCGATCGGGCCGGCCCCGATCACCAGGACCGTATCCCCGTCCGCAGGCCGGTTCTTCAGGACCGCGTGAAGAGCCGAGCAGAAGGCGTCTATCATCACCGCTTCCTCGTCGGCAATCCCTTCCAGCCCGTAGAGCTGGGATCGGTGGGCAAGAAAGAAGGGACTCCAGCCGCCGCCCGTCTCGCGGGAGTAGCCCGTATTGACGCCGGTGGCGGTCCGGCCGTCAGCCATCATCCCGCACACCGAGGTTTCCCCACGGCTGCAGGGTTCGCAGAGCGTCTTCATCCCCCTGGCCTCGCACGAGAGGGCCGGGTTGACCACGACGCGCTGTCCCCGCTTAAAATCGGTCACCCCTCCGCCCGCCTCGGCGATGGTCCCGGTGTTTTCGTGACCCAGGACAAACGGGAACGAGGCAAACGGGGTGAGGGTGGGGCTGTCCTTCATCCTGATAGCGCTCATGTCCGACGCGCAGATGCCGGCAAGCCGCGTCTTGACGATCACCCAGTCGGGGCCGGGGAGCCTGGGCTCGGGGACCTCCCTCAGGCGTATCGGGGCCACCCTCGTGAGATAGACACGATCGGTGACGGGACCCGCCAGCGAGAGGGCGATAAAGCGCGGAATGCTGAAATCCCAAACGATCGCTTTCACGGCGCCTCCTGTAACATAGGCAATGACGCAACCGGACCTCAAGCCCCCTTCGGGGGCCGCCCCGTTATCGAACGAAGGTCAGCATCCGCGCGGGATTATCCACCGTAAGCGCCTTTATCTCGCGGTCGCTCATACCCTTTCGCTTCATGACGGGGAGCACCGTCTGAAGGATGTGGGCGTATCCCTCGCCGCCGTAACGGGTTATATGTATCTTCTGGCATATGTCCTGAGAGATCAGGAGCTTTTCCCCGAATCCGCGCTCGATGAGAGCCATCAGGTAATTGACCCGCGTCGCGTCGTTGGGCATATCGATCGGGGCGGGGGGATAATAGCTCGACTCCTGTCCGAAGAGGTCAAACTCGAGATAACAGCCGCTCTCGGCAAGCCTGACCATATCGTCTACGGCAAACAGGGTTCGATCGATGTGGCTGATGACGGTCCGGCTGATATCTCCTCCGGCCTCCTTGACAACCGAGAGCGCCTCCCCGGGAGAGCGGGAATCCCTGCCGGGATGGATGTTGAGGGAGGCGCCGGTCCGGAGTTGGGCCAAGGCCGCGGCCCGGAGGACCTTGCTCTCGTTCTTGTGCATCGGATAGGTCAGCCCGATCTCGCCGACTATCCCGGCCCTGGTGCCGGTGCCGTCGGCGCCCTCCACGACGTCTCGAATCATGATCCCGGCAAGCTCCTCCTCGGACATCGTCTCGACCTCGGGGGGGTGATACTCCGATTGATACCAGCCGCACCCCATGACGACGGCAACCCCGGATTCCTTGGAGATCGCGGCTAGAAGACGCGGGTCTCGGTCAAGCCCGGTCACCGTCAGATCGACGATGCTGTCGCCCCCGGCCTCTTTGTAGAGCCGCATCTCGTTGACCGCGTCCTGTCGGCTGGTCAGCCTCAGGTTCTCGGCGTTTCCGAGGCTGTGGATGCGGTTCTTTCCGTGG
>CAWELC010000005.1:857500-1042227 GCA_963809875.1 uncultured delta proteobacterium | reverse complement strand
TCCGCTGGATCCGGCGTCGGGGCGCCGAACTGGATACCCCTATCAAACGCGTCAGGGAGACAATCGGAGAGATCGAGGGATATCGGATACCACCCGGCAGCCATTGGTCGGCGACTGCTTTCTACGGCGGCCTGGAAACGGTCTTTGACTACCTCTCTCGCGACGCCGTCGTCTTCATAGAAGAGCCGGATCTCGTATGGGAAGAGGCCGACCGCTATACCGACACGGCCCGAGAGCTCTACCTGAAGGCTGTCGAACGGAAAGAACCCGTACCCTCGCCGGAATCTACCTTTATCGATACGGACGAAATCAGAGCATCACTGTCAGAATACAGGGTAATCGAGATCAATCCGCTGCGGACACGCCCCGGTGATACCCTTATCCCGGCGCTCACGACCGACCACAAAGAGCTTCGCGCAAAGATCGGCAAGGATCGTCGGGGCGAGACTATCCTTACCCCCCTGGTCAAGAAGATCGCCGAGGTGCAGGAAGAAGGGGGCCTCGTCGCCCTCGTCTGCCTGACCGCTTCACAGGGAGACAGAATGCGAGCCCTCCTCTCCTCGTACGGAGTCCAGATCGAAGCGGCGGACGCCTCCTTCTGGCCTTGGCTTGAAAAGAGCAGCCGTACGGGCCTCATCGTTGGGGCTCTTCGGGAAGGATTCGAGGACCCCGCTCGGAGGCTCTCGATAATAACGGAAGAAGAGATCTTCGGTGTAAAGACGAAGATCAGGCGCAGCAAGAGACCGGATATGGGGGAGGCAATCGATAGCGCCGATATGCTGTCCCCCGGGGATTTCGTGGCGCACTCCCGTTTCGGGATCGCGAAATATATCGGGCTGGTCAATCTGAATGTGATGGGGGTCACCGGAGATTTCGTGCACCTCGAATACGATGGGAACGATCGATTATATGTACCGGTCGACAAGATATCGCTTATCCACCGTTATCGGGGATCGGACGGTCACCCGCCCACTCTGGACAAGCTCGGGAGCCCCGCGTGGGAACGATCAAAGAAGAAGGTGAAGGCCGAAATCCTCGCGATGGCCCTCGATCTCGCTCGACTCTATGCCGCCCGCAAGGCTCTGCCGGGCCATCGGTTTTCACCGCCGGGGACCGACTTCGCGGAGTTCGAGGCCCTCTTCGCCTTCGAGGAGACGCCCGATCAACTCTCCGCCGTAAAGGATATCATCGCCGATATGACGAGCAGCACACCGATGGATCGGCTGATTGCAGGCGACGTGGGCTACGGGAAGACGGAAGTGGCGATGCGGGCGGCCTTCCTGGCCGTCATAGAAGGCAAACAGGTGGCGCTCGTGGTGCCTACGACGATCCTCGCGGAACAACATTTCAACACCTTCAAAGAGCGGTTTGCCGACCGGCCCGTCGAAGTCCGAATGTTGTCCCGGTTTCTCTCAAAGAAGGAACAGAAAGAAGTCCTCGAGGGACTTGCACGAGGAACGGTGGATATCGTCATCGGCACCCACCGGCTCATCAGCAAGGACGTAGCGTTTTCCGACCTTGGCCTTCTGATCGTCGACGAAGAGCACCGATTCGGCGTATCTCACAAGGAAAAGATCAAAAAGATGAGAACGCAGGTTGATGTCCTGACCATGACCGCGACCCCGATTCCACGGACCCTCTCGATGTCGATCATGGGGATTCGCGATATCTCGATTATCAATACGCCGCCACCCAACCGCCTCTCGGTCAAGACCTACATCTCGGAATTCGATCCGGAGGTAATCAAGGAATCCATCACACGGGAGATCTCTCGCGGCGGCCAAGTCTTCTTCGTGCACAACCGAATCAGGAGCATGCCCGCCATGAAGAAGTACCTCGAGCGGCTTGTCCCCGAGGTGCGGATCGGCTCGGCGCACGGACAGATGGACGAACATGAGCTCGAACGGGTGATGCTCGGCTTCATAGACAAGAGAATCGACCTCCTCCTTTCGACCGCGATCATCGAATCGGGTCTTGACATCCCCTCGGCCAACACGATCATAGTCAATCGCGCCGATACGTTCGGGCTGGCCCAGCTCTACCAAATCCGTGGACGGGTCGGCCGCTCGTCGGTGCGGGCATACGCCTATTTCCTTGTTCCGAGTTCACTTGCCCTGACCCCCGATGCCCGAAAACGCCTTTCGGTGATCAGTGAATTCTCCGATCTCGGCTCAGGCATCAAGATTGCAGAGTATGACCTTGAAATCCGCGGCGCGGGAAACCTGCTTGGCTCCGACCAGTCGGGACACATCAACGCGGTCGGTTATGAGATGTATAAAGAGATGGTCGAGGAAGCGCTCATGGTGATCAAGGGCCGGGCCGCGCCCATCGAGATCGACCCGGACATTCAGATCCCGCTGTCGGCCTATATCCCTTCAGACTATATTCCGGACTCTGATATACGCCTGAGCCTCTACCGGCGACTCATCGGGATGAAGAGCGCGGCCCACCTAAACGAAATTACCGCAGAGATCGCCGACAGATTCGGGCCACCGCCACCGGAGACACGCAATCTCACCGGGCTTATTGAGCTCAAGCTGGCAGCGCGAAAGTCGTGGGTGACCGCCATCAAATACCAGAAGGGCGTGGTGGCGCTGTCATTCTTCCCCGAGGCGCGCATCGACACGGAGGGCATCGTCGGGCTCGTCAAGGAAAACCCCCATCATTACGCTCTCTCCCCGGATGGGACTCTCCGTTATCGCCCGGAAAGTGCGCGCGGGACGGAGCTCTTAGTCGACCTGAAAAATGTGTTGCAAAGGCTGTCCCAATATGTTACTTTTTAAAGAATAATGTTTTTGTCGTAGATGAACCATAGAGCAGTAAAAATCTTTTTTGTCCTTTTTCTCGTCCTCTACTTTTCGGGGTGCAGCGACGATAAAGTCCTGGCTCGTTTTGACGGCCATACCGTCACCGTTGACGAATATCTCTGGGAGAAGGACAACCTGCCCGAGGTTCAGAGGAACAGCCTGAGGACCATCGAAGATAAGAAGGAATTTCTCAACAAGATCATCGTTCGGGAAATGCTTCTCCAGGAAGCCCTCCGCCTGGGACTTCAGAACAACGAGACGATTCGATACAAGATCGAAAACTACCGCCGCAACCTTCTTATCAACGAGCTGCTCAACAGACAGATTGAGGGTGAGACCGTCGTCAGCGACAGAGAGGTGAAGAACTACTACGAGGCACATAAGAGCGAATTCACCACGGAGACGGTAGAGGCGAGCTACATCGTGGTTCGCACCCGGGAAGACGCGGAGATGGTCATGGCCCTCCTCAAGCGAGGGGAAAGCTTTTCGAACCTGGCCAAGAAATTTTCCATCGGCCCCGGGGCGGAATCGGGCGGAAGCATCGGTGAGATCACCCGGGGTCAGATGATACCGGAGTTCGAAGATGCGCTCTTTGCCCTTCAAAAGTCGGGCGACATCAGCCCCATCATAGAGACGGACTTCGGATACCACATAATCAGGCTGGACAGACCAAAGGCGACCAAGACGATCCCCTACGATGAGGCGTCAAAAATAATACGCGAGCTTCTTACCGACCAGAAGGAAAAAGAGTTCTTTGAGACTTTTGTCAAGAAACTCGAAAAGGGAATCACGATAGAAATAAATGATGACCTACTGAAAGAATTGTGAGAAAGACATGAAACGAAGAATAATTACCCTCATCACTCTTATCACTCTCATCATTCTCATGATCATCTCGTTGTCTCTCGTATCGGGATGCGGCCTTCGGGAAAAGGGAGGTGAGGAGGACGAGGTCCTTGCCACAGTGGACGGAGCCGCCGTCACGCTCTCAGAGTATAAGTCCGCTCTCGAGAAGCTCAAGTCCCAGCTGCCAAAGGGAGATTCTCTCGACCCGGACGGGATCAAGACCCTGAAGATGAACCTCCTGAATCAGCTCATAGAAAAGAAGCTTCTCATGACCGAGGCAAAAAAACTCGGGATTTCCGTCTCCGAGTCCGAAATCAACGAACAGATTAACAAGATCATGGGCGAATACCCCGACACCGCCACCTTCAATTCGCGGATGAAGGAGGAAAACATCGATATCGCCTCCTGGAAAAAGGAGATCGAATATCAAATAATGCTCGACAAGCTCGTTAAAACTGTTGCGGGCTCCAACATTACCGTCACGCCCGAGGAGATCCGGAAGTATTATGACGATCACCTCGACCAGTACAATTCGCCCACGCGCGTCAGGGTTTTGCAGATCATGCTCGAGACCAGGGAACAGGCCCAGACAATCCTTGACGAGCTCAAAAAAGGAACTGATTTCTCGGAGCTCGCCAAGACCTACTCGATATCTCCCGACTCCGAAAAGGGCGGGGATCTCGGTTACTTCAGCGAGGATGAGATGCCCCCTGCTTTCGCCGTTGCGTTTAAAATGAAGCCCGGTGAGGTCTCCGGCGTGGTAGAAAGCGAATATGGCTTTCATATCTTCAAGCTCATCGATCGGCGCGAAGCCAAGATGCTGTCCCTGGAGGAAGCACGGCCCGAGATAGAAGAAAAGCTTAAAAGGGCCAAGTCGGAAGAAAAATATGGGGTCTGGTTTGAACAGATTCGCAAGAATAAGAAAATAGAGGTAAACCCGTCGGCTCTCGAAAAGATCAAGATGTAGCAGGGCCGGCTAAATCAAACAAGAGAGAGGCAATGGAGGTGTTCATGAGCAGAGGCAAGATATTGCTGATCAGCGCGGTATGTGCATCCCTCATTATCGGCGTTTCCATCGCCTTTTCGGCATATGCCGTAGAGGTCAACGATAGGGTAATCGCTATCGTCAACAACGATGTAATTACGTTAAGCGAATTGAACTCAGAGGGCGGCGACGATGTGAAGGGCAACCCGGCAACCGTACTCACGAATGGCATGACCGTTGGTGAGGCTCGAGACATCGTTCTGGAACAGATCATCATGAAAAAACTTCTTGATCAGGCCGTCAAAGAATACGGGCTGGATATCACCTCGGTCGACGTCGATCGGTCCATCACCGAACAACTTAAGATGAATGGAATGAACAAACAGGATTTGATTCAGCTCCTTGCCACGAAGGGCATGACGTACGAGGAATATCGAAGCGAGGTCGAATACTCGATCAAGAAGGAGCAGCTCATTTCCAAGAAGCTCTCGTCCCACATCATCGTAAGCGATGAAGAGGTCGCCAACTATTTCAAAGAACACAACGCCGACTTCAAAGATCGAAAGGAGTATCGCATCAGTGAGATCGTCTTCCCTATCCCTCGCGATGCGACGGAGTCGATCGCCGTCGAGATTCGAAGCAAGGCCGATATGGTCCATAACAAGCTGCTCTCAGGGGCCTCGTTCGAGACGATGGCAAAGGAATACTCCATGGCACCCGACGCCGAAAAGGGCGGCGATATGGGCTTCATCCAGGGAAACACCCTCGATCCCGGTTTCGTTGCTCTTCTCAACAAGATGAACATCGGACAGGTCAGCGATGTAGTCGGAACAGAGAACGGCTTCATCATCTTCAAGGTCACTGAATCCCGACCTATCGCGAACATTACCGTCGCCGACGTGCAACCGGAGATTACCGCGATTCTCAGACGGGAAAAAACCATGTCCTATTTCGACCGCTGGATGAAGGACCTCAGAACCTCCGCGTTCGTCCAAAAAATGCTGTAGGGATTTCTTTTCCGGGAACAGAAAGCGTATCCGGGATGTCAAAAACATACTGATTGAACCATCAACGGAAGAGTGATATAATTGAAATCAAAGTTCAGATTACCCCAACGTGAAATGCCAAAACCCAAAGGATACATCTCTTCGGAAGAGAGCCTGATGATGCTCTCCGACACCAAGTCAACCAAAAGAAGGATGGCGCTGTCGATCTTCCTGTTCATTACCCTTGTCTTTTTGGTGCTGACCACCTCGGTTGTCCTTGGGGCCTACTTCTTTTTCTCCAGCGATCTTCCGAGCGAGTCCGCCCTGAAGGATTACCGACCGAGTATCATCACGAAGGTATATGGCGATAAGGGAGATCTCGTCGGAGAGTATTTCGTGGAGCGGCGTATCGTCGTCCCCTACGCAAAGATTCCCAAGACGCTGGTCCTGGCCTTCGTCGCCGCGGAAGACGGCGGCTTTTTCAGGCACCCCGGCATAGACATCCGCGGGATCATCCGCGCCTTTATCCATAACCTGGAAGCGGGACGGATCGTGGAGGGCGGCAGTACCATTACCCAACAGCTCATCAAGACGCTTCTCCTTACCCCCCACGTCGATTTCACGAGAAAGATCAAGGAAGCGATCCTTGCCTATCGGATTGAGAACTATCTGAATAAGGAAGAGATACTTTACCTCTATCTCAACCAAATATATCTCGGCTACGGCGCCTATGGCGTGGAGGCGGCTTCGGAGGTCTACTTCGGAAAACCGGTCGAAGAGCTCAACCTGGCCGAATCAACCCTCCTTGCGGGACTCCCCAAGGCTCCGGACGCCTTCTCCCCTTACAAGCACTGGGATAAGGCCAAGGAACGTCAGAGATACGTCCTTTCCATGATGGTAAAGGAGCACTTTATCACCGACGGGGAGATGAAAGAGGCCCTCGATACCGAGATCGCCCTCAAGCCGATTGATAATCCTACCAAGGAAAAGTGCCCCTATTTCTCGGAATACGTGCGCAGGTACGTCGAGGATAAATATGGCTCGACCGCACTCTACCGTGAGGGGCTCACGGTCTACACTACTGCCGACGTCGATATGCATCGATACGCCGAAGAAGCCCTGAGGAAGGGTCTCAAAGAGCTCGATAAGCGGCAGGGGTGGCGCGGCGCCATCGATAATCTGACGGGAGAAGACGCCCAGAAGTTCGTGACGGAGCTTCAGGAGAAATACGGTACCGACCCGTTGACAACGGGAAACAGCTATAAGGGGCTCGTAACCAAGGTGGACGACGCCAAGAACCTCGTCACCGTCAACCTCGGGAATTTTGAGGGAACGATCGCCCTTTCGGACATGAACTGGGCACGGGATTTCAATCCCGGCGTCCCCTCATACGGCATCAGCAAACCCTCGTCGGCCCTCTCCAGGGGCGACATTATACTTGTTTCAATAAAGAGCCGCGACGAAGGCAGCGGCCTCTATCGTCTGGCACTCGACCAGGAGCCCCTCGCGGAAGGGGCAGTCTTTTCGATGGAACCCGATACCGGCTACGTGCGGGTAATGGTGGGAGGATACGATTTCAACCGGAGCGAATTTAACCGGGCCGTCATGGCCCGGCGTCAGCCCGGCTCGTCTTTCAAGCCGATTATCTATTCCGCCGCCCTTGACAAGGGTTACACCCCCGCCACAATCATCTACGACTCTCCGATCGTTTACAAGGACAAGTATTCCCGCGGCGGCGTGTGGAAGCCGAGGAACTACGACGGTGAGTTCTACGGCCCCACCTCGTTCCGTAGGGCCCTGATGCTCTCGCGCAACATCGTAACGGTCAAGATCATCCTGGATATCGGACCCGACTATGTCGTGGACTACGCCAAACGTCTCGGCATTACCTCGCCGCTGGACCCGGTCCCGTCCATCGCGCTGGGCTCCATCGGCGTCTCACTGCAGGAGCTTACCGGCGTCTACTGCGTCTTTAACAACGGTGGCAAGCGCGTAGAGCCGATATTCGTCACGAAGATCGTTGATCGCGATGGAAAAGTCCTGGAGGAGAATTTTCCGAAGTCCGAACCGGTTATCTCCGCCGCCACCGCCTACATCATGACAAGCCTCATGGAGAGTGTCGTCCAGGCGGGAACAGGTAGCCAGGTCAGGGCCATCGGACGCCCCTGCGCCGGAAAGACCGGAACGACCGATGAATATATCGACGCCTGGTTCATGGGCTACGTCCCGCAGCTGACCAGCGGCGTGTGGGTTGGCTTTGACGACGAAAAGACGATCGGCCGTTACGAGACAGGCTCAAGGGCCGCCGCCCCTATTTGGCTCGATTTCATGCAGGATGCCGTCAAGGGCATGCCCATAGAAACGTTCCCGATCCCGGAGGGGGTCGTCTTTGAGCCCATCGATCCGGAAACCGGCGGCCTTGCGACGGACGAATCGATGGGCGCACTGATGGAGTGCTTCAAGAGTGACAGCCTTCCGACGACCGGAGGTGAATACGGCAGGCCATCCGAGGGGAGCCGATTCTGGAAGGAAGACCTGGGCCTCTAGAAGATACGTAATAGACACGGATATAGGGGGGATAAACCTGGAGCATCCCCCCTATTCTACTTCAACTCGGCCGACTCGGCCGCCGAGATTCTCCTCGCGCTCCACGCAGATCGAAAGCGATTATGACTGAGAAATCCATGGACGCTCAGGGGGCCGCTCTCGCGGTTTTTTTGTGCCTGCTGTTCGGCTCAAACGCCCTGGCAATCAAGCTTTCCCTGTTCGGCCTGTCACCCTACGCCTGTGTGATGATCCGTTTTTTGGTCGCCTCGATTATCATCCTCTTCTATGCTCGATTCAAGGGAATCCCCATCAGTCTTTCCGGACGAGAATGGGGTCATGTCGTGGCGATGGGACTCATATTTGGGTTTCAGATGGCCGTCTTCTACGTCGGGATCACCTATACAACGGTATCCCACGCGGGCGTCCTCATGAATACCCAACCCTTCTTTGTCGCGATTATGGCGCATTTTCTTCTCCCCAACGACCGCTTGACGATACGTAAGGTCGCGGGGATCGTCCTTGCCTTCGTCGGGGTTTCTCTGCTCTTTTCCGCACACGGCACGATCGAATCCGTCAACTTCCTGGGAGACGCCCTCATTATGGGCTCCTCCTTTCTCTGGGCGGCCCAGACAATCTATATCAAACGCTTCACGGACGACTGGCACTCGATACCCCTCGTGCTCCACCCGATGGTCATCAGTATCTTCATCTTCCTGATCTTTTATCTGATTTTTGAAGTGCACACGACTCAGTCACTTAACGCCTCTGTCCTCATTTCTCTCTTTTTCCAGTCAGTGATCGTGGCCGGATACGGCTATATAGGGTGGACGAAGCTATTGCTGAGATACAAGGCAAGCCATCTGTCGGTCTTCGTCTTCATTATGCCGATTGCCGCAGTGGCACTGGGGATCATCTTCATGGGGGACCCGTTTTCGACGAGGCTCCTGGTGAGTCTCGTTTTCGTAGCCGCGGGCATCCTGATCGTCAACATCGCCCCGGAAGAGGTCTTTGTCGTGCCCGAGTGACCGACGCGGTGCCGGTAATCTCCAGCGAAATCGGAATAAGCCGGCACCGTTATGCGTTCAGCAGCATCGCGGGACCTGAGCTGCCAATTGCTTGCTGACACCTCTTGTACTTCCCTACTTGTTTACTGAAAGCACCACCCTCTGTGGTGAGCATGACAAAAAAAGAGGGGGTCTGGTCTCTTAAGACCAAACCCCCGATTCGCTGACGGAGAGTCATCTCTTACCCTCGAGGTCTGACATCTCCCTTCCTATCGGAGATGCTTTATCGCGGCACCTACTGCGGCTCTTTAGTAAACGACCGCATGAAGAGCTTGGTCACCTTGATCCCCCCCGTCATTCGCTTGATAAGGTTATGAGAGAACAGAAATTCCATCATCCCCTTTATTCCGTCGTGGATCTCTTTACTGCTCGGGTACCACCACATGTTTCTCTGGACTCCGGGGAGATAATCATGCACGATGCATATCGGCTGGGTCATCTCCATCATCCCGAGCTCTCCATGTGTCCTGCCCAGTCCCGATTCCTTAAACCCTCCCCAGGGCGTCTCGGCCAGGCCGCTGCTCATCATGTGGTCATTTATCATGACCACGCCCGACTGAATCCTACGCGCCAGGGACTCCGCGTATTTCCGGTTTTTTGACCAGACCGACGCGGTGAGGCCGAGGTTCGAATCGTTGGCCAGTTTAACGGCCTCATCCATGTCGTTTACCTTCATGACGCCGAGCACCGGGCCGAAGGTCTCTTCCCGCATCACGGCCATCGAGTGGTCGACGTTGGCAAGCAACGTTGCGGGAAGAAAGTTGCCTGGTGAGCTCTTCGGATACGTGGACTGTGCCGCGACGACCGCCCCCTTACCGAGGGCGTCCGCGATATGTTTCTTGACCGTCTCCATTTGATGAGTGGTGGTCATTGCGCCGATATCAACGTTAAAGCCGTCGGATCCCACTCTAATCGACTCCACTTGCTTTATCAACAGCCCCATGAAGGTATCGTAGACGTCCTTGTGGACATAGACGCGCTCCACCGCGGCGCAGGTTTGACCCGTATTGGAGAAGCCGGCCCATACCGCCCCCGTCGCAGCGCGATAGAGGTTCGCGTCGGGGCATACCAGCATTGGATCATTTCCACCCAATTCCAGGGAGAGCGGCGTCAGGGTCTTGGCCGCCAGTGCCATTAACTCCTTGCCGACCGCGACGCTCCCGGTGAAAAAGAGCTTGTCAATGCCCGCCGACAGAAACGCGTCCCCCGCGATTCTCCCCGGCAGGTTGACGTGGGTAAAGATCCCGTCCGGAAGCCCGACAGAGGCGAAACATTTCTCCAGCGCCCGGCCGACCTGTTGGGTCTCGGTGGCGACCTTCAATACGACCGCATTCCCCGCCATAAGGGCCATAACGATCTCTACAAACGGGATCGTGAAGGGGTAATTCCATGGCGAAATGATCCCCACGACGCCCCAGGGCACGCGGACGATTTTGCTCTTCTTATAGGCCAGCATCATAAGCGCCGGTTTTATGCCCGTATCCTTGAGCAGGCGTTTCGTATTTTTCGAATAATAGTTTGCCGCCATCGCCGCCCCAAATACCTCAGCGATCATGGCATCCGTCAGGGTTTTCCCGTTGTCGAGACTGACGATCCGGGCGATCTCATCGGCGTGTTCGACGATGTAGTCCCGCACCCTGGTCATCACCCTGGCTCGCTCCTTGATCGTCGTCGCGGCCCAGAGGGGCTGTACCTTCCTGGCCTTCTCGACGGCCAGACGCACATCTTCGGCACTGTTAAGCTTTGATACTCCCAGCTCCTGACCTGTGGAGGGATTTTTCGAGACGACAAATTCTCTGATACCTTTTTCGTAATTGCTCTTCGCAGGGGTATGGCTCATGGTTCTTCCTTTTGTCAAATTGGTAAAGAAAACCACCCAACGCACATGGACATGCCTTTAATCCTCGGCTGCGATCTAAAGGTGTCCGTGCTCAGGGTAAAACGATTCCTGGACTTTTTGCAGATAGACGGCGCAAAACGCCTGGATGAGGCACCGCGCGAGCCCGACTCACGGGCGCACAGGTATCCCTAGTCTTCACGCGATGACAGACGCCGTTTCAGCGCGCGAAAAATCCGGTATCGTCAGATTGTGTTGAGAGGCCCGATATCATATCGGGGGCGGGAAATAGTTCTTGGTAAGGCCTTTGGAACGACTCCGACGCGAGGCGAGCTTCGACTTCATGGTTTTCCTCCTTTCCAAACACGGGAGGCCCGGCCGTTTCCAACCGAACCCTATCGGCCAGTCACCATAGAGCGTATAACGCACCGTGCGTTATCGATCCACAGGTGATATGGCTCGGAGAACTGTGATCATATTAAACGAAATGATGGATATGTCAAATGGTTTTCCATCTTTTTCGTCCATCGCTGAAATAACCTGCCGCTTTGCGCCACACTTCCCGAGCGCACCATGGTAAATTAATTGTATGTTTGACCGGGCAATGATATACTGTTGGCGTGTCTTCGCCTCTCTGAAAACTTTTCAAGGGGGTAAACGATGGGCATATCACGGTATATAATCGATTCGCTCCTCATGGAAAGCCCTATGCCGGTCGAGGTCGCGTACTGGGACGGCGTCGTCAAGCGGTATGGGATCGGGGAGCCGCGTCACCGGATTACCTTCAGGAGTGCCGCGGCCGCCAGGAGACTCCTCAAGGGGATCTCTCTCGGCTTCGGAGAGGGATATATGAACGGCGAGATCGACGTGCAGGGCGACCTTCAGGAACTACTTTCCATTCCCTCTCGGCTGGAGTCGGGCACCGGTGGCCTCGCGTTTTTTACCGCGATGTCCGAATGGGCCGTCTCTCTCAGGAACAGAAACACGCCGGCGGGCTCTCGTCGCAATATCTCCCGCCATTACGACATTTCAAACGATTTCTATAAGCTCTGGCTGGATCGGAACCTTCAGTATACCTGTTCCTATTTCACCGATCCGGCCCGGGACCTCGATGCGTCCCAGACCGACAAGATGGACTATATCTGTAAGAAGGCCGACCTGAAAACGGGACAGACGGTCATCGAGACCGGTTGCGGCTGGGGGGGACTTGCGGTCTATGCGGCCAAACACTACGGAGTGAACGTACGGGCCTATAATATCTCCCGCGAGCAGATCTCATATGCGAGGAAGCTCGCCGAGGAGGCTGAGGTGGAGGATCGGGTTGCCTTTCTCGACGCGGACTATCGCACAGCCGAGGGGGTGTACGACAGGTTCATCTCCATCGGGATGCTTGAACACGTCGGAAAGGAGAACTATCGGACCTTTGTGGAAATCATCCAAAGAACCTTGAAGAATGGTGGCCGCGGCGTCGTGCATTTCATCGGGAAGATAACCCCCAAGCGACGTGACGCCTGGCTGGACAAGTATATCTTTCCCGGAGGCTACATGCCCTCACTGTCTGAGGTACTGATCCCGTTCGAGGAGGCCGGCCTCAACGTCAGGGACGTGGAGAATCTGCGTCTTCACTACGCGCGGACCCTTGACCACTGGGCCCGGCGATTTGAGAGCGAAATCGACCGGGTGAGAGAGAAATTCGACGAGCGTTTCATTCGGATGTGGCGACTCTATCTCAACTCCTCCTCGGTGGGTTTTAAGTGGGGGGGTCTCGCCCTGTATCAGATCATCTTCACGAACGGGCTGGATAACAGTGAAGAGTTGACGCGTGATTACCTCTACTCTGAAGGATCCGATCGGCAGCGATGGAACTATTCGACGTGATCGTCATCGGGGCCGGCCCGGCGGGAGCGACGGCCGCCCGCTCCCTCTCGGGGGAAGGCCTTTCCGTGCTCGTTATGGAACGGCACTCCTTTCCACGCCCAAAACCCTGTGCGGGGTGGGTATCGCCGTGGGCCTTCGACCTGATCGGGATAACACCCGAGCACTACGCGGAGAGCCGGCGCACGCTCGTTTCCTTCCAATCGCTGATCATCTGGGATGGAGGGAACGTTGCCCGGGAGGTCCGATTCAAGCGCACCATGGGGTATGGAATCATACGCTCGGAATTTGATGCATTCCTGGCCTCCCGGATGGGCGGGGCCCGGCTCGCCGAGGGGGTCAGGGCAATCGTCACCGAGCGGAATTCCGCCGGCGTGACCGTCAACGAACAATACGCCGCACCGGTCGTCATCGGAGCCGGCGGGCACCGATGCCCGGTTGCCCGGGAATTCGGGTCTATTCGGCCCGACGAGCGTTTCGTCACCGCAGTTGTATCCGAGACCCGCCTCGGCCGCCCCGTCATCGACTCTCTCACACCCTACCCCGGCGTCCCCCAGATTATCTTTAATGACGATTTCTCGGGCTACGGCTGGTATTTTCCGAAAGGAGATTACCTGAATATCGGAGTCGGGACAACATCTGCGGCCGCTCTCGGACTCCACCGGGACGCCCTTATGTCCCGGCTCAGGCAGCACGACATGCTGCCCGACCCCGACCGCTATCCGCTTGCCCGCTTTGTCGGCCACGCCTATAAGCTCAGGCGCGTGAGCCGCCGACGGCCCACCTCCGACCGGGTGTTGCTTGCCGGCGACGCAGCCGGGGTCGCATATAATATGTCGGGAGAAGGAATAGCACCGGCAATCTTCTCGGGTCTCAGCGCCGCCCGCGCCATTGCGGAGGCGGGGGGCGACTACTCCTCCCGGTCTCTCCGGGCTCATTCGGAGCGCCTGGACGCGCGGCTCGGCAAGCCCTATCCGGAAGGGCTCCTTTCGATGCTCTCGTCGTTGCCCTCTTATTTGTCTCCGGCCGCCCGGAGATTTGCCGTCGGAGGCCGCGCGGCCCGCCGGCTCATCGCCCGGCGATGGTTCTTCCGCGACTGATGTTCGATTTGCGTATCTTATGAATCGGCGGGAACGGCGTGTCTACCTGCTGAACTGTTTCGGTATCTTTTATATTACCCTATTATTGCGAGGTGTTTCATGGACAGGATTACGCGCGTTAAGACGGCGCTGGCCCACCAGGAGCCCGACTTCGTTCCCACCATCTCCTGTATCGACGTACAGAAGCACATCTACGACATCCTCGGACAGACACCGAATAACTCTTACAAGTATTTCATCAATCCTATCACGGCTCCGATCGTCGATGTCACGGCCCCTATCCTTAACAAGCTGGGCCTTTTTGAGCGCGACGTGCGTGAATTCATGTTCAAGAAACTCACCGCAGACATAGTCATGGGCTACGACGCGACGTGGGCGCTCTACGCCAATATATTTCTCATCAAGGATTCGCGGCACATGACCGACATCTTCGGCCGTCTCTACAAGATCGTGGACGATGGCTACGGTAATATGGATACCCCGATGTACATCGACGGCATGCTCAAGACGCCCGCCGACTGGTTTCGGTTGCCCAAGCGTCTGTGGGAGCGTTTCCCCGAAAAGATGTTCCGATTCAATGAGTTGATCAAGAAGGAGTTCGGCAACGATATATACCTGTTCGGCTCCCATCTATACGGAATTTCCGAAAATATCTGGCAGCCTTTCGGCTTTCCGACCTTCACGCGGCTTCTCAAAAAGGAACGCGCCTTCATTGAGGAGGCCATTGAATACAACAAGAACTGGTATCTCAAATGTGTCGACGCCTCGATCGAAGCCGGCCTGCCCGGGATTATCTACTCCGACGATATGGCCTATAAGTCCGGGCCGATGCTCAACCCGACGCTCATGGACGAGCTTTACGGGAAGGCGTTCCGCGAGATTACCGACCGCGCCCATCAGAAGGGCCTCACTATCGTCATACATACCGACGGTAATACGATCCCACTTCTGCCCTATTTCATAAAATGGGGGTTTGACGGACAGCATTCGCTGGAGCCGACGGCAGGCGTGGACCTCGCCGAAGTGCGCAAGGTCGCCGGTCACAAGCTCTCGCTACTGGGCCACCTCGACATCGCTTATGTCCTTTCCCACGGGACGCGGGAAGAGGTGCGCGCTCACGTCAAGGAGGTCATCGGAAAGGCCGGGAAAGGCGGTGGTTTGATCCTCGGTCCCTGTAACTCCCATGCCGACATTAAGGTCGACAATATCCGTTATATGATGGAGGCGGTAAAGGAATACGGGAAGTATCCCCTCCGAGTCTGATTTCGCCCCCGGATATCACTCGGGTGCCCGCTGACGTGTAAAGGCGAGACGTCACGGCGCACCCGCGGCGGGCACGTAAGTCTTCATGCCCTGCTAGAGGAGGTCCTTTTCTATGGCGTCGTTCGAAAACTTTCTCAACCAGGTCTATTTCGGAAACACGATGGACCGCTACCTCTATTTCTTTCTGATCGTCATCGCCGCCGTTGTCATCGCGCGGATGGTCTACTACGTTTTTAAGAATAGTGCCAGGAGGATGGCCAAAAGGACCAGAACAAATCTGGACGACGTAATTATCGATTTTGTCGAGGAACCGATAACCCTCCTGTTTGTGATAGGCGGCGTCTTCTTCGCGTTCAAAATACTCGTCATGACGCCGTCAACCGGTAAGTTCGTCGGCCAGGTCATCTTTATCGTCTTTCTCTTGGCCGTCACCTGGCTCATTACCAGGCTGTTTGACGTACTGGTGGAAACCTTTCTCAGGCCCTTGGCCACCAAGACCGAGACGAAGCTCGACGATCAGATCATCCCGATCATCAGCACGATGGTCAAGGTCAGCGTCTGGGTCATGGTTATTATCGTCATGCTTTCGGAGATGGGATACGATGTCCTGTCTCTGATCACCGGTCTGGGCGTTGGCGGCGTCGCTATCGCTATTGCCGCCAAAGAAAGCCTGGGCCAGATGTTCGGCGGCTTCAACATCTTCATGAACAAGCCGTATCAGATGGACGATACCATCATCTACAAGGGGATCGAGGGAAGAATCGAGGAGGTCGGGCTGCGCGTGACGACGATGCGGACCGTGGAAGATACCCGCATTGTCATTCCCAACGGTGAGATATCCAACAACCTTCTGGAAAACCTGTCAGCCAGGCGCGCCCGAAGGGCTCTCCTGTTCGTGGCCGTGGCGCCGGAGACCGACGCCGAGAGCCTCCAGCACTGTTCGGATTACGTCAAGAAGGCACTGGAGGAGACACCGGGGGTGAGGAAAGGGGTGAGCTGCGACCTCTACGACTTTGTCAACTATGCCATGACGTTTCGCATCGTCTACTGGATCGAAGATATCCCGAACTATTTCCAGCTCCGCCACTCGGCCAACATCGTCGTCAAGCGGGCGCTGCAAGAGACAGGCGTGCGGCTCGCCTCTCCCATCGCCAGGGCGTGAGCTCAGTAGTTGCGGATGTGGATCCGTTTCCTTCGGTAATTGAGGAGGAAAAGGGTGAAAGCCAGCGCGATAACCAGGTCCACGACGCCGAGGATTCCGTAGGTCAGCGGGGTTGCCCAGAAGAGGCTCGTGTAGAGAAGAAACGCGCCGCCCCAGGTCCTGAGACCGATCCCGAAGACCGGGATATAGAACTTGAATCTCTCGTAGTTGAGGTACGGGAATATGTAGCCGAAGCCGGCAAAAAACATGAAGACGCCGTTCATCTTCAGGTGCATCATCTCCACGGAAGCGGCGGGCGTCATCGGAAGTCCCGGGTCCAGCGCACTCATGAGGACGTAGACTAACGGGTAGAGGAGAAAAGACGAAAGGCCCACGATCATGTCGTAAGCCCCGGCGCCAAGGATAAAGGCGCGGTAGCCTCTTGAAACATATGGGGACGCCACCGATTCCATCTGTCGCTCCTCTCTCTATATATGAGTTACTCATTATCATAAAGAGTGGGGATACACAAGCGATTTATGAGGACCAACGGGTTTCTATCTTCTGATGGAGTGGACTCCCATACCGTCCTGTCGAAATTCTCGCCCATTTAGGAGAGACCTCGGTTCTTTTTAATCATCTATCTACTTGACAAAACCGCCCAAAAGATATAATTTATCACATTGATTTTAGGGCCGGAGTAGCTCAGTGGTAGAGCAGTTGATTCGTAATCATCAGGTCGGGAGTTCAACCCTCCCCTCCGGCTCCAGTAAAATCAATAACTTACGAACATAGCCTTCCCGAAAAATCCTCCCTGATACGAAAACGATACCATATTAGACCCCCAAAAAACCCGACAGGAGAAAGATAATGAAGCTGAGAAAGGTTATGGGTATTTGTTTGCTTATTGTCGTGGTCGCATTTGGGGGGTTATTCCTTTTAACAACAATCCCACTCGGCCCGAACAACATCCAACCGTATGGGTCTCCGGCCATCTGGCTTATCTTTGCCGGAAGATTATAATCCTTCAAACTTTTTAATTTTATATTTTTCATTATTCCATGACAAGGAGCTATTATGGAAAAGACCCGATGTCTGATAAAAGTTGACGCAGGTGCAGTTCTTGATCCTGTCGACCCTCGAATTTACGGCCAGAATATAGAACACATGGGCAGGCAGGTTCTGGGAGGCCTTATTGCCGAAACGGGATCGAAGGCCCCTCAGGATGGCGACAATTTCCGGCTTGACGTCCTGGAATCGATCAAAAGCCTGAATCCGTCTCTGCTGAGATGGCCCGGAGGCTGTTTCGCCGATTCATATCGCTGGAAAGACGGCGTCGGAGCGAACCGCCCCACAGTAAAAAACCGCATGTGGGGAAGATTCCTTGCACAGCATTTCTTCGGCAATCCCCCTTTTCCTGTCGGCCCTGTTGAAGACAATCGCTTCGGAACCGATGAATTCATGAATCTCTGTCGAAAAACCGGCGCCGAGCCAAGCATAACAGCAAGCCTGGGAGAAGATGATCCTGATGAGGCGTCAGCTTGGATCGGCTATATAAAAGAGAGATACGGAGCGGGAGCCGTTCCCGCTTGGAGCGTCGGGAACGAGCAGTGGAATCCCGTAGAGCCGGGAGGCTGCTTCCTCAGGCCTCGTAAATATGTGGAGCGTTTCCACAGGTTCGCTGGAAAAATGAGAGAAGCCGACAAGGATATAAAGCTGATCGCATGCGGAGGCGATGTCCTGATTTTCCCGGGCTGGAACAGGGAAATCATAGGGGGAATAGGCGAAAGCATGGACTATCTATCCATGCATCTGTATACGCCTGCCGGAATACCCTTTCTTTCTCGTATAAACGACTCCCCCGAACATTATTATGCTGTGGCTGCATCAGGACTTGCGGTTCAGGAACAAATCCTATGCATTGAAGATCTTGCTGAGAAACTTATCGGTAAATCAATCCCCATTTCTTTTGATGAATGGAACATTCTCGGACCTCTTCGCAGTTTCATCAATCCGTGGCGCTCAATGAGGGAAGCCATAGGCGTAGCAGGAATCATCCACGTGTTTCACCGTCATGCCAACGATGTGAAGATAGCCGCAATGTTCGCAATGCTCAACGCAGCAAGCCCTCCCATCATAACGACAAGAGACGGCGTCATGCTCACTCCGGTTTTCCATATTCTGAAGCTTTACAGAGAGTTTACGGGAAAATTCAGCGTACGCAGCGAAACGGCATGTCCGTCAATCGACATTCCCAAACTCATTAACCTGCCTGAGCGCAGGTCATTTCCTCTTCTGGACGCCAGCGCCTCGATAGACGGCAATCGTCTGACCGTGTTCGTAATAAACCGCGACCATGCAGCAAGCCATGAGGCGGAGCTTGAAATATCAGGAGCCGGTTTTTCAGGAACGGCTGAAATTCACACGGTGGCGGCGTCGGGATATCTTTCTCAGAATTTTGAGAACCGGCCGGAAACAGTCTGCGAAAAAACTGAAGAAGTCGAACTGAAAGAGATCCTTTCATTTCACCCCTGTTCGGTAACCGCGATTGTAATGAAGAAAACGGAAACGAAGTAAACCGACCTTGTTGAGCGGTAGCTTCAATAAAAAGTCGGGGCTACCGCTCTTCTCTTTTTTATTATATATGTATTTAGATTCATCCTCAAAAATAAAGTAATTTTAAATAAAACTAAATACGGAGAAATGAATATGGGTTTTATGGTGAAGTTGTATCGTATCGAAAAGGCTCTTTACTCGAGTGATAAACTTACACTTGTACATCGTCAGCATCAATTCATTTTCAGTGCAATAGTTTAGTCACTAAACAATGAGATGGTTTCAGACACAAGACCGCCCTAAGACATAATACGAATTTGATACGAAAGCCTTTTTCGGGGGGTTCTATTTAGTATGTTTTAGTATCCTTAGGAGTGGGGAAGTACCTGAAAACATTGACTACATTTTAGGTCAAGCTCTATTCGTAATCATCAGGTCGGGAATTCAACCCTCCCCTCCGGCTCCATTTTTCTTGCCTTCCCCTATAGTCCAATGCCCCTTCTCGAATTTCGTCCCGAACGGTAGTATTCTAACGCCTCGGAATAATCGCTACGACTCGTTTGTGTTCAACCCCTTTTCGATGACGGCCCGCACCTCAGCCATCAGATCCCCCATGTTCTCCAGTGTGTAACCGTCAACTGCGATAGGTCGGTGAATCTCCATTGTGGCCCGCCCGGGAAACAGGTCTATTGTCCCCGGTGGGAGGATCTTACCGGTGCCGTTTATCGTAATAGGGAGGATCGGGATTCCGAGGTCCAGGGCCATAAAAAACGCCCCTTTCTTGAACTCACCCATCTGTCCCGTTCTACTGCGCGTCCCCTCCGCAAAGAATATAACGGAGGTGCCGTCCCTTATCCTCTTTTTGGCCTCGTTGAGGGAGTGGAGGGCGGTCTTCTTATCCGATCGATCGATGTAGATATGACCGATCTTTTCGCAGGCCACCCCGAGGGCCGGTACGTTTCTCAGCTCCTTCTTCATGACCCACTTGAAATCGACCCCCAGCCATCCGTAGAGGACAAACACGTCGTAATGGCTCTGATGGTTTGATACGATGACGTACGAACAGGTGGGGTCGATGTTTTCTCCGCCCGATACCGAGACGCGCATGGGGGTCATAAAGCTGCTAATCCGTGACCACCGGGCGCCGCACAGGTTGCTGACAAACTTGGGTGAAAACGATAGCGACATGAGAAAAACGGCGAGAAAGCCGAACATCAACGTCGTGGCGATAAGGAATGGAAGGAATATGAGCCACTTATACGGCTGGTAGAGCAAATAAAGCAACTTTCTCATCTTAAACCCAAAGAAATGATCATCAAAAATAGACGTCCGCTTCAGCGTTTTTACGCGCCGTCCCCGGGATTCTCGCCTCGCGTCACATCGCTTGAGGCAAACCGGGCGGCCATACAGATCGCCTCGCGGACAACCCGAGTGACCCTGTGAGCTCATTACATACTGTAAAACCAATTAAACCCAATGTAAAGCAGAAAGTATTCGTTCCGTTTTTTTCGGTCTCTTCTGCAGGCGGCACCTCATTGTCTTACCACCCGACAATATTCCCGCACCGATAACGAGATAATAATCCGAAACCTCCTTACTCAGTGCTTGAAGCTATGCAGATCGAAGAGTATCAAATAGAGGGGATAGGTCAATCTGGAGATGGACTGGAATAGTAGCTTACCGTGTTATACGATTTACCGCACGGACTCGTAATCCCGTTCGCGTCACATCTCGTCGATACGTGTTGTTAGGCCGTGCAATCCGGGAAGCCCTAACAAGGGAAGGCAGGACTGCTAAATACCGGCACGACTGGAAAATGTCGGGAGATATTTCATCCCTGAGAGCAGCTTTACGCAGGCGTCAACCGCCGACAGGTCATACCAGGTGCGTGAATGATCCACGATCTCGGCAATGGCCGTTTCGATTCCAAGGGACGGGCGATACGGCCTGCTGCTGGACATGGACTCTACCACATCGGCCACCTTCAGTATCCTTGCCTCCAGGAGGATCTGGTCTCCTACGAGGCCGTGAGGATACCCGGACCCGTCCAGGCTTTCATGATGCTGGAGGACGACGTCCGCTATGGGGTTATTGAAAGGGAACGGAATTATTCTGAGGATTTCGTAACTGGTCAACGGGTGCGTCCTGATGAGCGCCATTTCTATTTCCGACAATTTTCCCGGTTTATTGAGGATATCCACGGGAATTTTTATCTTACCGATGTCGTGGAGCACGCCTGCGTAATACACCGTATCGGTTGTGTCTTCTGATAGATTCATTTTCCGGGCGATCTCTACGGCAAGGTGCGCCACCCGAACCTGATGCCCCGCTGTGTATGGGTCCCGGCTTTCGATGACCGTTGAAAAAGCCTTTACCGTCCCGTCAAGCATCTTGTTGAGCTGTTCAAGGCTTCGCCTCAGCTTGCTCTGGGCCCATTTTCTTTCTTCGATCTCCGACCGCAAGCGTTCGTTCAGAGAAACAAGCTCGCTCGTTCGCTCCTGGATTCGACCTTCCAGCTCACGCTGGTGGCCCTTGAGCTTTTCTTCGATCCATTTCCGTTCATGCGCGTAGTGGAGTGAGCGGACGATAACCCCTTCGTTTATCTCAGACTTGACCAGATAATCCTGGGCCCCCTCTTTTAGCGCCTTTAAGGCCGTCTCATGATTTTTAATATCGGTCAGCACGACGATAGGAAGCTCCAGGAACCTCTCACGGACCTTATGGAAGGTATGAAAACTCCTGCTGTCAGGCAAGTTGAGGTTAATGAGGAGTATATCAATTCCCCCTTCGGAAATCCTCGCCAGTCCCTTTGTAAGAGTCTCGCACGATTCAAGGGCGAAAAAGATATCCTGGGTCTTTTCGAGGATATTCCTGATTATCTGTACGTACCCGGGGTTGTCGTCGATAAGGAGGACCTTCAACTTATTGGTTTCCATATACCTTTCCGCATCCATATGATTATGGGCATAGAACGATCAAGGAGACGGCTTACAGCCTCTGGCTACAACCGACGTCTCACTGTTTCACCGCGATCTTTTCGTTCAAGACGGTTATCTGCATGGCCAGGGAGGCGGCGTTCGTGAGGATCTTTATCTGATCGGTATCCCGGTACCCCCTTTTCTCGGCGCCGTTGTCGCAGTAGAGGATGGCCACCGTCTTGTCATACACGCGAAATGGGATCATAACGGATTCCCGCGGCAGGTATCCGCCGATCATCGCCTGTACGACCTGGGCGTCCTCGGAAGGCAGCGTCCCCTGGAATATGTTGTTGGAGACGGCCACGTCGCCCATCGTTTTGATCGATGAGATATCCACGACAAATCCGTCAGAATCCTTATTCAGCGCTTCGATGGAATCGGCGATCGAGGAAAACCCCCGAAAGTACCTGAATTCACCCTTTCTCACTACCCCGATGAACCCCCGGTCGTTGTCTATCTTTAAGAAGCCCAGAATTGTATCGACGATAAAGGAGAAATTCTGTCTCTGTGACAGGTCTTTTGTCGTCTTCTTCAGAAAGGTGAGGTCGAATATATCCCGCTCCAATTGACGCTCCGCGCCGCTCAGCTCGATCCGGGTATCCATAAGGGCCCTGATCAATTCCTCCCTGATGATGGTCAGCTGTTCCCTCTCGTAAAAAGCCCTCTTGTTTCTGAAGAGATTGCCCACACACAGCGAGAGCTCTTCGACAAATCTCCCCAGACCCAGTCGCAGATAATCTCCATTGAATATCCTCTTGTCGGGCTTGTTGAGGAAATAGCTGGCACCCATGAACAGGGATTTGAGGCGAATATCGTAGTTGTCTATGGAAGTCATCACGACGATGGAGATATTCGGAAATTTTTGATTGATCTCGGCAACCAGCTCCAATCCCCCAAACACTTCATCGCTTGAGCTTATCCCCGGCATCACGATATCCGTCACGAGAACAACGGACAACGGCGTGTGATCGTTTTGTCCTATCTGCTCAAGGGCTTCTGTGGGATTGTCGAAACTTTCCACCTCATATCCGAAATTCTTAAGGCCGTCTGTGAATATGGTTCTCATGAGCTTCTCGTCTTCGACAATGATAACCTTCTCGCGGGGCACGAAGGACGAGATCGCCTGGGTCACCTTATCTATGGCATCAAGGATCTCCTCTTTTATGTCCCCGTAGGGCTCCACCGCGTTCTGGCGGCCTTCCGTGTCATCCTGGCGTTCGATGACCTCTATGTTATCTCCCACAGCGTCAAAGGATTTGCCGACCCTGTCTATGAAATCATCGACGTCAAGGACGATTTCTATGCCCTCTTCCTCCACTTTGGTCGGCTCGAATCGGTATATGCCTCCCCAATAGACCATCGAGAAGACGATCTCTTCCATGATCTTCTGGATATGTTCAGTGAGCTGCTGACGGGATATAAAACCGTGTTTGACCAGTATATCGCCGATGCGGTACCCCTTTCCCTCCTTCTTTTGATACATGAGGGACTTCCTGAGGTCTTTCTCGGTGATGAGCCCCTGCTCGATGAGGTGACGGCCGAAACGCTCCCGAAAATAGGCCGAATAGGCCTTGATGATCGTCCCTTCGTTGAAGGAAATGGTGCCGAAATTCTTCTCGGATTTTATTGCGAGTACGCCCGTCAACCGCTCTTCTTTTATGGTTGAAAGGATGTCGGTGAGTCGATTCTTCTCCAGTTTTCCCGCGTAGTTCATTTTATGCCTTGATCCTTAAAGTCGTAGATGATTGACGGTCTAGCCTCGCCCTCACGAAACGTAATATTTCACGGAGTAATCGGACATATTTTGACGTTATCAAAACGTGCTCCGTTTCCGATCGTCATGACCCCGGGAGAGCCCACATAGAGTGACGCGGGCATGCTCGAATCGGTCGTGGTGAAGCTTGCGATTTCCGCGCCTGTCGCCCTGTTGATCACCCTTCCGGTAAACGTGTTTCCCTGGACCTTGAGATTGAGCGTGTACCACGTCCCCGCGGCGAAGATGTTGCCGAGCTCAGCCCCGTAAATCGTCGTCCACGTGCCGTCATAGCGCCGCAGCCGCACCTCGTACCCATTGTCATAACCTGCATTCGACTCGTTTCTTATGACCAGCGTATAGAAGTGCGTACAGTCGACGAACCGAACGATTACGCTTGCCACGCTTCCGCCCGTGCTGTAGCTGCTGCTGTTATCAAGCGTGACGTCGGCCTGGACGATATAGTTGTCATAACCGCCTGTCGTCGCGCGGGTCCTCCAGAGCGATTGGGCCGCGGCATCCGTATTGCTATGAACGTTTACGGAACTCCCGGTCAGATGGAACGTCTGACTGCCGCTGTAGCTTTCGACGAACCAGTTGGCGGTACAGTGTGTCCACCCGCTTGCGGTTCCGTCCTCAAAGTCGTCTACGAAACAGGGAGGTATCGGCGGCACCGGATAGAGGGCGCCGACACAACCCAGATGGTCGATGGCCGTAAAGCGGGTCGGAAATAGACCTGTTCTCGTGAAGTTGACAAAGGCCTGGCTGGACGGATTATTGCTGAAGGTCCCGCATCCCGACGGCTCCACCGTCCAGCCGGTCGGGGCAGGCGCGTTGATGCCGTATAACACGTCTTTGAGCGTCAGTTTCACGCTGCTACCGGTTGGGAAGGTTGCGTCGTCGCTGCTAATGCCCATCGGCGGGCAGCCGCACACCTGGACGTTGTCGAACTTTCCGATGATATCCTTTACCCCGAATCCGAGAGTGCCCTTCGTGTAGTTCCTGTCCGTCGCCGATGGGCCGCCGAGGCCGTCGAAATCGAGGAATACGTCATCGATATAGAGGAAAAAGTCGTTACCGTCCAGATGGGCCTCGATGGTGTGGTAAACGTCACTGTCATATTGAACGGTAAAGTCGGGCGCGCCGATATCGCCGCCGATTTGCGTAGTGGTTACCTGGATCGGATTGACCGTCGTGTTAATGCTGTCGATCCTCAAAAGTCTCACGAGGGCATCGCCACTGGAATCCTTCGTCCAGAACATCAGGTAGCCGCGATCGATAACGTCCATCTGCGGCGTGCCGGGAAGCCCCGACAGAACCTGGCTTGAGGCGTGGACGCGGAACAGAAACGCCACCCCTTTGTCAATACCCGGCATATAGTAGTCGCTGACCGATATTGTCGAACTACCCGCATAACCCGGATCGTCCGGATCGGCGACAAACTTGAATCGATAACTCACCGTCAGGTCTTCCCACTCCTTCTCCGAGGCGTCCGCCCCGACTATCGTCTCGTCCAGATCGATCCACATGAATGTCTCGCTCTCGGACGACGTGAGGGCGGGCGCGGCCGTCGGAGGGAATGATACGATGTTGGGCGACCATATATTGGAGAAAGGCACGGATCCCGAAAGGAACATTTCGTCACAGAACTGGAGAACCAGCCTCTTGAACGTCTGGGCATTCGGGCTGAGCGACGGGGTGGTGCTGGAGGTTATGTTTAACGTTGAAAAACCGCGCCAGTTTGAGGAGCTCGTAAACGGGAACTTCGTGATGTCGGAAAGAAGACCGTCATAGCTCTCATTGGTGAAGATCTCGGAGAAGCGGATTCCCCCTTCGCAGGCGTCGACAATCGTCTGCACGAAGGGGGAGACGTGGTAGAGCCAGTACGGGTTGGTCGCTTCATCGAGATATCTGATATTGAAGGTGCCGCCGTTTATCGTGTCTATGATCCCGTCGACGAGTGCCGGGACGGAGCCGATGGGGTTTGCCCGTGTCCGGATCGAGCCCCTGAGTACTCCTGTGTGGCCTCCCGTTTCCGTCAGGGTGAGATCTTGCTCGTCGTTGAAACCGGTGACCGTCTCGAATATCCTGACCGTCGTCTGATCGGGGTTGCCAGTCGTGTCCCGGTTACAGTCCAGGACCTCAATATAGACCGTGTCGTTGTTCCTGAGCGCGAGAGACGGCGTCAGGCGGTCGGTATAGCAGTGATCACGGTATGCGTAGACCACCTCCTCCGGCCCTACCGGCAGGTGGATTTCCGCGGTCGCCGAATACACGGGGGATGTGCCGTACGACGAGGATACTCGAATCCGGACCTCGGCAAGGGAAGTCCCGGTGAGTTTTATCGGGGCCAGCGCCTTGCCGTCGGTATCGGTATTGACGGTAAGCGTGGAAAGCGTCGGGTTTCCGAGGACATCCAGGAAACGCGCTCCCCCCTCTATGACCTCGAATTGTACCGAATTGCTGACAATATCCTGGCACTGGATATTCGGGGGGAGGTTCAAAATAACCCTGGCCTCTATGTCCAGGCTATTATAGTCGCACCCGTTCTGGTAAAAGCCGTCGGAATAAACACCGTCGCCTACGGGAGTCGTATGAGGTTCCCGCGCTCTCAGGGTGATATTAAGGCCCTCTGGACACTGGCTGAGCGAAATAGGCGTTACGACGCTCTTTGAAAGAGGATCGGGATTCTTGGCGGGATCCTTGCCCAGGACACTGATCGTCTCCTCGACGTCTCCAAGGGCACATCCCGTGTTCACAAAGAGAATGCGATATACGCGGCCTGCGCTGTCCCAAACGAGCTTCGCATCGGTATCGCCCAGCTCCGTCCCGTCGGGCTCGTACAGAAGCCCCATTATCGGGCTTCCGACGATCGATCCGAAAGCCTCAAACAGGGTGTCATCCAGCGGCACCAATCCGCAGTCAAATCCCTGGGCTTTCAACTCTACCGACGTATTCTTGCACCCCGATCCTGAAAATGTGCCGGGCGTGATCAAAATCGAATTCAATCTGCCCGTCTCGATGACGACACTGTGGGTAATGGCCGGGCTCGGCGTATTCCAACCGTCCGGCTCGGGTTCGCTCAAAGGTTTCCCATTAAATCTTGTGGCCGTTGACCGCATTCCTACGTTTCTCACGTAGGTCGTCTTGGGCGGAGTTACAACGGGCGGCTCATAGTATATTCGATATTTACCCAGGTCCCCCAGCAAGTCCGAATAGTCTTCGGCCATATTTTGATAATGCTTTGACCCGTCATCCTCCTTGATAAAGAAGCGACCCGGATCGGCCTCCGCCGGAACGGGAACGGATTCGTTATCATAGTTATAAAGGCTCATTTCAATAGTAGCGCCCTCCACCGAGAAGTCGTTACAGTCCTTCGCGTGGATGCCGATTTCCTTCTCCCCTCCTCCGCCCGCGTCACACGCGAACGCAGAGTTGGGCGCGTTAACAAACTCGACCACGCTCGGGGGTCCCACGACAAACGGGACGACTGACGACGAGTATACGGGAAACTCCGTGTCCACCCCATTGATGCTGACCGTGATAAGCGAGCTTGCGGATACGGTGACGGTGACGGGCAGCCTCTTGCCGGAAGCAGGGGTTGCCGGTTTAAGCTTGATGTTACTAATCCTGCCGTCTTCGTCGGTGACCGGCTTGCCGTCGGCATTGAGGAGTGAGGCCGCCGACAGATCGATAGTGGAGATATTCTTCGTGGACGTAAACTCAACGACGACCCCGGGAATCGGGTTCCCGCTTCGATCCCTGAGGTCTGCAGTGAGGGTCGATTCCGTATTCGGACACATGACTTTTGGAGGATCGATCGACAGGGTCAAGCTTCCATAGGGATTAAGGATGAGATTCTTGGGGGTCACGCTCGTTGTGAGCAGGATGCGGCGAAAATTATCCTTATAGGGTATCGAATCCCCGTAAGCGGGATAGGTTTTCTTATTGCAGTATTTCAGGAAGCATTCCCAGTCGGACAAGCCGTCACACAGAGGGGTGGGAGGAAACGGCGAGTCGCTGCAGGACCATCCTTTCGGTTTTCCATCTGTGCCGTATGTGGCGGCGCTCCCTACCGGATACCATCCGGAATCCTTCCATTTCATGTCCTTCTGATGCGTCCGCAGCAGCACCTCGAACTCGACCCGCCTGATTTTTGCCATCTCCTCGCGCGTCAGGACGTAAGGGGGCACGGGGTTGATCCGATTACCCGAAGCGTCACGGGTTATCGGAAGCGGCAGATCCTCTTCATCGAAGTAGCGGATGATAAGGTTGTCGACGTTATCGGCAACTAAATCGGGTTGCGGGTTTACGATGTAGGGATTACCTGCCCCGTACGGAGCCTCGTCGTTCTCCAGCCTATACGTATAGCGGTACAGACCGTAGGGAGGTCCGGTGAGGTAAAGTTTTATCGCGTCTTTCTGTTCGGGGCTTGTATCGTCCCTGGCATTATCCAGGTTATATCCGGAAACGAACCGTTCGTCGTCCGAGACGTTTCCGTCTCCGTTCATATCAAAGTAAAAATCAAAAAAATACTCGTGTGGCCCGCCGTTTGCCAGGTTATCCATATCCGCGTCATGAACCAGCCCGGTGGGCTCCACCGTGTTTCCTACTTCCTTGGCCGGCTTGTTCAGACAGATCGTGACGACTTCATCGGCCTCGATCACACCGTTATCGTCATCATCAAAGACGGTGGAAAAGTAGTGATCCGAGGCGGATTCGATCTTCATACCCTGCTCAATATTATATCCTGAGTTTTGAATCAGGTGTGACAGGTACTGTATGGTGAACTCTCCTCTGTTCTCCACCTCAAGCAGCGTGTCTTCTATGGCGTAGCTCCGTTTCTGGGTAATCAGCACTTCGAAGATAGCGGCCATTATGATGAATGATATGGCAACGCCGATCAGGAGTTCCACGAGGGTGAAGCCCCTGCGCGAGGCAAAGAGTACCTTAGTCTCTCTTGGTATTTTCATCATCGGCCTCACTGCTTGGTGGGATCCCACACAAATTCATCGCTGAAATCCGTGCCCTCAAACCAGCCGACCCGCTCGACCCCGTAGGCCGACGGGCAGTAGGGCGGCCAGTAGGACGCATCCATGTAGCCCGGGTCCCATCCATACGCCCTCCTCGGAGGGTTGTAGACGTCTGTCGAACTGCCCCCGCAGCAATCGAAAAATCCGAGCGCTTGCCTCGTAAACCAGAGGTTTACCAGGCAGCCGTTAATATTACAGGTCTCGTTGTAAAAGCTCCAGTTCTCATGGAACGCCAGGAGGTTATGGATTCCCTCAGTTTCATCGTCCCGGGGGCCGCCGTTGATCTCGAACTGCGCCAGATCGTCCCTTCCCGTGAAAAACGCCGCGTTATACGTGGTGGGATTAGCGGCAGGAAAGCCGGGGGTATCCATGGCGATGGTATTTACTGCCGGAGGTCTGCCACCCGTTTGCGTGTAGTTCCTGGAGGTCCAGTCATTTGACAGGAGGTTAACCAGATCTCCGACGATCGCGCATCCTTTCCGGGATACCACGTTGAAATTGCCGACGATGTAGACGGGGTTATCCGTCGCAAGGGTCGTCGGACAGACCAGCTCATCGGTCTTCCAGATCTTTATGGCCTGCAGCACCTGGCTCCCCGGATCGTCGTAGTAGGGAAAGGGGGGGCCGCCGCTCTCGGTATATCCCGCCCAGCCGGGCACCTCCCCCGGCGTCGGGGTCCTGGTGACGTAGACGAGAAGCTTCGTCGGGTTTCCGGTCAATTCGTCGGTAAGGAACTTGTCGATAGTCTGGTTACCCTGGTTATTGTCGTATTGTTCATCGAGATAATAGTCGTAGAACCATTTTTCGAGCTTTTTGAGGTTAACGACCGTAAGCGCCACTCCCCTCATGTCCTGGCGCTGGTCGTTACGCTCCAGATAGACCGGATAATCGGCCGTCGTCTCCGTGGCCGGAAACTTCATCCCGGGCGAGAGGGGATGGTTGACCGTCTCCGGAGAGATGATGATACACCCGTCTTTTGCGTGGCCCGGTATGAGGGGGTTGCCCCCGGTCTCTCCAATATCCCCGGCGTTAAAGACCTGATCGGTCACGTCCTCGATCTTTACGCCGTCGGTGTAGTTCTGATAGTCGTAGGCGAAATCTTTCGTCGCCGCGTAGACATGGATGGTCCCCGTATGATCCGTCGCGTCGTGCGGAGGCCATGTTGCTCCCCCTCCTCCCTCGATCACGATGGAGACGCCGAAGTATTCGGATCTTTCCGGGGCACGGGCCTTGCGCTCGTAGAACCCGTTTCTGAACAGAGAGTTAAACGAGATGGTCGGCGACTTCGGGGCCCCGACCATAACATAGGAACAGTTATTGGCGTCGGTGAACCGGTCAATCTGTACGTCGGCGTTGGACGTATTGATGTCGGTGTTAATCTCGACATAGTCGCAATTCGGGTGCGTTGCGTCGTTCACACATTTGCCTTCGGTGCTCGTCGTCAGGTTGTAGACCCTAACGTAGACGTGCCCACCCCGGGTCCAGTACGGGTTTGGGCCCAGCAGCTTATCCCGATAGATAACGCCCGAGGCGGTGACAAAGTGCTGTACGCGCTCGCCTGCCGACGTATAATTCTTGATCCATATTCCGCCGGTCGGCTCGGGACAGAACCAGATATTTCCGTTGGTATGTACCCTTCCCCACGAAATCATTTCCGGGCCGGGATGCCACGGCAGATCCTCGTTATAAAAGACAAAGTATTGCACCAGAGGCGTTTCGAGAATCCGTATCTGTCGTTTCAGATACTCCTCCCCTCCACTATTGTCCAGTGGCTTTGAGACGACCTCGATCATATACGGATACGCGTAGTGAAGGATCTCCTGGCAGGACACGCGGGTCTTGTACAGGAAACGGTTTTTCTGGGGATCGGGGTTTTCAGGGATAACGCGGTATTTGACCACGTTTCCGTCCAGGTCGTCAAAAAGGACCTCAAACGGGTAACCGTATTTCGTAACGTTCTCAGCCCGGTACGTATTTCTCGCCGTTCCGGAATAGGGCTCGAGGCTCGAGGATATCTCCTCATGGGTGACGATCATCGCCACCTCGAGTCCCGCCTCAGCGGCGTTGAGCGAATCCATGTTTATTCGGTAGTTTCGCACAATTGAGGTTTCAAGTGTCACGTTGGTCACAAACCCGACGGCGATTACCGTGAGGGTCAGCATGATCATGAGAGAGAGCATAAGGATATAGCCGCGTTCAGTACGACGAGCTTCTTCCCCCGACCTTGCCTCCCCGGCCTTTTCCCTTTGCGTGCGTGCTCTCATATACCCCCCCGAGGTAACGGTCTCTTTTATCAGCCCAGCCCGTATCGCCCCATCTATTGGGACCCCCTGGCGATGATCGTGCTGAAGATTACGGCCCGCTCCGTACGGGCCATGTCAATCCACCTGCTTTCGACCCTCACCCTGATAACGTCGGCCCAGGTCGTGTCCGAGATATCTGGACCGGCATTCACGTGGATCATCGTCCTGGGCGTTTCACCCGGGTCCACCCGGTCGATCCGAACCGGTTCCACGACCGTGGTCCGCTTAAGGACCCAATGCCATTTTCTCCTATCCGATACCGACATCGCGCTGAATACGGAAGGTGCCTTGGTCTGGCCGGTATCCATATTGATGAATTCAAGGGACGACCATATCCCGTCGGCGGCCGTCGCATCTCCGTGGCCGGCGAGATCCCCGTCATCAAAGAGAACAATAAGTTCATCGACCCGTTCCCCTATATCTGCGGCCGTCAACCCGGGGTGTGTTATTATGTCGGTTACCGCCGCCGTGTATCCCCCGGCGCCGGACAGCAGGCCGGGGAGAAGGAAGCCGTCGATTGAACCGTAATTAGGATCCCTCGAGAGGATATACCCGAAATTCATGACGCTGTTGTACCTGACGTCCATTTCGGTGGATGCGATCTTTCTCAACTCTTCCAGCCGTTCGCTCGTCTGGGCGATAGCGAAATTCAGCTGCCGGTTAAAGACCCGGGTCTTTGTCGAATAGATCAGCATCGATCCGACGGAGAAGATTCCCACGGTAAAGATCGAGAGGGCCACCATCGTTTCGAGCAGGGTAAAGCCCCTATGACTGCGAAGAAACGTCATAAACCCCATCTTCCCTCTCGTCCGGCCCGAGCGGCTGTGTCGAGTATCGTAGACTGCCGGCTACTTCCCATCTTCTTTCCACGGACACTCCCCGGCTTTTTCGAGCGCCTCACGGTAATTCCAGATCATGGTCTTGCCTGATATCGCCTCAAGGGATACCGCCTTCCGGTTGCCGTCATAGGCGTCTTTCAGATCGGCGGATGGAATGATATATATTTCGCCTCTATCGGACGCGTACCCTCGCGGAGAGAAGAAGACCTGGTTCCCCGGAAAGTTAACGCCGTCCTTGTGCTCCAGATCGGAAGGCAGTTGATCATTGATATCCTTGACAGCCGAGAGATCGTACACGACCCCTTTTGGCAGTTTCTCTTCCCGTACCGTCTCTCCCGGATCCAGGACGAGATTCTTATTGGCGTCACAGAATGTCTCAAGGAGGCATGTGCGTCCTTCGTCCGCGGCGTTGCCTTTAACAACAAAACGGACCACATAGGGACGATTCTCCGCAATCGCGCGTATTCTGGCGTAACCGAGGGCATAGGAGATGGTCCTGATTCCGGAGTTTGCCCTGATTCGATTCAAGCCGGTATTGAAGCTTATGACGACGATTCCCGAGAGAATAGCTATAACCGCCACAACCGTCATAACCTCAAGCAGGGTGAATCCGGAGACGAGACGTCGCGGCCTCGCCGACTTTCCTTGCTATATCGTTCATACTCAGCTCCCCACCCCGACCATTATGGATTGACTCCGTGAGCGGGGCGCGTCGTTTTTTTCGAGCCTTTGTTTGAGTACATGTCTTTATCTGCCGCATCGACCATTTCCTCGAAACTCGTGGCCTGGCCTCGGGACGCCGTCCCGATGCTGATTCCTATATCTTCGATTCGCATTCGAAGGTTTTCACGAATCCGTCGGGAAACCAAGAGCGATTCTATAGGGGTTGCATATGGAAGGATTACGGCAAACTCATCACCGCCATATCGAAAGGCGCTGTCCACGTCTTTCTTTATGGAGCTTTTGATGACTTCTCCGACGTCCCTCAGCACGGAGTCCCCGGCCAGATGACCGTGCGTATCGTTGTAATTCTTAAAATCATCGAGATCGAGGATCATGACAGAAAGCGGATACGATCTCCTCCCGGCGCGGTCGAATTCCTCGTGTCCTTTCTTATAGAAGTATCGCTGATTGTATAGACAGGTGAGACTATCGGTGATCGAAAGCTTCTTCAACTCATCCTCGATCGTTTTACGCTTCGTGATATCCTCAATGAAACCGACGATGTTGATGAGTTCATTGCTACTATTCTTTACCGGGAATATGCAGTCGTATATCCATCGGATCGAGCCGTCCGGCAGGACGATGCGATATTCGATTTCCCTCTCCGTGCCCTGGGTAGACTCCAGGATCTCCCTTACCTGTTCAATGTCATCGGCATGGATTACCTCAAGCCAAAGGCCAGGATTGAAGTAGTAGTCGTCACGGGAGCGCCCGTAGATCTTTTCGAAAGCCGGGCTCACATAGAGCATCTTCTTTTCATTCGGCGAGTATATCCAGAAGACTACCGGGATGACCTCGGCCATCTTGCGAAATCGCTCTTCGCTTTCGCGGAAGGCTTCCTCGGCCCTTTTGCGTATCTCCACCTCGGCCTTTAGCTGATTATTGATCTTAATGAGCACCGACGTACGATCGAGAAGATAACCGGTGAGTATATTGAGAATATCGTGGGCAGATCTCAACTCCTTCTCTTTCAGCTCCAGTCCCCCGATACCCAGTTCGCTCAGGTCGTCTTCTTTCTTTCTCTTGTCTGTAAACGCCTCCAGTTCCTCCTGTGCCTCTTTGAGCCGTTCCTGTGCTCTCTTTCTTTCGATGGCGTAGTGGATGGATCGACTGAGGAGCCCGGAATCGACCTGGCCCTTAAACAGGTAGTCCTGGGCGCCCTCCTTGACGGTTTGGAGGGCGATTTCCTCATCGCTGATCGCGGAAAAGACTACGATCGGAACATGTGAATTATGAGAGAAAACGGTGTGCAGCGTCGAGATCCCTTCGCTGTCGGGAAGGTTGAGATCGAGCAACAGCAAGTCGAAACCGCCATCTTTGAGCAGCCCCAGCCCATCGGTCAGATTCTCGCAGGCGTTTACGGAAAATGACTCCTCTTCGATCTGAGAAAGCATATCGACGATCAATTTCCTGTCGAAGGGATTGTCCTCAATAAGCAGAATCTCGGTATTTTTGGCCGTCATGATCGTCTCTCGACACCCGATCCTCTTGGGGAATGTTGTACCCCCGGATCGAGTGATTTGGCGTTATACCTCTTTCAGCCCATCACGGCGCCTTCCACGGCGCCGACGGCATATCACGCGATGGGCACCGCCCCGGCAGCTTAATCCGGTGCCGTGGTTAATAGGCTATCGTTATCCCATTATCAGACGCTAACATCCCGACCGTGCATAAAGAATAGTCCAAAGGTGCAACCACAAAACGTTATGGATCTCGGGGGTCAGGACCGCCTGATTCAAAAGAAATGAGAATTTTGTCGTATTATATGGAGTTGATTTTCAGGGGGCAAGCGGCTATAGTGAAGGGTATGATATCGGGGGGCTAATTAATGGGGGTTTTACTATTTCTTGTTCGGTTCGCTGCTCTTCAGCATCTTAACCGTCTCATGGATGAGATATTCGACGATCTCGATACTCTTGAGTATATTAATCCTATTTATTCTCTGAATCTTCAGCTCTTCCTTGAGATACTCGTCGTCTCCCCGCGAACGGGCAAGGCTTTCCTCAAGCTCCCCGATTTTCTCCGTTATCCCTAGAGCATATTTATGTTTCTTTGATCGGTATTTCTTTATGTTTTCCGTTATCTCGATATTTTCCGGGAGAAGGGCAAGCCGTATGCGCCTGTTTTCGTCCCTGCTGCTGCGGATGAGCATTCGCGCCGATATCTTATCGCACCATGGTATATTAGAATCTTCGAGCAGCCTTCTGAGCGCGTTGATGTTAATATCTCTCTTGCCGGGTCTTATAATCTCCTTATCCACCCAGCCGGGTGGGCTCAGTTTCATTCGGGCCGCCAGATAGACGAAGCGAGCAGTGGCCGTTTCCGACCTGGTCAACCGGTGAAGCGGGAATTCTTTCTCGAACTCCCTCCACCCCAGGCTGATAATAAACTCATCGTTCTGGTAATCGATAAGTAGAGAGAAGGGGTAGAGGTACTCGGGGGCCAGCGGGGCCGAAAAATGAATTCCGTCTTTCGTTGCAGAGCGCCCTATGGACATAATGTGCGAGAGCTTTTCCCTATCCTGGGCCTGTTCACCGATGTCGGCGGATTTTATCGTTACGCCGATGACATTGAAATGCTCATCACGAATCGGATAGGAGCGCAACAGCCAGGTCTTTCCGTCCGGATACGGTATCTCTCCCTTCTGTATCTGCCCGGTCTTGATCGCCTTGACCGCAGGGCATTCTTCACACGGCTCGGTTCGCCGGTGGAATAGTTGAAAACACTGGTTTCCCTCGATTTCCTCGAGTTCCAGGCCCATCGAACGACAGACCGAGTTATTGGCCCAGACGATACGCATCGTGGTATCCAGGTATTGAATACGTTCGTACATGCTGTTGAGGATCGCCGATTTTCGCTCTGCTTCCAGCTTTAGTTTCTCCTCTTCGTTCTTTGCCTGAGTGATTTCTCTGGCGATTCCAAAAGCACCGATAATTTTCCCGCTCTTTCCCCTGAGAGGCTGGTTCCTGAAATCGAAGGTCCTTCGGTTATTGAAGGTCAACTCACAATCGAACGTCTGTCCGTGCATGACGGCCTGAAAGGCGTCAAGGGCGATTTCGCGGCTTTCCTCGGAAAACAGCAAGAGTTTCGGCGGCTTGTTCAGGATATCCTTAAGCTTAACGCCGGATATCGTCTCGGCTGTCTTATTCATATACGTGATGTATCCTCGACCGTCGGACATATAGGCGATATCACTCAGGTTATCAAGAAAATACCTCATCTGTTCCTGACCGTCCGTCAGGGTCGTCTCCGAATGCTCTTGTTCCCCGATATTTCTCATGACATTTAACGTAGCTCGCTTACGTCCCCAAATGATCGGCGTGCTGCTTGTCTCGATCCGGACCACCCCGCCGTCCTTATGGACGAGCCTCGATTCCGGGGATGTCGAGCCCGCATCTCCGGTGCGTCTCTCGCCTTTTCGGCGGGTTGCCTTCTGACGATCCTCATCATGGATGAACGCCGTATACTGTTTGCCGATTATTTCCTCTTCCGCATATCCAAGCATCTTCTTTAGGGCTGGGTTTGCATATCGTACGATCCCTCCCTGTATGACCGCGATCGCCTCAACAGCGTTCTCGACAACCAGACGGTATATATCCTCGGGCTCCTGCGACGTTTCCCTCTCGTCGATCTCTTCTACATGAACGAGCAGCACCGATCGTCCCTCCCAACGTAGGGGCTCCATTTCTATCTCGATCGCTTTCGCCCGTCCACGCTTGTCGACAATTCGTGCCCGGACAACGCCTCCGGTATCCGCTTCTCCTGATAGCTGACTGTCGCGGAGCTCCCTGACCGACTGTCTGTCATCCACATGTATGTGGGAAAGGAGGTCCGTTCGGATCATCTCTTCTTCGGCATACCCAAGAATCGACTGTGCATGAGCGTTGACAAAACTGATTAGGTCATCGTGAATAAGAACGGTCCCGCCGGCAACCGTCTTTGCCGGAGGCACGGCGTTGTCATCCCGTGGGGCATCCTCTTCGCCTTTTTTCACGCTTAACGCTGCTTCAATCGTCGCCATCACAGCCCTTTTCCGCAACGGATTGGCGATATATCCGAACGGCCTTTCATCGGGGGACTCGGCTTCACCCCCGGATTCGTCCGGCCCGACCAGGATCACGGGAGTCTTGCCCTCCGCTTGGACCGTTCGGATGGCTTTTCGGATGTTCTTATGCTTCGGGGAATCTCCGTCAATCACGATGACGTCCGGCTCGTGGAGGCGTACCGAATCCACGATGGACACGGGATCCGTGGAAACATCGATGATCTGATACGCCGCACCCGCGAGCATCGTCCGCAGCCGTTGCATCGTCTCACCGTTTTGTCCCACGATCAGAACCGTGCGCATTGACCTTCCGTGTCCGATAAAGTAAATCTGTAACGTTTATATCATATAAAACGAGAAGATGCACTACTATATTCATAACGGCATACGGTTATCGTAATATTGAATACAATATATATATTTAAAGCTTCGGCCGCTATACGTGCATTATGAGCACGAAACAGGCCTCCGTCCGAGCCGAGAATCCCCTGACTTCCCTATCCGGTGAGATGTTGTTTCGTCCAAAGCTGAAATCCAGACACCAGGGACCGCTTTCGCTGCTCCTTCTCGAGTCGATCCTCCCTCAGTCCCACACCCTTCCGTCGCCGTTGTCAGGCCCGGACTCGCAACAGGAAAGAAACGCTAATAACGGAGTCTTTGGGAACGGAATTGAGGCCGGCTCGTATGAGAAACTTCAAGGTTGGTGTCGATAGAACGTCTGAAGCCGGGGAATCTCTCCCCCGGCTTCAGTTTTCGGTCAACGACGGGATGGCCCGGCTATTTGACCGTTCTCATCCCTTCCCTTCAGCGTGCTTCCTTGCGGGGCGCGCTCGACGTAACATCGATCGCCCAGACTTCGTCCAGGATTACGGGATGCGTATGGTCTGGCCCGGATAGATAAGGTCAGCGTTCTTGATAATACCGCGATTCGCCTCGAAAATCTGGTGATATTTATTGGCATCCCCGTAGAACTTCTTTGCGATTCCCGACAGGGTGTCTCCCTTGACGATCGTGTAGAACGTGCTCCCGCCCGGCCCGGCAACGCCACCGCTCCCGGACTTGGCGCCCATCTGCTGCTGTCCCCCCGCTCCCGGGCTCTTGACGACAACCCCATCGGCGTCGACCTTATCGATTCCCTTGATGTTGCCGGCCAGCAGGATCACCTTCTCGAGGAGATCCTTCGTATCGACGTTGCCCTTGAGCTTGATCATGTTTCCGATCAGGTCGACGGCGATATCCGTGACCGAGCCTCCGAGACCGTCCTTGAGATGCTTTTCGACGTCTCCCGAATTCGGGTTTTGTTGATTAAGAATCGCGTCTCCCGCACTCTTGACAAATTCAAAGAGTCCCATTTTTGCCTCCTTATACGTTTATGCCTATCACGTTAGTTACCTTCAGATCAATGATATCAGTATACATCGCTTTCGATGAAAATCAAGGGAAACACGTGTGATTTCTCGTGAATGGTACGTTAATGAGACATATGTCGCCTGTGCATGTCTCCCGAAAATGATGTATCCGTGCAACGGCCCGATTTTCGTTCACCGGCCGACCATACTCCGGGCGCGCCCTGGGCAATAATCGATTGATTTCACCCGACGATTATGGTAGATTTACGTTCGATATCAAGGACTTCCGTTCTGCATAGGCGTATTCGGCATGGGTCATAAGCCTGTTGTCATCTCGCCATCCTTGATCAAGTTGAGATACCTGCCGTGTGTTTGAGGAAGTCCGATTTATGTATCGACTGACCATTTTCCCCGGTTGAGGACACGCAGCCTGATGGGCCAGAACGCAATACGAATCCTTATCGTGAGCCCCGACAACACCGCCGCGTGGCTCATCAGCCAGACACTGGCTGACGAGGGGTTCGTCGTTGATACCTCGTCCACCCAAGACGAGGGTGTTTCACGTCTCAGGAACGAAACCTATGACCTGCTGGTAGTCGAGGCCCAGGAACCCCTTGCCGACAGGATCCCTCTTCTTGACTCGATCTCTTCCGGACACCCCGCCCCTCCCGTCATTATCCTGACGGGACACGAACGGGTAAGGTCCGCAATCGAGTTGCTCAGGGAATACTCCGGCGACTATCTTACCAAGGACCCCGAGGGCAAGTATATCGAGCTCATCCCGTACGTCGTCGAGAAGACTCTCGAGCGTCATCATCTCCTGATTGAAAAAAATAAAACCGAAAATGAGCTCAAAAGGATTGCCGACGAGAAGCTGGCTATCCTGAACAGCATGTCAGAGATGGTTCTCTACCTGGATGAAGACAAGAACGTCCTGTGGGCGAACAACTCGATCACCGCTTCGATCGGAATATCCCAGAAGGAGCTTTCGGGACGCCGCTGTTACGAGATCCTCATGAGGCGCCAACAACCGTGCGACGGCTGTCCCCTTGCCCGTGTCATCGAGATGCGGCTCCCGCAGATGGCCGAGATTACCACCGAGGACGCAACGATCTGGTCGATCGCCCTGTACCCCGATATAGATGACAGCGGAGACATCAAGGGTATCGTTGAGGTCAAGCAGGACATAACCGAGCGCAGGAGATGGGAGCAGAAGCTCAGGCAGGCCTCTGATGAATGGCGTACAACATTTGATTCCATAATCGACATCATCGCCATTAACGACTCCCATTTCAGGTTGATTAAGGTGAACAAGGCGTTTGCCGACCTGTTCGGTCTGGAGCCCCGGGAAATAATCGGAAAGACCTGCCACGAGCTCTTCTACGGCCACGCCGACCCGTGCCCGGACTGCCCCCAGATGAAAGCGTATGGCAGCGATACGAGCCCTCGTCTGGAATATTTCGAGCGCCGATTCGGTGAGCATATCGAGATCACGGCTTCGCCCATCATGTCCGAAGACAACCAGGTCATCGGTTTGGTCACGATCGGAAAGAACATCGCCGAACAGGCCCGGTGGCAGGAGAGTCTCAAACGCGCCTCCAACGAATGGAGGACCACCTTCGATTCTATCGTTGACCCGATATCGATCGTCGACAAGCAGCTTCGGATCATCAAGTCCAACCGGTCTTTTGCCGATAGCATCGATAAGGAGCCCAAGCAGCTCGTCGGCCTGGCCTGTTACGAGGTTCTTCATTCCCGGACCGACCCCTGCCCCCACTGTCCGCAGCCCATTGCACTGGAAACCAAAACGACGGCTATCACCGAATATTACGACGAGAGGTGGAAGAAGTTCATCCAGGTGTCGTCGTCCCCCATTGTCGACGAAGACGGAAGCATCGTCGGCTTTGTCAACATCAAGAACGACATCACCGGCCAGAAGAAGGAGCGGGATGACCTCAAGAAGTATTCCGGCCACCTCAAGAAGATGGTGGGACAGCTCAGCAAGGAGCTTCAAGACGCGCAGATAAAGATCATCCAGAGGTCGCAGGAAAAGGCCCAGCGGCAAATCGCCGGCAGACTCGGACTTGAAATGAAGCGTACCCTTCCAACGATCGCCCAGGTTCTCCATCAGATGCGGAGGTCCCACGAGGATTCCCCACGGATCAAAACAGCCGATGACCAGGTGGGAAGACTCGAAGGGATACTGGCAAACCTTCTATCCTATTCCCATGAGCGGGCGCCGAAAAGAGAGGAGATCGTAGTATCGGAGCTTATTACCAGGGTCCTCGAAAAGTGCCTTCCCCCTGATGCGATAGGCCTCACGCTCAATATCCCGTTTGATATTCCGTATATCTTTGTGGATCCGAGCCAGATGGAACGCGCCATCGGAAACCTGATCCGAAACGCCGTCGAGTCAATGCCGAACGGCGGAGATTTGACCATCAAGGCGGAAAAGAAGGGCTCGGGAGTTTCCATCTCGATATCCGACTCCGGCTGTGGGATTCCCGTAAAAACCATGAAGAGGGCCTTCGAGCCGCTGTTCACGACAAAACCCTCCAGCATCGGCATCGGACTGTCCGTCGCAAAGGACCTCATCGAGGCCAACGGCGGCACCATACTGCTGGAAAACAATGATTCGGCCGGCATTACCGCCTCAACGTACCTTCCGACGGCCGAGGGGGCCCTGGCCGCCGAAAGCGTTGAGAGCCTGTTCAAATAGAAAGCCCGCGCCCGGCTTCACTCCTTTCACCCGTATCTTCGTCGACCGAACCGAGCTGAACCGACGTACAGCACAGGGGTGTCTCGATTCTTCCGGGTCGCGCCTACCAGTGCCGTCCAACGCCTTCGATCGTGCCGTATCCCCTGACCCTCAGGACTATAGTGAACGCGGCCAGCACAAACGCAAGGACGATGAGGAGCCAATCCCGTATCCCCAGCGAAAGTCTCAGGTAGCCGTCCCGCGCGCGCTTCTTGCCGAACCCCCGTGATTCGAGAGCCATTGCCAGATGGTTGGTATTGCGGATGGTGGTCAGGAAGATCGGCGTCAGCAGCGGGATATATTTCCGAAATCTTGCCAATGGGGTTCCAGACTTCAGGTCAAGACCCCTGCTCTCCTGGATCCGGGCGATTTCCCGCGCGTCGATCAGGATGAGCGGAAAGAGCCGCATCGCATACGAAAACGAAAAGGCCACCGAAAAGGGCATCCCCATTCGGGTGAATCCTGCGGCCATTTCGTCCGGTGTAATGCGGGTAAAATAGAAGATGCTCGAGCAGATCATGAGATCGAGTTTGAGGGCGGTGGTTATCCCGTACGTGAGCGACTGCCTGCTCACCACCCAGAAGAGGATGGTCTCTCCCCGCAGATAGACGGCCCAGATGACCACCGTAAAGACGGAGATAATGACAAGGACCCACCAGAAGCGGACGATGAGCCTGAGCCCCCCCACCGAGTAACCGTAGAGGACGATCAGCGCCCCGACGGCAAGAAGATAATAGACGTCCCAGATAATGATGAGTATTGCGAAGCTCGCCGCCAGCACGATAAACTTCGTCCGCGGATCCAGGAAAAGACGCCTTTCTTCCATCGTGGTCACTTCAGACATCCATGCACGCGATAAACTCCTGTGCCGAGAGGGTAGCGAAGCCGTTGGCGATTCCCATCCGAACGGCGGGAGGTGCTATGATCATACCCTTCTTGAGCGATTCTCCCCGGGAAAGCACGTCCCGAACCGACCCGTCGGCCACGATCGACCCTGCAGCCAGAACGATCATCCGGTGGCAGTAGCGGGCGGCCACATCCATGTTGTGGGTAATGCAGACGACCGTATGCCCGCGTTCGTTGAGTCTCTTGAGGAGATCCATCATATCGACGATCTCCCCGTGATCCAGGCCGGTTGTCGGCTCGTCCAGGATGAGCACACGAGGTCCCACCGCCAGCGTTGCCGCCACCGCCAGGCGCTGGCGCTCCCCCTTTGTAAGGAGATACGGGTCGTCGTCCACCCTGTCGTCAAGCCCCACCACCGACAGCACTTCAGCGACCCGCTTCTCTACGGTCGCCCGATCCGCGTTTCGGACGACCAGGCCGAAGGCCGCCTCATCGAATACCCGTTCCGCGAAGATCATGCGGTCCGGGTTTTGGTGAACAATTCCAATAATTTCCGAAATCTCCCTGACTCCGTATGATTTCGGCGGCTTTCCGGAAAGGAGCACCCTGCCGGCTTCGGGAGAAAGGAGTCCGTTTACCTGCTTGACCAGGGTGGTTTTTCCGGACCCGTTCGGGCCAACGAGGGCCACGAACTCCCGCTCTCTGATAACCAGATCGAGACCGGAAATGACCCGGTTTTTTCCGTAGGAATAGGAGAGATTGTCGATCTCGATGAGGGGAGGACCGTACGCGACCGTTCGCCGTGCCTGGCTTTCGATGAGCCTATCGACCTTCTTTTGGTTAAAAGGCCGACCGAGCCCACCGAGGACGGAGACCGCGTCGGTGACCGACAGCGGGGGCTCTTTGACCCCGAGAGCCGCCAATATCTGGACGTGTGCAAGCGGCTTGAGCCGGTACCTTGCGACAAGGGCCTCATCCCGAAATATCCCGGCGGGAGTCCCGACCGTTACCAGCCTTCCCCCGGCCACCACCGCAACCTTGTCGGCACCCGCGAGATGTTCGCTCTCATGATCCACGATCAGCGCGGCCCTCTCTTTTCCCTCAGAATCCGCTTCAAAAGGAGCAGCACCTCCGCCTGCCCTTCCGGATCGAGGTCCGTTATCGGTTCGTCAAATACCAGGATACCGGGCTCCATTGCCAGGATCGAGGCGATGACGAGCCGCTGCTTCTCCCCCCCGAGAGATCGGCGGGAACGCGGTCCTTCTTGTGGGTAAGGGAAACCAGGGCGAGCGACCGTCGCACCCGGGAGACGATTTCGTCGCGGGAAAGCCCCAGGTTTTCGGGACCGAAGGCGGTCTCGACATCGACCCGCGACGAGAAGATCTGGGATTCGAAATCCTGAAAGACCGTTCCGACGACCCCGGCCAGATCCCGGGGGGAAAGGCCTGCCGTATCCTTTCCGTCTACCAGGAGCCTGCCCGCGACCTCCCCCCTTATCAGGTGGGGGATAAAGGCTCCGATGGAGGCGGCCAGCGTCGATTTCCCGGCACCCGAGGGGCCCACGACACCCAGGAGCTCGCCCCGTCTCATCGATAGATCGATGTCGGTGAGGGCCCACTGCCGGGCCCTCTTGTACCTGAAGCCGAAACCTTCGAATGATACGAGGTGTGAATCCGCCATGAATGGTCTAGAGCAGCGCCCCCAGTATAATGAGGATCAGCGAGACGGCGCCTGTCAGGATAATCCCGATATTTCCAAGTCCTTCATAGCTTCCGGGCGCCACCTTTCCGAGGATCTCAAATGAATAGGCGCCGATCGAGAGGAGGAACCCGACGGCAAGTCCCCCCACCGCTCCGACCCACATCAGGAGTCCGCCGACGATCGGCATGGGTGATCTTGACCTGTCACTTTCTTCCATGATGTCGGTCCAGATGAGGTCCCAGCGTTCCAGACGCGGGTTGAGCAGCCAGAAAAGGAAGGGCCCGATCACGGCCGGCATGACGAGGTTATTCAGAAACACGATGCTTACGAATACTGCGAAAGGGAATATCTTGAACGCATCCATGCCCCAGGCGATGACCGTCGCGCAGGCGGCCGACGAAAGAATCACGATCAAAAGAAATTGAACGTACCCCTTGAACGAACGTATCCCGAGCCCTTCCCCGGTGGAAAGCCACCCCCACTTTTCCCGCAGCTTGTATCCCAGGAAACCGAGGAGGAAATTGCCCAGAAAACCGAAGACCGAGATGATCGTCAGCATTCCGCCGAATATGTCTCCTATGAGATTGCCCATGGCCGCGCCCCAAGCGCCGGCCGGCCCGAAGAAGAGACCGAAAACGATGGGGATGGCCACCGCCGGGCGGATCTCGGTGAAACCGGGGACGATGGTCGCGATCTTGAACGGGATCATCACCGCGGCGTAGACGGCGGCCGTCAGTGCCGTCAGCACGACCATCTTCGTGTATTTCCACTGGGTAAAGATCTCTTTCACTGGCCTCTCTCCCGTTAACATAAACGAGTATGTCGGAAAAGTTATCCTTTCGCCGGGAACCGCCCCCACCTGAAGCGTCAGGCTCGGTGTGCGCACCCGTCAGGGACCGGCAATAGCCCATCTGCTAGAACACGAGCTCTCCCCTCACCAGATCGCCGTCTCTCGTCATCGCGAAGCCGCGCCTCTCGAACATCTTTATGATGACACTATTATCCGGCAGCATCACGGTGCTGATCCGCTCGACCCCGCGCTTGCGCGACATTTCGATACAAAAATCGATCATCTGGGAGCCCGCGCCCTTGCGCTGCCAGGCGTCGGTAACCGCCACCGCAAACTCGCCCGACTTCTTATCCATATAGAATATGAGCCTCCCGACGCCGACGAGGAGTTTCTTTCCTCCCACTTCTACTTCAACGACGACGCCGATCTCCCGGTCATAATCGATGTAGCAGTAACGGGTCGCCATCTCGTGGGTGATCTCGCGAATGGGATGGAAAAATCGAAAACGGATGGTCTCTTTCGAGAACGAATTGAGCAGGTCTGTCCAGAGCGGCTCATCTTCCGGTTTTATCGGCCGCATGAGGGCGGCCGTGCCGTCGGAAAGCGTAATTTGCCGCTCATACTCTTCCGGATAGGGCCTGATCGCCAGGTGATAATAGGGATCTTCAGTCTTTCCCGGCATGCCTTCATCGATGATGACCCGCGCATCCAGCGCCATCATGCCGTCCGGGGAGACCACCAGCGGGTTTATATCGAGCTCCCTGATCTCCGGATAGTCGGCGATAAGAAAGGAAAACCTGATGAGGATCTCGATGAGCTTATCGATATCCGCTCTCGGCCTTCCCCGGTAACCGACGAGCAACGGATAGGAAGCCAGCGATTCGAGCATTCGGCGGGCAAGCCGCTCGTTCAGGGGGGGCAGCCCCAGGACGCGATCACGAAGGAGCTCCGCGGTAATGCCCCCCATACCCAGCATGATGACCGACCCGAAGGTGATATCCCGCTTCGCACCCAGGATCAGCTCTGTCGAGTTCAACAGGGACACCATCGGCTGTATGGTTACCCCCTCGATCTTTGCCTTCGGGAACGCGGCACGCGCCGAGCCATTGACCTTATCGAATTCCTCTCTTACCTCCGCCTCGGTATGCAGGTTAAGCGCGACGCCTCCCACATCGGTCTTGTGCGTGATGTCCGGGGAGTATATCTTAAGGACAACCGGATAGCCGACCTCCCGGGCCGCCGCCGCAGCTTCGTCGGCCGACGTGGCGACAACCGTCCTGGTGACCGGAATGCCGTAGGCGGCCACCAGATTCTTTGACTCGACCTCTGAGAGTGTCCGCTCCCCGCCGTCGAACAGGTAGGCCATCCGCTCCCGTATCTCCTTTCGATCCAGGGTAAAGTGCACCGGAACGTTTCTGGGCGTTTCGTAAAGCACTTCGAGGTTTCTTTTGTATGAGACCAGGTGCATGAAGGCGCGCACCGCCTGCTCCGGCGTGGTGTAGGTCGGGACCCCGGACTGGTTGAGAATGTGGATACCCTCCCGTACCTTCAGCCCCCCCATCCAGGCCGCAAGAATGGGTTTCTCGAATTTTGGGACCAGCCGGCCTATCTCGACGGAGGTGCCGGACGGGTCGGTCATTGCCTGGGGCGTGAGGATAACGAGGGACGCATCCACACCCGGATCTGAGAGTGCAATCTCCGTCGCTCCGGCCAGCCGCTGGGGGGGGGCATCCCCCAGGACGTCGACGGGGTTTCCGTGTGACCAGAAAGGGGGGAGCTCCTTATCGAGCGCCTTTTCGGTTTCGTCGGAAAGCTGAGCCAGAATACCGTGATGCTCGATCAGGCTGTCGGTGGCCATGACTCCCGGACCGCCGGCGTTGGTGACGATAGCAAGGCGCGGACCCCGCGGGGGTTTTACGCGTCCCAGGAGCTCCGCGCAGTCGAAGATGTCATCGATAACCATGACCCGCTCGATGCCGGCCCTTTGAAACGCCGCGTCGTATACGTCGTCCGCGCCGGCCATCGCCCCGGTGTGGGAGCCGGCCGCCTTGGCCGACTCGGCAAACCTTCCGGATTTGAAGGCGACGATCGGCCTTGTCTTCGAGAAGGCGCGGGCCGCCGACATAAATTCCCGCACGGAGCGGATCGACTCGACGTACAGGATAATCGATGTGGTCTTGCTGTCGCCGCCGAAGTAATCGATCAGATCGCCAAAATCGATATCGACCATATTACCGATGGAGACGAAGTAGGAAAAACCGATACCCTCTTCCAGCGCCCAATCCAGGAGCGACGTGCACAGCGCCCCCGATTGGGATATAACCGCCACGCTCCCCGCGGTAGACGAGGCCGTAGCAAAGCTCGCATTCATATTGATGGAAGGCACGATAATGCCCAGGCAGTTGGGACCGAGCAGACGCATGCCGGGAAAGCGGGCGGCCTCGGCCTTCACCTCTTCCTCGAGAGCCTTCCCCTCCGGGCCGATCTCCTTGAATCCGGCCGAGATGATGATGACTCCCATGATGCCGGTCTGCCCGCACTGACGGATGATTCCGGGCACGGTTTTGGACGGCGTACAGATGACGGCCAGGTCCGCGGGCCTGGGCAGGCTCTTGACGTCGGCGTAGGCCTGAATGCCCTGGACCGCCTCTTTGCCCGGGTTAACCGGATAGATGACCCCGGCAAACCCCGAGCCGATGAGATTTCTCAGGATCGTGTAGCCGACGCCGGCGGGATCGTTACTGGCCCCGACCACGGCAATCCGCGTGGGCGCGAAGATCTTGTCAAGATTGATGGTAGACATTCAGTAAACTATTTATAGTACTTCAAATAGAACTGCTTTTTCTTGCTCGAATCCATGAGAAGGAATAAGACAAAACACCACTTTATGATCCTGAATTCATCAATATCTCTGTTTTGAGGGGCCCGTGAAGGGCCCCCTTGCTAACCTTAGCCAAGAAGACGGAAGCGGACCTCACCCGGACTGGTTACTTCTTCCCCGATTTCTTCTCCATCTTGGCTATCTCGGCCAATATCTCCTGGTACCGCTTCTCGTTGATCGGGTAGAGCCAGACGGCTATTGCGCCCAATATAAAGATCGCCGCCGGGATCGGTCCCAGGAAGAGCCTGATGCCCAGCTCGGCCGAGGGCGCCTGCGGGATTTTATCGGCTACGTACCCCATCAGGGCTAACACCCACCCCATGGCCAGCGCCGCGAATGCCTGGCCGATCTTGAGGGCCCATGTCCAGATGCCGTAGAATGCCCCCTCACGCCGCTGGCCCGTTTTCAGATAGTCGTATTCGATCGCGTCCGGGACGATCGCATAGGGCAGCGCGTAGGTGAATCCGAAGCCTACGCCCATGACACCCATCATGATATACGAGAAGGCGATCGGATGCTTGTGGCCGAAGAAGAAGAGGACCATAAGCACGGCCGCGACCCACGCCATCCCACTGCCGTAGACGAACTTCTTGCCGACCTTTTTCGAGAGCATCACCGAGACGGGGATGAAGACCATAGCCGTCACCAGGAGTATGACGATGGCTATAGTGGTCTTCGCCTCGGCGCCGTGGATATACTTAAAGTAGTATATGGCGATACCGGAGACCGACGTGATCGCGATGATATGGAGAACATATGCGGAAAGGATGAAGAGGTACGGCTTGTTTCTGAATACCGCAAGATACGTCTTGAAGAAATCCATCTTGGCCGCGCGAACTCTTTCGGGTTCCTTAACTGAAAAGACCGTGATGAGCGCCGTAACCGACATGGCGATCCCAAAGATCACACCCATAGCGACGAATCCCATATTCTTGTCGGGAAAGATGCCGACAATCGGCAGCGCCGCTCCGGCGCCCAGAAGCGTCCCGATCGCGGCAAAGCCAAAGCGGTATCCGTTGAGGGACGTGCGCTCGTTGTAGTCGGTCGTTAACTCGGGTGTCAAGGAGGAATACGGGATATTCACCGTGGAGTAGGTCGTACATAAAATGATATAGATGACCATAACCCAGATGAAGAGAGGGATCTGACTGTTGAGCGTCCGGATACCCTCGCCGAACAGCATCGACGGGTTGACAAACATCAGCGCCATGGCAAGCATCAGGGGGATGGCCCCCACAAACATGAACGGGCGCCGCCGGCCCCATCGCGTTTCGGTCCGGTCGGAGACATAGCCGATTATCGGGTCATAGAAGGCGTCCCAGAGGCGGCCCACCATAAGCGCTGTGCCGGCCAGCCCGGCTGCGAGCCCGACCGTATCGGTCAGGTAATTCATGAGAACAAAGGCGGTCGCGGTAAAGAAGAGATTACCGCCGAGGTCGCACACGCCATAGCCGAGCTTCGTCCCAATTGAGAGTTTTTTTCCTTCCATGGGGGATTACTCCTTGTGATGATACATGAAGACAATTAATCATATCCCGTCACATATATTTAATCAACTCCAATATGTATCGTCTTATCCGCCGGAGAGACGCAGCCGCACCTCCACGCCTCGTCGGACGCCCTCCGGGGTCTATCGACTAGGTTTCGATCTCCTCGACTATAAGGGAATCTGCGGCTGCTTCAAACTCGTCACGGGAAAAGAGAAGACCGGCCGATCGCGCCGTCGCCGTCCCGGCGGCCACCGCCCAGTTGAAGAGCCGCTCGCGATCGTTTCCAAATCGGTCGTATGCCGCGCAGAATCCACCCACAAACGAATCGCCCGCCCCGACCGGGTTGACGGCTTTGGCGGCGTCAGAGATCCTCGCGGCGATCCGCACCGCGCGGCCGGCTGAAAAAAAGAGTGCTCCGTCTCTTCCCATCGTCAATGCGATCACGGGGATCGTTTCGGATAATCCGTTCAGGAAGTGAAAGAGCTCAGCGGTCTTTTCGGTGCCGGCCAGTTCCATCGCCTCGGTCAGGTTCGGTTTGATCATGAGGGGAGGCCGGCCACGGGCGGCGCGAAGGGCCTCCCCGCTTGTGTCCAGAACGACCGGGGTTCCGTATCGATCGGCGGTCTCTATGAGGACGCTATAGAAATCCGCCGGCACCCCCCCCGGCAGGGAACCCGCCAGGGCGATGACCGAAAAGCTCCCTGCCTTGACCAGCCGCTCGTAGTGCGCGACGAACCCCTGCGCCTCCCGATCGGATATCCGGGGCCCGTCCGGGACGATCTTCGTCTCCGCGCCCGTCTCATCTTCGATATAGGCGGCGGTAAACCGCGTGACACCCGAGATCTCGAAGAAGGAGGTAGCTATGCCCTCCTTCTTCAGCGACTCGTCGATGAATAGACCGGTGAATCCGCCCATCAGGCCGGTCGCGGTGACGTCCGCGCCAAGGGCCCGCGCGACTCGTGCCGCGTTGTTGCCCTTTCCCCCCGGGTCCGGGGGCATGGGCCTGCCCCGGTTGGTGCGGTGAGCGGAAAAAGGGCCGCCGAATACCGCAAAGTCAACGGCCGGATTGAGGGTAACGGTCAGTATCATCGGAGAACTCCGCCCATCGTTGCCGCCTAGAGGTCCAGAAGCTTGCCAAGCAGCTGGCAGCGGCATTCGGTCTCTATCCTGTCCACGATATCAAAGCAGGCGTTCATATCCTTGCCCATTGCCACTATACCGTGCCGGGGAAGTATCGTCATGAGCGCCGTCTTCTCCCACTGAGCCCGTCTGGCTGAGAAGTGATCGATGACGTTTTCGGCCAGTTCCTCGGAATAGCCGTGGGCCTCGGGGACGCATTCGATCGTACCGAACTTGCCGGTCGTCTCGAGGGCCGGCACGATAGGCCTCGCCTTGGCGACAAACACCGTCGTCCAGTAGGGGTGTGCGTGAATGATCGCGCCCGCGTCGCCGAATTCCCGGTAGAGTCCCAGGTGCATCCGCCCCTCGCGCGTGATCTGTTCCGGTCCCTCGAGGACCTTGCCGTCCGGCGTCACGATCGAGAGGTCGTCCGCGCTGATCTGCCAGCGGAGGCGGTAGCCCATCAGCCGGGGAGTGATGCAGACGGCGTCTCCGTCCCTGATGCTGATATTGCCGCCGGCGGTGTCCGAAAGCCTCCGCTCCCAGATGAGCCGGGCAATCTCGAGAACCACGTCCTTCAGGTCTTCTCTCATAGTATAAGCCTTCTCATGAGTCTGCTTGCCGCGATCCCGTCCTTTCGGGCGATGATCCTCCCGATCTCTTCCTTGTCGGCCCGCTCGATGACCCCGCTCAGCGCCTCGAGCCACAGGGCGCTTTCCTCCACGGCATCACGCCCGTCCTCCCGGTAGGGAAACTGATCGATCGTAAGAAAGCCCTGGTATCCCGTTCGATCGAGCCAATAGAAGAACTCGAGGTATTCGAGGGTGTGGACCGTGCCGACGATCAGGTCGTCGTCCCAATACCGATAGTTGTCGTTGATGTGGATGTGCCGGAGGAGATTCCCGTGCCGATAGAGGAGAGCAACCGTCTCCGCAGGATTCTCGTAGGCGTAGAGTGCGTGTCCGTAATCGAGGATTACCCCCACGTTGGGCTCCCCGACCTCGTGCGCCATGAGTATCGACACCCCGGCGTTGCTCACGTAGTTATGGGTCCGCGGCTCCTTGGGCTTGTATTCGAGGGCGACGGTGATATCACCGTTGTAGCGGCAGACCTCCCTCACCCCCTCGATGAAATACTCCCGATCCGCGAGGTAGTCGGCCGAAAAGAGGTAGTCATACCCGTCCTGGCCCGGCCAGATACCCAGGATGGGGGATTTAACCTTCGCGGCAAAATCGACGGCTCGCTTGGCCCATGAGAGCGCGTCCGCCCGTATCGCGCGATCGGCCGATGAAAATGTACCGTTTTTCCACTTGGGATCGGCAAAAAACTCGACCGTCACCGAAGGGATGAAAAGTCCCGTCTTCTCGATAAGGCCGACGATCTCGTCCTCATGCTCGAACAGGGTTTCATCCGCGACCAGGTCGACACCCTGGATCAAGTCGATGGATCTCACCCGGTCGAACAGCTCCCCGACCGAAAAATCGCGCCCGTACGCCTTGCAGAAGCGATCACTGCAGGAGCCGACGTTTCCAAGAAAGACCGAAAGCTTCTTTTTCATCACCCTTTCCCGTACCGTGTCCCGCCGCAAAACGGACGGGACAGGTTTTCGTTCGGACGGCCGGTCCCCGCCCTATCGTCCTCGCATCCGCTCGACCAGGTAATCGTACGCGGGCAGCGGCGTCCCGTCGGATCGGAAGAAACCCCACCACTCCTCGATGTCATTGAACCGCCGCTCGTGCCACTCATTGCCCGGCGCGCCTTCCTGCGACACGAAGCAGTATATGAAGACGCCGTCAAGCTTATATGATCGGCTCCACCCTGTTCCAGTGAACATGCGGGCGAAATGATGTTGCTCCTGCACGCCTCATGAGGGCATATGCCCTGGTGAGCTTCTCTGAAAATGAGCCCGTTTCCCACGGAAACAGTAAGAGACGCAGATGATAGCAGTGAGAAAAGCCAAACTCCACGCTACGGCTCCCTTCGGGAGATCTCGAGACGGAAGGCGCGGTCGTCCATCGGCGACGGGGTCACCTCGTTCAGACGATATCCTTAAAGGGAGTGATGTCATAGGGTTTGCCCTCTTTCTTGAGCCTGATGGCCTCCAGCAGCGCCCGGTGTTTCTTCCGCGTCATGGGCAGAAAATAGGCCAGAATAACGCTGATGACGAGAATGGCTGCGGTGGCCTCGGCCCATATGAGCCTGATCCCCAGGATCGTCTTCGGTGTCTGAGGAACGTTGGCCACGTAACCCACCCACTCAAGGATAATCCCGTTCGTCCAGAGCGCAAGGGCGGCGGCGGCTTTACCGGCGAAGCTCGTGATGCCGAAGTAAAGCCCCTCACGCCTGTGGCCGGTCTTGAACTCATCCACCTCCACGACGTCAGGGATCATCATCCAGTTGATCATGGTGACCGCGATCACCCCCCCTGACGCAAGTATCGCCAGGATGTAGAAGAAGATCATCTGCCCCGGTTTAACGAGCATCCCCCCGACTCCCTGGACGACCGTCCAGAGGCCGATGAATATGATGAACGCCCAGCGCTTTTCCAGCTTGGCCGAGATGATGTTGATAAACGGGATCCAGATGATCGTGCAGGCAAACAGGAACAGAAAGGCAAGCGACTGTTGGGCCTCGGTGAAGTTCATATAGTACTTCATGAAGTAGACCATCACCGCCGCGGCTATGTTGAGCGCCATGGCGCTCAGGGCGCAGATGCCGATGATATAGAGGAACGGACGGTTCTTGAGCGCCCCCTGGAAGATGTCCTTGAAAGATATTTTGGTCTCCTCGGGGAAGATCTCGTATCCCCGGGTGGCTCGCCAGGTCCAGAAGATCGGAAACATCATCAGGATACCGAAGAGCCCGGTAGTAATCGTCCATCCCTTCGGGTCTATCGAGCCGATCCCCGAGCCGTATCTTTCCGAGAAGTATTTTACCAGTATCAGCGGCAAGGCTGCCGCCGCAATCGAAAAGACCTGGCTCCATCCTGCGCGGTAGCTTATGAGGCTGGTGCGCTCGTCGTAGTCCTGGGTCATCTCGGCGGCCAGCGACGTATACGGGATGTTGAGGCAGGTAAAGACGAAGAAATAGAGGATGACCGCAGCGATGAAATAGGCCTTGGTCATCATGGGCGAGAGACCCCAATCGGTAAAGAGGAGCCATACGGAGATGCCGTAGGGGATGGCGGCAAACAGCATGAATGATCGCCTTCTGCCGAGTTTCGATTTCGTACGATCTGACCAGATTCCCACCGCCGGATCGGTAACGGCGTCCCAGAGCGTGCCGACCATCATGACGAAACCCGCAAAGGACGGCGATACACCCACGACATCGGTCATGAAGAAGAGAAAGTAGACGTAGAACATGGTCCATCCGAGGGTGTTAGACCCCTCGGCGGCGCCATAGGAGAACTTCAGCCAGACAGGGAGCTTACTACTTTTTTCCTGCGCCATGGGTCGCCTCCTTTTTTATCGGAAGGCCTCCGCCGGCACGGACGCCGGCGGTGGTCAACACAGGTAGCTTAACGCTATGACTTCGTCTTCATCTCCTCGGCCTTTTCTTTAAGGTACTTCTGAAGGGCGTCTCGATCGGCCGTGATGTAGCGCGCTACGATGAAAAGGAATGCACCGCATACGACCCAGAAAGGAAGCGCGAAGTTCATCATGAAGGTGTAGCCGAACCCGATGAGCGCCCCCCCGATAGCCGGTCCGAACCCCTGCCCGATGTTGTCGGAGACATTGTAGAGGGCAAAGATAGAGCCCCGGTGTTCCGGCCGATTGACGTTCATGGTAATGGCCTTGGCGTTAGCCGTGGCCACGGACACCATGAACCCGGTGACAAACGACAGGACGTAGAATGCGCTTTGCCCGATCCCTCCGGCGCCCAGCGGAACGTTGACGAGGGCAACGGCGGGGATAATCCCGAGGAGCACGAATGTCCCGCAGAGTATCGGGAGGTATCTCGGGTTCTTCTTGTAGAGCCACTCGCCGATGTAGGCAAAGACGATCCCGCCGACGACGGCGCCCCCTCCCAGCAGCAGGAAGACCAGCGTCGAGGCCTCCTTCGTCATTCCCTTGGACTTTTCGAGAAAATGGATCATCCAGTATCCAAGAATCCCCCACGGCACCGTCCCCGGTAGCGACTGCAAGAACATCCAGATATTTGTCTTGTTGGTGGCAAGGACTTTGAAGTCGGAGAATTTGATCTTCTGCTTATAGGTAAGCCCCTTCCGTATCAGGTCTTCCAGCGCGGCCTCGGTCCGACCACGCTCGGGATCTTTCGCGTAGATCGCAAAGAGGAGGACCGTCGGGAAGCCCGGGAGCGCCGCCAAGAGAAACGGAAGCCTCCACCCGTAGGTGTTCGTTAGAAATCCCGCCATTACCGGACCCGCAACCATGCCGATCATCCACGCGACGTTCACCCATGCCGTTGCCGTCGGGCGGTGTTCTTCCCGAAAGTAGTCGGCTATCAGTGAGTAGCAGATCGGGTATACGCCTCCGATCCCGATTCCGGTGAGGATTCTCAGGATGGTGAAGGACTCGATTGTCTGGGTAAAGACCTTGAAGCCGGTCATCAGACACGGGATTTCCCCGATGAGGACGGTCGCAACGAGGAGCCATTTTCGAGATACTTTATCGGTCAGGTACCCGAAGATAATGCTGATAGCCGCGCCGATAAGCATAAAGGCCGAGCCGATATAACCGATGACACTCTCACTTACTCCGTATTCGACCGATAACTCCTTGATAATGGCCGTCATGATCCGCTGGTCGACAAAGAAAAAGGCCGACATGGCCACGAGGAGCGCCAGCGTTATAATATCTCGGGATGACATCCTGACTTTGGTCATTACGGACTCCTCCTTTTGGATCGACGTCTATTGTTCGAACGTTACCGAGCTCTTCGGTCACGCTTCTCCCGTGACGGAAATTACTGGTGCCAGGTTACGGTGATGCTCGTCTTGCCGCGCAGTGACAGATTGAGAGCCCAGACGTTGTCGGTGCGCTTGCGCACCGGTATGGTCGACTTTCCCGCCTTCGCGCTCGTGATCTGTCCCGGAAGCCAGAGCCATAGTTCTCCCTCGGCGACCCTGCCCAGATCCGAAACGGTAAGGCTTAGCGTGCCCTTGCCCGCCTTGAACGTCTGTACCTCGTCCCCGCAGGTAACGTGGAGCGTGCCGCCGACAACCGTCGGTTTGCCCGTGCTCTCACACAGGCGCAGCAGCCTGCATCCGTGGGCGGGTATACCCGGAAGGTCTATATATCGTCCCGAATTGAGCCGATATGATGAGTCCCAGAAATCATAGACATGGTATTCCTTTCCCGAGTCAAGCGAAAGCCGGTCGATGTCCAGTCGCTTCGTCGCCGGTTTGTCCGCCCAGTTGAACTGGATCGCCATTGTCCAATCGCCCCATGCCTTTCTTTCATCCAGCGCGTAGAGCTCGACCATTTCGTTCTCGAGCAGGTCAACGGCACGGCCGCCCCTGCTCAATACCGGAAGGAGCAGCGAAATGAGACGCTGCCGATCGACGGAAAGCCTGGTCAGGTCGTCCGAATTGATGACAAGCCCCCCCGAGAGCCCTATAAGGGATACGTTGCTCTTGATTTCTTCATCGGTGAGCGTCGTGTCGTAGTTCCTGACCATCAGGCAGTCGGGATCGCTCGTCCACCAGCGATTGTGGACCGTGCCGAGATTCAGGGTATGGCGGATATTGTTGCGAAGGGCTGCAATGCACTTCTCTCGCGTAATTAAGGGGGAAGCCCATCGCATGTTCTGGATAAAGGGCTTCCACTGGGGAGCGGTATCCGGCCCGATCCTCATCGCGTCGACGATCCCGATGGACGGGCCGAAGGGACACCCGCAACCGAGATGATAGGTCGATTCCCCGAGACCTTCACGAATCGCCTCCATGCCTTTGCGGAAGGCCTGGGCGCGGGTCATCTTTCGGTTATGTCGAACCCCGGGCAGCGCGCCCGCGTAGACGAAATCCGTTTTGACGAACCCGAACCCCCACTCTTTGACCACCGTCTCCATAAGTCTTCTGAGCCACTCCAGGACAGCCGGGTTGGACAGGTCCAGGACGTAACCGAAGAAGTCCCAAAAAAAGCCCCCGATAATCGGTTTTCCCTTATCATCCTTTACGAGCCAGTCGGGATGGTTTCGGGCAAGCTCGGACTTAGGATCGGCGACGAAGGGAGCCAGCCAGAGCCCGGGCACAAACCCCTTCTCGGCGACGCGTCCGGCCAGATATTTCAGGCCGTTGGGGAATTTTTCGTTTTCCTTGGTCCAGTCGCCCCAGGCCGACTGGTATCCGTCGTCAAGCTGTACCGTGTGGAAGGGAACCGTCCCCCGAATCGTATCGATCACCTCGAGATTCTGGATGAAGCGATCCTCGGTAATATCGTGAAAAAAGTGGTACCAGTGGGTCCATTTAGCCGGAGGCGGTGCCGAGGAGACGCGGGGCTTCATGATCCGGGCCACCGCCTCGGCATAGTCTTCGGCGGGGTTGGGATGAGGCAGATCGACGAACTGAAAGAAACCCCATTCCGAGAGAAATTCCTCGCCGGGATCAAGCGGAATCCCGTCGGCCCGTGCAACCAGGGCGAGCGCTTCGGAGCCCGGGTTACAATCCACATGCACCTGTCCGAACTGTTCGGCCGTTGATGCAAATCCGGCCACAACGGCCGTCTTTTGATCGGTCACGATCCCCCAGCCCTCGCCCCAGAAATCCCCACGCTTCCTCGAGATGGGCGTTGAGGGGTTGAAGTACATCTTTCCAACCCAGTGTCCCAGCATGGTGGAGACGTCCCGCTCCCGCGCGGTCAGGAGCCCCGTATAGCACCAGTCATGCCACCCGACCTTGAAGAAATTGAGGGGGATCTCATCTCGGCTTAGCTCCAGACGTCCCCCCGAGCCGCGCGAGGCGTCCAGAAGATACAGGTCATCGAGTGTCGGGGTGGTCACGCCGATGTTCCTTACCCCTACCCTCATCAAAAGGAACGGACGATCGTCGAAGATCCTTACAATGAACGTCATCTCCAGATCATCGGGTCGCTGCGCGTCGACGATGCGAACCTCCCGTCCCTTTCCGTGGACGTCATTGAGTGAGGTATTCGTGACGGTTACGTGTCCGGCCCCGAACAGAGCCGGTACGCCCTTACGGCCGACCCGGAGTCCGGCAGCCACGATCGAATCCCGGACGCGCGGGAAAATGAGCTCGGGCCTACTCAAGGAGAGCCGTCCCGTCTTGAGATTCAGTCCCAGCCGAATAAAGCGATTTGAGACGTAGAGGATTTCCTTGCCTTCCGTAACCGATATCGACGCCACGGATAACCTCCGTTAGAGTATGGCAGAGTGACGGTATCTATGTCCTTAACCGAGGACATCGGTAGCCACAGGTAAACCGGGCGCATTGTATCACAGTATGTGGGCCGATGAAATTAATTTTTTCGCCGGATGTCAAATTATTGGCAAAAGACCTCTTCTTACGTGTCCGTTTGATGCGACCCCTGCTCGGCCCGATGACAGGCTGGGAGCTTCTCGACGACACGCCCGGATTATCCGCCGCCTTCTCCCGCCTGTACGTAGAATCTCCTCGGCGATCGCAACAAAAACGAGGAGTTCCTCCCGGTTCACTGCCGATATGGGCGGCCGGTCCCTCCGTTTTCTCTTGATTAAGGAGCGAAAATCTGGTACGTATGAAAGCATACACGAATTAGCGCTGAAATCGACCACCTCGGGATGAAAATGCGAGACGTGGGGCGCTTATAGCTGTCTTACGATGCAAAGGCTCAGCCAGAGATGAAAAAGACACGCCCCGTGAAGGACCAGGCTACCGCACGGCTCCTGAGGTTGTTGCTCACCGCCGGCATCGCTGTTGTCCTGGCAATCGTGCTTTTCAGAATGATCATGTCTGACAGGCAACGGGGTGCGCCCACTCCCGCAACGAAAGACGACGGGACGGTCGCCTTGGGAAATACGGCCGAGGGAAGGTTGACGGGTCCCGAGGACCGATCGGAGGGCACGGGAGGAAAACCGGAAACATACCGGGGCGAGGGAGCAGAACCTTCCGACGACCCGAAGCTTGTCTGGGAGATGACGATCGAGATGTCCGATAGGACACTCCAATTGCTCGACGGCAGTGTGGTCGTGCGCGATTTCACAGGAGAGCCTCCAATATCCGATCTCTCTTTTTCCATCGACCCGCATACATACCGGATAGATCTCACCGAATCGGAGACGGTTTCGGTGCGTCTCGACGGCACCTACGACCCGGCGACCGCTTCTCTCTTTTCGACTAACGAAACCGGACAGTTTTTCATATACCTGACGCCGAAAAAGCTCGGGGCACCGCTCAAAGCCGTGCCGGCACGATTCCTTCCCGAGCGCGAAAACACTCCGCTGATTACCATTCAAGGATTCATCAGGACGGATAAGAATATCGTGGGAACGTTTCGCTCCGTCTTCGGACCGGATTTTGAATACGTTCTGGAGCCGCTTTCCGACGGCTAAAGGGGAATCATGTGGCAAGAGTCTCCACTGCGCTGAGGAGTGTCGGATATCGCGGCCGCGGCTTGCTTCTTTTGACCGTCCCGGTCCTGATCGGGGCGCTGCTCTGCGGATGTTCATTGTGCGCCGATAAGGCGGCCACGCTTTCCGACACCCTGACGATCCTCAACTGGGAAGACTATATCGAGATGGGTGTGGTCAGGTCGTTTGAGAAAGAGTTTGGAGTAAAAGTAATCATCCAGACCTTTGAGAACGAAGATGAAATGATCAGCCTGGTTCGCTCCAATCCCGGTAAATACGATCTTGCCGTGGCAAGCGGGAGCATCGTCAGGATGATGCTCGATACTAAAATGATATCCCCCATCGATAAGCATAACATCCCCAGCACCTCAGGTATCGACCCCGCATTTTCAAACACGCCTGACGACCCCGGTATGTTATTTTCGGTTGCCTATCTATGGGGGACCTCGGGCATCGCGGTCAACCGACGGCACGTGTCCGAAACTCAAATCGACTGGGACATCCTGTTTGACGGTCGGTACGCAAACCGGATCGATATGCTCGATGACATTCAGGAGGACTTCGCACCCGCCCTCAAGCTGCTCGGCGACTCGATCAACGAACGGGACCAGGAGCAGCTTAAACGGGCGTCGGAAGTCCTCAAGAAACAGCGACGGATCATCCGAGGATATTTCAGCTCTCAGGAGATCACGAAACACCTGCTGGACGGCTCCACGTATGTCGCCTTTCTCTATAGCGGCGACACCCTGAAGGTCGCCCAGACAAATCCGGACATTCAATACATCGTGCCCCCCTCCGGCACCCCTATCTGGCTTGACAGTTGGGTGATTCCGGCCACATCGAGGAATAAGTATACCGCCGAGCTATTTATTAACTATGTCCTTCGTCCCGAAAACATAGCCAAAATCTCCAACTACCTCCTGTACGCCAATGCCGTCTCATCTTCAAAACCCTACCTCAACAGGGAGCTTCTCGATTCCCAATCCATTTATCTCCCCTCTTCTCTTCTCGCGCGGTGCGAGTACTACCTTCCGCTCGACGAGGGGACCAATCAGTATTTCAACCGTGTATGGTACGAACTCCTCAGATGAAACAGGCCCGATCCATTCGTTCCGATCTCTTCATACTCGTCGTCTTTATTGCGTTTGTCCCCCTGGCGGTCTATCTCCTATTCGATATCCTTTCGCTGACGAGGGAGCTCAATCGTAACGTTCATAAAAGCTATATCGACGTCATCGAGCACTATGGCAAGGATCTGAACATCTTCCTCACCGACCGTTTTGTCGACCTGAAGCTTCTGTCGCAGAACCCCACCCTTAAATCACCGTCTGCCGGTTATGACGATAAGATGGCCGAGATCTACAAGGTCCAGGACTATTATCACTATTTCGACGATATCACCGTGATGAGCCTTGACGGTGAAGCCGTTCTTTCCACGAGCTATTCGTTCTATTCCGATCTGAGCAAGACCCGATGGTTTCTTGACGCCAAGAAGGGGAAATCGGTGGTCACCGATCCCTACCGCGCCCTTTCCGGGAAAGACCTGATGATCCGGTTCTTTATCCCGGTCCTCGACAACGGCAAGATCGTATCGATACTCTCGGCCCGCATGAACATGGAGACGGTCTGGAAAAGCTCAGACACCGTCAGGTTCGGGGAAACCGGCTACATCATCATGGTCGATCAGTACGGCAACATTGTCTCCGATCCCGATCGAGCGATGATCTACGAAAAATTCCTGGGAATGCCGAAAGAGGGAATACCGGCCGACGGGGTCAATAGTTTCCCCATCGATTTCGCGGATAAGAGCGGCAAGGCGTACGTCGGATCGGCCGTCGTTATGGACAAGAACCCGCTGTTTGAGATGACCCCGTTGTTGATCATTGCGATACAACAAAAGAACGAAGCCTATGCCCTCTCCAACTATGTCCTCATCCGGGACCTGCTCGAGATGATCGCGGTCCTCTCGCTCATTATCCTGGTCAGCCTTTATATCTCTGCCCGGATGACCCGTCCGATTCAGACCATTATAGACGGCACCACCGAGATCTCCGCCGGCAAGCTGGGAACCACGGTCGAAGTCAAGAGCTGGAAAGAGATCAACAGCATCGCCGAGGCTTTCAACATGATGAGCCGCCAGCTCCTCACTTCCACCAGGGATCTCACGAGCTCCGAGGAACGATACCGAACCCTCGTGGAGGATATCGATGACGGGTACTATCTGATACAGGATAACAACATCATCTACGCCAACGAGGCGGCCTTTCTGATGATGGGATATGAGCGCAGTGAGGTAATCGGAAGAAACATTTACGAGTTTATTCCCGAACAAGAATGGGAAAAGATCGCCCTTCACTATCGGGATATCATAAGCGATAATGATGCCCTGCGTAAGCTTGAGGTACCCCTCGTCAAGAAGAACGGCGACGTCATCTATGTCGAGGCGAGACCGAAGATCATCTCGATGGACGATCGAGACCTGATTGCGGGTATCTTTATCGATGTGTCGACCCGAAGAAAAAGGGAAGAGATTCTCAAGGAGGATCGGAGATACCTCGAACGGGAGGTAAGTCGAAAGAGCCGGGAGCTCTTTGAGTCTGAACAGAAGTATCGGACGATCGTCGAGAGCGCCGCGGACGGGATTTTCCTCTGCGAAGTGGGAGGGTCGGTGATTTCGGCCAACAGGTCGTTGACGGAGATTATCGGGTTCTCACCCATTGGACTGAGCTCCGAGAAGTTCTTCGATCGGATCCTCATCGCTTCCGGGGTCATGGACGCGGCCGTCGTCAGAGAAGGGATAGTGGCCGGAGGGGAGACGGTATCCACCAATACCTCGATCCAGGTGAACGGACGAGGAAACGTGAATCTCGACATCAAGATGAACACCATCGATTTCGGAAAGAAAAGCCGATTCATTCAGGGAGTGGTCAGGGATACAACCGAGCGAAAGAACCTGGAGATAGCCCTCATCAATTCAAAGCGTCGCCTGCAGGCGGCCTTTGACGCGGTGTCCGACCGGATGTACATGATCGACTCAGACTATGTCATCAGATTCGTCAACCGGAGCATCGCCGAGGAACTTTCGCTCCCCTACACGGGTATCCTTGGAAAGACGTGCTATTCCCTTTTCAATACGATAAACAAGCCGTGCACCGGGTGTCCCTTCGCGCAGGTCAGCTCAACCCGAACGGGCATGACCGAAGAAGTCACTGTTCCCTACAAGGACGGAACTCGATTCTATCGCGTCTCAGTCTATCCGGTGGTCTCTGAACCCATTTCGCCGGACTACCTCATCCACAGCCGTCACGTTACCGAAGAGAAGAGGATGCAGGAGCACCTTATCCAGAGTGACCGCCTCATTTCCCTCGGACAGCTTTCGGCGGGGGTAGCCCACGAGATCAATAACCCGCTGACCTCAATCCTCGGATATACGCAAATCCTCCTCCAGGATAAGGATAAGAGCCGCCAGGATCTGGCAGACCTCAAAATCATCGAGGAACAGGCGCTCAACTGCAAGACCATCCTCAACGACCTGCTCCTCTTCTCGCGGACCAGGGTCGACAGAAAAGAATTCTTCAACGTCAATGAGATCCTCGGCGGCGTTATCGTGATCAATAAGAAAGACCTGAAGGATAAGGAGATAACCCTCACGAAAAAGTTTGGGACAAACGTACCGGCCTTCTACGGGGATCAGATCAAGATGACCCAGGTCTTCTTGAACATCGTGAAAAATGCCGTAGACGCGGTGGACAAGAAAGGGGAAATCTCGATCAAGACCTCGTATGATCGGAAGACCGAGAGGATTCAGGTATCTGTTGAAGATAACGGTCACGGAATCAAGAAAGAGGATACGGGCAAGATATTCGACCCGTTCTTCACGACGAAACCGCCGGGAAAGGGTACCGGCCTGGGCCTCTCCGTGAGCTACGGGATCGTCGTCGAGCACGGGGGGGAGATCCGTGTCCGCAGCGAGATCGGGAAGGGCGCGACCTTTACCGTCCTGCTTCCCTCACCCGTCTCCGACGGGCCCGAGAAGGAATGACGCTTATTGCCTCTTCCCGGATCTGAAGGATCGACGGCTTGAGCCGGGGCGGACTGAGCCCACCATGATTCAAAGGAGGAAAAACAAAGAAAATCCCATGATATCCGAAAGACCGGATCACCGCTTTATCGAATGTGGTATACTAACACACTATGAAAGACCAGAGACAAGATACTATCCTGATCGTTGACGACGATCCGAACATCACCAACCTCCTGGCCCGGATGATCGAGAAGGAAGGCTTTCGGCGCGTGATGTCGGCCGACTCCGGGAAAAAGGCCCTCGATCTGATCCGGGAAAACGATATCACCATCGTCCTGACCGATATCAGGATGCCCTCGATGACCGGCCTTGAGCTTCTGGAACGGATCAAGGAGGTCAACGAAGGTATTATCGTTATCATTATCACCGCATTCGGCAGCATCGATCTGGCGGTCCAGTGTATTAAGAAGGGAGCGAACGATTTTATCACAAAACCCTTCAGCTCCGACATCGTGATCCTGGCCATCGAAAAGGCGATCAAGGAACGACAGCTCACCAGGGAGGTAACCGACCTGAGGATGAGCGTGGCCATGAGTGCCGACTTTTTTGACTTTATCGGCATATCGCCTCCAATGCAGGAGGTCTACGAAAAGATACGGGCGGTGGCCGCCATCGATGCGCACGTCCTGATTACCGGAGAATCGGGGACCGGCAAGGAATTGGCGGCCCGCGCGATCCATGAGCTGAGCCTTCGCCGTGAAATGCCGATGGTATCGGTCAGCTGCCCAAATATCCCTTCCCAGATGCTCGAGAGTGAGCTCTTCGGCCACGTTAAGGGGGCCTTCACCGACGCGTATCGGGACAAAAAGGGCCTCTTCGAGAAGGCCGATCGAGGAACGGTATTTCTCGACGAGATCGGCGATATCGAGCTGGATGTGCAGGCCAAACTGCTCCGCGTCCTTCAAGAAGAAGAAATTATTCCCCTCGGAAGCGAGTCGGTCAAGAAGCTGGACGTCCGGGTCATCACATCGACGAATAAGAACCTGCTTGAGCGGGTCGGCCGCGGCCTCTTCCGCGAAGATCTCTTCTACCGAATCAACGTAGTCCAAATCCACATGCCTCCCCTTCGCGAGCGAAGCGTCGATATCCAACGACTGGCCTGGTTCTTCCTGAACGAGCACGCCGCCAAGCTGTCAAAACCACTCAAAGGGTTTACCCCCGCGGCAATCGAGTTTCTTGAGGGCAACCGGTGGGCCGGGAACGTGCGTGAGCTGAAGAATAGCGTGCTTCAGGGAGTGCTCTTCGTCAAGGGACAGTACGTCGACCGCGACGATCTCATATCCGCCACCGCGAAGCCCGAAGCGGAGAAGGAGGGGCGGCATCAAGTCTCCGGCTCGTTCAGGGAATCGAAGGAGGGCATGCTGGGGGAGTTCGAAAAGGACTTCGTGACGAGCGCTTTGGAGAAGTCCGGCGGAAACGTATCGAAAGCCGCCCGTGACACGGGCGTTTCGCGTCAATCTTTTCAATATCTTATGAAAAAATATGCGATAAAGACACCGGTCCGGTAGCCGGCGACTCCGTGGTGCAAATCCAGTATGCGGTTTATGGCATGCAGCCTTTGCATCTACCCGCCCTATTTCGTACAAATATGCCATAATTTCGTTGATTTCATGTCAATTTTCCCGCGGATTGATACAGAGACAACCCCTTTTTCCCCCGCTCCCAAGACCTGCCGGCGACTCGCCAATAATCCCAATGATTACCTGATGATAGCGCGATACGTAAACATGGCCGGGTAATTGCTTACTCTTCTATCGAACCATAGGAGAGTCGGTCCATGAACAAGAGTATCAGAAGGAATGCCGGTTTCACGCTCCTCGAATTGATGATCGTAGTCTCGATCATCGCGGTCATGTCAGCGATAGCCGTGCCGAACTTCACAAACTGGGCGCCGAAATTCCGTCTCTGGTCGGCAACCGACGATATCGTGAAGAACCTCATGCTGGCGCGCATGACTGCCATTTCCCAGAACAGGGACGTCGTGGTCTCTTTTGTCAAGAGCGAGGGAACGTACCGAATTGTCCACAAGGCGGGCACCGAAAACTACGTCCTTCCGAAAGGCATCCTGTTTGGGGATCTGCCGATCGCAGCGATCACGTTCAACTCGACCGGCCAGGCGGACGTAAACCTCACGTTGCTCCTTTATGCCGATTCCCCGAAGCTTATTGACAATAAGAGAACCATACGCGTCCGCGCCATAACCGGGATGATAACAAGTGTGGAGGGCTGGTAGCATGTTGAGGAAACTGAGGAGATTAGTGCTGGTATCCCGAAGGGACGACGGCTTTTCCCTTCTGGAAAATCTTATCTCTGTGGCGATATTCTCGGTGGGCATCTTGTCAATCTCGATGCTTTTCACCCAGACGATGACCTATTCCCACTTCAGCGAAAAGTTCGCCGTTGCCGTCAACCTCGCGCGCGGGGAATTGGAGCTGCTCAAGAACACCCCCTTCACAAATATCGTATCCGGTGAGACGACCAAGACCATCGACCATGTTCCCTTTAGGCTGGTCTGGGAGGTTAACGATAATACTCCCGTAAACAGCGTCAAGAGAGTCGTCATGCATGTCTTCTGGACCGACATGCGAAGAGATCACGAGATAAAGATTGAAACCCTCTATTCGCGTTTTTAGGTTACAAATTATGAAACGCACCAGACGCAACCGTGGTTTTACGCTCATCGAATTGATGATTGCTCTCTTAATCGCGGCAATCATCCTGGCCGCAGTCTATGACGTCTTCATGTCCGATTTCAAGGCCTTCATATCTCATAACCTGATACTCAACGCGCACGAGAAGGAGAAGATGGCCCTGGAGTTCATGTCTCGGGAGATACAGCTCATCGGATATGATGCGGAGACCTCGCCGATAACCGCCGACATCATAACTGCCACGAGCGATTCCATCCAGTTTGAGGAGTACAACCGCCTCAACAACACCCGGGCCAAGATTCTCTATCAATTTCGGGCATCCGACAACACCGTGCTACGACGTTTTAACCTCTGGGACGGCGCCTCATCGACATGGATACCGGCAACCGACGAGATCATCATCGATAACGCCGATACCTTCTCTTTTGTCTACTATACGGATGACAATGCCGTCATCGACTTCAACGCCTTCAAAGAGATTGCGTCGGCAGACATTCCGGATATCAGGCGGGTTGACATTACGTTGAGAGTTAAGACCGAGAAGATGGATCCGATCAGGAAACTCTTTCTCACCAGGGACTTGACGACCAGTATCTATCTGAGAAACCTCGGGATTGACCAGAATCTCCTCGACACAACCCCCCCCGCGGTTCCCATGGACGTCGTGGTCACCGACCCGCATAACTGCGGTGAGCTGACGATCAGGTGGACCAAGAACACCGAAAAGGACCTCGCCGGGTATATCATCTATTGGGGACTGGAGAGCCGAGACACGATCGAGTATTCAACGAAGCTGATCGTCAACGACCCGAATACGACGACCTATACCATTACCGGGCTCGACAGCGCACCTTCCAACGACCCGCTTTCAATAGAGTATTTCATTGCCCTGTCCGCGTTCGACCGATCCCTGAACGTGAGCGAATATTCAGTGGAGGCCGATGGTGATGGATCTTCGGAAAGCGACACGATATCCAATCCCAACAAGCCGGTCATGCCGTCAAGCTTCGTTGGGGCGGACGGCCCCACAGAAGGTTCGACCGTGCTGACGTGGACGCCGTCGACCGATCCGGACGTAGCTGGATATCGAATCTATCGCAGCACGGTTCCGTTCACTGCGTTTCCGATATCGGCCGTCTACGACCCGACGAACAAAGAGGGTCTGGTGCTCGTGGCCGACGAATTGACGACCCCCATCACCCTCGATCGAAGCTCAACAACCTTTACCGATACCGGTCTCATCGGGTGCAAGAAATATTATTACGCGATCACCGCCGTCAATTGCGATCTCACCCTGGTGTCATACAACGCCGGCGACACCGACGAAAAAAGATATACCGAGGGAGACTATCGATTCACCTCCGGCGATGGGACGGGACCCGAGATCGATTCTCCGGTCGGATCGGACACCTCTCCCCTCGACAACTCATCGATCGACAATGACCCGTACCCGGTCCCCGACCTCAAGTCCAAGGCCGGATGGAAGCGGGTCTTCCTGTCATTGACAAATCCCAACAAGTCCGACGACCCCGATTTCAGCAGGACCAGCATCTACTTCAGCAAGGACAGTTTCCCCACGCTCAATCCAGACGGAACGGTCTCCGACGGCACCCTTATCCCCGATAGGGACGGGACGTTTGCCGGCGAGGGAACCAATCCCCCGGTTGTCTTCGATTCAAACACCCTCGAAAACCCTATTGAGCCCGGGCTCGAAATATTCCAGACCTACTACTTCCTGGCGGTTTCCTACGACCTCTGTGGAAACCCTTCGCGTGCAACTGAGGAAGCAAAAACCCTGTCGGAGCTCTGCGGCGATGACCCGGACTATGCCGGCGCCCCCCCCGTTCCCGGTGCCCTCTCGGCCGAGGGGTGTTATTCCTACGTCCATCTTACCTGGGCGCACCAGGGCGACGATATCGTTGACCTGGCCGGCTACCATGTCTATCGCAGCACAGGGTCCACCTTCAACCTCGGGACTGCCGTTGAGCTGACGGGCGGTGCCCCCCAATGGTTCAGTTATTTCACGGACCCCGGCGTCGTCGAGGGCGGAACGTACTCCTACGGCATCAGGGCGACGGACTGCTACTACGAAAATATCGATCCGTCGGATCCCAATTACCTCACCGCCAAGACAAACAACATCTCATCCCCGGCGGTCCTTTCGGGGCTCAGGCCGGGCAGGATCAGGAACGATGACCTCCTCGTTCGCGCGGTTACGGGTGATATTGCGGCGAGTGTGCCGACGTATTACCATAATACGGTAAGCTTCTCTATTGAGAATACAAGCGCGGGCCCGCTGACGATCCGCGAGATGCGGTTTTCCTGGGATAACGTCAACGCGTTCCTGAGCGCCGTCTATGTCGGAAGCGATGACCCCCTGAGCGGGACTCACAGGGAGCTTGTCTGGTTAGGTCGTGAATCTTCGGGCGCTACGCTTGCCGTCAATAAGGTCATTCAGGACTACGGTGCCGTCGGCACCGGGTCCCGGGCCGTGCCGATCAAGCTCGTCTTTACCGACGCCGAAGGAAATGTCACAAAATTCGTGGAAATGCGCGAGGATTCTCTGGACGTCTCGGTCACCTACGTAAATGACTCCATGCCCACGACGATAACCTGCCCCTTCGACAACACCATGAACGTGCCTCTCGGTCCGACGGTCGTCGGCGTCACCCAGAACAAGCCCGGAGTGGCGACCCCGGCCTGGCCGGTTCCCGGTGAGCAGGGTATCAATCCCGCGGGTGAGCTGGTCGTCCCCGGCGGCGTGAGTGTATCGGTCAGCGCCAATGTCTACGATAATTCCCATGCCGGCATCAAAAAGGTCACGCTCTTCTATATCGTCGATACACTGTCAATCTACGATGAGGCGAGCGGACCGCCGATCTATGACGGGACAAACTATACCCAGATCCCGATGGCCCTTGTCGCCGGCTCGCTCTACCGGACGACATCGAACATCCCCTCGAACGACGACAGCACGGTCTGGTACTTCGTCGTCGCCGAGGATAACGACGGAAACTTCGACCGGGATCCGGAAATAGGCTCCGGCGCCTACTCCTATTATCAGCAGGAAGGCAACGTCTGCAACAATATCCCCCAAAGTCCCCGGAACCTGACCGGGACCTCAGGGACCGATTGGGTGACCCTCGCCTGGGATGCGCCGACTACGAACACCGACGGCTCGGCCATAGGCCTCGACCTTCAGGGATATAACATCTACCGCGACGACGGGAGCGGGTGGACAAAGATAAACACCGATATCGTCACGGGGACCATGTACACCGATTCGGCCCTCGTCAACCTTGACTCGAAAGACTACATGTATCAGGTGACTACGCTCGATTTCTGCGAGCCGACTCCAAACGAGAGCGCGCCCTCCAAGATCTTTTCGGAGTGCGAGGGTGCACCGTCGTGCCTGATCGTGTCCGACAAGTATGAGATCTTCCCTGGGGATTCCTTCATCATCGGCGTGAAGATCTGCAACATGCAAAACAACGGGAAATCGGGTGAGACCATCTATCTCCAGGTCTGCTCGGGTGCCGGAGACGTCGATCCCATCAAAATGAAAGAAGACGCCGATACCGGAAGCTTTGCCATCGACAGCGTCTTCTACGGGAGGAACTATATCAAGACGTATCGACCGGCCGATTACCCCGCAACCGCCATCGACCTGGATCTCAGGGTAAACCCATCCGATACCGTCACCGTCGGGGGGATCAGCGGGCCCGCAACGGATCCGCCGTCGCTTCCGTTCTCGGACACCTACTGCCAACACCTGAGCGACGGCACCCTTGTGTCGTTTGCCTGCGAGATCTCCGTCACGGTCAAGCCCTATCCCTGTGACACCACCCCGAGTTCCCCGGGCGGGCTTGCCATAACCGGCACCAATAACGGGGCAAAGACGATCAGCCTTTCGTGGACCGCTCCCTCTTCCAATACCGATGGGACCACGTTGACGGACCTCGGCGGATACTACATCTACCGCAGTGACAACAACAGCACGTTCGTTCTCGTAGCCACGGTGGGCGCGGTCACGAACTACACCGATAGCACTCCCGGTAAGCCTAACAGCAACACGTACCGGTACTACATCAAGGCCTTTGACACCTGCTCGCCCCCGAAGACGAGTGAACAGTCCAATACTGTCAGCAACAGGTAACGGTCTTAAGGGTGAAAACGATGAAGAAATGCTTCTGGTCGAAGATAAGGGATGACGAGTCGGGCATGACTTTGATGGTCGTGATGCTCCTCCTCTTCCTGCTGACACTGTTGGGCATGACGATGTATTTTATGTCGTCGACGGACCTCAAGATATCACGAAACGTCTACACGGGAACACGCGCCTTCTACGCGGCCGAGTCAGGATTGAGCGAGGCGATCGGGAGGCTCAACCTCTCTTCCTCCGACCCGGAATATGACGCCGCTATGTTCGACGATCCTCCGTACGACAGCACGTCCCCGAGTTGGGACTATACCTTCTCCGGCGATCTGGACAACGGCGACAGCTATGAGGTGACCATCACACACAAGGAGGATATTGACGATCTCGATCACGACCCCAGCACCTATGTCGTCGCGTACGACAGGGGTTTTTTCACTGATACAGCCCACTATTACCCTCCGAAATATGAAGGGTATGCGGTAGAGGTCATCCGGTCAAAAGGCATATCCGCCGACGGCGAAGTCGTTATGGTGCTCGAGATCACGAAGTTTCCGATGGACATTAAGGCAAAGGGCGCCGTTTCGGCCAATTCCACGGTAGAGCTGAGGGGAAATTTTGAGGCAAACGGGTTTGATCACGATATGGACGGAAACCTGCTTCCGGCCGGTACGGGGAACGATGCCCCCGGCGTAGTTACGACGTCGGATAATGTCGTCACTATCATCGGCTCCAGCGACGCAAACGGCGACCCACCCATCGTTGATAAAGACAACGGCGGCGGGTGGAACCCCGCCGACCCCGCCTGGGGCGCGTACCCGAACTCGCCCGGCGAGGCGTTGGGGCTCACGTCCACCGAGTCCGCGAGCTTCTTTACCGATGCGGACTACTACGGTCCCTATGACGGCAATATCGGCATGAACGGGCCACTTTCCGGGCTTACCTATATTACCGGCAACTACCCCGGGCCGAAGGATGGCGGCAGCGGGATTCTGGTCGTCCACAATCCAAACTACGATCCATGCAAATACGAGGCATCCAAGGTATACGCCGAATCGAGCGGGGCGACCGTCCTTCCCTGTTACGACGCGGCCTATGACTACACGAAACCCGAAAACCAGCCGGCTCAGCTGGGCAACTATAACTCCAACGCCACGTTCAAGGGACTGATCATCGCCGACATGATATACCGAATCGCGGGAACGCCGACGATCATCGGCGCGGTTGTGTCATTGTCGTCTATTGACACGCAAACTTTCGGGACGGGGTCTGCGAAGGTTCTCTACAGCTCCGAAGCCCTCAACAACTTCACGTCGAGGGGATTTTCTAAGAAACTTGCGTGGTATAAGGAGTAGGAGAAGGTAATACGGGCGCCAGATCGAGACCTGTTGCCGCCTCGGACGAGATACAATAGACCTGGGGCGAGGTCCGGGGGGAAGTGGCGGCATGAGAGGCGCCAACCCCGATTCCGCATGCTAAACCACTGCTCTCAAAATGACGGGGGGCGGTGTCCAGCCCCCGCTACCGTTCAGACCGAGTGGCGACCGACGGCATCGCGGATTGCCGAGCGTCGCTGGTGCGATATAACCTTAATCCCCCGTCCTAAATTGGACGCACCGCATCTCTCGAATCGCCGGCGCTCGGCTATTTCTTTGCCGACTCCGTCACGACAAATTCGTTGAAGGTAGCACTTCCCTTAGACAATGTTCCCAGGCCGACCATCCCGCTCGTGTATGAGTCGTCCGTCCCGACTACCACCAGTTCTCCGTCAATATAGGCCCGATACTCGCTGCCCGCCACCTCGACCCTGATCTTGTGCTCGGTTTTGTACCAGTCGAAATTTTTCCCGAACGACGTGTCCCTGACGTAGACTTTGGCGAATGGATCGCTTTGCTTCCCGTTCTCGATCTTTCTGAGGAGAAACGCTCCGCTTCCGAAATTCTCGTTGTACTCGAACACGTATCCGTCGGTATTCTTTGGATCTGACGCCCTGAAGTAAATAGTATAACCGTCTCCCGAATCGAGCGTGGCCACCGTGTCGATCACGTAATCCTTCCAGTCCTTGTCCCCCGTGAATATCCGCTGCTGTCCCTCGGACTGCTTCTTGCTCCCGATGGTGAGGTATCCGTCTCCGAAATCCAGGTACTTCGCATACTCTGTGAGCCAGTTATCGGTCGCCCCCGGGCCGAATGTCTCGGTGAAAAGGACGACGGGCGTCGTCGGTGGCTCAGGGGGTGTCGGCGGCTCCGGTGGCATCGGAGGTTCCGGCGGCGTGGGCGGCGTCGGTGGGGTTGGAGGAACATTGGGCACCGCTTCGGCGAGCGCCACCCCGGTAAGGGCATCGTGCTTCCACAGCACACCCCTGGGCGTGTCGTGCACGAAGGCCTTCCCGTCCGATTTCAGGCCCGAGGCGTCGTCGGTGAGGCAGGTTACCACGTACCCGTCGGTGAGGTAGTCGGGCGTCGTATCGCCGTCGGACGCAAGTCCGTCCGAGGGGCAGTCGAATACACCCGGCTTTTCGATCAGCGTCCCGAGGTCCCTTTGCGGATCCCCGACGACCTTCCCCGAGAGGTCGATGAAGACCTCGCCGTCCCCAAAGCCGTCTTGAGGGTTTACAAAGGGCCGATCGGGATAGTAGATGAGGACGGTATCGCGTATGTGGCGCTGATCGAGATAGCACTGGGCCAGATCCAAGAGACTTCCGGCGCTTCGGTACATGGGGATGGCTAGGGCGGCCATGATGGCAATGAGCATCAGTACAACGGCAATCTCCAGGAGAGTAAACCCGTCGCGCTTGAGTATCGATCTTTCCATGATCATTCCTCCGCCTTTCGCCACTTGAGTTGTCCGTTATCATCGAAGAGGAAGACAAGCCCGTGCGTCTGGGGGGATGGGCACGTTATCTCAAACGAGTCCTCGTGGAGGGTATACAGATAGGGTTGACCCGACGCGGGGCACCCAAGGACGGAATCGTCGTCCGCCCCAGCGAGCCCGGCCAGTTCGGGGGGAAGGCTTCCCTTGTGGTCTCTCTTATATTTTTCCACCATCAAGGCGAGCCGGTGGAGATTGTCGGCGCAGAGGTCCCGCTCGTACCGCGTCTGGATGAGGTTCGACCGGATGAAGGAGGTCTCTCCGGGATTACGCATAAGATAATCCGTCAGGATGATCCCGCCCTGAAGTAGTACGACTATTGCCCCGATAATGACAAAGATCGTCATCTTCCTCACCCCCTCGCGGGGGACTTTCTTGGCCTCTTTCCTGCGGGCGTCGGCAATGACCTGACCACGCTTTTCTTTTGTATCGAATTCGTCCAGTGTCACCTTCACCGCACAGTCATAACAGAGGAGCATTTTTTCCTTTTTCTGCGCCACACACTCGTCGCACAGATATTTTCCACACGACAGGCATTTCCCAATGGCCTCCCTTTCGGGATGCGTGCTGCACTGATTCATGCGTACCCCCTGTCCTATTCCTTCGGGATTACCCGCACCATATCGCGGGATGAGATGACTCCTTCGCCGACCTTCCTCTTTGCGTTTTGCCACATTGCGACGGCGCCGTGACGACGAGCCTCATGCTTGATCTTGTCCGTTGCCGCGCCCTGTTCGAGGAGCTCCTTGATGTCCTCGTCGACGACGACAATCTCAAAGATACCGGTGACGCCTCTGTAGCCGGTGTTATTGCACCGGTCACAGCCGCGTGGCAGATAGAAGGTCATGTCCCGCTCATCCCCCCTGAACCCGAGCATTAAAAGCTCATCGGTCTTCGGTGCGTACGGCTCTCTGCAATCCGGGCACAGCTTCCTGACAAGCCTTTGGCCGATGACCAGGCGCATTACGTCGCCAATATAATATCTCTCAACGCCGAGGTCACGAAGTCTCCCGAAGACCTCCGCCGGGCTGTTGGTATGCATCGTCGAGAAAAGGAGATGGCCGGTCATGGCAGCCTGGACGGCGATTAGCGCGGTTTCAGAATCCCTGATTTCGCCCACAAGGATAACATCGGGGTCCTGCCTGAGGGCCGACCGGAGCACTATGGGAAACGTCAGGCCGCGTCGAGTATTGACAGTGGTCTGGTTGACGAGAGGGAGTCGGTATTCCACAGGATCCTCAATCGTGATGATCTTTTTCTCGATGGTATTGATCTCGTTGAGCATCGCGTAAAGGGTGGTGGTCTTGCCGCTTCCGGTCGGTCCAGAGACGAGTATCATCCCCGAAGGACGTGTAAGGATTTCCCGGATGGAGTCCATCTCTTGCGGCATAAAACCCAGTTCCGCGATGCTTGTCTCGGATTTTGATTGGTCGAGGATCCTGATGACTGCCGATTCCCCGGTCACCGTGCTGTATGTGGAGACCCGAAAGTCGATCTCTGTGCCGGTGGCCGTCTTGATTGAAAACCTGCCGTCCTGAGGCTTTATCCGTTCGGCGATATCCAGATTGGACATCACCTTGATCCGCGCGATTACCGAACCCTGAATCTTTTTTGGAAACGCATTCACCTGCCTGAGGACCCCGTCGATCCTAAAGCGGGCGATGACATCCTTCTTTCCCCCCTCGATATGGATGTCACTTGCCCGTGATTTAAGGGCTTGGGTAATCATGAGGTTGACAAGCCGGACGATGGGAGCGGCGTTGGCATCCGCCTCGATCCTTTCCGGCTCTTGCTCAGACGTGTAGTAATAGGTTTCTGCGCCGACCCGGGGATCCGACAGGTCGGGTTCCGGTTCCTTTTCTGCAAAGAATTGATCGATGAGCTTGTTGATAGTCTCCACCTTGCAGACGATGGGTTTGATCTTCTTTCCGAGGGTAAATGAAAGTGTATCAAGCGCCGAGATGTTCAGGGGATCGGACATTGCGACGGTCATCTGGTTGGCGATGAGATTGACCGGGATGGTCTTGAATTTTCGCGCCAGATCCGGTTTGATGAGTTGTATGACCTTTGGATCGATGTAGTCGGCGGTGATCTCTTCATACGGTATTTCGTAGTGCTTGCTGATCGCCTTTATGATCTTTTCTTCATCCGCGAAGCCGAGCCTTTCGATGATTCCGGTAAGGTTTTCACCGGTCTTCTTGTTTTCCAGGAAGGCGCGCTTAAGCTGTTCCTCGGTAACAATCCCTTCTTTGACCAGCACCTGCACGACGTTCTTGTCGATAATCATCGCCATCCCCTAAGAAGAAAGGAGTTTTCGGACCTCCTCAAGAAATTCGACATCCTTGAACGTTGACTTGTCATAGTGGAGATTCACGCCGATTTCCTTGGCGTATTTATAGTACTCCGTCTCTTTATATACACCCGTCAGCAGGACGATCGGTATCGTTTTGCCGGACGGCATACTGCGGATTTCCTTGGCGATATCAAACCCGTTGATGACCGGTAAAAGCCCGTCCAATATCACCAGATCGGGCTTGAACTCCCCGAACGCCTTCACTACTTCATCGCCCCTGGAAACCGCCAGGGTTTCGTATCCGGCTGTCTTGAGTTTGAAGAGAAGGAGTTTCTGGAATGAAATATCATCTTCGGCGACGAGGATCTTCTTTGGCGCCATGCAACTCACCTCAAGTGAAGGTATTGGCTACTTCGTGTGATCGCCTATATCACTCCAGGGCGGACAGATAGGCGTCTGATAGTGGGCACGTCCGTATACGGATTCTTCTGCTGAAAAGCTCCGTTATTTCAGATAGAATTGCTATTAGTTATGAATACTATACAGAAGATAAGAGATTTATTCAACATTTTTTAAGGCCCGAAACGGCGCGCACTGCCTGATCAGTCCAAGCGGGCTTGCCGTTTCTGTCTTGCGCGAACCCGGAAGAAACGGTTCGTCTTCGGTGGTTGCTCACGGACAGTGCGGGAATTAAGGTTCCGTTTCGGGCGGGTCACTCACGGACGGTGTCTACCCGATTCGAACCGTCCTCATTGAAACCGAACCCAGGTCGATGCCCGTTACCGGGAATGAAACTTGTTCTTCTTTACCGGCGAGCGCCAGAACATACAGCAGCGGGAGATAGTGTTCATTGGTCGGAATCGAGAGCATGGCGGCACTTCCCAGATCGCCGTACTCCACCAGCCTGTCGTAGCGTCCGTCCTGGACAAGCCCGGCCACCGTTCCATCAAATTCGGTGGCCCAGTCGTATGGGGCGGCGTTCTCGGCATATTTCATACGGCGCAGGTTGTGCACCAGATTGCCGCTGCCGAGGACGAGCACCCCCTCTTTTCGCAGAGGGTCAAGCATCTTTGCCATCTCAAAATGGCGACGCGGCGACTTCCCGTAATCGAGGCTCAGCTGGACCACGGGTATATCGGCCCCGGGATACATCCGGCGCAGCACCGACCAGGTCCCGTGATCGATGCCCCAGGAGTTATCCGATACTATTTCACCCCTGCTCAGATCTATGACCATCTCGGCAAGCCGAGGGCTCCCCGGACACGGGTACCGGACGGCGTACAGCTCCTCCGGGAAGCCGTAAAAATCATGGATCGTCCGAGGGTCGGACTGAGCCGATACCAGGCTCCCACCGGCCTCCCAATGGGCGGAGATGGACAGTATCATACGAGGGCGCGGGAGCTCCCGCCCCAGGCTCGCCCAACCCCGGGCGTACGCGTTGTCCTCGATCGCGTTCATTGGATTGCCGTGTCCGACGAACACGACGGGCATGGGTCCCTTGTCCCCGATCTCGGCCTGGATATCCTGTGGTTCTTTGGCAGACATCACGTCCCTTCTCAGCACCGCCCGTTCCGATTTCTATGGGTTGCCGGAGTTTGCATTAGTGCGCGGGCCGATTCGGTCTCCGCTCTACCGATTCTGAATGGAACACTGTCCGGAAACCCCCACGTGATGATTCTATTCCCTGTACGGGCATTCTGTCAAGGTTCGTGAGCCTCAGACTCCCGCGAGAGGCCGCCATTGGCCGCTTCCCGCGGGGCTGTCGGATCTTGATTTCATGCTGATGGAACCGATGGATTTCTTCTTGACATATCTCAACCACTGACATAATATAACCTCGATCAGTGAGATAATTATCCTTTTGGCCATCCCCTCGGACCGCATTGTTTGGGATAGGTCTATTATCGGACGGGATGACGAACGAGGAACAACCCGTGATACACATAAATGATCAGAGGGCGCTCAGAATCAACAATCAACTGGCTATTCTCAATGTGTTGAGAAACCAGGGTCCCCTTTCGAGAAAAAGGCTCCAGGATGAGACGGGCCTGAGCTGGGGAACGATAACGTATCTCACGGGCGAACTCCTCAAGATGGAGATTATCAGGGAAATGGGGATGGTTGCAACCCACGTCGGGAGGCCGCCGGTTAACCTGGACCTGAACGCGGAGTCCAACTACGCCGTTGGGATATGGATGGGCAACACGCGCGTAGATGCCACGCTCCTTGACGTTAAGGGTCAGAGAGTCCTCGATCGCTCTCTCCCGCTGGACCCCTCCGCGGAGGCCGCGGAGATTGTCGAGAGGATGTTTGACTCGATCGATATCCTCATGCGGGATGCCTCCGTTTCGCCCGCACGCATCGCCGGCATCGGCTGCGCCGTTCCGGGCTCATATAGCCCTGAAACCGGTATCTGCGCCTATGCGCCAAACCACCCGAAGTGGCGAGACGTGCCGCTTCTGAATCGCATCATCGATCGATATGGGAGGCCGGTGTTCATCGACCATGACATGAATTGCTGCGTCCTGGGTGAATATCTGTTCGGCGCGGCCAGGAGGTTTTCCACCTTTGTCTGTGTGAACATCGAGGGGGGTATCGGGGCCGGTATCATGATAGACGGCAGGATCTACCGGGGCGTGGATAACTCCGCCGGCGAACTCGGTCACATCCGCGTCGAGCCCGACGGCCCCCGCTGCAGCTGCGGGAGGGTCGGCTGTCTGGAGTCGCTGGCCTCGGTCAGTGCCCTTCTCGCACGCGCCCGCGACCTCCCGGGACGAATGAACCGCGGCGTATCGTCGAAAGCCGCCGGGGGTGTCGGCGAATATGATACTATCGAAGCGCTCATACGGTCGGCGCAGCAGGGTGACAAGGACATCCTCACCCTTTTTGAAGAGGCTGGGCGCTATCTGGGTGTGGGGATCGGCATGCTGGTGACGCTTTTCAATCCCGAGACGGTCATTATGAGCGGAAGCCTCTGCGGGGCCAGGGATTACCTGGGCCCATCCATGGACGCGTCCGCAAAGGAGAACGCCTGGCCCTATTCCCGGATAGACGTGCGGTTCACGGCACTGGACAACGGGATCGTACGGGGCGCCGCGGGAATGGTGTTGCAGGAGATCTTCTCAAACGCACTGCTGCTTCGGGCAGAGACGAACACCGGAAGAGCGGCCCTCGGCCAATAGTAACACCCGGGGGAGAGGGACTCATGAACGAACAAAGGAGACGCACCGCACCGACCGGACGGGCGTACCCTCCCCGGCCCGTGAGGAGTGCATGGTAACACGTTTGAGGGGAGGCAAAACGGTGAAGGCAGGCCGTCACAGCGGCCCATCGCAAGGCCGGACCTCTGCCCGGCCGGACGAGAGACGGGGGGACATCCGTCGGAAGACTCTCGATCACCTCGCAGAGTGTCACGACAGATACCATGTCGTCCTCGGCTTTGACGGATTCATCGACGATCTCTGCCACGTAATGGAGCTCCGGGACGACCGGCACCCGATGAAACGGATAGACACGATGGTCGAATTCAGCCGGAGGGTCCGAAGCGCGGCAGGCTTGAGCTGCGCACTGGAGCTGGAATCAAAGGGAATCCGGGCGGGTGGAAACGCGCCGAACATGGGCCGGGCGATGTTGGAATTCGGAAATGACCTCTCCCTGATCGCGACCCTTGGGGAAGACGAGCTAAACCCGCTCTTCCGCCGGCTGACCGACTTATGCAGGACCGTAATATCAATCGGGGAGCCCGGCTCTACCGAGGCCCTGGAATTTCTCGACGGAAAGCTCATGCTCAACAGGACCGGCACGCTCCACACGATCGGATGGGACCGCCTGTGCTCGCACGTGAGCCCTCAGCGCCTCAGGACGCTTGTGAGCTCTGCTTCCCTGATTGGGCTCCTGGATTGGACTATCTTTCCCCTGATGAACGAGATCGTCGAACATTTCCTCGAGCTGATCGGTGAGATGACCAAACGACCGGTCGTCTTTCTCGATCTCTCGGACCTCAGGCGCAGGACGCCCCGGGATATCATCGAAATGGCCGATATCATCGTCCGCTGCGGCCAATTGACCGATACGATTCTCAGCCTCAACGAATCGGAATCGTTGATCGCCGCCGAGGCACTCTCGATCGCCGAGGAGACCGCCGCGCCGCGCGCCGGAGCAATCAGGGAGCGCCTTAAGATACGGGCCGTAGCCATCCATCCCCTGACGGGCGCGGCCGTCGCGACACCCGACGGAGACGTATTGGATCGACGGCCCTTATACCCCGACTCCGGCCGTGTCGACCGGGGGCGGTGACAACTTCAACGCCGGTTTCTGCAACGGGTGGCTGCTGGGTATGGCCCCGGATGAGTGCGCGGTGCTGGGGGCCTATACTTCGGGATACTACGTCAGATATGGCAGGCCTCCCGGAAAGAGAGAGTTGATCGAGTTCATTGAAGCGTCCGTCGGCTGAAGCAGAGATCGTAATCTCATAACCGAAAGAAAGAAGGATATAATCATGCTCACGCTCCCGCACATACTCGAGAAGGTCAACAATAAACCCGCGACCGCCCTGCCCGCCTTTACGGTCACCGATCTGACGGACATGCACGCAGTACTGGCCGCCTGTCTGAAGAAGCGGACTCCCCTCATCATGCTGACAAGCCAGTACGAAATAGATAACTTCGGCATGCACTTCATACGGAAGATGGCCGAAGCCGCCGCGGCCAGCTACTCCATCCCGGTCTTTCTCATGCTGGATCACGGAAACAATTTCGATATCGCGGTACGCTGTGCGGCCAACGGGTATGCGCTCATCATGTTCGACGGTTCCAGGCTGCCTCTGGAGGAAAACGTCCGGCAGACCAGGGAAATCGCCCGAATCGGGCACGCCGCAGGCGCTCTCGTTGAGGGAGAGATCGGTCACGTCCCGGGACAGGAGGGCTCGGCGCTCTTCGACGCCAAGCCCCGGTATACCGACCCCGAGGAGGCCGAGTTCTTCTACCGCGAGACCGGTGTGGACCTCCTGGCCGTCTCCTTCGGCACCGCGCACGGCCTGTCGGGAGGGGAGCCCCGTCTCAACTGCGACATTATCCGGCAGGTCAGGCTCAGAACCGGCGCCCCGATCGCGATGCACGGCGGCAGCGGCGTGCCGGCCGACCAGGTGAAAAAGGCCGTAGAGGCCGGCGTCAAGAAGATCAACTTCAGCAGTGACCTTCGGGCCGCCTACACCGCCGCGGTGCGACGCTGCCTTCCGGAGATTCGGTCAGAGACTGATCATATGGAAATATTCATGAAAGCCCGCCTGGCCGTGCAGGCGGTAGCAGAGGAAAAGATATCGCTGGCAAATGCGCCCGTCCTGGATGTCACGGCCTAGTTCTCCCTGCAATCGGAGACCCGACGCAGAGGACGAGGTCGGCAAGATACGGCCGTGACCCGCTCTTGAGCTACCCTTATGTGAGGTGAATTCTCATGAACAATTATCCTCAGGTCCGTCTCGGTGTCGTCGCCGTGAGCCGGGACTGCTTCCCTCTGGAACTTTCCCGAGGCAGAAGGGACGCGATAGCCGGCGAGTGCACCGAGCGGGGGATCCCGATCACGGTAATAGAAACCGTCATCCAGACGGAACGGGACATCCGGCCGGCCCTTGCCCAGATCAGCGACGCGGGCGTGAACGCACTCTGCATCTACCTGGGCAACTTCGGTCCCGAGGGCCCGGAGACCCTTCTGGCCGAGAAGTTCGACGGCCCGGTCATGTTCGCCGCCGCGGCCGAGGAATCAGGAGAGGATCTCGTCGGCGGACGCGGGGACGCATATTGTGGTATGCTCAACGCGTCGTACAACCTGGGGCTGAGAAACCTTCGACCCCATATCCCCGAACGGCCGGTCGGGACGCCCCGGGAGGTTAGCGTTCTCCTGGACGAATTCATCCCGGTTGCCCGGATCATCCTGGGAATGAAACGGCTCAAGATATTTTCCTTCGGGCCCCGTCCCCAGGATTTCCTCGCCTGTAACGCCCCCATCAAGCCGCTCTACGACCTGGGCGTCGAGATCATGGAGAACAGCGAGATGGATCTTTACGAGGCCTTTCTCGCGGCAAAAGATGACCCGGGTATTAAGGATGTCTCCAAATCCATGGCGTCCGAGGCCGGCGTAACACACCGCTTCCCCGATATACTGCCCGCGTTGGCCCAGTACGAGGTGGCGCTCCTGGGCTTCATCAAAGACAACCTGGGCGGCAGCGAGTTTGCCGTATGTGCCAACAAGTGCTGGCCGGCCTTTGAGCGTTTCTTCGGATTTGCCCCCTGCTACATAAACTCGCGGCTGACCATGCAGGGAATACCGGTGAGCTGTGAGGTCGATATATACGGCGCCCTCAGCGAGTATATGGTGTTGTGCGCCACAGAACACCCGCCGACACTCCTCGATATCAATAATACCGTTCCCGAGGATATGTACCGGGAAGGCAGGGCCGCCGTCGGAGATTATGCGCTTTCCGACCTCTTCATGGGCTTTCACTGCGGCAATACGCCGTCCTGCTGCCTCGTGGACCCCCAGCTCACCTACCACGTGATCATGCACCGGCTCATGGAGGAAGGAAAGGAGCCCGGGATAACCCGGGGAACGCTGGAGGGCCGCATCAAGAGCGGGCCCGTCACCCTGTTTCGTCTCCAGTCTTCAGCCGATACGCGCCTTCTGGCCTACGTCGCCCAGGGTGAGGTCATCGATCTGGACCCGCGATCCTTCGGCGGTATCGGAGTGATCGGCGTGAGGGAAATGGCGCGATTCTACCGGCACGTGCTCATCGAGAAGCGGTTCCCGCATCACAGCGCCGTGGCCTTCGGCCACGCCGGACGCACGCTCTTCTACGCCCTGAGGATGCTCGGCGTCGCCGACATTTCCCATAACCGCCCGGCCACGGACAGGTATCCCACGGAAAACCCGTTTGACCGGACACGTTAGAGACGGAGACTGGTATGAAGATCAAGGGAGAGTGGTTCAAGGATGAGCTCGGCCGCACCCTGCTCCTGCGGGGCGTCAACCTGGGCGGGAGCAGTAAGGTCCCGTATCGCCCCGACGGATCCACCTTCAGGAGCCAGGGATTCTACGACTACAAGGACGTGAGCTTCGTCGGCCGCCCCTTCCCGCTGGCCGAGGCCGATGAGCATTTCCGACGGCTGAGGCATTGGGGGCTCACGTTCGAGAGGTTCCTTGTCACCTGGGAGGCCATCGAACACGCGGGGCCCGGCATATACGACGAACAGTATCTCGATTACGTGCGCGCAGTGCTCGAAAAGGCCGCCGAATACGGGATCTCCGTTTTTATCGATCCACACCAGGACGTCTGGTCCCGGTGGACGGGAGGTGACGGCGCGCCCGCATGGACGATGGAGGCCGTCGGCATCGACATCAGCAAGATGGACGAGGTGGGCGCCGCCATCGTCCATAACGTGCACGGAAAACCCTATCCCCATATGATCTGGGACACCAATAACTACAAGTTCGGCACCTGTACCATGTTCACCCTCTTCTTCGGTGGCAAGGACTTCGCGCCCCGGTGCACCGTCGACGGACAGAACGTGCAGGACTATTTCCAGCGCACCTACATCAACGCGATAAAGAAGCTGGCGTCGAAATTGAAGGGCCTGCCCAACGTGGTGGGCTACGGCAGCCTCAATGAGCCGCAGTGCGGCTACATCGAGTTTCGAGATATCGTCACCGACAGCGAGTTCAGGTTCATCGGCGAGGCCGCCCCCGGCCCGCTCGATTCGATGGCGGCCGCCTCCGGATATCCGCGTACGGTCAACCGTTACCGGATGAAGATAACCGGCTCGAAAAAGATCGGTCGTATCACGATCAATCCCAACGGCCTGCGCCTCTGGAAGCCCGGGTATGATTGCGTCTGGAAGGAGCACGGCGTCTGGACCGACGGGGGGGGTCAGCCCCGAATACTCAGGGAGGATTATTTCTCCCACGTGGACGGCAGGAAGGTGAGCTTTGTCAACGACTACCTGAAGCCCTTTGTCAACCGATTCGCCCGCGAGATTCGGACGGTGCACCCGGGGGCCTTCGTCTTTATCGAGGCGATCCCCGGCAAGGAATTCCCCAATCTGGACGCCCGCGAGTCCAGGGATATCGTTAACGCCAGCCACTGGTACGACGTCCTCATGGTTTACAGAAACAAATTCAGCCCCTGGTTTTCGGCCGACATCTTCAGGGAGAAGCTGGTGGTAGGCAAGCGGCGGGTGCTGAGATCGTTTGTCGACCAGTTCAGACACATAAAGGATTACAGCCGTGAGAGGATGAACGGCGGGCCCACCCTGATCGGAGAGTTCGGCCTCATGTATAAGCTCTACAACGGCAGGGCGTACCGTACCGGGGACTACACAAAACATATACAGGCGCTCGATTCATACTATCATGCGCTGGATGCCAATCTCCTCAGTGCCACGATCTGGAACTATACCGCCGACAACACCAACGAGCACGGCGACAACTGGAACGAGGAGGATAATTCCATCTTCTCGCGTGACCAGCAGTCCGACCCCTCCGACATCGATTCCGGCGGTCGGGCAGTCGGGGCATTCTGCAGGCCCTATGCCGTCCGTACCGCGGGCACTCCCCTTTCCATGTCCTTTGACCTCAGGAAAAGGCGTTTTGACTATTCGTTCAGGCCCGATCCGGCGGTCTCGGCGCCGACGGAGATCTTTGTCCCGCGCGTTCACTACCCGACGGGATATACCGTCGAGCTATCCGGCGCGACCTGTGAAAAGAATGAGGGCGATCAGCTCCTGACGATACGGTCCACCGGAAAGGGTGACGTGACGGTAGTCGTGACGCCGGCGCGATGAGGGACTTCTTCTGAACACCACGGAAATAGGCCCGTTTCCAGCCGGTCTGAGCCCGGGAATGCACGCCGCTACATGAATTGGGGTCTGAGAAAAGCCTATGCAGGCGATCGTTCTTGACACCTTACAAAGAGTAGAAAGGGGGCGGATATTCATCAGCCCCCTTCATATAATTGCCCGGGACGAGAGGATTTGGAGGTCTACCCCATGACTCCGCGAACGGAGCCCCTATCGTATTAAATACTGGAGATCACCCCACATCCCACATACAGCCCGCAGATACCTTGCCACACGTATCGTAACGTGATATAATTTTGTCGTTATTAAGGATTACGATATGAAAAAGCTATATCTCCTCGGTGCCCTTGCCCTCTTGCTTTCCATAATTATTTTTTCCGGCGATGCTTTCCCGGCCCAGGCTGATTCTCCTTATACGGCGAAGGTCGTATCGGCCGCCGGATACGTGGGCGTTAAATATGCGGGGACGGACACCTTCGTTGCCCTATCGTCAGGAAAAACCGTGGGAATTGGGGACATCATCGAGACCGACAGCAGGGGGAAAATCGAGCTGAAGCTTCCCGATGGAAGCACACTCATAATAGGAGAAAACAGCCGTATTATCATCAAGGAGCTGGGGATGGTGGAGGTACTGAAGGTGACGAAGAGCACCTTCGAGCTTCTCAGGGGAAAGATCCGGGCGATTGTCATTCCATTCGTTTCGACGAATTCAGAGTTCAATATCGAGACGAACAACGCCACGCTGGGGGTGCGGGGCACCGATTTCGGCGAGACCTATGACCCCGATGCCGACACCACGTATGTATTGGGGATGGCGGGAACAGTGTCGCTTTCTTTGAAACACTTTCCGGGGGGGCCCCCCATAATTATTCAGAAAGGCCATGAAATATCGGTTACCGGCAACAATGAACCGGGGGCGCTCTCCAACGCAACGAAAGAGACGATCGATGGATTCCTTGAGGGGATGGCCAGTGCCGAAGAGGGAAAGACCGACAAGGTTAACCCTATCAACAGGGGAAAGCACGGGGATGGCGGCGATAGAGGAGGTGGTGATAGAGGAGGCGGCGGGCCAACTAACTGACTCGGCTCCGCTGACGTTTCTGCTGACACCATAAAAAAGGGGCTACGAGCAACCTCGTAACCCCTTGATATCTTTGGTCGGGACGAGAGGATTTGAACCTCCGACACCGTAATTCCCAGCTATACGAAGGTTTAGGACAACGGAGCAATCGACCTCACCTCTTCTAATGGTACATGAGTATCTATATAGAGAGGAGGCGTTATGTATACTAAAATCGCACTTGTTCTTGTACCCTGTTTTTCCGGAGCAGCATGGAATACTGATTCGTTTCCGACGTGGAAAGACAGAAAATTGATAACCGGTCAACTGCATGATGCGGGGAGTATTGACAACTACGCAGATCTCATTGCCGGCTGGACTAACGGTCTGGATGAATATATTCTCGTTGGCGATTCTTTCGGCGCAAGTGTCGCATTGACACTGGCGCAACGGCAACCACGAAATCTACGCGCACTGGTTATGTCCGGCGGTTTCGCGAAAGTCGATGTCTCTCTATTTACCAGGTTTCGGGTAGTCGCAGGAAAACTCCTTGGACAGATTGGCTATCCGATATCGGTTTACTTTCACGTGCGGAGCCTTGGATCGAAATTCGACCCGCCCGGAACGGCTGCCGAGCTCCGTGATCTTTTCCTCACCCACAGTGACGCGAAGACATTCATTGCCCGCGGGGAAATGATTCTCAAGGCCGATCTGCGTCCCGGTTTGACGCGGGTACAGGTTCCCACCTTAATTCTGACCCCCCAGGACGATCGCCTAATCGGCCCCCTTGCGGCAAAGGAATTGATCGAAGGTATTCCGGGTGCAGAAGAGCGCGTCCTGCCGCATACCGGGCATCTCTTACGTTTTACCAACGAAAACGAATACGCTGCCGCTGTTGATGAATTCTTGGCTAGAAGATTGGGGTGATGGGGATAGCAAAATAGGGGCACGTACTATTATATCAGACGCATCGGTCCAGGTATGGCGCATGAAAAAAGGGGCTAGATCAATATCTAACCCCCTGCTATCTTTGGTCGGGACGAGAGGATTTGAACCTCCGACCCCATGACCCCCAGTCATGTGCGCTAACCAGTCTGCGCTACGTCCCGTTATCTCTTATTCGATTTTCACCAAACCTGCTTGAATTATCATGATAGTAAAAAAAGGCAAAAAGTGCAAGACAAATTATTCGTTGAGCGCCCGCTTGAGCACATGGCTCGGTTTAAAGGTAACGACGCGCCGCGCGTCGATCTCCAGCTCGTCTCCCGTCTGGGGGTTACGCCCTTTACGTGGCTCTTTCTGTCTGACCACGAAGTTGCCGAATCCCGATATCTTCACCTTCTCCCCACTCTCGAGTGTCTCCTTTATGATCTCAAATAGCTCATCGATGATGGCGGCGGACTCTTTCTTTGACAAACCGAGGTTCTTATAGATGGAATTTATTAAATCGGTCTTCGTCATAACGCCCCCCCAATAATGTTATCTGATCTGCACACCAAGCCTTTCTTTCAAGACGTCGATCACCCTTCCGTGCATGTTATTTACCTCGTCATCGGTAAGTGTTCGATCTTCCGATTGATACCGCACCGTCAGGGCAAGGCTCTTCTTATCTTCCTGGATCTGCTTGCCTTGATACATGTCGAAAATAGTGACCCCCTTTATCAGGGTATCCCCCGCACCCGAGATCGCCTCGACGATCTCACGGGATTTGACGGCCCGATCGACCACGAGAGATATGTCACGCAAGACCGACGGAAAACGAGAAACGGCCTTAAACGCGACCTGGCGTACGGCACAGTCCAGGAGACCCGACAGATTCACTTCCAGGACATACGCATCCCTGCCGAGGTCGAAGCTCTTCATCACTTCACGGTCTATCCTGCCCATCGATCCAATGGGAGTCGATCGGCTCACGATTGTACACGATTGCTCGCCATCGAGATACGGATAGTCGGCGTTTTCAATATATTCTATTTCGAGGAGACCAAGTTTGTCAACAACCGTCTCCCATATTCCTTTTATATCATAAAAGTCGACGTCTACGGCCGGCAGACCCCATTGTCTCTGGTAGCGCTTTCCGGATATCAGCGCACAGAGGTGCTCGTCTTCTCGTGGAAGGCCCTTTTCGCCCGGCACGTATACCCGCGCTATTTCAAACAATCTCACGTCATAATTCAGGTAATTGATGTTCGTAACACAGGTCTTGATCATCGACGGTATCAGGATCGTACGCATCACCGACATGTCTTCGCTCATCGGGTTCTTGAGAAGGATTGCCTTTCGTCGCGGGTCATCACCCGCGAGTCCCAGCTTATCGAACGAGTCGCCCCCGATGAAGCTGTAGGTGATCGTCTCGCTCAGACCGTGGGAAAGCATAACCTCCGAGACCTGTTCGGTCAGCGTGCGTATCGGAGACCGCTCCCAATAGTCCATACCTATCCGGGGGAGTGTCTCGGGAATGTGCTCAAACCCCTTGAGGCGGGCGACTTCCTCGATGAGATCTATTTCCCGCTCGAGATCCATCCGAAACGGCGGCGGAAGCACCGTAACAGAATCGGCCGTCTCGTCCTTTACCTCAAGCTGGAGCCTCTGCAGGAAACCCTTTATCTGGGCCGTGGTAATGTCAAATCCCATGATCATTTTCGGTCCTGGACGATCGAATAGTCAGCGGTTTCGGAATCGGGATCTCTCCCACGATATCGATCATCCCCCGGGCGATTACCCCGTCGGCAAGATCGTGCATGAGCTCGGCCGCACGGTTTGCGGCGTCCACCACGCCCACCGGATCGACCCCCCGCTCGAACCTGAATGCCGCCTCTGTGGGAAGCCCGAGCCTCCGCGAGGTTCTTCTGATTGACGGAGGATAGAAGTAGGCCGCTTCCAACAGCACGCTGCCGGTGTCCTCCTGGATCTCGGAGTTTGCGCCTCCCATTACTCCGCCGATGCCCACCGGCCTCTGGCCGTCGCAGATCATGAGCACATCCTCGTCCAGCGTGCGCTCGACCGCATCCAGTGTAAAGAACTTCTCGCCCTTCGCCGCCCGTTTTACGACTATCCTGTTTTCCGAAAGGAGCTGATAGTCGAAGGCATGCATGGGCTGGCCGTACTCCATCATGACGTAGTTGGTGATATCTACGACGTTGTTGATGTCTCGCAGGTCCAGCCGTTTCAGGCGAAGCCGCATCCAGAAGGGAGATTTCCTAATCTGGATGCCCTGGACGACGCGCGCGGTATAGCGGGGACAGAGATCTTTATCCAACACCTGCACCGAGGTAAGCGAATTGATGTCAGGCCCCCCCTCGACAACCTTAATCTTCTTTTCTCTTGAGCGGGACATTGGTCAGCGCGGCTATTTCCCGGGCAAGACCGATAATGCTCAGACAATCGGCCCGGTTGGGAGTAACCCCGATATCCAGAAGCCAGTCGGTCAGGTTCATCGCCTCCGTTATGGGCCTGCCGGACCGCGCCGTCTCGGGAAGCTCCATCACCCCGGAGTGGTCGGCGGTCAGGCCCATCTCGTCCTCCGCCAGCAACACTCCCGCTGATTCGATACCACCAAACGCCCTCGTGCCGACCTCGATTCCACCCGGAAGCCGAACGCCGGGCAGTGCCAGCGGAGCTTTGAGGCCGACTCTGATATTCGGTGCCGACGAGACGATCGTCACCGGTGACCCGCCGGCGGCCACCTTCGAGACGGTGAGCCCCTCGGCGCCGGACAGCGGCGTTACCTCCAGTATCTCACCGACGAGGATCTTCTCCAGTCCTTCGCCGAGCCGTTCGGTCGCCTCGACTTCCAGGCCGGACATAGTCAAGAGGTCGGCAAGCTTGTGGACCTCAAGATCGATATCAACGAAATCTGACAGCCACTCTATGGTTGCTTTCATAGCTCCTTAACTTCTCGCGATCGCCCGTGCGTGCTCCTGCCAAAGGTCAACCGCCGGGCTCATCATCGTCCCCGGGTGCGGACTTCCGTAGGAAACAGGCTATGCGAAGATACGACTAACGTGCGCGAGGCTCACTCGTGAGCCCCGTCTCGTTCGTTTCGGCACATCGGCTAAAACTGATTAAGGAATCTCAGATCGTTTTCAAAAAAGAGTCTGATGTCGTCAATCCCGTATTTCAGCATGGCGATTCGCTCGATCCCCATCCCAAAAGCGAATCCCGTATACTCTTCCGTGTCGTACCCGGCCATGGAAAAGACGGCCGGATCGACCATCCCGGATCCGAGTATCTCGAGCCATCCGGTCTGTGAACAGACCCTGCATCCGGTTCCCTTGCAGATAACACACATGATGTCGACCTCGGCCGACGGCTCCGTAAACGGAAAGAAACTCGGGCGGAAGCGCAGGCCGATCTCGCTGCCGAACATCGCATGAACGAACACAGTCAGTACGCCCTTGAGATCGGCCATACTGATGTCCTTTCCGACCATTAACCCTTCTACCTGGTGGAACATGGGTGAATGGGTGACGTCGTAATCGGGTCGATAGGCCTTGCCGGGAGCGATTATCTTAATCGGGGGACGCCTGCTCTCCATCGTCCTGACCTGCACCGGGGAGGTGTGGGTCCGAAGAAGCATCTCATCGTTGATATAGAACGTGTCCTGCATGTCCCGGGCGGGGTGATGCCGGGGCATATTAAGGGCCTCGAAGTTGTAGTAGTCCAGCTCGACCTCAGGCCCTTCGGCAAGATCAAAACCCATCCCGAGGAATATCTCTACAATGCGCCGATATACCTGAGTGACGGGATGGGTCTTACCCATAAAACCCCGTCTTCCGGGCAGCGTGTAGTCAATCGGAATCCGCTTAGTGCCGGCCGCCCGGTCGGTAATACGCGCAATGGACGCGTCGAAGGCTTTCTCAAGCCTGCGTTTCAGCTCGTTGGCATCTTTGCCGATTTTCGGCCGTTCTTCGGCCGACAGGGAACCCATATCCCTGAGGATCCCTGTGAGCTCACCCTTTCTGCCAAGATACTGTATCCGGAGCGATTCAAGCGACTGGAGATCCCCGGCTTCCTTGATCCGGGAAAGCGCGGATGCTTCAAGGGCTTTCAGTCTATCCAGCATGTGCCGTCAGTCCCTTTTTAGCGCGCTCGACGATCTTTGCGAATCCCTCGCGGTCGCGAACGGCGAGGTCCGCAAGAACCTTGCGGTCAATCTCAACCCCCTCCTTATGGAGGCCTTCCATGAACCGGCTGTATGACAGATCGTTTTCTCTGACGGCGGCGTTAATCCTGACGATCCAGAGGCGCCGCATGTCACGCTTTTTCGTCCGGCGATCCCGGTAGGCGTACATGAGCGCGCGTTCTACCGTCTCGCTGGCCGCCCGCAGCCCCCGCGAACGTCCTCCCACATACCCCTTTGCCGCTTTGAGGATCTTATTGCGCCGCTTTCTGGCCTTTGTTCCTCTCACAACCCTAGACATATATACGATCCTCCGTGGTAACGTATTCTAAATTAATCGGCCCCGAACGGTCGGAGCCTTCCGGACCGACTCAAATCCCGGCGTTCGGCAGCAGCCTTCTGATCTCTCGCATATTATCACGCACGATGATAGCCGAGGCCTTGAGGTTCCGCTTACGTTTTCTCGACTTCTTCGTCAGAATGTGGTTTGAAAACGCCTTGTTACGCTTTATCTTTCCCGCGCCGGTTCGTTTGAAGCGTTTTGCCGCCGCCCTGTTCGTCTTTATCTTAGGCATGTATGAACCCTCTCTATCATAGTGTTTCTCTGTTACACGATGTCTTCGTACCCACCCTCGATCTTAACCCACCCTTCCCCAGATCTCACGAATGCCCCACGCCGCCGTCCTCCCCGGGTTTCCGCTCGTCCGGACTCGGCGACCCTACTTCTGAGGGGCAACAATCATCACCATATTTCTCCCCTCAAGGGTCGGCTTCTGCTCTATGATCCCGATGTCTTCGATCCCGAGAGCCATCCTGTCGAGGATTTTTCTTCCGATATCGGTGTAGGTAATCTCCCTTCCGCGGAAGATCATGGTGACCTTCGCCTTATCCCCATTTTCGATGAACCGACGAATGTCTTTGATCTTGTTTAGTACGTCATGCTCCTGGGTCTTCGGGCTCACCTTGACCTCTTTGATACGCATGATATTCTGTTTTTTGCGCGCATCATGGACCTTCTTGCTTTGCTGGTATTTAAACTTACCGTAGTCCATGATACGGCACACCGGCGGATCGGCCGTCGGGGCCACCTCCACCAGGTCGAGCCCGAAGTCCTCCGCCTTTCTCAAGGCGTCAACCGTCAGGAGAATGCCCAGCTGATCACCGTCGGGCGCGATCACACGAACCTTATCGGTCCGTATCATCCGGTTAATTCTTACGTCTTTGGTTCTCTCTTTTATCGTTTACCCCCTCCAAAAGACGGAACTTTCTTTTTTGATGTAGTCAATAAACTCGCCTATTTTCATTGAAGCCAGGTTCTTCCCGGTAAGAAGCCGCGGCGTGACACTCTGCCCCTCAACCTCCGCCTGCCCGATGATAAGCGCATACGGGATCTTCTCCATCTGCGCCTCCCTGACCTTAAGCCCAAGTTTTTCGTTGCGGAAGTCGGCCCGTGCCCTGATCCCCGCCGAACGGAGATCCGAGAGGACCGTTTGCCCGAACGGTATATGCTCGTCGGTTATCGTCAGGATCACCGCCTGCAGCGGAGCGAAGCCGACCGGAAACGCACCGGCATAGTGCTCTATGAGGACCCCGAGGAACCGGTCCATCGACCCGAGGATGACACGGTGCAACATCACGGGACGCTTTTTCTCACCGTTCGAATCGATATACGTGAGGTCGAACCGCTCCGGAAGGGTGAAATCGCACTGGATTGTGGCGCACTGCCACTCCCTGCCGATTGCATCCCTCAGCTTGAAGTCTATCTTGGGCCCGTAAAAAGCCCCATCTCCCTCATTGACGGCATATTTCTGCCCCTGCTTCTCGAGTGCAAACCGCAGCGCCTCGGTCGCCCGTTCCCAGTCCTCATCGGAACCGATGGATTTTTCGGGACGCGTCGACAGCTCCATCGAATAGGGAAATCCAAAAACGTCCATCGTGTAGGCGACGAACTCCATTACACCGACGATCTCGTCGATGAGCTGCTCGGGGGTGCAAAGGATATGCGCGTCGTCCTGAGTAAAGGCCCGGGCTCGCAGCATCCCATGGAGCACCCCCGACTTCTCGTGCCGGTGCACGGTTCCGAGCTCGAAATATCTCAGGGGAAGATCCCGGTAGCTCCTGAGTTTTGACTTATAGATGAGCATGTGGGCAAGACAGTTCATCGGCTTGATGCCGTATCGCTGTCCTTCCACCTCGGTAAAGTACATATTCTCCCGGTAATTGTCGAAGTGGCCGGAACGCTCCCACAACTCCTGCTTGAGTATCATCGGGCCGATGACTATATCATACCCCCGCTTGATGTGCTCCCGCTTCATGAAGTCCTCGATGACCATCCGCATCATCGCCCCCTTGGGGTGATAGATGGGAAGGCCGGCGCCGGCCTCATCGTTGAACTGAAAGAGATCGAGCTCTCTGCCGAGCCTTCGATGATCGCGCCGCTTGGCCTCCTCCAGCAGTGTCAGGTAGTGCTGCAGGGACTCCGTGTCGGCGAACGCGGTCCCGTATACTCGCTGGAGCATCTTGTTCTTCTCGTCCCCCCGCCAATATGCCCCTGCAATGGAGGTCAGCTTGAAGGCCTTCACGAATCCGGCCGAGGGGATGTGCGGACCCCGGCAGAGGTCTGTGAAATCGCCCTGCGAATAGAGAGAGACCGTCTCACCCTCGATCCCATCCAGGAGCTCAAGCTTATAGGTCTCGCCCTTTTGCCTGAAGAAGTCCGCCGCCTCCTTCATGGGGAGAAGCTTCCTCACGAAGGGATGGTCCTTCTTGACAATCTCGGCCATCCGCTTCTCGATCTTTTCAAGGTCATCGGGCTCAAAGGGCTTGGGAGCGTCAAAGTCATAATAGAAGCCGTTCTCTATGGCCGGACCGATAGTCACCTTTACGTCCGGAAAAAGCGACTGAACCGCTTCGGCCATAATGTGGGACGTGCTGTGCCTCAGGATTTCAACGCCCTCGGGGCTGTCCAGAGTTATGAATCCTATCTCACCCCGGGCGGGAACCTTCTCGGAAAGGTCGACGGCCCTGCCGTCGACCGTGGCCGCGATCACCGATTTCTTGAGTTCCTTCGGAACTAAATCGCCGATCGGCATCCCTTCTTTCGGCTCGGGCGTCTGATAGCCCCTGTTCTGTATCGTTAGATTTTGCATACTAATAGAAGTAAAAAAGGCATCAAAAACCCGGTGTCATTGATGCCTTTTTCGTTTCTTCAAAACGTTTCGATCGCTCTTTATCCCACACTGGGTTTTGGTAATGTCCATGGTAGGCACGGGCGGGATTGAACCGCCGACTTCTACCGCGTCAAGGTAGCGCTCTCCCACTGAGCTACGTGCCTAAATTCTTAGAATTAATAGCAATTTCTCCACCAAATGTCAAGATAAATTTGGGTATCTGGTCGATTTGCGGGGGGGCGTTATTTCATCTCCTTGAGATATTGTTCCGCCTTGCGCTTGTACGTCCCTTCCAGATCTACCACCTTTTTCAAGTCCTTACGCGCCTCCTCAACTCTGCCTGCCTTTAGGAGTGAAACCCCCATCCAGAAAAGGGCCCGGTCGTTGTTCGGATTGGAGGCCGTGGCCTCGTCAAAGTCCCGCGTGACCTGATCCAACCATCCGTCGTTTCCGATGATGAAGGACACGCGCATCGAAGCCACGAGAACAAATGCTTTCTCGCCGTTCTGGGCCGTGTACCGCTTCGCGAGATCGATATACCCCTCCGATACGTCCGGCACCCCCTCTATCGCCCAATATATCCCCTTTCCCGCCAGGGCGGGAGAGAACCGGGGATTATCCGTGAGCGCCGTGTCGAACTCACGCAGGGCGTCTTCGTCAAACCCCATGTCGATAAATTCCATGCCGTTTTCGGCATGATGCATGGGTGAGCCGAAGGGATAGTGCTGGACGTCGATCCGATGGGCACATCCGGTCGAGAATAAAAAGGGGATGAGCGCTATGAGCAACAGGTACCGCTTCATCCGTTCCTTACGACAATATCCGATATTGCGTGCTTATAGATCAGGGAAGGTTTATCGGCGTCGATCAGGAGACAGAAGTTGTCAAAGCTCCTGACCATTCCGACCACCTCGCGGCCGTCGAGCAGGTGGATGACAATCGCGACTCTATCCTTTCTGACCTGATTGAGAAATTGGTCCTGGATATTAATGCTGTTCTTCATGATATCAGGTCCAGTTTGTATTACGGTGTCGCCTCTCAATCCGGGGGCGCACAGCCCCAACCCTATCCCTTGTCATCCGGCCTCGCAGAAAAACACTCATACCATATTTTTATCATTAAAATCAAACTCTGTCCAGGTATTTTTTCCTTTCCGTAACGATGAAAAAGGGGGGCTTATCTGAAGCCCCCCGGATTTCACCGTCGCTTGCCGAGCGCACATTGACACAGCTGAGAGACTCTATACGGCGGCGCTCGGGCGTTTCTTCTCGATCTTCACCGCACATACCTTGTACTCGGGGATCTTACCGATAGGATCCAGAGCGGCATTCGTCAGCACGTTTGCGGCCGCCTCCGCGTAGTGGAACGGTATAAATATCGTCCCCTGTTTAACGCGATCGGTCACCCAGGCTTTCACCTCGATCGCCCCCCGACGTGAGGCGATAGGCACCTCATCGCCGTCAGCGATCTTGTAGGCCGACGCATCCGCAGGGTTGATCTCGAAGAAAGGACCCTTCGACCTGAAGTTAAGGCCCTCCGATCGTCTTGACATCGTTCCGGTGTGGTACTGGTAGAGGATCCGGCCGGTTGTAAGAATCAGCGGATACTCCTTGTCCGGAAGCTCGGCCGCCTCTTTGAATTCGATGGCATTGAAGAGCCCGAGTCCTCTCACAAACTTTTCTTTGTGGAGGTACCTTGTCCCCGGGTGCTCCTCATTGGGGCACGGCCACTGGATGCCGCTGCGCTCTATCCGGGAATGGCTGATCCCCGCGTAACTCGGCGTAAGCTTGCGCATCTCGTGGAATATCTCCTCGGTGTTCTTATACTCCATCGGATATCCCATTCGGGTGGCGATATCGGCTATGATCTTCCAGTCGGGCCGCGATTCCCCGATCGGCTCTATCGCTTTTCGACACAGCTGGACACGTCGCTCGGTGTTGGTGAACGTACCGTTCTTCTCGGCAATACTCGTCGCGGGGAATACGACGTCTGCAAGCTCGGTCGTTTCGGTCATGAAGATGTCCTGGCAGACGATAAACGAGGCCTTCTTGAGCGATTCCCTTACATGGGAGGTATTGGGGTCGGAGACCATCGGGTTTTCACCCATGAAATAAAGGGCCTTTATCTTGCCCTCGTGAGCGGCGTTAGTCAACTCGACCACGGTCAACCCCACCTTTTCCGACAGGGGCATGACCGGCTTCCATGCCTCGGTGAACTTGGCGCGAACCGCATCATCGGTTACCCGCTGGTATCCCGGGAAGACATTCGGCAGCGCGCCCATGTCGCAGGCGCCCTGGACATTGTTTTGGCCCCGGAGCGGATTGACCCCTCCCCCTTCGACGCCGACGTTTCCGGTGAGCATCGCGAGGTTGGCCAGGGACATGACGTTATCCGTGCCGGTCGTGTGCTGCGTGATACCCATCGCGTAATAGATGGCTGCCGGCTTTGCCGTCGCAAAGAGCCGGGCCGCCTGAGTTAGATCGGCCGCCGGGATTCCGGTTATCTTTTCGACGTATTCGGGCGTATACTTCTTGACCGTCTCCTTCATCTTCTCGAAGCCTTCCGTACGCCCTTCAACATATTCCTTATCGTACAAGCCCTCGCTGATAATAACGTTCATCAACCCGTTAATCCAGGCTACATCGGTACCCGGCCGCTGCCTGAGGTGGATCGACGCAAAGCCCGCCATTTCGATATTGCGCGGGTCAACGAGGATGAGTTTGGTCCCCTTGTTGATCGCCTGTTTGAGCTTCGTAGCGATAACGGGGTGGTTTTCTGTGGTGTTGGTTCCCGTCAGGAGGAAGACCGCGGACTTTGCAGCCTCGGCAATCGAGTTGGTCATCGCCCCGCTTCCAAACGCTGTGGCAAGACCTGCCACGGTTACGCTGTGTCAGAGACGAGCGCAGTGATCGACGTTGTTGGTGCCGATCACCGCGCGGGCGAACTTGGCCAGGAGATAGTTTTCCTCGTTGGTACAGCGGGCCGAGGTAAGCACTCCGATAGAATCGGGTCCGTTTTTGTCACGGATTTCCTTGAGGCGTTTCGCCGTATAGTCGAGGGCCTCGTCCCAGGAAACCTCCCAGAATTTCCCTTCCTTCTTGATGAGGGGCTTGGTCAGGCGCTCGGGATGGTGTATGTAGTCATGGCCGAAGCGCCCTTTGACGCACAAACTGCCCTGGTTCGGCTCTCCCAGATCATAGTCGGAAGTCACCTTGACGATCTTGTCGTTCTTGACGTTCAGGATGATCTGGCAACCGACGCCGCAGTAGGTACAGGTCGTTCTAACCTTCTTGAGCTCCCACGGCCTGCCCTTGAAGCGGCCCTTTTTCTCGATGAGAGCCCCCACCGGGCAGACCGAGACGCATTCACCGCAGAAAACGCACTCGGAGTCCTCATAACTCCTGCCGAAGGCGGGGCCGACGGTAGCGTTCTTACCGCGGTAGGAGAAGTCCAAAACCCGATTCACCTGGACCTCGTTGCACGCCCGGACACACCGGCCGCAGACGATGCAGCGATCCATATCCCGAATGATCATGGGATTCCCGTCCTCGATGCCGAATCCGGGAGCTTTGATCGGGAACCGGGGCTGTTCGATACCCAGTTCGTATGTCAGCTGTTGCAGAAGGCACTGGCCGTTCGCCTCGCATACCAGACAGTTGTGATTGCCTGAGGAGAGGAGGAGCTCCGTGGCCAGCCGACGAGCGGAGATAACCCGCTCCGATTTGGTGTTTACCACCATGCCCTCGGTGATCGGCTGGGCGCAGGAAGCTACGAGGTTCCTGGCCCCGGCAACCTCCACTACACAGACCCTGCAGGCTCCCGCGGACTTTGCCGCGGGATGATAACAGAGTATCGGGATATGGACATCGTTGGCTCGCGCCACCTCATATATCGTCTGGCCTGACGCTCCCTGAACTTCCCTGCCGTCGATAGTGAGCGTGATTGGCTTCATAGTAACGTTCCTCTTCAAGTAGATTCGATTTTCAATCCCTGTCGGTACAGGGCCCAGAGCAAAAGGGATCGCCGAGCCGGTTCAGTTCCTAGTCGGCGGTAGACAGATCGCACCTCAGGCACCTGTTTGCCTCGAGCTTTGCGTTCTTCTTTGAGAGCCCTTTGTCCACTTCCTCGAAGTTTCCTACCAAGTCCTTTATCTTGAGATGCTCTTTGCCGAACCGGGGCGTCTCGATGATCTCCTCATCGATATCAGTCGGTATGTCAATCTTCTCCAGCTCGGGCTCCTGCCACGCGGGCTCGTTGTTTTTGGCCCGGATATACGCGTCTACCTCCTTGGCAGCCTCGTGTCCCGCGTCGATGGCCGTGACGACGAACGCGGCCCCCGTCAGCGCATCGCCGCCGGCAAAGAGCCCCTCGGCTTTCATACGGGTTTTGAAGCGGCCGGTCGCTTTGAAGGTATCGCCTCTGGCCACCTCAATTTCGCCCCTGTCCTTGGGAAGGAACGAAAGGTTCGGCTGCTGGCCGATGGCATAGATAACGGTATCCACGTCGACGGTAAAATTGCCGTCTTCCCGCGGCACCGGACGCTTCCTCCCGGACGAGTCGAAATCACCCGCCTTCATCCTGACGACTTCCATCTTCTCCACCTTGCCGCTCTTTCCGATGAGCTTGCCCGGCGCGGTGAAAAGCTCAAGCACGACCCCTTCATCAAGGGCCGCGTCGATCTCCTCGGCCTCGGCCGGCATGTCTTCCCGGAGACGGCGATAGTAGATGGTAACCTCCCCCGCGCCGAGGCGAAGGGCGGTGCGGGCCGCGTCAATCGCGGAATTTCCGCCGCCGATGACGGCGACCTTCTTGCCGATATCGACTTTCTTGCCGAGGTTTACGTCACGCAGGAACTCAACGCCCCCGTACACACCTTTGAGGTTTTCCCCTTCCACACCCAGGGCGTAGCTCTTATGGGCGCCGACCGCCATGAAGACGATATCGTAGTCTTTTTTCAGCTGGTCAAACGAGATGTCTTTCCCAATACGGGTGTTGAGTCTCAAATCGATGCCGTGCGCAATGATCTGGTCGATCTCCTCCATGAGGGCTTCCCGCGGCAGGCGATATGCGGGTATGCCGTAGCGGAGCATGCCGCCCGGCTCGGGGAGCTCCTCAAAGACGGTGACCGCGTACCCGCGCCTGGTTAAATCCAGCGCGGCGGTCAGGCCGGCGGGGCCGGCCCCGATAACGGCGATCTTCTCCTTTCGGGTGTGCGGGATCTTCTTGACAACGAGCCTCCTGCCGTTGTCGGTGATAAACCGCTTGAGCGCGGCGATGGCGATAGGCTCATCAGTCTGACCGCGCCGACACCTGGTGGTGCAGGCCTGGTTGCAGACCCTGCCGCAGACGCTCGGGAAAGGATTGGTCTTCAGGAGGATCTTGTAGGCGTCATCCAGCCGGTCGGCCTTGATGAGGGCGATGTATTTGGGCACGTCCATCTCGATGGGACACATGTGCTGGCATGGGGACGCGAAGAGAGCGGAGCAGACGGCCGACGGACAGTGTTTGTCGTAAATGTGCGCCTCGTACTCATTCCTGAAGTACCGGATGGTCGAAAGCACGGGGTTGGGCGCCGTCTGACCCAGTCCGCAGAGGGAGGCGTCCTTAATATTGGCGGCCATTTCCTCCAGGAGCTCGATATCGCCGTCCTTGCCCTTGCCTTCGGTGATGTTGGTGAGGATCTCCAGCATCCGTTTGGTTCCCTCGCGACACGGGACGCACTTGCCACACGATTCGTCCTGGCAGAAGTCCATGAAAAACCGGGCGACATCCACCATGCACGATTCCTCATCCATGACGATAAGGCCGCCGGAGCCCATGATGGCGCCGACCTTTGCAATGGCCTCGTAATCGGTGGGGGTATTCAGATGCTCGGCCGGGATGCACCCACCCGAGGGACCGCCCAGCTGGGCAGCTTTGTATTTCTTGCCGTCCTGGATCCCGCCGCCGATGTCAAAGATGATGGTGCCTATGGAGGTCCCCATGGGAACCTCAACCAGGCCGATGTTGTTGACGTCGCCGGTCAGGGCGAAGACCTTGGTCCCCTTGCTCCCTTCGGTGCCGATGGATGCATACCAATCGCCCCCCCGGAGCATGATCTGGCCGATGTTGGCAAACGTCTCGACGTTGTTGAGGATCGTGGGTTTTTCCCACAGGCCCTGGGACGCCGGAAACGGCGGCCGCGGCCGCGGCATGCCGCGATGACCCTCGATCGAGCGCATGAGGGCGGTTTCTTCACCGCAGACAAAAGCTCCGGCGCCCTGATAGATCTCGAGGTCGAAATCGAATCCGGTACCGAGTATGTCTTTGCCCAACAACCCGTAGTCCCGGGCCTGACTGATAGCGAGGTTCATCCGATGGATTGCCAGCGGGTACTCGGCGCGGCAGTAGATATATCCCTGGCGTGAGCCGATAGCCTTGGAGGCAACGACCATGCCTTCGATAACGGCATGCGGGTCGGCCTCAAGGACGCTCCGATCCATAAACGCCCCGGGGTCTCCTTCGTCGGCGTTGCAGAGGACATACTTGACATCACTCTGCGAACGGCTCGCGAAATCCCATTTCGTGCCGGTGGGAAAACCGGCGCCCCCGCGCCCGCGCAGTCCGGACTTCTTCACCTCAGCGATAATCTGTTCAGGGGTCATCTCGGTGAGCGCTTTACCCATGCCGAGATATCCGTCCCGGGCAATATACTCATCGATCTTCTCGGGATCGATGAGGCCCCGGTTTCTCAGAACCCTGAGCTCCTGGTTGGCAAAGAAGGGGATCTCCTGCATAGTGGGGATCTCTTCTTTCGTGACCGGTTCCCGGTAGATGAGTCGCTTGAGCACGCGGCCCTTGACGAAGTGCTCGGAGACGAGCTCTTCGACGTCCTCCGGCTTGATCAACACGTACATGACGCCTTCCGGCTGGACCACCATGATGGGTCCCATGGCGCAAAAGCCGTTACAGCCCGTCTCGACGATCTTGATTTCCTCGGTCAGGTTATGCTTCTCGAGTTCCCTCTCGAGGGCTTCCTTGACCCCATTGCTCCCCGAAGCATGGCAGCCGGTCCCGCCACATATCATCAAATGTGACCGATACACTTTCATGGGGAATTATCCTCCTCAATCCGAAGCGCAGCTCTCTGGTGAGCCGCGGTGTAATAGAGTCGAGTTACTTTACTATTTCCGCACCTTTGGCCAGAACGAACGGGGTCTGTATTTCACCCTTCTCGATATGGCGTTTGAAGACCTGCCGCATTTTATTCGGATTCATGTATTCGTACTTGATCGGTTCTTTACCCATGACCTCAACGGTTACCAGCGGCTCCCTGCTGCACAGCCCCATGCATCCCGAGGTCGTCACCGCGACGTCCGATACGCCGTCTTCGGCAATGACGTTCATGAGTGCATCGAGCACTTCCCGGGCGCCTGACGCGATACCGCACGTTCCCATATGTACGGTCACCTTTACACGGGCGCCACCCTCTCTCAGCGCCGTGTCGGCGTGTACCCTTTCTTTGATCTTTTTGAGATCCTCTATCGTCATCTTTGTCATGGCACCATCCTTTATACTAAACTACTTATAGTGACTGAGCATTTCGCCGATCTTGGCCGGCTTCATCCTGCCGTGGACCTCTTCGTCCACGACGACCACGGGTCCAAGCCCGCAGGCGCCGAGGCACCGCACCGATTCAAGGGAGAACATCCGATCCGCGGTCGTCTCGCCCTCGTTTATACCAAGGGTGTGCTTAAGCGTCGAGGCGATCGCCCTGCCCCCACGAACGTAACAGGCCGTGCCCAGACAGACTCTGCACGTATGTTTGCCGCGCGGTACCATTGTGAAGAAGGAATAGAACGTCACCACCCCGAAGACCTGGGCCCGCGGAACCCCGAGGCCCCCCGCGATAAGCTCCTGGACTGAAACGGGGAGAAAGCCAAGGATACCCTGTACCTCTTCGAGAACCGGGATCAGCGCACCCGGCCTGCCCTTAAAGCGCTTCACTACTTCATCGACTTTCTTGAGCTGCGCAGGGGTAAACTCCTTTGTTATATCAACATCCGGTAGTTTCTTCATGGACCACTCCTACTCTATTGGTCATTTCCGTAACATCAGTATAATTGCGCCGTGGCTCCTATTTCCTTCATCCCTTCTTCGACGTCCCCCCTTATGAGAGATAGGACTTCCACATGCTCGATCGGGACGTCTCCAAGCTCACGTTTTATGTCTCGGGTATCAAGTTGGTACTCCCGGTCGTTACTCCGGTGGGTATAGATAAAATCAACCTTCGGACTTCCCATGATCAGCGTCACGAGGGTAAGGCCGACGTCCCCCAGGGGCTGCCGATCGATATGTGAGTGTCCAAACGTAACCGTAACCGTCGTACCCTTTCCCTCGGTCGAATCGAGCCTGAAGCTTCCACCGGCCATTTCCGCCGCCGACTTCAGCATCGGCAGGCCCAATCCGACTCTCCTCACCTTCTTTGTCGTATAGAAGGGGTCCAGCGCCATCGCCGCTTCATCGGCGGTCATCCCCCTGCCGTCATCTCTGATTTCCAGCGTGAGCGTGTCGCCCGTCGTGTCTTCGATGACGCTGATCATGACCGTTCGAGCGCCCGCCCTGACGGAGTTCTCGACGATATCGAGGATGTGTTTGGAAAGCTCCAGCATCCCTTTATCCGATGATACATCGCCCCTCTTGGTTCTGCACGCCCATCTTCACTTCTTCAAACGTCCCCGCTTCAAGGAGCATCACCGTAGGGGCCGTGCCGATATCGGCCAGACAATGGGCGTCCGACGAAGTGAGAAAAGGATAGTCAGACAGCTCCGGGTATCGCTTCCGGGCCTTTTCTATCCTCAACGCTCGGGAGATCTCCAAGCCATCCAATCCGCTGCCTTCGTCTATGAAGCCGAGCTGACTGATGACCGAGAAGCTCTCCCGGTCTATATGGGAAGCGACCGCCAGCCCCCCAAACGAATGGATGACCGTGATCAATTCGCTCATCGGAATCCCGGTCGCCCCGATGAGCAGCCGTTCGTTGATCCCCTCCACTTCTCCCTTTTCGTTCACGACGGCCTGGCATCCGAAAAGACGTTCGTCATTTCGGCCCGGAAGGCGATCATAGACGATTTTCTGTAACCCGGCAAGATCGTCGAGCCCCGGCAGCAGGGCCAGGACGTGAACCTCCTCGCTCGTGGTTATTTCCATCCCCGGGATGACCCTCAGCGGCGTGTCCTCGGCCGCCCGTACGACATATCGAGCGTTTTCCGAGGCATTGTGATCGCAGATCGCCACGACATCCAGTCGCCGTCTCACCGCCTCCCGGACGATCGCCGCCGGGTGCATATCGAGCTCCGCGCAGGGGGAAAGGCACGTGTGGATATGCAGGTCACAACGAAACTCCCGAAGCATCCTCACGACCCCGAACCCGGCCGGAGCTCGGCCGGACCGAACATCTTGTCTTCAGAAGCGGCCGACACCTTCGCCTCTTCATCCGTCACATATCGCCGTCGATCCGCTGCCGTTTTCTATTTCTCTCCCACGGCAATTAGCCGATAGATCCTCCCGGCGGTTTCAAAACAGCTAAGCTTGGAAACGAGAAGCGGAACATCTTCCTTTATCGCTTTTTCGAGCGTATCGGCGGCCGGCTCGTTATTACCAACCAGTATGATCCCGGCAAGCTCCTTGAGGGTCGCGACGGCAACGATGTTCTGGTGTACCTGGCGGGTAATCCAGACGTCTCCCTGCCTGCTGTTTGCGATGACGTCGGATAACAGATCGCCGACATAGCCCCCCGTCACCTGCACCGTGAGGTTCTGCGAACCGGACCTTACCTTCAGATCGAGACGCTTGACGATGAAATCAAGTTCCATTGCCCGGGCCGTCCTATGGTTACGAACCGTCGGTGACGTAAACGATCATCACCAGCTGCGTTCCCCTGCCGACTTCCGAGGTAATGTTGAAATCGTCGGCGAACTTATCGATATTGTCCAGACCCATCCCCGCGCCAAAGCCCATCTCTCTAATCTTGGCCGTCGACGTGGAGTAACCCGCCTGCATTGCCAGGGCGATATCGGGGATGCCCTCCCCCTCGTCATCAGCTTTGATGACGATCCGGTCATCATCGACCGACAGCGTTATATTTCCCCGCTGCGCGTAGCAGACGATGTTCATCTCCGCCTCGTACGTACAGATGGCGGCCTTTCGAATCACATCCGTGGGGAGACACATCTTTTTCAGGATGCTCTTGATGCGGCTGGAAACCGCGCCCGCGTCGTTAAAGTTGCCGCCGACGACGGAAAAGCTCTCCGAAAATGACGGTCCTTTATCCGCGCTTTTTTCCGGCATCCACCTTATCCACGCATCCGACGATTCCCCATCTGTAAAGCCGCCCCGCCGTCTCGAATAGAATGTATTGAGTCCTGAGGATGGGTATCTTCAGCTCTTCGGCGAGTTTAACCGTCTCGGGAGGCGGCACTTTACCCCGGACGATAATGATGGCCGCGATATCGAGGATCTCCGACGTGCGGATCACCTGGGGATTGGTCAGCCCGGTGAGAAGCATGGTCCCCGGCCGAGCAAAAGCAAGGACATCGCTCATCAGGTCCGCGCCGAAGGCGGTGTGCACTTCCTTCTGCATCTGTTCGTGGCCGACGAGGACTTCGGCGTCGAGTATCTCTCTTACCTCATCAAGCTTCACGTCGCACGCACCTCATATTCGTCCGGTAACAGAGCCCTCAAACAGCACCGACACACGCCCCAGGCACCCGGAGGCTAGCCGACTCGGGATAGAAACCTTTGTTTCATCTATCGAATCGTTACTTTTTCTTCCCGTTCATCACATATTCGTGAATCGCTCGAGCGGCCTTCCTTCCGGCGCCCATTGCCAGAATGACCGTTGCGGCACCGGTGACGATATCCCCTCCGGCGTATACGCCCTCCCGCGACGTCAAACCGGACTCCTCATCGGCGACAATATTGCCTTTCTTCCCGGTGTTAAGCCCCGGGGTTGTCGCGGGCACGAGCGGGTTGGGACTGTTTCCGATAGCCACCACTACCGTGTCAACGGGAATCCTGAATTCCGATCCCTTGATCGGAACGGGGCGGCGCCTGCCCGAGTCGTCGGGCTCGCCCAATTCCTGTTTCTGACACTCGATCTCTCTGATCCAGTTGTTTTCATCGCCAATAAAGGCTATCGGGTTGGTGAGGATGTGGAACTGTATCCCCTCCTCCTCGGCGTGATGGGACTCCTCTTTTCTGGCCGGCATTTCCTCGCGGGAGCGCCTGTATATGAGATAGACGTTATCGGCTCCCAGCCTGAGGGCCGTCCGGGCACTGTCCATCGCGACGTTGCCGCCGCCGATGACCGCCACGTTCTTGCCCAGGACAATGGGTGTGTCGTATTTCGGAAAGAGGTATGCCTTCATGAGGTTGGAGCGCGTGAGATACTCGTTGGCCGAGTAAACCCCGTTGAGGTTCTCTCCGGGGATCCCCAGAAAGAGGGGGAGCCCCGCCCCGGTGCCCAGAAAGACGGCATCGTATTCGGAAAGGACCTTGTCGACCGTCCTTATTTTGCCGATCACATAGTTGGTGACGAACTTCACCCCCATCTTCTTGAGGTAGTCGACTTCCGCCTCGACGATCGCTTTGGGAAGCCGGAACTCGGGGATGCCGTAGACGAGAACCCCGCCCGTCTTGTGGAGCGCCTCAAAGACGGTCACTTCGTGGCCGAGGAGCCGGAGAGTACCGGCCACCGTCAGCCCCGCGGGGCCCGATCCCACAACCGCGATCTTCTTGCCGGTGGGAGCGGCGATCTTCGGTACCTCGACTTTGCCGGCGTTCCGCTCGTAGTCGGCGGCGAATCTCTCAAGACGTCCGATAGCGACCGGATCGCCCTTCTTGGCCAGGATGCACCTCACCTCGCACTGCTCCTCCTGGGGACAGACCCGGCCGCAGACGGCCGGAAGAGCGTTGGTTTCCTTGATCTTCTTGGCAGCACCGACGAAATCTCGGCCCTCTATGAGAGAAATGAACCCGGGTATATCGATCTCAACCGGACAGCCCGCGACACAGCTTGGCTTCTTGCACTTCAGGCATCGCTGGGCTTCACGAATCGCGATCTCTTCACTATATCCAAAGGGAACCTCGTCAAAGTTCTTGCCGCGAACCTTGGGGTCCTGCTCCGGCATCTTCTGCCGGGGAATCTGCATCCGCTCTTTCGCTTCCATAGTCGTCACCTATTTCTTGAGCGCCTGATTGAGGTAGCACTCCAGGGATTCGTGTTCCTGTTTCATATACGTCTTCTGGCGCATCATCAGTTCTTTGAAATCGACCAGATGTCCGTCGAACTCCGGCCCCTCCACGCAGGCGAATTTCGACTTCCCCCCGACCGAGACCCGGCACCCGCCGCACATCCCGGTGGCGTCCACCATAATGGAGTTCAGCGAAACGACGGTCGGTATCTTATACGGCCGAGTTACCTCTGAGACCGCCCGCATCATCACGACCGGGCCGATGGCAACGACGATATCGATCTTCTCCCCGGACTTGATGATCTCCTCGAGGGCCTGGGTAACGAACCCCTTCTGTCCGTAGGTGCCGTCATCGGTCATGACGACGAGCCGGTCGGAGACGGCCTTCATCTCGTTTTCGAGAATGAGGAGATCCTTGGTCCGAGCGCCGATGATGGTAAGGACCTTATTGCCCGCCTTCTTGAGGGCCTCGGTTATCGGAAACATCGGCGCGACACCCACGCCGCCGCCGACACAGACCGCGGTCCCGAACTTCTCGATGTGGGTGGGCTTACCCAGCGGGCCGGCGAGATCCAGAATATCGTCGCCCTGATTCAACGTCCCGAGGAGTTTGGTGGACTTGCCGACTTCCTGAAAGATGATCGTGACGGTCCCTGCCTTCGAATCCGCGTCCGCGATGGTCAGGGGAATCCGTTCCCCCTCCTCGTTGATCCGAAGGACGATAAACTGGCCGGGCTTTCGTGTCTCGGCGATCTCTCGGGCCTCGAGGACCATCCTGACAACGTCGGCCGAGAGCCGTTCCTTTTTTAGAATCTTTGCCACTTCAGGCTCGCTCCTTGATCTCGTGGTATATCTCGTGGATCATGCCGATATATTTTTCGTTTCGAAGGGGCGCCCTCTACTGAAACATCTTCCGATAGACCCGATCACATAGTGAACATCAGGCGCCCGATTCATACTCAATCGATGGGGCTTCCGGGGCCGGGCCGTGTTGGCCGGCCCCGGTGTCCCATCGTATAGCGCTATTCAACTATCCAGACACTCTTTACTCATCTCAAACGCTCGAGCTCCACCTACTCTATGCCTTCTTCGGCTGGGGCTGTTTGTAGGCAAGAGCAAGCAGGAACCCGACGACCAGGAATGCCGCCGCAACGTAAAGGGCAATGCCTTTGAACTGGGCAAAGACCCACGGACCGATGATACCGGCGGTGGCCCATGCCGTCAGCATGAAGCCGTAAACCCTGCCGATATAGGTCGGTCCGAAGGAATCGGCCGCAAAGGCCGGCATCGTCGCAAATCCGCCCCCGTAGCACGCCAGCAGGTAGCAGGCGATGACGGTAAAGAGGACGGAGCCCCCCACCTTCGGAAGCAGGACGTAGAGGACGGCCTGCGTGGCGAACATGATCATGAACACGGTTTTACGTCCGATGGAGTCCGAAATCCACGCCCAGAAAAGCCTCCCGAGGCCGTTGAAGATCGAGGAGATAGCCAGGATCGTCCCGCCGGCAATCGCCAGGGCCGCCGCGAGCTTGGCGGGATCGGGCTCGGTCATGGTCTTTTTCAGGACTTCCTGCGCCATAGGCGAAAGCTGGGAAATGAGGCCCAGACCGGCCGACACGTTCAGGAAGAGCATCCCCCAGAGCATCCACCACTGGACCTTTTTCTGGGCCTCCGGTGCAGTAAATGAATTGGCGGCCGAAGCGGCGCCCTTGGCCGGAGTAAATCCCTTCGGAAGCCACCCCTTCGGAGGATTCTTGTACAATTGGGCCGCCGCAACGCAGAGCACGAGGAATACCACACCGAAGATGTACCAGGTCTTGGCCACTCCCATTGCGATGATCATCACCGGGGCGAGCTTCCCGATAAAGAAGGCGCCCAGTCCGAAGCCCATGACCGCAAGACCCGTTACCAGGCCGCGCTTATCGGGAAACCAGCGAATGAGAGTAGCGATAGGGGTCACGTACCCGAAGCCGTTTCCGAGACCGGCGATGAGGCCGAAACCCAGGTAAAGCAAAACGATACTCCCCATCTGATCGGCAAGACCGGCAACGACGGTGCCGATGCCGAACAGGATGCTGCCGACAGTCGCCACGAAACGGGGGCCTTTCTTGTCGACGAGCCCGCCGCCGAATGCCGCCGACAACCCGATAACGGCCATAAGAATCATAAAGGTAACCTGCACCCCTACCTCATCCCAGCCGTGGGCGTCCATGAGCGGCTTCTTGAAAACGGACCATGCGTAAACCGAGCCGAGGCAGAGCTGCATGACGACCGCCGCAACGGCGATCCACCATCTCTTCATCTCCAGGTTTTCTTTAGCCATGTGAAAATTTCCTCTCAGAACTTAGTTACGATAATTAGAGCGGGGATTGACAGATTCCAGTTCGTCTCCCGCGACTCCCCTGCTATTTTATATATATAAAAGCCTCCTTCCCACAGGAAGTCGTTCCTAGCTCCGGAAATGGGGGAAGAAAGCTGAATTAGATACCGTCGTTCATTTCACAAGCAACGGTCTGCGCACGTACCCGAACTGAATGAGTATTCATTCACGCGACGACTCTAGCATACGGCCCATTTCCTGTCAAGCGAAATTATCGTCGCTCTTTACCTCGATACCTATTACGATGCCCTTCTATCGGCTCCACCTACGCCGCCACCTACGCCGAGATTCAGGCAATCTTCAGGTCCCTCTACCCCCGAGACCCACTTCGTCGACGCGTCGCCGCTCCGCGGGTCAACAGAATAGTATATCAAATTCGGTGTCTTGAGTCAACAAATTTAACGAAATCGACTATCGATCAGCGTGTCATAACCGATGTCAGCCGCCCTCCCAGTCCCTCCCGCACTACGCGAAAGTTGCCTATTATTAGACCGTGCCGAATGGAAATATCATGAGGTGCGCGCTCTCTCCCTGTCGGCCGCCGCCACCGCCTGTCCGAGGGCAATCCCGCCGTCGTTGGTAGGCACCCGACGATGGATCAGCAGTTCCATCCCGGCCGCTTCCAGCCGATCCATCAGCCCTGCCAGGAGTATCCTATTCTGGAAGCAGCCGCCGCTCAGGGCCACCCGGTTGATACCCTCTTTATCCCTGATCGCTTCGACGGTCTTTCCGATCGCGCAAACCAGGCTCGTGTGAAACGACGCCGCCAGGTCTTCCCGGGGCCGACCGGCATCCATCCCCTCGACAAGCGCCCGGATCGTGCCGGAGAGATCGAGGATAAACACGCCGTCGCTTTCCTGTATGTCAAAGGGAAACAGGTGTGATCGTCCCGTCCCGGCGCAGGTCTCGAGCTCCATGGCGGCCTGTCCTTCAAAATTCACCTGCCCCCTCACTCCAAGGATCGCGGCTACTCCATCGAAGACCCTTCCCATGCTCGTCGTCACGGGGCTGTTTATCCCCTTCTCGATCATGGTCATAAAGGCGTCCTTTACGCCGCATTCCGGCACGAGCCGAAGCCTCTCCGCGACATGCCGCCATCCCCTGCCGTACGCACTGCGGATAAGGCTTGCCGCCGTGCGCCACGGCTCGCGAACCGCCGCATCTCCTCCGGGCAGCGCGAAGGGGGCCAGGTGCCCGGCCCGCACAAAGCCGACCGTGTCCGCGACGAGAAACTCACCCCCCCAGATCGTTCCATCGGTTCCATACCCGGTCCCGTCCAGCGCCACCCCGATCGTGCTGCCGGACACCCCATTTTCGGCCATACAGGAGACGATGTGGGCGTGGTGGTGCTGAATCGCGTGAATCTTTACACCCTCCATCCGCCGCGCGGCGGCGGTCGTGAAATAGTCGGGGTGAAGGTCGCAGGCTACAATCCGGGGATCGCATTCGGTAATCCGCTTCATGAGATTGACCGTCTCGAAGAAGAAATCCCTGGCCGTCGGCGTATCCATATCCCCGATGTAGGGGCTCAAAAATGCCGAATTCCCCTTCAGGACGCAGACGGTCGCCTTCAGGTGGGCACCAACGGCCAGGACCTCCCCGGAAGATCCGGCAAGCTCGATGGGCCCGGGGACATAGCCCCGGGACCTGCGCAGAATCGTCGGGTTTCCCCTCACGACCGCGGCCACGGAGTCATCGCAACGCACCAGGATCTCCCGGTTATGCACAAGAAAATAGTCCGCAATACCCGACAGACGCGCCAGTGCGTCGTCGTTTCCTATGGCGATCGGCTCCCCGGAGCGGTTGCCGCTCGTCATGACCAGGGGGGAGGTATCATCGGCAAGCAGGAGGTGCTGGAGCGGCGTGTAGGGGAGCATGACCCCGAACGTTCCCATTCCCGGCGCGACGGATTGCGCGATGGGCATCGAGGCCTTCCTGGTCATCAGGACGATGGGCCGCCGGGGGGACAACAACAGGCCGGCTTCCCGGTCGCTCACCTCAACGATCTGGCGGGCCGCGCGGACATCCTTGACCATGATCGCAAACGGTTTTTCCTCTCGCAGCTTGCGCTGTCTGAGGCGCAGCACGGCCTCGTCATTCGTCGCATCGGCGGCAAGATGGAACCCCCCGAGGCCCCGTATCGCAAGGATCTTTCCTGCACTCAGCAACCGCGCCGCCTCACCGATAGGGTCGCTGATCGGAATCACTTTTCCCGAGCCGTCGAGAAGTGCCACTGACGGACCGCAGGTGGGGCAGGCGTTTGGCTGCGCATGGAAGCGCCGATTCGAGGGATCCTCGTATTCGGCTCTGCACGCAGGACAAAGAGAAAACGGCGCCATCGAGGTCTTCTCCCGATCATAGGGGATATCCCTGATGATGGTGAGACGGGGGCCGCAGTCGGTGCAGTTGATGAAGGGATAGCGATAGCGGCGATCACGGGGATCGAAAAGCTCCGTGACGCACGCGTCGCACGACGCGATGTCCGGAGGGATGTGCAGAGAGGATTGTCCCGTCCTCACGCTGGGGACGATGAGGAAGCCGTCTCCGCCGACCGGGGGGATTGCGTCTCTTACGAGTCCGGTGATCTCGGCCAGCGGCGGCAGCTCCGCGTCAAGGGCATGCAGGAAGCTCTCGACGGACTCCGGTGCTCCTTCCAGCTCCGCTACGACTCCATCCGACGTGTTCTTGACGAATCCCGTCAAGCCCAGCCGAACCGCGACCCGATAGACACATGGACGAAATCCCACCCCCTGTACCGTGCCGGTAAAGAGACACCTGACACGAATCGGGTCGTCCGAATTCGAAGAGACGCTCGTCATTGGTATTTATAGTATGCCGCGCAGGTGCCTTCGGTCGAGACCATGCAGGGGCCGAGGGGATTTGCGGGTGAGCATGCCGTGCGGAACCGGGGACATTCCGCCGGCGAGATGATCCCTTTGAGGACATCGCCGCACCGGCACCCGGATACCTCATGAGACTCGATTACCTGGAACTCAAACCGCGTCGCTGCGTCAAACTCCCGATACTCTTCCCGAAAGGCGAGACCGCTGTCCGGGATGACCCCGAGACCCCGCCATCGCGAATCCTCCGGCCGGAAGACCTCGTCCAGTATCCGGCGGGCTGCGGGATTTCCCGCCTCCTTTACCGCCCGTCGATATTGAATCTCGATCTTCGGGTTCTCATCGATGATCTGATCCAGGATCATAGCCACGCCTTGAAGGATGTCCACCGGCTCGAAACCGGTGATCACCCCGGCCCGGCCCTGTCGGGCGATGAGGGAGTAGGCCGCCGTGCCGAGGATGGTGCTCACGTGTCCGGGAAGCATAAAGCCGTCCACTGAAATGTCGGGATCCTCAAGCAGGGCCCGTATCGCGGGAGGGATGACCTTGTGAACGGAAAACACCAGGAGGTTGGAGAGCCCCTCTTTCCGGGCGGTTTTAATGACCGATGCCGCCGCGGGCGACGTCGTCTCAAAGCCGATGCCCATGAAGACGATCCGTCGATCGGGATTCTTCAGGGCAAGCCCCAGGCACTCCGCCGCCGAATCGACGACTCGAATATCGGCGCCGTCGGCGCGTTCCTTTTCGAGGGACCGCCTCTCGGTGCCGGGGACTCGGAGCATGTCCCCGAACGTGACGAACGTAACCCCGGCCTGACGGGCCAAGAAAAGCGCCCTATCCACATCCTGGACGGAGGTCACGCAGACGGGACACCCGGGTCCCGAGATGAGCCGGATGTTTTCGGGAAGCAGGCGCCTGATCCCAAAGCGCCCGATGGCGTTGGTATGGCTCCCGCACACCTCCATGATGGTTATGGGTCGAGCGAGCTTTTCGGCCCGTTTCCTGACACCCGCGAGCAATCCATTGAAGAGCTCCGGGTCCCGATACTCGTCAACGAACTTCATTGCTGGTAAGCTCGCGAAGCAGCGCGAGCTTCTCCTGCGCGAGTTCTTCGTCGACCTTATGGATCGCAAAACCCGCGTGACAGATTACGTAGTCCCCGATCGAGACCTCTTCGTCGATCAGATCCAGAAAGGCCTCGCGTCTCGTTCCCTCGATATCGATAATCGCACGATTATCGTCGATGGAGACGATCTTGCCCGGAAATGCAATGCACATCGTTAATCCTCTTGTTCCACTTCCATTTCGACCAGCGTAAGATCCTCCGTGCCGCCTATCAGTATCACCGACGGGTCCCCGCACGAAGGGCACGAGAGTATCCCCTGATAATCGACCGCGTATTCCTTCTCACACGAAAGACAGGAAACAACCGCCGGGATGACCTCGAAACGAAGCTCGGCTCCCTCGGCCCTCGTCCCCCGGGCCAGTACGGTAAACGCCGTCTCGAGGGCGGATGGCTCAATGCACGACATCCTTCCGAATGAAAGGACCAGCCGCTCAATCCGAACCGCATCGTTCTTTTCGGCGTGATCCAGCGCAATCTCGAGTACCGATTGCGCAAGGCTCAGTTCGTGCACCCCCGCTTCCTTTCAGGCCTCACAGACAGGGTCGCCAGCTCCTCCAAGAGCAGCCGCTCCACGTCCGAAAACCGCTCGACCAATAAGTCGGAAATCCTTACTTCCATTGTATCATATTTCTCTGGCACCACGGTAAGAAAAACCACCGGAGGACACTGCCCCAGCAGATCTGCCATAGCCAGGACGTCGAGAAACTCCACCTCGTGCGCGGACGTGGGCGGCGGCAGGTAAAGGGTCATTTCCTCCTTCGTGAATCGATAGAGAGAACCGGGCGTATCGTCAACCTTTATCGCGTCGATCACGATGAGATGTCCCGTGCTCGTAACGGTGTCCAGGAGGCCGAGGCCGGCCGTACCGCCGTCCACCAGCGAGACGTTTTCAGGCAGGGCGTAGCGCTCGGCAAACCAAGCGATGAAATGCACCCCGAACCCGTCGTCTCCGACCAGGATGTTACCAAGTCCGAGTATGGTGATGTTTCGGTTCTCGTTCATTCGTTATAGTAAGGAAGGTCTCATAATAACAAAGTCCTCGCAATAAAACGAGGACTTTGTTAGCTTTCCGGGGGATGGACTATCCCCTTTTTCCGTCGATACTATCGACCAACTCAGTTTTCTTTCGTCTTGAATACCACCCCGTTGATCATCGAAGAAACGGTCCCTTCCTTGAAGACGATGTCATACCAGAAGGCCATGTAGACGTGCACGATGATGAACAGGACAAAGAGCCACGTCAGGATATGATGGAAGTAGCGTACCCCCGCCAGCCCCCCCATCAGGTTTTTCACGGGGGTCAGTACCCACGCCGCAAGCCCGAGGAGGCCGTGGTCGTAACCGGCCCCGGTGAGGATGAGACCCGTGATAACGATCAACAGTATCATCACGAAAAGCCCGCCGTAAGCCAGCGACTGCAGCGGCCCGTAGAGATAGACGTGCTCGGGACGCTCGTTGGACACAAGGAGGTAGAACTTGATCTGCTTGATGAAGTTCTTCCAGTCCGTGAAGGCGAGGAAATTCTTCCAGTTGGCGTGGAAACGGGTGAAAAATCCCATGTACATCCTCCAGACGAACAACATCGTCAGGATCACGCCGAAGAGGATGTGATAGTAGCGCATATCCCCCATGAGGAATTTGTGCACCGTCTCTCCGGACGATACCGACGTACGGATCGGCGATGTAGACGCCGGTCACGATAAGAAAGAAGATGGAGATCGCCATGGCCCAGTGGTGGACGCGGATGGGTACCGTCCATTCCCTGATGGGTATCCTCTTTTCCATGGCCGAATCTTTTTTTTCCATGGCGGGCTCCTTTACAAGACCTTGAACTTCTTGACCTCGTTGGTCTTCGGGTCGATGATGTGGACCGCGCAGGCCATACACGGGTCAAAAGAGTGGATAGTCCTGATGATTTCAAGCGGCTGGTCCACGTTGGCAAGGCGGGTGCCGATCAATGCTTCCTCGTACGGACCTCTGACGCCGCCGGCGTCCCTCGGTGAGCAGTTCCACGTCGAGGGGACGACGGCCTGGTAGTTTTCGATGACCTTGTCCTTGATCCTGATCCAGTGACCCAGGGAGCCCCGAGGAGCCTCTTTCATCCCGCGGCCCTCGCCCTCATCGGGAACATCGCAGCGTGTCCACGTCCGGGTATCACCCGATTTGACATTGGCGACCAGCTCGTTTACCCAGGTCTCTGCATTGTCGGCGACGAGCTTGGTCTCGAGCGCCCGCGCGGCCGTCCTGCCCAGCGTGGAGAAGAGGACCTTGATCGGCAGTCCCGTGGCCTTCAGCGTCCCGTCGACCAGGTCTTTCATCTTCTGATCGCCCTTGGCATACCCGATGATGAACCGGGCCAGCGGCCCCACTTCAAAGGGGAGGCCGTCGTAACGGGGGGCTTTGCACCAGGAATACTTTCCGTCGCCCTTGACGTGTCCGCTTTCGTCGTAGTCGGTATAGTCGGGGTCGGTTACCCCGTTGTACGGCTGGAGCGGCTCCGAGTCCTTGTACCAGGCGTGAGTTACGTCCTCGGCGATTTTGTTTTCGTCCAGTTTCTCGACGCTGGCAAGGTCCCGGTTCTTGATGACTCCCGCCGGGAAGAAGGTCGTGAGATAGTCGTCGTCAAGGTTTATTCCGCCGTACGAAAGGTAGTTCTTCACTCCGCCGCCGATCCCGGCCAGCCCCTCGTCCTTGTAGTAGGTCGCGGCCAGAACGACGTCCGGGATGTAGGCGGTGTCGACGAAATTCTTGAGCTCCCTCAGACGAAAGAGATACTCACCGATTCGATAGGCGTCCAGGGTGTCCAGAACGGAGGTGATCCCGCCGGCCACCAGGGTCTGCGGGTGCGGGTTCTTGGCGCCGAAGATCGCCATCATCTGGGCGCCGACCTTCGACACGGCCAGGGCGTCCAGATAGTGCGAGACGATGATGAGGTTTGCCTCGGGCGGCAGCTTGTAGGACGGATTGCCCCAGTAACCGTTTGCAAAGGGCCCGAGTCTTCCCGACTCCACGAACTTCTTGAGGCGCTCCTGTACCGCATGGTAATGGGAGGCCGACGAGTTGTAGGGATTATCGCTGTAGGCGCGTGCCATATCCTCGGCCTTCTTGGCGTCGGCAGACAGCGCGGACACGACGTCCACCCAGTCAAGACCGTGCAGGTGATAGAAGTGCATGATGTGGTCGGTGAGGTAGAGCGATGCGTTGATGAGATTTCTCACGATGCGGGCGTTCGTGGGTGGCTTTACCTTGAAGGCGTCTTCCACAGCCAGGATCGCGGCCTCATAGTGGGAGTAGGTGCAGACGCCGCAGAACCGCTGGGTCATGAGTCCGGCGTCCCGGGGGTCCCTCCCCTTGAGGATGGTTTCAATCCCGCGCCAGAGGGTGATGGTCGTCCAGGCGTCCTTTGACAATATCGCCGGCCATCTCGACCTCTACGCGTAAATGTCCTTCAATCCGGGTGATCGGATCGATTATTATTCTCTGAGCCATTCTCACTCTCCTTTATGATGGCCTGCTACTTTTTCTCTGCCTTCTTCTTCTTCTCTCTCCTCGGGTTCGCGGCGCTTGACCGCCGTAGCCACGGCGTGAGCCGCGACACCGGCAACCGTCAGACCCGCCAGGGTCGCGAAGACGGTGTTGACCTTCGACTCAACACCCTCCACGCCGATGGCCTGATCCGAGATCGGCTTCTCGAGGGGAGCCATCGTATCCCAGAAGGCGGGCTCGTAGCATCCCATGCAGCCATGTCCCCCCATGATGGGCCAGGACGTGCCGTCATTATAGCGGACCTTGCCGCAGTTCGCGTAGGTGTAGGGGCCTTTGCACCCCATCTTGTAGAGACACCAGCCCCGCGCTGCCCCGGAGTCACCCCATTCCTCGACATACTCCCCTGCGTCATAGTGGGAGCGGCGCTCGCAGTAGTCATGGATCCGCTTTCCGTAGGCGAACAGCGGCCTGCCGAGTGAGTCGGTAGCGGGAAGGGCTCCGAACATCAGGAAGTGAAGGATGGTCCCGGTGAAGTTAACCGGGTTCGGCGGGCATCCCGCGATATTGATGGTACTGATCCCGAGGGAGTCACGGATACTCTTGGCGTCGGTCGGGTTGGGCTTGGCGGCCTGGATGTTCCCGAAGGAAGAGCAGGCGCCGATGCAGACGACGGCGGCGGCCTTCGACGCCACTTCGCGTGCCGATCTCTTTGGAGGTCTTGCCCTCGCTGCCCGATTCTCAGATACTTGCCGTCCAGCCCCTCGGGGATGGCGCCCTCGATAACGAGTATATATTGCCCGTCAAAATCGGCCATCGCCCTGTTGAGGTTTTCCTCGGCCTGTTTACCCGAAGCGGCCATCACCACCTCGTGGTACTCCAGCGAGATGGTATCCAGCAGGATATCGTCGACGTTCGGGTAGGAGGACCGGAGGAACGCCTCGGTACATCCGGTGCACTCGGCGAAATTGAGCCAGACCACCGGAAGCCTGCTGAAGTTTTCGGCCGCCCGCGCCACCACGGGACGGAACATCGGCGGAAGCATCAGGACGCCCGTGATAAACGACGTCCACTTGACAAATTCCCTGCGCGATATCCCCCGCGCCGCGAGACTGTCCTCTAAGCTCTCTCTTGGTTCGGGCAATGTCTTCTCGATCTCATCCAGATGGACTTGGCAATACTCCATGAGTTCCCGGTACTGCTTTTCCACCGTCCGGCGATGACCGGAGCCGTTTATGTCGCCCATACTGCCTCCTTTTAATAGATCTGCTCGACTCTGGAGATAATGTCTTATTTTATCATGAAAGATCCGGCGCGGGGTCGACCCACCGACCGTCTCTTATCGCCCGGACCGGGGCAATTCCAATGACCGACCGTCGCAGGGCCGCTTCGGGCATCCTGCGTCGGGGTCTCGTACCGCGTCCGACACGTACCGGGGTATACGATCCTGATCGTCGGAAGCGGTCCCTGACTACAGTTCCAGAGAGATAAAATTCGTGGAAAGGATGTGACTTGGCAGCGGGCGGAACATCGGCGAGGATGAGGCGACTACATCATCCGACCCTAAGCCATTCTCCTTTCCAAACACGGGAGGTATGGACGTTTCCATCCATGCCCTATCGTCCTTTTTCCATCGGCAGAGACGGAAGAGGACTCAACGCCGGGGGCGCTGGTTCCCTTCCCAATCGCTACCCTTAGGAAGAAAGGATCGGAGAAAGCAACGATATATATAGTTCAATACGCAGATGATGTCAAGGATTTTGTCAAGAAGAGGCAGAGACAATTGATGCCGGGCCGGATGGTCCTTTTCCGGCATGGTTTGGCGGCGTCATTCCCCCATCGCCAGGATACTCACCAGATCGACCGAGTCCCTGACGTATCCCTCCCGTTTCGCAACCAGATCGAGACGGATAGTCATAAGATCCTCGAGTCGCCCAAAGACCGTCTCTTTTTCTCGCAAGTCGACGGATTTGATATAGTGTTTACAGGTATCACAGACGTACACCCGATGGACGATGTCGCCCTCCGCCGTAAAGTAGCGCACGTTTCTCGGCTTGGACTCCCCGCAAAAGGCGCACGTCAGCCGGCGGAATTTCCATCGGGTAAGACACCTGCTGCACGACAGGAACGAGTCGTCCCTCATCCCCTTCGATAAGGCTGAGGTGAGCGGCCGCACCGCACACGGGGCAGTAGGAGCCGGCCCACTCGCCCAGCAGATTTCCTCGCTCGGCCTCCTCCCTGATCTGGATAAGTAAGGGAAGGAGCGTTTCGTTTGCGGCAAGAAGCGTGACCGGCTCGGAGCCCGTAAAGGTCTCGGGGAATCGATATTCCTGGGTCAGCACTCCGGTAAGGAGGCTTTGGAAAGATCTCCCGATCCGAATAAAATCGAATGACTTCATCGGTACCCTTCGGGTCCTTTTCGAGCACAACGCCGACGATTCGGGAAAACCGATCATGGAGCCTTTCCATATCGTGCGGCAGCAAGCGTGTATCCGCCAGGGGGAACCCCTCGGCAAGCCTGCCCCCGTCGGGGACAAAATCCGTCGCCTCCGGTCTCCCCTGCCCTCCGCTGATGTTGGTGAGCTTAAGGAGGATTCGGAGGAAGTCTTCTATCTTCGGATCATCGACTATCGCCCGCTCGATGGCGGTGATTTCCGGATCTTGCATGCTCGGTATTTCCCCACAATAATGGAGGCGGCCTTTCGGCCGCCTCTCCGATGGCATATCCAGTCAAAAACGGATTACTACTTACCCTTCTTCTGCTCCTTCACGATCTTTTCCCGATAGTAGCCGGGCATATGGGTCTTTGCCCAGGCCTCCGTTACCTTGCCGTCCGTCATGACGGGCAGACTGCCGGTGGTGCCGATCGTACCCAGGTAGATATGCACCATGGAAAATCCACCCATGACGGCGACTCCGAAAGCGTGAAAGACCACCGTCCATCTCATCAGCGGGGCCCAGATGAGGCCCTTGCCGAACCACAAGAGGAGGCCCGTTGCCACCATCCCCGCGCCGTAGAGAGCTACCGTGATGAAGAAGAGTTTCTGGCCGGCGTTGTACTTGTACGGTTCGGGGATCTTGGCCTTCCATAAATACCCGCCTGCCGCCTTCATCCACTCGATATCGGTCTTGTCAAGGTAGCCCGCCTCTTTATACCAGTGCCGGACGGCAAAGACAAGAACGATCGTGAAGACCAGCCCGATGAAACGATGGTATTCCTTGACCGCCCGGTAGCCACCGAGCATTTCGGCAAGGGGCGCAAACGAGTTGACGGCGATAATCAGGCCCGTAAAGACGAGAGCCAGACACGTCCCCGCCAGAACCCAGTGTATTACCCGCTCATAGGGGGTCGATGCAACGACGACTCTTTGCCCAGCCATGCTACTCACCTCCCTCTTCCTTGGGATGCTTCGGTCCCTTGATCATGTAGTGGAGGAGCGCCCCGCCGACAACGGCTCCGATCGACAGCAGGCCGAGCGGTTTTGCGACGTTTCTCCAGAGCTTTACCGTTACGGGGACGTGCGGCGAGACCGGGAGCTTCGCGTAGACCTTTTCCTGTTCGGTCAACACGTACATGACGTGCGTTCCCTCGACGTAGTCCTTGCCGTAGAGGGAAGCCGTGAGACCCTTTTCAGCAAGCTGGGCCACCCGCTGCTCTCCCTTTGCGATCATTTGCTCTTTCAGGCCGAAGCTGAGACATCCGGTGGGGCAGGCCTTGACGCACGCCGGGATCATTCCACTGGTGATCCGATCCTCGCAGAGAGTGCACTTATACGTAACCTTCGTCTCCGGATCATAGCGGGGTACGCCGAAGGGACAGGCTATGACACAGTATTTGCAGCCGATGCAGAGATCCTGATTGAGCCTGACCGCCCCCTTCTCCCCGTACGTAAGGGCCCCGGAGGGGCATACCCGCACGCAGGAGGCGTCGGTGCAGTGAAAACATCCGTCCTTACGAAAGATCCATTCGAAGGCTTCCGTCATCCTTCTCGCGCTCCTGGAAACGGATAAGCGTCCAGGTGTTGTGCTGAAGATCGGGCGGATTCTGGTAGCTTCCCCGTATTCTTCGTCTGGGCTTGCCGGCTGTGAATTCCAGTTCTTGCAGGCAACCTGACAACCGCGACATCCCGTGCACTTGGAGAGGTCAATCAGTTTGACCATCTCTTCTTTTATCTTTGTCGTTGCCATCATAGCCACCCTCCTTTCACCTTTTCAATGTTAACCAGGAAGGCCTTGCTCTCGGGAATTGAGGTGTTGGGATCCCCGATAGTCGAGGTGAGCAGATTGGCCGAGTCGCCGAAGGTGTAGACCTCGGGTTTGGGTACCGCAGGGGTCGTTGCTCTGCCCCTCTTCGGTGGTTCTCCACCCGAAGTGCCACGGAAGTCCGACCTGATGGATCTCCATATTTTCGCCGAGTCTTAAACGGCTTGAATCGCTTGGTAACGATAGCCACCGCCATAATCTCGCCCCTGGCCGATGAGACCTTCACTTGATCTCCGTTATCGATCTCCTTCATGTCCGCAAGCTCCTCGCTCATCTCCACGAAGTTGGACGGCTGCATTTCGGCCAGCCAGGGCTGCCAGCGCGTCATAAGCCCGGTCTGCCAGTGTTCGGTAACGCGGTACGTAGTGGCCAGAAACGGGTATCTCGGATCGCAGACTTTTGCAAGGACGTCGACGTCACTGCCGATCTCCGGCCTGTCGTAACGACGGACGACCGGATTGATGAGCTGTTTGGGTTGAGGAGATTTGTCTCCACCGGGCATTCGATGGGCTCATAGTGCACCGGGAACGGGCCGTCGGCAAGACCGGGGCCGAATACCGATGCTACGCCTTCCTTCTGCATAATGAAGGGGAGCTTTCCCTCGGGGTTTCGTGAGCCGTCGGCATTCTCGAGCGGAGGATACTTCCCGTCCGGAACGTCCCCTACCCACTTATCGCCCGACCCAGCGGATGACCGGCTTGGTCTTCGCCCACGGTTTGCCCTTGGGGTCGACGGCCGCCCGATTATAGATGATCCTCCGGTTGACCGGCCATGCCCACGCCCATTTCGGAAAGAGGCCGATTCCAGAAGTGTCCTTGTTGTCCCTGCGGGCGGCGTTGTTGCCGTCGCCGTTGTACGACTGGGAGTAGATCCAGCATCCGCTGGACGTGGAGCCGTCGTCCTGGAGCATCGCGAATGAGGGGACAAGATCGCCTTTCTTGTACTCCTTGCCCTCGATGACCTTATCGGCGAGGAAGTACCCGTTGATATCCTTGGCAACGAAGTTGGCGTCAAAGGCCTTCATCTTGCCCATAAAGTCCTTCGGACCGCAATCCCAGGTAAGCTTGGTATAGGCTTCCTTGAGAACGCTCTTCTCTTTCTCCATGAGGTCCCTGACCTTGAAGAAGAGCTCGGAGATGATGTCCCCGTCAGGCAGCGCCTCCCCGGGCGGGTTCACCGCCTTGTAACGCCACTGCATCCATCGGCCGGAGTTGGAGATGCTTCCCTCTTTCTCGAGAGATGCCGCGCAGGGGAGCATAAAGACCTCGGTCTTGATCTCGGCGGGGTTCATCCCCGGGCCGCGCCAGAAGGAGCCGGTCTCGTTGTCGAAGAGGTTGACGTTCACGAGCCACTCGAGCTTGCCCAGGCCCTTTCGGACCTTGTTTGCGTGGGCCCCGGAGCACGCCGGGTTCTGACCCCAGGCGAACACCCCTTTCAGCTTACCCTTGTAGGCGGCGTCCCATATCTGCAGCCACGAGTAGTTAACGCCGTCATCAGGCTTCGGGAGGTAACCGTAGGCCTCTTCCGGCGTGGCGTTGGTGCCGTAGTGTGCGCGCAAAAGACTGACCATGTACTTCGGATAGTTCACGGCCCAGCTCGCACTCAAAGGATTGGACGTCTTTGCCGCTGCAACCCTGGCCTGATTATACGCCGCCAGCGTCGCCACGGAAGACGTCGGTGACGGTAAGTATCCGGGGAGAATATGGTAGAGCAGGCCGTAGTCGGTCGAGCCCTGGACGTTTGACTCACCCCTCAGTGCGTTGACCCCGCCGCCTGCCACGCCCATGTTGCCCAGAAGCATCTGGATCATGGACATAGCCCGGATGTTCTGAACACCGACCGTATGCTGCGTGAAGCCCATTGCATATAAGATCGTTCCGGCCTTGTCGGGCGCTCCGCTCTTCGCGTAGGCGTCGTAGACCTCCACAAGTTTATCCTCGGGGGTCCCGGTGACCTGTGATACCGTCTTTCAGATTGTATCGATCGTATTCCTTTTTCAGGAGCCCGAAGACGCAGCGCGGGTTGGTGAGCGTCGGGTCCTTCGCCGGAAGTCCGTCCGGGCCGGTCACGATACGTCCACGTCGACTTGTCGTACTTGCCTCCCGCGGGAGTTTCGCTGAGTCCTGAAAAGACGCCTCCGTTTTCCGCAGCCAACTTGAAGGCCGGATTAACGATGAAGGACGCGTTGGTGTATTCCTTGACATATTCCTCGAAGAAGAGCTTCTTCTCGAGGATATACTTGATCATACCGCCCAGGAAGGCGATGTCCGTGCCCGACCGCATGGGGGCGTAGATGTGGGCCTTTGCCGAAGTCTGGGTAAACCGCGGGTCGACGCTGATGAGGACCGCGCCGTTGTCGATAGCCCGCTGTACCCATTTGAAGGAAATGGGGTGGTTTGAAGCGGCATTGCTGCCCATAACAAGAATGACGTCACTGTTCTTAAGATCGATCCAGTGATTGGTCATCGCGCCTCTACCGAACGACTCTGCCAGAGCCGCTACCGTTGCGCTGTGTCAGATACGGGCCTGGTGTTCGATATACACCAAGCCTAACCCCCTCAGGAATTTTTGATAGACATAACACTCTTCGTTATCCATGGCGGCGCTGCCGACCGAGGCGATCGCAGTCGTGCGGTTGACCGTCTGACCCTTGTCGTTGGTACGGGTGAAGGTCTCGTTGCGTGTCTTGACGATCCTCTTGGAGATCTCGTCCACCGCCCACTCCCAGGTTACCTCTTCCCATTTATCCGAGCCGGGGGCGCGGTAGAGCGGCTTTTTCAGCCGGGCGTCATTGACCGCCACCTGATACAACGAACCGCCCTTCGGACAGAGAGAACCCTCGTTGATGGGATGATCCGGATCGCCCTCGGTGTTGATCACCTCGCCGTTGCGGGTATGAACGATGATCCCGCAGCCCACGGCACAATAGGGGCAGATAGTGGTCGTCTCCGTCGCGTACAGGATCTTCAGGGGGAGCGCCTCCGCCCTGACCGAGGCGATATTCAGGCCGAGACCTCCCACGAAGACCGTTGCGCCGGTTAACTTAAGAAAAGCACGTCTGGTAACTTCCATGGCTCTCCTCTTTCCCTAAGTAAAAGTATATTTATTGTTACCCATTCAGTTGTTCGGACCGGCCGCATAAAAAAAGGAAGAGATACTCCCCCACTCTTTCCGTGGGAAAGCAATCTCTTCCTTTGCAAAACGGCGGGGTAGGTAATTACTCACTTACCCGTATCGGCTCATGATTCCCGCAGGGGACTCATGAGCTCGGAAGGATTCTTTTTTCGTAATATTATAGAGATACGGGAGGCTTGTCAAGCTATTAAGCTCAATTTCACGAAAATAATGAATAGTAATTCATTTTATCAAGGCGCCCGGCCGTCTTCGATTCCCATTCTACGTCGCACCTGAGAGGAATGCCCGTATCTCTCCGATAATCCGCTCAATATCGTAGGGGTACTCGATCCATCGAACGCCGTCCATTTTTCTGAACCAGGTCATCTGGCGCTTTGCGTACCTTCGGGTATTGCGCTTGATCAGTGAGACCGCCTGATCCAGGTCGAGTTTTCCCAACAGATGATCGACGATCTCCTTATAGCCGATAGTCGTGAGCCCGGGCGATTGGGGACCGTATCCCATGCCGATCAGCCCTTCCACTTCCCGGACGATCCCGGACGCGAGCATCTCCTCCACCCTCCGATCGATCCGCTCGTTAAGCAGTCGTCGCTCCATCGAAAGCCCGAAGGTGATCGCCTCGTACCGTTTGTCCGAAAACCCGTGTCCGGCCGCCAGCTCCCCCTTGGGCACTCCCGTCAGCCGGTAGATCTCCAGCGCCCGAATAATCCTGACCCTGTCGTTTCGCCCGATGCTGCACGCCGACGGCGGATCCACCTTTTCCAGTTCCTCCCGCAGGAGGCCGGTGGGCACGGCATCCAGCGCCTCCCGTATCGTGTGTCTCTGGTCCGACGAACCGGGCAGCTCGAAGATGCCGAAGATAAGGGCTTTAAGGTAGAGTCCCGTCCCCCCCGCCACGATCGGGATTGCGCCCCCGGAAATGATCTCTCCGACGGCCGCGTCCGCCGCCCGCACGAAGGCCATCGCGTTATATTGTTGATCGGGATCGATGATATCGATCAGATGGTGGGGGACCCGAGCGCGCTCGGCGGCGGAGGGCTTTGCCGTGCCGACATCGAGGTGCCGGTAGACCGCCGCCGAGTCCGCGGAGATGATCTGGCCGCCGATCCGCTCGGCAATATCCACCGCGAGGGCGGATTTCCCCGAGGCGGTGGGGCCGGTGATGATGACGACTTTCGGCAGGGTCATAGGTAAATCCCGTTAAGCCGGGCGGCACAGAGCGCTATCGTGAACGGCCGGCCGCGCAGACAGCCGGGAGTTTACGACGTGTTGCGCGTCCGCACAACACGCCGACGAACCGCGCCCATCGGCCCGCAGCCCCGCATACCCCTGCCCCGGGGCCTGCTAGGTCCGCTTGAAGCGTTGGTCGATCTCGTCTCTTCCGATCCTGATCATCGTGGGCCTTCCATGGGGGCAGTGTGCCGCAAATGGGGTTTTCTCGATCTCGGCGATCAAGCCCTCGATCTCTCGCGGCGACAGATCGGTCCCCGCCCGCACCGATCCGTGACAGGCGACGCCCTTTATCATCCTGTCGATCCGCTCCTCGATACCCTGGGAGCCCGTACCCTGTCGAAGCTCCTCTGCTATGCCCATGATAAGCTCCCTCACGTCCGCGTCCTTGACGACCGACGGAACCGCGGAGACCAGGAGAGTCTTTCCGCCGAATTCCTCAAGCTCAAATCCGATCTTGTTGATATCATCCAGGTGCCTGACGACGGCGGCACGGTCGGGCCCGTCGATGTCCAGGGTCATCGGAAAGAGGAGCCGCTGGCTGCCGACGGCGTTGTGGGAAAGGCCCGCCTTGATTCGCTCGTATATTACCCGCTCATGCGCGGCGTGCTGGTCGATGAGCACCAGTCCATCCTCATCGGACAATATAATATAGGTACCCGCCGCCTGGCCCAGGAGTCTCATGCCGGCGGTAACGGTCCCTCCTGTCGTCGTGGGACCGATAGGTGATGCGGCGTCCCCTTCAGCCTCCCGACCCGAGGTATCGGCCTGCGCCGCTTCAGTCCCGATCCCCGGTGAAAAGAGAGTGCCGGCACGCCCCGCCCAACCCGCTCCCGTCTCCCTCACCGATCTCGCTTCCGGCCCGGCGCCTCCCGCCGCGGGCCGGTACCCCGGCCGCGGCGGCATCCATACCGAGACCTTCGTGAGCTCGCCGCACCGCCGCCTCGACCGCCCGATAGACGACGCCGCCCACCGTCTTGGGATCTCTGAATTTCACCTCGCGCTTAGTCGGGTGAACGTTTACGTCCACTTCCTCAAAGGGGAGCTGCACGAAGATCACGGCGATCGGAAAGCGCCCTCCGAATATGAGCCCGGAATAGGCGCGAACGATCGCCCCGCTGAGCGGATAGTCCCGAACCGGGCGGTCGTTGACGAACAGGTGGATGGATGACTGGCTCGAGCGCGTCTCCTCGGGTCTGCTTACCAGTCCTGTCACACGGATCCCCTCATCCTCGCCATTGACCTCGCCCATATCGTGGGCGACGCGCCTTCCCAGGACGTCGCCGGCCCGGGAACGGAGCGTCCCCGATGGGGCGTTGATCACTTCTTTGCCGTCGGCGATCAGTCTAAAGCGGACGTCAGGGCGAGACAATGCGTGCTTGACGACTATGTCATAGCCCGCCAAGATATTCGGTCCTGTCGCTTTTAAGGAATTTTCTTCGGGCCGGCACGGAATAGAAGAGGTCTTCCACGATGACCCTGGTTCCGCTCGGCATACCGGCGTCTCGCAGGTATTTGACGTCGCCCCCTTCGACCCTGATTTCCGTGCCGACGTCCGTGTTTCGCTGCCGCGAAAAAAGGGAAAAACGCGATACCGACGCGATGGAGGGGAGCGCCTCTCCCCGAAAGCCGAGGGTGTGAATCGTCCCCAGGTCGCTCTTGTCGCCGATCTTGCTGGTGGCGTGCCGTCTCACGGCAAGCCGGACGTCTTCGGCAGCCATTCCGATCCCGTCGTCAACGACGGCGATGCGCTGCTTGCCACCGACGTCTATCTCTATGTCAATGCCTCCGGCCTCCGCGTCCAGCGAGTTTTCCACCAGCTCCCTGACGACCGACGCGGGGCGCTCTATGATCTCTCCTGCCGCGATCAAGATTGATCAGCGTATCGGGGAGGATCCTGATCCGCGGCTCTGTCATATCGGTCATTGGCGCCTCCCGGCGCGGCGGGACGTCCGAATAGGCCCGGGAAAAGCCGAGACACCCGGACTCGTGCGGTAGTCATCCCGCTGCCGGTGTGCAACGGCATGTGTCGGTTGTTGTTTCGACCCTGTTTCAGGTCAAAACTCCATACGGGAGAGGCTTCGTACCCCAAGCCTCATGGGGATGAGGAATAGTGCGAGATTTAGGACAATCAGTAACACTATCGATATAAAAAGACTCATATATTCGTAGGTACCCGGCACCAGCTGTTCCCGGAAATAGACGTAGACGGGCCGGGCTTCGATAACAATGGAGAGGCCTATGTAGATGAGCCCGATGATCATGTAGATGATGCCCCCAAAGCCCGCCGCGATCTGGGCGGCGTTCTCATACAAGAATCGGGGGTAGACCGCCCCGAGCCCCACGCCCAGCGCCGTGAGTGTGAGGGCAAACAGGAAGACCGTCACCGTTGACAGCACCATCATAAAGGGCTCGACATCCAACAGGATGTTGGACGCGACGATCAGAAACTCCCCCAGGATGATGACCGGAACGACAAAGATGAAGAACTTCCCCCAGAGAAACTCCCTTACCGACAGCGGAGAGGAAAAGATGATCCAGTGGGCCTGCCCCTCCAGGCTGGTTGTCGGAAAGATAAACCGGACGGCCAGGGCCGCGACCACAAATCCCGTGAGCCCCAGGTTGAGAAACGCGGTGAGGTCTTTCAGAAAATCGGTCGTAGCCGGGATGCTCTTTATCGAAAAGAGGTACATAATGATGAGCGCCGCCAGAAGGAAGAGCTGGGACCACTGGGTCGGATCCCGAAACATCGTTTTGACGTCCTTGACCGGAACGGCCCGCCTTTTTGTGCCGATAAGGGAAAAAAGGCGGTCGACGAGTGCAAAACGTCGTACCCGGTGCTCGCCTCCTCGATCCCGGCTCTCGAAACTCTTCGAAAAACCGGCAAAATATATGAGCCGGGCGACCACCAGGACCGCCGCCACGCTCAGGATTGCGCCGGCAACCAACAACAGGAGATTTACTAAAAAGACGCCCGTCTCCTGCCCCGCCATCGAATTAATCAGATGTGAGAGCCATGTCGAGGGAAGGAAGGGATACTTGGGGACCTTGAGCTCCTCCAGGGCCGCGAGAAAGACGGGCTGATCGAGCGTGCTTATGTCCTCGTAAAGAGACTCCGGCCTGAGATACCTGAAGAAGAAGATGAGACCTCCCGCAAACACCATACCGAGGAAGGTAAGCACCTGATGGGTTCGCTTGGCCGGAAAAAAGCGCAACAGCAGCATCGTCAGCGACGTCCCGATAGCGGCGGGGATGAGTATGAACGGGACCAGGAGAAGGACCGTCCCGATATAATAGCCGGCACCCACCCCGAAGGCGCGCCCCAGGGCGAAATAGATCGGAAGCCCGAAGATGACGACCATATAGGAGCTGTTGACGGTACTCTGGGCGAATTTTGCGGCAAATAGCCGGGTACGCGGGATCGGTGATGAAAGCAGCAAATCGAGATCTCTCGAGAGGTAGAGTGCCGACAGACTGGCGACTATGTTGCTGAATATCAGGACCGAAAATAGCGTAAGGTTGATCATCGTCATGAGCTGATCCACCAGGATCGATCCCACCAGCTCGATGTCCAGTCCGACGATCGGCTTCGGGTTCAGCAGCAGATTGAGGATTCTGTAAAAGAAGATGTAGTCAAAGACGACAAAGAGTATCCCGCCGACGCCGAAGAAGACAACTCTGAGAAGTTTTTCGCGGGTCGGGTTTCTGAAGTCGTTGAATGTCGAAACGATCTTCTCGCCCCACAGGGTCATCAACTGGCTCATGGTGTGGTGCCGACCTCTTCGGTGAGGGTAAAGAATATCTCTTCAAGCTCGCGCCTCTTGGTATGGGCCGCCGTCATGAGCTCTTCGATGGAACCGGCGGCCACCAGCGACCCGCGGTGGATGATACCGATGCGGTGGCACATCTCCTGGGCGTGTATCAGCGTATGGGTTGACATGAATATCGTCGTCCCCTTCCGTGCGAGATCCTTGAAGATCTCACCGACGAGCTTTATGCTCCGCGGATCCAAACCCACCATCGGTTCGTCCACAATGATGATCTTCGGGTCGTGCAGCAGCGCCTGCGCCATCACCGTCTTTTGCTTCATCCCGTGGGAATAGCCCTCGATGAGGTCGTCGAGCCACTCGCGCATCGAGAACATATCCATGACGGTCTCGATCTTATCCTCGATTTCCTTGCCGTCCATCTCCCAGAGCTGCCCAATGAACCTGAGGAATTCCCTTCCCGTCAGCTTCTCATATATGAAGGGTTTGTCCGGGATATAGGCGCAGATGCGCCGCGCCGCGGTCCCGTCGCGATCCAGGAAATGGCCCGCGAGGCGTATTGAGCCGCTGTTGGGCTTGAGCAGGCCGGCCAGCATTTTAATGGTAGTGGTCTTGCCGGCACCGTTGGGACCGAGAAACCCGAAGAACTCCCCGTCGCCAACGGTCAGCGTCAGGTCTTTGACCGCCGTGACCCTCCCGAAGTCTTTGACAAGATGCGAGATTTCAATCATGAGTCGCTCTCCTGGAGGTCCGTGAGCCTTTGATAGATCACTTCACCGATTGATAGTCCGATATCGATAAACTCGGGGCCGTATCGACGCCCGGTCTCCGTACGAAATGTCCCTTTTATCCGCTCGATACCCTCGATGCTCTTCCGATAACCGGCCAGCATCCGTGCCACGTCGATCCGCGCGAATTCGAGCATATCCCACAAGGTGACGACAAAATTATCAGGTCCCCAACGAAACTTGTCTGCATCATACAGGGCGTTGGAAATGAGCCCGGCTGTTCGATCCGTTATCGGAACTTCATCCCTGAAAGCTTCATGGTTCCTGATGGCGGTTATGATCACCGTCCGGCGGTCCCGATCCGCGCCGTCTCGCTCCAGTATGCGCCCCGCTTCTTCGGCACTCCTCTCGGCATGGTTGGGCTGCTTTCTTCGTATATCGTGCAACAGCCCGGCCGTTTGAACGGCAACGATGGCATCTTTCGTCCCCTCGCCGCCTGCTCCCATCTCTATCGCGATAACCGCGCCCGCGTCCAGCGCCACGTGCTCCGAATGAGACAACCCGTGCCCGAAATCGTCGGCCTGTCCCGCCAGATAGTCCCGATACCGTCCGATCGTCTTATCGGTATCGTAGATCATCCTCGAGAGCGAAACCGCCGCTTCGTTTTTCCGATAGAAACTCGGACGCTTGGCCTGCACCCCCGCCTCTCGCGCGACGGCGCGGGCCTCGTCTACGGTGATCATCCTCATGCGTGCATGATACAAGAACAGAGGCGCCGCTGTCAATGTCTCGTCATAGTTTTTGTTGCGGTCAGCCTTTGATTATGTTACCATGCGCCCATGATGGGAGGCGATATCATGACAGGTAAACTTAAAAAGACCTTCTATGTCCTCGTGCTCCTCTCAATGCTCGTGGGAGGCGTCGGTTGCGCCACGACGGCGTCCGTCGGGCTCGGCTATCACACACCGATCTCCCCCCACATCGGGACCGGCATCGACTTCGGCATCTTCTTCTAGGTCGAAAGCGCGACGATTGTGACGTCGCCGGCAACCCCGACTTTTCCGCCGGCGATCGCCACCGCGCCCGTCACCCCGGGAATCGCGATGATCTCGGCGAGCGCTTTTTCGACGTCTCGCGCCTTGCTCACCCGGTTACCGAGCGCCGTGGCCGCGGCGTCCGAAAGGGCCCCCGTCCGCGCCGCGACGGTGGAAAGATCGGCCTTCCCCAGGCTCAGGGACCGGCCGATGACGGCCGACGAAGAGGATATCCCCAGCCCGCCTTTCGCATCGGCGATCTCAAGCCCGAATGTCGGCCCTTTCGTGTCCGTATAGAGCGCCACCACCCGCCTTCCCTCCGACATCAGAAAGACATCTCCCCCGTTCTCCACGACGACCTCCCCCGAGGCCCGAGAAAGCCGCCGACCCACGAACTCGGCGATCGCCCCGGCCACCGCCGCCATCGGGCCGACGCCCGAAAGAGCGGCGTCCCGGATCATCTCCTTGACGATGGAGGGGGCGTAGAGATCGTCGGAAATGGGCACAAGCGACGTTTGGAACTCAGGCCGGGATAAGATGTATCTCTCGATAGCGTTTCGGGCATCCACAACTGCGTCGTACGCCTCGGCAGTCAGGTCTTTTTCGGCCCGAATAAAAAGGTTGGTCTCTTTGACGGTAACGCAGAACTCGACGAGATCCGAGCCGTGTGACAACGTCCGATAGGTGCGGTTATTAAAGAGAGAGTCCACGGGTTCGGAAACCTTCCTATTTCGCGTTGCGTTCCGCGGCGTGCCCCGTGCCTTCGAGCGCGTCGTGGAGCAGCCGCTCGTGTTCCTTCAATTTCTTTTCAAGGGTCTTTACCTTTTTGATGAGAAATTGGATCGCCTCTTCCTCAGGGTCGGGAAGCAGGTGGTGTTCGAGGTTCACTTCTTCATGGGGCTCGCCTTCCTGCGAAAGGATGACCCTGCCGGGCACCCCGACAACGGTTGAGCGGGGGGGAACGTCCCTGACTACCACGGAGTTGGCGCCGATGCGGGTATACGCGCCGATGACGCAAGGACCGATAATCTTTGTTCCTGCTCCGACCACGACGTGTTCCTCCAGGTCAGGGTGCCGCTTCTCCTTCTTCCAGCTCTTGCCGCCCAGCGTCACCCCCTGATAGAGGGTTACGTCGTTGCCGATAACCGAGGTCTCCCCCACGACGACACCCATCCCGTGATCGATAAAGAAGCGCCTCCCGATCGTGGCGCCTGGGTGTATCTCGATTCCCGTAATGAATCGACCGAATTGGGAGAGGATGCGGCCCGCCAGCTTCAGCTTATAAGTCCAGAGAATGTGAGATATTCGGTAGATCATCAGTGCGTGCAGACCCGGATAACAGATGAGTATCTCCAGCGTAGTCCGGGCGGCCGGGTCCCGATCAAAAATAACTTTTATGTCTTCTCTGAAGGTTCGAATACAACGAAACATACCCTATCCTTTATTTAAGTAGTCCCGACCGATGGATCGAAGGCCTCTTTGTGCACCGGCGTGCGACGCCGATCGGCCGTTCGATTGATCCGGTCGCCCGCCGCCGGCCTAAGAATCCTCTACCGGTGCGATAAACACTCCGATCTTCCTGAATCGTCTGTACCGGGTTTCCACAAGTTGATCGACAGGCAGATCGATGAGCTCCATGAGGTGCCTCTCGACGACGCCGGCAAGATTGGCCGCCGCGGTGCGATGATCCCGGTGCGCGCCGCCGTGGGGCTCCGGGATCACCTCATCTATCAGACCGAAGGCAAGATTGTCCTGGGCCGTGGACTTGAGCGCCTCGGCCGCCTTCCGTTTGATGGTTCGATCTTTCCAGAGAATTGACGCACACGCCTCCGGCGATGTCACCGAGTAGTTTGCGTGCTCCATCATCAATACGCGATCGGCCACCGCCAGCGCCAGGGCCCCGCCACTCCCCCCTTCCCCCAAAACCACCGCGACAACCGGCGTCTTGAGCATCGACAGCACGGCCATTGTACGGGCGATCGCCTCCGACTGCCCGCGCTCCTCCGCATCGACGCCCGGGTAGGCACCCGGCGTATCTACCATAGTAATGATCGGAAGCCGGAAACGCTGGGCCATTCCCATCAAACGCTGGGCCTTCCGGTAGCCTTCCGGATGAGGCATCCCGAAGTTCCTGGTCATCCGCTCCTTCAGTCCTCGTCCCTTCTGATTGCCGATTACCACGACACGAACGCCCCGAAAGTCGGCGAGCCCTCCCACGACTGCCGGATCGTTGCCGAAGAGTCGATCACCCTTGAGCTCGATGAAATCGTCGAAGATGAGCGAAATGTAATCGAGCATCTGAGGTCGCTCCTCGTGCCGCGATATCTCGACCTTCTTCCATCGATCCATCTTCGAGAAGTAATCGAGCTCGAGGCGCCCTGCCTGGGCCTGGAGTTTTTCGAGAGATTCAAGTATGACGGCGTCGGGGCTGTCTCCCGACACCGATTTTATCGCCCGGATCTTTCGATTGAGCTCCCGGATACTCCGCTCGAATTTGGCGCCGTTTTCCATCAGTGATCCTTCCCTATCCCAGGTTGACCGACCCATCGGAAAAGAGTTCTCCCACCGACTTCAGAAAACCGTCCGTCGGGTTCACTCTGAGCTGCTCGGGCAGCGAGATGGTGACGCACCCCTCATGCCCGTTGCATATCCGCAGGAAGACCCGGCTTGGGCCGCGGTTCTTCTCGATGAGTTCCCTGAGGGCAACGATCCGCTCCTCCGAGACCTCCAGATCGTTCACCTCTATATAGACCGATCGTCCGCCGTTTTGCGTTCTCTTTGCGAGGAGCGAGATCTTCCTGACGATTACCTTGACCGATTCCTCCCCCCGGTCGAGGGTCCCTTCCACAAGGATCGGTGTATCGACGGCCAGACGCTCCCGGGACTCGGCGAAGATGTCGGCAAAGACGACCGTCTCGACAAGACCCTTGGTATCTTCCACGGTAACGAAGGCCATCCGGTCTCCCTTCTTGGTTATGATTTCCCGCACCGCGGAGACGATCCCGCCGATGGCCACCGATGACTTGTCTTCTCCCTCGGCGATGGAAACGCTGTCGCAGGTGGCGACCGCCCTGAGCGTATCGAGGTACTGGTTGAGAGGATGGCCGGTGATATAGAACCCGAGGCTCTCCTTCTCGTTGGCCAGCGTCACCTGATCACTCCAATCGGGTGCGTTCGGGTAGTCTGCGTCGCGGTCAAAGGCCGACTGGGCCGGCGAGTCGTTTATTCCCATACGGTCGAAAATGTTCATCTGTCCCCGTCTGAGGTCTTCCTGATGGGTCTGCCCCGCCTCCACGGCCCGGTCTACGGCCGCCATCATCCTGGCCCGGCTCCGGCCGGTAAAATCGAAGGCGCCGCATTTGATGAGACTCTCGATAACCCGTTTGTTGACCCTCCTGAGATCGACCCTGCGGGCGAAATCGAACAACGACGTGAACGGTCCGCCCGTCTGTTTGGCCTCGACGATCGATTCGATGGCCGTTTCCCCGACGTTTTTGACCGCCTTCAGGCCGAACCGGATCACGTTTCCGGAGACCGAAAAGTCGAGCCCGCTTTCATTGACGTTCGGCGGGGCGACGTCGATGCCCATGTCCCGGCATTCGCCGATATACTTCATGATCTTGTCGGTGTCGTCCATTTCCGACGTCAGGAGCGCCGCCATGAATTCCACCGGGAAGTGGGACTTCAGATAGGCCGTCTGATAGGCCACCATGGCGTAGGCGGCGCTGTGAGACTTGTTGAATCCGTACTCTGCGAACTCCTCCATCTGAGTGAAGATCTTTTCCGCCTTTTTGGGGTCAATCTTGTTTCGTACGGCGCCGTCCACGAACTTTTCCCGGTGTCGCGCCATTTCCTCGCGGATCTTCTTTCCCATAGCCCGGCGCAGCAGATCGCTGTCGGCAATGGAGAAGTCGGCCAGTTTTATGGCCATCTGCATAACCTGCTCCTGGTAGACCATGACGCCATAGGTGTCGGCAAGGATCTCCTTGAGCTGGGGCAGCTCGTGTTTTATTACCTTTTGACTGTGCTTTCGCTTGATATACTCATCGGCCATGCCGGTGTTGAGGGGACCCGGACGATACAACGCCACCAGGGCGATGATCTCCTCGAACTTCTCCGGGACGAGCCTGACCATCAGGTCCTTCATGCCGGAGCTCTCAAGCTGGAAGACACCGTCGGTGTTCCCCGACTGGAAGAGTTGATAGGTTTTCTCGTCATCGAGCGGGATGTTCGTTATGTCGATATCCGCTCCCCGATTTTCCCTGATGAGGCGAATCGCGTGATCGATGACGGTCAGTGTCTTTAGACCCAGGAAGTCGAACTTGATCAGCCCGAGCTTCTCCACGCCCTTCATATCGAACTGCGTGACTATCTCGCCCTTCTGACCCCTCGTCAGCGGCATATAGTCCACCAGCGGGCGGTTGCTGATCACTATCCCCGCTGCGTGGGTCGAGGAATGGCGATTGAGACCCTCCAATGACCGTGCGATCTCTATGAGACGGGCGACCCGGTCGTCGGACTCGATCAGGTCCCGCAACCGGGGCTCGGCCTTGACGGCGTCGTCCAGGGTTATGTTGAGCGGCATCGTGGGAATCAGCTTGGCGATCTTGTCCACCTCCGGGTAGCTCATATCCAGCACCCTTCCCACGTCCCGTATGACCGCCTTGGCCTGCATCTTCCCGAAGGTGATGATCTGGGCGACCTGCTGCTGCCCCCCGTATTTCTCGGAAACGTACCGGATGACCTCGTCTCGCCCGTTCTTGCAGAAGTCGATGTCGATATCAGGCATCGAGATTCGCTCCGGGTTCAGGAAACGCTCGAAGAGCAGGTCGTAGGCCAGCGGGTCGATATCGGTTATGCCGAGGCTGTAGGCAACGAGGCTGCCCGCCGCCGACCCCCTCCCCGGCCCCACCGGGATGCATTTACCTTTCGCATAGTTGATGAAATCGGCCACAATCATAAAATAGCCGGCAAAACCCATCTTCTTGATGGTGGCGATCTCCTTTTCCAGGCGCTCGAGATAGAGCTGCCTGGTCTTTTCGGGATCACTCTTGCCGACAATCAGCCGGTCCAACCGTCGGGAAAAGCCCAGTCCGACCTCCTTCTCGAAGTACTCGTTGATGTCCTCCCCTTCGGATACCCGGTATTCCGGGAACTGAAAGGTTCCGAAGCTGAATGCGAACGAGCACCGCTCGGCGATGGCGACGGTGTTTCGGATGGCCTCGGGGACCTCGGCAAAGGCCCGGGCCATCTCCTGAGGCGATTTAACGTAGAACTCGTCGGTCGTCATCCTGATGCGTCCCGGATCACTGATGGTCTTTCCGGTCTGGATACACAACAGCACGTCGTGGGCTGCCGCGTCCTGGCGCGTCATATAGTGACAGTCGTTGGTCGCCACCAGCGGCAGTGAGAGGTTTTTGGCCATCTCCACGAGCGCCCGGTTGACCTTGCGCTGCTCGACGATGCCGTTTTCCATCAGCTCGAGGTAGAACCTGCCGGGATAGATATCGGAATAGAGGCGGGCGGTATCCTGCGCCCCTTGATCGTCACCCTGAAGTATTTTCGATGCGATCTCTCCCTTCAGGCAGGCCGACAGGGCAATGAGGCCTCCGCTGTAACGCTCAAGGAGTTCCTTGTCGACCCGCGGCTTGTAGTAGAAGCCTTCGAGGTGGGCGTGAGTCAGGAGACGGTTCAGGTTCCTGAACCCCTCTTCGTTCTCGACGAGGAGGACGAGGTGATTGGTTCTCTCGGCCGAGGGCCCGGTCTCCCGGTCGGTATAGCTGCCCCGGGCGACGTAAACCTCGCATCCGATGATCGGCTTGAGGCCTGCATCTCTGGCGTGCAGGAAGAAATCGAGCGCCCCGTAGAGGTTGCCGTGATCGGTGACGGCCACCGCCGACATCTTCATCTGCCCGGCTGCCGCAAAGAGATCTTTGAGCCGGATGGCCCCATCCAGGAGGCTGTACTGGGTGTGCAGGTGAAGATGTACGAATTCGGGGTCGGCCATGACTACTCCCACTCAATGGTACTGGGGGGTTTCGTGGATACGTCGTAGACGACGCGGTTGACCCCTTTGACCTCGTTGATGATGCGGGAGGCTATGCGCGCCAGCACGTCATAGGGGAGACGCACCCAGTCGGCGGTCATGCCGTCAAGACTGTTGACGATCCTGAGTGCAACGACGTTGTCGTAGGTTCGTTCGTCTCCCATGACCCCCACGGTCTTGACCGGGAGCAGCACCGCAAAGGCCTGCCAGATCTCGTCGTAGAGGCCCGCGGACTTGATCTCCTCTTCCACGACAACGTCGGCCTCGCGCAGGATGTCACAATGTCTCCTGGTGACCTCCCCGAGGATCCGCACGGCAAGGCCCGGTCCCGGAAAGGGATGGCGGGTGATGATCTCTTCGGGAAGCCCCAGCTCCCGTCCCAGCACGCGAACCTCATCCTTGAAGAGCTCTTTGAGCGGCTCGATCAGGACGAGTTGCATGACGTCCGGCAGCCCCCCGACGTTGTGGTGGCTCTTGATCGTGGCGGAAGGACCCTTGAATGAGACGCTCTCGATTACGTCCGGATAGAGGGTCCCCTGGGCGAGGTATTTTACACCGGGGATGGCGGCGGCCTCCTTCTCGAAGAGCTCGATAAAGAGGTTGCCGATAATCTTTCGCTTCTTTTCGGGATCGGTGACTCCCGAAAGCCGTGAGAGGAACTCCTCCTCGGCCCATCAGGACATGGAGGTCCATTCCGAAGTGCCCCTGGAAGACTTTTTTAACCCGCTCCGCCTCCCCCGTGCGCAACAGCCCGTTGTCGACAAAGATGCAGGTGAGTCTTTCGCCCACGGCGCGGTCGAGCAGGGCCGCCACTACCGAAGAGTCAACCCCGCCGGAGAGCGCGCAGATCACCCGATCGTCCCCGACGACCTCTTTGATCCGGGAGATTTCCGTCTCGATAAATGACCGCATCGTCCAGAGACCCGAGAGCCCCGCGACGTCGAACAGGAAATTACGCAATATCTCCGTCCCCCGGGGGGTGTGCACTACCTCGGGATGGAATTGGACGCCGAAGATTCTCTTCTCTCTGTTCTCAATGGCGGCCACGAGGTTATTATCGCTCTTGGCGGTGATCGTAAAACCCGGGGGGGGCTTCTTGATACTGTCTCCGTGGCTCATCCAGACGGCAACCTTTCCATCGCCCTCGAATCCCGAAAAGAGGGTGTCGTACGACGCGGGCCGGACAACGGCCCTTCCGTACTCCCGGTTCCCTGGACGAGGCCACTTCGCCGCCCATGAGATAGGTGATGAGCTGCATCCCGTAGCAGATCCCGAGGATTGGGATTCCCAGATCGAGGATCTCCCGGACGATATGAGGGGCTCCCTTGTCATAGACGCTTGAGGGACTCGCCGGAAAAGACCAGCGCCCTCGGAGAGAGCTGCCTGATCTTTTCGATCGGGATATTGCAGTGGTGAATCTCGCAGTAGACGTGCTGCTCCCGGATACGCCGAGCGATGAGCTGGGTGTACTGGGAGCCGAAGTCGAGGATGATGACCTTTTCCTGGTGGATGTCGGTATGCATCGGGGATCTACTCCAGCCGGTAGTTCGGAGCCTCCTGGGTGATGATGACGTCATGGACGTGGGACTCCCGCAGACCGGCCGGCGTGATGCGGACAAAGGGTATATTGCCCTGAAGCTCTTTGATCGTCGTTGTTCCCAGGTAACCCATCCCCGCCTTGAGTCCGCCGACAAGCTGGTAGATGGAGTTGGAAAGCGGGCCCTTGTAGGGGACGCGTCCCTCGATCCCTTCGGGGACGAGTTTTGCCTCCTCAACGACGTCCTCCTGCCCGTATCGATCCTTGCTCCCCTTCCTGAGAGACTCCATCGATCCCATGCCCCGGTAGGTCTTGTATGAACGCCCCTGGAACAGTATCATGTCCCCCGGGCTCTCGTCGGTTCCGGCAAAGAGGCTGCCGATCATGACGGCGTCGGCCCCCGCGGCAATGGCCTTGGTAACGTCGCCCGAGAATTTTATGCCGCCGTCCGCGATCAGCGGAATCCCCTTTTTCTTGGAGATCTTGAAGCACTCCTGGATCGCCGTGAACTGCGGCATCCCGACGCCGGCCACGATCCGCGTGGTACAGATGGAGCCGGGCCCCATGCCCACTTTGACGGCATCGGCGCCGGCCGCGATCAGCGCCGCGCACCCTTCGGCGGTCGCGACGTTTCCGGCGATCAGGGGGAGTTTCCTGAAGTTCTTCTTTGTATCACGCACCGCATCGACGACCATCTTCGAGTGGCCGTGAGCGGTATCGACGACGACGACGTCCACGTGGGCGTCGACAAGCGCCTGGACACGCTCCTCCCGGTCGGTCCCCACGCCGACCGCCGCACCGACCAGAAGCCTGCCCATCCCGTCCTTGGCAGCGTAAGGATATTTCTTGGTCTTCTGGATATCCTTGATGGTAATGAGGCCCTTGAGGTTGAACTGCTCATCCACCACGAGGAGCTTTTCTATCCGGTGTTCGTGGAGGATCTTCTTGGAATCCTCCATTGAGATGCCCGGTTTGACGGTGATGAGGTTGTCCTTGGTCATAACCGCCTCGACCGGCAGCTCGAGGTTTTCCTCAAAACGAAGGTCCCGGTTGGTGAGGATTCCCACGAGCCTGTTGCCTCGTCACGACGGGGACGCCCGAAATCCGGTATTTTTCCATGATCGCGAGTGCTTCACCTATCTTCCGGTCGGGCTCTATGGTGATGGGGTCGACGATCATGCCGCTTTCTGATTTCTTTACCTTGTCCACCTCATGGGCCTGGTCCCGGACGGAGAGATTTCGGTGGATGATCCCGATTCCTCCTTCCTGGGCCATGCTGATGGCCGTCGCCGATTCGGTCACGGTATCCATGGCGGCCGACACGATTGGGATATTGAGCCTGATCGTTTCCGTCAGCCGGGTCTTTACCTCCACGTCCCGCGGCAGGATCTTCGTTGCCCGCGGTATGAGGAGAATGTCGTCAAAAGTGAGTCCCCACTCTTCCATGTGAGCCCCTGATAAGAAGGCGTCCCCCGAGAGGATATATATGCTCCCGCGGGACCTGCCGGTTGTATAAACAAGTGAAACGCTACGCGGTGTCTATGACTCTTGCCCTTCGATCAGACCCTCGATAATCCCCTCGAGGATCCCCCTGTCGCTCACGGTCAGTTCGTTCGATACCGAAACGCTCCATCACCGCACGGATGATGATGGTCCCGGCGACGATCAGGTCTTCCCGCCCCTTTGTCATAACCGGATAGTGGGCCAGTCGCTGCCTGCCTGACATCGTTAAGAACTCCCTCAGGATAGAATCAATGCGGTGCGAGCGAGAGGATATGACCTTCCACGGGGTTTGGGTCATACACGTCAAGGCCGAGATCGACGGCCGCCAGCGTCGTTACCGTGCCGGCGGTTCCGGCGAGACGAGCCGGCCCTCCGGTTATCGTGAATCGATTATATATCGGATCGATCACTTTTTCCACAAAATTCCAGAGGCGATCGACCTCTTCTTGCGTGGGCGGGTCTCCCGGCAGCAATAGCTCCGTGAGCCGGACGACCCCGAGATCGGTGCTGACGATGTCCGTGACATCGCCGTCGACGGCGTGGATAAACTCGGTGCTTCCTCCGCCGATATCTATGACGATCAGGTCCCCCCGTGCCCGACGAACGGTCGGGCCGATCCCGTCCATGACGAGGCGGGCTTCCTGAATTCCGGAAATGACCTCGACCACGATGCCGGCCGAGCCGGCTTCGGTGATGAACTCGTCGGCGTTTTCGGCCTCCCTCACCGCGCTGGTGGCAACCGCCCGGTACCCCGTCGCTCCGAGCCCCTCCCAGTGCCTCTTGAAGTCGACCAGAGCGTCCACGGTACGTGCGATCGCACGCCCTTTTCAGCCTCCGGGAGGTGCCCATCCCCTCGCCGAGCCGCGTGATCCTTTGTTGACGTCCGATGACACTAAATCCCCGGCCCGTCTTCAACCTCGGCCACCATCAATCGAACGGTGTTGGATCCCACGTCCACCGAGGCCGGACGCATTTAGGACTCCTCCCCCAGCGAATCGGCCATAAGCGGAACATTCTTCCGGATCAGCTGAACCGTCCGCCGAAAGAGGGACAGGACAAAAATCAGCGCGATATCGGGGTGCTCCTGAGAGAGCCGGGTCAATCCCTCTCGGGAGAGTATGCGCATCTCGGCATCCTCGATGACGCGGGCGGTAACAACCCTCATCCCCTCATCTATGACCGCAAGCTCGCCGAAACTCTCGCCCGGCCCGAGCCTGACCAACCGCTTTTCCACCCCTTCGGTAACCATCTTCGTCAGCGATATGGACCCGGACTCGATAAAGAAGAGCGATTCACCCTGCATCTTTTCCACGAAGATGAGCGATCCCTGCCCGAAGCGCCGCGTCGTAAGGTAGCGCGAAAAGACATCCAGCATCTCGTCGCTCATCTCCGAGAGAATGGCGTACTTTCTAATGAGCGGCGGTCATACACTACTGCCTTTCCCTCCTTCAGAGACTTGAGGATTTCCGACAGCTTCTGCCGGGTCTCGTCGTAAGAGAGGAGGAGTGCCGAGAGCTCCACCTCGTACTCGACGGCGGAATGCCGATCGAGACGAGGGACGAGGTCGGATATCCGCTTGATCATCGAGAGAACCTTGGGCGACTTGCGGGCAAGTTTGCCCGCAAGATCCCGGGCCGCTTCCATAACCTTCTCGGGAGGCAATACCTGGTTAACCAGACCGATCCGCTCAGCTTCCACCGCCCCGATGGGTTCTCCGGTCATCGCCAGCTGTTTGGCCCTGGCGATCCCTACTCTCCGCCAGAGCGGATCAAAGATCGGATTGAGGCCGAACTTCACCTCGGGATGGGCGAAAATGGCGGTCTCCGAGGCGATGATAAAGTCGCACGCCAGCGCGAGGTTGAAACCACCCCCCAGAGCGATGCCCATGACCGCCGCCACCATCGGTTTGGGAAAATCGTAGAGCGAGAGGTAGTAGTCGATAATCGGCTCGAAGTAGTCTTTGTATTGGGTAGGCGAGAGACTGAGTCAGCTCGGCAAGGTCAATACCGGCCGAAAAAATCTCCGTCCCCCCCGTGATGATAACGACATTGACCCCCGGGTCTTCCTTGAGGACTTCCATGAGGGAGGATAACTCACCGCAGAGATTCCGGGAAAGTGCATTCATCTCCCGGGGACGGTTGAGGGTTATCGCGGCCACTCCTCCCTCGACAGAAAAGAGGACGTCTGTATAGCTCATATGCGTTCATCCAGAATGTCAGATAAGAAGACATTCGCCCGCAGGTATTTCGCATGCCCCACGGCCTGCGCGTCCCAGCCGGCCGGCGGCTAACGGTCTGCCGGCTATGCGGAAGTTACCAGACCGAGAAGCGTATCGAGGTTTATCCGATCGTACACCTCGGGGCTTCCCTCCTTGGGGGTCTCGATGATCTTTGGGACGTCCCGAAATCTTGCGTCATTCATGATCATACGAAACGCCTCAAGTCCCAGCTCTCCCCACCCGATGTGCTGATGCCGGTCCACCCTGGACCCGAGTCCTTTCTTCGAGTCGTTGAGGTGAAACGCCCGGAGCCGCTCTATCCCGAGCAGCCGTCCAAACGAGTCCATTGTCTGTTCGTACGCGTCCCTGGTTCTGATGTCGTAGCCGGCCGCGAAGGTGTGACAGGTATCGTAGCAGATCCCGATGCGGTGCCCCACCCCCGATCCCTCGATGATCTCGGCAAGCTGCTCAAAGGAGTTGCCGATGCCGTTGCCCTGTCCGGCGGTCGTCTCCAGGAGGAGCGTCACCCCATCATTTTCTGCCAGGACATCACTCAGCGCGGCTGCAAGTCTATCGATCCCCCGGTGCTCCCCGGTCCCGCCGTGGCTTCCGGGATGCATCACCAATAAACCGATCCCGAGCAACAGGCAGCGGTCAAGTTCATTTTTGAGGCTTTCGACCGAGCGGGAAGCCGTTACATCGTTTGCCGAGGCCGGATTAATGAGGTAGTCGGAGTGGGCAATGACCCGCTCAAATCCCCCTTCCTGTAAGCCTTCCCGGAACGCCGCCGCTTCCTCCCGCGATATGGGCTTGCCCGCCCACTGGTTGGAGTTCTTGGTGAAGATCTGGAAAGCGTTTATGGAGAGGCTCCCCGCCCTCCCGGGTGCCCGAGAGACTCCTCCTGATATCGAGACGTGGGCTCCCAGCAGTGGCCTTTTCATGGGATTGGCTCCCCGTGACGACCGGGCGGATCAATCGATTCCGTCCTATCGGCGGGCTCCTCCCGGAAGATGACCGTGGGGGACATCAACCCTCCGAGGGGGTCTCCGAAGGCTCCTGCTCAGGAGTTGCCTCGGGGGCTGCCTCAGCGGGTGCCTCCGGGGCCGGCTCTTCGGCCTGTTGCTTCTTCGCGTTTTCCGCGGCGATCCGGGCGTCCTCGGCTTTCTTGTGAAGCTCTTCGGCCTTTTTGGTGGCCCGCTCATGCTTCTCAATGACCCGGGCGTGCTTTGCCGCTACCGAGGCAGCGAGGACGTCGGTCTTTTTCTTTTTCCGCTGGGCGCGCTTGAGCTCTTTTTTCTTTTCCCGCAGACCCTTATCATACTTTTCAACGCCACCGGCCAGTTTCGTTACCTCGGCCTTGAGCGTGCCGATCTTCTTTTCTGTCTTTTCTGTCTTCTCAATCTTTTCCATCGATAAACGTGTATCCTCCTTTATTTATCGCGTTCAGCTCGACGTCCCGTCGCGCCGTTGTCTGCAGCTACCCCGCGCCCCACGCAGCCGGCTCCGCCCGTTGGCGCACTCCACGGTGGCTCGCCGTGCGTCGTCCGCTCGCGCCAAGCCGCGCCGGGCGTTTTGACCCTAATCCTCTATCTTCGGCGTTACGCTTATATAGAAGCTCCCCTTAACTCCAGATCCGGAAAAACCCGAGAATATGTTCCCGATGAATTTTCCCGTGTCAGTCTCGTTCTCGGCGATAACGACGGTCGTGCCGTCAGGGACCGAGACGATGGTCCCGGCGTCATAGAATACGATGGACCCTTCCTTCTCATCGGCAAAATAGGAGAGGAAGGGAGTGATATCCAGACGCACTTCTCCTTCGAGGATGGTCGGGGTAAAGATAAACCCGGTCGAAACCTCACGATAGACGACCCCCTCGAATATTACCCCGTATCTCCTGAACCAGGTCAGAACCTCGTCCCTCACCGGAACATTCGTCCCGGTTACGAATCGTCCGGATTCTCCGCTCAATATCAGCAGGTACTGCGTCGTGGTCGAGGTGCCGGTCGAAGTCGTAGCGCCCGGCAGCGCGGTGATATCCAACCCCTCCCTTCCGTGCCCGCCCACATAGTTGCCGATCACAAAGCCGCCGTCTGTGTATCGCCATTGGACCGAGAGATCGACCTCGTGCCGCTGCGCGGTCTCAAAAAAGGTGACGCGAAGCCGCACGTGTCTGGCAGAGACGTCGAGGGCCGCGACCAGCTCTTCGACCTTCTTGATAACACGCGTCTCGTCTACGACGACCAGCGTGTTGTTCGTGACATCGGGGATCACCGTGCCTTCGGGCGAAAGGATCGCCTTGACCGCGTCCACGAGCTCTTGAGCAGGACGATGTTGGACCCTGATCACGACGTAATCGGCGGCATCGGCCCGGCCGATCAGCAGCGCGAGAACGGCCGCCACCGCAAAGAACGCACGCCCGATTCTCGGAGTTACCAACACTGCCACGGCCACCCTCAGGGGATCATTCTGTATTCGGCCCCGAAGCCCCGATCGGCGAGGCCCTCGGTGAGGCCACTGCGGGCCTCCGAAAGCAGAAACGAAAGGAGTGACGGCCTTTCTTTTTCGGGGTAGATTACATTGGGTTTGCCCTTAATCCCACCCAGTTTGGCCGCCTTATCAATCGCATCCTCCATGTTCCCGAGCCCGTCGATCAGCTTTAGCTTCAGCGCCTGCTCACCGGTGAAGATCCTCCCGTCGGCAATCTTGACTACCTCGCTCTGCGGGAGCTTTCTTCCCTCGGCGACGTCCTTGATGAACTGCTGGAGGATGTTGTCGATGTATGCCTGCATAAACACCCGCTCTTCCTCGGTCATTGGACGAAGGGGAGAGAAGATGTCCTTGAACTTGCCGCTCTTAACGACGATCCCCTTGATCCCAAGGCGGCCCAGCGCGTCTCCGACATCGAGGGTCTCGGCGATAACGCCGATGCTCCCGGTAGTGGTCGCGGGGTTAGCGTAGATGAAATTGCCGGCCACGGAGATATAGAAGCCTCCTGACGCCGCCACGTCACCCATCGAGACCACCAGCGGCTTTTCCTTGGCCAGTTTCTTGAGTTCCTCGTGTATCTCCTGCGAGCCGGCCGCGCTGCCCCCGGGCGAGTTGACGCGAAGCACGACCGCCGCCACGCTGCTGTTTTCCCTTTGTTCTTTAATCTGCTTGATAATATCCGTGGAGTCGGAGATAACTCCCTTCACCTCGATGATCGCCACCGATTTCGTAAACGGGGCGATCCCGGTCTTCACGAAGGAGGCCATCGCCCAGATCCCCGCGACGACAATGATGAAGCACACGAGGATGACCGCAACCACGATACCCTTATGCTTAACCATCAAAAACCTCCGTTTAGGCTCTATAAAACATACTGGTTCAAGCCGTGGCCTGAACCAGTATATGCGCAATTTACGGAATCATGGGAGAAAAAAGGATGGATAAGATTACTCCTTATTCTCCTTTTCTTCGTTCGTTGAGGGAAGGTCGGCCTTGGCGTCTTCGAGTTTGGCCCTCAGGACGTCGCCGAGCTGGGGAGTCTGGCTCTCCTGCTTCTTCATATATTCGGCCACCCCGCTTTCGTCCCCACCCTGATCGAGGGCCTTTATGGAAAGCCCGATCTTCTTCTCCGCGGGATCGAGGTTTACGACGACCGCCTTTAGCTTATCCTTTACGTTGCAGAACTTATGCGGGTCATCGACTCGCCCTTTGGCCAGCTCCGAGACATGGATCAGACCCTCTATGTCATCTTCGAGTTTCAGGAAAACCCCGAAATTGGTGATACTGACCACTTCACCCTCAACCACTGTTCCCGGCTGATAGCGCGACGGGATCTCCTTTTTCCAGGGATCCTCGGTAAGCTGCTTGATGCCAAGGGAGAAACGCTCGGCATCTGGATCCACGTTGAGGACCACAGCCTCAACCTCCTGCCCCCGTTTATAGAGCTCGGCGGGGTGTTTGACCTTGCGGATCCACGAGAGGTCCGAGATGTGCACCAACCCGTCAACACCCTCTTCGGTTCCGATGAAAATGCCGAACTCGGTAACGTTCTTTACCGTTCCCTTGATAACGGTGCCGGGTTTGTATTTCTTCTTGATGATCTCCCAGGGATTGTCTTCTACCTGCTTGAGGCCGAGCGATATCCGCTTGTTTTCCGCGTCGACGGACAAAACGACCGCGTCCACCACGTCGCCGAGGGAAACCACCTGGGTCGGGCTTTTGACATTCTTGGTCCAGGACATCTCGGAGATATGAACGAGGCCCTCGATCCCTTCCTGGAGCTCGAGGAATGCGCCGTAGTCGGTGAGGCTCACGACCTTCCCCTTGACCCGGTTGCCCTGGGCGTAGTTGTTGGCGGCGGTGTCCCACGGGTTGGGCTTGATCTGCTTCATGCCGAGGGAAACCCGTTCCTTCTCACGATCGAACTTGAGGACCTTCACCTGGACCTTGTCGCCGATCTTGAGCTGCTCACTGGGGTGATTGACGCGGCCCCACGAGATATCGGTAATATGAAGCAGCCCGTCGATTCCCCCCAGATCGATGAACGCGCCGTAGTCGGTGATATTCTTGACCACCCCTTCCAGCACCATCCCTTCCTCGAGGATCTTGAGGGTTTCCTTCTTCTGCTCTTCCCTCTCCTGCTCAAGCAGCGCCCGTCGCGAAAGCACGATGTTGCCCCGCTTCCGGTTGAACTTCACGATCTTGAAACGGAATTTCTTGCCCATGAGCGAATCGAGGTCCCTGACCGGGTGGAGATCGATCTGCGAGCCGGGCAAGAATGCCTTTACCCCGATATCCACAACAAGGCCGCCCTTAATCTTGGCGACGATCTTTCCCTCGACGATCTCGTTATCTTCACAGGCCTTCCTGATTTCCTCCCAGAGGATGAACTGGTCGGCCTTTTCTTTTGAGAGAACGACTAATCCGTTTTCGTTTTCGCTCTTTTCGATATACACGTCAACCTTGTCGCCCACGCGGATATCGTACTTGCCATCATCATCAGCAAACTCCTCGATGGGGATCTGCCCCTCGGACTTGAAACCCACATCGACGAGGACGTGATCCTTGGTCACCTGAACGACGGTTCCTTTTACGATTTCGTCTTCTTTGAGCCGCTCGAGACTCTTGGCGTAGAGCGCCTCCATATCGTTCGTATCGGCGTTCGCGTCGACGTTCGTATCGGAGTTCGTATCGGCACCTTGATTCAGGTTGTCTTCATCCGAGGTGTTCTCGGACCCCGTCGTCGGTGCTAAGGATTTCGTCTCCTCGTTTTTCATCATTCGGTTGTACCCCCTGCCTTTTTATTCTCTTGCCGCCGTTAGAGACGGCCGATGCGCACTAAAAAGTTAAAATTAAAACAATTTTGCTCGATAGTCAAGATAAAAAAACTCATATATTACCTATTTTTTTACGGATTTCCTCGACCACTTCCCGTATCGAGAGGTCGGTGGTATCGATGATGATCGCGTCGTCGGCCGGCTTCAGGGGGGAAAGCTCCCGCTCGGAGTCGCTCTTGTCCCGTTTTTCGATCTCCGTGACGACCGTCGCGAGATCGGCCGATTCCCCCTTCTCGATCCGCTCCCGATAGCGCCTTACCCCCCTTACCCGGGGATCGGCGGTCAGGAAGAATTTCGCTTCGGCGTTCGGCAGCACCACCGTCCCGATGTCTCTTCCCTCCATGACCACGCCGCCGCCTTCGGCGGTTCTCCGCTGAAGGCCGATCATCGCCTTTCTTACCGAGGGGCGTGCCGAGACCGCCGAAGAGAGTTGATCCATAAGGGGCGTTCGGATTGCCTCCGAAACGTCGCGCCCGTCCATGAAGAGGCGCAGGCCCCTGAATTCGAGCCTGATGGAGTCGCATATCCGTGCCAAACCCGCGTCGTCGCCCGGGTCCACGCCGCGCTCGTGGGCCATCAGCGCAACCGCCCGGTACATCGCCCCGGTGTCAATGTAGGCAAGACCGAGCTGATCGGCCAGAAGCCTGCTGATCGTGCTCTTGCCGGAGCCCGCCGGGCCGTCGATGACGATGGTAAGTTTTTTCTTCATTTTCCTATGGAGATCGATTCAAGGAGATCGAAGAACGTGGGAAACGACGTCCCCACGCACTCGACGTCCTCAACGGTCACCCCCCGGCTCGATACGAGGCCCGCCACCGCCGCAGACATAGCGGCCCGGTGGTCCCCGAACGACGCAACCCTGCCCCCCGTGAGCTCTCCGGTCCCCTCGATGACCATTCCGTCGGGATTATCCTCGGCCGCGCCGCCGAGGGCGCGGAGGTTACCGCAGGTCGTCTTGATTCGATTGGATTCCTTGACGGCAAGCTCTCCGGCGTCGCGCACGACGGTCGTGCCGGAGGCTGCTACGGCCGCGACGCAAAAGACCGGGATCTCGTCGATCATTCGCGGTATAATCGCTCCGCCGATATCGATTCCCTTAAGTTCCGACGACCGCACGACGAGGTCGGCCGCCGGCTCGCCCGATATTGTACGCTCGTTTTCTATTGAGATGCTTCCCCCCATTGCGACAAGCGCCTCGATAATCCCGGTGCGCCCGGGATTCATCCCGACGTTTCGTAGTATGAGTTCCGAGTCCTTCGTGATGAGGGCCGCGACGATGAAAAAGGCCGCAGAGGAGATGTCGCCGACCACCTCGATATCCCGGGCCCTGTAGGTCTCTACGGGCTCCAGCGCAAGGTACTTCCCTTCGCGGGAAAGGGGAATTCCGAGATACGCCATCATCCGCTCGGTATGGTCGCGGGACGGTGCGGGCTCCGACACCCGCGTTTGGCCACCGGCCGCCATTCCCGCAAGCAGAATCGCCGATTTCACCTGGGCCGAGCTGATCGGGAGATCGTACGTAATGCCCGTGAGATTCCCGCCGGAAACGGCCAGCGGCGGATACTCGCCGCCGCCTCTGCCGAGGATGGTGGCCCCCATCTCGCGCAGGGGCGCCGCTACCCGGCGCATGGGCCGTTTCGTGAGGGATGCGTCGCCGGTGAGCACCGAGAAAAAGGGCCGGGCGGCCAGCAGGCCGGAAAGCAACCGCATCGAGGTGCCGGAGTTGCCGCAGTCAAGGATTCCCTCGGGCTCCACAAATCCCCTCATACCCCTGCCCTCGACGACCAGCGTCGTCCCCTCGTCACCTGATCCGGGTCCCCACCGCTCGCATGATGCCGGCTGTGGCGCGGGTATCGGCGGCGGGCAGGAAGTTCGTTATCCTTGTCCTGCCGTCGGCCTGGGCCGCGAAGATTACCGAGCGGTGCGAGATCGACTTGTCGCCGGGCATGACGATCTCGCCGCGGAGCCCTTCTACCGGATCTATGTGTCGGCTGCTCTTCATAACTCATGACAGGCGCGGGGAAACAATGTTTCCCCGCACCAGGCCTTTCTATCATATTTAAGGCGTCTCTTTTACCGGTCCGACCCGCCATCTTACGGCGCTACGCACTCCTTCCCACCGCCTCGGCCACCTTTCTCACCCGGACCATCAAATCGGCGAATTTGTCCGGCTTGAGCGACTGGTTGCCGTCGCTGACCGCCTTTTCAGGGTCGGTGTGCACCTCCACGAGGATTCCGTCGGCTCCCGCGGCTACTCCCGCCAGCGCGGCCGGCGTCACGAGGTCCCATCGCCCGGTGGCGTGGCTCGGATCGACGACGACCGGCAAGTGCGTGAGACCCTTGAGGACCGGCACGGCGTTGATATCCAGCGTGTTCCTGGTCTCGGTCTCGAACGTCCGGATCCCCCGCTCACACAGGATGATATCGGTATTCCCTTCCGAGGCGATGTATTCGGCCGACATCAACAGCTCCAGGATCGTCGCGCTCATACCCCGTTTCAGGATGATCGGTTTTTTCAATTTCCCGACCTCTTTGAGGAGGTCGAAGTTCTGCATGTTGCGCGCTCCGATCTGTACGGCGTCGGCGTACTTATCCACGAGATCGGTGTGCCTGATATTCATCAGCTCCGTTACGACCGGAAGCCCCGTCTCATCCCTCACCCGGGCCAGGTACTTGAGCCCCTCCTCCCCCAGCCCCTGGAAGGAGTAGGGTGACGTGCGTGGCTTGAACGCCCCACCCCTCAGGACGGTGGCTCCCAGCGCCTTCACCTCACCTGCGATTTCCCGGAGTATCTCGAGCCCTTCGACCGCGCAGGGGCCCGCGATCACCTGGATCCGCCGGCCGCCGAAGGGAACCTTCCCCACCATTACGATGGAATCCTCCCTTTTGAAGTCCCTGCTGACGACCTTATACGGCTTGAGGATCGGGACGACCTTCTCTATACCGGGAAGGGTTTCAACCGGCAGCGCGATGAGCTTTCTCTCGTCGCCGATCGCGCCGACAATAGTGCGCTCCTCGCCTCTGGAGACGTGCGGCTTGAGCCCCGCCTCCGTGATACGGTCGATGAGGTGCTGGAGATCTTCTTCGGTATGGCCTGGCTTGAGAACGAAAATCATGGCAGTCTATCCCTTATCGAGCACTTTCTTGAGCGCCCTGATGAACCGTTCGTTTTCGGGCATGGTGCCCACGGTAACCCGCTGGTGCGTCATCAGGCCGTATGAGGCCATGGAGCGCACGATCACCCCCTCATGGAGCATCGCCTGATATATTTCGTTCGCGGGCTTTCCTACGTCCACCAGGACGAAGTTCGTCTGAGAGGGTACGTACGAGAGCCCCATTTCATCAAACTGCCCGTAGAGGTAGGCAAGACCCTCCCGCGTAACCGAAAGGGTATGCTGGAGAAACTGTTCGTCGTCAAGCGCCGCGGTTGCCGCCGCCTGCGCCAGAGAGTTGATGTTGAATGGCTGGCGCACCCGCTCAAGCATCGAGATAACGGCGGGAACGGCGATCCCGTAGCCCACCCTGAGTCCCGAAAGGCCGTAGACCTTGGAAAAAGTCCTCAGCGAGATGATCGGATAGCCGCCCCGCATGAACGAAAAGAAGTCGACGGAGCGGTCGTCCGTGACGAATTCCCGGTAGGCCTCGTCCAGCACCACCAGCAGGTGATCGGGCAGTTCCTCCATGAACCGGGAGAAATCAGACTGCGTGACGATCGTCCCGACGGGATTATTCGGGGTGTCGATGAAGACAAGACGCGTCCGTTTCGTAATCGCCGCCTTCATACCGTCCAGGTCGAACTTCCATTCCTTGAGCGGGATGATGACGTTCTTACCGCCCACGGCCTGGTTGATGAGGCGGTAGACGATAAACGAGGGGTCGCCCATCACCACCTCGTCGCCTTCGCGCACGAGCAGGCGGATGAGAAACTCGATGATCTCGTTGCTCCCGTTGCCGATGATGAGGTGGTCGGGGCCGACACCCAGGTGCTTGGAAAGCCGCTCCTTGAGGTAGTAGCTGCTCCCGTCTGGATAGCGGTGGAGGTCTTTTGCCCTCCTTTCGATGGCGGCCAGCGCCTTTGGGGAGGGACCCAGGGGGTTCTCGTTGGAGGCCAGCTTGATTGAGCCGGTGATCCCGAGCTCCCGCTCCAGTTCCTCGATCGGCTTTCCCGGTGGATAGGGCTTAAGCGTCTTGATGTAGTCGGGAACGTGCTTCTCGATCATTGTCTTCTCCTTGTCTCACCGCGCGGGTAGGAACCCAACAGCTTAATGGAAGTCGTGTATTTCTCGATTTTTTTTACCGCGGCCTTGACCTTCGGGTCCTCGATGTGTCCCACAAGATCCAGGAAAAAGACATAATCCCAGAGCTCCCGACGGGACGGCCGGGACTCGATCTTGGTGAGCGAGATACCCTTGGACGCAAACGGCCCCAGCACCTTGTGAAGGATACCCGGACGGTCTTTTACCGAAAAAAGGAGCGACGTTTTGTCGTTTCCCGTCGGACCGGGATGCCGGTCGGAGATGACCAGGAACCGCGTGTAGTTGTTGGTCATGTCTCCGATATCGTGGTGAATCGCGCAAAGATCGTAGAACTTACCCGCCTCCTCCCCCGCCACGGCGGCGGCAGCAGGATCCCGCGAGGCAGCCAGCGCCGCCTCCGAGTTGCTGCTCATCTCCACCCGCTCGACCTTTGGGAGGTTGTGCGCGAGCCAGCGGCGCGTCTGGGCCAGGCTCTGGGGGTGGGAGAGAATCTTCCGGATATCCTCGATTCTCCCGCTCTTGTTCATCAGGTCAAACGTGATCCTGAGGAAGACCTCCCCCGTGATCTTCAAGGGAGTTTCTATGAAACGGTCCAGCGTCAGACTCACGATCCCCTCGGTGGAGTTTTCAACGGGCACGACGCCGAAGTCAGCTTCCCGCCGTGACACCGCCTCGAATACGTCATCGATCCCCGCCGACGCGAGAAAAGAGCCGTGGCGCGAGAACTTGATCAGCGCCGCCTCATAGGTGAAGCTGGCGGGAGGCCCGAGGTAGGCCACCCGCACGGGCGCCTGCACCGCGCGGGAGACGCCGATGATCTCCCGGTAGATCGATCGCAAATGCTCGGCCGGCAGGTTCCCCCAGAGACTCGTGAGCCGGGCATAGACCTCTTCTTCCCGGGCGGCGTCAAGGATTGCCGTTCCGGTGCGTCGCTTCTCCTCACCGATCCGCCGGGAGATTTCGACACGCTCCCTGAGCAGGTCGATAATCTTCTCGTCGAGCGTGTCGATGGACTCGCGAAGCTTGCCGATATCGTTATCTTTTACCACTTACGCTACCAAAATAGTCATCGGGATATAGTATCGGTAATTTACATAAAATACAATTGATTTTTGTACCTTTGACAAAAAAACGCGAGGCGCGGCGGGGAGGCGGAATCGTCGAGTGGTTGACGCGCCGTGCGTCGTCTATCAGTTCACGATGGCACGGCGCGTCTCGCCTAATCTCCGGGCGATTGACGTCTTATCGGGACGTTCCCATTCCCTATTCCTTGGCCCACCGATATCCGCTCAGCGCCCACAGCACCACGTTCGTGCCGTAAAATACCCAGACCAGGCGGAACATGACCTCGGACAAAGTCCCGAGGCCGAGGTTATAGATCTCCCCGGTGATCTCTGTGGCAAACCAGCACGTCGCGGCGATTGCGACCATCCACGCGTTAGCTCTGGGGTAGAGCCTGTAGCGCACCGTTTCCCAGGCAAACCACATCGTCGTGCAAAAGAACGCCGTGTAGATTGGGCCGATGACGGCGTGCCCCACCCGAACGATATCGGGCCACAGCACAATCAGGATAACCGCCGCTGAGCCGTATACGACAATCGGCAGCCACCAATCGGCCGGCTTGAATTTCCTCAGGTACGGGACACCGCGGGCCAGCCGAACGATCAGGAAGATATGCGCAACGATCGAGAGCACCCCACCGACCATAAAGACGGACGACCCAACGGACAGCGCCGGACTCACCACCACGATGCTCATCAACACGTCGGTGGGCAGCATACAGAGGAACGCGGCCAGGAGCAATCCCCAGTCCTTGTTACCCAGGCGGTTCTTCCCGATCATCAGCACCAGAACCAGCCCCACGAGCGTGATGACCGGTTTAGCGACCGCCGGATAGAGACTTGCGGTCCCATATAGGTAATTCATCCAGTCTGCTCCGAAGACGGAGCCGGCCAGAAGCAGGGTCGCCCCGACGAGGCCGAGGACCCAGTAAAGCTTGGGCACTGTGAGAATCTGGTTATCTTTCATCGTGTACGCTCCTACTAAGGGATACCGCTGAGGCTTGAAGACCTACGGTATCGTATACTTTTTTCCGGTTGTTATCAAGAAATAACGGGGTCAGATGCAGCCTATCGAAGGGGTGGAGACGCGTGACTCGGTGCCCTGGCGACTACGCGTAAAAGTCGTGAACGCGGGGGTAAGGCTTCTCGGGGTCCGAATGGGAACGCGCTGCGCACGCCGCTCCTATTTATTTGTTTTGAATCTTCCTGCTATTTTTCTCATCTATATTATAAAATCAATAATGATTGATTTGGACAAAGGGAGGAACCTAGAAATGAACGTAAGAAACCTATTCGTGAGTCTGATTTTTGTTTTGGCTCTGGCCGTTATGACCCCGGCGGTGATGAACCCGGTTGTCGCGTATATGAGTGATAAGCCAGGAACCGTCGTGAATCCCGGGGATTTTGCCATCGAAAGCTTCAAGGCGGCTCTTATGAGCGATGAGCCCGGAACCGTGGTCAACCCCAGGGATTTTGCCATCGAGAGCTTTAAAGCGGCCCTTTTGAGTGATGAGCCCGGAAGCATCGTGAACCCTAAAGATTTTGCCATCGACAGCTTTAAGACGGCCCTTTTGAGCAATGATCCCGGAACCGTCGTGAACTCCAGAGATTTTGCCATCGACAGTTTTGAGACGGCCCTCTTGACGGACGATTCGGCAACGATACTCAAAACGAGGACGATCGTTGTTGAGCCCGTTTCCGTGGAGTTAGCAGGTTAGGATGGAAGGGAACATTATTAGGCTCAGTTTTATCAGCTGAAAGATCAGAGGTAATGAGTTGATACAGATCCAATGAAAGCCCTCTCAGATGAGAGGGCTTTTTTTATCACCCCGACCGGTCGGTCGGCGCCGCGAGCGTACGTTTCCGTTACGGACAAAGACCGTCGTCCCGGCCTCTTCCTGAAACGTCTCAAGAGCCTATCCCTTAATGAACGTCCCCTCGTCCAACTCCCGGAACGCCCGATCCAGCTCCTCGCGACTATTCATGACTATGGGGCCTCCCCAGGCTATCGGTTCATTGAGGGGCTTTCCGGAGGCCAGCATGAACCTCAACTGTTCGGTTGCCGTCACCGCGAGGCTCGCGGCGCCCCTGCAGACGATCAGTTGTCCCTTTCTGACGACACTCCCCTCAAAATCCCCGGCACCATCGAGCAGATAGCAGAACGCCGTATGGCCGCTCTTAATCGGATAGGTTATCTCACCTCCCGCCTTCAGCGAGACATCGAAATATTCGACGTCGACCACGAGATCTGTGACCGGTCCTTTTTTTGTGCCGTAGGCCCCGGCGATGATTCTGATCTCGATCCCGTCCTCCCGCACGACCGGAACCTCGCTTGCCGTAATCCCCCGGTATCGCGGAGACATCATCTTTTGGGAGGCCGGCAGATTGACCCAGAGCTGTGTCCCCCGCATCGTGCCCGGGTAGGCCTTCGGCATCTCCTGGTGGATGATGCCGCCGCCCGCCGTCATCCACTGGATATCGCCCGAGGCAATGACCCCGCTGTTGCCGATGCTGTCTCCATGCTCGACTTCCCCTTCGATCATGTAGGTTACCGTCTCGATGCCCCGATGAGGGTGCCACGGGAATCCCCTGACGTAATCCTCGGGCCTGTCGGAGCCGAAGTTGTCCAGGAGCAGGAATGGGTCGGTGAGCTTCGTGGTGTCGTTTGCAAAGACCCTGAACAGTTTTACCCCCGCACCATCGACGACGAATCGTCCCGTGAGAACCGTTTTTTCCATCTTGCCGGCCTTGTTCTTGGTCGCTGACTCCGTTGCGTCTCCGTTCACGGATTTCATCGCGCTGTAACACCCCTCATACGAGTCGCTGCCCGGTGCGCCCCGCCGCCAGACGGTTACGGCCCCCTTTTTTTTCTCTTCTTCCATGGCGAACTCCATATATATCGGTTATCTCATCATGGCACGCCGATCCCCGAGTTCGCGGACCCCACGCTCCGTAAGAATAGAAGGATTTAGTCCAGCTGAGGTCCTTTGCCGATTACCATTCTCCCGCGGTAGTACCGCTGCTTGATCTCGGCGGCCCGTTCCCGGAACTTAGCCGGGCCCTGCTGTTTGATGGTACAGAGGTTGAAGACCTTAATGTTGTGCGGCAGGACGTTTGCCCGGTCCGCCGTCGGGTTCAGCCTGTCGCAGGGGAAATCCGAACAGTCGAAGCAGAAGTCGTGGCCGCGCGCATCGATACATGCGTAGGTTTCGCATGTGCCGTCTACGAACTGGCAGTTACCCCGGGCCTCTCGGCACCCCGGACAGGGAACACCGTTCCATTTGACTTTACCGAGCGCCTCGGCGAGTGATGGTTCTTCTTTAACCCGGTATGCCGCGCAGTCGCCGCAGTATATCCCGCAGGGCGCGATCATGGTGATATCATCGTTCCTTTTCATCTTGTGGTCCCTTCTATTGCCGCTTAAATGGTCGGTATCATCGAAAGGTTTCGGCGGTCAACGCGCTTGAAATTTCTCTTATTTAATTATACATCGAACCGGCCCAAAAGAAAATACCGGCGGCGTGACTCGTGCAGATAGAAGAGACCGGCGTGGCGATCCGGTCCGGCGACATCATTTGACCTTTCTGAACAGGAGTTCTATCTGATAGATAATGAACTCTTCCGGGGACGCTGCTTTCCCCTTAAAACATGAGGGATACTCTTCGATAAGGCCGACGTGATCGCTGTCGGGATACTCGCGATAGTGGATCCTTTTCAGCACACGATCGAATTGGAGCCAGAGAGAGCGAAACGATTGAAGAGACCAACCGTTGACCTGCTTGAATTCTATCGGCGGCAGGCTCTTTTCCTCGGCAAAATGGATGAGGTCTTTTTCCCGGAACAAAAAATGGCAATAAGGAACGGTAACGGACCGATAGGCGTGAAGCCCCCAGGGAGAATTATAGAGTGGTCCGAACGAGAGGTAGATATAGCCCTCTTTTCGGGCGGTGCGAACCGCCTCGGAAAGGACGCGAGCAGGGTCCGTGAAATGCTCAAACGAGTTGTAGGAATATACCACGTCGTACGTTCCATCATCGAAACGCAGATGCCCCGCATCCATCCGATGGAAAGCCACGCCCGCCTCTCCGGCCCTCGCGTCAAATATATCCCGACTTGTGTCGACGGCCGTTACCGCTTTCCCCCGTGCCGCCAGGGCGGCGCCGGTCATGCCGTCGGCGCATCCAAGCTCAAGAAATCGGCGCGGCGTCGAGCTTCTTTGGCCAAGCAGTGCGAGCATATCCTCGGCCCGCTCCTCTCCCCTGGCCCGCAGCGCCGCGGGCTCATATGAATATTCGTCACGATACGCGTAACGGCCCTGGAGGGCCTCGAGCTGCGCCGGGTCAAGCCATACATTGGACTTCGATACGGATGAGAGCGATCGCAATGCCCCGCGAGAACCAAGCATCGCACGGGCCTTCAGCACCCGGTACGCGCAGTGCGAACGAGATCTCCGCCAGCAATCGACGACACGTGTCGGAAGCAGTTCCCTGAGCAGCGACTTTACCCGGCTGCGCCTTTTAATTTCGGGTGCTCCCATCTCTCCTCGCCTGGCTCCATGCGTATCGGCGGTATCACGTCTCCCGGCGAAGACGGGTCTCCTGACTCGAACACGGCCCAAGGACACTATTGCCGGGCGTATATTCCCTTTTTTTATGATACATCCCGCGGGAGAGGCGGTCAAGACTCTCGGTAATCACTTATCCGGGGCGCGCCGCCCGTGAGTCCGCTTTCCCGGGACCCGACACGGACCCGTTCGCCGGGCCCGTGTCGGTCTGATTCCGCATAGTCGGTGATCGATGGATGGTCACGAAGCACGTGATATTGCCGGCACTTCCGGGGTGCTATTTCGTCCCGGGTGTTCGCGGGAACGCGTGCCCCGTAGCCCGCGTATTAGAACCCGGTCGATAGTAACGGGTTACGGTTGCAGAAGTGACGCAAGCGCGGCACGGTCAAAATAGACCTCGTTGCGTTTGATACGATTCCCTTCAACGATAACTAAATCCATGCCGTCCACTTCAGCAGTCTTCTCGCTTCCGGGCTTCTTGAGTGTCGCATGCCACAAGAAGGCGCCGCCCTCGACATCGCTAAATGGGAACACGTCCCTGAGAGACCAGTGCATCTCCCAGGCCCCGAATAGTTTTCTCAGATAACGGCCCATGGCCTCGGCGCCGTTCACGACACCCCTCGTGTTCGGATCGAGGTACTGAAGGTCGGGAGTGTAACACGCGACGGTCTTCTCAACGTCCTGCAGATTCCACGCCCCAAGAACGCTCTCCGACAACTTAATCAACTCCTTCTTGTCCATCTCGTTTCTCCTTTTTAAAAAGACTTCTACCATGCCCCGTTGGCCACCGCCGCAGAGCACCACGTCCCGGCTCCCCGCGGCGATTCAACTATTGCCGATGTATCCCGGTTTTATGGATTATTGTTTGATATCAAACTATCCATCCAAAAAAAACTCAGAAGTTTTTATCGATCTTTGCCAATAGCCGTATAAGGATTTCCCCTTCTTCATCCGAAATTCCTTGGTACGACCGTGCCCTCAGCTCTTTGCCGACATTCAAAATCTCCGACTTTAATGCCGCCCCTTTTTCTGTCAATGATATCAGGCTGATCCGAGCGTCAGACTCGTGCTTGCTCTTCTGAACGTATCCGAGATTCACTAATTTGTTGACCAGGGCGGTGATCGTAGACTTATCCTTATCGATGATCTGCGCTATCGCCGTCATGGGCAGCGGGCCCCGGTAGACGAGGGCCCCGAGAATCTCGCCGTGAGACGGGGCCAGTCCTTTCATAGTGGCGCGCCCTCAGCTCCCGGATGAGGAACTTATTGGCCTTGTATTGAATGCGGCCGATCAGAAAGATAATGAGTTCTTTTTTCATGGCTCAATAATAGTTTGATATCATACTAATGTCAAGCTAATTCATCTCATCTCCACATCAAACATACCCGGAAAGGTCCGAAAGCCCGCACATATTATTCATCAATCTCCTCGCAACCATCGCGGGTGGTGAGAGTCACAATAAAAACGACAAAGGCCCGGCTACCCGGGCCCTGTCTGTCCGATTCTGAATCGCAGGTCTCAGTCTATCACCGTAAAGTGCTTGACGTCGGTAATCTTCCCCGACCGTTTCTCCTCAAAGACGGCCTTCACCCGCGCGCCGATCTTGACCTTCTTTTCGTCCTTGATCTCCACATAGTGCTGAAAGTCGGTATCGGCACCGTCCAGTCTGATAAAAGCATAGCCGTAGGGAACGGGCTTTTCTTTCCCCGTTTCGGGGTCCAGAAAGGCAAAGCGCAGGATCGTGTAGGTGTGAAGGTAGCCCTCATCCTTAACGGGGACCCACTCGGTCATCTCCGCGAAGCACTTACCGCAGACCTTGCGCGGCGGCACGTAAACCTTGCCGCACTTCGGACACTTGATGCCTACGAACCGCTTGTTGTCCCTGATCTCGGTCAGAAACCTCGATCCTTCGGCGCCGACGGTGTAGCAGAAGGGCTGCTCGGCGTCGCCGGAGTTTATCGTCAAGAGGTCAACACCCTGACTTGTCATACCGACCTCCTCTCTATTTCGGTTTAGTGCTCTTGAGAATGGTTACGTCGCTCCAGAAACAGCCGCCGAATCCGCTGGCCAGCGCCGTCTTTACGTCGGGAACCTGTCGTTTGTCTGCCCTGCCCATGATCTGGATGGCCGCCTCGGCAATCCGCAGCAGCGCCGTCGCGCCGATGCAGTTGGTCGCGATCACGCCGCCCGAGGGGTTGATGGGAAGCTCCCCACCCATATCGGTCACGCCGTCCCACAACAGTTTGGGTCCCCCTCCGGGCCCACATATGCCCAGCGCCTCGATCCACGAAAGCCCCGCGCAGGAATACGGGAGGTAGAGCTCCATGACGTCGATCTCTTTTAGCGGCTCCTTGATCCCGACTTTGGCGTATAACTCCTGGGAGGCCATCCGCATCGACGGCAGGCTGTTTTCCCACTCATAGTCCCCGAGATAATTGTACGGATGCTTGACGGAAACCCCGTGGAACCACGCAGGCCTGTCACAGATCTTTTCGGCATAGTCCTCCGACGCGAATACCACCGCGCAGGCGCCGTCCGTCCTCGGGCAGACGTCCAGGAGCTTGATGGGATCGGACAGCATCGGGGAATTCATTACGTCCTCGATCGTGATCTCTTTGCGAAGCTGCGCGTACGGGTTATTCGTCGCGTGTTTCCGATCGCGGACAGCCACGCGCGCCGCATCCTTTTCGGTGGCGCCGTGTTTTACCATGTAGGCCATCGCCTCGGCGGCCAGCCCGGAGATCGCCCCCGCGAAGACCAGCCTGTCCCAAATAGGGTCAAAGGCCGTGGTGATAGCCGCCGTCGTATCCGATTCGGAGTTCTTTTCCCACCCTATCGCCAGCACTTTGTCAAACATTCCCGAGGCCACCAGGTGATACCCGCAGTGGCCGACGGTGGAGCCAGTGGTACCGCCGGTGGTCACCTTGATGACCGGCTTCATAAAGCCGCCCGTGCCGTCTATGCTCCAGGTATCAACGTAGTTGATTCCTTCAAAGTGATCCATGTTGCCGATGACGACGGCATCTATATCGTCTATCGTCAGGTCCCCATCTTCCAGGCACCGGCTCACCGCCTCGTGGATCAGCTCGATCCCGTTGACGTCGAGACGGCTGGAGCGATGGTGGGTCTGGCCGGTGGCGACGATTGCCGTTCTTACCTTTGCCATTACTACCTCCCTACGATCCAAACGCAGTGTGACTGGCCACAGGCGCCGTTCACGCCGTGGGCCAGCGCCGTCTTGACCCCTTTGACCTGGTGGTCGCCGGCAGCTCCCCGTACCTGAAGGCAGGCCTCTATCAGCCTGATCATCCCGCCGGTAATGACCGGATGGCCCGAAAGGAGCCCGCCCGAGGGGTTGACCGGGAGCTTCCCGCCCATCTCGGTGACGCCCCGGTCGATCAGCTTTCCAGCCCCGCCGGGGGGACAGAAGCCGAGCCCCTCGTACCACATCAGCTCCATGAAAGAAAAGGCGTCGTAGATCTCTGCCACGTCGATCTCGGACATCGGGTCGGTGATCCCGGCCGCCTCGTACGCTCGTGATGAGGCCATATCAAGCGCGTTGGCGTCGGCCAGATCCCGGTCGCCGAGGAAATAGGCGTCGGCACAATACCCAACGCCCCTGACCTTGACCGCGTTCTTATGCTTTTTGGCCGACTCCTCGCCCGAGATAATGACGGCCGCCGCTCCGTCGGATATCGGCGAGCAGTCCAGCAGCTTCAGGGGGTCTGCGATGAGCCTCGACTCCATCACGTCCTCGAGCGTAACGGCTTTCTTGATCTGTGCATAAGGGTTCTTCAGGGCGTTGGCGTGATTCTTAACCGAGACCTTGGCGCACTGTTCCTCGGTGATGCCGTATTTGGTCATATAGCGGCGCATCTGAAGCGCCGCGGTGTTGAGAGAGTCAAGTCCTATCGGCCTCATATAGATCGGATCAAAGATGCCGTTAGTGATATGGATATTGTCGGAGATCGATCCCTTGACATGGGTGACGACGAGGCTGTTCTTATATGAGCCCGAAAGGATCCGGCACATCCCGTAAAAAGCCGAGAAGGTTCCGTCGCCCTCGACGGTGGTGATATTCTTACCCAGCCCCGCGCCCACGGCGTCGTTGACGGCCATGGACGAAATGGTGCGCCCGTCCCAAAAATCGTTTGAGGTGGTCACGATATTATCGATGTCGCCGATGGTCATCCCGGCGTCATGGAGCGCTTTCGTGACGACCTCATAGGCCATATCGGCGAAGGTTTCGGCCGGCTTTCGTCGCTCGATAGCCGTTTGACCTACCCCGATGATGGTGATGTCCTCAACTCCATTCATGCTCTTCCTCATTTATATCGGTTTAAAGTGCTTGATATCGAGTATGTGCCCTTTCCGGTTCTCCTCGAACACGGCTTTGACGCGCATGCCGACTTTTACCTTGTCGTGAGAGACGTCCCCGACCAGGTGCACCAGCCCCGTATCCGCGCCGTCGAGCATAACGATCCCGATGATCTGGGGGGACTTTCCGGGGATAAGCGGGGTTTCGTATCTGACGACCGTGAACGTTTGAAGCACCCCCTCATCCTTCACCTCGACCCACTCGTGGATATCGGAAAAGCAGTAGGTGCAGGCCTTCTTCGGGGGGACGAAGACCATATCACACGAGGGGCATCTGGTCGCCCAGATCTTTTTGTTTTCCTTCAGCTCCATGAGAAAGCGGCTTCCCACTTCCCCCACAGACCAGGTGTACGGAACCTTGATCCTGCTGTCATACTGCAGCAGCTCCCGGTCTTGCTGTTTTTGGGCCATGTGTCACCTCCTTGAACTCTGTATCCGTTTCTTAGCCACTACTTACTCATGCAGAGAAGATCCGCTAACGGGACGGCGTCGGAGATTTCGAAACCGGAACTCACGCCGGACCCCCCACCGTTGCCATTCGTTTTTCTCTTGCCGGTCGTTTCCCGGTGTTGCTGCTCTGCGGCGACGGGACTCGATCACCGTTACGTCGGGTTACCTTGAATCTGGTGCTGTGGGGTTTTACGTGATCTGCCTCCGAAAGGGTCTCACTGGGAGATGTTCACGCTATCAAAGTCGGCTGGAGATGTCAAGGCAATTGATTGACAAATCAATCTTTTTATCCGGGCTGCAACGTCATCCCGAACGGCAGTCAATGTACGGCTGACAATGGAAGGTTTGGATATATCTTTTATATATAAGTTTAAGAAACGTATAATTAATTTATGCTCTTTTAAACATTTTTCTTGACATTGTTCGCGAATTATTGTACATAGTATAAGGCATTGTTATATCTACCGCATCCTGAAACCCCATACGTACTCATCGGACTGCGCCGGCTGGGGGATATGCGGATTATGGCACTTTGTCCCCTCCATAAGGGAGCCGTATCGTGGAGAGACCCGAGATAATCGAGATACTTGTTCAATCCCTCCACTCTCCACCCGCCGACGAGCAGCGGGTGGCGTACGCGTTTCTCCGCGAAGTCGTCGTTCGTCCCGGAGAGCCCTTTGCCCACCGGGCACGCGCCCTGCTCCATCTTCTCTTCTATCGGACGAAACAAACCGCGCTCCTCGCGCGCAAATTACCCAGCACCGCCGCTTCTTTCATCCCGAATATGCACCGAAGGAAGGAAGCCCCGGCCGACTCCGTGTGGGATTTCTCTCTGGAAGCCTGCCGCACGGGCCGGCGGTTTGTGCTGTTTGCCCTCATCGTCGCCGCCAACGCGTACTTCTGGTTACGGGAAGCGCTCACCGCCTCGATAGCGGCCGCGGCCCGCCGAGCCTCGCGTGTCGGCGACACCCTCGTCGATGCCTGTGGCGGACTACTTGCGGCCGGCTTCTGCGTTGGGTTACGAACCAGCAGCGTTTTCACCGGAATCCATGCGGGGATACTGGCGGCCGTCATGGCCGCCCGGACCATGATATTCGGTGCTGCCGCTTCGGCCCGCTCCCGACTCGAGCGCATACATGACGGGGTGCGCCGCGTCGTCTCAGACTCACGTTCCCGTATCGGACGTGCGGCCCGCTCATACGAAGCCCGGATCGCATATGCCGTCGACCGGAAGCGCCTCTCCCTCGTCGCACGGTATACCCGCGCACGCGGCACACTCTTCCACCTCGTCGCCAGCGTCGCCGGCGGCATCACTCACGCTCGTCTCACCATCGTCGGCCGATATATGCGTGCCCGCGACGGGCTCTTCCTTTTCGTCAACCGGATCGCTGAGGCCGTCAGAAGCGCGCATCGAGTCGTCGTCGCCGTCTTTGCGGAGATAAAAAGACATGCCACCAGGCAGGTCCTCCCCGAGGGAGCAACACCGCTTGTGGCAGCGGGACTCGTCTGCCTGGTCCTCTTCGTCTTCGGCATCAATTCGTATTTTATCGTCAGCGATCAGGACAGGAAGGGAATATTTATCGATCTGAGCCGGTACGAGTGGGGCGACGAGGCCCTCGCGTCGATGCTGATCGGCGAGGGGTATGACATATACCTTCAGGAGAAGATCACCGAAAAGAAGATCAAAGAACTCCTGGCCACCGGAAAATATTACGAGCGGGTCATCCGGGTGACCGGCTACTACTCCCCGCTGCCCGACCAGGAGAAATACGCTACCGGCAGTTACCGGGGCGACATCATCTTAAACGGCCGGGGGATCATGGGCAGCGACACCACCCCTGTCTATATGGGTATGGCCGCCGGTCCCCCGCATTTGGAGTACGGGACGAACGTCATCATCGAGGACCTCGGTAAATTCGACCTCCCGAAGGTCTACACCGTTCACGATCGAGGCGGGGCCATCAACGGTAACCGGCTGGATATCTGGGTGGGCAAAGGCGAGGAGGCCATGAAGAAGGCCTACGAAATTACCGGATACTATAAAGTGATCGTCGTGGGAGACAAGTGACACCGGGGCGTTGGCCGCTCATCTAAAATGCTGAAGACCCCGAAGGGCATCTATGTGATGCCCTTCGCGATTCTCGATACCGGTAGTTCCGTCCTGGAGTACGCCTTCCGCCGCCTGAGGCAACAGACAACGGCCTTTCTCATCGCGCCAGCCGCCATTGCATTATATCGGAACGGGTTTCCCCGTACGCACTGCCGACGCAACGCCGTGCCGTACCGGAATCCTCCGGCCGCTTCTCAACGCACCACACCCGACGCGACGAGCCCCACAATGAGAGACACGATCACAATAATAACATTGACGAGCACCGTCGCAACGATCGGCAGCACAACCGCAATCGCTATGACCCAAAGGACTATTTTGATCATCCGTCGGTTGGCCGCCGCTTCCTCCGGCGTCTGAGGCACGCTCGTATCGATCCGGGTCTCTCCGGTCCGGGCATCGACGATCAAAACCGTGCTCCCGCAATGGTCACACTGAGTCCTGTCCGTGCCCTGGGGTACCTGCAGGGAACCCCCACAATTCGGGCACTTCAGGGCGACGACGTGTATGTCTCTGTTTTCGTCACTCATATCTTTGAAGCCCCGAACACTCCCTCGCAACCAATCCGACCCGTCGATACATAACACTTCGCGCGCAGTAAGAGACTGCGCGCAGCGTCAAAATAATCCGAACATGGGGTCCGGACGATCCCTTCCTTAATGAAAGGGGCCCAGGCGCCCCGTCCGGCGCGCCCCGCCCCCGTTACCTTTCTAAAGTCCAAGTGTGGCCAGCAGGATCGTCCCCCCGTGCACTACCGCCACGGTGATAGTGACATAGGCCATGCGCGTGTGCCATTTCATGGAGATCACCCTTATTTTGCGCCTGTTGAGGATGGAGATTGTCGCGGTGAAGAGGAGGCAAAGTATCGTGATGATGCCGAGATAAACGGCTACCGGTATCCCTAAAATCGCATAACTCACTATCGCACCAAACATGGCCACTCCTTATAACATAATTTGTAGATATAAAAAGGATACTACGGCTTACGACGGATGTCAAACCGTACGGATATATTATTGCATAAAAATAGGGGGAGCTTTTCGAGCTCCCCCTACTGATTCCGATTTCGTTTCACTGCGTTCGGCGTGAGGGTATCGTATGGATGAAAGAAGATCCCCTACTTGCCGACGATCGCCACAGAGCAGACGCTCATAGCCGGGAAGCCGCCCAGGTTATGGGTGAGGCCGAACTTCGGATCCTTGATCTGCCGCTCGCCCGCCCTGCCCAGGAGCTGGTTATACATCTCGTAGAGCATCCGGATACCGGAGGCACCGATCGGGTGGCCGAAGCACTTGAGCCCGCCGTCCGGCTGGCACGGGAGCTTTCCCTTCAGATCGTAGAAGCCGGCGCTGATATCCTCGATGGCCTTGCCCGCGCGGCGAGATCTGGAGATCTTCATAGGTGGCCAGCTCGGTGATGGAGAAGCAGTCGTGCACCTCCATCATGCTGATCTCCTCGCGCGGGTTCTTGATGCCCGCCTCAGCGTACGCCTTCTGGCCGGCTCGGAACGTCGTCTCCACATGGGCGCCGTCCCAGCTGTCGTACCACATCTCCTCGCCGGACGTAACGGCGATCTGGAGGGCCTTGACGAAGACCGGGTTGGTCTTGCCGAGCTTCTTGGCGATCTCCGGCGTGGCCACGATGGCGGCGGCCGATCCGTCTGAAACGCCGCAGCAGTCAAAGAGCCCCAGCGGCCAGGCGATGATCGGGGCGGCCATGATCTGGTCCACGGTGACGGCCTTGCGCAGGTGGGCCTTCGGGTTAAGGGCGCCGTTGGCGTGGCTCTTGGCCGAGATCTTGGCCAGGCCCATCTTCAGCTCTTCGGGCTTGACCCCGTACTTTGCCATATAGCCGGTCGCCATGAGGGCAAATGAGCCCGGCGCCGTGGCGTTGGGCATGAAGAGCCGGTTAAACGTTCCCATAGCGGTCCCGAAGTCGGGCAGGCCGCCGTAACCGGTGTCTTTCAGTTTCTCGGCGCCCTGGGCCAGCGCGATATCGCACGCGCCGGAGGCGACGGCATACACGGCGCCGCGGAACGCCTCGGTGCCGCTGGCGCAGAAGTTCTCGACGCGGGTCGCGCCGATATACGGGAGCTTCAGGGTCATCGGGAGCGCCAGCGCGCTCTTGCCGACGTTGACTTCGTCAAAGCAGCATCCGAACCACGAGGCGTCGATATCCTTCTTCTCGATCCCCGCATCCGCCAGCGCCTCGACAAACGCTTCAACCATCAGATCTTCGGAGGACATGTCCCAGCGCTCGCCGAACCTGGTGCAGCCCATTCCAATGATAGCGACTTTATCTCTGATCCCACTTGGCATCGTTTTTCTCCTTATAGTTGGGGGTGGCTGTCATTACTTCTTGACGGGTACGACTTTCCAGAAGTAGCCGTGAATGCCCCGCTTGTCATCATAATATTTTCTCCGGAAGGAGAGCTTCACCTTCTGGCCCACGGAGATATCCTCCAGCTTGCAGTCGGTGAAGTCCGTCCAGAGCCGTCCCCCTCCCTTGAACCTGACTATACCATAGACCTGGGGCGGATCGTAACAGAAAGAGAGCATATCGCCGGTATAGGAGAAGATCGTCGCGTCCTTATCGGAGAATCGATAGTCTTCCATCTGGTCGATGGCGCCGCAATCGGGATTCACGCAGACCCGCTGGGGCGGGAACTGGGGGGTATTACACTTGGTGCACTTCGTGCCGACCAGCGAAAGCACGGCTTTGCGCTTGCGCCATAGCGTGGAGAAGGCGGTAAATGCGCTGTCCTCGCCGCGGATACCCAGCTCCATGGGGATAATGTTTCGGAAGACCCCGTATTTCTCGTAGGGCGTCAGATCCGCCTTGTTTGCCAGGGACCCCTTGATGCCGCTGATGCCCGAAAGCTTCTTAATCTTGTCGGTCACCTCGAACAGGAGGGCATCGCACCCCGTCCCGAAGCTTGCCATGACGATCTTGTCGCCGGGCTTGGCGTCCTGGAGCGCCGACACCATCATCACGAGTGGATGGGCGGCGCCGGTGTCGCCGACGGTGGCGTGCATGTTGTCGTGGATCGCCTCGGGCTTGAAGCCGAGTTTCGTTCCGATCGTCTTGTGATCCCTCCCGAAGTAGCAGGGATAAACCACCTTCGCCACGTCCTCGGCCTTGACCCCGGTCTTCTTGAGGAGCCCACCGATCGCCTCGGGGATGAACTTGGTGTAGCCCTCGTCACGGATCCAGCGCTCTTCCCAGGTACGGTCAAACGGCTTGCCGTCGCCTCGGAAGTGGTCTACAAAATCGTACGAAACGGAATATGATCCCTTGAACTCCGCAACCACGTTGTCCTTGCCGAGAACCAGGCATCCGGCCCCGTCGCCGTAGAACTGCTCGACCATGCTGCCCATCTTGCCCATGCGGAAGTCAGCGGCCAGCACCATGACGTTTCCGGCCTCGCCGGCCTTGACCGCGTCGACTGCCGCCAGCACCGCGGTGGTGCCGCCCTTCACCGACTCGCCGAAGTCCGCGACGCGCAGGTCGGTCTTGAGATCCATGGCCGCCGCGGCGATCGCCGCGCAGGAGCGCTCTTTGTACGGCAACGTCGTCGACGCGAGGTAAACACCGTCGATCTTTGAGCGATCGAAGCCCGACAACGCGTCGAGCCCTGCGGCCACCGCCATCGTGAGGCTGTCCTCGTCGTAGTTGGCAACGGCCTTCTCACCCTGGGCGACCGCGATGGTTACCGGGTTAAACCACCCCATCGCACCGAATATGTTAAAGCGATTGAGTCGGTACCTCGGAATGTACCCCCCAAATGATGTGATGCCTACCATTTTAACAATCTCCTCTTAATAAGTTGAACGCATATGTCAGGATCTCGAATCGTCGTTCATGATTTCATTCATCCTTTACCAAAAGTACGTCACATGTGCGGACGGCCGCGTATTCACACCCTTTTCACCCTCATCAATTGAGCTGTGTTCAGTCGACCCCAGTCCCGGTCGGCCCCACCGCGGATCGGAGCCTGGGGGATATGCCGCAAACTGAATGAGTCTCGACATTTTTTTATTATAAAATGGTTTTTTTGTCAAGCATTTTTACAGATTTAGTTTTACCAATGATATTTATCACTTGACAAACGAACGGGCAACTCACTATAATTGAGCCGTCCTCGGCAAGGAGGCGTGAACTTTCTTAATCAAGGCTCGATAATGCCCGATAATACTAAGAAATTGAATGATGTTCAAAAGAACCTCTCCAAGGTCGCCAGGGGTCTGAAGACCAATCGGGATCCGGCCGACAAACGGGAGCGTATCATTGCTGCCGCCGAGCGCATTTTCGCACAAAAAGGATACTTCGAAACCACCGTTTCCGAGATAGCCCGGGACGCCCAGGTCGCTGAAGGAACGATCTACGAATATTTTGCCAACAAGAAAGACCTGCTCTACGCCGTGCCGGAAAACTATCTGGCCGACTACGCCACGTTTGTGCTTGACCATCTCCAGGGAATCAAAGGTGCCCTCAACAAGCTCAGAAAGATCATCTGGTGCCACCTCTTCTACTTTCGCAACCACAAGGACTTCACCAAGATCATGACGCTGGAGATCCGCATAGACCCCGACTACTATCGGAGCAAGACCTACGAAAACCTCAAGCTCTACTCGGACCTCATTATACAGATCATCTCCGAGGGCATCAGGGACGGGGAGATCGGCTCCCATGCCAATCCCCATATCATCAGGGATATGATCCTCGGCACGGTCGAGCACGTTTCGATCCCCTGGCTTGTCTTCGACCGTGAGATACCCATCGATAATCTCGTCGAGGACGTATCCACCGCCATCTTCATGGGGCTCGCTCCCCGCGAGAAGGTTCTCAAGGTGAACCTCAACGGTTTGCTCTCAGGTATCGACGTAAAGGAATAATAGAGGGTATATACCGACTTTTTTACAGGAGGCCTTTATGGCAGACAAATCGAAACTGGGGACGGAGTTTCCCCCTTTCACCTATGAGGTGGAGAAGGGAAAGATCGCCGAGTTCGTCATGGCGATCTCTCAGAAGGAGAGCAGAGACCATATCGATCAGATCTACGTGAGCAAAGATGTGGCCAAGAAAGAAGGGTATGACGATATCGTCATCTCGCCCACCTTCCAGACCTGTTTCGCCCTCTGGGGCGGCGGCGGCCTGATGCCCATGATCACCGGCCTTGGCATCAATCTCGGCCGGCTGCTTCACGGCGAGGAAGAGTATGAGTATCTCAAGCCCATCCATCCCGGCGACGTCATCACCTGCAAGACCAAGGTGGTGGATATGTACGAGAAAGAGAAGAAGAACAAACCCGGCAGCTTCATGGAGTTCACGGTCCTTGAGACGGAAATGAAAAACCAGAAGGGCGAGGTGGTCATCAAGGGCCGCTCGACCCTCGTGGAAAGGTAGGAGGAAATTATGACAAAGGAAGTCTACTATAAAGACGTTAACGTCGGCACCGAAATGCCCTCCTTCACCTCGGATCCCATTACCCGGACCCACCTCGTGCGGTATGCCGGCGCCTCGGGCGATTTCAATCCGCTGCACCACGACAACACCTTCACGGCCCTTTTCGGTCTTCCCAACGTCATCGCCCACGGCATGCTGATCATGGGGATCACCGGACGGGCCGTCACCAGCTGGATTCCGCAGAAGCATCTGAAAAAATATAAGGTGCGCTTTTCGGGCATGACCGATCCGATGGACCTCAACGACGCGGCCAACACCACCAAGCGCGCCACCATCACCGTGAAGGGCAAGGTTGTCAAGAAATGGGAAGAAGGCAAAGACAAGCTCATCGAATGTGAGATCGAATCGGCCGACGGTAACGGCGCCGTTAAGCTGACGGGGACCTTCGTGGCGGCCCTTCCATAGAGATGGAGCAATGAGGCCCTTTCGAGTAAATCGGCAGGGAACGTAGTATCGCCGCTCATCGCTTTTTTCTAGCATCGGCGTCGGTTTTCTACAATCCCCGTTTTGACGGCAGCGGCCTCGCGTTTCACTACATATATCGAAACCATATATCCATTAAAAGGAGTTGAACATGGGAGATATCAATTTCAAAGGCAAGGTAGCCATCGTTACGGGCGCCGGCGCGGGCCTCGGGAAAACCTATGCCCTGGAGCTGGCCAAGCGCGGCTGCAAGGTTGTAGTTAACGACCTGGGCGGCTCGCGGGACGGCTCGGGAGCGAGCCACGGCCCGGCGCAGGTAGTTGTCGACGAGATCAAGAAGGCGGGCGGCGACGCGGCCCCCAATTACGATAACGTCGCCACCATCGAGGGCGGCCAGGGCATCGTCAAGACCGCCGTCGACGCCTTCGGCAAGGTGGATATCGTCATCAATAACGCGGGCATCCTGCGCGACAAGAGCTTCCTCAAAATGGAGCCCGAGCTCTGGGACCTGGTCGTAGCCGTTCATCTGCGCGGCGCCTACTGCGTAACCCAGCCGGCATTCGCCATCATGAAAGAGCAGAACTACGGCCGCGTGGTGCTGACCACCTCGGGCGCCGGGCTCTACGGCAACTTCGGCCAGACTAACTACGCCGCGGCCAAGATGGGCCTTATCGGCCTGATGAACGCCCTCAAGATCGAGGGTGCCAAGTATAACGTCAAAGTCAATACGATCGCCCCGGTGGCGGCCTCCCGCCTCACCGAGGACGTTATGCCGCCCGAGTTCTTCGCGAAACTGAAACCCGAATTCATTACCCCGCTCGTCACCTACCTCGCCTCCGAGGAGAACCAGGATTCCGGTTACATCTTCAACTGCGGGATGGGCTGGTACAGCAGGTCGGCCATCGTCATGGGTAACGGCGCCCTCATCGGCGACGGCAGCAGGGACATCAAGGCCGAAGAGATTCGGGACAGCTGGAAGAAGATCACGGATCTTTCCGGCGCCAAAGAGGTTGGAAGCGTTCAGGAGACTTTCGGAGCGATGCTTCCGCTGATCCAGAAATAACATACGTTTCTCAGATGGGGCGGGGCGATAACCCGCCCCTTTCTTCTATGATAATCGGAATTATTGCAGACATTCATGGAAACCTCCCGGCGCTCGAGGCGACGCTTGACGAGATGCCCGAGACCGACTGCATCCTTCTGGCCGGTGATATCGCCGGTCGCGCTCATGAGCTGGTGGAGGCCTTTCGCATTATCGACGAGCGACGCATGATCTACGTCCAGGGCAACCACGAAGAGGCCGCCGTCATCTATTATTCTCTCTTCGGCGGCAACTCCGCCCTTTCATCCGCGATTTCACGGATAAAGGAGACTCCCTACCGGCGGGATATGGTCATCGACGGCAAGAAGATCCTGCTGGCCCACGGGAGTCCCGGCAATCCGAAGAACGAATACATCTACCCCGAATATCCCCACTTCGGCCGATTCGCGGGTCTCGGTATGGACTACATCATCCTCGGCCATACCCACGTCCCCATGGTCACTCGGGTCGGTCACGTCTCGATCATCAACCCCGGGTCGGTGGGAGAGCCCCAGGCGGCTCATCCCCGTCCGAGCTACTGTCTGCTGGATACCCGCACCGGCGATATCCGGATCAATTACCTTACGACATACGTGGAAGAAAAACGATTGAAGCATATTACCCCGTTCCGGTGGAGCCGCTATTCCGTTGGGGTGGCGCGACCGGTATAGAGCGGGGAGTACCATATAAGGAAGACGGATTTACTTTACCCATAGACGACACGAGACAGGAGGAGCTATCATGTCACTTTTGGACCAAATCTACACTGAAGACCACCGGATCTTTCGGGAAGCGCTCCGGAAGTACCTCGAGGCCAACGTCACCCCCCACGCCGACGAGTGGGAAAAGGCGGGCATCACCCCCAAACAGGCCTGGAAAGACTTCGGCGCCCAGGGGTTCCTCTGTCCCTGGCTCCCGGAGGAATACGGGGGATCGGGGGTCGGCTTTGAATACGCCGTAATCATCCTCGAGGAAATCTCGAAGCACCAAGCAGTCGGGCCTGGCGGTCTCGCTTGCACAGTGACGTCGTGGTCCCCTACATCTACTCGTTCGGCAACGACGAGCAGAAGACCCGGTGGCTGCCCGGCTGCGCCAGCGGCGACCTCATCTCGGCCGTGGCCATGACCGAACCCAACGCCGGGTCGGACCTGGCCGCCCTCAGGACGACCGCCGTCAAGGACGGGAACGACTACGTCCTCAACGGCCAGAAGACCTTCATCAGCAACGGCATCAACTGCGACATCTGCGTCACCGCGGTCAAGACCGATCCCAAGGCCAACCCGCCGTACGCCGGCATCTCGCTGATCGTCGTCGAGGACGGCACCAAGGGCTTCATCAAGGGCCAGAGGTTCGACAAGATCGGCATGAAGAGCCAGGACACCGCCGAGCTCTTCTTCGACGACTGCCGCGTGCCGAAAGAAAACCTCCTCGGGGAGGAGGGCGCGGCTTCAAGTTCCTCATGCAGAAGCTTCAGCAGGAGCGGCTCGTGGCATCCTGGGGCTCCCAGGTGCTGGCCGAGATCGCGCTGGAGGTGACCCTCGAGTTCGCCAAGAGCCGCGAGGCCTTCGGCAGGCCGATCTCCCGCTTCCAGTACAACTCGTTCAAGCTGGCCGAGATGGCCACCGAGATCGAGCTGGGCAGGACGTTCCTGGAGTCGCTGACGCTTGACCACATCGCGGGCAAGCGACGTCGTCAAGAAGACCTCGATGGCAAAGTACTGGGTCTGCGAGATGGCAAACCGGGTCGCCCAGCAGGGCCTCCAGCTCCACGGCGGCTACGGCTACATGGAGGAGTACCTCATCGCCCGGCTTTTCAGGGACGTGCGGATCCACACGATATTTGCCGGTACCTCCGAGATCATGAAGCTCATCGTCTCCCGGATGATGGGGCTGTAGAGATATTTCAGAAACAACAAGGGGGCCGAATGGCCCCCTTTGAAATCCTTTATCGAATTTTGGGGACACCATACTTAATTCAGTAGACTATTTGTTTAAGCTGAGAAATCGGAATTAAGTATGGTGTCCCCAAAATTCCCGGTATCCCCGTTTATCCCTCCGGGATACTATTACCCGCGCTCCATGATTTTCATACCCACCTTCAGTATGAGATCATCTCGGCGCAAACCGCATCGAGAATACCATGATCTTGTTCGCGCACCCGGCAACGACGCGCCTTCTCCCGCCCATGAGGGCCCGGTAACCGATCCGCGCCACCGCCTCGGCGTCCATAACCCCGCGTTGAAAGAGCTTCACGTCCCCCATTCGGGCGCGCTGGGCGAACTCGGTTTTCGTCGCTCCGGGGCACAGTGTCGTCACCGTCACGCCCGTTCCCGAAAGCTCCTCGGCGATAGCGTCCGAAAAGCTCAGGACATAGGCCTTTGTGGCGGCGTAGACCGCGTTTTTCGGCACCGGGACAAACGATCCCGTGGAGCCGACGTTCATGATCCTGCCCGCGACCCCGCCTCACCATCTCCGGCAGGAGCAGCTTCGTCAGCTGCGTGAGCGACGTGACATTGGTCTGGATCATCTCGATCTCCTTTTCGAGGCTTGTCTCCATGAATAAGTCCGTACTCGTTGAAACCCGCGTTGTTGACCAGGACATCCACCGTGATGTTGCCCTTCTTGACCGTATCGACGATCTCCCGGGCCGACCGGGGATGAGAGAGGTCGGCGGCGATGACCTCAACCGGCACTTCGAAGGAGTTTTCGATCTCCTTCTTGACGCGGTCAAGCCGCTGCGTATCGCGCGCCACGATCACGAGCCCGAACCCGTGGGCTCCAAAGACCTTCGCCAACTCGTACCCGATGCCGCTGGTGGCGCCGGTGATAAGCGCCGTCTGGCCTGTGTTCCGTGCCATTTTACTTTCCTCCTTGAGTCATTAGTTAAATGCTATAGTTTGACAACTATCGAAGTGTTATTCCAAAAAAAATCACTCATTAGTTCTCTGCCTTCAACGACAACATCCTCTTCACTTCGTCCGCAATCGCTTCGTTGACCCGGGCCACCAGATACTTGCCCCGCCGCTCGGTCGTTATGATCCCGGCGTCCTCCAGCTCCTTGAGGTGGTGGGATATCGTCGGCGCGCCGATGGGCAGCGACTCGATGATGTCGGTGATGAAGCACTCATGGTCGGCCGAAAAGCTGTGTTCGCTCTTCTCGGCAATCATCAGGTAAAGCTTCAACCGGTTCGGGTTGGCCAGCGCCCTGAAGATCCGGGCCAGCTTCTTTTCGTCCATTGTGTCCGGCATAGCGACCTCAACCATGCTATAGTTTTATAACTATCGAAATGATAGCCTGCGAAACGAGGCCTGTCAAGCATTTTCTGATATTCTTTTGTTTTCACGATTGAAGAGACTATTTCGGGATTTCGAAGAGACACCGGCATGCTTCGCTTCGCCGGTGCCACCCATGGGAGATTCCGGATAATAGCATATTGACCAGTTCCGAGATGGTGGGTAGCGCGGGCGAACCGCAGGTTGCCCGTGAAAGACTCCTTACAGGGACTCTTGTCGGAGACAGTTGGGGGATTGCTTCGTCGCTAACGCTCCTCGCAATGACGGAGAGAACGGGCGGTTCTCGAACCGCCCCTACAAGTCCTTATATGAAACGCTCCCAACAACGGCATAGTCATTCATTCCATCCGACACGTATCCTGACTACGCGACTGCCCTCCTCCACGTCTTATTCTATCCGTCCCCAAACTCCGGCTCCCTCTTCCCCAGAAACGCCGCGATCCCCTCGACGCACTCACCGCCCTCGATCAGCGCGACGGCCCGCTCACTCTCGTAATCGAGCGCCTCGGCAAGCGGCATATCCGGTGTTTTCCGAATGACCGCGAGCGCCTCACGCACCGCCCGGGGGCCGTTTTTCGCGATTGCCCCGGCGATCTCGAGGGCCAGGTGTACCGCGTCTCCCTTTTCGCTTACCCGGTTGACGAGGCCGATCGCAAAGGCCTCCTGGGCCCCGACCTTTTTCCCGGTGAGAATCAGCTCGGCCGCCCGGGCTCTGCCCACGAGACGCGCCAGCGCCACTCCGCCGCCCCAGTCGGGCATGAGACCCAGCCTTACCTCCGAAAAGGAGATCACCGCATCCGGGTCCATCACGCGCATGTCGCAGCGCACGGAAAGCTCGGCCCCGCCGCCGAAGGCAAGTCCGTTAACCGCGGCAATGATCGGGACGGGAAGCATCACCAGACCGTCGACCCCATGTCGTATGCGGAAGATAAGCTCCTCGATCGGTTTTCGTTCTTTTTCGCCCAGCGCCGTAATGAGCCGCGCGACCTGGGGATTTTCGGGGCTCACGTCAAATCCGGCCGAAAACGCCTTGTCTCCACCACCGGTAACCACGACCGCCCGGGGGAGGCGCTCTTTCAGCTTTTCGACCGCCTCCTCCAGCGACGTCCACATTGTCTCATTAAACGCGTTTCGCTTGTCGGGACGATCGAGCGTGACCAGGGCGATGTGCCCGTGGGGACCGATATGCGTCAACCCGCATCACCGTAATCCGGACGCCATAGTCTACCCCTCAGAAATTACAGTCCATCGAAGAATTCTATAATCGTCCGCGCCACCTCGTCCCTCTCCACGTCCCAGGTAAGGATATGGTAGGACTCCGTAAACCAGACGAGGCGCTTGTTCGTAGACGAAATGCCCTTAATGATGATCTCGGGATTGTCGGCGGGTACCACGTGATCGTTTCTGGACTGGAGGACGATGAGCGGCACGGTTACGTGTTCAAGTCTCTTTGCGGTCATCCCCGTGAAGCGGATGAACTGGAGGCCCGCCCGAACCGGCCCGTGCGTATAGGTTACGAGCTTTCCTTTCATTTCCTGATCGCGGATGTCCGGACCGCTCTTCTTTCTGGCGGCAGGCAGCAACCGCAGGCCCGGGACGAAGGAAAGGAGTGCAAAGCTCCTCCTTACCAGGGCGCTGTGAAACCTGATTGGGGTCGACAGGACCGCCGTCCCCGCCGCGTTGACCCCGTGCGGAGAGGAGATACAGCGCCAGCGTCCCCCCCGCGCTCATCCCCACGACAAAGACCTTGGGATATATCGCGGCCAGCGACTCGAAGGAGGAAACGACTTCCTGATACCAGTCCACCCAGCCCGTCCGGTCGAGGTCCTTGACGCTCGTACCGTGGCCGGGGAGCCGGGGAGCGAGCACCGTGTAGCCCGCCTCGTTGAGTTTTTTCCCCAGATACCGCATCTCGAAGGGTGAAGCGGTAAACCCGTGGATCAGCAGGCACGCCCGCATCCCCCCTTCGAGGAAGAAAGGCTCGGCCCCCGGTATGATCGTCTCGGTCATGGATACATCCTCAAACCAACTCGACCGGTATCTGACAGGCCGCGCCACTCTCATCGGTGACGATCTGAATAGTGGATTCTATGACATGATATCGCGAAGATAGACGACGGTTGATGAGACGAAGAAGTCCCATGGGATTCTCCACCCCGTCATTGATCCCGATGTGGGCCGAAAAGACCAGCATATCCGGCGTGATCGCCCAGAGGTGCGCACTGTATATCCCGGCGATCTCCGGAAACGACTTCTTCAGGTCAGTGGCGATGGTGTCGCTGTCAAAGCCCATGGAGCCGGGCGCCATCTCCATCAGGATCATTCCCGATTCCCGCAGGACGCCCCAGGCCCAGTAGAGGATGGCTATCGATATCCCGATGCTCACGATCGGATCTACGACCGTCCAGCCGAGATAGTAGATGATCACCGCGGCGCCGACGACTCCCACCGACGAGGCGGCGTCGGCCAACAGGTGATAGAAGACGCTCTTGACGTTCAGGTCGTGTTCATGGCTCCCCTTGAGGATAAATATGCTGGCGACATTGGCGACAAGCCCCACCAGCGCCACGACGAACATCTCGATACCGAGGACCTCCCGGGGCGAAATTATGCGGACCACCGCCTCGTAGATAATCACCGCGGAAACCAGGATCAGAAAGATGCCGTTGACGAAGGAGGCCAGAATCTCCGCCCGGTAGAGCCCGAACGTTCGGTGGTGGCAGGGAGGTTTGTGCGCGATGGCTATTGCCGCAAGACCGATAATGATGGCAAAACAGTGGGTGAACATGTGGCCGGCGTCCGAGATCAGGGCGATACTGCCGGAAAGAAAACCGCCGATGATCTCTACCAGCATGAAAAACGCGGTGACGAAAAGCGAGAGGAGAAGCTTCCTCTTTTCTACCAGCCGGTATTCGAAAAGGCGCTCGGTAAAAGCGCCCTGGTGTTCATGACCGTGATGGTCGTGGTCCGCGTGGACATCCGGAATGATCGATGACAAGTGCCTTCCTTACAATGCATCCTCGTATTGTTTTTAGTATATCATTGCGTCCGATAAAAAGCTATAAAAAGAGACGCACCGGTCATCGCCCGGGTCCCCGGCTTCGATACGTACATCCTTCAGTATCCGATATCGAGCCTTGAAATCGGCACCCCTCCCCGGACCGCCCAGTTGTTTCGGTCGGCCTCGACGATGACAAAAAGGATATCTCGCTCGGGGACTTTCGTGCGGCCGTGGATGATCTCGTTGAGTCGTTTGAAGAGCCGCTCCTTCATCTCGTCCGTGCGGCCGGGGAACATGAGGATCTCGACCACAACGAAATTGGCGCTTCGGCTCTCGTGCGCCGATCGGGAAGTGACCCACGATTCGTAGAGGATAACATGGCCGTGGTCGGGCGAGATGCCCAGGGTCTCGACCAGCGCGAGCCGGATGTCGCGCACCAGTTTCCTGCGGCTGAATATGCAGCGCGACGACACGTGGATTTTTACGAAGGGCATGGCGGCCTCCTTGCTCACTATCAACTATTCATATACCCATTGGACACAGATACCGGGTTGACGGTTGCATCGGCCGAAAATAGTATGGTATATTTATAAAAAGCTACGAGGCTTCGATATGAAACGGTCCGCCGGGACTCTCGCCCTGATCATCGTGCTTCTTTTGACAGGTATCGACGGCGCCTTTGCCCAGTCGGCGCGGGATCTCAACACCCAGGGGTACCGGCTCTATCAGAAAGGTAAGCTCCCCGAGGCGCTGGCTTACTTCAGGCGGGCGGTGGCCGCCGACCCGGACTACGCGCTCGGACGTTACAATCTGGCCTGCACCCTGGGCGTCCTGAGGAAGCAGGGGCCCGAAGCGGTATGCAGATACGATGCCTACAAGTCGGCCATCCTCGATCAGCTCGAGGAGGCGGTCCGCCTCGATCTGGCGACCCGCGACAAGATGCGGACCGATCCCGACCTCGATCCCGTCCGGGATACCGTCCGCTACCTCCGGCTTGTCGGCTACTCGCCGACTAACGAGCAGGACGTCGGGCCGATCCTGGTCTCCGTCAGCTGGTTCGGCCGGGCCTCCGGGGCCTTCGGTCCGGCGGCTGACATCGATTTTCGCCAGGACGGTACCGTCCTGCTCTCGCTGCTTGACACGACGACCGATGCGGTCAAACATACGGAGTTCAGGGGCACGTTTACGCTTGCCGCAAACCGTATAACCATTACGCTGGAGCGGCCGCTGGACGGCGCCACGACCTTTGAGGGAACGATGCTTCCGGGCGGCTCGCTGGATATACCCGGGCTTCCCGGCCCATTCACCGACGACCCCCACGAATGTGAGGCCTAGTCTTCCGGGGAGCATCATATACCCCTGCCGCCAGGGATTCACGGAAGACCCCACCCGATGCGATGCAGATTAGAATGGCGTGTGCCCGTAGGATCAGGCGAGATCCTTGTGGTAAATCGCTTCGGAGATGCCATCACTCTTCTTGACCGATTCCATGAAGGTCCATCCTTCCTTCTCGTAGAGACCGGCCGCCGTGTGGGTGAAAAGGTAGAGCCGTCCCACTCCGGCAGCCAGGGCGCTTGCTTCTCCCGCCTGCAGGAGCTGCCTGCCGATATCCCGGCCCCGATAGTCGGGAAGGACGTAGAGCGACGCAAGCCAGGGATTGAGATCCGGCCGCTCAACAAGATCATTCAGTTTGATGGAGACGCTGCCGACCGGCATCGTATCTTCTATGGCAATCAGCGTCGTGGGTACCTTATCCTTTTGCAGCCGCGACTGGTAGCGTGCGATAATCTCGTCAAACGGCTGTTTGCCTAAGTGCCACTCCCGGTAGTTCCAGAAGGCGACGATCGGCATGTAGGAGGGGTAGTCCTTGAGATAATGAATTTCTGCCATCGGGGTAGTTCCTCTCGTTGGGCGGTTAGTGGTGAAAAAACTATACCAGAGTGGGCGAGGTTTCAAAAGGAAATAGTAAATCCGTTGCATCTATGCCGATCACTCCCCTTTATTGGAGCCTTTATTTTATAAATGTCTTGAATTTTTAAAAACGATTCGGTATAGTCGTCCCATTAGGCTATATGATGGAACCGGGTTCGGCGCATGCATTTATGGGATCACTCAAGAAAGCCGCTCGCGATTACTCTATTTCTAATTCTCTTTATTATGGCGCTTCCCGGACCCGCCTCCGGCCAGGATGAGGCGGCCGATATCCCTCCGCTGGCCGTCACGAACGGCATCTACGTGATGTCTATATACGACCTCTCCTTTGCGGAAAAGTCCTTCAAAACCGTCTTCTGGTTCTGGTGTCTTTTTCCTGAAGACAGCTCCACACCTTATAAGCCTCAGGAAACGATCGGCGTCATGGACGCGAAGTCTTTCGACCGCCTATTTGCTTTCGACGACGTGAAGGACTCAAAACGCTGGGTTACGATAAAGTTCGATGCGGTTGTTATCCATATCTGGGACATGGACGATTTTCCCTTCGACAGGCAGCTGCTCACCATAGAGCTCGAGGAGGCCGAGCTCGATGCGACCAAAATCATGTTCCTGACCGACAAGAAGAATTCCGGCATCGATTCAAAGGTGGAGATCCCCGGCTGGAAGGTCGACGGATTTTCCATCCAGTCCCGGCTGGTTATCGATGAAACGACCTACGGTGATCCGACGCTCTTAGACAGGAGCACCTACGCACAGACCATCGTCACGATTGCCGTCAAACGGGAAGGAACCAGGCTCCTCATCAATCTCCTGCTCGCCGCCTATATCGCGTTCGCCCTGGGAATCCTGCTGCTCTTCCTCCACCCCAAATACGTTGACGCGCGCTCGGTCGTCATCACCACCGCCATGATCACTATCATCGGTAACCACTACATCATCAACGCAATGCTTCCCGAAATGCCGTCGTTTACTCTGATTGACCGGATCATGATCACGACGTTTATCGCCATCGGTCTGATCGCCTTGACCAGCATCGTTACCGCCCACTACATACGAGCGAAAAAGACAGACACCGCCGTTCGGATAAACAACATCAGCCGATGGATCATTCTATCCGTCTACTGTCGTCCTTAACGCCGTCTTCTATATAAGAGCAATCACGTAGCCGCCCGCCTCTTGCCCCCCGGCCGAGGAATTCCATTCAGATTTAAGGATAAAGCCCGGCTTCTCCCGGCCCGTTTGCGCGCCCATTCCGGTATATAAATCTCTTGATATTCTGAATCTGCTTCGATATAGTAACCACGGGTGTTTCGTATCCCATTGAAGGTACCGAATATGTTGCCCGGTGGACGAGTTATGAAGCGTTTCGTCGTACTGCTTGTTTTCTTCCTGTTATTAGCCGCCCCGGCCGTTCCCGCTGCCGCGGACTCACCGGACGATGCCCCCCTCAACGCCACGATAGGCGTATTCGTGATGTCCTTGTATGACCTGTCTCTCACGGATAATTCCTATAACGCGGTCTTCTGGGTCTGGCTCGTCTTTCCCAAAGGCATGGAGTCACCTCCCATCTCCGAAAACTCGCTTGAAATTGTGAACGCGAAATCTTTCGAGCGCGTATTTTACTTTGACCTGGTGAAGGGCGGGAGGCACTGGGTCTCGATGAAGTATAACGCGGTTCTTATGCACAATTGGAACATGGCCGATTTCCCCTTCGACAAGCAACTGCTTAAAATAGAAATCGAGGAAGCCGAGTACGACGCGACGACGATTCGCTTCGTTCCGGACAGGATTGACTCGAACATCAATTCGAAGATAAAGGTACCGGGCTGGAAGGTCGAAAGATATTCGATCGAATCGCGATTGGATATTAACGAGACGACGTACGGGGATCCCGTACTTTCTGCGAAGAGCGTCTATCCGGAAACCATCGTCACCGTTACACTAAAGCGTGAGGGGACGCGGCTCCTCTTTAACCTGTTAACCGCCGCCTATATCGCGTTCATCCTGGGGATTATGGTACTCTTTCTTCACCCCGACTACATCGACGCCCGCAAGGTGGTGCTCACCAGCGCCATGATCACCATCATCGGTAACCACTATATCATCAGCGCAACGCTTCCGGAGATAGCCGCCTTTACCCTGATCGACCGGGTCATGATCACAACTTTTGTGGCCATCTGCACCTGCGCCCTTATCAGCGTTGTTACGGCCCACTATGTTCGGCTCAAGAAAAGTAAGACCGCCGTTAAGATAAACAACATCAGCCGATGGGTCATCCTGAGCGTGTATGTCGTGCTCAATGTGATTTTCTTTGTCGTGGCGCTCACGTAGGGGCCCGGCCGACGCATTCTCTCGCCGAACCGACTTAAACAGATACCCACGTAATATCTTCACCCGCCGAACACCACGACAGGCGTCCCCCCAGGGATCCACTAAGAGGCCGTGGGGACACGATGTGTCGTGTCAGCAGAATAGCAAACCGAGCACCCGGCGGCCTATCGGACCGCCTTACCGTCACCGAACCTCGACGATATCAACAATCCGTCCGACCAGCGGCCCTCGACTGCCGCCTTCTCCGAGGGACAGGTCGGATACGGTCACCCGCCCCACGCCATTGACGACTGACCTCCCCCACGCTTCCTTCGTCCGATAAGCCCAGAGATCGTGGATCACGAAATAGTTGCCGCCGTATTGCCCGAGGTAAATCATCACGTGGCCCGGCATCACCAACAACGTCTCGCCCGGAGGGGCCCCGTCGAGAAGCGCATACTTTTCCGCGATCGGCGCGCCTTTTCCGAAGCTGCCGAGGGAAACCCCAGTTTTGGCCTGGGAGCCGCTGTTGCGCGGCAGCGCAATCCCGAAGACCGAGAAGACGTCCCTCACATAGGACGAACAGTCCCAGTACCCGAACATCCCCCCCCATCCATATCGGCTGTCCAACATCGAGAAGGCGACGGTGAGGATATTTCGGCCCGTATAGGGGAGCCACCCCTCATGAACCGGGGCGTCGCTGCTGACGTATCCCCGCTCGAAAACGAGGCGGCCCGACAAGGTGCGGGCGGGCACCAGGACCGCATAGGCTTCATCCGATTTTACGAGAAGCGGGATTCTCGAGCCAAGGCGAACTGTCCCGGCCCCGTGCACAAGCGATCGGTCGGAAAAGAGATCGGCGGCGGGCCCCGTTACAACGAGAAAGGGTTCCTGCGTGAGATATTTTCGCATTTCTTCCTTCGACTGGGCCATCCCGATCTTCTCAGCTTGGGCCCAGCCGGCTGCATAGGGCGAGACAACCAGAAGCCATTGTCCGTCTCTCGTCTCCCATATGACCGCCACCGGCGTTCCGGGCGCAAGAAGGCTCTCCTGCAACTGGTCAAATTCGTATTCGGACCGGGCCTCCATCCCGATCTCGCCGGTAGGCAGGACCCTGAGGTCGGTTTCGGCCACCGTCATTCCGAAGCGTACGGTAACGGACGCGGGTAGACCGGCACGATTGATGTTATTGTCGATATCGAAGAAGAACTCATCCGTAAGCATAAAGTTATCGTGGCCGAATCTGGCGTGATCCTTTGCCCACCCGGAGAGAGAATCCGCAATCTCGGCCACATTGGCCTTCTTAATCGTTCGCGGATAATCGAGAATATCGGTCATAAAAACATCGGGGCGGGTGGTTTTCTTATTGAAGGCCGCGATCTCGGCCCCGGACATGATGATCCGGTCGGGCTCCGGGAGGCGGTTTATCCAGAAGGCGGCCTCCTCCATCGGCGCATCGACGAAAGGCAGCATGTGCGGGGCCTGTCGATTGACTTCGGAAAAGAGGGGGGCACAGGCGGTGATCACCAGGAACATAGACACTAAAACAATATTCTTATTCATGTCGTATGAGTATCTTATAGGAATGGGAAGCTGCGATAGTAACATCATCCGGTTCAGTTTGGCAATGCAATATTTCTGGATGAATAAGGAATTTGCGAAGGACCCGCTTCGTTTTCGAATGGTCTCATCGCCCTGACGCCACCAACGGTATCCTCCATGACTGCAACGCGGATTCGCCGAGACGCCATGGGCGCACCACACGTCGTGTCACACCGGGCTGCGAAATTGACGCCGGGTTACCCACCCGTCCCGGTGACGGGAAAGAACAAAGGTTATTGAAATCCAGTGGCCCTTTATATATGGTATACTAGTGCCAGGAACTCGAGCTTTTTTCCCAATTGCAGGAGCTATATCATGAAAGTAGCGTCAACTATTGCGTTATCGCTGTCCATCCTGTTACTCATCGCGTGCGCCGCCGCAGCGGCTGATGTCTCCGCCACGCCGGAGGAGGTGATCGCCAAGGTCAGGGAAGCGGCCTCATATATCGCCAAGAACGGAGATTCGGTGCTGCCCGAATTCAACGACCCGAAGGGTCCCTGGGTCTGGAAGGACACCTACGTGTTCGTCATGGACTGCAAAAATGACAGGTACGTGGGACACCCTATGAGCGACATTTTGGGCACTAAGATCAGCCAGGTCGTAGACATTGTCGGAAACCACGTGGGACTGACGGAGTGTCAGATGTCCGAGGAAAACGCGAACGGGGCATGGGTTGAAATAATGTGGCCAAAACTCGGGGGAACCACGCCCGAACGAAAGATATGCTACGTCTATAAGCTGCCCGGCTCGCCTTATACCGTGGGCTCGGGGATCTATGGGCCGACGATGACGATCGATGAGCTCAACAAGCTGATTAAATAGTCGATAAACCGAATAGGTAATCGAAGCGAAAGGACATGGAAAATCATGTCCTTTTTCCATGCATACGGATGATTGGCATTATTGCGCCGTCTCGAAAAGAGCGAACGGAGACAGATATGCCGTCCGCACAACCCATTTCTTTCCTGCCACTTTCCATTCCTCCCGTCCGGGCCCCGGGAATCGAAGTCTTCGTGGGGTAGAAAAAAAAGGCCCCCGATGGTTTCCCATCGGGGGCAAAAATAAATCCGGCGGCGACCTACTCTCCCACGCAGTTACCCACGCAGTACCATCGGCTCTGAAGGGCTTAACTTCTCTGTTCGGGATGGGAAGAGGTGTTTCCCCTTCGAAATAGCCACCGAAAACTGATTTTGAAAGAACAGGGCGACAGCCCTTTGACAATCACATAGAGTAAAGTAAGGGGTAAGTGAACGAGATGGAGAATATGGGATGATCAAGCCGCACGGCCGATTAGTATCGGTTAGCTTAGTACATTGCTGCACTTACACACCCGACCTATCAACCTCGTAGTCTACGAGGGGCCTTCAGTCTCCTTACGGAGAGGGATGTCTTATCTTGGGGGGGGCTTCCCGCTTATATGCTTTCAGCGGTTATCCCTTCCGAACGTAGCTACCCAGCCATTACCGCTGGCGCGATAACTGGAACACTAGAGGTCCGTCCAACCCGGTCCTCTCGTACTAGGGTCAGATCCCCTCAAACATCCTGCGCCCACGACAGATAGGGACCGAACTGTCTCACGACGTTCTAAACCCAGCTCACGTACCACTTTAATCGGCGAACAGCCGAACCCTTGGGACCTTCTTCAGCCCCAGGATGTGATGAGCCGACATCGAGGTGCCAAACCTCCCCGTCGATGTGAACTCTTGGGGGAGATAAGCCTGTTATCCCCGGCGTACCTTTTATCCGTTGAGCGACGGCCCTTCCATGCGGGACCGCCGGATCACTAAGGCCTACTTTCGTACCTGCTCGACCTGTCGGTCTCGCAGTCAAGCTCCCTTATGCCTTTACACTCTACGGCTGGTTTCCAATCAGCCTGAGGGAACCTTCGCGCGCCTCCGTTACGCTTTAGGAGGCGACCGCCCCAGTCAAACTACCCACCAGACATTGTCCTCGACCCGGATCACGGGCCAGAGTTAGAACTCCAGCATAATCAGGGTGGTATTTCAAGGTTGGCTCCACCGGAACTAGCGTCCCGGTTTCACAGCCTCCCACCTATCCTACACAAACTAGGCCGAAGTTCAGTGTCAAGCTATAGTAAAGGTGCACAGGGTCTTTCCGTCTTGTCGCGGGTAGACGGTATCTTCACCGCCGGTGCAATTTCGCTGAGCCTCTGGTCGAGACAGCGCGGAGGTCGTTACGCCATTCGTGCGGGTCGGAACTTACCCGACAAGGAATTTCGCTACCTTAGGACCGTTATAGTTACGGCCGCCGTTTACCGGGGCTTCAGTTCAACGCTTCGCCTTGCGGCTGACATATCCCCTTAACCTTCCGGCACCGGGCAGGCGTCAGTCCCTATACATCGTCTTACGACTTAGCAGAGACCTGTGTTTTTAGTAAACAGTCGCCACCGCCGTTTATCTGCAACCCCCTTCGGCTCGAGAAGCAAGTTCTTCCACCTAATGAGGGCACACCTTCTCCCGAAGTTACGGTGTGAATTTGCCGAGTTCCTTGACCAGAGTTCTCTCAAGCGCCTTGGGATGCTCTCCCCACCTACCTGAGGCGGTTTGCGGTACGGTCACCAAATACACTCCCTAGAGGCTTTTCTAGGCAGCGTGGGCTCAACCAGTTTATGTCCCGAGGGACTCCTCATCACCTCTCGAGGTTAATAGGAAGCGGATTTGCCTACTTCCCCCCCTACAGGCTTGAACCGCCACATCCAATCGGCGGATGGCCTACCCTCCTGCGTCCCCCCATCGGTAATAACGCATATTCGGTGGTACAGGAATATTAACCTGTTTCCCATCACCTACGCCCTTCGGCCTCGGCTTAGGGACCGACTAACCCTGAGCAGATTAACTTTACTCAGGAATCCTTAGGTTTACGGCGAACGGGTTTCTCACCCGTTTTTTCGCTACTCATGTCAGCATGCGCACTTCCAGGGCCTCCAGTGGTCCTTACGGTCCACCTTCACCGGCAACTGGAACGCTCCCCTACCGCCCATGCAAAGCATGGGCCCTCAGCTTCGGTACCGTGCTTTAGCCCCGATACATCTTCGGCGCAGACTCACTCGACCAGTGAGCTATTACGCTTTCTTTAAAGGATGGCTGCTTCTAAGCCAACCTCCTGGTTGTCTGTGCGCTTCCACTTCCTTTCCCACTTAGCACAGATTTGGGGACCTTAGCTGGAGGTCTGGGCTGTTTCCCTTTTGACCATGGACCTTATCGCTCATAGTCTCACTCCCGGGGAATCACTCGTCGGTATTCGTAGTTTGGTTAGGTTTGGTAAGCTTGTAGGCCCCCTAGCCCATCCAGTGCTCTACCCCCGACGGCGTATTACCCGAGGCTGTACCTCTATACATTTCGAGGAGAACCAGCTATCACCGAGTTTGATTGGCCTTTCACCCCTACCCACAGATCATCCGAGCGGTTTTCAACCCACACCAGTTCGGGCCTCCACAGGGTCTTACCCCTGCTTCACCCTGTCCATAGGTAGATCACCCGGCTTCGGGTCTACTGCATGCAACTAATCGCCCTATTCAGACTTGCTTTCGCTACGG